>NZ_JANQCE010000001.1:0-1624802 GCF_042055345.1 Klebsiella sp. C349492
TCCGAACGGGTCACCACTTCCTCGCTATCAGGGATGCCAACAACGGGGTAATAGCGAAAGCGTGAGCCCACAGGGAAACGCCGGTTAAAGTCTTTGGCGCTCATCTTTTTCAGTACGTTTTTCATGGTGTTGTATCCCCCTGAATCGCTAATGCTTGCCGGCTCTGTTCTACCCGCTGGCGCCAAAGCTCATTAAATCGGGACACGAACAGCCTTTGCGCCTGGCGTGGGTTGAGCGGGTTAATAACAAACTCATCAGTCGGCGCGATACCGGCCAAAATGTCCCACTTATCACCATCATCAATCCCCAAATCGCGCCGTTCTGTCGCCAGCAAGACCAGATCCGCGTGCTTAACTTCGAGGCTATGCTGTATCGGAAGACCAAATAATCCACGGATGGCGCTATCTACCCGCGCCTCCATATCACGGTAATCTGGCAGCAGCGCCTTGAGTGGGGCCGGTATATCCTGGCAGTAGGCTTCTGGGGCATCGTGCAGCAATGCCTCTAGCGCCAATTCTGGCGGGACGAGTTGGCTAACGAGAACCGAATGCTGCGCCACACTGTAGAAATCATCCAGATGACCACAGAACCGGCAGATGTTGGACAGTGCCTGGGCGATATCGTCGATGTCGATCATGTCCAGGCTAATATCCTGGTAATAAAAATGGCGGCCACTGTGAGTACGGATGTAATGATACTTTGCCGGCTGCTGCAGGTTGACCTCGACGCAGTTATGCATCAGCTCGGCATCCATCATGGCATCCGCAATGTTGTAGGCCGATTTGGCCAGGTCGGTATAATCTTCCCAGGCACCGGTATTCAAACCGCTGGTGACTAACGCCTGCATGGCGGCAAGTGCGTAACGCTGCCGGATGTTGAACTCAATATTATTTTTCATCCTGCAACTCCTTATCTTTAATTAACGCGGCATAGTCTTTTTGTGCCCAACGGGTGAATTTAATAAAGGCGTTCATGCCCTCGTGCTGGTTAGGCGCTTCAGGGACACCCGGCACCAATAAATCGTCGTTGGTGCGAGAGTGGCGGGCGATTACCATGATGATGTTTTTCACGTCATCCTCTTGCCCTGAGATAATCGGTAATGCACCGTTAGGTACTTTCGTACCGAATTGAATTAGGCCGCTGGCCCAGGCATACGCGATAAATTTCATTGGAACCTCCACAGTTTTTTATGGCGTTCAATAGCCTGTTTCATTTCCACGCGGGCAGCATTGGTGTGAATTTTGTTGCCGCGTGGGTCATAAAATTGAAAACGAGATTTAACGGGCAGTTGCGGATGCTCGACCACCGTCGCTTTGTTATTCAGGTGGTAAACTCGCGTTTCGCCGTTCTGCTGATGCTCGCAGCCGATGACAGAAAGAAAATTAGCCATGGCCAATCTCCCGACGCAGCCGGTCATTCTCTTTTTCCAGTTCGGTGACACGGCGAGCCAAATTATCCCGCTGTGTTTCAACGGCCAGCAGGTCTTGATATTCCACATATGAGCCCAGCGGGATTTCTCGCATAAACGCAATTTCATGCGACATATGAATTGAGCAATCCGGTGTATAGCGTTTCATTCCGCCACCTCCGGTACTTTCCTGCTGATAGAGCAAAAAGCAGCACGAGCACGGCACCAGTCACTATTAATTGGGTTTTGGGCGAGTTCGGCAGCAACAAGCCAAACCTGGCTAGCATTAACTAATTCATTACTTCGTTCTAATTGGCATGCACGCTCACTGAGCGATTTAAAATCATCAGTGGGATTGATACCCAATTCATAAATATCAATATTGGCAATAGACGCAATAATGGCTGAATCTTTGCCGATATAACGGTACGTGCGTTTATTCCCACGCCATGACGTTTCAATCCATCCGCTCTTGATACCGTAGCTCAACAACGCGCTGACAGTCTTAACATCGCCGCCGATGACATCAGTAACCTCATGTGCGGTAGATGGCCCATTTTGAATGAGCATCTGCCGAATCATTTCTGTTTTAGATAATTTACCCATTTATTTAATCTCCCCCAGCAGTGAGTACAGGCTATAGCCGACATAAACAGACACGCCCCAAAAGACCAGGCAGAACAAAACAGCAACCAACCAGAAAATCAGAACGGTGTATTTAAAACGCGGTTTATTACTACGTTCAGACAAAGGACAATATTTATTATCCATACATCACCTCATGATTTAGGCGTAAGCGCGCCCCTGGCAGGATTACGCCATTTTTAACTACGGTTTAATTTCGGTTTAAATCAGTTGCTGGGTGTTAATGAATCAACGTTAACAAAATACGGCGCAACATTGATTTCTACCACCGTGACCGATTTCAAATCCCTGGCGATATCAACCGTTCTAACCGGTTGTCCGCCACGTAATGCACGGTACGGCTGATAGATAAACGTACTGCCGATTTTATGCTGCTGATTAAACAGCCTGGCTTTAGAACCCATATCACACCGCCGCAATATCAATTGGGATACTGGTCATTTTCCCCTCGGCATCCTTTTTCAGAAACCGAATATAGGTCTTGCTAACAGCGACCTGCAGGGACTCCGAAATGCAATCCATCGCCTGAAGCCAGCGCGGATCATCAATCTTGATACGGCGCAGCGACAGGATACGGCCGGTATTCAACTTGCCTTCCTGGTCAACAGCAAACGCATCATTCACAATGGCTTTTAGGTTTTTGTTAGCCCCCTCTGACCATTCGCTCAGGCACTCGTCGATAATGTCCTTGGCCACCTGCAGCTCCGGCCCGAACGTCAGCGAGTCCTGCACCGCGATGCGGATTTGCTGGCTACCGTCAAAGGTAGAGAACGTCACGTTGCCCTTGAGGCCACCGCGCTGGCGGTCGTACTTCTCCGCCACCAGATCCAACCATGCATAGCAATCATCAAAGCTCTGATTCTTAAACGCTTTGATACGCGCGCTTTCTAATTCTGCCTCTTTGACCTGGGCACGGACAAAGGCATCCATTTCCTGATCAAAAGGGGAAACCTGCTCAATTGGCACCAGACGGCCCTTGCGGTCAGCCATATAGCCGTCAGGGATGATATTTTTTTCAGTGGACATTCTTATTACCTCGCTGTTCGTTTGTAAAAACCTTCACTTCTGATGGGTTAGCAGATTGTGATTTGATATATTCCACGATGGCGTTATGAATACCATTACCCATATCCGCTTCTTTTTTTGTGCAAAATCCTTCGCCTTGAATATCGCAGCCGATACCGCTTTCATCTTCTTTTATCGTTAAAACAAATTTAAATGACATAGAGCCGCCTTATTTATGTGAAGTCATTTCACGCCAGATAATGTGAGCGCCACGGAAAATGGTCATTTTCACCGTGTTTTTCACGCCGTCTTTATTCTCTGTAATTTCTACTGCACCGTGTTCCCATGATTTCAGCGGCCGTTCAACTTCAATCACGGGGCGGCGTAAATCATGAAAATCGACTACGGTCAGACCGGCACGCATCAGGCAGTTAATTGGCGCCATCAACTGCGGGTTATTAATGGGTAAGTTTTTCATTGCTTGCTCCACGTTAGCTAATCAACATGCCGGCAACTTTATCGACCATCGCCTCATCAATCGGCGTAGCGTTAATTTCGCTGGCCCGGATGGTGCCGCGCGCCAGTTTGAACATGCGCCGCGCATTACCTTTGGATGCCTTGTAAAAGGCCGAAAATACCCGGTCATTGCTGGCTTCCTCCACCATACTGGTGAGGATCGCCTGCAGGTCTGCCTGGGGCAGCTTGTCCTGCAGATCGAGCGCAAAGCCTACACGGCTATATAGCTGGGCGAACTCCCCGCGCTTGCCTTTGAGGTTCAGAATCAAACGCGGCATACCCGCCAGAACGATACCCACGCCGGCCTTATCGTGGATGCGGCGAATGACCTCCAGCGCGCGGTATGGCAGGTTTTCAGCCTCATCAATCAGAACTGCGCGCCCAGTGCCACTCAGTGCCGTAATGCAGCTCTCGCTAAGCTCATGGATAGTGCCGCGCTTGCTGAGTCCCAGGCTCTCGCACAGTTCCTGCAGCAACACCAGGGCGGTATAGCCGGGGTCTGCCTCGATCAAGATGGCATCGCGATAGCGGTTGGCATATTCCTTGAGCATCATCGTTTTGCCCAGGCCAGCGGCGCCATAAATAACGTTGATGTCATTTTCAAGATGCGCCATGCGAATGACCTCAAGCCCACTTTTCGCGGTGACTGTCGGCACAAAATCAATTTTCAAATGATGCAGACGGTCTTTATCAGATTCACGCTGAATAAAGCCCTGCAGCAATGATTGCAGCGTTTTTATATCGCCGTTATATTTACCGCTCAGGAAAGTGCTAATGGCCGCAGGGCTTTTACCGATGGCGCGGGCAACGTGGCTTTGTGTATAGCCCTTGCGGTTCATTAACTCTTCAAGTTGCACAGTAATATCAGACATTCTTCATTCTCCAGTTAACGGGAATTCGTTTTCTTAAAATATTCTTCTCGGTCAGTCTCCAGCAGAAATATCGGTTTGCTTTCTACTGGTTCGGCATCAATAAACATGCTGCCAAAATCAGGGCGTGACTCGCCGGGCAGGGTTCCCCTGGCTTCGGCCTCGATTTCATCACGCTGCTCGTCGATACGCTGCAGGCGGCGCTGACGGCGTTTCTCCTGCAGGGTCTCCATTTTGCTAACCGGCATAGCGGCGCGTTTATTGCCGCCAAATATCGCGGTGCAGACATAGGAGCCATTCATCCGGCGAATAATGACCTGTGATGCGTCGTGAATATCGAACGCCACACGCACCTTTTCCCCGTCCACATTTATCAGGTCTTGCGAGAAATAATCATTATTCAGCAGGCTGACATACCCACGGCTGGCGGAGCGTATTTCTTCCGGCATGAACATTTCATGCAGCTCAACATCCGTTAGGTATTCAATTTCATCCCCCTCAGTCTCTAACACCGCGCGGCGGTATTCGGCTGGGGTCATATGGCGCCCATTGCGCTTAGGCAATTCACGGTGTTGATGGGTCGCGTTATATTTTTCTACTTCATCCTCGACAATATCGATGAGCTGTTGCCAAGACGGCAGCTGCGCCAGGGCATTACGTTGAACGGGGTTCAGTTCACGCCCGTTTTCCAGCGCCTTGACTGCTGACTGGATACGGCGCCCGGTCATGCGCACATGCTCTCTATCAGCTGACGGCCCGTTAAACGTCTCAAAATTCATTGCGATACGGCGGGGAATAACGCCGTTCAGCCGTTCGATAATCCCGCGCGATTGAGGGCGCCCTGGAATACTGGTGGTATGTTCGATCCCCATGCGGGGGAAAATACCGGTTATATCGGCATCCAGCGTTTTGTTGGTTTCACCGCCCCCGTTATCGGAGTACGTCAGCAGCGGCTTGCCATAGCGCTTCATGGCATAGCGATACGCATCAGCTACCGCTACCACGTTTTCTGACAGCCCCAGGCTCCAGCCCACGCAGAAGCGTGTACGGCCATCCAGTACCAGTGTCAGCTCCGGCGTGAACGGGCGCCCGTGTACCGGGTGGGCGACTTTCATATCCAAAGACTTACCATCGGCGATCCATACGCCATTTACCGGCATTTGCGACCAGTCGCGCGTGACGTAAGTTTCATAGGCCAGCTTGGCGGAGCCACTGACGCGCCCGTTAGCGCGCTCCCGGCGCGGCAATTTCACCATAGCCCGCCGAACGGCATCGTAAGACGGGCAAGCGGCAGCGATAGCAGGCTGATCGCTGTATGTCAGTTGCCATTCATGGCAGAAACTCGCGTAGGCTTCCCGCAACGATGGCCCATTCAGGCTGCGCCAGTGAGCCAGAAACATCGGCAACCATTTAATCTGCTCCGGCTTTTTGGCCTTAAGGTGGCCAGGTGCCAGCATGGCCATACGCTCAACACCGGGCTTGGTGGTCTCAAAAATGGTCAGCCATTCCTGCAGGCTGCGTGTGCCAACCCCTGTGCGGGTTGAGCCTGGACGGGCGTTTGCGTGTTTTGCGGCTTCCTGCAGGTGTGCCGGCAACGTCCCATTGCGTGAGTTGTTCGCGACGTAAGCGACGGCAGCGGTGCGCGAAAGACCACTATCACGCAGCTTCTCCACCTCCATGGCCAACGCGGCGCGGGCATCAGCAATTTGCTTTTGCCGTGCGGTCAATTGCTTGACTTCACGCTCAAGCAGAGCCGGGCACTGGCGCATCAACTCCAGCTTGGAGCCTTTCTCTTGCGCCGCCGCTTTGCGCTTGGCTATCTCCCGTGCAGCGACTTCCTGCGAGCGGTTTTCCAAGATTGAACGGTAGAACCGGTTCTTTATATCTTCCTGGGTCGCTAGCGGAAGAAAATCAATCTGATATTCGAAAGCCTTAGTGCCAGCTTTTTTCCTCCGAACAGACGGATTCTTTGCGGCCAGGTTATCAAGATACTTCCTGCACCCACGCTCAGTACCAGGCATACCGTTGCACCCTGTTAACTCAGAAACGGTCGACCACATCACACCACCTCGCTGTATCTAGATGGCCAGATTTCGGATGGATGTACGCCGAGCTCATCAGCAATAATGCGTTCTGCTTTTGGATAGCGGCGATCCAATGCATTATTTAACGTACGAGAGTTAAGGCCGGAGCTACGCGATAAACTGGCGAGGGAAGTCCCTTTCTTGCGTAGCTCAGCGATGATGTCAGCCCGATGCCAATCACAAGAAGTGATTCCATTTTTAGAGGTTTTTTGAGAATCTATCTGATTATGCATAGTAATAACACCCATGTATTACACACTGTAATAAAAGTATTGATCACTAAAAGGAAAATATCAAGGTTTTTTGGTTCCTTTTGTGTTTGGTGTGGGTTCTTTTTTTGATTGAAATTAAATAAAAGAGGTATCAATGAGTTACGCAGGAAAGGAACCAAACGGCCCTAAAGGTACTGCAATTCCTTTTGAGGATAATCAAAAAGGAACCACCTTTAAGGATCGGTTGCGGAAAGCGATAGGTGATAAAAGTATTCGGAAGTTTGCTGCTGAATGTGGGATTTCGTATGGTGCCATGCATAAATACTTTGCGGGGGTAACGCAGCCAACGCTTGATAACCTTGTAGCACTCTCTAAAGCGACTGGAGTCAGCATCGAATGGTTGGCTACAGGTGAAGAACGGTCTCCAGCAGTACAAGGTTCCATGCCAGCCCCTTTGGGGAAGTCTGTTGTTACCACAGATACACACGGTAACGAGGTAAATTTAAGTGATTTTGTTTTCATTCCACGTTACAACATTTCTGCTGCGGCAGGATATGGGGCCTGGAATGAAGAGGAAAGCCCGATGTTTACAGTATCTTTCCGTAGATATTGGGTTGTGAATCACCTGAAAGCTGACCCTGCAAAGCTATCGGTTATCAGCGTGTATGGTGATTCAATGGAGGGTGTTTTGAATGACAAAGATATCATCTTAGTCAATCATGGGGATCGTGAGCCTAGAGAGGGAATCTACGTGCTACGTATTGATGGTCAGCTCATTGTGAAGCGTGTACAGCGCCTCCCTGGTTCCCAACTCCATATCACAAGCACCAACCAAGCATACAGGCCGTTTACTATCGATTTGAATAATGTACCTGATGATTTTGATGTGGTTGGCAAAGTGGTTTGGTTTGGAAGGGTGATTTAAAGGCTTTTAAAAAGCTGCTAAGAACTCATTAAAAACAATCCAAAGCAGTGCAAAATTTAACGCATTTTTCTTCATGATCTCTCATTTTTCGGCGGGCCGTGCAAAATCAGACCGTGCCCGCCGAACCCGCGTATTTCAAGGCGTCCGGCCGATTTTTCCCTGATGATCCTACCGTGCATAAATGATCACCTCCCCACACGCGGGCCGCCATTTTAGGCAGCGAGATATCAATGTTAATTTGCTGCGGGATCGCCCCGCCGATGGCGACCTTGCCGACGCCGGGCACCAGCACCAGCTCCCGGCGCAGCTGCTCGGCATAGCGGACCAGCTCCGGATTGGTAAAACTGTCGCCGGAAATGGCAAAGAAGAAGCCAAACACGTCGCCGAAATCGTCGTTCACGAAGGGGGAAACCACGCCGGGCGGGAAGAGTCGGGCCGCGTCTCCCACTCTGCGCCGCAGCTCGTCCCAAATCTGCGGCAGCTCGCTGGAGTGATAGTGCGAGGCGATGTTAACGGTAATCTGCGACAGCCCGTTGGAGGAGATAGAGCTGACGTTATCCAGGTAGGGCAGCTGTTGCAGGGCATTTTCCAGCGGAAGGGTGACCTCCTCCTCGACCTGCTGAGCCGATGCGCCCGGATAGTGGGTAATGACCACGGCGGTCTTGATAGTAAACGCCGGATCTTCCAGACGGCCGATATTGAGCAGGGCGAAAATACCGCCAACGCCCAGCAGCAGAATGGTGAGCCAGACGCGAACGGGATTATTAATAAACTGGCGGGAGATATCCATTAAAGGCCTCGTTCACGCGTCCAGATTCGAACCGGCTGCTGGGCATGCAGTTCGCTTACGCCGGCCGCCACTACGCGCTCGCCGGCGCTGAGCCCATCGGTAATGACCACCCCCTGGGTTGTCACCTGCCCGACGCTCACTTTGCGATCCTCAAGATGCAGCTGCTCGCCATCGCCTTTAATCACCCACACGTGCGGCTCGTTGCGCTGATGATTATCAGGATTGAACACCGCCTCAACCGGCACCACCAGCGCCTCGCGGCCCGCGTTGGCGGGGAGGTTTGCCAGATTCACCGTCACGGTGCCGCTGACGCCGCCGACCGTCGGGAAATCGTCCGGGCGCGGCATGGTCAAAATCACCTGCCAGGTGAGGGTGCTATTGTCGCTGCTGCCGGAATGCTCTTTGTACTGCGCGGTGAACTGGCGGTCCGGCAGGGAGTTGATTCTGACGATCGGCCGATACCGGGCGTTGCGGATATCAAAGGCGGTAAAGAGGTTTTCAGGGATGCTAAAGACCACGTCGAGCAGATCGGTACGCGTCAGGGTAACCACGGTCTGCCCGGCGGCCACCACCTGATGATTGCGGACCGGGACGCTGGCCGCCACCCCGCTAAAGGGCGCGTTTAGCGTCATCTGGTCGAGCTCTTCGCGGGCGATTTTCAGCGCGGCGTTTGCCGAGTCGCGGCTGGCGCGCTGAACGTCCATTTCCGCTTTCGAAATAGCCTGGCGGCCGGCGAGGGTCTGAAAGCGATCGAACTGCCGCTGGGCGAGCGTGGCGGCGGTTTGTCGTTCATTGACGCGCTGCTGGGCTTCGCGCGCGTTGAGGCGGGCGAGGACCTCCCCTTGCGCAACGTTCGCGCCTTGCCGAACCTCGAGCGATTCAACCTGGCCGCCTCGTTTAAAAGAGAGCTCCGTGGAGTCCCCGGATTCGATGCGTGCGGGGAAAACGCGCTGCTGTGAATCACCTACCGCGGTCACCTCAGCGGCTTTCACCATCCGCGGCAGCGGCGTAACCTGCGGCGCTTTCTGGTCGCAAGCTGTTGTTATTAAAATAACAACAGGAATGAGAGAAAAATAACGGTTCACTGTATTCCCCGCAGAGCTAAGAGATTTATTTTACATATTAGTTACAAGCGTCGGACTTATTCAGCCAGGGCAGAGACGACGACGTAGGTGAATAATCCTGTAGCCGTACAGGCAATTATTGCCAGGGCGATAAACAGGCTCAGGCGAAACAGACTATAGCCAAACATCGTTCCTCCTTTGGTACTGGTTATATTGTAAGTAGATTCTTATCTACCTAATTACTGAGTGGTTTTCAGAAGCGCTGCGGCTCCTGATAATGAGCATAGTCGTAGAAAAGCGGAAATGTTAAAAAGAGTAAAAATTGCCCTTATGTCGACGGTTTAGCGGCGTTTTCAGCCGAATTGTCTGAGGCGGGCTATCTCCGTGATATTTTTCAATATATTAATTGGCGGCTTAATCATGTTAACCGTCGTGTGCTACGTTTAATCATACCGACTTCTGTGCCAGCTTTGTTCCTGAGATTTTTTCCTCAACGCGTCTCGTTGGGAGTTATTCGCCATCTATTCTATTGGTAATAAAAGGATTGTCTGTATGTATAAAAATATTCTGGTCCCGGTTGATGTCTTTGAAATTGGCCTTGCCGACAAGGCGCTATCCCACGCTCAGTTTCTCGCGCAGAGCTCTTCCGGGATAATTCACCTGCTGCACGTAAATCCTCTATTTTCCCCGGCGCTGACGCGTGGATTTATTTCCGATGCGCGAAAAATGGAAGACTATCTTGTTAAAAATTCTCAGGAAAAGCTGACTGAGTTAGCCAAAAAGGCGAGCCTGCCGGAAGGTGATATTCATATTCACGTCCGCAGCGGCAATATTCGTGATGAAGTGACGAAGCTGGCCGACGAGCTGCAGGCGGATGTGGTGATTATTGGCTCACGCAACCCCAATATTCAGACGCATTTGCTGGGTTCCGAGGCGGCCAGTATCGTTCGTTATGCTCACGTTCCGGTATTTGTTGTGCGTTAAGGGCGGCCTGATGCTGTTCTGATTTCCGTTACAGGAGTGAGGAGATAACTATGAGTACAGACAAACCGGGCGGCCCGTTCTACAAGCTCTCCGTCGATGAAACCCTGTCCAGCACCAACAGCTCCCCCGAAGGTATTAGCAGCGCAGAAGCGGCATCGCGACTCCAGCAATACGGCGAGAATGCGTTACCGCAAAAGGCGGGTAAACCCGCGTGGCTGCGCTTCCTGGCCCATTTCAACGATGTTCTGATTTACGTCCTGCTGGCAGCGGCGCTGCTGACTGCGGTCATGGGCCACTGGGTCGATACCCTGGTGATCCTCGGCGTCGCGGTGATCAATGCTCTGATCGGGCATATTCAGGAAAGTAATGCGGAAAAATCGCTGCAGAGCATTCGCAATATGCTTTCCAGCGAAGCGGTGGTGATCCGCCAGGGGAACCATGAAACGATTCCGACCACCGCGCTGGTGCCCGGCGATATCGTGGTGATCCGCGCGGGCGACCGCATTCCTGCCGATCTGCGGGTTATTGAAGCCCACAACCTGCGCGTGGAAGAGGCGATACTCACCGGCGAGTCGACGGTGGTTGAGAAAAGCACCGAGGCGCTGAGCGGCGAACTTCCCCTCGGCGATCGCACAAACCTGCTGTTTTCGGGGACCACGGTCAGCTCCGGCGGCGGTAAAGGCCTGGTGGTGGCGACCGGCGGTGATACCGAGCTGGGCCATATCAACCAGATGATGGCGGATATTGAAAAACACCGCACGCCGCTGCTGGTGCAGATGGATAAGCTCGGTAAAGCCATCTTTATTATTATCTTGGCGATGATGGCCGCGCTGTTTGTCTTCAGCCTGCTGTTCCGCGATATGCCGGTTTCGGAGCTGATGCTCTCGCTGATTAGCCTTGCGGTGGCGTCGGTGCCGGAAGGGCTGCCGGCGATCATCTCGATCATTCTCTCTTTGGGCGTGCAGACTATGGCGCGGCAGAAGGCGATTATCCGCAAGCTGCCGACCGTTGAGACCCTCGGGGCGATGACGGTGATTTGCTCGGATAAAACCGGGACGCTGACCATGAACGAGATGACGGTCAAAGCCGTCATTACCGCAGATGCCGTCTATCGGGTCGAAGGGGATAGCTATGAGCCGATCGGTAATATTCATCCGATAGATGATTCCGGGCCGCTGGTGGTGGCGCCGGGTACGCTGCTTGAGCGCTATCTGCGGACCATTGATTTATGTAACGACAGCCAGCTCATCAAGGATGAAAGCGGATTATGGAAAATTACCGGCGGCCCGACGGAAGGGGCGCTGAAGGTGCTGGCGGCGAAGGTGGCGCTGCCGGCGGTGGCAACCGAGCTGCGCAGCAAAATTCCTTTCGATTCGCAGTATAAATATATGTCGACGCTCTACCGGATCGGTGATGAGGAGGCGATCTTAATTACCGGCGCCCCTGACGTGCTGTTCCGACTCTGCCAGCAGCAGCAGACCGACGGCGGCCTGCAGCCGCTCGATCAGCCGTACTGGGAGGCAAAAATTGAAGAGTACGCGCGGGAAGGTCTGCGCATGGTGGCGGCGGCGTGGAAACCTGCGGCCAGCGGGCAGACCGAGCTGACCCACCAGGATTTGCAGCAGGGGGTTATCCTCCTCGGCATCGCCGGGATGATGGACCCGCCGCGTCCGGAAGCCATTACGGCGATCGGCGACTGCCTGCAGGCGGGGATTCGCGTGAAGATGATCACCGGCGATCACCCGCAAACGGCGATGAGCATCGGGCAAATGCTGGGCATCGGCAACGCCGGCACCGCCATTACCGGGCGCGAGCTGGAGGTGATGGACGACCAGCAGCTCAGCGAAGCCGCGCAGAAGTTTGATATTTTCGCCCGTACCAGCCCGGAGGATAAATTCCGCCTGGTGCAGGCGCTGCAGAGTAAAAAAGAGGTGGTCGGGATGACCGGCGACGGGGTGAACGATGCCCCGGCGCTGAAGCAGGCTGACGTTGGGATCGCGATGGGCATCAAGGGAACCGAAGTGACCAAAGAGGCGGCCGATATGGTGCTTACCGATGACAACTTCGCCACCATCGCCAGCGCGGTCAGGGAAGGGCGGCGGGTGTACGATAACCTGAAGAAAACCATCCTCTTTATTATGCCGACTAACCTGGCGCAGGGGCTGTTAATTATTATTGCCCTGCTGGCGGGGAATTTAATTCCGCTGACCCCGGTGCTGATCCTGTGGATGAACATGGCGACCTCGGCCACGCTGTCGTTTGGCCTGGCGTTTGAGGCCGGCGAGAAGAACATTATGAAGCGCCCGCCGCGCGATCCTAAGCTGCACGTTATGGACGGATTCGCTATCTGGCGGGTGATTTTTGTTGGCTCGATGATTGCCGTGAGCGCCTTCGTGCTGGAAGCCTGGCTCCAGCCGCGCGGCTACTCTCCGGAGTTTATTCGTACCGTCCTGCTGCAAACGCTGGTGACCGCCCAGTGGTTTTATATGCTCAACTGTCGCGTAGCCGACGGCTTTTCTCTGAGCAAAGGATTACTGGCCAACAGAGGCATCTGGGTCGTCAGCGGCGTCCTGCTGGTGCTGCAGCTGCTGATAATCTACGCGCCGTTTATGCAGATGCTGTTTGGCACCGCGGCGCTGCCGTTCCGCTACTGGGTGATCACCTTCATCATCGGATTTGTGATGTTCCTGATTGTGGAAATCGAAAAACCGTTAACCCGCAGATGGCGTACGGCCTGACGGGCGGCGAGCGGGATCAGGCAAGCGAACCGTGGAGCTTACGGGGGCAGGCCATCCGGGGCCTCCCCTTCCAACGTAGCGTATCGATAAAATACCCGAACCGTCGGAGTGACCCGGCGGCTCGGGTAATTAATTTTTAATCTCCCGCGGGCACGCCGTCGAGCCGTGGAAGAGGCGTTAAGCAGAATGAGAGGCGGTTTGAATGTGGGCGCTCGTGGGTTATTTACCGGCAGGCCAGAAGATGAGTGCGACCGGAGGCGCAAAGATCAGCAGGAAAATCGGCAGTTCTTCAGCAAAGCTATAGCCCGCCCGGATGATACCGAGCGCCATATTGGCTGACGCCAGGCCGAACCACAGTAGGGCAAACAGCAGCGGAAGCAGGCCAGAGGCCGGTGGATGAGCCGGCATGAACAGCCGCGTCAGCAGGCGGAACAGGCCCGCCAGCAGCAGGCCGCTGAGCAGAAATAACAGGGTGCGCATAGGCAATTTTTCCTCAGCTGCCGACCGTAATTTCCGGCCGGCGGCGGATATTACGCCCGGCGATGGGGAGCTAATAAATCCCCTAATCCGATGCGCTGTAAAAACTCTTTGCGGATGCGATCGGCGACCGCATTGACAACGACGGCGCCATCGTCCGACGGATCGACATGCAGCCGGAACGGGCGTTTCCCGAAGGGCATATTGACGATATCGACCATGGCGGCGGCCACGTCGGCGACGTTTGCATCCTCCGGCTCGCAGGCGGCCAGCCCTTTCAGCGCTTCCTCACCCAAACCGGCGGTTGGCCCGGCGTCGGTATATTCACGCTCGCGCCCGGCGTCGGCTGGTTTGCCGGAATGCAGGAAGTGGTTGGTGCCTGTGGTAAACGCGCCGGGCACAATAATAGAGGATTCGATTCCCCAGCGCGCCAGCTCCGCAGCGTAGCTGACCGCGACCGCGTCCATCGCCGCTTTTGCCGCAAAGTAGGGGGCCAGATACGGCGGCGTGCCGCCGCGGGTGCTGCTGCTGCCGACCCACAGCAGCAGACCCTGGCCCTGTTGGCGCAGCTGCGGCAGGGCGGCCCGGTTGACCCGCTGCGTGCCCAGTACGTTGATGTCGTAAAGCTGCGCGAACTGTTCCGGCAGAAACGCTTCCGTCGGCCCGTACGCCATATGCCCCGCGTTATGCACCACTACGTCCAGACGGCCCTGGCGGGCGATAATTTGCGCAATAGCCGCGTCGGCGGACGCCTGGGACTGGACGTCCAGCTCGATGGTGCGTAAATCGACGCCGTTCTGCCTGGCGTAATCCTGCGCGCTCTGCACCTGGCGAGCGTTACGTCCGGCGGTGTCGCGCATGCTGGCATAGACAATGTGTCCGGAACTGGCGAAAGCGCGGGCAGCAAGCGCCCCGAAGCCGCTGGAAGCGCCGGTAATCAGAATGACCTGTTGCATGATGTGCTCCAGAATAGCGGGCGGCGATGCCGCCCGGGCAATGTTAAAAGCAAATGCCGAAATTAAGCGAAGCCGCCGTTAACGCGGATCACCTGAGAGTTGATCCAGCTGCCGTCCGGGCCGGCCAGCGCGGCAACCGCGCCGGCGATCTCTTCCGGCGTGCCGATACGCTCCAGCGGCGCCAGTTTGGCGATGGCGCTGATTTGCTCCTCGCTTTTGCCATTGAAAAACAGATCGGTACCGGTCGGCCCCGGAGCCACCGCGTTAACGGTGATGTTGCGGCCGCGCAGTTCATTCGCCAGCACGTGCACCAGGCCCTCCACGCCCGCCTTGGAGGCGATGTACGGACCGTAGGCCGGGAAGGATTTGGCGATCACGCTGGTAGAGAGCGCAATAATGCGTCCCCCGTCACTCACCGCTTGCGCCGCGTTTGCCAGCACGAGGAAGGCGCCGCGCAGGTTGGTGTGAATGACCTTGTCAAAATCAGCCAGGCCATCCGGGGTGATTTTTGCCATCGGCATGATCCCGGCGCTGTGCACCACCACGTCCAGCTGACCGGTCACGGTCTTCGCTGCGCTGAACAGGCGGCTGACGTCATCTTCGCTGGCGACATCGGCTTGTATGGCAACGGCGCTTCCCCCGTTGGCAATAATGCTCTGCACGGCCTCGTCAGCGGCGCTCGCGTTCCCGGCGTAGTTAATGATGACGGTAAAACCCTCCTGCGCCAGGCGCTCGGCGATGGCGCGACCGATACCGCGGGATGCGCCGGTAACAAGGGCTGTTTTATTGGTTTTGCTCATGGTGTTCTCCGGAGGTTGATTGTTTATCCGTGCTGGCACGGGTTGATAGAGATATTAATGTTTTCTTATGAGAGATAAATGGGGGTATTTTGATATGATAATTCCATTAAAATTAATAATAGGTCGCGTGAGAGGTTTCAAATGGATAAGTTCGACACTTTGCTGCTCTTCACCCGCATCGTCGAGCTGGAAAGCTTCAGCCTGGCGGCGGACAGGCTGGGGATCCCCAGAGCCACCGCCAGCAATGCGATAAAAGCGTTGGAAAAAAAGCTGGAGTGCCGGCTGCTGGAGCGGACAACCCGCCACGTGCGAACGTCGCTGGACGGTAAGGCTTTCTACGAACGCTGCGTGCATATTCTTTCTGAACTCGACGACGCCGAGTCTTCTCTACGCCACTCCGTTGCGCGGCCGCGCGGTATTTTGCGCATTGACCTGCACGGCGCTCACGCAACGCGGATTGTTCTGCCGCGTATTGATGAGTTCCACGCCCGCTATCCGGATATCGAGCTGGTTATCAGCAGCGGCGATCGGCTGGTCGATCTGGTGCGTGAGGGAATTGATTGCGCCGTTCGTGCGGGGAAACTGCATGATTCATCGCTGATTGCGCGCTATTTGGTCACCATGCCGCAGGTTATCTGCGCCAACCCGGAGTATCTGCTCCGGCACGGCACGCCGCGCTCACCCAACGATTTGCTGTCCCACCAGTGCGTGAATTTTTTCTCTACCAGCCGGGGAACGAACTATCCGCTTGAGCTTATCGTTAATGGCAAAATACAGAGCTATCAGCTCAAAGGCTGGATGACGGTAAACGATGCGGAGAACTACGTCATTTGCGCGCTGCGCGGCGCGGGGCTGGTACAGCTTCCCCGCTATCACGTCGCGGATGCTCTGGAAGACGGGCGGCTGGTGGAGGTGCTTGGCGGATGGCAAAGTCCGGGAATGTCGCTTTCAGCGCTGTATCCGCAGCACCGGCAGCTCTCGCCGCGGGTCAGGGTATTTATCGACTGGCTGAGTTCCCTCTATAAAGCGCATTTTCCCGAGGCGGGATAATTATCCCCGGCTGGGGGTAAACCACGCCCTGGCAGCAATCCAGAAAGCTCGTGTATTGCCGCGTTTTGCTTTCAGCTCTTGAATCTCGGCCTGTTTTTTGGCATTAGGATACGGCTTCGGGAGGAGGGGGAAGTCCACGAGGGTGAACCTGAAAAAAGGGATAATCAACCGCCAGAATGCCCCCCCCAATCGGCGCGGGGTAAATAAAACTGATTTGAGCGGCCTGTCAGCAACCTTATTCATGTTTAATTAAAAAATGTGGCTAAATAAGATTGGTAAGAATGATTCAGCGTAGCTAAATTCACGGCTTGAACCAAAAAATTAACCGCTGTTTTCGCCCTCGGCGGCAGAAGACACGCACCTTATAAATATGATTCGTGGTCAGTGTTGAGTTTCAGAATACCCTCTGGCGGGCATGGTCAAACTGGGCGCGGACGGCTCCCGCTCGGGCTGAAACCGCCGGCAGCAGTTTTATAATAAATAGCTTAATCGCGGCATTATTAAATAATAAAGGAGTCAGTTCTACTGAATTAATTAGTCATGCATTGCGGGCGCTGGTATTAGCTGCGCAACTGCGTTTCGCCAGCTGTTTTGATTTTTTTTGACTTTAAATAGCCGTAATACGCATAAAGGTCGGGATTGATTTTGTTAACCGTCGGTTATAGTGTTTTTAAAAATTAGCATTCACAAAGTTGTTTCTCCGCTTATTTGCGGAGCTTTTCTGGAACATCTCGTTTCCGTTATTGCCAGGGGTATTATGCGTAATCAATCCGCTTTGTCGTCGCCTGCGGCTGACGGCAGTTCGTCTTTTTTTGATGTTTTCGCTGCTGCTCACGCGCTGAGAGAGGAGCTGGATGCGCTGGCGGTGACATCCGATCTCCGCAGTGACTATCAGCAGGCGCGGGAAAAACTGCGGCAGTCTGGCCTGCTGGCACTGCGGCTGCCCCGCGCCGCCGGAGGGTTCGGCGGCAGTCAGGCGCAGGCGATCGCCGTCAGCCGCATTCTGGCGCAGGCGGACGCCGGCATCGCCCAACTGCTTCAGCCCCATTACGGTTTTACCGATGCCATTTCCCTGCTCTCCTCGGATGAGGCGCAGCGCGTGCTGTTTCAGGACCTCCTGAACGGGGAGCGTATCGCTAATGCCGCCAGCGAGCGGGGCGGTAAACATTCTGCCGACTTTTCCACCACGCTGCGTCGCGAAGGCGACGATCGCTACCGGATCAGCGGACGTAAATATTACGCCACCGGGTCCATTGGCGCGCGCTGGATCACGGTGATTGGCAAACATCAGAGCGGCGGGCAGGCACTGGCCTTTATCCGCACCGATGCGCCGGGCGTCACGCTGATTGACGACTGGAACGGACTGGGACAGCGCGGTAGCTCCAGCGGATCGTTGATTCTCGAGAACGTGGTGGTGTCAGCGGATTATGTCATCCCGGTATGGGACGCGGAGCATCGCGGCGTGGCCTGGCATGAAAGCGGACGCCTGATCCACGCGGCTATTGACCTGGGCATCGCTGAGGGCGTTATCCAGTGGGGGTTACGGACGGTCGCAACGGATAAACGTATTCCGTTTGAATCGCCTTATCCCTCGCTGGCGGAAGATCCGGTGCTGCAATATCAGGTTGGCGTGCTGAGCGCGCGCGTTTTGTCGACGGCCGCGCTGCTGGAGAGCACGGCGCGGCTGCTGGATGAGGTGCAGCAGGGCGATGCCGCAAAATTACCGCAATTGCAGGCGCAGCTGGCAGCAACCAAGGCGCTTGCTGCTGAAGTCGGCCTGGCGGCCAGCAGCGACGTTTTCTCCTGGAGCGGCGCGCGCGCCGCCGACCGCTCGCTACGACTTGACCGTTACTGGCGCAACGTGCGCACCCATACCCTGCACGACCCGGTTCGCCTGCGCTATCAGGAGCTGGGGCGTAGCCAGATATTCCGCTTTGTTGAATCCTCTGTCGATCGGGAGTCTCGTTCATGAGCGCATCGCGCCCGCTAATTTTTAACGCTTTCGAAATGAACGGCGTGGGCTACTACGCCCAGGGAAGCTGGACTCACCCGGATTCGCAGCGTCATCGCTATAAAGACCTGGATTACTGGGTGGAACGCGCGCGCTTTCTCGATAGCGCCGGTTTTACCGCGCTGTTTTTTGCCGATGTGCTGGGCGTCTATGACGTTTACCGGCAGTCGCCGGTTCCCGCCATTGAAGGGGCGGTAGATTTTCCGCTGAATGATCCCTTTATGGTGATCCCGGCGATGCTGGCGGTAACCCAAAACCTCTCCTTCGCGGTGACGGCATCCACGACCTATGAACACCCGTTTACCTTTGCCCGCCGCTTCGGCACCCTCGATCATTTGGCGAAAGGGCGAATCGGCTGGAACGTGGTGACGTCCTATCTGCCGAATGCGGCGCGCAATTATGGCCTGCCGGATCAACTGCCGCATGAAGTGCGTTACGCGCGGGCCGAAGAGTTCCTGACGGTGTTCTATAAACTGCTGGAAGGGAGCTGGGAGGAGGACGCGGTGCTGTACGACAAGGCCGCGAAACGCTATGCGGATGCCGACAAGGTGCATCGCATCAACCATCAGGGGGACTATTTCTCCGTACAGGGGCCTTCGCTGACGGAACCGAGCGTACAGCGCACGCCGGTGATTTTCCAGGCCGGGGCCTCGGCACGCGGGCTTGCCTTCGCGGCTCGTCACGCTGAGGTGGTGTTCGTCAATGGCATGAACCCGGATGCTCTGCGCAGCAACGTGGATAAGCTGCGCGCCGCCGCCGTCGCGGCCGGCCGGGCGGCGGATTCCATTAAAGTGCTGACGGATCTTTCCGTGGTCATCGGCCGTACCGAGGCGGAAGCAGAACAAAAAGCGGATCTCATTCGCGCCGCGCAATCGCCGGAAGCCCAGTATGCGGCATTTGGCGGCGCCAGCGGCTTCGATCTCTCCCGCTATGGCGATGACGACACGCTGTCTGCCGAACCGCATAACTTCTCCCGTTCTGAATCGGCACGCTTCACCAGCGAAAAAGCCCGTCCTGACAGCGTGGGCGCCATCAGGCAGCGACTGGTGAATTTGAGCCCCTACGCTCCCACCCTGGTGGGCACGCCGGAAAGCATTGCCGAGAGCATCGAAAAGATTGCTCGTCTCACCGGCGTGGACGGCTTCAACCTGCACGAGTTTGTCAGCCCGCACGATTTTATCGAATTCGCCGAACAGGTGCTGCCGGCGCTGGCGAAGCGCGGGCTGTTCCTGCCGCCGGGAAAAGAGTCATCCTTGCGCAACCGGCTGTTTGGCAAGGGCGATCGGCTGAGCGTCCCCCACCCGGCAGCGGACTTTCGCGGACGTTTTACAGCGCAAAATAACAACAATGATTTGAAGGGGTAATGACATGATAGCACCAGCAAAAGCATCGACCGTTGTCCTGGCGGGAGCCATTCTGGCTGTGGGGGCAGCTAGCGCTGCGCCAATCCCGGCGGTAGAAAACCTGAAAGCGCCGGAGAAAACCATCACCCTCAATTACTTTGGCGGCGCGGTCCCGGCGGAGCGCGCCAACAAAATTATCGCGGCATTTGAGAAACGCTACCCAACGATTAAAATCAGCTACCACGCGGTGCCATTCAACAGCTACAACGAAACGCTCGGCGCGCGATTTGCCCAGGGTAACGTGGATATTTTCGACATCGACCAGCCGCAGAGCGCCAGCTACGCGGTACGCGGCTGGGAAGCCGATTTGACGGATGCGTTCGCCGCGAAACGCCAGCTGATCGACCCGCCTGCGCTGAAAGAGTCCACCATCAACGGTAAGTTACTCAACCTGCCGTACCAGATTGGCACCACCTTCCTGTATTACAACAAAAACGTGCTGAAGCAAATCGGCGTGGCGTACCCGTCCAACAAGGCGGGGGAAGCGCCGACCTGGGAATGGGTGGAAGCGACGGCCCGCAAAGCGGTGGCAGCGAAAGCCTCGTCTTACGGCGTGACCTTCTCCACCCCGGATATGTATTACTACCTCCAGCCGCTGGCGGAATCCCTTGGCGGCGGAACCGGCATCAAAGGCGAGAAACAGCTCACGCCGGACGTTAACAATCCCGGATGGGTGAAGGCCCTGGGCTGGTATGGCAAATTGTACGCCGATGGCCTGTCGCCGCGTGGCGTGCGAGAAACGGCGCTGGCCTTCGCCAACGGCGACAGCGCGTTCTTTTATGGCGGCATCTGGAATTCGCCAACGATTACCAAAAATGCCGACTTAGATTTTGGGATCGCCACCGCGCCTAAGTTTAAAGATGGCCAGGACGCTACCACCAGCGGCGGCTGGGCGTTAGGCATCAGCGCGCTTTCCAGCCCGGAAAAACAGCAGGCGGCCGCCTTATTCCTCAACTGGTATCTGTTTGGCGAGAACGGCGGTTTTATCTCTGCCGATCCGCAAACTGAAAACGTTCCGACCACCGAAGCCACCCGCGCCGTATTCTGGAAAAATCCGACCTACGCCGATCCGCGGCTGAGCGGTTTGCAGGATATTTTGACCTGGCAGGCCCAGCATTCTGCCCGTATTCGTCCGCAGACCGTGGGCGGCGCGGAGTTCACTCAGCTGATGGGGGCGGCCATTGGCGACATCATCAACGGCGCCGATGCGCAGAAAACGCTGGACGCGACGAATGCCAGACTGAAAGCCGCATGGAGAAAGTATCAGTGACCAGCAGGGCTGCCCGCCATGAAGCGCGCGCCGCGCTGTTATTGCTGACTCCGGCGCTGGCGCTGCTGCTGTTACTGCGCATTATTCCGACCGGGCTGGCGATTGTGGAGTCGTTTTATACCTCGGTGCCGGGTAGCGTGATCCCGCCGAAGTGGGTTGGCTGGCAGAACTATCTCGATCTGTTTGAAGACCCCGGCTTCTGGGATTCCGTGTGGCGTACGCTGCTGTTCGCCGCGCTGGTCAATCCGCTGACTATGGTCTTCGCCCTGTTTCTCGCCTGGCTGCTGACGCGTAACGTGGCGTTGACCGGCGTGTGGCGCACCCTCGCTTTTTTGCCAACGGCTCTGCCGCTGATGGGGACCACGGTGGTGTTTGGCGTGCTGCTGCGCCCGGAAGGGGTGGTGAACAACCTGCTGGCGCTGGCGCACCTGCCCACCAGCGGCTGGTTTACCGACGTCGATGGCGCGATGGCGGCTCTGGTGATCTTATCCACCTGGACGGCGGTAGGTTACTGGATGATCTTCCTGATTGCCGCCATCCGCGACGTGCCGCAGGACTACTACGATGCGGCGATGCTGGATGGCGCCGGAGAATGGCGGCAGTTTGTCAATGTGACGCTGCCGCTGATCCAGCGGCAGCTGCTGTTCGTGCTGACGGCCAGCACGGTATGGAACTTTATCCTTTACGCCCCGATCGGCGCCCTGACGAAAGGCGGCCCTCAGGGCTCCAGTAACTTTCTTATGTACGACATCATTACCCGCTACTACGCCCTGAGTTCGCCGGGATCGGCGCTGGCGGAGATGACCATCTTATTTGTCTTAATGGGGATCACGGTATGGCTGCAATTCAGGCTGTTGAACCGGATGAGAAGCGCGCCGTGAGGCGTCACGTCGTCCTGCGGCGTCGCCAGCTGCGGCGGGTGATCGCCACCTGCATAGCGTTGCTGATTTCGCTGCTGTTTGCCGTGCCCTTTGTCTGGCTGGTGGCTTCGGCCTTCCGCCCGGTGACGGAGACCTTCCAGGCCCACGTGGATTTGTGGACATTCATACCGCGCCGCTGGACTCTGGAAAATTTTACCTCGGCGTTCAGCCGGGGATTCGCCACCAACTTGTTTAACTCGCTGTGGGTGACCGGCGTTTCGGCGCTGGTGGGCACCGCGCTGGCGATTCTCGCGGCTTTTCCCCTGGCGGTGATGCGTTTTCCGGGGCGTGACTGGCTGTTTGTCACCGTGGTGTTCGCCTTCATGATCCCTTTTGAAGTGGTGGCGCTGCCGTTAACCACGGTGTTTACCGGGATGGGACTGGCTAACACCCTGACGGCGCTGATTGTTCCGGGGCTGGTGCACGGTCTGGCGATTTTCAACCTGCGCCAGTTCTTTTTGAGCATCCCGCGCGAACAGCTGGAGGCCGCGCTGCTGGATGGCGCCTCCTGGTGGCGCATTCTTCTGCAAATTTACCTGCCGCTGGTGCGCCCGGCGGTGATTGGTACGGCAATGATTCTGGCGATGGCGCAGTGGAATGCCTGGCTGTGGCCGTCGCTCATTATCACCGACAACAGTAAGCAAACCGGCGCCGTGGCGATGGGGTTGTCGGATTCGGCCTATACCCAGGACTACGGTCTGGCCTTTGCCGAAGTCTTTATCCTTGCGCTGATCCCGGCGCTGCTGATCTTTTTCGGTCAGCGTTCATTTACCCGCTCGCTGAGCCACACCGGCGGCAAATAATATGCTGAATGCAGCAGGAGAATAGCATGACACAACGCGTTGAATTCCTTGATGAGCGGCCGGACCCCAATACCCCCTGGACGCCGCCCGAAAACCGTTTCAAGCGGTATGACTATAACCGGGTCGGCAACAGTGGTCTGGTGGTTTCGCCCATCGCGCTCGGGACCTGGTACAACTTCGGCGACGACACGCCGTTCCAGAAGCAGCGCGACATCGTCCGTTTTGCCTTCGAGAACGGGATTAACCATATTGATATCGCCAACCAGTACGGTCCGCCGCTGGGCGCCGCCGAAGAGAACATTGGCCGCATCCTGCGTAAAGATTTCCGTTCGTACCGTAATGAGCTGGTGATTGCCACCAAAGCGGGCTGGCCGCAGTGGCTCGGGCCAAACGGCCGTCTCGGCGGTAAAAAGCACCTGCTGGGCAGCATTGATGAATCTCTGGAACGTCTTGGCCTCGATCATGTGGATATTTTCTATTCCCATCGCTATGACCCGGATACGCCGCTGCATGAAACCATTGAAGCGCTCGACGCCCTCGTCCGTCAGGGGAAGGCGCTGTATGTCGGCATCTCGTCCTATTCGGCGCAGCGTTCCCGCGAGGCGCTCAGCATTGCTAAAGAGCTGGGGACGCCGCTGCTGGTCAATCAGTCATCATACTCGCTGCTTAACCGCTGGATTGAAGACGAACTGCTGAGCGATCTTACGCAGTCCGGCGCGGCGGCTATTGCCTTCACGCCTCTGGCGCAGGGGCTGCTGGCCGATCGTTACCTGCAGGGGTTTGAGGTGCAGCGCGCGCAGCACCGGACTTATATCAGCGCCGAGGCGCAGTCTGAAGACAACCTTCGCCGCCTGCGCGGGCTGGCGGCTATCGCGGCGGAACGCGGCCAGACGCTGTCGCAGCTGGCGATCGCATGGACGCTGCGGGACCCGCGCGTGGCTTCGACGCTGGTGGGCGTATCCAGCAAAGAGCAGCTGGCTGAGAATCTGAAAGCGCTGGATAACCTGGTCTTCAGCAGCGATGAGCTGGCTCTGATCGACAACTTTGCGGTACACGATGGCGGCGTCAATCCGTGGAAAATTTCGTCCGAACTGTAAGAGGAATATGACGTGGCTGGTCAGCAATATGATGTGGCGGTGGTAGGGCTGGGCGCGATGGGGGCCGCAGCGCTGTGGCGCCTGGCGGAGCGGGGGGTGAGGGCGATCGGCATCGATCGGTTTACTCCGCCTCACGATCTCGGCGCGACCCACGGTCAAACCCGGCTGTTCCGTACCTTCTGCCTTGAGCATCCTGCGCTGGGGGAGTATGCCCGCTTATCCCGTAGCCTGTTTCAGCAGCTGGAACTCCACGCGGGAGAAAGCCTGCTGTCGGTAACGGGCGGCACCATTATCGGCCGTCGCGATTCGCTGGCGGTCAGCGGCACGCTACGGGCCGCAGAACGGCTCGGCGTCGCGCTGAACGTGTGGACCGCCGCGGAGCTTGCGGCGCGTCAGCCGCAGCATCTCGGGTTACGCGCTGATGATGTGGCCGTGTTTGATGCGGAAGCGGGCGTGGCGAACCCGGAAGGCTTTATTCGCGCGGCATTGCAGCGCGCTGAAGCGCTGTCGGCGCAGGTGCTGACGCAGGTGAGCGTCGAGGCGATAGAGGATGACGGCAACGGAGTGCGCATTGCTACCTCGGCAGGGGACGTACGGGCCGATCAGGTCGTGCTGGCGAGCGGGGCGTGGCTGGCGCGCTTTGCTGCCGATCTCCCGCTCGATCCTGTTCGCACGGTGATGACCTGGTTTGATGTCGCGCCTGGTTACGGCCTGGCTGAGTTCCCGGTGTTTGTGCGTGAAATTCATCCGTCGCTCACCCTGTGGGGGCACGGCGCTTTACCCGGCGGGGCGGTGAAGCTTGGTCTGGGAGATATCGGCGTACCTCGTCGCGCGCTCGACCCTGACTATATTGACCGGCATATCACCCGTGAAGATACCGCCGAGCTGCGTCAGGCCGTTAGCCAGTGGCTGGGAGGGATTCATCCGCAACCGGCCAGCGCCCGTCCGTGCATGATCACCCGTACGCCCGATGCGCAGTTTATCGTCGGGCGCTACCGGAAAAACGTGCTGGTGGCCGGCGGTGACAGCGGTCATGCCTTTAAACATGCCCCGGCTATCGGCGAGATCATTGCCGCAGAGGCGCTTGGTAAGACGGTCGAACTCGACACGGCGTTTATTGCCCCACAGCGGTTTTTATAACAACAGAGAGTACTATGGGACAATTAGAATTACGGGGCGTGGGGAAAACTTTCCACGCTCAGGGAGTGGTACAGGATATCGATCTGACC
The DNA here is from genome assembly GCF_042055345.1 of Klebsiella sp. C349492. Lineage (NCBI taxonomy): Bacteria > Pseudomonadati > Pseudomonadota > Gammaproteobacteria > Enterobacterales > Enterobacteriaceae > Klebsiella > Klebsiella sp. C349492. The sequence continues at coordinate 25,257 of NZ_JANQCE010000001.1, forward strand.
ATTGACGCCGGCGAATTTGTGGTCATTGTCGGCCCGTCCGGCAGCGGCAAATCCACGCTGCTACGGATGATCGCCGGTCTTGAAGATATCAGCACCGGTGAGATGTTCCTGGATGGTCAGCTGATAAACGATACCCTGCCGCAGGAGCGCAGTATCGGCATGGTGTTCCAGTCTTATGCCCTGTACCCGCATATGACGGTCGCGGAGAACATGGCATATAGCCTGACGCTGGCGAAGCGGCCGAAAGCGGAGGTTGCCCGGCGGGTTAGTGAGGCGGCAAGTATTTTACAGCTCACCCCGCTGCTGGAGCGCAAACCTGCGATGCTGTCCGGCGGACAGCGTCAGCGGGTGGCCATTGGCCGCGCGCTGGTGAAAGAGCCGGCCCTGTTTCTGTTTGATGAACCCTTATCCAATCTTGATGCCGCTCTGCGCGTGGAAATGCGCGTTCAGATTGCTCGCCTGCATCAAAAGCTGCGTTCGACCATGATTTACGTCACCCACGATCAGGTGGAAGCGATGACGCTGGCAGATCGTATCGTCATGATGTCATCGGGACGTATTGCCCAGGTAGGGACGCCGTTGGAGCTGTACCATCATCCGGCCACGCTGGAAGTGGCGACCTTTATCGGATCGCCGCGAATGAATATCCTGCCGGTGAAAATAGAGGAGGGCAGCGAGCAGGGCATTAAGGTTCGTCTGCCCGGCGATGTACCGCTGCTCGTGACGGTGGATGGTCGTCATGCCGTGGCGGGTGAGCAGGCATGGCTGGGCGTGCGTCCAGAACATTTACCCTCAGAGGAGATCCCCGGACCGCAGCTGGACGCCTTGCTGGTGTTGATTGAAAATCTGGGCTACGAGACATTGCTCTATTACCAGATTGAAGGGGTAGATGAGCCGCTGATACAAAGAGTGCCTGGAGAATCGCAGCGCAAAGTCGGCATGACGGTACGGCTGGGCATTAGCAGCCGCCATGTTCAGCTGTTTTCGGCCGGCGGTAGGGCCTATTCCAGACTGTAAAGCGGCAAACCAGCCCACTGAGCGTAGTTAGCGACAAGAATAGCTACATGTCGGGAGAGGAGGTTGGCCCAGCGGGTATCCCCAGAAAATGATGTGCGACGAAAGGGAAGAAAGCGCACGGCTTTACCGGCAAGAGATGATTGGATAAACGCGTCTGGTATTTCTCAAATAAGACTTTTCTTTGCTGGTTTTTGCATTTCAGCATTACTGTATACATTGGTATTCTTTTCTGGTTCCATTTTCATCGCAGACCAAAGGATTCAGCTGAGTGCGGTACTTCGCCTCCTGAAGCCGCTATTTCATGAGCCGGAGCTGTATTACCTATGTTGAATCTGATAATCAAACGTCTGATGCAGGCATGCGTGGTGGTTTGGTTAATGGCGACGCTGGTCTTTTTCGCCCTGCACGTTATTGGTAGCCCGGTCGATATTTTATTGTCTCCCGATGCCACCGAGCGCGATCGGCAGCAGCTGATTGCTGAACTTGGACTTAATCTTTCGCTGTGGCAACAGTACGGGCTTTTTTTACAGGGCCTCCTGCACGGTGATTTGGGACGCAGCTACGTCTTTAATCAGCCCGCTCTGACGCTTATTCTGCAGCGCTTCCCGGCCACGCTTGAGCTGGCGGTCAGTGCGACTTTGCTGGCTATTATTATCGCCTTGCCGCTCGGTCTTTATGCGGGGCTAAAACCGGATAGCGGGCTGTCAAAAACCATTATGGCGGGCAGCATCCTCGGCTTTTCTCTGCCGACGTTCTGGGCGGGTTTGCTGCTGATTATGTTTTTCTCGGTCGGTCTGGGATGGCTGCCCAGCGGCGGACGCGGCGAGATGAAAACCTTTTTGGGCGTTCAGTGGTCTTTCCTGACCGGCGATGGATTACGCCACTTATTACTCCCGGCCATTAATCTGGCCTTATTTAAAACCGCCCTGTTATTGCGTCTCACCCGCGCCGGCGTGCGGGAGGAGATGTCAGCGAATTATATGCGGCTGGCCAAAGCGCGTGGGTTATCTGAGTTCAGAATGACGTTTGTCCACTTATTAAAAAATATTGTGATTCCCCTGATCACCGTGGTGGGAATGGAGTTCGGTTCGGTTATCTCTTTTTCGGTGGTCACTGAGACAATATTTGCCTGGCCCGGCATGGGCAAACTGATTATTGACAGTATTAATATGCTCGACCGGCCGGTTATCGTCGCCTATCTGATGATCATCGTCACCCTTATTGTTGTTATAAATCTCGTCGTGGATATTCTCTCATCGCTGCTTAATCCGCGAATCAGAATAAATGCGGGAGCAAATGCGAATGGCTGAGGCAAATATGGTGATAGCGTCGACGCCGCAGCGCAAACAGGGCATACGGCAATTTTTAAGGCGCTACTCGCGTTCAAAAAGCGCGTTATTTGCTGCGTTGTTGATAGGGCTGATTATTATTGCGGCCTTTGCCGCGCCTCTGCTGGCTCCGCAAAACCCTTACGATCTTCAGCAGCTCAGCATTATTGACGGGCAGCTGGCGCCGGGCGCACAGGGCAGTTCCGGCATCCTGTTCTGGCTGGGCAGCGACGATCAGGGGCGGGATATGCTATCGGCGATACTGTACGGACTGCGTATTTCGCTGGGCGTCGGTTTTGTTTCTGTTTTTTTCGCGGCCATTATCGGCGGGTCCCTGGGGCTGCTGGCTGCCTATCGCGGCGGTAAAACCGATGCCTTCATTATGCGGCTGGTGGATTTGCAGCTCTCCTTTCCGGCCATTCTGGTGGCCTTAATGCTGCTGGCTTTCTTAGGCAAAGGTATCGGTAATGTGGTGCTGGCGCTGGTTATTGTTGAGTGGGCGACCTACGCCCGGGCCACGCGCAGCACCGCGCTTGTCGAAAGTAAGAAAGGCTATATTGAGGCCGCGGTCTGCCTTGGGCTGCCTTTACATCGCATTCTGTTTCGCCATCTTCTGCCGCAATGTTTGCCACCGCTGATTGTGATTTCCACCGTACAGGTAGCGCGGGCGATTGCGCTGGAAGCGACGCTCTCCTTTCTGGGGTTGGGCGTGCCGGTGACGGAACCGAGTCTCGGCTTGCTTATCGCCAACGGCTATCAATATATGTTATCGGGTGAATACTGGATCTGCTTTTACCCCGGCATTGCGCTGATGGTGACCATCGTCGCGATTAATATAGCAGGGGATCGCCTGCGGGACGTGCTCAATCCATGGGCACAATAAACGACTTACTCCGGCGGGGAGAGGCATGATGAGGCCAGTTCTTGAAGTTGAAAACCTGAGCGTGGATCTTCAATCCGACGGCGAGTGGCGGTCGGTCGTCCGCCATATTTCCTTCACGCTTGACGCCGGTCAGACGCTGGCCTTGGTCGGCGAGTCGGGCTCGGGGAAAAGCGTTACGGCGGCGGCAATCATGCGGATTTTGCCCGAAAAGAGCACGCGCGTTACCGGCAGCGTACTGCTGAACGGGCAGGCGTTATTGCCGCTGAGCGAAAAACAGATGCGCGCGGTGCGCGGTGGCGATATCGGCATCGTTTTTCAGGAGGATTGCCTGAACCCGGTGCTCACGATTGGCTATCAGCTTATGGAACATCTGATTCAGCACCAGCAGCTGAGCCGCCGTCAGGCGCGACAGGAAGCCATCGGCCTGCTGAAGAAGGTCCGACTTTCTGCAGCGGAAACGCGGATGGGTGACTATCCGCATCAGCTCTCCGGCGGGATGCGCCAGCGGGTGATGATTGCGCTGGCGCTGGCGGGACGTCCGAAAGTGCTGATCGCCGACGAGCCCACGACCGCGCTGGATGTGACTATCCAGGCGCAAATTATGGCCCTGCTCAAGCAATTGCAGCGTGAAGAGGGGATGGCTGTCCTGTTTATCACCCACGATATGGGCCTGGTGGCGGAAATGGCCGACAGAACCCTCGTGATGCAGGCGGGAGAAGTAAAAGAAACGAATCTTACCGTTGCTCTGTTTGCGCATCCGCAGGATACCTATACGGCGCGGCTGCTGGCGGCCGCCCGCCATGATGCGCTGCCTCCCACCGCGCCCTCCGCCGCAGAACCGCTGCTGGAGATTGAGGGACTGACCTGCCGTTTTAACCTCCGCGGCGGCCTGCTGGGACGGGTGAAGCAGCGGGTGCATGCCGTTGAGCAAATCTCCTTACAGCTCAGGCGCGGCGAAACGCTGGCGCTGGTGGGCGAGTCGGGCAGCGGCAAATCCACGCTGGGGCGAGCGCTGGTGGGGCTGGTCGCGCCGCAGGCTGGCCGCGTCCTCCTCAATGGCGAACAGATCGTTGCGCCAGGTCTGCCGTTACGAACCGATCGCGCGTGCCGCGTGCAGATGATCTTCCAGGACCCGTGGTCCAGCCTGAATGCTCGCATGACTGTCGGCGAGGCGATTGCAGAACCGTGGATTTACCATCGGCATGGCGACCGGCATCAGGCGCGTGAAAGGGTTAGCGAGCTGCTGAAGCTGGTCGGGCTTACGCCGGGCATGGCGACGCGCTACCCCAATGAATTTTCCGGCGGCCAGCGTCAGCGTATTTGCATCGCGCGGGCGCTGATCATGGAGCCTGAGGTGATCATTGCCGACGAATCGGTATCCGCTCTCGACGCGCTGGTGAAAATGCAGGTCATGCAGCTGCTGAGCGACCTGCAGCACAAGCTCGGTACGGCCTTTCTGTTTATTTCTCATGATATGTCGGTGGTCAGACAGTTCAGCCATCGTGTCGCCGTCATGCAACGCGGCGTCATTGTCGAAACGGGGCGTAACGAGGATATTTTTCAGCGGGCGCAGCACCCCTATACCCGCCGTTTACTCAGCGCGGTCCCCGTTGCCGACCCTTCCCGACGCAGCAGGGCGCCTGAACTGGATAACAGCGAGATAGTGCATGCGGTTATGCCGGCCAATGCCGATGTTCCAACGCTGGTTTATCGTCAGATTGCGGCTGAGCATCAGGTCGTGGTGAACCGCTGATATGACCATGATGCTGACCCGCGAACTGGGGGACATGATTGCTTCCGCCCGCCAGATACCGTTCGGCGACGATGCGCTGCATTACGCCAGACGCGACCTGATCGACACGCTGGCGGTGATGCTGGCGGGCAGAAACGAGGATACCATCAGCAGGCTGGCGCAAACGCAGCGCCTGCTGGCGGAGGATACGCCCCCGGATATTCTCGCCTTCGCGCTGCAGGCGGGCGCGGCGGCGCACGTGCTGGACTATGACAACGTCGCGCTGGGCGGGCACCCCGCTGCCGTACTGATCCCGGCGCTACTGGCGCTGGCGAGGCGCTTTCCGCTGTCCGGGCGCGCGCTACTGGTTGCTTACGCCACAGGCTATGAAGCGTGGGGCGAATTACGGCGGCGGCATCCGGTGCTGGCGCACGCGGCGGGCTGGCATCCCAGCGGGTTAATCGGCCCCATAGCGGCGGCGGCGGCCTGCGCCTCGGCGCTTGAACTTGATGCGGTTAGGGCCCGGCACGCGCTGGCGATTGCGGCTTCGCAAAGCGCGGGACTGATGGCGAATTTCGGCACGCCGGTTAAGGCGTTGCATATTGGCTTCGCCGCCAAAGCCGGTCTGTTTGCCGCGCTGCTCGCGCGTCAGGGCATTACCGGCAATGACGCTATTCTGGAACAGGAGCGCGGCTGGCTGACGACCTGGTCGCCGCACCATCCCGCAGACAGAACGACGGCGCTGGCATTACGGCAGCAGGACTGGCTACTGGCGCGCCAGCCTGCGGCAATTAAATATTATCCGGTGTGCTATGCCGCTCACCGGATCGTGGACGCCGCGCGCCAGCTCTATTTACAGACGGCCGCGCGCCGTGCGGATATTGCGCGCATCCGCCTGATGACCAGCCAGCGTCACAGCGATATTTTGCGTTTCCGTAAGCCGATGGACCGCACGCAGAGTGCCTTTAGCCTGGAGTTTGTCGCCGCAAGCGCGCTCATCGATGGCGAACTGACGCCAGGTTCCTTACAGGATAAGAAACGTGCGCGTGCGGAGGTCTGGCGGCTGATGGCATGCTGCGAACGTATTGTCATTGCAGAAAGCGATCCCGAGCGCGAAGGCTTCGCGCCACAGGACCGGATCGAGATTGTTTTTCGTCAGGGAGATACGCTCTTCAGCCCGCCGGTGCGCTATGCCACGGGCGATGCGCGATCGCCATTAAGCACTGAACAGCTGCAGGAGAAATTTATTCATTGCCTGCACTGGGGCGGCGTAACAGAAAATAGCCACGCGCTGTGGGCGTCATTACAAAATATAGAGCAGCTATCCTGTGTCGATGAGTTAGATATTTATCGGCTGTTGCCGTGCTGTCAGTGATAATGACTAATAAACATTAAACATATTCATAGCAATATTAATTATTAAAATATTCCAGGCCGGATCGGCGAGAACTGTCAGCGGTGCGGGAAGGGAATGTCTTATCTTTCTGATTAAATGAAATTAATAAATACAATTTGCCTAAATTAAACCACCAGGAGACAGTCATGAATATTAACAGAAGACAATTTCTCTTCCGAACCGGCGCGCTGGCGGCGGCGTCGTTTATTCCCGTGGCTGTCACCTGGCCGGTGACCGGCTGGGCCGCCCGCTCCGTAGATAGCCTGGTATTGGGGTTCAGCAACGAACCGTCGTCGCTCGATCCGCACTGGCATATCGTCAGCGCTAACGCGGCGCTGACCACCTATTTATTCGATCGGCTGGTAAGATCGGATAATAAACAGCGCCCGCAGCCGGGGCTGGCAAAATCATGGCAGGTCATTGATGACACGACCTGGGAGTTCGAATTACAGGCGAACGTGAAGTTTCATAACGGCGCGCCGCTGACTGTCGATGATGTTATTTTTTCTTTCGATCGCGCCAGCCATATTGTTGGTTCGCCTTTTGCGTTACGAACCTATTTACATGATAAAACCGTCATTAAAATCAGCGACACGGTATTAAGAATAAAAACCCTTGCGCCAAATCCGATTGTACCTAATGAGCTGGCTACGGTAGCGATTATTAGCCGCAGCAGCGGGGAGGCGACGACCGCCGACTATAACAGCGGCAAAGCCGTCATCGGCACCGGTCCTTATAAGCTGGTCAATTATATTCCCGGCAACCGTATTGTACTGACCCGCAATGATGATTACTGGGGTGAAAAGCCGCAGTGGAAAGAGATTACCATCCGCCCGATTAGCGCGGATGGCGCGCGCGTGGCGGCGCTACTCTCAGGGGACGTCAGCGTCATTGAAAAAGTCGCGCCCAGCGATATCGCCCGCCTGAAAACCAACGACGCGGTGAATTTGACCCGCAGCGTGACCAATCGAGCCATCTTTCTCAGCTTCGATCACGGGCGTAAACGTTCACCGTTTATTCGCGATAACGCGGGTCAGCCAATTGATAACCCGCTGCTGGACTTACGGGTCCGCCAGGCGTTTCAGCTGGCGATCGATACCCGGCTGCTCGTCAAACATATTCTCACCGACGCCGCGGAAGTGGCCGATCAGCTGGTGCCGGAAGGCATTTTCGGCCACAGCAACGCGATTAAACCCGTCATCGCGGATGCGGAAAAGGCAAGAGCGCTGCTAAAAGCCGCAGGGTATCCGGAGGGCTTTCGCATTACGCTGCATTCGCCGAACGATCGGTTTATTCGCGACAGCGCCGTTGCTCAGGCCGTGGCGCAGATGCTGACGCGCGTCGGCATCAAAACCGAGGTGGAGACCATGCCCAGCAGCGTGTTTTACAAGCGCGTCACCGGCGACGCGCAGGGCAGCGAATTCAGCTTCTTCCTTGTCGGTTACGGCAGCGCCACCGGCGAGTCTTCTTCGCCCCTGCGCTCACTGCTGCACACCATCGATAAAGAAAGGGGCTACGGCTCCAGCAACCGCTCTTTCTACAGCAACAAGAAGGTGGACCAGATTATCGAACAGGGGCTGGTCACCCTTGATGATGGCAAACGCGAGGCGCTTTTCGCCTCGGCTATTGAGCTTGCCATTGCGGATGTGGCTCTGCTGCCGCTTTACCATCCCATCAACGTTTGGGGGTTGCGTAAGCCGCTGGTCTATCCGGGACGGAGCGATGAGCAAACCATTGCGATGGAGATCGGCGTATCCGGCGACGCCGGAGCGCAAAAATGAAACACCGGGATCCGATCCGCGCCGGGCTGCTGGTACCGGCAGGCAATATGGCGCTGGAGTATGAGCTACCGCGCTGGCTGCCGGAGAGCATCGCGCTAAACGTCGCTCGCGTGTGGCGACCGGGCGGTACGACGCTCTCTGCCTCAGCGCTGGCAGCGATGCAGCAAAATATCGCCCCGGCGCTCGATCAGCTGGATCGTCTGCCGCTAAGGGTGGCGCTGTTTGGCTGTACCAGCGGCAGTTTTGTCGGCCAGCCCGATGCGCCGGAAGCGATTGAACGTCAAATCACCGCCGCTCTCGGCGTTCCCGCCGTAACGACCGCCCACGCGGTTATCAGGGCATTGCGGGCGCTGGAGGCGAAGCGAATTTATATGATCACCCCATACCCGGAAGAAATTAATCTCGCCGAGGTGGCGTTTTTACATCGCTACGGGGTGGAGACCACCGGCTATCAGTCGTTCAACTGCTCGTCGGCGTACCCCATTGCGGCCGTGGATAGCGATGAAATTATGGCGCTCGCCATCAGGTATGCCGGAGCGATCGGTCGGGCCGATGCGCTATTTATCAGCTGCACCAATCTGCTGACGCTGGAGATTATTCCGCTGCTGGAAGAGGCGCTGGGCGTACCTGTAGTGACCTCTAATCAGGCATCGCTGTGGGCGCTCCTGCGGGCGCTTAATATGAAGTCGCGTAGACCGGCGGGCCATCTGCTGTCAGTAAACGAATGAGCTAACTATACGGAAACTGGTTATGTTGCAAAGAGGAACCCGAATTGCCGTCGATATCGGCGGCACATTCACCGATATTGTATTGCAGCGCGCCGACGGCACGCTGGTGTCGGCCAAACGTCTGACGACCCACGGCGCGCCGGAAGAGGCCGTATTACAGGGCATTGATAATTTGCTCAATGAGACGGCGACGGCGGCGACGGAAGTGAGCGCTGTCGTGCATGGCACCACGCTTGCCACTAACGCGCTCATTGAGCGCAAGGGCGCGAAAACGGCTTTGATCACGACCCGGGGTTTTCGCGACACGCTGGAAATCGCCCACGAGCATCGTTTTGACGTTTCCGACCTGTATATGAAACGTCCGGAACCGCTGGTGCCGCGCGCGCTGCGCTTTGAGGTCGTCGAGCGGCTGGCCGCCGACGGCAGCGTGCTGACGCCGCTGGACCCGCGCTCGCTGGAAGAGTTGCTGCCGCAGCTGGATGCGCAGGGAATTACGTCGGTGGCGATCGGTTTTCTGCACAGCTATGTCAACGGCGAGCACGAACGGCAGGCGGCGGAACTCCTCCGCCGCGCGCGCCCAGGCCTTTCGATCACCCTGTCGCATGAGGTCTGTCCGGAGATCCGCGAATACGAACGTCTCTCCACCGCCTGCGCTAACGCCTACGTGCAACCGACCATTGCCCGCTATCTGCAGCGGCTGGATCGGGGGCTGCGTCAGCGCGGCATCGCCGGTCAGACTCTGCTGATGATGTCGAATGGCGGCCTGACCTCGCTTGAGCAGGCCTGCCGTTTCCCGGTACTGCTGGTGGAGTCAGGCCCGGCGGGCGGGGCGGTGTTTGCCGCCCATATTGCCCGCGAAGCGGGGATCGCCGAAGCCATCGCCTTCGATATGGGCGGCACCACGGCGAAAGTGGTGTTTATTGATGACGGCGTGCCGCAATACGGCCGCGAGCTTGAGGTGGCGCGGGCGTATCGCTTTCTGAAAGGCAGCGGCATGCCGCTGCGTATTCCGGTAGTGGATATGGTCGAAATCGGGGCAGGCGGCGGTTCGCTGGCAAAGCGCAACGCGCTCGGCCTGATTGACGTTGGTCCGGAAAGCAGCGGATCGGAGCCGGGGCCCGCCTGCTACGCGCGCGGCGGCGAACTGCCGGCGATTACCGATGCCGACCTTCTGCTGGGCAAGATCGACGTCGCGCGATTCGCCGGCGGCAAAATTGCCCTGTCGCGGGACAACGCCGTGCGCGCTTTACAGACGCACCTCAGCGATGATTCCGATCGCGACGGGCTGCAGGCGGCAATGGCGATGGTCGAAGTGGTTGATGAGAATATGACTAACGCCGCGCGGGTTCATGCGACCGACCGGGGCCTGACCATTGAAGGCCGGACGCTGATCGCCTTTGGCGGCGCGGCGCCGATGCATGCGGCGCGCGTCGCGCAAAAGCTGGGTATCGATCGGGTCATTATTCCCAAAGGCGCGGGCGTCGGATCGGCGCACGGCTTTTTGCTGGCGCCGCTGGCCTGCGAGGTGGTGAAAACGCAGCTGCTGGCGCTGGAAGCATTTAGCGCCGATCGTGTGAACGCCATTTTCGGCCAGCTGTACCAGCAGGCGAAAGCTACGCTGGCGGCTGGTTCGCAGGATGAGTCCGCGCTGCATCAGGAACACACCGTTTATATGCGCTACCGGGGGCAGGGGCATGAGATTCCGGTGCGCCTGAGCGGAAAAAAACGCTATGAAGATCGCGACGCCGCATGGCTGACGGCCCGCTTTGAAGAGGAGTACTCCCGCCACTTTCATCGCACCATTCCCGGCATGCAGGTGGAGTGCCTGACGTGGGGCTTGCGGCTGAGTCTTGCGACCGACGCTCCACAGGCCCCCGCTATACCGAATCACGATCCGTATACGCCCTCGCCGCAGGGTGAGCAGACGTTGGTTGATCTCGCCACGCTGTCGGCGCAGCGGGCGGGGATCTATCTGCGCGAGGAGTTACGCATCGGCGCACGACTGCTGGGACCGGCGGTTATCGCAGAGAGCGAAACGAACACCGTTGTGCCGCAGGGATTCAGCGTCACCCTTAGCCGCCAACAACATCTTGTTTTGCAAGCCCACCGGGAGGAAAAATGAGCGCTGCTATTTCCGATATTCAGCTGCAGGTTATCTGGAGCCGCCTCATCGCGGCGGTAGAGGAGCAGGCCAGGAGCCTGATTCGCGCAGGGTTCAGCACCTCAACCCGGGAAGCGGGTGACGTTTCCGCCGGCGTATTCTCCCGGGAGGGGGAGATGCTGGCCCAGGCGGTGACCGGTACGCCCGGACATGTGAACTCAATGGCCCGTTCGGTGAAGCATTTTCTCGCCGCCTATCCGCTGGAGACGCTGGCGCCGGGCGACGTGCTCATTACGAACGACCCCTGGAAAGCAACCGGCCATCTGTCGGATATTTCGGTGGTCACGCCGGTATTTCGTCATGGACGCGCCGTCGCGCTGTTCGCCTGTACCACGCACGTGGTGGATATCGGCGGCAACGGTCCGTCGCCGGAATCGCGCCAGGTCTTCGGCGAAGGGTTGTTTATCCCGATCATGAAGCTGGCCGAGGGCGGCGTCGTCAACGAAAGCCTGCTGCAAATCGTGCGCGCCAACGTCAGGGAGCCGGTGCAGGTCGAGGGCGATATTTTTGCGCTGATGGCCTGCAATGATGTCGGCAATCGCCGCCTGCAAAAAGTGATGGACGAATATGCGCTGGCGGATTTCTCCGACGTCGGCGCGCGCATTCTGGCCTTCAGCCAGCGGGCGATGATGGCCGCGATCGGCGCGCTGCCGCACGGAACATGGCGCAATAGCATGCAGGTTGACGGCTATGAGCAGCCGATCGATCTGGTTGCCGCGGTCACCATCGACGACAGCGGCATCCATATTGATATGGAAGGGACCTCCGGGCCGTCGCGCTACGGCATTAACTGCCCCTTGTGCTATACCGAAGCCTATGCGGCGTTTGGCGTGAAGAGCCTGATTGCCCCCGCGCTGCCTAACAATGCGGCGACGCTGGGATGTATTACGCTGCGGGCGCCGGAAGACTGCATCGCTAATGCCCACTGGCCACGACCCGTCGTGGCGCGTTCCCTGGTTGGGATGTTTCTGCCGGACCTCATTTTCGGCTGCCTGCGCCAGATCCTTGCTGATAAAACCCCGGCGGAAAGTACCGGCAGCCTGTGGAATGTGCGTTTGGCCGCACCCGCCTCTGAATGGGGAAAGGCGTATATGACTACCAGTTTCCACAGCGGCGGCGCGGGCGCGAGGCCGCAGAGCGACGGGCTTTCCGCCACGCCGTTTCCTTCCGGCGTGAAAAATGTGCCGGTGGAAATCACGGAGGCCATGACCAGCGTCGTGGTATGGGAGAAATCTCTGCTCCAGGATTCCGGCGGCGCGGGGCAATACCGCGGCGGGCTGGGGCAGCGCATGGTTATCGGCAACCGTTTTCCCGTGCCGCTGGCGCTGTATGCTCGCTTCGACCGGGTTAATCATCCCGCGCGCGGCAGCGAAGGAGGGTTGCCGGGACGCACCGGTCGGCTTTACCTGGCATCGGGTAAGCCGCTGAACGCGAAAGGCATTCAGGAGATCCCTTTCGACGATCGACTGGTGCTGGAAATGCCCGGCGGCGGCGGTTGGGGAAAGCCGCAGCAGCGGACAGAGCAAGATATTCTTGCCGATGTTGAGGCGGGATATATTAGCCAGGAACAGGCCATCGCCGTTTATGGCATAGACGCGCAGCGCCTGAGATAAATTAATCAACGTTGTTAGTACGCTGGCCCATTCACAATAATGGGCCGGGGATTTTATTACCTAAACTCTGGGGAAGTTAATGAAAAAAATAATTCTTATGGCATTATTTGTCAGCGCCTCATCGACCCATGCGGCGGAAATTTTTAATAAGGATCAAAATAAGCTGGATCTGTATGGCAGCATCCGTGCGAGACATTATTTCAGCGATAGCAGCAGCGTTGATGGTGACGCGTCTTATGTCAGGCTGGGATTTAAAGGCCAGACTCAAATTAACGATAGCCTGACCGGATTTGGTCAGTGGGAATATAATTTTCAGGCCAATAACTCCGAAGGCAGCGATGCCCAGGACGGCAATAAAACGCGTCTGGCCTTTGCTGGCCTGAAGTTTAACCGCTTCGGCTCCATCGACTATGGACGCAACTGGGGGGTGACTTATGATGTGGCGTCGATCACCGATAAAGCGCCGATCTTCGACGAGCTGACCTACAGCACTGCGGATAACTTTATGACCGGCCGCTCGACCGGTTTGCTGACCTGGCGTAACAGCGATCTGTTCGGCGCCGTTGACGGACTGAACGTGTCGGCACAGTATCAGGGGCGCAACTCAGAGCGGTCGGCTACGGCTACTAACGGCGATGGATACGGTTTCTCGCTGAGCTATGAACTGGTCGATAATCTTACCGTTCTTGGTACGTACAGCACGTCAAAAAGAACTTCGGCTCAGCAGCAGCTGAAGTGGGGGGAGGGCAACCGCGCCGAGATTTGGGCTACCGGGATTAAATATGACGACAACCATTTATATCTGGCTGCGCTCTATTCCAACAGCCATAACCTGAATAAAATCAGCTCATCCGGTTATGCCAACGAAGCCAACAGCTTTGAGGCCGTTGCCTCATATCTGTTTTCCTCCGGTGTAAAACCTTTTGTGGGATATTTCCAGTCGCGCGGGGAAGATATTGAAGGGGTAGGTGAAACGAACATCATAAAATATGTTGATGTCGCTATCTCATACTTCATTAATAAAAATATCCTGGCCTATGCCGATTATAAAATTAACCTCCTGGATGATAATAATCCGCTGGGCGTCAATAGCGATGACAAATTTGGCATTGGGCTAACGTACCAGTTCTGATATCAGATGACATAACGCAGGCGTTAATCAAAGGGTGGCGGCATGAACAATGAAAAAATGCATAGCTCGCACTGGGGCGTTTTTCGCGTCTCTGAGGAGAGTCAAGGGCTCAAAGTGAAAGCCTGGGATGACGATCCTGACCCCAGTCCGCTATTAGGTAATTTTACCGGTTCTGCCGACCACCCGACGCGAATTGTTAAGCCGGCCGTCCGACGCGGCTGGCTGGAGAACGGCCCGGGCCCTGACGATCGCCGGGGCGCGGATGAGTATATTGAGATGGAATGGGAGCAGGTCCTCGATCTCGCCGCCGATGAACTGGCGCGGGTCAATCGCCAGTACGGGCCAGAAGCGGTTTTTGGCGGATCTTACGGCTGGTCAAGCGCCGGGCGCTTTCACCACGCCCAGAGCCAGGTGCATCGCTTTCTGAATACCACCATCGGCGGCTACGTTCGTTCGGTCAATAGCTACAGTTCCGGGGCGGCGGCGGTGATCCTGCCCCATATTATCGGCGAATTAAATGAGGTGGCCCGCCGCGGCGTCAGCTGGGATGATATCGCCGCGCATACGGATATCATTCTCTCTTTTGGCGGCATGGCGCTGAAAAATTCGCAGGTGGCCAGCGGCGGCATCAGCCGCCATACCGAGCGGGAGTTTATGCGTCAGGCCGCCGCAAGAGGGGCCAGGTTTATCAATTTCAGTCCTCTGCGAACGGATATGCCGCCAGAGGCCCGCGCCGAATGGCGGTCGGTCGTCCCCGGCAGCGATGCGGCGCTGATGCTGGCGCTGATCCACGAAATTGTCGTCACCGGGAGTGCCGACCGGGCGTTTCTCAGTCGTTACTGCGAGGGCTGGCGGCAATTTGAAGCCTACGTGCTGGGCAATACCGACGGCCAGGCGAAAACGCCGCGCTGGGCGGCGGCGATTTGCCGGACCCCGGAAGACAAGATTGCCTCGCTGGCCCGCGAACTTGTCGGTAAGCGGGTGCTGGTAACGGTCTCACACTCATTACAGCGCGCGGAACACGGCGAGCAGCCGGTATGGCTGGGGCTGGCGCTGGCGGCGGTATTAGGCCAGCCCGGATTACCCGGCGGCGGCTACGCCTATGCGCTGGGGGCGATTGGGCATTACGGCAAGCATCATAACGTGGTTGCTTTCCCGGCGTTCCCGCAGGGGGTGAATCAGGTTAATACCTTTATTCCGGTGGCCAGAATTGCCGATATGCTGCTTAATCCCGGCGATCGCTATGATTTTAACGGCCAGCGGCTGACCTATCCGGCGATTAAGCTGGCATGGTGGGCAGGCGGCAACCCGTTCCATCACCATCAGGATCTCGGCAGGCTGCGTCGCGCCTTCAGCCGGCTGGATACGCTTATCGTTCATGAACCGTTCTGGACGGCCACGGCGCGTCATGCCGATATTGTTCTGCCTGCCACGATGACCCTTGAGCGTGATGACATCGGCGGCACGCCGACCGATCCTCTGCTGGTGGCGATGCAGAAAGTGAGAGCGCCGCAGGGCGAGGCGTGGGACGACTATACGATTTTTGCGGCGCTGGCGCGACGGTTTGGCGCGGAACGCGCCTTTACCGAAGGTCGCAGCAGCCAGCAATGGCTGCGCCATCTTTACGGCCAGATGCAGGCAAAACTGGGCGAGCACGCTATTCGCGTACCCGATTTCGACGCCTTCTGGCAGGCAGGAACGCTGCTGTTGCCGCAGATTCAGGACGGCGATCGGCTGATGCGGGGCTTTCGAGCCGACCCGGACAACGCCCCGCTAGCGACGCCCAGCGGGAAAATAGAACTCTTTTCCCGCACCATCGCGCGTTTCGGCTATGCGGATTGTCCGGGACATCCGGCGTGGCTGCCGCCGACTCAGCAGCCCGATCGGCAGCACTCTCTCTGGCTTATTGCGAATCAGCCGGCCACGCGCCTGCACAGCCAGCTTGATTTTGGACAGTGGAGCGCGCGGCACAAGCAAAAAGAGCGGGAAATATGCCAGATCCATCCGCGGGATGCGCTGAAAAGGGCGATACGTACGGGCGATATCGTGAAGATTTTTAATCAGAGAGGAGCGCTGCTGGCCTGCGCGAAGGTGACGGAAGACATCATGCCCGGCGTGATCCAGGTGCCGACCGGCGCATGGTTCGATCCGCTGGAGCCGCTGGCTGACGCGCCTTTTTGCGTCCACGGTAACCCCAACGTCGTCACCCTCGACGCAGGCACTTCATCGCTGGCGCAGGGGTGTACCGGGCAGATAGCCCCGGTAGAGATGGTCAAATATGAGGGCGTTCTGCCGCCGGTAAAGGCGTTTATTCCGCCGCGGCTGACGGCAGCCATCAAGCCGCCGCCGGAGGTATAATGCGCCGCCCGCGAAATTGCGGGCGTGTTTTAATTATCCAGCTGGCTGATGATGGCCAGGCGTGCGCGGTAGCCGTTGCGGATATGCAGGCAGGCGGCCTCCTGCGCCGCGTCGGCGTCGCGGCGGGCGAGGGCGTCCACCATTGCCTGATGCTCGCATTTCGCTTCTTCCGCCCGATCGGACAATGCGTAGGTCGTGCCGCGCAACAGAGAGAGATGGATACGCAGGTTATCAAGCATTTCATTAAGATAAGGATTATGAGTGGATCGATAAATTTGACGATGAAACAGGCGGTTATGATCGTGCAGCGTTTTACTGTCGGTCATCGTTTTTTCAGCGTCGACCATCCTTTGCAGGAGCGCGATTTCTTCATCGGACGCGGCGGTCACCGCCAGCTGTATCGCGATTTTTTCCAGCCCTTCACGGACGGCAAAAAGCTGACGCAGACGATCGTAGCTGATATTCGCGACAATCAGCCCGCGTTTGGGGCCCGGTTCCGCCAGGCCGAGCGTTTCCAGCCGGTGTAACGCCTCACGTATAGGCGTTCTGCTCAGACCAAACTGCGCTGCCAACCGCGTTTCCTGTAATCGTTCTCCGGGGAGAAGTTCACCGCGTTCAATCGCGGTAATCAGTATCTCAAAAGGTGACAATGTCACATCACGCTCGCCAGGTTTTAAGTTCATAATTTTTAGGGGATATTTTCCAGTTTGCAGGTAAGGCTGCTGGGGTCGAGTGCAATTGATGATAGCGTCATATTGCCACAGTAAATAATGTTTTATCGCTCATTTTGTTATTAGCATAGCTAAAAAACATCTTTTGACCTTCGCTCCGTCGCTGATATGTTTACGCCATGATTTATTGTATACAAATGAATTCAATTAAGCATTGTATTGTTTTATATGATTTATTTTAGTTACCAGCATCAGGGAAACCCATCATGACGATATCAGACGTCGTATCTGTCCCATATCAGCGAGGGGCGCAACTCAGCCATTTTATTCATCACGCACATGAAATTCGCATCCCGGACCCGGTTCTGCATGAAGCGAAACGCGCGCTGATTGATTACCTCGGCGTAGCGCTCGGGGCGGTGAACGATGACGCGGTGCGGGCGGTGCGGCAGGTCGCAAGCGTCTGGAACGCGGCAGGCGAGGCGCGCATTCTGCTTGGCGGAACGACTACGCCGGGGCTGGCGGCGCTGATTAACGCCACTATGGCGCACGCGGCGGATTACGACGATACCCATCCCGCCGGGGCGGGCCATCCGGGCGGCCCGTGCTGGTCGACGGCGCTGGCAATGGCGCAGGCGCATCCGGTCAGCGAGGAACGCGTGCTGAAGGCGTTTATCGCCGGATTTGAAGTGATGGCGAAACTGGGCGGCGGCTGGGTGCCAGGCGTCGGACGCAATCTGCAGCGTCGCGGCTTTCATCCGACCTCGATCGTCGGGCGAGTCGGGGCGACGGCGGTAGCCTCTTCAATTCTTGGGCTTAACGGAGAACAAATACAAAACGCGCTCGGCGCGGCGGCGACCATGATGGGCGGCCTGCAAAAATCCTCCGGTACCCACGGCAAGCCTTTCCATGCGGGTAAGGCGGCAATGGACGGTATTCTTGCCGCGCAGCTGGCGTCCGAAGGTTTTGTCGGCGCGCACCATTTCTATGAAGCCGACGGCTGGGTAAAAAACTTTATTCAGGACGGCAGCGCGGAGATCCCGCCGCTCGATTTCGGCGAAAGTTGGGAACTGCTGACCAATGGCTACAAGCTGTATGCCAGCTGCCGTGGAACGCATGCCTCCATCGAGACCGCCCGCCAGCTTTACCCCCAGCTTAAAGGCCGGAAGATCGCCCGCATTGAGGCAAAGGTGCATCCAATGGGAATGGTGAACGCGGGGATCCTCAATCCGCAAACGCCGCTGGAGAGCAAATTCAGCATTCCGCACTGCATTGCGCTGGCGCTCAGCGGGTACGCGCTTACCGATACGGATTTTACGCCGCAAACGGTGGCCGATCCCGCCGCCCGCGCGCTGCTGCCGCTAATGAACGTGCAGGCCGTTGAGGGGCAGTCCGCCAGTTCGGCGTTTATTGACGTCTGGCTGGAGGACGGCGAGAAACTGCACGCTGCGACCGAGGTGTATCGCGGCCACGCGCAAAACCCGTTAACCGATGAGGAGCTGCGCGCCAAATTCGACTCTCTGGCGATTCCGGCGCTAGGCGCAGAGCGCAGCAGTGCGCTCTACCTGGCCGCCGCGCATTTTGAACGCCCCGGCTCGCTGGCGCAGATTACCGCGCTGCTGGCAGGCGACAACGCCGACTTTAGTAAGGATACCTATTAATGACCATTGCCAGACAAATGGCCGCAAACCTGCTGCGTTTCTCGCGCCAGACGTTTTCACCGGCGGCGCAGGAGCAGGCGCGAACCGCCATTATTGATACGCTCGGCGTAACGCTGGCAGGCGGCGTACAGGACGGGGCGGAGAAACTTCGCCATGTGATTGCGCCTTCTGCGGCAACCGGTAAAAGCCGCGTTTTTGGCACCGCTTTGCGCCTTAACGCGCTGGATGCCGCGCTGCTGAACGGCGCGTCGTCCCATTTGCTGGATTTTGATGATTCCAACTCCTGGCTACATGGGCATATTTCTGTCGCCGTGCTGCCCGCCGTGCTGGCACTGGCGGATGAATATGAGCTTAACGGCGAGGCGATCGTGCGCGCTTATCTTTGCGGGTATGAAACCGCCGTGCGGATGGGCAAAGCGGTCAGCCCGTTCCAGTACCGGCACGGCTGGCATCCGACGACGACCGTGGGGATTTTTGCCGGTGTTGCCGCCTGCGCCGTACTGCTGGCGTTAACGGAAGAACAAACCGCGACGGCGCTATCAATTTGCGCGTCATTATCTTCCGGCATTAAATCCAACTTTGGCAGCCAGACCAAGGCGCTGGTGGTGGGGCAGGCGGCGCGCAGCGCGGTCATGGCGGCGCTGCTGGCGCGGGAAGACTTCAGCGCCGGACAGACGGCGTTTGAGCACCATCACGGCTATTTCAACGTCTTCAACGGCAGCGACAATGTTGACCCGTCCGCGCTGACCGAACCCTGGGACGGTACGCCGTACATTCTTGATACCGAGAAGAGCAACAACTTTAAATATTTTTCCTGCTGCTACGCGATCTTGTCGCCGGTTGACGGCGTGCTGGCGCTGCGCGAGCAAACGGGACTCAACCCGGAGCAGGTGGAGCGTATTGAGGTGCAGGTCCATCCGATCCGTTTCCCACATATTAATATTCCGCAGCCGGAAAATCCGCTGGCGGGGAAATTCAGCCTGCATTATTGCGTGGCGCGTGCCTTTGTCGCCGGCACCCTGACGCTGGACGATTTTATTGAAAACACGCGTTTTGCCGATCCGGCAACCCAGGAATTATTGCGCAAGGTGACGCTGAGCTGCCATGACGAGCCGACGACCCACAGCGCGTACGTGACGCTGACCGCCACCGACGGACGACAGTTTCATCAGCATATCGCGGGGGCTCGGGGCTCCAGCCCGGCGAACCCACTGCCGGAAGGCTTGCTGGCGCAAAAATTCCTCGATTGCGCTGGCCGGGTATTGTCTCCTGACGATGCGCGGGGGCTCTATGCGCGCCTGCTGCAAGACGACTATCGCTGAGCGGGACGGCCATGACATTACACTTAATCCCCGCCGATATTTCGCCGCTGTTTGCCGGCGTTATGGTGTTTTGCAGCTTTCTTACCTCGGCGCTGACGGCCGCGATGGGGCTGGGCGGCGGCACGGCCCTGCTGGCCGTGATGGGGCTGGGGATGCCGGTAGCCAGTCTGATGCCGGTCCACGGGATGGTGCAGCTGGGATCGAATCTCAGCCGTACGCTCATTCAGCGTATTTACGTCGTCTGGCCGCTGGTGCTGTGGTTTTTGCTGGGCAGTGCCGTCGGCATCGCTCTCGGCGCGCCGCTGGCGGCCGCGATTCCGGACGGCGTGGCGCGTATCGCGTTAGCGGCGTTCATCCTGTGGACGGTTTTTCACAAGCGTGGCGAGGCGAAGCCGCTCAATAAGCTATTTTTCGTCATCGGCGGCGGGATCAGCAGCCTGGGGACGATGATTGTTGGCGCGACCGGCCCGATGGTCGCCGGGCTTATCAGCTCTCAGGGGCTGAAACGGCAGCCGCTTATCGCCACGCATGCGACCTGCATGGTGCTTCAGCACGGGCTTAAGATTCTGGCCTTCGGCCTGATGGGGTTTGCCTGGGCCGCATGGCTGCCGGTGCTGACGGCGATGATCGTCAGCGGGGCGCTGGGTACCTGGCTGGGCTCGCGGCTGCTCGATAATCTGCCGGAAAAATTGTTTCGCGTGGTGTTCAGGCTAACGATGCTGCTGTTGAGCGCACAGCTGATATGGCAGGGCGTGCAGGGATGGCTGAGTTAGACCATTTTCTCATTTGTTCCGGCATATTCGTTCTTTGCCAGGGGCTGGGGGATGCGCTGAACATAGTCAGACAAGTTGATAGCAAATATTAGTAAATATAAAAAATTAACCGGGAAAAGGGGCGATTATGCGCAAAAGTATCAAAACGGTGGCGGCAATTCTGCTGATCGCGTCCGGGAGCTTCGTCCTCCCGGCGTATGGCGCAGACGCGTCCGCCAGCAGCGGCGAAACGCTGAAGAAAATTAAAGCCCGCGGAGAGCTGATTTGCGGCGTGCATCCTGCGCGCCACGGTTTCTCATCCATCGACAATAAAGGCAACTGGGTCGGGCTGGACGTCGATTTTTGCCGCGCGCTGGCGGCGGCCGTTTTTGGCGACGCGAAAAAGGTTCGCTTTACGCCGCTCTCCACGGCGCAGCGATTCCCGGCGATTCAGTCCGGCGAAGTGGATGTGCTGTCGCGCAATATCACCGCCTCGCTGACCCGCGACGTGTCGCTGGGGCTGAATTTTGCGCCGCCTAACTTTTACACCGGCACCGGCTTTATGGTGCGCGCCAACAGCGGTGTAAAGAAGATCGAGGACCTTGACGGCGCGACCGTCTGCATCACGCCCGGCAGCAGCACGGAGCAAAACGTGGCGCAGATCTTCACCTCCCGTCATCTGCACTATACGCCGGTCGTTATTGAGAATAACAAAGAGTACGTTGCCGCCTACCTGGCCGGGCGCTGCGACGCGATCGCCCGCGACAAGGTTGCGCTGCCGGGGGTGAAAAACTTCGACGCGGAAAAGCCGGACGACCATACGATCCTGCCGGGTATCTATTCGAAGGAGCCGCTGGCAATGGCGGTGCGCAAAGGCGACGACCAGTGGTTTGATATTGTTAAGTGGGTGGTTTATGCCACTTTCAACGCCGAGGAGCTGAAGACCAGCCAGGCCAACGTGGACGAGCAGCTGAAATCTGCCGATCCGGATGTTCAGGCTCTGTTGGGCGTGAGCGGCGACTTTGGTCAGAAGCTGGGGCTGGATAACAAATGGGCTTATAACGTGGTGAAGCAGGTCGGTAACTACGGCGATATTTATAACCGCCACTTTGGGCCGCAAAGCACGGAACCCCTCGATCGCGATCTGAATAAGTTATGGAACGACGGCGGCCTCCTGTATGGCTTACCGATCCGTTAACCTGAATGTCCCTGTTAGCAGGGACCTTTCTTTTGGTTTGTATGCCCGATCCTGACATGATGAAACAACCAGAACAAGCAAACACCTGCACAAGATCTCCCGCCACGCCGACGCAGGACGCCGCGTTTCGTCCTTCGTCGCTCGTCGGCAGCAAAACCACGCGCGCCTGGTGTTACCAGATCCTGCTGGCCGCGCTGCTGGTGGGTTTTTGCGGATGGCTCTACAACAACGTGGTGGAAAACCTGCAAACGCAGCGCATCACCACCGGCTTCGGCTTTCTGAAGCAAAGCGCCCAGTTCGCCATCGGCGAAACGCTAATCGACTATACCCCGCGCGACAGCTACGCCAGGGCAGTGCTGGTCGGTTTACTCAACACCCTGTATGTCACCGCCTGCGGCATCGTGCTGGCAACCCTGTTGGGATTCATCGTCGGTCTTGGACGCGTCTCGAAAAACTGGCTGCTGGTGAAGCTGGCGGAAGGCTACGTCGAGCTGCTGCGCAACGTGCCGGTTATTTTACAGGTGATTTTCTGGTCGGTGGTGATCCGCAACCTGCCTTCGCCGCGCGCGGCGATCGAACTGGGTGGGGCGGGTTATCTGACCAACCGCGGTCTGACCTTTACCGTTTTGCAGGCGCACCCCGGCTGGCTGTGGACGTTTTGGGCTCTGCTGGCGGCGCTGGCGTTAAATATCGTCCTGTCGACGCTGGCGCGACGGCTACGCGAGCAGCAAGGACGCCTGCTACCTGTCGCCCGCCTGCGCGTGGCGCTTATTATCGGTTTGCCGCTGCTGGCCTGGTGGTTGGGCGGCGCCCCCCATGCTATTGACCGCCCGGAACTGCGGGGCTTTAACTTTCGCGGCGGCTTTACCATCAGTCCGGAATTCACCGCCTTGCTGCTGGGAATTGCGCTTTATTCCTCCGCTTTTATTGCGGAAATCGTCCGCGCCGGGATCCAGTCGGTGCCGAAAGGGCAGCTTGAGGCGGCGCGTTCGCTGTCGCTATCGCCCTGGCATGTGATTCGGCACGTCATTATTCCGCAGGCGATGCGGGTGATGGTGCCGCCGCTGGCCAGCCAGTACGTCAGCCTGGCGAAAAACAGCTCCATTGCCGTGGTGGTGGGCTATCCGGAACTGGCGAATATCAGTAATACCTTAATGAATCAGACCGGACAGGCGCTGGAAGCTATCGCCATTATGATGGTGGTGTATTTGATTATCAGCAGCACAACCTCGCTGCTGATGAATATCTTTAACCGCTACGTCGCCATTAAAGAGCGCTAAGGAGTGGCAATGCAACATTCGGCTATTTACTGGCTACGGCGTAATCTGTTCAGCAACGTCGCTCAGACTGCGCTCACCCTGGCGCTTCTGGCCCTGATTTTCATGGTTGGCGGCAAGCTGCTGCGCTGGGGCGTGACGGATGCGGTATTTACCGGCGGCGTGGAGCAGTGCCGCGCGGCGGCGGGCGCGTGTTGGGCGGTGATCGGCGAAAAATACCGGCCGATTCTGTTCGGGCTGTATCCTTATGAACAGCAGTGGCGTCCGGCGCTGTGCATGCTGATTTGGTTCGTCAGCGTGGGATTGTCGCTGTCGCCCGCGTGCTGGCACTCGCGGTTTCTGTGGCCGCTGTGGGGCGTCGCGCTGGCGGCAATGTCCTGCCTGATGAGCGGCGGCGCGTTTGGCCTGCCGCCCGTTCAGTCTGCCGACTGGGGCGGGCTACCGCTGACGCTGCTGCTGTTTTCCGGCACGGTGGTTATCGGCATGCCCGTCTCGGTAGCGCTGGCTCTGGGACGACGTTCGCCGCTGCCGTTTTTGCGCGGGCTGTCGGTGATCTTTATTGAAGGATTGCGCGGCGTGCCGCTGATCACCATTCTGTTTGTCGCGGTGAACGTGTTTCCGCTGTTTTTGCCTACCAATATGGAGATCAACAAGCTGCTGCGGATTATCGTCGGCATCGCGCTGTTTTTCGCCTGCTATCAGGCGGAAGTCATCCGCGGCGGCCTGCAATCCGTACCGCGTGGGCAGTATGAAGCGGCGACCGTGCTGAACCTCGGCTACTGGCACACTACGACGAAAATTATTCTGCCGCAGGCGCTGCGCATCTGTCTGCCGGCGGTAACCAACCATATTATCGCCGCGATGAAAAATACCTCATTCGTGATTATTATCGGCCTGTTTGACGTCCTTACCGCCACCAGTGCGGTGATGCAGGACCCGTTGTGGCGGCGCTACTACATCGAAACCTACGTCTTTATCTCGGCCATTTATATTTTGTTCGGCTTTATGCTTTCCCGCTACGCCATCTGGGTAGAAAAACGCATTGATGCCAGCCACCACTCAGAAGGAGTCGCCTGATGTCCGTCGCATTACCAAACCCGATTATCGAAATGAACGCCGTCAGCAAATGGTACGGAAAATTTCAGGTGCTGGACAACGTATCCCTGAACGTGGCGAAAGGGGAGCGAGTGGTGATCTGCGGCCCCTCAGGTTCGGGAAAATCCACGTTAATCCGTTGCATTAACCGCCTGGAAGAGCATCAGCAGGGGCAGATCCTGGTGAACGGCATCGAAATGAATGACAACGTGCGCAATATCAACCGCATTCGTTTGAGCATCGGTATGCTGTTTCAGCAGTTCAATTTGTTCCCGCATCTTAGCGTGCTGGACAACCTCACCATCGGCCCACGGCTGGTGCGCAAGATGAACCAGAAGCAGGCGACGGAGCTGGCGATGTACTATCTGGAGAAAGTGCATATTGGCAATCAGGCGCATAAATTCCCGCTGCAGCTGTCTGGCGGCCAGCAGCAGCGCGTAGCGATTGCCCGCGCGCTGTGCATGCAGCCGGAAATTATGCTGTTTGATGAGCCCACCTCGGCGCTCGATCCTGAGATGATTAAAGAGGTGCTGGATGTGATGCTGGATTTGGCGGAGGGCGGAATGACCATGATTGTCGTTACCCATGAGATGGGTTTTGCGCGCACGGTGGCGGACAACGTGATCCTGATGGCTGACGGGCAGATTGTTGAATCCGCGCCGCCGGAACGCTTCTTCAGCCAGCCGGAACATCCACGCACCCGGCAATTTCTGGAGCAAATATTGAGCCATTAACGTAACGGTGCGCGTTAACTCATGTTGGCAAGTCTGCCTGCCAACATGAGTGGGACTTTCGGTTTAACCGGTCGGTAGTATAGCGACTGATACCGGTGCAGGAGCGATTCAGGGAGCCTGCATGTGGCTACTTATGGTTGGAATTCGGGGCATGCTGCTGCATCAATTCAATGATCCAATCAATAAAAACTCGCAGTTTGGCGTTGACATGGCGGTTCGGCGGAAACGCCAGGTGCAGGGGCATTGGACTGATACGCCATTGTGTAAATAACGGAATTAAAGCGCCTACAGCCTGATGTGCTGCCGCCATATAGATTGGCAGCGCAATCACTCCTAACCCGGCTAACCCGGCTTCGAGGTAAGCATTGCCATCATCCACGGCAAGTACATAGCGGCCCGTGATTTCAATATGTTCACTCTCACTGCGCAGCACCAGAGGATCAATCTTACCGGTGCGCGAAGACAAAAAACCCACGATACGATGGTCGGTGTTTTCCAGCTCTCGCGGGTGCGCAGGGGCGCCAAGGCGTTCCACATAGCTCGGCGCGACGTACACGCCGATTGGCAAATCGCCGACATGGCGTGCAATCAGGGACTGGTCATTGATTTCGCCACCGCGCAGGACGCAATCCACGTTGTCGCCGATCAGATCCACCACCCGGTCGCTCACGCCCATGTCGAACTGGATATCAGGGTAGCGTGCGTGGAAAGCCGGTAGCGCCGGCACCAGGAGGAGGCGGGCCAGCGGACTGGGCACATCCACCCGTAGCCGTCCCCTGGGCGTAATCGCCGCACTGGACAGGCTGTTTTCAGCATCTTCCATGTCCGCCAGCAGGCGGATGACGCGTTCGTAGTAGACCGCGCCATCGGGAGTGACGCCGAGCCTGCGGGTGGTGCGATGGAGCAACCTGACGCGCAGGCGCGCTTCCAGCTGCTGAATGAGTTGCGTCACCGTGGTTTTGCTCATATGCAGCGTTTGGGCGGCCTTTGTGAAGCTACCGGCCTCCACCACGCGAGCAAAGGCGCGCATCGCATCGAAACGATCCATTCCTTATCCTCTCTTTTCAGCGATTGTTTGGATTTTACAAACAATGATGGACAAAGTCGCTTGTTTATCCAGCCGATCCAGCGCGTGTAAAGTGTCTTTATGTTCACCGGGCAGATTCCGCCCCCTTGCAAAGGTACAAACATGACAGCACGCGAAGCAGTTTTTCCCTTCGGTCGGCAGGCGCTCTATGAGCGCAATCGCTATTCACCGGCCATCAAATCCAACGGTTTCCTGTTCGTTTCGGGGCAGGTGGGTAGCCGCGAGGATGGTTCGCCTGAACCGGATCTAAAAGCGCAGGTCAGGCTGGCATTCGATAATCTGAATGCTGTTCTCGCGGCTGCGGGCTGCACATTCGGTGACGTGGTTGACGTCACCCTCTTCGTCGTCGATCCCGAGTCGAACCTCGACGCTATCTGGAGCGTCCTGCCAGAATATTGGGGGGAAGCGCCTTACCCCACGTTGACCGGGATCGGCGTGACGTGGCTTTACGGATTCCAGTTTGAGATTAAAGTGATTGCCAGGCTGCCGTAAGCGTTACGGATCTTCGGACAGTCGAAAATTCAGCAGGGCAGCCTGCGCGGACTGTGGCCATTACGGCCTGGCAGCATCGACGAAAACCCACCGCGGGGAATGCGGCAGTGAGTTAATGCAATGCCGCCGAATAGCGGTTGTGGCTGCCTACCGGTCAGAGGTCGAGGTAACGGAGAGATTTCTGATGTGCCAGGAGCCGGACCGGTCTGGATTGACTGATGAGACAGAGGAAAATTTATGAAAGCAGCGGTTTATGACGTGCAAGGCGCGCCCGGCGTCCTGAAATATGTCGATATCCCCGATCCGGTCGCGGGACCTGACGACGTCCTGATTTCTGTCGAGGCTATCTCGATTGAAGGGGGGGATCTGATCAACCGCCGTTCAACGCCGCCGCCTCATCCTTCATGGATCGTCGGCTACGCGGCCGCGGGCATGGTTGTTGCTGTCGGAGCGAACGTCCGCAGCCGTACGGTTGGGGACCGGGTCGCCGCTTTTAACATGCAGGGGTCGCATGCGGAGCTTTGGGCCGTGCCCGCGGAACGAACGTGGCTGATACCCGATGGGGTGGAGGCGGCAGAAGCGGCGGTGCTCCCGATCTCTTTCGGCACCGCGCATCACTGCCTTTTCACGCGGGGCATGCTCCGGCACGGAGAAACCGTCCTTATTCAGGCGGCAGCCGGCGGCGTGGGTCTCGCGGCCGTTCAGCTTGCCTCACAGGCAGGCGCGACGGTCATCGCCGTGGCAAGCGGAACGCAGCGCAGGAGCCGGCTGCTTGAACTTGGCGCCGACCACGTCGTGGATCGCGCCGCGAATAACGTGGTGGACAGTGTCCGACAGTTCACCCACGGCGCCGGTGTTGACCTCGTCATCGATCCTGTGGGGACGACGTTGCCTGCTTCACTTTCTGCACTCGCTCCGGAAGGACGTCTCGTCTTCGTCGGTAATGCGGGGGGTGGCAGCCTGACTGTCGACCTGTGGCCGCCAATGCAGTCCAACCAGACGCTCATGGGGGTATTCATGGGACCTCTTTTTGAAAGGCCCGGAGTTCGCTCAAGTGTGGACGACATGCTGCAGGCCGTAGCTGCAGGGCGCATCAGGGTTGTCATCGACCGCATATTCCCCCTGACCAACGCTGCCGAGGCTCACGAATTCGCCGAGACCGCAAAACCGCTGGGCCGCATCGTTATGAAGCCATGAGGCGCGTTTGAGCTGCGTGAGTGCGCGGGGCGAATTAGGTGGTTCTGGCCGATCCTGAAATTCGGATCATGCTGGAGCTGCCGTCACGTCGTCCGGGTTTGCGGATACCTTCACGCAGCTGCGTGACGTCAGGCAGGGAGACTGTTAGCATCCCGCTAAAACGAACCATTCACTTTTAGAGATCTTTTGTCATAGTCATCTGTTTTATTGGTGACATAAGGATTTTATTATTAACATCCGGCATCGGTATTAAATCGGGTAAGACTATAATAATGATATCTTAGTAAATAACGGTAACGACTTTGTCTTTATCGAGTTGATAATAACCGGTGCGCTGGAATCCAGCTGGAAGCGCGGGAGTCAGGGCGTGTGTCAGCTGTATACTGAAGGTTTGCTTGTGCGTGTTTATATCGGTAATTATGGCGCTTTCAAAACCGAAAATTTGTCTCACCTGGGGATATAGCGCCTTGTAGAGACTTTCTTTTGCCGAAAACGCGATGTGTAATGCAATATTATAATCTATTTCACTTTTCGCCAGGCGTTTTCGCTCACTTTCTTGAGCGATCGTCCCGGCTATTTCGTCCAGCGCTTCGGGGTTAAAATTCTCAATATCAATACCGAGAATGCATCGTTTATTTTGCGGGGCTATAACCGCTATCGCACAGTGATCTGTATGAGAAATAGAACCAAGCCATCCCCCAGGCCATATTGGTGCCCCGTCTGTTGATTGGGTTATCTGTGCGTAAATTTGTTTTTCGTGTAATAGCGTTTGAGCTGCAAGACGCCCGCACAGATATTCGGAACGACGCTTTGCTACCGCGGCGAAGAGCTTTTCTGGAAACTGAATTGAATGCTCTGTGAATAGTGCATCGCGATAGTTGTTTGTTTGAAACGCTATCTCACAAACACCTATTGAGGGTTCGTGAATAAGATGGCCGGTTTTATGTGAACGAATGAATTTGCCATCAGGTAACTTTTTTGTAAACACAAACATGATTAAAATGACACCATGATTGAAGCTGGAGATATATTCTATTGATGCTATACGGCCCCGTCTGTTTTAGCAATTTTATTGTGGCTTAAAATGTCAGGCGTCGGGCGCGGAAAATCAGCTTGTTTGCAAAGCAGGGCATTTATCGGGGAACGGGTGAGCGCTTATCCATGTCATTGAACAGGATATCCGGCGCTTGCATCGCTGCGATCGGCCGCCGCCACATTGGCGGATAAAATAAAAAATCGTATCAGCCCTGACCGGGGCGGTTTTGATTTTCAGCACCGGGAATTGATGGAGCAGGCAGGAGCGCGCTTCTCTCTGCCGACAATATAGGCTGGGGCACAGGGTCCACGGCACGAATCCCGATAATCCGACCACTGCATTATCGTCTAACGGCCTTCCATTATTATAATAATTGCCGCCTTTCTGAGTTAAGGGCACAGATTCGATGCTGTTATTTGGCCCTTCGCATAGTCAAATGTCTTAAGGCATAACTTATAACGCATGACGGCGGACAGTGATTAAAACCAACATATCTCCTCATTGGCAAGGAAATAGCCAAAACCTGTTTTCGGCTATTGACAGGAGATATCACCACCATGAGTTCGCCAGAAGCGCTGTTAAAAAGTCTGTTAACCCGGCTGTTAGATGTGCCCTCAGAGCAGTTGCATGACGAAAGTGACTTGATCTGCCACGGCCTGGATTCGATGCGCACCATGCGTGCGGCCAGTGAACTGCGCCGCGCAGGTATCTCCGTCAGGTTTACTGAGCTGATTGGAAAAAGAACGCTGGCGGAATGGATTGCCATTGTGCGGGCGGCCAGTAGCATCACCGTGCCTCCAGCCATGCACGTCAACGCAGGCGAGGCCCCTTTTGAACTGGCGGCGATGCAACATGCCTTCTGGATCGGTCGTCAGGAGCAGCAGCAACTTGGCGGCGTCTCTGCCCATTTTTATGCTGAGCTTGATGGGGCGGAGCTGGAACCTGAGCGTCTTAATCAGGCATTTAAGCAGCTTATCGCCCGCCATCCGATGCTACGGATGCGCATCAATAGCGAAGGGTTACAGCACACCGTCGCGGTTTCAGATTGTCAGTTACAGGTGAATGACTTAATCGATCTCTGCGCAACGGAAGTGACGCTACAGCTGGAAAAATATCGTCAACGTTACACCCACCAGCGGCTGGATATCGAACAGGGCCAGACGATGATGCTGGCACTGACGCGGCTGCCCGGACAGCGCAGCCGGCTGCATCTGGATCTGGATATGATCGCGGGTGACGCCGCCAGTCTGCGCATTCTGCTGCGCGAACTGGCCTCACTCTATGCCCGGCCCGACGCGTCCCTTCCCGAGCTAAATTTCAGCTACCAGAGCTATCTCCGGCAAAAACGTGAAAATCAGCAATCGCAGTGGCAGGAAGATCGCCGCTGGTGGCAGCAGCAATTAGCCGATTTGGCCGGTCCGCCTGCCTTACCGCTGCGCACGGCGAGCGCTGTTCCCCGTACTGAACGCAAACACTTCTGTCTTAATGAAGCTCAAAGTCAGACGCTGTCACAGCTGAGTCAACAGGCCGGGCTGACCGTTCCGGTCGTGTTGGCAACGTTGTTTTCCGAGACAATTGGTTTGTGGAGCGGGGCCGCTCCCTTCGTGCTTAACCTGCCCGTATTTTCCCGCCACTCCGACCATCCTCAGGTCGATCTCCTGGTCGGTGATTTCTCCAGCTCGGTGCTGGTGACGATTGAACCTGCCAGCCAGCCTGACTTTATCGCCCAGGCGAGGGGATTCCAGGGGCAACTGCATCAGGCAATGGCGCATTCGGCCTATGGCGGTGTTGAGGTGCTGCGCGATCTGGCCCGGCAGCAAAGTGGGGAACAGGTACTGGCTCCGGTGGTTTTCACCAGCGCGCTGGCGCTGGGTGAATTGTATGAACCCGAGGTCAAACAGACGCTGGGCGACCCGGTTTGGTCAATCTCGCAGGGGCCGCAGGTGTGGCTGGATGCCCAGGCCACAGAGTATCAGGGGGGGATCCTGCTGAACTGGGATTTCCGCGCCGACCTGTTCTTACCCCAGGTTATTGATGCGATGTTTGACTGGTTCCGTCAGCGTACGCTTCAGCTGCTGCAAGATCCCGTCAGCTGGCGGAAACCGCTTGCCACGCCGGTTCCGCTGGCGTCATTCCCTCAGCCCGAAGCGCCTGTAGCATCGGGTATCCCGCTCCATCAGCGCTTTTTCCACCAGGCTCAACAACGGCCCCAGGCGATTGCGCTGATGTGGGGGGATAAGCAGCAACTGACCTATGGCGAGCTGGCGCATCAGGCGTTATGCGTTGCCGGATATCTGCAGCAGCAGGGCGTGAAGGCAGGCGACTACGTTGCTGTCAGCATGGGGAAGGGCATCGGGCAGGTCATCGCCGCGCTGGGTATTTTGGCCGCCGGCGCAGCCTATGTCCCCTGCGGGATAGATGTGCCGTTACAACGCCGCCAGCAGGTGTATCAGACGGCTGACGTGCGGTGGGTCCTGAGCGACGATCGGCCCGGTTGCCAGCCGTCATGGCCAGAAGGGGTGGCCGTGGTGCCGCTCAGCGCGGCGTTAGCCAGCCCGCCATTACAATTTTGCCTGCCGGTTTCGCCTCAGCAGGCCATGTACGCGATCTTCACATCCGGATCGACGGGGACGCCAAAAGGCGTGGCCGTTTCACATGGCGCGGTAGCCAACACCATTGATGCCGTCGACGGCTTGTTCCGGTTCACGCCGGCGGATCGCACCATCTCGCTTTCTGAGCTGGATTTTGACCTGTCGGCTTACGATATCTTCGCCAGCCTGAGCCGTGGGGCGGGTCTGGTGGTGGTCGATGAATTCCAGCGCCGGGATGCCCACGCGTGGGTGGCGTTGTTACAGCGCTGGCAGGTCACGATCATCAGCTGCGTTCCGGCGCTATTGGATATGATCCTCACCGCCGCGGCCGACAAACCCCTGCCATCGCTGCGTCTGGTGATGATGGGGGGCGATCGCATCCCGGCGGAGATGGCCTCGCGCTGGTGGTCGCTGACCGGGCAGGCTGCATTTGTCGGGCTGGGCGGGATGACGGAAGCGGCTATCCACTCAACGGTTTTTGTCCTGCAGCCGGATGATACGCGATGGTCAGCGGTGCCTTTCGGGCAGCCGCTGGCAAATATGCATTGCCGTATCGTCGATGATCGCGGTCGCGATTGCCCGGCCTGGGTCGGCGGCGAGCTGTGGGTTAGCGGACCCGGCCTGGCTCTGGGTTATCTGAAAGATCCTGTCCGTACCGCGGAAAAGTTTGTTGAGGATGCTGGCCGCCGCTGGTATCGCAGCGGTGACCGGGTACGCTACTGGCCTGAAGGCATCATTGAGTACATTGGGCGTACCGACCAGCAGATTAAAATACGCGGCCACCGTATTGAATTGGGTGAGATTGAAACCGCGTTACTCAGCCATCCCCAGGTGCTTCAGGCAAGCGTTGGCATCGTATCGCCGGCTGCCAGACAGCTGTGCGCCAGCCTGGTGACGTTGCAACCCCTGAGTCATGCAACGCTGCGCAGCTGGCTACAGGCCCAACTGCCAGCCTATGCCGTGCCGGAACACTATCAGTTCCTCGCAGAAATGCCGCTGACGGCGAACGGTAAACTGGATCGTCGCGCGTTGCAGCAGCAGGCAGAGCGGCAGCTGGCGAGCGCTGAACGACAATTTCAGCCTCCCGAAGGGGAGATTGAGCAACGGGTCGCCGCCCTATGGCAGCAGCTGCTGCAGGTCGCGCAGGTGGGACGCGAGGACAATTTCTTCGTGCTGGGGGGCGACAGCCTGATCGCCACGCGCCTAATCGCCAGGATGCATGAACAGAGCCTTACCGCCCCCCTGGCCGAACTCTTCGCCACGCTAACGCTGGCGGCATTTTGCGCCCATGTGCGACGCCAGCATCAGGTACCTGACCAGCCGCTTAGCGCCGATGAAGCCAATCGTTATCAACCGTTCCCGCTCAGCGATATCCAGCGTGCTTTCTGGATAGGTCGCTCCGGGGAAATGACGCTGGGGGCGGTAGGGTCGCACTTCTACACTGAGTTCGACGGCCAGGGGCTGGATGTCGTGCGGCTGGAACAGGCCTGGCGTCAGCTGATGCTGCGTCATGACATGTTGCGCGTTCGCGTAACGGAGGAGGGGCAGCAGCAGGTCGCGGAGCAGCTTCCCGCGTGGGAAATTGAGCAGCACTGGTTGAACGAAGATGCACAGGCTGAACTGGCAACCCTGCGCGAAACATTGTCGCATCAGGTTTACGATCCGTGTCAGTGGCCGTTGTTCGCCATCCATGTCGCCCATTATGCGCAGCGCCAGCGTTTATTCGTCAGCCTGGACAGTATGATGCTGGATGGCCGCAGCATCATGGTGCTGTTTACTGAATGGGATCGGCTGTATCGCGATCCCCGCTCCAGCCTGCCGGAACTGTCCATCCGCTACCGCGACTATGTCTTGCAAAATCGGCCCGCTGCGGAGCGCGAGCGGCAGGCGCAGGCGTGGTGGCAGCAGCATCTCTCAACGTTGCCGGAACGTCCCGCGCTGCCGCTGGCGGTCGCGCCTGAAACCCTGCAACAGCCGCGTTTTCGTCGCTGGAGTCACGAGTTATCTCCCGGCCGCTGGCAGCAGTTAAAGACGGAGGCGAAAAGTTACGGCATTACGCCGAGCGTGGTGCTGGCTGCGGCCTATGGCGAAGTGCTGGCTCGCTGGAGCAACCAGACCGCGCTGGCCATCAACCTGACGATGTTTGATCGTCAGCCGCGCCATCCGCAGATTAACCATGTGGTCGGTGATTTCGCCTCAATTCTGCTGCTGGGTTATCAAAGCAGCGCCGGAGGCGATTTCCTTGCCGCGGCCCGTCGCCTGCAGCAGCAGGAAGGGGCGGCCCTGGCGCAACGCGGAGTGTCCGGGATCTGGGTATTGCGCGAACTGGCCCGCCAGAAAGGTCAGACTATGGCCTCAATGCCGGTGGTGTTCACCAGCGTTATCGGGCTGGATAAAGACGCGTCGCTCGATCTTTCGGATGCCTTCCCCCAACAAATCTACGCCATCACGCAAACGCCGCAGGTGTGGCTGGACGCAAAAATCAGCGAGTCGCGCGGGCGTCTGCTGCTGGAGTGGGATGCGCTGGAGGCGTTATTCCCGGCGGGCATGATCGAGGCGATGTTCAGCAGCTACTGTCAGCTGGTGGCGCAGCTAACCCAATCCGACTGGCGCCAGCCGGTGACGCTGCCATTACCGGAGAGCCAGCAGCAGGTACGCCGGCTCACCAATCAGACCGCGTTCTCCTTCCCGGATTCACGGCCGCTGTACCTGCGCTTCTTTGCCGAGGCCCACCAACATCCGGACGCCACCGCGCTGCTTTGGGGCCGGGAAGGGCGGATGGATTACGGCACCCTGGCGCAACAGGCGCTGGCGGTTGCGGGCTATCTGCAGCAACGAGGGATACAACCCGGCGACAGAGTCGCCATCACCCATGCAAAAGGCCCCCGGCAAATTGTCGCGGTGCTGGGCGTGTTAGCTGCGGGGGGCTGCTATGTCCCTTCCGGCATCGGTTTACCGGAAGCGCGCCGCGCGGTGGTCTATCGTGATGCCGGGGTAAAGCGGGTGCTGTGCGATGAAAACAGTTTGCATCAGCTCAGCTGGCCGCAGGGCGTAGCGGTAACCAGCCTTAGTGAGGCATTACAGGCGACCCCCCTGGCCGCGCCCCGTGTGCAGCCTGCAGAAGCCGCGAAGTACATTATCTTTACCTCCGGTTCAACCGGCACCCCCAAAGGGGTGGTGGTGAGTCATGGCGCGGTGGCGAACACCGTTGACGCCGTCGCGGCGCGGTTCGGCATCAGCGACAAGGATCGCTCCATCACCCTGTCGGCCCTCGATTTCGATCTCTCCGCCTACGACATTTTCACCTTCCTCGGGCGTGGCGCCTCGCTGGCGGTGGTGGATGAGGCGGAGCGCCGTGATGCCGCCGCCTGGGTGGGGTTAATTAACCACTGGCAGGTCAGCGTCATCAGCGCCGTACCCGCATTGATCGAGATGATTACCGTTGCTGCTCAAGCGCATGGACTCACTCAGGCGCTGCGTCTGGTGATGGTCGGGGGCGATCGCGTGGTGCGCCAGCTGCCGCAGGATTTATGGCAACTGTCGCCGCAGGCGCGTTTTGTCTCCCTCGGTGGGATGACCGAGGCGGCGATTCACTCGACGTGTTATGAGATCCAGCCTGACGATCCCTGGTGGGCATCGGCGCCGTACGGCGTCCCACTGGCGAATATGCAGTGCCGGGTGGTGGACCAGCAGGGAGGTGATTGCCCGGACTGGGTCAAGGGCGAGCTGTGGGTCAGCGGGGCCGGCGTGGCGACGGGCTACCACGGTGATGAAAAGCGCAGCGCAGAGAAGTTCGTCGCGTGGCAGCAACGTCGCTGGTATCGCACCGGCGACGTCGCCAGCTATCGTCCCAACGGCGTGCTGGAGTTCTTTGGCCGGGCCGATAATCAGGTCAAGATCCGCGGCCACCGCATTGAGTTGGGCGAGGTGGAAGGCGCGCTCAGTCGTCTGCCGCAGGTGGAGAGCGCCGTGGCGGTGGTGTTAACCGGCACAACGCGGCAGCTGGCGGCGGCGCTGGTGGCCTCCCGGCCGATCGACCTGGCCGCGGTAAAACACGCCGCGCAGGCCAGCCTGCCGGATTATGAGGTGCCTGAGCACCTGATTCAAATCAGCCAGATCCCGCTCACCGCCAATGGCAAAGTCGATCGTGAAGCTATCACCCGACAGATTGCGGAGCGGCTGGAACAGGCAGCGCATGCCGGTGAGCAACAGCCCATCAGCGGCGAGGCGGAGACCCTGCTGGCGCAGCTGTGGCGTGAGCTGCTGGCGGTGCCGCACGTTGCCGCGAGCGATAACTTCTTCAGCCTTGGCGGCGACAGCCTGGTGGCAACCCGCCTGATGAGCCGACTACAACAGGCGGGTTTCCGTGGGGCGCTCTCGTCCCTGTTTAGCACCCCTGAGCTACGCCCGTTTGCTGCCAGCCTGAAACGTGAAGCAACGGCGCAGCAGCCGGTGCTAGCGCATGACGCGACCTGCCGCTACCAACCCTTCCCGCTGACCGATGTGCAGCAGGCGTACTGGCTGGGCCGCCAGGAGGCGTTCACGCTCGGTGATATCGCGGCGCAGTGCTACAACGAATATGAACTGCCGGGTATGGACGTCGCGCGCATGGAGCAGGCATGGCATCAGCTGGTGCTGCGTCATGACATGCTACGTTGTCGCATCACCGCTGACGGCCAGCAGCAGATTATGCAGGAGGTGCCTTTCTACCACTTCCGCCAGCATCACCTGGGCGCCGCTTCTTTGGATGAACTGCGTCAACAGATGGCGCGACAGAAACTGGCCCCCGACAGCGGGCGTCTCTACGACGTCCAGGTCATCCATTACGGCGATCGCCAGCTGCGGCTGGCCGTGCTGCTCGACAACCTGATTGTCGATGGCCTCAGCATGCTGACGCTGTTCACCGAACTGTTCCACTACTACCAGCATCCTGAGCAGCCTTTGCCGCCGCTCGGCGTGGAGTTCCGCGATTACCAATGCCTGCGCCAGCGGCAGGGGACGTCCTCTGAATCCCTCCAGTACTGGCAGCAGCGGCTGGCTTCGTTGCCTGCCGCGCCTGCATTACCGACGCAGGTTGAACCGGAGACGCTGACTCAGCCTGTATTCCGCCGCCTGCAGGCCCGGCTGGCAACGCCGCAGTGGCAAAAGATCCTGCAACGGGCGCGCCAGGCGCAAATTACCCCCTCCGTGCTGCTGTTGACCTGCTTCTCCGAGGTGTTGAGCCGCTGGAGCGGGCAGCGCTCGCTGGTGGTTAATATGACGCTGTTTGACCGCAAGCCGCTCCATCCTGATATCAACCGGGTCATCGGCGACTTTACCTCGCTGATACTGGCGGAATACCACGCCCGGGCGGACGAGAGCTGGCTTAGTCATGCCCAGCGGATGCAGGCGCAAATCTGGCGCGATTTGGATCATCAGGAGGTCTCCGCTGTCAGCGTGATGCGGCAGCTGGCGCAGCATCATGGCGGTGAAACGCGAGGGGTGCCGGTGGTGTTCACCAGCATGCTCGGCGTGGCCGATGCGCTGGCGAAAGCCGCGCCCTGGCCCGATTTTACGCTGTCTCAGACGCCGCAGGTGTGGCTGGATCATCAGGTGATTGATCTCGAAGATGGCCTGCTGCTGAGCTGGGATTATCTGGAGGATCTGTTCCCGCCGCAGATGGTGGCGCAGATGTTTGCCAGCTATTGCGCGGCCCTGCAGCGGCTGGCCGACGACGACTGGCAGCTGCCGCCGCCGCGCCAGCTGCCGCTCGCTCAGCAGAGCGTTCGCGAGCGGATCAATGCCACCGAAGCACCGCAGCAGGGCCCGGCGCTGCTGCATCAGGGCTTCTTTGAGCAGGCGCGTCGTCACCCGCAGCGGATAGCGCTGTGGGACGGGCAGAGCGGCGGCATCAGCTACGGCGAGCTGCGGGAAAGAGCGCTTGCGGTGGCGGCGGGTCTTCAGCAGCAGGGGGTTAACGAAGGCGACTGCGTGGCGATAGGTCTGCCGCGCGGCGTCGATCAGATAGCGGCGGTGCTGGGCGTACTGGCGGCGGGCGCCGCATATCTGCCCGTCAATGGCAAACATCCGCCCGCCAGGCAGGCATTGTTATGCCGTAAAGCACAGGCAAAGCGGGCGATTGGCTGCGTGGACGGCGCCATATCTCTTCCTCTGCAGCAGCTACTCAACTGCGCGCCGCTGCCTGAGCCGGTGCTGCCCGATGCGGCCAGCCTGGCTTACATCATCTTTACCTCCGGATCGACCGGTGAACCCAAAGGCGTGGAAGTTGAACACCGCAGCGCCAGTAACACCGTCGACGACATTTGCCAGCGTTATGCCATCCGCAGTCAGGATGTGTTTTTGGCAGTGGCCGCGCTCGATTTTGACCTGTCGGTTTTCGATATCTTCGGCGCATTGAGCCTGGGCGCGCAGCTGGTGCTCAGCGCGGAAGAAGAGCATCGCGATGCCGAGGGGTGGCTGGCGCTAATGCAGCAGCACCGGGTCAGCGTCTGGAACAGCGTCCCCACGCTGATGGAGATGACGATCGAAATCGCGCAGCTGCGCGGCGGTGAATTACCGGCGCTGCGTCTGGCATTGCTGTCAGGCGATTGGGTCAGTCCGGACATTGCCGCCCGGCTGGAACCTGTTGCGCCGCAGTGCCGGACCATTGCGCTGGGCGGGGCGACGGAAGCCGCCATCTGGTCCAACGCCTGGGCGGTTCCGGCCCGGCCGCCGCGCGACTGGACATCGGTCCCTTACGGTTTACCGCTGCGCAATCAGCAGTTCAGGGTGGTGGATGAACTGGGCTGCGATCTGCCGGACTGGGTGGCAGGTGAGCTGTGGATTGGCGGGATGGGGGTGGCGCGCGGGTACTGTGGCGATCGGAATCTGACCCAGGCCAGTTTTAGCGGCGACTACCCGCAGCGCTGGTATCGCACGGGCGACATGGGACGTTACCACCCCGACGGCGTCCTCGAATTCCTCGGGCGACGCGATGGTCAGGTGAAGTTACGCGGCCACCGTATTGAACTAGGCGAAATTGAACAGCAGCTGCAGCGTTGTCCGGGGGTACGCCGCGCGGTGGTGTTACTCAAGGGGAGCGGCGTCAGCGCCAGCCTGCACGCCTTCTATGAGGGCGGGACAGCGATCGACGAGGTGCAGCGCGGGCTGCGTAGCGTGTTGCCTGGCTGGGCGATCCCTGCGGCCATCACTTCTCTCAGCAGCTGGCCGCTCACCGCTAACGGCAAAATCGACCGCAAGGCGCTTGCGCAGCTCACCGCTCAGGCTGCGGAAACCGCGCTGTCCCTGGACGACCCTCACCAGCAGGCGCTGGCGGACATCTGGCAGCAGGTGCTGGGCGCGCAGCCGGGCCATGCCAGCGAAAGCTTCTTCAGCGCTGGCGGTAATTCGCTACTGGGCACCCGCCTGGTAGCGCAAATCTGCAAACACTTCGGTATCCGTCTGACACTACGAGACTTTTTTGCTGACGCTACCCTCTCGGGCCTTTGCGCATCCGTCGAAAGGCATTTGGCTGACAAAAACAGTATGGAAGAAGGTTTATTGTGAAAATTTCTGACGTTATCGTACGACTGGAAACTCAGGGCATTGAACTGTGGCAGGAGGAGAACAATCTGCGCTTTCGCGCGCCTGCGGGAGTGATGACCGAAGCCATTATGCAGGAATTGCGCGACCATAAACCGGCCATCCTCGACTGGCTCAGGCAGCAGGAGAGCGGGGCAGTGCTGCAAGCCGATCCCGATGCGCGTTTTACGCCTTTCCCCTTAACGGAGGCGCAGCAGGCCTATTTTGTCGGGCGCCATAGCGCGTTCGCGTTCGGCGGCGTCGCCTGTCGGGGATATCTGGAGATTTGTTTTGATCGGCCCGTCACGCCTGCGCAGCTCAGCCGGGCGCTTAATCAGCTGATTGCTCGCCACGACATGTTGCGGGTGGTGATTGAGGAAGAGGGATTCCAGCGCGTTCTGCCGCAGGTGCCGCTATTCCAGCCGCAACAACACGAATGGCCAGACCTGCCAACCACAGAAATCGGGGCGCGTATCGCTGAGTTGCGCGAAGCGATGCTGGCTGCCCCGGCGGATTACCAGCGCTGGCCGCTTTTTGCCGCGACCACTATCTTCGCGGCAGGACAAACCCGCCTGCTGTTGTCGATTGAGCTGATCCTGGTGGATTCCGCCAGCCTTTATCTGCTGGTGGATGAACTGGATCAACTGCTGTTTGCGCCAGGGACGCTGCTGCCCGCGCCCTCGTTGGGTTTCCGTGACTACGTGATTGCCCGGCGCGCAGCGCGCCAGGGCGCGCGCTACCGTAAGGCGCAGCAATACTGGCGGGAGCGCATCCCTGAGCTCCCCAATGCTCCGGCCTTGCCAGCTAGCGCCGCCGCTGAGAAAGCCACATTTGTCCGTCGCCATCTGCGCTTGTCCCATCAACAGCGTCAGCGGCTGAACCAGCTGGCCGCGAAGGCGCAGGTAACGCTGAACGCGCTGCTGCTGGGGGCGTTCTCACAGGTGATGGGGTTCTACAGCGACAGTCGCCACTTCACGCTTAACCTGCCCATTTTCCGCCGTGAGGGGCAGCATCGTGACCTTGAACGGGTGGTCGGGGATTTCACCTCTGTCACGCTGCTGGAGGTCGATCTGCGTGGAGATGAGGTGTTTGCCAGGCAGCTGCTGACCCTCAATCAGCGCCTGTTTGCCGATCTCGACCATAGCGCGTTCTCAGGCCTTGAAGCGTTGAGTGAACTGTCACGCCATCATGGTGAGGCGGTGCTGATGCCCGTGGTGTTTACCAGCACACTCGGGCAGGGGGAACGGCAGGAGGCCCCGGCGCGCTATCGTATCGAGCAGGGTTTAACCCAAACCCCGCAGGTGTTGATTGACTGCCAGGTCACCGCCCAGCCCGATGGCATGATGCTGGCGTGGGACTCGCGCGAGGGGCTATTCCCCGAGCAGTTTATTGAACACGCGTTTAATGCCTTCAGCGGTTTAATCCAGCGGCTGCTGGAGGACGGCGAGTCTTGCCTTAACCAGCGTCAGCTGCTGACGCTGCCTGCGGCACAAGCCGCCGTTCGCCAACGGACTAACGCGGATAGCCAGCCAGATTTCGCCCGGCTGCTACAGCAGGGGTTCCTGGATAAGGCGGAACGGCAGCCGGATGCCATTGCGCTGTGGGACGATGAAGGGAGCCTGACTTACGGCGAACTGGCCGCCCGGGCTTACGGACTGGCGGCGGATTTGCAGCGGGCGGGGCACTGTCCAGGCGAAGCCGTCGCGGTGATGTGCGGGAAAGGGCGCGCCCATGCGCTCGCCCCTCTTGCCATCCTGCTGAATGGCGGGTGCTATGTACCGGTTGATGCGCAACAGCCTGCCCGCCGCCGGGAGGCGATTTTGCGTAACGCCGGGGTGCGCCGGGCAATCTGTGACGATCCGGAACAATTACCTGAGGACGTAGATCCGATCGCCTGGCGTACGGAGAGGTCCGCTGGTGATTTCCAGCCGCTCAGAATCGGTCTCCATCAGCCTGCCTATATTATCTATACCTCCGGGTCGACCGGTGAACCGAAAGGCGTGGTCATCAACCATCATGCCGCCTGGAATACGATTGCCGATATCAACCGTCGCTTTGCGGTGAGCGCCCGGGATCGGGTCCTGGCGGTCGCTAACCTGAGTTTCGATCTGTCAGTGTACGATCTGTTTGGCGTGCTGGCGGCGGGAGGCGCTCTGGTCTATCCGCAGGAAGCGAGAAAAGCGGATCCTTCACACTGGGCTGAATGCATCACTCAATATGGCGTCACGCTATGGAACAGCGTGCCGGCCCAGCTGCAGATGCTGGCCGATACGCAACAGCCCCTGCCGACGCTACGCCTGGCGCTGGTATCGGGAGACTGGGTTCCACTCAATCTGCTGGAACAACTGCAGGCCATCTCAGCCGATGGTCAACTGATAGCGCTGGGAGGCGCGACTGAAGCGGCAATCTGGTCGGTATTCCATCCGGTCACGCACGTCGCGCCGTCCTGGCAGAGCATTCCGTATGGTAAGCCGTTGGCCAATCAGCAACTGCATATTGTTGATGAGAGCCTGCACGATCGCCCTGACTGGGTCAGCGGCGAGATCGCCATCAGCGGTGACGGGCTGGCGGATTGTTACTGGATGGACAGAGAGAAGACCGCCGCGCGTTTTGTGACCCGCGATGACGGACGGCGCCTGTACCTGACCGGAGATCGGGGGCGGTACTGGCCGGATGGCAACATCGAGTTTCTGGGGCGGGTCGATAATCAGGTCAAAATCCGCGGACACCGCGTTGAGCTGGGTGAAATCGCCGCGGCGATGCGCCAACACCCGGCTGTCGCCGATGCTGCCGTATGCCTGACGGAAGGTCATGGCACCGCCAGTAATCTGCTGGGATTCGCGGAACTGGCGGCGGGCGAGCAGCCCGGCAGTCGGCCGGCGATGGAAAACGCCCGGCAGCGTGCGCGACATATTGAACAGCAGATTGATGGTGAAGCTTTCGAGGCGTTAATGGCGGGAGCGGATCGCGTGGCGATTCTCGCGATGTCCGATCGCCTGCGTCAGGATGGCCTGTTCGCCACGACCGCTTCCCGTCACTCGCTGGAGGAGATCTATCATGCGACCGGGGTGGCGGAGGTTCATCAGCGACTGCTGCGCCGCTGGCTGGCCGGATTGGTCAGCGCCGGTGCGCTCAGCCAGGACGCGCAGGGACGCTACGCAGACCTGATCCCCTGCGATGCGGCCACGTTGCAGCAGTGCTGGCACGAGGTGGAACAGCTTGAGCAGCGTGCCGGTTATGGCAGCCAGACGTTGCACTATATCCGCGTTTGCAGCGATTGCCTGAGCGGGCTGCTGCGTGGCGAAACCGATGTCCGCGGTATTCTGTTCCCGGAAGGCGAGCTGTCGACCGCCCACGCGGCCTACCGGGATAACCTGGTCAGTCAGAGCATGAACGCGATCGTGATTGCGGCGATCTCGGCGCTGGCGGCTTCCAGCGCCCGCCCGTTACGGGTGCTGGAAGTGGGGGCCGGCGTGGCGGGGACCGCCAGCGATTTGGTGCCTGCTCTGGCGCCCTGGCAGCCTGAATACTGGTTTACCGATCTGTCAGAGTTCTTCCTCGTTGAAGCGCGTAAGCTTTTCGCCCCTTATCCGTGGATGCACTACGGCATTTTTGACATGAACGAAGATGCCGGGCGGCAGGGGATGGCGGCGAATAGCTTTGATGTGATCCTGTGCGCCAACGTGCTGCATAACGCCCGTAACGCCGGTGACGTGCTGGCGCAATTCTCCTCATTGCTGGCGCCCGGCGGTACGCTGGTGTTTATCGAACCTTTCCGTCGTCATAACTACCCGCTGCTGGTTTCGATGGAGTTCTTCCCGGAGCTGACGGGCTTTACGGACCTGCGCGCCAACACCGATCAAACGTTCTTCACCCGCGAGCAGTGGCTTGACCTGCTGGCGCAGGCGGGGGCGACGATATCCGATTGCGCCCCGCCGGCGGAAAGCGCGCTGTCCAGCTCTGGGCAGGGGGTATTTATCGCCCGGTTCAAAACGGACCGCGCCAGCCTCCGCCGCGATGAGCTGCGGGATTTTCTGCGCGATCGGCTGCCGGGCTATATGGTGCCTGCGCATCTACATCTGCTGGATCGTCTGCCGCGTACGGCTAACGGTAAAACCGATCGTCAGCGGCTGCTGAGCGCCGCGCCGCAGCAGCTGACCAGGGCGGAGCAGGCAGGCAGCGGTAACGCCCCGCGCGATGCGCTGGAACAGCAGATTGCCGCCGTCTGGGCGGAAGTATTGGGAGTGGCGGACGTGCAGCGCGATGCTGACTTCTATGCGCTGGGCGGCGATTCCCTGCTGTTATCACGCATGATCGGACGTCTGCGCGCCCGGGTCGCGGCGGCGGCTCATTTCGAATGGGAAACCCTGCTGCGCCATCTGCTGCGGGAATCCACGGTGATGGCGCTGGCGGATTTGCTACGCAGCAGCGCGACGCAGAGTGAGCAGCAACAGCAGGCTCGCGCCGTGCTGGTTCCACTGTGGGGCCCGCAGGATTATCACCGCCACTGCTGCGTGCTGCTTCACGCCGGTACGGGCAATCTCCAGCCGTATCAGCATCTGCTGGCGAGCCTGGACAAGTCGCTATTTGCCCGCGGCGTAGGTCTCGAACTGCCCAGCCAGCAGGCGTTTATGGCGCTGGCGCCGCATGAGGCGTTGGTTACGCTGGCCGGCCACTATGCCGATGCGTTGTCAGCGCAGGGG
Source organism: Klebsiella sp. C349492 (assembly GCF_042055345.1). Taxonomy (NCBI): domain Bacteria; kingdom Pseudomonadati; phylum Pseudomonadota; class Gammaproteobacteria; order Enterobacterales; family Enterobacteriaceae; genus Klebsiella; species Klebsiella sp. C349492. Next base: position 68,762 of record NZ_JANQCE010000001.1, read on the forward strand.
GAAAGCTTCACTTTGCTGGGATATTGCCTCGGTGGCTTGCTGGCCGCGGAAATCGCCCGTCAGCTCAGCGAGCGCGGCAAAAACGTGCGCGAGCTGGTGGTCATCAGCGCGTATCAGCCGCCGCAGGTGGATGACGCGCGGCTGGTGGATTACGTGTTTGCCCGCGCGATCGGGGCCGACCTGGAGAAACTGGGGCTGCCGCAGGAGCCGGCGCTGGCCGCCGCCGTGAGCGCTATCCTGCAACGGACCCCGCAGCGTATCGCCGAAGACGCATTTGATTGCCTCGACGACCATTCGCAGGTCGCGCAGGCGCTGACGCGCTGGTTCCAGCAGCCGCAGTCCGTTCGCCTGCAAGCATTGCAGACGGCCGGCATGGCCCAGGGAGCCTACCATCAGGAGGATGAAGCCAGCGCGTTGTTTGCGAGTCGTTACGCCCTGTTCGGACACAGCATGGCGTCAGTGGGGCAATATCGCCCCGATCCCTGGTTTGGTAAAACCATCCTGGTGCGTAACAGCGAAAGCGATCCTCTCTTGCCCGGTACGCCCGGCGACGTCCACGACTACTGGCGCCGGCTGTGCCTGGGTGAACTCATTGTTGAAGATACGCCCGGCGACCATTTTAGCTGCCTGGCTCGTCAGCATGCGCCCGCCCTGGCTGCGCTAATCGCGCGCCACACCGCGCCGGGAGAAGCCTGATGAACGACAACATCATCGCGGTACTCGGCGCCACCGGCGGCGCAGGGTGCTATGTCAGCCGCTGGCTGGCTCAGGCAGGATTTGCATTGCGGCTCGGCGGTCGCCGTCGCGATCCCTTACGGCAGCTGGCGACACGGCTGGATGCGGAAGCTCAGCCGGTGGATCTATGGCAGGAGGCGGCGCTTCGCGAGTTTTGCCGGGGTTGCGTCGCGGTGGTGAACTGCGCCGGTCCCTCCTATCAGGTGCTCGATCGGGTGGCGCGTGCTGCCGCCTCGGCGCATGCGCATTATGTGGATGTCTCAGGCGATGGCCCGGCGTGGCATCTGTTACAGCGGCAACCTGCCGGCGATAAGCGCTGGACTGCGGTGCTCTCCGCCGGGATGTTGCCCGGGCTGGCGAATCTGGTCCCGGGCTGGATGAGCCAGCGTGCTGGCGGCGATCTGACGGTCTACAGCGGCGGTATTGAGCGGGTGAGCGGCGCGGCTGCCGCCGATCTGGTGCTGTCGTTAAATGAACAATGCAATGCGTTGCAGGGCAGCGATTACTGGTACGGAGAGGCCGGTGCCGGCTGGCGGCTCGGCCGTCGCGCACGCCACGTTCTGTCAACGCAGCAGACGGATACGCTGGCGCATTTCACCGGCCACGTTACGTTACTGCCCTGGCTGAGCGCCGACGCCGAGCGGCTGGCGCTGCGCCATCATCTCTCCGCTCTGAGCTGGTACAACGTTTTCAGCGGTCAATGCCTGCGGGAAACCCTGACCGGGCTGCGCGGCAAGGTGGATGGCTCATCGCAGAGTCTCGCGCTTGCCCGTGCAGCGGTGGAGAAGGCCAGTGAAATTGATCTGGCGGGCTACGCCCCTTATTACCAGATGGTGTTTGACTGGCAGCAGGAGGGGGAGCGGCGTCGGCGCGTCGTGGTGCGCACGGACAGCAGCCTGGCGCTCACCGCCGCCACCGCCGTCAGTACCGTTCTGAGCCTGATGCGCGGCGAGATTGCGCCGGGCGTGCATTTTGCCGATGGTGTACTGCACCCGGCGACCGTGCTGGCTGATATCACGCGGCTGCATGCGGGCACCCACATCAGCCAGTATCTGCCGGATATGCAGCCAGAGCAGGGGGTGATATGACTCCAGCTTCGACACCCCGCCGCCGCGCGATTGTCTGTGGTACCAGCTTTGGCCGCTTTTATCTGCGCGCGCTGGCCAACAATCCGACGATTGAACTGGTCGGGATTCTTTCCAGCGGCTCTGCCGCGTCCGCGGGCTACGCGCGTGAGCTGAATATCGCTCACTACACCTCGGCGGCAAGTCTGCCGGCCGATATAGACCTTGCCTGCGTGGTGGTGAGGGCGGCCGTCTCCGGCGGCAAGGGCGCGGAAATCGCCGGCCAGCTGTTAACGCGGGGCATTCATGTATTGCAGGAGCATCCGCTTCATCCTGACGAGCTGGCCGATTGCCTGCGCACGGCGCACCAGCATCGCGTCCGTTTTGGCATCAATGCCTTCTACCCCTTTGTTGCCCCCATCCGTCGCTTTCTTGAGGCGGCCGAGATTCTGCGTCAGCGCCAGCCGGTGCAATACATTGAAGGCGTGTGCGGCGCGCAGGTTCTCTACCCGCTGCTGGATGTGATTGCGCGCGCGCTGGGAAAACTGCGCCCGGCGCAGCTGGAGCTGATGCAGCCCCGCCAGGTGGGACCTTATACCTGCCTGCACGGCAGTATCGGCGGCGTACCGCTGACGCTGCGTGTTCAGAACCAAATCCATCCGGCAGACGCCGACAACCACGCGCTGTTGCTGCACCGCCTGACCATCACCGCCGAAAGCGGCGTACTGGCACTTGCGGACACCCACGGCCCGGCGATCTGGAGCCCCAGATTACATACCCACCGTGATGAAACCCATCGCCTGGTGCTGGAGGGCGAGGGGACAGAACGTTTATCGGCAGCCAGCAGCACCCTTTTGCCTGGCAGCGAAGCCGTCAGCTTCAGCGAGATTTTCGAACAGCTGTGGCCGCAGGCCATTAATGGCGCGGTGGCGGATTTTCAGCGTTCCATCGACGCCCCTGCGCTGGCGCAGCAGCAGGTGCAATGGGCGCTGGGCGTGACCGGATTCTGGCATCGGGTGTCATCGGTGCTGGGGCCGCCAGAACTGATTTATCCCGACACGCCGGCCATCCTGCCGCTTATTGATCGGTTAACTGAGGAGACCCCGCGATGAGTCAGCATTTTTTACGCTTTTACCAGCCCGCACCCGCTGCGCCGCTGTTGCTGGTTTGCTTACCCCATGCCGGCGGGGCGGCCAGTACGTTTCGCCCGTGGCCTTACTTGTTCGATGCGTCTGAGGCGGAGCTGGCAGTGGTGCAGTATCCGGGACGCGAGGACCGCTTCGCTGAGCCCTTCATCGACAATATGCCCGAGCTGCTGACCGCCTTGCAGGAGGAGCTGTTGCCGCATCTGGCGGGACGCCGTTTTGCCCTGCTCGGACACAGTATGGGCGGTGCCATCGCCCATGAGCTGGCGCAGTCGCTGGCCGCCCACGGCCGGCATCCAGAACTGCTGATCGTCTCAGGCCGCCAGCCGCCGGATTTTCATCCGCTGGATAGCGGCATTCATCTGGGTAGCGATCGGCAAATTATCGAGGAACTGCTGCGCCTCAGCGACGATAACCAGACGCTGCGCGAACAACCAGAGCTGGCGGAGCTGCTGCTGCCGGCGATCCGCAATGATTACCGACTGATTGAGAATTACCGCCCGCAGCCTGCGCGTTTGCTCACCTGCCCGATAGTGGTGTTGAGCGGCGAAGGCGACGGTGAACTGCCTCTGTCGCAAGCCGAGGCCTGGGCGGCATACACCTCAGCTGAAAGTATCGTGCATCGTTTTCCAGGCGATCACTTTTTCATTGCCAGCCAGCGTGCCGCCGTGGTGGCTTGCGTGCGGCAGGCATTACGGCAGTTCTCACCCTTGTTCAGTGAAGGATAATCTATGGAAGACTTCTACTCGCCGGTCGCTGAGTTTTACGATCTGGTTGGTCGCGCGCACTCTGCGGGTGAAACCGCGCTGCGTGAGCGGCTGTCGGCATTCACCGATATTCACGACCCGGTGCTGGATATCGGCGCTGGCACCGGACGAACGGTGCTGGCGATAGCCGAAACCGTGCCGCTGGTGGATATTCTGGCGGTGGAGCCAGCCCCGGCCATGCGCGCGGTGCTGACCCATTGCGTGGCGCAAAGGCCGGAGCTGCGGCGGCGCGTCACGATTATCCCGGACACGGTGGACAAGCTGCAGCTACCCGAGCGGCTGGGCGCGGTCGTGGCCTTCGGGGTGCTGGGACACCTGACGACGGAGGCGCGTCAGGCGCTGTGGTCAATATTGCTGCCGCGGCTCGCACCCGGCGCGCCGGTGTTCGTGGAGCTGCTGCCGGTCGAAAAACCGATGGTATTGCCGACGATGACGTTGGCCAGTGAAACGATCGGCCAGCGTCACTATCACGCGACCCTCGAGGGTGAGCCTGGACCCAACGACACCATGCTGCTGACTTCATGCTGGACGGTTAGCGGCGGACCCTGCGCCCCGCAGGTGATCCGTAACCGGAGCGTCTGGCATACCTTTGGTCTGGACGATCTCGCCCGCGAAACCGGGCTGCATGCTGAACGTCTGACTGCGCAGGCGGGGGTGCTGTATGTCTGAACCGATTGCCTCCCCCGATCGCCGTATCCTGCCGGAGGAGATGCGCTGGCCGGTGGCGTTGGCCGAGCGCTATACGCAACGCGGCTACTGGCAGCCGGAAACGCTCGGTCAGTTGATTCTGCAATGGCGGCAGTATGGTGACCGAACCGCCCTGATCGAACCGGGCCGCAGCTGGAGTTATCACCAGTTAATCAACCAGGCATGTCGTTTCGCCGGTGAACTCAGGCGGCGAGGGATGCAAAGCGGGGAAACGGTCGTTATTCAGTTGCCCAACGGGGCCGATTTCGTGGTGGCCTTGTTCGCGGCGATCCTCAACGGGGCGGTGCCCGTGCTGATGTTACCGGCTCACCGCCAGCGTGAAATCCTGCACGTGGTGGAGCTGGCGCAGGCGCGCTGGTTCCTGAGTGACGCCGAACAGGCGGGAATTGAGGCGCAGAGCCTGCGCGCTAAGGCACCCGACTGTCATAGCCTGCTCTCAACGGCGGAGCAGCGTTTTGCCGCCAGCCAGGCTCCGGCGATGGAGGAATTGCCCCCCGGCGATGCGCCCCAGCATATTGCTTTGCTGCTGCTTTCCGGCGGTACAACCGGCTTACCCAAGCTGATCCCCCGCACCCATGCCGATTATCACTACAACTTTCGCGCCAGCGCCGCGCTTTGCCACGTCCAGCCGGATGACCGTTACCTGGCCGTGCTTTCAATGGCGCATAACTTTCCCCTCGCCTGTCCGGGCATCCTCGGGATCTTTTCCCGCGGAGGCTGCGTGGTGGTCCCGGCCACCGTCGCCGCTGAGGATGCGTTTGACGCGATTCATCAGCACCGCGTGACGCTCACGGCGCTGGTCCCTTCGCTGGCAACGTTATGGCTGGAAGCGGCGGAGTGGGAACAACCCGACCTTAGCTCACTGAGGCTGGTTCAGGTGGGGGGCGCGAGGCTGGGAGCCGATGCCGCCCGCCAGCTGCTGGCCCGGTGGGGATGCCAGCTGCAGCAGGTGTTTGGCATGGCGGAAGGGCTGCTGAACTACACGCGACTGGATGACTCACCTGAGCTGATTGCCACCACGCAGGGCCGACCGCTATGCGACGATGATGAGATCCGGGTGGTTGACGAGCAGGGCCTGCCGGTGATTAGCGGACAGGCCGGGGAATTGCTGGTTCGCGGGCCTTACACCATCCGAGGCTACTATCGCGCGCCTGAACACAATCGTCGGGCGTTTGCCGCCGGGGGGTTCTACCGCAGCGGCGACCGGGTACGGCAGTTGCCAGGCGGCGAGCTGCTGGTGGAGGGGCGAACCCGCGACACGATCAACCGCCACGGGGAGTCGGTCGCCGCCGATGAAATCGAGGAGTGCCTGCGGGCGCATCCGCTGGTACGCGACGTGACGGTACTGGCGGATGCGGTCGGAGAGCAGCAAGAAGCGATCCATGCGGTCGTCATCGCCCATTCCCCTCTCACGCTGGCCGAGATGCGGGCGTTTCTTGAACAGCAGCAGGTCGCGCCATTTAAATGGCCGGATCGGCTGACGCTGGTTGATGCTTTCCCGCTGACGCCGATTGGCAAAATCAATAAACAAGCGCTGGCAGCCCGGCTGGCGGTTTAACTTTCAGGAGTCAACATGACGGATACACGCACCGAACTTCGACTCAACCTGCCTGCAGATCGGACGCTGGCCGCGATTGTCAGCCTTATCCGGCAGAATCCGACGGAGGATTACTATGTCTATGAGCGGCCACCATGCTGGTATGTGGGCCTGGGTAAACGGGCGAGTTTAACCCTTTCACCCGATGGCTCGCAGGCCATAACCGAAAGCGAAGAGGGCTGTCAGACAGCGCCCGTCACCTCATCGCTGGCGGATTACGCCCGTCAGTTCCGTGCGCAACATGCCAGCGCAGGACAACGCGTCTTCGGTATGGCCGGATTTAATTACGCGGCCTGCATTCGTGGGATCGCGTTTCCGGCCGGCGAGTGGCCACTGCTGTCTCTCCTGGTGCCGCGTGATGAACTGGTTTTTGACGCGGGGGAAGTGACGATCCTGGCGCAGAGTGCTGACCAATGCCAGCGCCTCGCCCGGCAATTACAGGACATCTTACCGGCACCGGCTGGCGGCGCGCTGCTGGCCGACCTGACCGCGCAGGGCAAAGATTATCAGCACCAGGTGACACGCGCGCTTGAAGAGATCGCCGCCGGCGAATACACCAAGGTGATTGTGTCGCGCGCTCTGGCGCTTGCCGAGCGCATCGACATGCCCGCTACCCTCTGGCGCGGGAGAATGTCCAATACCCCGGCACGCAGTTTCCTGCTGCAGCAGGGGGCGTTTGCCGCGACCGGTTTTAGCCCGGAGATGGTGGTGACGGTGGAGCAGGATATCGTCACCAGCGAACCTCTGGCTGGCACCCGCGCGCTATCCGGTTCGGCGGGTGAAGATGCTTACAATCGGGCTGAGCTGCAAAGCGATAGCAAAGAGATTGTGGAACACGTTATCTCGGTCAAAGCGGCGATTGGGGAGCTGGAAACGCTGTGCGTGCGTGACTCCGTGGCGGTCACCGACCTGATGTCGGTACGCGAAAGGGGGAGTGTGCAACATCTGGGATCTCAGGTGTGCGGCAAACTGGCGTCGGGGCGCGATGCCTGGGACGCTTTTGATGTGCTGTTCCCGGCGATCACCGCATCCGGTATTCCCAAGCTCCCGGCACTGGCTGCCATCCTCCGCCTGGAAGCGATGCCGCGTGAGCTTTACTCCGGCGCGATACTGATGCTGGAAGGCGATCGCTCGTTCGAGGCGGCACTGGTTCTGCGTAGCGCATTTCAGGATGCGCAGAGAAGCTGGATCCAGGCCGGAGCCGGGGTAATTGCTCAGTCGAACGCATTACGTGAGCTGACGGAGACCTGCGAAAAACTTTCCAGCGTGGCGCCTTACCTGGTGGTTTCGCAGGCGAAATGACGGATGACGCCTGACTCAACTGGCACGAGATCTATTGGTATTTTCTGGTTAATTAACCTGTTGCGGATGCGCCCTCTTCGGCTGAGGAGGGCGCGGCTATCATAGCGTCTGACCGGTTTGTTTGTTGCATGGGGAGAGTGTCAGGAAAGCGTCATCAATTGATAATGATTATTATTTACATATTTATAAACCCCAGTATGATGATTCCCTGAGTTTCGTTTCGGGAACTAAGCACCTGGCGAGTTCGCCAGCCGGGTACTTACAAAAGAGGGTTTTTTATGCAATCCACTCACCAGTTACATTCTCTGCAGCAGTTAACCGATATGGCGCACAAATGGGGCTACGACTACGAGCTGGCAAATACCAACTGCGCGGTTCGTCAGTCTGGCGAGTTTGAAGGGACAATCAAAACGGTCACGCTGCCCTACGGCGTCAACCTCTGTCTCAATGAGCTGACCGCCAACGGTGACGACCATCGCAGCGGCACGCTTCACCATTGTTTGACTATTTTACTGACGCTCGGCGGCGATGAACCCAACTATCATCTTGATGACGGCAGTCCGTTGCCGGCGGAAAGGGGCATGGCGAAGGTGATTGCTACCAAAGATCGTATGCGCCTGTGGTGCCGCAATCCGCGTGGACATCATTGCCGCAGCCTGGTGATTCAGGCGGCGCCGGATCGTATCAGCGATAAAGAGCTGGCGGATCAGGTCGAACGTATTTTGCAACGTAACCATGTCTTCAGCTTAATCATCCCGCAGTACACCATCGATCGGGCCAATGAGCTGTTTGGCTTTTGCGATAACTGCGTGATTGGTCGGCTACAGACCCATAGCTGCGTACTGGATCTGATGGCCCAGGTGCTGCGCGCGGCGAATCCGGATTTACCTCAGGTGGGGGTGATGGCGCCGCATCGCGATGTGACGCGGATGCTGAAAGTGCGGGATAAGCTGGTCACGGAACTGGACTGCAACCATTGCCTGTGTGACCTGGCGCGTGATGTTGGCATCAGCGTCAGCGCCCTGAAAAGTAAGTTCCAGGCGGTCATGGGGCAGTCGGTTTTCGCCTTCCTGCGCGACCAGCGCCTGACCCGTGCCCGCCAGGGATTAGAGTCAGAAGGGTGGACGGTAAAGCAGGCCGCCTACTATGTTGGTTATCAGCATCCCAGTAACTTTTCAACGGCCTATCGGCGCAAATTTGGTATGCCCCCGCGCGACTCTCTCAGCCTCTGACTGGCTGAAAACATAACTCATTTGGCTTTGCTCATAGCTGAGTTAACTAGGGTGTCGTATGACCACCCCCATATAATTGTGACAGATATAAAACGATTTTTTTTGTTTCTGTTTCAGCACCATGGGGATGGTCATGCGCACCAGTTCACACCAGCTTCGCTTAAAACAAAATCTACCTGCCACCATTAAACCGCTCTGCCTGCTGTGCGGTCTGGCGATTTCAGCCCCGGCTTTTACCGCGGAACAAACCACCGATAGCAAAAAAGAAGAAACCCTGGTGGTGACGGCCCGTAAGGTGAAAGAGGATCCGTTGAAAGTCCCGGTCAGCATGACCTTGTTCGATCGCCAGACGCTGGGCGATCGCCGCATTGATGATGTGGAGCACTTAATCCGTGACGTGCCAAACATCAGCTTCAGCTCGCTGGGGGATATGCGCTCAACCTATATGTCGATCCGTGGGGTCGGGCCGATGGCCCAGCCGCTCGGCTTTGATGATACGTCGGTCGTGACCTATATCGATGGCGTGCCGCAACCGGCCTTTGGTTCGGATCTGCGTTTCCTGGATGTTGAACGGATTGAAGTCCTGCGCGGCCCGCAGGGCACGGTGTTTGGACGCAATGCGCAGGCGGGGGCGATTAACATCACCACGCGCCAGCCTGGCGATACCTTTGAAGGCACATTGCGTGCGGAAGCGGGCCTGAACAGCGAATCCGAGAACGTGGGCCAGCTGACGGTTTCCGGGCCACTGATTGAGGACCGCCTGGGCGGGCGCTTCTCCGCCGCCTATTCCAACCTGGGCGCCGATGTGGATAACAAAGCGCCGGGTGGCAAGCTGGGCAAGGTGGAAACCGGGGTGTTCCGTGGTTCGCTGGTCTTCACCCCCGACGACCGTACCCGCTTCGTGCTGACCGGCAACTACGAGCGGGACAACAACACGCCGTCAAACTTCATTCTCAAAAATGGCCCGAACTTCCCCACGGTAGAGCTGACTCCTAAAGGCTGGGTCGATCGCGAGATTTCCGGTCTGTCATTAACCGCCAGCCGTCAGCTTGATCGGATGCAGTTCACCTCCGTATCCGCGGTGAACCATTACGATTTTAAAAACCTGACCAATAACTCCGAGGCGCTGACGTATAGCAAAGTGTTCGGTATGCCGACGTCGGCATTTATTCCAGCCACCGACTGGAGTACTTATGACGAAAGCCAGAACAGCCTGTACCAGGAGCTGCGCCTGAGTAGCCTCGATGACGCGGATATTGTCTGGGTCGGCGGCATCAACTATCTGCATGACAGCTACAAGCTGACCACCAAATATGATTCCGCGTTCTTCGCTTCCACCAACGGTACGCGTAACGGGGATTACACCACCAACAGCTATGCCGCTTTTGGCGAGGTGACGGTACCGCTGTTTGGCTCCGAGAAACTGAAAGGGACGTTAGGCGGTCGCTACACCCACGATCGTAAAAGCTATGAATCGCTGTATCGTTCCAACGGTTTCCCCGGGACGGTGGCCTCCTTCAATCAAAGCGGGGTGCTGAATTACGACATGGTGACAGGCCGCGCGGCGCTGAGTTATGACCTGACGGATGACTCGACGATCTATACCAGCGTCGCACGCGGCGCGAAAAGCGGCGGTTTCCCTAATTTTACCAACAACGCACCCAGCGGCTTGAAGGATGAGCCTTATAAGGATTCCTCCTCCTGGAGCTACGAGATCGGCAGCAAAAACCGTTTCCTGGACGGGCGTGCCGAACTGAACGCCTCGTTGTTCTATAACATCGTAAAAGATGAAAACCTGTTCGCGCTGGATTCCGCGTCATTCACCTTTGTGCCGAAGCCGATGGATACCCGTAACTATGGCGTGGAGCTGGAGGGCTCGCTGCAGTTGGCTGAGCACTGGAAGGTCAGCGGCGGGGCGGGTTACACCCATACGGAACTACGTAATGTTTCGGATGATGTCGCGGCCTCATCCGGCGCACGCGATGGCAACCGGGTACCGGCGGTACCGAAATTCAACACCAACCTGACGCTGCAATACTACGATTCTGCCGCCTGGCTGGGGCTGCCGGAAGCCAATATCTTCGCCCTGGCGCAGCATCAGTATGTCGGCAGTCGTGAAGCGGATGTCGGCAGCCACTTCAAGCTTGATGCCTACCAACTCTACAACGCCAAAGTGGGTCTGGAATTCTCCTCCTTTGATGTCTACGTCTTTGGTCAAAACCTGACGGATGAACGTCCGCAGTACATTGGTCTGTACTACGGCCCGGGCAGCGAGGCGGTCACCGTTGGACATGGACGTGTGTTGGGCGTCGGCACGCAAATAAAATTCTGATTACGCGCTGCGCCCGGATTGGTATCCGGGCGCGTCATTCAGTTTTCCCGGATGCAAATATGATGAAATTACGCCTGTCAGGGTGGCTGTTCCTGGGTGTGACAATGGCTCTGCCCGCCGCGCAGGCTGCCGCTGAGCGTACTCTCCGGGTGGTGATGTTGGGCAGCCAGAGCGAAACGCTCGATTACGGGCGCGCGCAAACCTATTACCCCTGGGTGGTGACCGGCAATGTCTGCGATGTGCTGGTGGCGGATAAACAGGGCAGTCCCGACTATCAGTTGAGTCGTGCCATTACCCCCAATCAGGATGCCACGCGCTGGATCGTCTCACTGCGTTCCGGGGTGCGCTTTTCCGATGGATCGCCGCTGACCGCTGATGATGCGCTGGCGAGCCTGCGCTTTCTGGCCGCCTCTCCCGGTTTTGCCGGATTCTTCAGCGATGTCGATATGCAGGCCAGCCATGTTGTTAATGCCGAAGCGCTGGAGCTGGTTCTTACCCGGCCACGTGCCGATCTGGTCACCACCGTGCTGACCGCCGCCAGTATGGTATGGAAACAGGGGCGGGGCGATGCGGCGATCCCGGTATGCAGCGGCCCGTATCAGGTCACCTCCTTCAATGCACAGAACGGGGCGTTGCTCAGCCGCAACCCTTATGCATGGCATCCTGCAGCGTGGTTTGATCGCATTGAAATTCGCCCGCTGGCCGATGCCACGGCGCGGGTGAACGCGCTGCTGAGCGGCGCGGCAGACTATGCCTTTGATATACCGGTCAGCAGCGCCCGCAGCGTAGACGGACGCCAGGGCTGGCAAATCATCCGCAGCGGTGTGGCGAATGCCAGCGGTTATTACTTTGCCATGAATACCAGGGTAAAACCGTTTGACGACGTTGAGGTCCGGCAGGCGCTGAAAACGCTGGTGAACCGTCAGCAGCTGCTTGATGTGGTCCTCGGCGGCTATGGCTATCGCGGGAATGACGTTTTCGGCCAGGGGCTCAGTGGTTTTGACAACCAGCTCCCTCAGCGCCAGACCGATGCTGCCGAGGCGCAGGCGCTGCTGCGCAAAAAAGGTATCACGCAGCTGACCTTGTTGACCGCCGATCTGACCCCAGGGCTGAACGACGCGGCAGAACTATTACGCCAGCAGCTGGCCGACGTGGGCGTTACCCTCAGGGTTGAGACGGTGGCTGCGGCTGATTATCTGGGGGATATTTCACGTCTCCATCAGGCGCAGATGTTATCGATGTATGCGTTAAATCGCCCCTTCCTGGCGGCGATCCCGATGCTGTTCGGTGATGACAACCCCTATAACTATGGCGGGTGGTATCCGGACGATTTTGCGGCAGGGGTTGAGCAGGCGCGTAAAACGCTCGATCCGCAGCGCCAACAGCAGCAACTCGACCAGTTACAACAACAGTTGTGGCAACAGGGGCCGTATTTGCTCTGGGGGTATCGCGATCAGCTTTCGGCGGCGGTGACGGCTTTGCAGGGCGTTGAACTCAACCAGGGGATCCCTCTGTTCCGCAGCGCCCGGATGGCGGCCGGCCAATGATGGCCAGATTTGTCCTCTGGCGTCTGCTCAGCACTCTGCTGCTGCTGTGGCTGGCGAGCATGTTGATCTTCTTCACCCTGGCGCTGGCGCCCGGAGATGCCGCAGTGCAGGCATTGGGCGAACGCGCCACCCCGCAGGCGTTGCAGACGCTACGGCATCAGTTCGGCCTCGATCGGCCCGTCGCCGCAAGATACTGGCAATGGCTTAGCGGTATTCTGCGCGGCGATCCCGGCATCTCTTTGACCAGCCAACAACCGGTAGCCGATATTATCGCTCCCGCCGCACGGCGGAGCGGGCTGCTGGCGCTGCTGGCCGCCTGCGGGATGCTGCTGCTGGGAGGCGCCGGCGGTGTACTGGCGGCGATGCATCGCGATCGCTGGCAGGACCGGCTGCTGTCATTCATCGCGATGAGTGGATTAAGCACCCCGGAATTTATTGTTGCTACGCTGATGATCCTGCTGTTGGCGGTTGGGGCGGGGTGGTTCCCGGCGGTATCCCTGCTGCCGGCTTCCGGCAATATCAGCGATCAGTGGTCGATTCTGGTTCTCCCCGCGTTGACTCTGGCACTGATCGGCGGCTGTTATTTGCTGCGTATGATACGCGCCTCGTTGATAAGGCTGACTACCGCGCCCAACATTCTTAGCGCCCGCCTTAACGGCGTGCGCGGGCTGACGCTGGTGGCCCGCCATTTGCTGCCTCAGGCCGCGGGGCCGCTGGCCCAGTTATTTGCCGCCAGTTTACCCTACCTGATTGGCGGCGCCGTGGTGGTGGAACGCGTATTTGGCTTTCCCGGCCTCGGCGAGCTGCTGCTGACGGCGCTGAATACCCGTGATGCCATTTTGCTTCAGGGGGTGGCGATGCTGCTGGCGCTGATTACCGCCCTGTGTTGGTTCGCGGCGGATATCCTGGCGGTCTGGCTCGATCCCTGGCGGAGGCGCTCGTGAGAATCGTCGCTTTATTGATGATTGCCCTGATTATCTGTAGTCCGTGGCTGGCCCCCTATAACCCACAGCGTAGCCTCGGTCTGGCCTGGCAACTGCCGGATGAAAGACTGTGGCTGGGCAGCGATGGCCTGGGGCGGGATGTCTTGAGCCGGCTGCTGAGCGGTGGTCGCAATATTCTGCTGTTCCCCCTGTTGTGCGCATTGTGCTCCTCATTTTTAGGCAGCCTGTGTGCGCTGCTGCTGGTTGCTTTGCCCGATCGCGGCAGAAGGCTGGTGGTGTTACTGGACCCGCTACTGTACATGCCCCCGCTGCTGGTACTGATTGGGGTGATCTATGCCTTTGGCAACGGGCAGGTCGCGCTGTTGATCGGGATTACGTTACTCAATATCCCTTTTACCCTGCGCTACGTACGTTCGCTGGCGGATCCCGTCCTCGATACCGGTTATGTCGAGGTCGCGCGTGCGGCAGGCGATGCGCTGCCGTTACTGTTATGGCGCGAAGTCCTGCCGGTGATTGTTCCCGGTATCCTGGCAGATGGGACAACCCGTTTAGTCGCTGCGATTTACCTGCTCGCCTCGGCCAGTTTTCTCGGTATCGCCACTCCCGGCGGGATCGACTGGGCGTCAATGGTGCGCGACGGGTTGCCCGGACTGATGCTCAATCCCTGGGCGGCGCTGTTACCTGCGCTTGGTATCGCGCTGGTGGTGGTGGCGATGAGTTTGCAGACTGACCGCTGGAGCAAGGGCTGATGCGTTGGGTGGTGCAGGTTTCCGGCCTGACGATCCGCAACCCGCAGGGCGATGCGGTGTTGCAGGACATTAACTTTGAGCTGGCCGCGGGTGGTTCGCTGGCGCTGATTGGCAGCAGCGGGGCAGGGAAAAGCACCCTTGGGCGCGCGCTGCTGGGTGACCTGACCTCCGGGCAGCGCCACGCCGGCGGGCAGATTATCTGCTGCGGGTGCGAGGTATTGCAGGCGACGCCTCGCCAGCTCCGGCAGCTCAGATTCAGGCATACCGCCTGGCTCGGCCAGGACCCGGCACAGGAGCTGACGCCAGGTATGTCGGTGCGGCGTCAGCTTAATGAATTTCATCATGGCGATGCCAACGCCATTAGCGAGGTGCTGGCTTCACTCGGATTGCCGCAGGATAACGCTTTCCTGCAACGTTTCCCCCACCAGCTTTCCGGCGGGCAGCGTCGTCGGGTCGCACTCGCTCGGGTGTTATTGAAGCGCCCGCAGCTCCTCATTCTCGATGAGCCCTTCGCCGGATTAGATCGGCGACATCGTGAGCAGATGATGGCGGAACTGCGTCAGTTACAGCGGCAATATCGCTTTGCCCTGTTGCTGATCGGTCACCAACTCAGCGCCGTGGCGGAGATAGCGCAGCGGATGCTGGTACTGCATAACGGGCAGCAGCTGGAATATGGCGACACCCGGCAGCTTTTCGCCGCTCCCAAAAGCCCGCTGCTGCGCGCGTGGTTGTCTCCTGTGACCTGGCCGCGACCGGTAGCCACTCAGGGTGAGCCACTGCTGCGGGTTTCGCGCTGGCATCCGGGGCATTCCCGACAGACCGCGTTGCCAGAGCTGAGTTTCGCGCTGCATCCGGGGCAGTGCCTTGCTGTCACCGGGCCATCCGGCATTGGCAAAAGCACCCTCGCGCGATCGCTGGCGGGTCTAAATCCACCCCATCAGGGCGCTATCACCCTTGGCGATCGACCGCTGGCGAGCGATGTGCGCCGGCGCTCTCGCGAACAGCAGCGCGCCATCGCGCTGGTGCCTCAGGACCCAGCCCATTCGCTGCACCCGCTACGCAGCGTTGGACAACAGCTACAGCAGGCGCTCGATCGGTACCGATTATCCCATCCAGGCAGCGTGGCCGCGCTGCTGCACCAGGTCGGACTGCCCGGCGCTTACGCCCGCCGCTTGCCACGAGAGCTCTCTGGCGGCGAACAGCAGCGCGTGGCGCTGGCGCGTGCGCTGGCAGGTCAGCCCAGCGTGCTTATCTGCGATGAAGTGACCTCGGCGCTGGATGTGCTCAGCACCCGCACGATTCTGCAACTGCTGAGTCAGCTACTGACGCAGGGCATGGCAGTGCTTTTTATTACCCATGATTTACCGGCAGCCAGACAGATTTGCACCGCAGGTCTGCATCTCAGCAGCGATGACGCTGATTCAGGCGCGGTGTTTGACAAGGAGATTTGTGATGACTTCAACATGCGAGACTGAACCTCAGCAGGCCGGGCTATTACGACCGGTTCGCGGCTGGATTGCGCTGGCGGTGGTACTTCAGGTGGGTTCATCGGCGCTGGTGCTGGCCCCGCTGATTGGTCTGACTGAACTGGCGCGGGTGCTGATGAGCGCGCAGGCAGATCGCGCGGCCCTGGCCTGGCATATCGTGAAAATATCCGCTTTCTGCCTGGGCGGAGGATTGGCGTTGCGCGGGCTGGCCGATCTCACGACGCACCTCGCTGATAATGCGTTCTCCTTGTGGCTGCGCCGCCAGTTAGCGCGTCGTATGGCGCACGCGCCGCTCAGTTGGTTCAGCGCCAACAGCAGCGGCAGGATTAAGCAGGGTATGCAGGATGACGTGACCGCCATTCATCACCTGGTGGCGCACTCCTATCTGAATCTGGCAAACGCCGCCGCCACCCTTCTGTGCGTCTACGGCTACCTGCTGTTCATCGATTGGCGGATGACGCTGATTACCTTGATTCCGCTACCGTTCTTTTTTCTGCTCTATCGCCAGATTATGCGTGCCAGTCAGGCCAAAATGGCGGAATACGGCCAGGAGCTGGAGCAGGTCAATCGCTCGGTGGTGGAGTTTGTCCAGGGCATTCCGGTGGTGAAAACCTTCGGCCAGCATGGCGTTGCTCATCAGGCATATCGCCGGGCGGTAGACAGCTTTCGCGATTTCTTTCTCGACTGGGTGCGCCCGCTGATCAAACCGGAAAGTCTCTCAGGGGTGATTATCGCGCCGATCACCTTGTTGCTGTTGGTGCTGGTTGGCGGCGTCACCTTTATTCATTTCGGCTGGATGGATATCTGGCAACTCCTGCCGTTTGCGGTGCTGGGGCTGGGGATCTCGGTGCCTATTGGCACGTTAAGCAGCAGCGCACAGTCGCTGCAGATGGCGAAGGGGGCTTTTGCTCGCCTGGCCGGGTTACTGGCGATCCCTCAACAAAAGGAGCCGGAGCGGGTGATGCTCAATGCGGGCAGCCAGGTGCGTTTTGATCGCGTCAGCTTCAGCTACGGGCCCGATCGCCAGATTCTGCATGACATATCGCTGAGGCTGGAACCCGGTACGGTAACGGCGCTGGTTGGCGCATCCGGAGCGGGCAAATCAACGCTGGCGAAGTTACTCCTGCGCTTTGCCGAACCCGACGCTGGGCGGATTATGCTGGGGGGTGTCGATCTGGCGAATATCGCGACCGACCATCTCTATCGCCAGATTGGCTGTGTCTTTCAGGAGGTACGACTGCTGCGACTGAGCATCAGAGACAACATTGCCCTGGGTCATCCGCAGGCAACCGATCGGCAAGTGATTGCCGCGGCGCAGGCAGCCAATATCCATCAACGCATTCTGCAATTGCCGCGCGGCTATCAGTCGGTCTATGGCGAAGATGCCCGCCTGTCGGGCGGGGAAGCGCAGCGCCTGAGTATTGCCAGAGCGCTACTCAAGGAGCCGCAGCTGCTGGTGCTGGATGAAGCCACGGCACAGGCTGATGCCGAATCAGAAGCCGCCATTCAGGACACGCTCTCCCGGCTCATTTCTCAACAGGGTAACCGCTCGCTGCTGGTGGTGGCTCACCGCCTCGCGACGGTGGTTAACGCCGATAATATCGTGGTGCTGGCGCAGGGACGTATTGCGGAACAGGGAACGCATAGCCAGCTGCTGGCTAACAAGGGGGAATACGCGCGTCTGTGGCAGGCGCAGTTCTCACCATCAAAGGAGGAGGTATGCTGCTGACCCGTCTCTCGTCACTGCTGGGCAATGATAACGCCAGGGTTCTGCGACGTTACCTGATCCTGATGGTGCTTTTCTGCCTGGTGCAGGGGATCGCTTTTGCGATGGTCGTGCCGATCGTCCAGGCGCTATTGCAGGCTGATATCACGCGGGCGACATGGTGGTTATTGCCGCTCACGCTGGGTACGCTGCTCGCCTGGTATCTTAACTACGTTGCCTCGTTGGGCGGCTTCAAGGTGGCCATCGCGCTACTGAATACCTTACGTCACCGCATTGGCGACCATGTGGTGACTCTGCCGCTGGGCTGGTTTAGTCCCGCCAATACCAGCCAGCTTGGCGTGCTGCTCAGTCAGGGGGTGATGGAAATCCTGGGGCTGCCCGCCCATCAATTAAGCCCGTTAATGCGCGCCACCTTGACACCGCTGGTGGTGGTGGCGATTACCTTTTTCTTCGACTGGCGTATCGCGCTGATCGCGCTGGTGATTTTTCCGCTGGTGGCGCTGGTTTACTGGTGGGCGGGCAGGCTGGGTCGCGCCGCGGACGAAGCCGTTCACCATGCCACGGCAGAAGCCAGCGAACGTATGCTTGAGTTTGCGCAGAACCAAATGGTGTTGCGGACTCACGGCTGCGGCGAACAGGGACATGCCAATTTTGATGCGGCCTTAGTGGCGCAAAATCGGGCCAGTAAACGCCAGCTGTGGCTGGTGCTGCCGCCGTTACTGGCGAACTCCTGGCTGGCGCAGCTCAGTTTCCTGACGTTGATGGCCAGCGTCACCTGGCTGGGGCTGGCCGATAACGATCCGCAGCAGCTGGTCACGCTGCTGGCGCTGCTGGTGCTGATTAACCGGGTGATTGATCCCCTTACCGAAGTGGCCGCCTATGGTTCCGGGATCCGTATGGCTTCTGCCCAAATGGATGCGGTGGAACGGGTACTGGCCGAGCAACCGTTGCCGCAGGCCGACGATCCGCAGCCATACAGCGGCGAGGCCAGCATTCAGCTGCATAACGTGACTTTTGGCTATCAACCCGAGCGGCCGATCCTGAAAAATGTGTCGGTT
The DNA here is from genome assembly GCF_042055345.1 of Klebsiella sp. C349492. Lineage (NCBI taxonomy): Bacteria > Pseudomonadati > Pseudomonadota > Gammaproteobacteria > Enterobacterales > Enterobacteriaceae > Klebsiella > Klebsiella sp. C349492. Next base: position 87,155 of record NZ_JANQCE010000001.1, read on the forward strand.
ACGCTGCCCGCCAACACCACCACGGCGCTGGTGGGCCTCTCTGGCGCCGGTAAAACCACCCTTATGCGTTTGATCGCGCGTTTCTTTGATCCCGACGGCGGCAGCATTACGCTGGGAGGCACCGATCTGCGCCAGTTAAGCAGTCGCGAGCACATGTCGCTGATCGCGCCAGTCTTTCAGGACAATTATCTGTTCAGCGGCACCCTGCGGGAAAACGTATTGATTGGCAATCCGCACGCCGATGCGCAGGAAATTGCGCAGGTGGTCAGGCTGGCGCGGCTGGACGAGCTGCTGCAACGTCTGCCGGATGGCTGGCAAAGTCAGGTTGGCGAGGGCGGCGGCCTGCTTTCCGGCGGTGAACGCCAGCGTGTCGCCATCGCTCGCGCATTGTTGAAAAACGCGCCGATATTGCTGCTGGATGAGGCTACCGGCGCTCTTGACGCAGAGAATCAGTCCGCGATCGCCGCCGGATTACAGTCTCTGCACCATCGCTGTACGTTGCTGGTCATTGCCCATCAGCTCTCGACCATCCAAAACGCTGACCAGATTCTGGTGCTGGATCGGCAGCACATTATCGAACAGGGCAACCATCAGCAATTACTGGCCGCAGGCGGTCGCTATGCCGATTTCTGGCAGGCGCGTAACCGTGCTGAAGGCTGGCGTCTGCAATAAACCGGGGAGGTAACGATGTCCGAAGCGATTATCAACAGTGAACAGGCCGCGCAGTTTTGGCCGCTGCCTGACGTGGATCTGACCAATCTGGACCTGTTCAGCCGCGGGTTTCCACATCAGGTATTCACCGACCTGCGTCGCCACCACGGGGCATTGTTCCATCCCCGGACGGCGCTAACGCCCGATGGCGAAGGATTTTGGGTATTTACGCGCTATCACGACATTGCGGCCATCGCGAAAGATAACGACACCTTCTCCTCCGCCGGTGGCGGCGATCGGCAGGGCGGGGGCACCATGATTGAGGATTTGCCGCGGGAAATGGGGCCGGGATCGGTAATCAATATGATGGACGATCCGCGCCATAAGGCGCTACGCAGATTGATTGCTCCGGCCATCACCAATGCCCGTGTGGCGGCGATGGAGGATGTTCTGTTTGCCGCAGCAGGGGCTGCCGTACAGGCCGCGCTCCAGCAGGAACGTGTCGATTTCGTCTCTGCCATCGCGGCAGAGCTGCCGCTGTTTGCTATCGCCAGTTTAGTCGGTATCCCACACGACGATCGCCATCAGATTTTTGCGTGGATTAACGCCGTGCTGGACTATTCGGACCGTCAGTTGGGGGAAACCAGCATCAGTAGCCAGCAGGGGATGAAGAACTTTATGGCCTACGGGCATAAGTTCGTCGAAGAGAAACGCCAGAACCCAGGCAGCGATATTGTGTCGCTGGCCGTGACAGGCGAGCTACCCAAAGGGCTGGGAAAACTGACGCCGCTGGAGCAGTTGATGGTCTTCAGCGTGGTTATGGTGGCGGGGCTGGAAACCACGCGTAACGCCATTGCCGGCGGTATTCTGGCATTTATTCACCATCCAGAGCAGTGGCTGCGCCTGCAACAGGACGGCGGCCTGATGAATTCAGCGCTCGACGAAATACTGCGTTGGACTTCACCGACCCCCTATAACCGTCGAACGGCAACGCGCGATGTGACTATCGGCGATCGGCTGATTCGCCGTGGGGAGAAAGTCACGTTATGGTGGGCGTCGGCCAACCGGGATGATGCTTATTATGAGCAACCTTTTGCGTTCGATATTGGCCGCCAGAAAAATCTGCATATGGCATTTGGGGGCGGGGGACATAGCTGTCTTGGCGCTCAGCTGGCGAGGCTGGAAATGCGCGTTATTTTGCACCACCTGCTGGAGCAGGTGGATGGCTTCAGGCTGGATGGCGATGTTAATTGGGTGCGCAGCAATAAGCACACCGGGATTCGCAGTATGCCGGTGCGGTTTGTTAAGCGTTACTGAGAAATATTACTGCGGAAAGAGTACAGGACGACGAGGCAGATACCAGGGACGCGAACCGCCTGGATGAGCTAAAAGATACAGACCGTGATAATCGGAAACTTTGAATAGGTTTGCGGATGGTTTTAAGCTGCGGATTTTTGTGTCGCCAGGAGATATCAGGGGTTATTCCGTTATCGAACTCGCCTGACCTCAGATTCTCCCGACGCGGAGGAAAACTGCAAATGCATCGGGAAGACTTTCACGCTGGCTTTTTGAATTCGAATTAAACAGGGATTCGCAAAGCGGCATGAAAACAAGAATTTGGCTCCTCTGACTGGACTCGAACCAGTGACATACGGATTAACAGTCCGCCGTTCTACCGACTGAACTACAGAGGAATCGTGTGAACGGGGCGCATATTAACGGCGGCGCTCCACCTTGTCAAAGGCTGAATCATCGGAATGAGTTTGACTGCTGACAATTTCAGCAGTCGGGTGATGTTCACGCAGTTTTACGCCGCTGCGCACCGCGATGGTGCAAATGTACCCCTAATGGGGCATATCGTAATCTGCTTACCGGGCAAAAAAATCCCCTGCAGCAATCGGAATCGCTTATTACGCCGCGTCCGGCGGCTTTTACGCCGGGCAGAATAAAACTGGCAAGTAAATTGCAAAACCTTCTGTATCTCAATTGCCAGCGTTGGTACTGGCGTTCCTTACAGGAGGCAAAATGAACTTAAGACGACTGAAGTATTTTGTGAAAATCGTCGATATTGGCAGTCTGACCCAGGCAGCCGAAGTCTTGCATATCGCACAGCCCGCGCTGAGTCAGCAGGTTGCGACCCTGGAAGGTGAACTGGACCAGCAGCTGCTGATTCGTACGAAGCGAGGCGTCACGCCGACGGAAGCAGGGAAAATCCTTTATACCCACGCCCGGACCATTCTGCGCCAGTGCGAGCAGGCGCAGCTGGCGGTCAATAACGTGGGCCATATCCTCAGCGGCCAGGTCTCTATCGGCCTGGCGCCGGGAACGGCGGCGTCCGCCATTACTATGCCGCTGCTGCAAACGGTACGTAACGAACTTCCTGAAGTGATGGTCTATCTGCAGGAAAGCAGCGGAACGATCCTTAACGATAAGCTGCTTAGCGGTCAGCTGGATATGGCGGTGCTGTACGAGCGCTCGCCGGTTGCCGGTATCGTCAGCCAGCCGCTGCTGAAAGAGGACCTGTACCTGGTCGGTACCCGGGATTGCCCGGGGCAAAGCGTTGACCTGACGGCGGTTGCCGAGATGAATCTGTTCCTGCCCCGCGATTACAGCGCGGTGCGGGCGAGGGTGACGGAAGCCTTTACCCTGCGGCGGCTGTCGGCAAAAATCATCGGCGAAATCGAGTCTATTACGACCTTAACCGCGGCGATAGCCAGCGGAATGGGGGCCACCGTGCTGCCGGAATCCGCCGCTCGCTCGCTGTGCAGCGCCGCTAACGGTTGGATGGCGCGTATCAGCACGCCGTCCATGAGCCTGTCGCTATCGTTGAATATGTCTGCCAAGGGAAGCCTGTCGCCGCAGGCGCAGGCGGTGAAGGAAATTTTGCTGTCGCTGGTGAGCCGCCCTTCGCTGGAGAACCGTGAACTGCTGCTGGTGAGTTAATGTATATTCCTGAATGGAATAAGTTGCTGGTTTTTATTATTTGTTAGCAGGGACAACAGACTCTAACAATAGAGCATATGTTATGTCTGATAGCCCGGAGGAAAGGGTGAATTTCCAGCAACTAAAAATAATTCGTGAAGCGGCCCGTCAGGACTATAACCTGACGGAAGTCGCCAATATGCTCTACACATCGCAATCGGGCGTCAGTCGCCATATTCGTGAACTCGAAGAAGAGCTGGGGATCGAAATCTTTATCCGACGCGGCAAGCGTCTGCTGGGGATGACGGAACCGGGTAAAGCGCTGTTATCGATTGCCGAACGCATTCTTAATGAAGCCAGCAACGTCCGCCGTCTTGCGGACCTGTTTACCAACGACGCCTCGGGCGTATTAACCATCGCCACGACGCATACCCAGGCGCGCTATAGCCTGCCGCCGGTGATTAAGGCCTTCCGCGAGCTTTTTGCCGACGTTCGCCTGGAGCTGGTGCAGGGGACGCCGCAGGAGATCGAAGCGCTGCTGCACAACGGAGGCGCCGATATCGGCATCGCCAGCGAGCGGCTGAGCAACGATCCGACGCTGGTGGCCTTTCCCTGGTTCCGCTGGCACCACAGCCTGCTGGTTCCAAAAGATCATCCGCTGGTGCAGGTGACGCCGCTCACCCTGGAAGCCATTTCCCGCTGGCCGCTGATTACCTATCGTCAGGGGATCACCGGACGCTCGCGTATCGATGAAGCCTTCAATCGCAAAGGGCTGATGCCGGATATCGTCCTCAGCGCCCAGGATTCCGACGTCATTAAAACCTACGTTGAGCTTGGCCTCGGGGTAGGGCTGGTCGCCGAACAGTCGGGCGATGCCAGAGAGTCCGACACCTTCACGCGTCTTGAAACCCGCCATCTGTTTGATGCCAATACCGTCTGGCTAGGCTTAAAGCGCGGACAGCTACAGCGTAACTACGTCTGGCGCTTTATCGAGCTGTGCAACGCCGGACTGTCGCTGGATGAAATTAAACGCCAGGCGATGGAGCCGGAAGAGACGGCGATCGATTACCAGATCTAACGGAATACCGGCAGTGGACAAGGGAACGTGGTCCACCGCCGTGAGTCGGTATATAAGATTTCGATAATAAAGCTATAATTCATTCACGATTGTCGCGACTGAGGAAGGGAAATGGTGCGGCGTGTGAAACTGCTTTGCTCTCTGTTATTTATCCTGTCAAGCCAGAGCGTTCTGGCCGTTAGCTACCCGTTGCCGCCGGAAGGAAGCCGCCTTGTGGGTAGCCCGCAAACCATCACCGTCCCGGACGGTAATACGCTCCCGCTGGAGGCGTTTGCCGCGCAGTACGGGCAAGGGCTGAGCAATATGCTCGAAGCCAATCCCGGGGTCGATGTCTATCTGCCGAAGTCGGGTTCGACGCTGATCGTACCGCAGCAGCTTATTTTGCCCGATACGGTGCGTGAGGGGATTGTGGTTAACGTCGCGGAAATGCGCCTTTACTACTATCCGCCGGAGGGGACCACGGTTGAGGTTCTACCGATAGGCATCGGCGAGGCGGGCCGCGAAACGCCGCGCAACTGGGTGACGGCGGTTGAACGTAAGCAGGAGGCGCCAACCTGGACGCCGACGGCGAATACCCGCCGCGAGTATGCCAAAAGGGGAGAAAGCCTGCCCGCATTCGTGCCTGCCGGCCCGGAAAACCCGATGGGGCTGTACGCAATCTATATCGGCAGGCTGTACGCCATTCATGGCACTAATGCCAACTTTGGTATCGGGCTGCGGGTAAGCCAGGGGTGTATCCGCTTGCGTAACGACGATATCAAGTATCTCTTCGATAACGTTCCGGTGGGGACGCGGGTGCAGATTATCGATCGGCCGGTGAAATATACCCTCGAGCCGGACGGCAGCCGCTGGCTTGAGGTTCACGAGCCGCTTTCGCGCAACCGCGCGGAATACGAATCAGACCGAAAAGTGCCGCTGCCTATGACCACGGGGCTGCAGGCGTTTGTGCAAGGAGAGGGCGTTGAGGCTAACCGGGCCAGCGAGGTCATGCTGCGTCGTTCCGGAATGCCGGTGAATATCGGCTACTCAGCGATACCGTCCACGTTCGGCGGCTAGCGTAGGCGAAAGTGAGTTGAGAAAGCAAAAGCCTGCCGGGTTTCCTCCGCGGGCTTTTCTCATTTGGCTTCTCCGACGGAGCGGCCTTCCCTCGCGTCCGGCAAATCGACGGCCTCAGGACGCTCCCGTTCTGCCGATCGGCCCGGAACGGTGGAGATCCGGGTATCGCGGTTATTTACTGCCGGGCTCCGGAGGGTACTCACTGAGTACGACCTGATTGCGTCCCAGCTGTTTGGCCTGATAAAGCGCCCGATCGGCCATCCGAAGAAGCCTTTCCCTGTCGCCATCGCATTCCCGCAGCCCGGCCACGCCCGCGGAGATGGTGATATGTCCTGCACGGGAGAAGGTCGCCCCGGCCATGACTCTGCGGATCCTCTCCGCCATCGTCATAGCTCCGTTAAGCGTCGAGTCGGGGAGCAGTACAATAAACTCTTCCCCGCCGAAGCGGCTGATGATATCCCCATCCCGGCAGGTCTGCTTCAGCAGGTCAGCAATACGAACCAACACGTCATCTCCCGTGTCATGCCCGAACCGATCGTTAATGGTTTTAAAATGATCGATGTCTATGGCAATCACGTACTGATTCTCCGCGTCCCCGACGCGGGCCGACTGTTCATAAAATCCCCGGCGGTTATACAGTCCGGTCAGCGGGTCCGTCATGGCCTCATCGCTCAGCGTGGCGAAGCGGGCCGATACCGAGCGGAAGCTGTTTTCCATCGCGTCCCGCAGCATGTCAGCTTCCTGATACCAGGCCCTGATCGTCGAGAGTTTTTCCGGCGATGTCAGGCCGTCCGTGGCGCGAACTCGTCCCGCAAGCTGCTCCAGCGGACGCGCAATGTAGGAGGATAAAATAGCCACGCCCCCGGCGATAAGAAGAAGGATAGCGAGAACAAACCCTGAGATTTTTTCGACCGTCCGCCATAGCATGCGGGTGACCGTATCGGCGGGGGTTGAAACGAAAATATTCCAGTTAGTTTGGTTAAGGCTGGCATAGCCGACCAGGTTTTTATGGCTTTCATAAAGCCCGGTATAGTTTCCGCTTTTATTCGCCCGCAGTGCGGCCTGGACCTGCGGAGGCAGGGGCAGGAACGAACCCTTTTGGGCCGTATCTCTGCTGAAGATAATCCGGCCATGATTATCGACGACGCTGATGGCGATGTTATCTTCATAGAAATGGAGGCTCAGAATATCGCTCAGCATGCTCTGTTTTTTCAGATAGATGCTGCCCCCTAAATACCCCAGATAGCGGCCATCGGGTGCCAGAACGGGCTGTGAGAGCAGAATCATCTCATTCCCGGCGACCGACGTGAATGGTTCGGAAATCAAGGGCGACCGCGCGGCCAGAGCGAGCTGGTTGGCGCGTGAATGCAGCGTCACTCCCGTAAGCGCCGGCAGGTATGGGGACGTCGAAACCAGTGCTGCCTGAGCGTTGACAACCCCCACAGAGTTAAAGATACCGGACTGAAGGCGAAGGCGATCCACTTCATGCTGGCTGTAAGAGAGGCTACGGATAGACGAAGCGCTCCAGGCTAACTCGCGCTGGGCAAAAGCCAGGTAACGGTCCGTCGTGTCGGCAAGCTTTCGGGCGTAGGCCTGATTGCTGTCAAGGAGTGACGCCTCAATATTGTTCCTTTGGAAAATCAGCATCGTTCCTGACAGAAGGAGTGACGTGAGTACAACGCCTCCGGTTGTGAGCAAAATAAGCAGAGGCCGGAGAAAGGGTTTTTTGCTGAACATCTGTTTACCTGTGATTCAGGCCATCCCGTTAAACTGGCTGCGGGCCGTCCCGTCCCTGGAGGGGTCAAAAATCTTCCGATATGCCTGGCAAAGGTAACAACAAGGCTCTCCTGACCTGAGACCTTGCATCGTCAGGACGCCCGCTTGCGGCGAACCGTATTCATCGCTAAAGGCTGTCGGATAAGACACGCTTAAAGGGGCACCGCACTGGAGTTCGCCCCAGGTTCACTTCATAAAGCGCTGTATATAATACTGCGATATGCGTTGGGACATAAATAAATATGCGGCAATACTCAACGGACCGCGGCTCGTCCACTCAATCAACCGCTGGTTAAAATTTGCACATTCGGCGCCGTGGTCGGCCTCACGCCCTCTGCAGCAATCTGACTCCAGGTTATCCACAGAGTTAAGTAGCCACTTTGTGGACAGACTCAGCGCCGTGCCCGCGGGTTAGCCTGGCGGTTTTGCCGCAGGGGGAAAACGTCCCTGGCCTCAATGAATGCTGGCGCCGCGAGGCCATTCTGAATTTAGTCTGTTGATTTTTATGTATTTATTCTTTTCAGCTATTCAAAGTCAATAAGGTTATTTGTTTTTAATGTGGGTAATGCATAAAAGTGAGGTAACGCAGAAAACAGATTTATCGATGTGATTTTAAGAAGGATATTATTATGCCGGAAGCGGGTGAATTGTATCTCATGCCGAAAAGAGAAAATAACTGGCATTTAAATAATGTCGTCGATGAACTGCGTCGCGTTCGTCAGGCGTGGCGCGATGAACATTCGAAAAATAATTATCGTAATAAACGTAGTTTACCTTCCCGGGCAAGCGTTAATTCAGTCGCCGATACGTTGATAAAAGTGCTTTATCCGATGCGGTTAGGCGACGTCGAATTACGCAAAGAGGGCGAAGATTATTACGTCGGCCATTTGTTAGGCACCGCGCTTGACAGGCTCACCGAAGAAGCGCTTCTGGAACTCTATTATCAGTCGGATGAGCAGGACGAGGAGGGCGCGAGTCAGGCGCTGTCGCAAGAGGCGGTCAGGCGGGTTCAGCAGTTTGCCAACCGTTTGCCGGTCATCCGTCAGCGTCTCGACAGCGATATCCTCGCGGCTTATCAGGGCGATCCCTCCGCGCGCAGCATGGATGAAGTGCTGCTCTGCTATCCGGGAATTCATGCCGTGATCCACTATCGTCTGGCCCACGAGCTGCATCAGCTCGATCTGCCTCTGCTGGCGCGAATTATGTCCGAGAAGGCGCACAGCCAGACCGGAATAGATATTCATCCCGGCGCGCGGATCGATGATGGATTCTTTATCGATCACGGGACCGGCGTGGTGATTGGCGAAACGGCCATCGTCGGTAAACGGGTGCGTATTTATCAGGCCGTCACCCTGGGGGCCAAACGCTTTATTGCCGGTGAAGACGGGCAGTTGCAAAAAAACTACCTTCGCCATCCGATAATAGAAGATGACGTAGTTATTTATGCCGGCGCGACAATATTAGGGCGAATTACCATCGGCGCGCGTTCCAGCATCGGCGGGAATATATGGCTGACCCGCGATGTTCCGCCGGACAGTAATGTGCAGCAGGCCCGAGCGCAACAAAAACATTTCAGCGACGGCGATGGGATTTAATTATTCCAATAATGCAATGGAATGGTCAGTGCAGCACAACAGACAAAAATAACGGCGTGATAATTATTATGAATTTGCTTGAGACGATCGGCGCTACGCCGTTAATAACGTTGCCCTCTTTTGCCGCAGAGTTGCCTGGCGTAACGCTGCTGGCAAAAGCAGAGTATATGAACCCCAGCGGCTCAGTGAAAGACCGCGCGGCGAAAGCCATGGTGCTGGACGGGATTGCGCGGGGTTTATTAACGCCGGGTAAAACGATTATTGATGCGACCAGCGGCAATACCGGCATTGCCTACGCGATGATTGGCGCGGCGCTGGGATATCACGTCCGGCTATATCTGCCGCAGAATACCAGCCCGGAACGCAAACGAATTATTCGTCATTATGGCGCCACGATTGTGGAAACCGATCCGCTTGAAGGTTCCGACGGCGCATATATTGAAGTTCAGGCACAAGTTGCTGCGCATCCGGAACGCTATTTTTATCCCGACCAATATAACAACCCCGTTAATCCGGATACGCATTTCGCGACCACCGGAAAAGAGATCTGGGACCAGAGCGGGCAACAAATCACCCATTTTGTCGCGGGGATGGGCACCTCCGGCAGTTTTGTCGGCACCGCGCGGCGGCTCAAATATGAGAATCCGCAGGTTAAAACGCTCGCCGTGCAGCCCGCTTCGCCGTTCCACGGCATTGAAGGGACCAAGCATATGGGCAGCAGCATTAAACCGGGCATTCTCGACGAAACCCTGTTCGACGACATTATTTCTGTCACCACCGAAGAGGCCTACGCCATCACGCGGCGTCTGGCCCGGCGCGATGGCATTTTTGTCGGCATTTCATCCGGCGCAAACGTAGCCGCCGCCGTGAGGCTGGCCCGCACGCTGCCGGCGGGATCTGTGGTGGTCACGCTGCTGTGTGATGTCGGCTCGCGTTACCTGACTGACTCTTTTTGGAATGAAACCGATGATTGAATTGACCCACAAAATCGCAAAGCAGATTGGCGCTGAAGGGGAAAAGGCCTATCCCAACGAATGCTGCGGCGCGCTCTTTGGCCATTTCTCCGCGCAGGGCGATGCCCGCGTGACGGCGATTTTCCCCATCGTCAATGCCCGCGAATCGGAGGAGCAATACCACCGTTTTGTCATCACCGCCGACGACTCCCTGCGGGCGGAGCGCGCGGCGCTGGCTCAGGGAGTGGACGTGGTCGGCTATTACCATTCGCACCCCGATCATCCGGCTATTCCGTCGGAATTTGACCGCGAGCATGCGCTGCCGTTTTACGCCTACATCATCGTGGCGGTCGCGCAGCGGCAGGCGGGGGCGCTGACCAGCTGGCGGCTGACGCAGGACCGCCAGCGCTTTTTGCAGGAGGACGTGCAAACCGTTCCATGACGTGAATAGCAGGCACAACGCTGCCTGAAACCAGAGCAAAACACGGAGAGATTATCACTATGGCATCGACATTACTGATTCCCACCGCACTACGCGCCTTCACCGACGGCCAGGGGAAAGTGACCCTCGAAGGCCACACCGTAGGTCAGCTGGTCGCGGCGCTGGCGGAGCGTTTCCCGGACATTCAGCAGCATTTGTATGACGACACCGGAGCGCTGCGCAGTTTCATCAATCTGTACGTGGGGGAGAACAACATTAAAACCACCGGCGGGCTTGAGACCCCGGTCAGCGATGGCGCTGAGGTGCTGCTGGTCCCCGCCATTGCAGGCGGCGTCGGGAAGGCGGTATGAGCAGAGCGAGCATTATCCCGGACGACCGCCTGACGGAGCTGACGCATGCGGAGATTGCCCGCTACAGCCGCCATCTGCTGCTGCCGGAAGTCGGGCTTGAAGGGCAAAAGCGTCTGAAGGCAGCCCGCGTGTTGCTTATCGGCACCGGAGGGCTGGGGGCGCCGGTGGCGCTTTACCTGGCCGCTGCCGGGGTCGGTAAGCTGGGGATCGTCGACTTTGATTTTGTCGAAATCTCCAACCTGCAAAGGCAGATCATTCATAGCACCAAAGATATCAACCGGCCCAAAGTGGCCTCGGCGAAAGACAAGATTAAAGCGATCAATCCCGACCTGCAGGTGGAGACCTATAACACCACCCTGAGCAGTAAAAACGCGCTGGAGATTATTCGCGAATACGACCTCGTCGTCGACGGTACGGACAACTATCCAACCCGATATCTGATTAACGATGCCTGCGTTTTGCTGGGTAAGCCGCTGGTCTACGGCTCCATTTTCCAGTTCGAAGGGCAGGCCAGCGTCTTTTATGCCGGGGAAGGGCCGTGTTACCGGTGTCTGTATCCCGAGCCTCCGCCGCCGGGGCTGGTGCCCTCCTGTGCCGAAGGCGGCGTTGTCGGCGTGTTGCCGGGGATTATCGGCACCATTCAGGCGGCGGAAGCGATCAAGCTGATCGTCGGCGGCAGCGAGAGCCTGATTGGCCGCCTGCTGCTCTTCGATGTGTGGCAGATGAAGCAGCGTGAGCTGCGGCTGGCGAGAGATCCCGGCTGCCCGGTATGCGGTGAGCACCCGTCGATTCATGAGCTGATCGACTACGAAGAGTTTTGTGGACTGAAACCCGATGAGGCGGAGGTGCCGGTTGAAAGCGTCACGGCCCAGGAGCTGCACGCCTGGATAGAGGAGGGTAAACCCCTGCAGCTGATCGACATTCGTGAACCCCACGAACGGGCGATTGCTAAATTTCCGCAGGCAAAAGTGATGCCGCTGGGCCAGATAGTCAGGCGTATCGGTGAATTCGACCCGACGGTCGATGCGGTGTTTCTCTGCAAGATCGGGCAGCGCAGTATTTTCGCAATTCGGGCACTACAGCGCGCGGGCTATCAGGGCCGCGTGATGAATTTAAAAGATGGCCTAAACGCCTGGGCGCGGGATGTGGATACCCGTTTGCCGCAGTACTAACCTTCAGCTCCACTATTTCAAACACTAAGGAATCATCATGGCAGAACAAAAAGGCATTAATGCACTGGGGCGTGAAGCCGCGTATCAGTTAGCGAACGTGACCAAAACGGCTCCGCAATTTGCGGCGATTACCCCGCGCTGGGTCAGCCGTTTTCTCGACTATAAAGGCCTGGAATCGGGGATTTATCGGGTGAACAAGGTCGTGGAGGGTGATACGCCGCTGGACGTATTATGCAGCCAGGACCCGACGCGCGTTGAAATACCGCAGGGCTACATCGAGTATCAGACCACGCCGCGTGAATACCAGCTCGATTCCATTGCGACCATTATTAACGTGGACACCAAAATCGCCGATCTCTACAGCTCGCCGTACGACCAGGCGTCAGAGCAGATTGCGCTGGCGATTGAAAGCCTGCGCGAGCGCCAGGAGAGTCAGCTGATCAATAACGATGAATATGGATTGCTGAAAAATATCGATGACTCGCAGCGTATTCAGACCCGCAATGGCCGTCCGACGCCGGATGACCTGGATGAGCTGCTGTCAAAAGTCTGGAAGGAGCCGTCCTTCTTCCTGGCCCATCCGCGTGCGATTGCCGCATTTCAGCGTGAAGCCACGCGACGCGGCGTGCCGCCGGTCACCGTGAATTTGCACGGGGGCACTTTTATCCTGTGGCGCGGTATTCCGCTGATCCCTTCCGATAAGCTGTTTGTTGATGGTTTGAAAAACCCGAAAGGCCAGAGCGGGAAAACCAATATCCTGCTGATTCGCTCCGGTGAAAGCAAACGCGGCGTGCTGGGGCTTTATCAGGAAGGGCTGCCAAACGAACAGTCTCGCGGATTGTCGGTGCGCTTCCGGGGGATCGACGATAACGGCGTGGCATCCTATTTACTCTCACTTTATTGCTCCGCTGCGATCCTGGCCGATGACGCCATTGCCGTGCTGGAAGACGTTGAAGTGGGTGAATATTATGACTACGAGTAATTTATTCACGCTTCCCCACGCGCCCGGCGGATGGCCGGGCGAGGCGGGTGACGCTCCCTCCGCGCGGGATTACGGACTGCCCGACGCGCGGGATCTGAAAGGGCTGCTGGGCGACACGCCAGCACGCCCTCGGTCCGCCGAGGCCGCGTACGCGCCGCGGGTGGTGCCGCTGGGGCAGGAGAGCCGGGGGGATATCGCGCCTCGCGGATTCGCGGCGCGACCTTCTGTTGGCGCAAAGCCGGCGCCGCCGGCGCGTGTCGGGCAGATCCCGGTTGAACGGATCCGCGCTGATTTTCCGATCCTTGCCGAACAGGTGGACGGTCATCCTCTGGTCTGGCTGGACAATGCCGCGACGACCCAGCGCCCGAAGCAGGTTATCGATCGCATCAGCCACTATTATTTGCACGAAAACTCGAACGTTCATCGGGCGGCGCATACCCTTGCCGCACGTTCCACCGATGCTTATGAAGCCGCGCGTGACAAAGTGGCGCGGTTTATCGGCGCGCGCGGCCCGGAGAATATCATCTTCGTGCGCGGCACCACGGAAGGGCTCAACCTGATTGCGCACAGCTACGTGAAGCCGCTGTTACGGCCGGGGGATGAAATTATCCTCACGTTGCTCGAGCATCACGCCAACATTGTGCCGTGGCAGCTCATTGCGCAGGAGACGGGAGCGGTGATCCGCGTCGCGCCGGTTGATGAGCACGGGCAGCTGATCGTTGAGGAATATGTCCGTTTGTTCAATGACAAGACCCGTTTTGTGTCCGCTACCCACGTTTCCAACGCGCTGGGTACCGTCACGCCGGTTCAGGAGTTGGTGCAAATCGCCCATCGTTTTGGCGTGCGCATCGCCATCGACGGCGCGCAGTCTATTTCGCATATCCCGACCAACGTCACGGCGCTGGATGCCGATTTCTTCGTCTTCTCCGGGCATAAAATTTTTGGACCGACCGGGATCGGCGTCGTATATGGCAAGCAGGAGGTGCTGGAAGAGGCGCGCCCGTATCAGGGCGGCGGGAATATGATTGCCGACGTAACTTTTGAACTGACGCGCTATCAACCCTCGCCGAATAAGTTTGAGGCGGGCACGGGCAATATTGCCGATGCCGTCGGGCTGGGGGCGGCTATCGATTATGTCACCTCGCTGGGGATAGAAAATATTGCGCAGTACGAGCACGCCTTGCTGGAGTATGGGATCGAGAAGCTGTCGGCTATTCCGGGCCTGACGCTGGTCGGCACCGCGGCGAACAAAACCAGCGTCTTATCTTTCGTGCTGGCGGGTCATGAAAATGAAGCCGTGGGGCGCTATCTGAGTCAGGTCGGCATTGCCGTGCGATCCGGACATCACTGCGCGCAACCGATTCTGCGCCATTTTGGTTATGAAAGTACCGTCCGGCCGTCGCTGGCTTTCTATAACACGCCGCAGGAAATTGATTTTCTCGCAGAGCATGTCGCCCGGTTTGCTTCGCGGTAGCGAGGTCCGGCCCGGTCAGCGGTGTCAACCACGTAACGGGTGGACAACCGCGTCAATCACCTAAGCCCGCCGGTTTTCCGCGCGGGCTTTTCTCATAAAGCATCCTTGCCTGGAGGCTGGATCTCATGTGCAGCAGGACGGCGCAAGGTACCGTTTGGCAGCAAAACTGGCGGACTCCCGTATTCGCTACCGTGGCTCTCGCCGGGCGATTAAGGGAGCGATTTCACAGGACCTGGCTGTTGAGATAGCTGGCGCTAACGCTGCATCCCCCAGCGCTTAATCGTGATCTTTTCCAGACTGGCGAATACGATGCCTTCCACCAGGAGGCCAATCGCGATGACCGTTAGCAACCCGGCAAAGACCCGGTCGGTGAAGAGCTCATTGCGATTCTGGAAAATATACCAGCCAAGACCGCCCTCGCCGCTGGAGGCGCCAAATACCAGCTCGGCGGCAATCAGCGTTCTCCAGGCGAAAGCCCAGCCGATCTTCAGGCCGGCAAGGATTGCCGGCAACGATGCCGGAATAAGAATCGTAATTACATAGCGTGGCCCACGGAGGCCATAGTTGCGTCCCGCCATGCGTAGCGTTTCCGGAACGCTGCTAAAACCGGACCAGGTATTCAGCGCGATTGGCCACATCACCGAGTGTATCAGTACAAATATCAGGCTGACATTCCCCAGACCAAACCACAGCAGGGCCAGCGGCAGCAGAGCAATTGCAGGCAGAGGATTCAGCATCGCGGTTAATGTGCTCAGCAGATCGCGGCCAAACTGGGTGGTCACTGCCAGCGCGCTGGCAATGAGCGCCAGCGCGCTGCCTGCCAGATACCCTTTCAACAGGGTGCTGAGGGAGTTGGCGATTTTTTCCGGCAATTCGCCATTGCGCATGTCTTCGCTAAACGCCTGCAGGGTCTGAAGTACTCCGGGTAACATCAGATCGTTTTGCTGTACCCGCGCGGCGATCTCCCATAGCGCGAGGACAAGGGCCACAATCAGACACTTGCGCAGCCATGTTTGATTCCACAGGCGCTGGCTTAAGGGGAGCGGCGTTTCCACCGGCAGATCTCGCAGCGGCGGTAATTCACGTTCGAATTCAGGACGAATGTACGGTGACTGGGACATACTCTGGCTCCTCGCCGGATGAGTGAGACGAACTGCTGCCGGTTGTCGGGAATAACAGGTGGTGAATATGACGAGCCGCATGCTGGAACGCCTCGCTGCCGAAGTCATTAAGCGTGAACTGATGACAGTTAAGCTCCGCCCTGACGCGCCCTGGATGCGGCGAAAGCACCAGGATACGGTTGCCCAGCACCAGCGCCTCCTCAATCGAGTGGGTGACGAACAGCAGGGTAAAGCGCTCCTCTTCCCACAGCGCCAGCAGCTCCTCCTGCATAGTGCGGCGGGTCAGCGCATCCAGCGCCGCAAAGGGCTCGTCCATCAGCAGGATTCGCGGTTTCATCGCCAGCGCGCGCGCGATGGCGACGCGTTGCTTCATTCCGCCGGAGAGGGTATGGGGCATAGCTTCGGCAAATTCCGCCAGCCCAACTTTGTGCAGGAAATGCAGCGCCGTCTCTTTTGCTTGCGCGCGGTTGGCTTTCCGGCTGGCCAGCAGAGGAAACATGACGTTTTCCAGCACGGTTTTCCACGGCGGCAGTTGGTCGAACTCCTGGAAAACCATCATCCGCTCCGGGCCGGGGGCGCTAACCGGGGTCCCCGCAAGAGAAATTTGACCGCTGCGCGGGGTGAGAAAACCGCCTGTGGCTTTTAACAGGCTCGATTTCCCGCAGCCTGACGGGCCAAGTAGAATAAAGCGGTCGCCGGGCCAGACATCAAAACTGACATCATGCGTCGCGCGTATTTGCCGTTCGCGGGTGCGGTATTCGATATCGACATTGCTGACCTGCAGCAGCGGGCCGTTGATTTGCTGAGTTGCCACTAGAGCCTCCGGTGTCGCGGTTTAACTGCCAGGTTTTTCCCATGCTTCGTCGAAGAAATAATCTTTCCACGAATCGGCTTTATTTTTCAGTACGCCAAGCTCATGAAGTTTTTCCGCATATACGCCGGTACGCTCAGGGGAAACCGTAAAGCTGATTTCAGGGTCGTTAACGATTTTTTGCACCAGCGGTAAGGGCAGTCGTGATTTCTCGACGCGAATATACGTTTCAGCCGCCGCATTTTTATCACGGTTAATGATATTCGCGGCTTCGCTAAGTGCGCGATAAAACGCTTTATAGGTTTTTGGGTTTTCGTCATGGAATTTCTGGGTAGTGTAGAGAACGTTAAAGGTTGCCTGTCCCCCCAGCACATCATAGGAGCTGAGTATCTTATGAATATTGCTGTGCTCCAGCGCCTGATACTGGAACGGCGGGCTGGAAAAATGGGTGTTAATTTCCGAACCACCGGCAATTAATGCCGCGCTGGCATCCGGATGCGGTAAGCTGACGCTAATTTTATCGAAGCGTTTGAACTCTTTGTCGCCATATAGTTTTGCGGTCTCGATTTGTAATGTCCGCGACTGGAAACCGACCCCAGCCGCCGGAACGGCAATACGGTCTTTATCCGTCAAATCTTTGATGCTTTTTATCGCCGGATTATTACTCAATAAGTAATTGGGCATCGATCCCAGCGAGGCTATTGCTTTCACATTTTGTTTACCTTTGGTGCGATCCCAGAGGGTGAGTAGCGGGGGGACGCCCGCCGATGCAACGTCCAGAGCCCCGGAGAGCAGGGCCTCGTTCATCCCGGTCGCGCCTGAGATGGTGCGCCACTCGACCTTGATATCCAGCCCCTCTTTTTGCCCCTCTTTTTCGATAAGCTGCTGGTCTCGTACCACATCAAGAATTAAATAACCGATGCCAAATTGCTGCGCGATACTAATATTCCCTTCGGCGAATGCCGGCTGGCTGACTCCGCCAAGAACAGAAAATGCCAGCGTCCAGGCTAATACCCCGTTAATTTTACTCATCTCTTCTCCCCGGAAAGGTGCTTTTCAGCAAAAAATCATGGGCAGAGGCGGGAGGGAAAGGAAATGATTTAAATGGCTATGAATATCAGGAAAACGAATAACGATATTTGGCACTTATTATTCGATAAATGGAAAAGCTTAGCCATTATTCGTGTTTATGTAACAAAAACATCTTTGCTATAGTCGGCCCACTCTTTAATAGCCCTTTGTATTGTGCGGGCAACGGCCGTGAGTAGAACCATGCCTCTATTTTCACATCATCACTTACGTTCGCTTTTACAACGGCATCTGGAACGGGTTGGCACTGGATCTGATATCGCCAAAAAGGTGGCAGATAACCTGGTCGAGTCCTCATTAAAAGGCCACGATTCCCACGGGGTGACCCTCTTGCCACGCTATATTCGGGCAATTCTGGCGGGAGATTTGAACCCCGGCGCCACGCTGACCACCTTATCTGATGCCGGACCGATTGTCTCTTTTGATGGCGGTCATGGCTTCGGCCAGGCGTTGGGCGAGCAGGCTATGGCCGCCGGTATTGAGCGCGTGCGCCAGTTTGGAGTGGCAATTATTGGCTTGTCTAATACCCACCATCTTGGGCGGATTGGCGCCTGGGCAGAGCAGGCGGCGAGCGCCGGGCTGGTCTCGATCCATTTTGCCAACGTGGCGGCGCCGGCGGTGGTCCTGCCGTTCGATGGACTGCGCCCCAGGCTTGGCACAAACCCTTTTTGCGTGGGGGTTCCGCTTCGCAACTCCCCCCCGGTTATCCTTGACTTCGCTACCAGCGCCATTGCGGGGAATAAGGCGCGTATCGCATGGAGCGAAGGGCGCGCTATCCCGGAAGGGTGCGCGGTAGATGCGAACGGACAGCCCACGACCGACCCTGCCGTATTAATGACTGAGCCGGCTGGCGCCTTGCTGCCTTTTGGCGGCCATAAAGGCGCGGGACTGTCGCTGATTTGCAGCTTGCTCGGCGCGGCGCTGACCGGCGGCGAGACCGAAAGCCGGCAGATCCCGCCACGTGCAGGGATCATTAACAATATGCTGTCGATTTTATTTGACCCTGCGCGATTGGGCGCGGAGGAAAGCTACCCCCAGGCGTTATTAGCGCAGGTTGACTGGGTACGCTGCGGGCAGGAAGGGCGCGATGTGCAGATCCCTGGAGAACCGGAATTGCGCGCTTATCACCGGCGTCAGGAAGAGGGGATCTGGATTGATGAGGTGAGCTGGCAGGCGTTTGTCGCCCTTGAGGAATTAAACACCGGAGGTTGCCTGCACGCCCAATAATTATTTTAGTTATCTGTTTTCCCGGATCGACATTATGGTCTGCTAAGCAGCTGTGGCGAATAAATAAAGTGACCACTTTTTTTATATATATTTTATCAACATAACCATAGCTGAAAAACTTGGTAAACCGCGAGTGGAAAAATCAATATAGTCACTCCCATATTCCACGAACCTTTCTTACTCCCGCCGGCGAATTTTAATTTGCTGCGGAGCCTTTTTTTACAGGAGATATTATGCACCTGGCGCGTTTTCCCCGTCTTCATTTTGGCCATTTCCCGACGCCACTGGAGCCTCTCACTCAGCTTTCGCGTTTGCTGGGGGGGCCAAATATCTGGATAAAACGTGATGATTGTACCGGCCTTGCCACCGGCGGTAATAAAACCCGCAAACTTGAATTTTTGCTGGGGGATGCTCAGGAAAAAGGGGCGAACATTATTATTACCCAGGGCGCCACGCAGTCTAATCATGTGCGTCAGACCGTCGCGGCGGCGGCCAGACTGGGTCTGGAAACGCATATTTTTCTCGAACAGCGCGTCACCACGTTGGGTGATGAATATCAGCAATCCGGCAACGTGCTGCTGGATGGTTTGCTCGGCGGCAAAATTATTGCCCATTTGCCCGGCGGCACGGATATGCAGCAGGCGATGGAGCAACATGCGGAAAGCCTGCGCGCGCAGGGCCATACCCCTTACGTCATCCCTGGCGGCGGTTCGAATGCTATCGGGGCTCTGGGCTATGTAGCCTGCGCGGAAGAGTTGCTTTGGCAGTCCAGCCAGCTACGGCTGCGTATCGATCGTATCGTTCATGCCACCGGCAGCGCGGGTACGCAGGCCGGCCTGATCGCGGGCTTAAGCGCCACCAACAGCGATATTCCTCTGCTCGGGATCAGCGTTCGCGCGCCGCGCGATAAACAGGAGCAAAACGTCTGGCGCCTGGCGCAACAGACGCGGGAACTGCTCGGCGTGCCGGGTGAATTGCCGCGTGAGGCCGTGGTCGCGAACGGTGATTATGTGGGGGAAGGCTATGGCCTGCCCACCGCGGGGATGCTTGAAGCGCTGC
Organism: Klebsiella sp. C349492; assembly: GCF_042055345.1. NCBI lineage: Bacteria > Pseudomonadati > Pseudomonadota > Gammaproteobacteria > Enterobacterales > Enterobacteriaceae > Klebsiella > Klebsiella sp. C349492. Next base: position 106,913 of record NZ_JANQCE010000001.1, read on the forward strand.
AGCTGCTGGCGCAGCACGAGGGGATTCTGCTCGATCCCGTTTACTCCGGTAAAGGCATGGCCGGACTGATTGATCTGATCCGTAAAGGTCATTTTCGCCAGGATGAGAATGTGGTGTTTATCCATACGGGCGGAAGCGCGGGCCTGTTTGGCTATCGTCAGGTGATTGCGGACTCTTTGTCATCATGAGTAAACCTTTTCTTCTGGGGATCGTTGGCGGCATGGGGCCGCTGGCGACGCTGGATTTGATGCATAAACTGCTGCGCGCAACGCCCGCCGAAAGCGACCAGCAGCAAATTCCACATGTGGTATGGAACGTCCCGCAAATTGCCGATCGTCAACAGGCGCTGGCGGGGAAGGGGCCATCGCCGCTGCCGCAGCTGCTGCACGCGGTGGAGCAGCTGAATCGCGTGGGCGCCAGCCATATTGCGATCGCCTGTAATACCGCGCATCACTGGTATGAGGCGCTGGCGCAGCGCAGCGATGCGCCGTTGCTGCATATCGTGGACGCTACGCTGGCGGCGTTCGAGGGGAAAGAGAAACCTCGCCGGGTCGGGGTTATCGCCACTCAGGGGACGCTTGATGCCGGTTGGTTCCAGCACGGTTTCTCCGCACTGGGTATCAACAGCGTGCTGCCGACGGCAGAAGAGCTACGGCAGCTGTTTGTGCCGGGGTGCTATGCCGTGAAACGGGGCGAACTGCGTGCCGGCGGTGAGCTGCTGAGTTTGCAGGCTCAGGCACTGCGCGATCGTGGCGCAGAGAGGCTGGTGCTGGCCTGCACGGAAGTGCCGGTTGCGCTGGCGGAGGTAGCATCCCCGCATTTAGCCGTGTCGATTGACCCCGCAGAAGCGCTGGCGCAGCAGTGCGCGCACCTATGGCTGGCGCAGCGCGAGACGTGGCATTAATAACGTTATTATTTAAAGGATAAATTAAATGAAGAAAAGTCTCTGCGTATTCCTTGCAGCAGGTGGCCTGTGGGTCAATACCAGCTTTGCCGACGCGCCCGCGGAGGTCCGGGTAGCATATAGCGGCGGCTCTCAGGTGCTGATGCTGGCAAAAGCCGATGGTTCTTTGGATAAGGCATTAAACAGTAAGGTTAAATGGGTGCAATTTGCGTCCGGCGCGGATGCGTTAAATTATTTTGCCAGCAACGCGATTGATATTGCCAATTTCGGCTCCAGCCCGGCAACGGCGGGCATTGTCAGAAAGCTGCCGGTGGAGATTGTCGGCGTTTCGGGGGTGATCGCCAGCTACGAGCGTTTGATAGGTAAAGACGGCATTAGCAGTATTAAGGATATAGAGGGCAAACGGGTCGCCTATCCGCCAAACTCGACGGCGCAATATGCGCTTGAGGCCGCTATCAGCGTCAACCGGCTCGATCGCAGCAAAATAACGTTATTGCCGCTGCGTCCGGCGGAAATGGTCGCAGCCTGGAAACGCGGCGATATCGACGCGGGCTATGTCTGGGCGCCGTTTGCTCAGGAACTTGAGGCCTCCGGCGGGCATCAGGTGTTCGCGACCAAAGATCTGCAAAAGGATGGCTACCTGATTTATAACAACTACGTCGTGCGTAAAGCCTTTGCCGAGCAGTATCCGCAAACCGTCAGCGCGTTCCTGCGAGTTCATCAGGAAAAAGTTGATGAGTTTAAGGCCGACCCGGAACGTGCGGCGGCGATTGTGGCGAAAGAGGTGGGGGCGCCGGTGACGACTGCCGCGAATACGTTGGGTGGGCTGGAATACCCAACCCTGACGCAGCAGGGTACGGCGGACTGGCTTGGCAACGGAACCCATACGACCGACAGCGGTATCGGGAAAGCGCTGACAAAGACCTCTAACTTCCTGGCGGGGATTGGTGAGATCCGCAAACGTGATATCCCGGCGAACTGGGATAGCGCCATAAACTCCCGCTACATCCGTGACGCGGCGGTAGTCGCGCCATGAGATTGAGTTATCACATCGCCATCAGCGTCGTTTCGGTGTCTGTTTTCTTTATCCTCTGGCAGGTGGCGGCGATGCGGCAATGGGTGGACCCGCTGCTGCTTCCGTCGCTGCAGGAAATTGGCCTGACGACCGAAGAGCTGCTGGCCGATGGCTATCGGCAGGTGCCTTTGTGGGAGCATGTTGCGGTTAGCCTGGCTCGCGCATTAAGCGCTTTTTCCGTAGCCATTATCATCGGCATTCCCCTGGGATTACTGATGGGCTTGTCGGAAGGTCTGGCGGCGGTACTGAATCCATTTGTACAGTTTTTGCGCCCGCTGCCCAAGATCGCGCTTATTCCTCTGGCGGTCGTCTGGCTGGGGATCGGGGAGGCGTCTAAGTTCTTCCTGATTTTCATCGCCACCTTTCTGAGCGTGGTCGTGGGGGCGTCCGCTGCGGTGGAGCGTATTGGCCGTTCGCGCATTCGTGTCGCGCAAACGCTCGGCGCTTCGCGCAAACAGATTTTTCTGCGCGTGGTGTTGCCGGATGCGCTGCCAGAACTATTTACCACCGTCAGATTGTCCATCGGGATCGGCTGGACATCGCTCATCGCGGCGGAAATGGTGGCGGCAAGTTCCGGTCTCGGCTGGATGGTGATTAACGCCAGTTCTTATCTGCGAACCGATATCGTGATGCTGGGGATCCTGCTGCTCGGCGGTATCGGTTATTTACTGGATTTATTGCTGCTGGGGCTGCAGCGCTTTTTTGTGCCCTGGGCGGGGAAAGAGTAATGAGTGCTATTACATTGGAAAACGTATCGCTCGCTTTTGCGGCAAAACCGCATCCGTTTACGGTGCTGGAAGACATCAGCCTGTCGCTGGAAAAAGGGGAATTCGTGGTGCTGCTGGGGCCCTCCGGCTGTGGCAAGTCCACGATTCTGAACCTGGTCGCCGGATTCAATAAGCCGGACCGCGGGCGTGTGGCGGCAGGCGGCAAAACGGTGCGTCTGCCGGGGCCGGACCGGGGAATGATCTTCCAGCAGCCGAATTTGTTCCCCTGGCTGTCGGTACTGGAAAACGTCACATTTGGCCCACGATTGAGGAAATATCACAAATCAGAGGTCAACGCGCAGGCGCTGGAGTGGCTGGCGCGGGTAGGATTGAAAGGGTTTGAACATCATGCGCCGTGGCAGCTCTCGGGTGGGATGAAACAGCGCGTGGCGCTGGCCCGCGCCTGGCTGCCGGGGCCGGAAGCGTTGCTACTTGATGAACCGTTCGGGGCGCTGGATGCGCAAACGCGTCTGATGATGCAGGAACTCTTGCGCGATGCCTGGCTTAATACCGGCACCACGCTGTTGTTTGTGACTCACGACGTCGAAGAGGCGCTGTTCCTTGCCGATCGTATTCTGATTATGTCGGCGAAGCCCGGAAAAATCGTCGAGGAGATCGTCCTGCCTTTTGGCCGGGAGCGCGATATCGAGACGCTGTCTGAACACCCGGCCTATAGCGGGATCAAACATCATGTACTGCACCGGGTACGTCAGGAGGCTAAGCGACACTTAGGATGAAAACGGCGCGCTCGTGTCTCTAATTTGCTGAATGTAATGCGTAATTATCGCTTTTTGCTCGTAAGGAAGAGTAACGCCTGCCGGTGCGTAATCCGGTGCTTCTGGCAACGCCGGAGGGACTCAATCAGAGCGGAGCCATCAAGATACTAAAGAAGACGTGAACCGCCTGGATTAAACAGCTGGTACAGGGCATGAGAATCGGAAACTTTGAAGGGTTTAGCGGATGGTTTTAAGCTGCGGATTTTTGCGTCGTTAAGAGAAATTTGGTGGACGTTTGGTTATCGAACCAGTCTGATCTCAAATATGGCCACCAGATTTTCCCGATGCTGAGGGAAATGGAAACACATTGGGAAGACTTTTCACGCTGGCTTATTGGAGCTGAATCACATAGGGATTCGCAAAGCGGCATGAAAACAAGAATTTGGCTCCTCTGACTGGACTCGAACCAGTGACATACGGATTAACAGTCCGCCGTTCTACCGACTGAACTACAGAGGAATCGTTTGAACGAGGCGCATACTACTGGCCCCGCATTTTTGTGTCAATACTAAATTTAACTAGCTGATTCAGATGGCTAAATTTAGCTCAGCTCGTTGTTTTAGTGCACAATTCGCGTGTCGTCCGCGTCCTGCTCTTCATTATCACGTAATCTTTGCAGCGGGTCCTGGCGGTAAAAGTGGCAGAAACGTTGCCAAAGCGCCGGAAAACGTGGGGCGAAGAGTTCTGGTGCGCTAAAGAAATATTCTGACAGGACGGCAAAACACTCCGCCGGGTCGGTTGCGGCGTAGGCATCAATACTGGCGGCGCTCTCGCCGACCAGGTCAATCTCATCCTGAATGTTGTTCATGGCCGCATGGAGATCGTGTTCCCAGCCGGCAACCTCGCGTAAGGGTATTAGCGGTACGCCGCTGGCGCGATCGCCGTTACGGGTATCAAGCTTGTGCGCCACTTCGTGTACTACGAGGTTAAAACCAGATGCGTCGAAAGAGTCCTGAATATCCAGCCAGTTAAGAATAATGGGCCCCTGCTGCCAGCTTTGTCCTGATTGCACGACCCGCTGGTTATGCACCAGGCCAATGTCATCTTCCCACTCATCATCAACGACGAACGGGGCAGGGTAGATAAGCACCTCGTGGAAACCGTCCAACCACTCAATACCGAGCTCGAGAACCGGCAGGCAAAACAGCATCGCGATGCGCGCGCTTTGTAGCGGACTCAGCTCCAGCCCCTGTAGGGCAACCAGGCGTTTTTGCTGCAGAAAGCGCGCCGCCATCTGCACAAGCTGCTGCTGCTCCTGTGTGGACAGGTTGGCTAAAACAGGAATGGCAAGCGCCTGTTCCCACGGAATTCCCGCACTGTCGGACTCTTCATTTGCTTTCCAGGGCCATTTAAACATCACATTGCTCGCAAAGTCGTCACTTGAACATAATTAAAGAGACAGGAACTATTAAAATGCCAAAGAACCTGGCATTATAGCAACCTCAACAGCGGAGAGATGCCGGAGCGGCTGAACGGACTAGTCTCGAAAACTAGAGTAGGGGCAACTCTACCGGGGGTTCAAATCCCCCTCTCTCCGCCACTTCATCTTTCCATCTATCTGATTCGAAATCCTTTAATTAAATTCCTGTTGTTCAGTATACCGTTACGTATGCCATCTGATGCCGGCTCTCGCTGGACGGGATTGAACGCTTCTCACGCCCTCATAAGCTATCACTTAGCGATTGCTCAAGGTAGCAGTTTGCCAGTATCTCCTTCATTTTGTGAGCTAAGTCGTGTGATGCAGCCTGTGGTTGCGCCCATTTAAAAATGAGCCACTGCCGGCGATTGCGCCTTAGGTTATCTCTGAATCTGGTATCGGTCAGCCGCTAACAAAAAAGCCCGCACGAGGCGGGCTTAGGTTGGTGAAATAGCATCAGAACTGATAGTTGATACCGACCGCGAACTGATTGTCAGTCGCCGCACCGGTGACAATGCTGTCTTCCTCATCGAGAAGATTGAATTTATAGGCGGTGTAGACGTTGAAGTTTTTGTTGAAGTAGTACCAGGTACCCAGCTCAACATAGTTCATGATCTCTGCATTGCCGTGCCTGTTGTTGCCGAGATCCTGACCTTTCGCGAAGACGTAGCCCAGGGAAGGGCGCAGACCGAAATCGAGCTGGTACTGAACGACGGCTTCAACGCTCTGCGTTTTATTGGCGATGATGCTATTTTCCATCGGGAGCATATTGCGTGATTCGGCATACATAACGGCCGTATACAGGCTATTGGCATCATACTTCGCCGCGATGCTCCAGACTTCCGCCGTTTCGCCTTTGCCGTCGGCAGTCTGTTCGTCAGTACGGTCGGAATTACCGTAGGCGGCGGCAAAACCAAATCCGTCGAGGCTGTAGTCAACGGACATGCTGTAACCGTCGCCGTTTGCTTTCAGACGATCGCGGTTGGTATTTTTACCCTGGTACTGGAGAGCAAAGTTCAGCCCATCGGACAGGCCAAAAAAGTCAGTATTGCGATATGTAGCAACGCCGTTGGCACGGCCGGTCATAAAGTTATCGGTATGCACCAGACCGTCGCCGCCCCACTCAACCAGCATATCGGTGTAGCCCGCTGCGTCGTATACCGCCCCGTAGTTACGGCCATAATCAAATGAACCGTAGTTGGCGTATTTTAAACCGGCAAATGCCAGACGGGTCGCGCTGCCCTGGTCGCCTTCTGGCCGGTTAGCTTTCATATTGTACTCAAACTGACCGTAGCCGGTCAGGTCGTTGTTGATCTGCGTTTCACCCTTAACGCCGAACCGCGCATAGGAGGTATCTTCAGAGTTGCGATTGCCTTCGTCGGTATCGGTCATAATATGCTCGCCGACCATTTTGCCGTAGAAATCGACTTTATTACCGCTCTTATTATAGATTTCCGCTGCGCTAGCGGCCCCAGAAATTAATAAGGACGGCACCAGAATTGCCAGTACTTTTCTTTTCATTATATATTCCCTTTTATTTATAATTAATGTGAATGTCAAAGAGTCGTGCTCGATGCAAAATAAATACTATCTGCGAAGGTTCATTTTTATTTAAATTAAAAATGTAAGTAAATTATATGTAATATTACAAAATGTTTCATTTTGGTTCTTTATATTAATATTCTATAGGTTATAAGTGAGCTATTATTTTGGTTTATTGTCTTTTATAACAATGAATTATTGATGGTGGTTGTGAATTCATGCTCGTTATAAAATTTATGGTGTTTATGGTTTAGCGTCTCAGGTATGTTCTGGCGATAAATATCCTTCTTCTACGATCGGGAATTTCGAAAAATAACCGCTAACGGAGGAATATAAAGTCGGTTGTTCAGGGAAATAATATAGCGGGGGGAGTGTAGGACATATTATCTATCGGGAGCAGGCGAGAGGCTGCGCAGGAGGCATCGATTCGTCGATGAAAATCCCCGGACGTTGCGGATGCCTGATGGCAAACTTCGCTGTATAATGTGACTAAAATCACATTTTTATTGCAAGTGACGTTTCGTTACTGAGGAAGGAGAGCGGTTAAATGGAAGAGAAAGCGAAACGGAGTCTCGGTGGGAAGCTGGCGCTATGGGCTTTTTACGCCTTTTGCGGTTATTTCCTGTGGGCAATGGCGCGCTACTGGTGGGTCGTCGGGCACATTCAAAGTATGCCCGGAGTGGGTATTGACGGGGATCTGGGTTCGACGACGGGTAAATGGCTGGGCGCGCTGCTGGGTTTTCTTGTCCTGGGTATCGTCGGGTTAATCCTTGGGGCTATCGCCTGGTATACGCGGCCTGATGGCAGGAGATATGAACATCAGGATTAAAGTTGCTATGATCGCAACCTACCTTCTCTCAAAGGAAAGCGCATGGAACTGGTTGACTGGCAGCAACGATTTGAAACCTGGCTGATAGGCCATCACTCGCAGGGCGACTCCGCTCACGACATCTCACATTTTCGTCGCGTGTGGAGCACCGCTCAACGGCTGGCCGCCAACCGGCAGGTTGACCGTTTGGTGATCCTGACCGCCTGCTACTTTCATGACATTGTGAGCCTGGCGAAAAACCACCCCGAACGCAGCCGCTCATCGGTGATGGCGGCGAAAAAGACGCAGAGCATTCTGCAGTCGTCATTTGCCGATTTTCCCGTCGACCGCTATCCGGCCGTGCTGCACGCCATCGAGGCGCATAGCTTCAGCGCCGGTATTCCTCCCCTGAGCGAAGAGGCGAAGATTGTCCAGGATGCCGACCGGCTTGAGTCCCTGGGGGCGATTGGCCTGGCACGCGTTTTCGCGGTTTCCGGCGCGCTGAATAATATCCTGTTTGATGCTGACGATCCTTTTGCCGACAGGCGTAAGCTGGACGATCGTACCTATGCGCTGGACCATTTTCAGTGCAAGCTGCTGAGGCTGCCAAAAACGATGCAAACCGATGAAGGGAGAGCGATGGCGGAACACAACGCCCGCTTCCTCGTGCAGTTTATGGCGAAGCTCAGTTCGGAGCTGCAGGGCGACCCCATCGCGCTGGATGAAGCGGTTTTGCGTCGCTTTGACCCACAGGCTTAAAACTGCCTGTGCTATGTGTGATATCTGCGCTCAACCCGCCCTTGGCCTGAGGGTAAACTCATGACCCACTTTTTTATCCAACCCCGGCTTCCGCTGCCCGGGCTACCCCTTCCTTCAATGCTGACAGAGATGAAGGGAAAGGAAAAACAGTGGATCAATAAAGTCCCAAAATGAAAAAACGCCCCTTCGTTCGAAGGTGCGTTTTTTTAACGCTCAGACAGTCCCGAATATGGGCACTAAACTTCTCTATCCTCATATTAACTAAATAACTCCCGGATCTGTTATATCCGGGAGTTATTCCATTACTGTTGGATACCTTCAACCGAGATAATAAGCTCCACATCTTGTGATGCCGGCCCGAGGTCGCTTTTAATATTGAAGTCTTTGAGGTGAATGTTGCCTGTAGCCTCAAATCCAGCACGTTTGCCGCCCCATGGGTCATCGCCCTGACCAATAAGTTTCGCGTCCAGAACAACAGGACGGGTAACGCCATTCAGTGTCAAATCACCGGTGATATCAAGCTTTTCACCATTCTTTTTGACTGCCGTAGATACAAACGTCGCTTCAGGGAACTTGGCTGTATTGAGGAAATCAGCACTTCTCAGGTGTTTGTCACGTTCAGCGTGATTGGTATCAAGGCTATTGGTAGCGATTTTTACATTAACCTTATCAGCCGATGGATTACTTTTGTCATAGGTGAAAGTGCCATCGAAGTCTTTAAATGTCCCGTACAACCAGCTGTAACCAAGATGTTTAATTTTGAAGTTTACAAATGCATGTTGGCCTTCTTTATCAATTTTATAATCAGCAGCTAAAGCTGATCCTGAAATGAACATCGCGGTAAACAGAGAAAGTCCCAGCAAGCGTTTCTTCATTTTTTAACCTCAGGGTGTGAAGACGTTTTACCCAGCATTCTGAGTAGCGTTTCGTCTTTATCAATAAAATGGTGTTTAAACGCTATGAGTCCATGAAGAATAGATACAATGACAACTCCCCATGCTACCCATAGGTGTAATACGCCGGCAATGTCGGCCTGTATCGCAGCATCCGATACGATCGCCGGTACACTAAACCAGTCAAAGACGGTTATAGATTTGCCATCAGCTGTAGATATGAGATACCCGCTAATGACGATAGTGAAAAGTGCCAGATAAAGTAATGAATGAACGAATCCAGCAGCGACACGCGTTAACTTAGAATAACTTTTTAACGCAGGAGGGGGTGGGGATATAAACCGCCACAAAATACGAATTATGAGCCCCATCATTAAAAGAATACCAATTCCCTTATGGATTCCTGGGGCCCTATGGTACCAGGTATCATAATATCCTAATGTAACCATCCACAACCCGAGTGCGAACATCGCATACACCACGACGGCCGTTAGCCAGTGCAGCGTCATGGATATAAAACCATAATTTGATTGTGAGTTTACCAGACGCATTTTCAAAACGCTCGATTATGTAACAAAAAAAGTACAATGACTTTGTTTCATTAATTAATCAATCATTAAGTTAAAATTAATCTTGATTTTAACTCTGATTCAAATTTATTGTTCAAAACTCCTTTTTTTCTACAAATATTCAGCGGCAAGCTAAATTGAATGCATTTATTTATGTAAATGAGGTTTACATAAATTCAAAAAAATATTCATTTCTTTATTTTAAAAATAGAGAATCTTATAACCGATCGCATTAGTCCGGATGGTTGATACGATGGACTTTGGTTGAGTTATAGTTAGCGCCGGGTTTATCCCAATATATCCATTGAGGACGATGCGGCACTAATCCGCAAAATACTTTGCTCAAGCCGCGGCATCACCTGTCGCAAACTCATTTCAGATCGGCTATCAGGATTTCATGACGCTGGCGTACCCAGATACGCTAAGGGATTCCATACTTGTACTGGAAAGGCTGCTCCGGACAAACCCGACTGAGATAATGACAAATATGGCCGGCTCCAGCGATCCGATCTTCGGTCTTTTGTGGTTGCCAGGCTATCAGTTTTCTCTCCGTCTGGCTGATGCAGGAGCTACTGTATTCTGGCGTGTGGATAAATATGTCGATTATGGCGTGCTGAAGGATATCACCCGTCATGCAATGGCGCGAGCGAGCGGCCACGGACCGCGCGCAGAGATCGGAAAACGGTATTGTGAATGGCAGGAAGATCGACTGGGTTCAGCAGAGCTGGTTACTAACGCCGGGGTACTGTGGAACACGCTTTATATGCAGGAAGCCGTGAGCTGGATGCGCAGTAATGATGAAGAAATCGGGGATGAGAATATCGCCCGGTTATCCCTACTGATGCAGAGGTATATACGTCCACGCTGGCGGAGGATATTCTGAAGGGAGAATTGAGAACATTAAATTTCTATTTAAACAATCAATTATCTGCTTTGCTTACGTTTCACAATCTATCCGGGCTGTATAAAGAACCGGCTTTTCTGCCTCAGGAGCGAGCTGGGCGTGACGCCAAATGCTTTCCGGAATGCATGACTGAAGTGAGTGAAATCAGAGAATCCGTAGTCAAGGGCAGCCTCAGATACGCTGCATACTCGCCCTTGTTCTAGCGCATCGCGGCTGGCCAAAAGCCGTTCCTGCCAGATAACGGCTGCTGGCGTTTTCTGATGCCGGGCAAAAGTCCGGGTCACGGTGCGTACTGACACGTGGTGAGCGAGAGCAATATTCTCAACGCTTAGCTCAGGATTAGTTAGATTTCTGCTGATATAGCTTCTCATTTTTGCATATAAATCGCGTTCTGAAGCCACGTTATGGTGATCCTGAAGCTCCAGGCTCAGTATCAGCAGATCCAGCATCGTTTGTGAAAAGCGACTGGCCACATCCGAATTGTTGACCAGAACGGGCGTATTCGCTGCCTGGCAAATCATCTCACGCAGCGGAATAACGCCCGGACGGGTATCATCAAGGACCGTGGCGGTCAGGGCGTCGCTGGCAGGCACTTTTCCTGCCAGCAGATGTCGGGGGATCCGTATGAGATGGTTATTTTTGCCCCCGATGCTGAAGCGAAAAGTCTGTGCCGCATCATAAAGAACCAGGTCATTAGACGCCAGGCATGCCTTTCGTCCCCCCTGTTCCAGCTGTCCGTATCCCCCCTGAATATAACCGAGCCACAAATCATCGTCCGGTCCCGTTCGCAGATGTCGTGATTTTCGCTCCCAGTGGTGAAGCGTTGAAGTGAGAGTGCAGACATCCACCAGACCCACTTCACGCACGGCCAGTTCACCGTCAAACCTGCCGTCAGCAAGCGGTTTGCCATCTGAAGGAATGCAGTGACGAAGAATAACATCATTCCAGTATTCGAAACGGTGATGCACTGAAACATGTTCGGTGGAATAGCGTATATCCCGGGAGGCGGAATGACTGTTCACGGCGACACCTCATATCAGAATGAATTGTTTCAAACTGAAAGCAATATTTGCGCCATGACTGTTTTGCGAGAGATTTCAGAGAGAATTGATGTATTCAGATACGCCAAACGACGGGGGGCGCACTATTAACGGGCAGTGCTGCACTGTTTCTTTTCATCACGAGTCCCCCCTGATTTATAAATATCAGGGGTGTCCCTCCCAGCCAGACGATTGTCCGGTTGAGCCAGGTATCCGGCAGATTTCTCCTTAGTATCAATGGTGAATTAACCCATCGCTGAAACTATTTACCGGGAGTCTTTATGGAATCTGCCATTGATAAACACCTGAAATGCCCGCGAACGCTTTCCCGCCGGGTTCATGACGATTATCAGCCACCGTTCCCGATGTTTGCCGGACGGGCCGGTAGCGATCTGACGCAGGTCGTTATGGCCTATCTGGGCGTGCAGTTTCGGGAGGAAAAGCGTGAGAACGCTGTCCGGGCAATGCAGCACATTGTGTCGACCTTCAGCCTGAGCGACGGGCCGGGTAATCATGATATCTCTTTTCATACCGACAACCAGGGCTACGGTAATTTTATCGTAGTGGGGTACTGGCGGGATCCGGCTGCGTACTGCCGCTGGGTCCGTCAGCCGGAGCTCGATCACTGGTGGTCTTCTGATGAACGTCTGCAGGATGACGTCGGTTATTTCCGGGAAGTTATTGCCCCGCGGGCGGAGCAGTTTGAGACGCTGTATGCCTTTAAAGAAGATCTGCCGGGCGTCGGCGCGGTAATGGACAAGATCAGCGGAGAGATTCAGGAGCACGGCTACTGGGGATCCGTGCGTGACCGTATTCCGGCCTCTCAGAATGACTGGCTGCAGCCTGACGATGGACTGCGCATTATTTCGGGCGATCCTGATGCCGGCGGCAGGGTGGTGGTGCAGGGCCATGACAACATCGCGCTTATCCGTTCAGGGCAGGACTGGATGGCGGCGGATGAGCAGGAGCGTCAGCTTTACTTCACAGAGATGCTCCCTCCTTTGCAGGCTGGTATGGATTTTCTGAGGGATGAAGGTCAGACGCTCGGCTGCTACAGCAACCGCTTTGTCCGCAACGTGGATATCAACGGAAATCTGCTGGATATTGCCTACGATATCGGCTTCTGGCGTTCACTGGACCGGCTTGAGCGCTGGGCTGAATCGCACCCCACGCATCTTCGCATCTTCACCACGTTTTTCCGGGTGGTAACCGGTCTGCAGAAACTGCGGCTTTACCACGAGGTTTCCGTTTCAGACGTCCGCTTTCAGACCTTCGAGTACATCAACTGCCATCCTATGACCGGGATGCTGCGTGACGCTCAACGCTGAACAACATCGCTATCCATCAACAATTCTCCGGGGGATTACTTTATGCACGCATTACGCTTTTTCCTGCCTGCCATATTGCTTGGTTCTGTGCCAGCGCTCGCCGTTGAAGTCGCGCCTGGCGACTACAGTCAATTTCCCGACGGCACCACGGTGGGGCTGCTTTATTATCAGCACGCCTCAACCGGCTCAGCGCACTCCCGCGGTGACAAAGTCAGCTCTGATTACAACCTGACTTCTGATATCGGCATGTTGCGTCTGCTGCATACCGTACAGATTTCTGAGTCAGCAACGCTGGACCCGCAGTTTCTGTTGCCTTTCGGGCGGATATCTGGCGGCGGCGATGCGGCTTCCCTCGGCTCAGCCAATGGTACCAGCGATCTGATCCTTACCGTACCTTTGAAGGTCAAACTCAACGCAGGAGGCGACATTTTTGGCTTTGCTCCTTATCTCTATGTGCCCAGCGGCAGCTATGACCACAACGATGCGCTGAATCTGGGAGAGAACCGCTGGAAGGTCGACCTGCAGGCGGCCTGGGTGAAATATTTCACTGAAAAGTGGGCGCTGGACGTGGTCGGTGATGCCATCTGGTACGGTGACAATAACGATTATGGGCCTGGTTCATCCCGCCTTCAGCAGGATAACGCGTGGGCAGCCCAGATTATGGGACGTTATATGCCTGATCCTACACTGGCGTTCGGTCTGGGTTTCGGTCAGACCTGGGGCGGTGAAACAACTGTTGACGGTGAAAATCAGGATAATCCGGCGCAGACCACCAACGTCCGTATCACAGCAACCAAATTTGTGACCCCTCGCGATCAGTTCCAGATACAGCTGGGAAGGGATCTGCGCGTTGAAAACGGCGCGGAAGAGAATTTCCGGTTGAATCTCCGCTATGCACGCGTTTTCTGACGCTGTCCTTTGTGACCAGGTCACTGTCCGTCTCAGCCAGGTAGAGGCAGTGCCGGTGCGTTATGTTCAGAACAGGATTCAGTCAGTCATTTTTCATGTAAGGAATAAATATGTCCATTGAACGTCCCAATGCCAGTCAGTTGCAGCAGCTTGCACGCGAGCTTCATCTGCAGATTTCTGAGAGCGAAGCGGCAGAATATCTTGCCCTTATGCAGCCAAATCTCGATGCCTATGACCTGATTGAGGAGCTACAGGATGAAATCCCACAGGTTGAATATCCGCGTGAAAAAGGATACCGCCCGGAGGGCGAAGAAAATCAGCTGAATGCCTGGTATTACAAAAGCGAAGTGCAGGGGGCTCCAGAAGGCCGGCTCGTCGGGAAAACCGTGGTGCTGAAGGATAATATTTCCCTGGCCGGCGTCCCGATGATGAACGGCGCCGCTTCGCTTGAGGGGCATGTACCTGCTTTTGACGCCACCGTAGTAACGCGCCTCCTTGAGGCCGGCGCCACCATTGTGGGGAAAGCCACCTGCGAACATTTCTGCCTCTCCGGGGGCAGCCACACGTCAGACCCCGCTCCGGTACATAATCCCTGGCGCAGGGGGTACAGCGCCGGCGGTTCTTCATCGGGCAGTGCAGCGCTGGTCGCCGCCGGGGAAGTGGATATGGCGATAGGCTGTGATCAGGGAGGCTCCATCCGTATTCCGTCCGCTTTCTGCGGCGCTTACGGCATGAAGCCTACTCACGGCCTGGTTCCCTATACCGGCATTATGCCGATTGAAGCCACCCTCGATCATGCCGGACCGATTACCGCGAATGTGAAGGACAATGCCCTGATGCTGGAGGTCATGGCCGGACCGGACGGGCTTGACCCGCGCCAGTACACCTCGCGTGGCGGAAACTATACCGCTGCGCTTGATAAAGGGGTCAGCGGGCTGAAAATCGGGGTGGTAACGGAAGGATTCCAGCTACCCAATCTCCAGCCTCAGCTTGCTGAAAAGGTCCGTAATGCCGTTGCGCGGCTGGAAAGTCTTGGCGCATCCGCCCGGGAAGTATCAGTGCCCGGTCATCTGCTTGCCGCCGCGCTGTGGTCGCCTATTGGTTGCGAAGGACTCACCATGCAGATGATGCATGGCAACGGTATGGGATTTAACTGGGAAGGGCTCTACGACGTCCCCCTGCTGGACAAACATGCTGCCTGGCGCGACAGCGCAGACACGCTTTCTCCCTCGCTCAAAATCTGCATGCTCATCGGCCAGTATGGCCTGACGCGCTATAACGGCCGTTATTACGCGAAGGCACAGAATCTGGCCCGCCGGGCACGGGCAGACTATGACCGCGCGTTCGGTGATTTCGATCTGCTGGTCATGCCGACCGTCCCGGTGACGGCCCAGCCGCTGCCACAACCGGGCAGTTCAATTACCGAGTATATCTCCAGGGCATTCGAGATGATTGGCAACACGGCTGCGCTAGACGTGACGGGTCATCCAGCCATGTCTGTGCCCTGCGGGCTGGTTGACGGGTTGCCGGTCGGCATGATGCTGATTGGGCGCCATTACGCCGAAAGCACTATCTATCAGGCCGCCGCCGCGTTTGAAGCGAGCGGTAACTGGCAGGAGATGTAGCCGTTAACAGCCCGTATGCTCAGGGTGAAACCGCCGGACCAAAGGCCCGGCAATAACCTTAAATTTATCGGAGAAATATCATGGCTCTCGACCACGAACACCACCATGACCACACCGAACCGCCGGAGGAAATTGCGCTTCGCGTGAAAGCGCTGGAGTCGCTGCTGACGGAAAAAGGCCTGGTAGATCCTGCGGCGCTGGATGAACTTATCGACACGTATGAACACCGAATTGGCCCCCGAAACGGTGCGCTTGTCGTGGCAAAAGCCTGGAGCGACCCTGATTACAAGGCCCGTCTTCTTGCCGATGGCACAGAGGCCATTGCCGAACTGGGTTTTTCAGGCGTGCAGGGGGAAGACATGATGGTTGTTGAAAATACCCCCGAGGTTCACAACGTGACGGTCTGTACGCTCTGCTCCTGCTACCCCTGGCCAACACTCGGTCTTCCGCCCGCCTGGTACAAATCGGCGCCGTACCGATCGCGCATTGTCATTGAGCCGCGCAGCGTTCTGGCCGAGTTTGGTCTGAACATCAGTGAAGACAGGGAAATTCGGGTGTGGGACAGCAGCGCTGAGTTGCGTTATCTGGTTCTGCCGGAAAGGCCCGCCGGAACTGAGGGCTGGAGTGTGGAGCAGCTTGTCGCGCTGGTCACCCGTGATGCCATGATTGGCACGGGAGTGGCGCTTCAGCCGGGCGATAAGTAGCAAGCGCTATTTCTTTCAACTTTTTTGGAGAATTCGATGAACGGGATACATGACCTGGGCGGTATGCATGGTATGGGCGCCGTCATTACTGAAGAAAACGAGCCTCCCTTCCATCACGAATGGGAACGGCGCACATTTTCGCTTTTTGCCTCTCTGTTTGTTGGTGGTCACTTCAATGTTGATATGTTCCGGCACGCCATTGAGCGCATGACCCCGGCGCACTATCTCGAAGAAAGCTACTACGAACACTGGATGCATGCTTTCGAGACGCTTCTGCTGGAGAGGGGCGTTATTACCGCCGATGAGCTTGCCGGCGCGGTTAAGCCGCGGTCAGCATCGCCGGAAACGCCGGTGCTGCGGCAGGATATGGTGCAGGCGGTTGTCAGTACCGGGGGTTGCGCACGGGTAGATATTGATGTACCGGCCAGCTTCCAGCCTGGCGACCGCGTCAGAGCAAAAAATATCAATCCTGCGGGGCATACCCGCCTGCCGCGCTATGTCCGCGGTAAGATCGGCACGATTGTGATTGATCATGGGGTCTTTATCACCCCGGATACGGCTGCTCACGATCTGGGCGATCATCCTCAGCACGTTTACAGCGTGAGCTTTTACGCGACTGAGCTGTGGGGCGATAAAGCACCGCCTAAAGACACGGTGCGAATCGACCTGTGGGACGACTATCTGGAGGTGCTATGAGTACAGAAATCCGGATAGCCCCCGATGCTACCGCCGCGGATAACGCCCCATTTGAACATCCGTGGCAGGCGCAGATTTTTTCGCTGATCGTCTACCTCCATCAGGCCGGGCAGTTCAGCTGGAAAGCGTGGGTTGATGTTTTCAGCGAGGAAATAAAAGCCAGTCCATTGCGGGAGGGGGAAAGCATTAACGATGCCTATTACCGGCAGTGGGTCTCCGCCGCCGAAAAAATGCTGTTCTCCCTGGAACTGACAGGAAAGGAAGATATGACCCGGCGAACCGATGAATGGCGCCAGGCTTATCTGAATACCCCGCACGGGATGCCGGTTGCACTGATTAGCGCCACCTGCGCGCCGGCGCATAATCACCACCACCCGGCACTTCGTGTCCCCGTGGCGGTCAGCCCGGCATCCGCCGGTCTGACACCCTGAATATTATTCACAGTCAGATAGAAGGAAGAAAAATGGACCATACCGTTAATGACATTCAAGTCAAGCAGGCACCCATCCCGCTTAATGCCATCCTGCCGTGGATTACATTTATCACGCTGGTGGTGATGCTGTCCGTCTATTTTATCGGGGCGGAGCAAGGGGCAACTGCCGTTTTCTCCGGCAATCAGGTACACGAATACTTCCATGATGCCCGGCATCTGCTGGGATTCCCCTGCCACTGAGGACAAAATCATGACGGGAAAACTTCTGTTACAGGGGATGATGGCGGGGATACTCGCTGGCATTATCGCCTTCAGCTTTGCCCACGTCTTCGGCGAGCCGCAGGTCGATCGCGCGATATCATTTGAAGAAGCCCTTTCCCATAAGCAGGTGGGTGAGGAGGGCGGGCATCACCACGAGGGAGAAGCCGATGGTGAAGCGTTTAGCCGGAAGACGCAGTCCGGTGCCGGTCTGCTGAGCGGGATGATCCTGTTCAGCGCGGCGATGGGCGGCGCGCTGGCTCTGGTCTGGTCGCTGTGCTGGCAACGAACCGGACCGCGCCAGGCAAGAGCGCTGGCGCTGTCATTGTCGTTGGGCGGGTTTCTGATCATGAGCATGATGCCGGGGCTGAAATATCCTCCTAATCCCCCTGCCGTGGGTGATCCTTCAACGATTGGCTATCGGACCGCGCTCTACTTCAGCATGCTGTTGGTTTCCGCTGTGATTGTGGTGACTGCTGCCTGGAGTGCCCATCATCTCAGACCGCGGCTGGGGAGCTGGAACGCTGCGCTGTGGGGAGGGTTGGCGGGGCTGGCGATGCTGATTACCGCCTGCATGCTGATGCCCGCAGTGAATGAGATCCCGGAGGTCTTTTCCGCCGATCTGCTGTGGCGTTTTCGCCTGAGCGCTTTCGGCACTCAGCTGACAATGTGGTGCGTAACGGGGCTGCTGTTTGGTACCTTTGCAGAAAGGACGCTGCGCAAGCCGAGGCATCGTGACCTGGCGGAAGGATGCTGATGGCATGACCTCAGTGATCCAGCT
Source organism: Klebsiella sp. C349492 (assembly GCF_042055345.1). Lineage (NCBI taxonomy): Bacteria > Pseudomonadati > Pseudomonadota > Gammaproteobacteria > Enterobacterales > Enterobacteriaceae > Klebsiella > Klebsiella sp. C349492. Next base: position 125,101 of record NZ_JANQCE010000001.1, read on the forward strand.
GATTTGCCAGGGTGAAACCCTGGCAAACAGGAACTCGTGCTTTCCGTTTGACGATCCCCTTACCGAAACTTCCCTTAACCAGGTCCGCCAGCTCAGGCAGCGCTTTGGGCCATTCAGTCAAATCTGGACCGCCCCGGAGCTGGCAGCACGGCAGACTACGCGTGAGCTGGGCCTGCGTGGCGAGTCAGTTCCGGAACTTGCTGAACCCGGATATGGCCGCTGGGCAGGGAGCCCGATTAAAAAGGTTGTTGAGCAAGATTATGGGGAATTTCAGCGCTGGCTTTCCGGGGAAGCTCCGCCGGGAGGGGAAAGCATTGCACAAGTTATGGACCGCGCGGGAACATGGTTGTCTGTTAGAGCGGCTGATCGAGGGGAGCAGGGCGCGATTGTTTCCTCTGCAGTTATTCGTGCGATAGTTATTCAGCTGCTCAATGCGCCCGTTAGCGCCTTTCAACTGATTGATATTCAACCATTAAGCGTGACGATGCTGCGCAGTAATGGAAAACGATGGCATCTGGCCTGTCTGGGAAAATAAATGGATGGATGAGTCCTGAAACGGTCCATGTTTAACAGAAGTAGCCAGGCAAATTGTTGATTATGGTGCCCTTCGTTATCGCAGATATTCATTGCTCGGAATGTAGTTGCACAGTAGTTCATCTTCTAACAATAGCCGAAATATTTACTCAAATGCCTTTTCTTTACTGTCGGCATTTCAACGCCAAATTCCTACCCTTCAACGACAGCATACCCTGCATCCGAATTCAGCATTCATGAAACAATTACAAATAGCCAAAGACGAATTTCCCCGCCTGAAAAAGGGTAATCATTTACCCATACTCAAATGAAACAGGCACTGTCACCTGAGTGACGAATGCGGCTTAACCGGTCGCTGTACGGTTACCCCCGCCTGCCTGGTGGGGTACCGTTTTCCTGATAGTGACGAGACAAGAGCGCCGGTCACGGCGTTTAGATTTCTGTTATCAGCAACATGATTTTAAGCATACCGCTAGATGGAAATGTCAGTAACAGACATTCAAAAAAATAAATTATTTATTTAAATCAAATTGTTATTTTTTTTGTTCACATGGGCAGAAAATGAGTAATGCTTTTTTGTGAACTCAGACACAAATCTCATTTCCTTAGGTTGCGCGATATGTATAGCTCGGAGTAACGTTCAATCAAGTTGAGCATGGTTGTACATAGACAAGTATGCATGTCACTTGCCATGTTCCTTAATTATCGACACAGATTACGAGGCAAAGCGTTATGTCCTTGAATACCAGACTAGAACCAGAACTTATCATACTGAATGAAGCTCCTCAGAACAGAAACACCCTGTTTAACTCGATCAGTAAATTACTACTATCCAAAAATTTTGTAGAACCGAGCTATCCAGACGCACTGATTGCCCGGGAAGAAAATCATCCGACGGCCATGCAACTCGAAAAGATGGGGGTCGCAATCCCGCATGTCGATGTGGAGCATATCCGCGAAGAAAAACTCGTCGTTGTTACCTGTCCTGAAGGGATCGTATTTAATCAGGCTGAAGATCCAGATAATACCATGAAGGTCAATGTTATTTTCTTTTTACTTCTAAAGGAAAAGGATGCACATCTTGAATTCCTGATGAAGCTTATTGGACTTTTTCAGCGCAGCAATGAGATGGATAAAATCCTTTGGGCGAGTTCAAAGGATGAAGTTATGGATATTTTGACAGAAAGTCTTTATTAGGCAATTAGTACCGGTTCTTATTACCTCGTTATTCTTATTACTATATTGGAGTCTGAAATGAACAAAAAAATCATCTTCGCCTGTACCAGTGGTATTGCGACTTCTGCAGTTGCAACTGAGAAAGTTGTTCAGTACTGCAAAAGCCAGGGAATTAATGTGGAACCAATCCAGTCAAATATTGGCACTATTAATAAACAGGATGGCATGGCTGACTTAATTATTGTGACTTCAGCTGTTAAGACTGAACTGCAGACGCCAGTTCTGAACGGTCTTCCTCTTCTTACTGGTTTTGGTGAAGAAGAATTACTGGAAAAAATCGTAGCCATCCTTAAACAATAAAGGTGAGCGTGATGGATAAAGTCTTTTCCGCCGTCCAGTTTATTCTGGGACTCGGGCCTACGATCATGTTGCCGATAATCATTTTTATTATGGCAATGTGTCTTCAGACCGGCTTCAGTCGCGCACTGCGTTCGGCTCTGACCATCGGCATGGGTTTTATCGGTATATTTCTGGTCTTTGGTTTGCTGGTTGATACTCTTGGCCCTGCAGCAAAAGAAATGGTCAGTCACACCGGTATTGATTTACCTGTTGTTGATCTGGGCTGGACACCACTGGCAGCAATCGCCTGGGCTTCTCAGGTGGCACCATTTGTCGTGCCAATGACCATTGGTATTAACGTACTTATGCTTACCCTTAACTGGACCAAAACCGTCGATATTGATGTCTGGAACTTCTGGCATTTCTCAATGGTCGGCGCGATGGTCTATGGGGTGACGGGCAATTTCTTTTTTGGACTACTGATTGCCGGCATCACAGCGGCCATTACTTTTGTGATGGCTGACTGGTGTGCCCCTATGATCCAGAAGTATTTCAACCTGCCAGGCATCTCATTACCAACGCTGTCTGCAGTTATTTTCTTCCCGATTGGTGTTCTGGGGAACATGGTGCTCGATAAAATTCCGGGCATTAACAAACTGAATGCGGATCCGGACCAAATCCAGAAACGCTTCGGTGTCTTTGGCGAACCGATGATGTTAGGGGTGATTTTAGGGGCGGGTATTGGTCTGCTGGCGGAATATGATCTTAAAGGTGTGTTAAACCTGGCGATGAGCCTCGGAGCGGTCATGCTGATTATGCCTCGTATGGTTAAATTGCTGATGGAAGGTTTGCTGCCACTATCTGATGCTGTTCGTAGTTTCCTGAAGAAGCGCTACCCCGATCGCCATGACCTGTACATCGGTCTGGATATCGCGGTCGCGGTAGGCCATCCTTCCGTCCTGTCCACCGCTCTGCTGCTTATTCCTGTCGGTGTGCTTCTGGCGGTTGTTCTTCCAGGCAACAGACTGTTGCCGCTTGGTGACCTTGCAAACATTTGGGTTCCGATCTCTATGGTTGTACTGGCCTGTCGCGGGAATATTGTCAGAGCATTTCTCATCGGTATTCCTTGTCTGGCGGTGAACTTGTATGTGGCGTCGGCGGCGGCTCCTATCCTGACCAAAATTGCCCGGGACATGAATTTCCCGCTGAAAACAGATGGTGAGATTTCCAGCCTGCTCGATGGCGGTAATCCGTATCGTTTCTGGGCAGTTAAAGTGTTTGAAGGAAATACTATCGCTCTGATTCTTATTCCTGTCATCTTCCTGCTGTGCCTGTGGCTCTATCGTGTCACTAAAAAACAGCTTAAAGCAGAAGAAGCAGCAGAAAATAATGAAGCATCCGCGGGTGACATTCCGCTAGCAAAATAATTCTGTCCATTTTGAAGCAGAAGGATCTGCTTCAGAATAAAACAAACGTTGTCCCTTGCAAATAAAAGGGGAGAGTGATGTATACGATCGGAATCGATGTTGGCACGACAAATTGTAAGGTGTGTTTGTTCGCAATTCCTTCACTGGAATTGATTAATCAGTACAGTTTCAGAACACCGAAAATTGTGGATGGGGAAAATACTGATTTTGATGTTCGCCTCATTTGGGAAGGTATACTACATGGCCTTAAAACAATAACAAACACCTTGGATGATTCTGGCAATATCATTGCACTGGCGGTCGCCAGTGTGGGGGAGGCTGGGGTCCTGCTTGATGGTAATGATAATGTCATTGGTCCGACATTAACCTGGTATGACACCCGGCCTACCCAGCAGCTGGAAAGCATTATTTCTGCAATGGATGTAGAACATATCTATGAGATAACTGGTATCCCTGCGCATTCAAATTACAGTATAAATAAAATTAAGTGGCTGTATGACAATGTCAGCCATGCCCGGGAAGGCCGAAAATGGCTATGTCTGGCGGAATATATTGCCTTTAAATTATCCGGTGTGAAGCGCTCAGAATATTCTCTGGCATCACGGACGATGGTATTAAATATCGCTGAGATGGACTGGGATAAACAGCTCATCACTACCGCTGAGCTTTCACCCTCTTTATTCAGTCCGCTTGTTCAGGCTGGAGTAGCAATTGGTAATGTCACATCTGCGGTTTCTGATCTGACCGGGTTGTCGACGGAAAGCCGTGTCGCTATCGCAGGGCATGATCATATGTGCGGCTCTGTGGCTGTCGGGTTGAGCAGAGAAGATCAGATCCTTAACTCCACAGGAACGACAGAGGGACTGCTGGTCGTGACCGAAGCGGTCAATAATACCGGACGTTTCTTTCGTGCTCGGGTTTCAAATGGCGTGCATGTGCTTCCGGGTCTCCATTCCCTTTATGCCTCACTACCTTCTGCCGGGTATGCAATCGAATGGTTCAGAAATCTCTTTGAGCTCGATATGCCTGCGTTCCTGCGAATGGTGGAAACGCTGCGCAACGAGCAGGATTTGGTTATGGCCGGAACCCTTGACGGTATTTTCATTCCGCATTTGCGTGGCAGCGGTCCGCCGGATAGAAATACCTGCTCCCGGGCATTGATTTACGGTCTTGATGATAAGTCACGGCCAGAAGATGTACTACGTTTTGTATTCCAGGGGCTGTGTTTTGAACTTAAAAACTTGCTGGATTTGTATGAAGAGCTGACAGGGAAAAAATATCCCATCGTGAATGTCATTGGTGCGGCCTGCAAAAACCCTTACTGGTTGCAGCTCAAAGCCAATATTCTTAACCGGGAAATTGTGGCCTGCAATGTCGATGAGGCTGTCAGCAAAGGCGCGGCCATACTGGCGGCGAAAGCCGCAGGTATAGATGTGGAATCCCTCCCAGGAACAACTGAAGAAAAGACCCTGAGTTATCTACCCGAAAGTGATGTGGTTGCTCACTATCAGGCGATTTACACTCAGGTCTACAAGCCGCTTTATGAATCCAAGATGCGCACTGAGCGTCTTTGCTATGGAGTTAACTAATGAAAGCCAGTGTTTACTACAGCAAAAATGATATTCGTTATGAAGATGTCGAGGTGCCAGAAATTGGCGACGGCGATATGCTTATTAAAATGCATTCCTGTGGCCTGTGCGGAACTGACATCCATAAGGCGCAACATCAGACGGTTACCGGTCCGGTTATTCTCGGGCACGAAGTCTCGGGTGAAGTCGTGAAAGTAGGTAAAGATGTTACCCGCTACCGGGTTGGTGAGCGCGTGGTGACGGCAATCCACGTACCGTGTTTTAACTGCCATTACTGTGACAGAGGCTTTTTTACTCTGTGTGACCAGTTCAAGAAAACGAACCTCGAACCTGGTGGTTTCAGTGAGTTTATTCGCATTCCGCGCCTGCATGTTGAACATCTGACGCACCGTATTATTGACACTCTCGACTGGGATCGCGCAGCAATGATCGAGCCTGTCGCCTGCTGTCTGCATGGTCTGAAATCAGCCAATATTCATGCAAAAGATACTGTGCTGGTACTGGGTTCCGGAACTATCGGTCTGGTCAGTGCACAACTGGCTGCGCTGAAAGGGGCTTCAACCGTTATCGTTTCCGACTATTCCCGTTTCAAACGTGAACTGGCACTGAAGATCGGTATCACCCACGCGATCGACCCGGCAAATGAAGATGTTGAAACCCGCGTGGCGGAAATCACTCAGGGTAAAGGTCCGGATGTGGTGATTATTGCCGCGGGTGTCTCGTCACTGGTTTCACAGGCAGTGAATGTTGTCCGCCGTGGTGGTCGGGTGGTTGTGTTCTCGCCATTTGACAAAAATCCGGTGGTCGAAATTGATGCTGGACGCCTGTTCCGCGATGAAATTTCTATCGTTGGTACCTACTCACTCACGCCATATGACATGAAAGAAGCGATTGAAATCGTGGAAAAAGACAAAATCAACACCCGGGATATGATCACACATACCTGGTCCCTTTCGCGTATAGGGGAAGCGATCGAGTTTGCGGCCAATCCTGAAAATGACGTACTGAAAATTATCATTAAAGCAGATGCTTAATCGCAGAAGCCCCCATTATCTGAGGTGGGGGCCAGATGATTCGACGCAATCTTTTTAATTGATGAATTGAGTGTTGGGCTGAAACTGTGAAGTTGATCATATAGTTAATTTTTAAAAAACTCTGTATTATCATAACTTGTTCATACTTGTATACAGACGATCTAACCAGGAGCAGCACAACATGAGTACCATACTGAAAGACTCAGAAATTCCTTTATATATGCAGGTTTCCGAATGGATCCGCGAAAATATTTATAAAGGGGAGCTCGGTAAAGGTGACCGTATTCCCTCCGAGAATCAGATTATGGACTTACTGCATGTCAGCAGGGGAACCGTGAAGAAAGGTGTCACCATGCTGGTGAATGAAGGCTTGTTGATTCAGGTTCAGGGAAAGGGGACTTTCGTCAAGAAAGAGAATATCTCTTACTCCCTTGGAGAGGGACTGCTATCTTTTGCCGAATCACTTGAAAGTCAGCATTTGTCATTCACGACTGAGGTTATTGAGTCATATACAGAGAAAGCCTCAAAAAGTGTTGCGGCAAAACTACGGATAGAACCAGGTGCACCGATTCTTTATCTCAAACGTGTGCGCAGCGTGGATGGTGAAAGGGTTATGTTAATTGAAAACAGAATTAATATTTCGCTATGTCCAGGAATTGTTGATGTTGATTTCAATAAGCAAAATCTGTTTCCGACAGTGGAAGCACTGACAGGGCAAAAAATCGTTTATTCAGAAAGCCGCTACGCAGCAAAAATTGTCGGCAGTGAACGTGGGCACTATTTGGAAGTTAATGAAGAAGCTCCGGTTCTTCATCTTGAACAACTGGTTTTTCTTGAGAATCATATGCCATTTGATTTAGGTAATGTCTGGTTAAAATCAGATAAATATTATTTAGGTACTGTACTTCAACGAAGAAAGAGGTAAATATCATGCCATTAGTAAACGGTAATATCCTGCTCGATCGTATTCGTGAAAAGCGTGTTCTGGCTGGGGCATTTAATACCACTAACCTGGAAACCACCATTTCTATCCTGGACGCCATTGAGCGTTCAGGGTTACCTAACTTTATTCAGATTGCACCGACAAATGCGAAACTTTCGGGTTATGACTACATCTATGAAATCGTGAGAAAACGCGCTGCTACCATGGATGTTCCGGTCAGTCTTCACCTTGACCATGGTAAAGAGCTGAATGATGTCAAGCAGGCTGTCCGGGCGGGGTTTACCTCTGTCATGATTGACGGAGCCGAGCTGCCGTATGAAGAAAATATTGCGTTTACTAAAGAAGCTGTCGATTTCTGCAAGTCATTCGGCGTTCCCGTCGAAGCCGAGCTCGGTGCTATTCTGGGTAAAGAAGACGATCATGTCAGTGAAGCGGACTGTAAAACGGATGTTAATCAGGTCCGTCGCTTTGTAGAAGAGACCGGATGTAGCATGCTTGCCGTTTCCGTCGGTAATGTTCATGGTCTGGAAGATATTCCCCGCATTGATATTCCGTTACTGCAGAAAATTGCCAAAGTCTGTCCGTGTCCGCTGGTTATTCATGGCGGCTCCGGAATTAATGAAGACATCATCCGCAGTTTTGTCAAATATAATGTCGTTAAGGTTAATATTGCCAGCGATCTGCGTAAGGCATTTATTACGACTGTGGGGCAGGCCTGGACGCAAAATAATAACGAAGCCAATCTAGCCAGGGTAATGTCAGGTGCGAAAGCAGCAGTGGAAGCGGATGTCTACAGTAAAATACTGATGATGAACCGCACATCCTGATAACAAGATAACTTTAAATTCAGCGATCAGATTGGAAGTAAAAATGATTCGAGAGAATATTCGTGTTACTAACAGCACGGGGCTGCACGCACGTCCGGCAGCCACCTTTGTCAAAACACTGAAGAAATATGAATCTTCTGTGACGCTCGTAAATAACGGGAAGGAGACGGTAATTAAAGGGTTGATGAGTGTTTTAGGCGCCGGAGTTAAAGGAAAGTCCAATGTTGAAATTATCTGCGAGGGGCCGGACGAACAGGCTCTGATGGATGAAATAAAAGGGTTATTTGCCAGCGGTTTTGGTGAGAAAGAAGAATAACACCTTTTATTTACGGGAAAGTCTTATACACCTGACTGGTCTATATTCATCCCTGAACGGGAGGTAATACTGTGGCTCAAAAATGGTTACAACGGATCCTACTTGTCAATGATGATGGTATTGACGCGCCGGGTATTAAATTGCTTGAGGGTGTTGCAGAACAGCTTGCAGATGAAGTCTGGGTTATTGCGCCTGCAACCGATAAAAGCGGCGTGGCCAACTCCGTCAGCCTGAGGGAGCCTGTCCGTGTGGAGCAACGCGGAGAACGCCGGTTTGCAGTACATGGTACACCTGCAGATTGTGTCACGGTGGCAGTCCGGCAACTGATGAAAGAACAGCCCCCGCAGCTGTTACTGTCGGGTATTAACAATGGCTCCAATATCGGTTTTGAAACCGTGCTTTCCGGTACGGTAGGCGCGGCCATCACAGGCCTCCTGTTTGGTGTTCCGTCGGTCGCGCTGAGTCAGGACAAACGACCTGAGGATTTAGTTAACTGGCGTACCGCAGAAGCCTTTTGCCTGCCCGTACTGGACACGTTAATCAGTCGGGGATTGCTGGCGGACCGCTGTCTGAGTATTAATTTCCCTGACCTGCCCGCCGAAAAGATCAGAGGAATTAAAGCCACGCGCCAGGGTATCGGCAAAGTGAAAGGGTTACAGGTCGTTCCCACGACAGATCCACACGGAGAAAATTATTTCTGGATCCGGGTGGAGCATGGGGTCACTGCATTTCCTGAACACAGTGAGGCCAGGGCGGTTTCTGAAGGATATATCTCTGTCACGCCTTTAATGTTTGAAAGAACGGCCATGGAAAGCTGGAACCAGCTTTCCGATATCCTGAATTCGCCGCACTAGCCCTTGACATGGCCGGTACGTTTGTCGCCCTGGGAGGGGCGACATTTTTTCACATTCATGTGTTTAACCTTGGTACCGATGAGTGAGGTCACGATGAAGGCACTAAATTTGTATGGCATACAGGATGTCCGCTATGAAGAGGTGCGGAGACCTGAAGTTGAAAAAGAAAATGATGTTCTGATTAAAGTGCATACGGCGGGTATATGTGGTTCAGATATATCGCGCTTTGGTAAAATAGGGTCATACAACCCCGGTCTGACCTGGGGACATGAGTTTTCCGGTACCGTGGAGAGCACGGGGAGTGGGGTGATATCGCTCAGGAAAGGCGATCGTGTCACAGCCTGTAACTGCTTTCCCTGCTTCCACTGTGATTACTGTCGACAGGGAACTTATGCCCGGTGTACGGATCTGAAGGTGCTTGGGGGGCATGTCAGCGGTGCTTTTGCTGAATATATTCGGATGCCGGCCGAGAATGTCCTCAAATTACCCGACTCGATGGACTTTGCGACAGCAAGTTTTATAGAGCCATCAAGTGTGGTTGTACATGGCATGCGGCAGGTCTATATCAAGCCAGGTAGCAGTGTGGCTGTTGTCGGTTGCGGCACCATTGGCTTACTTGCTGTTCAATGGGCAAAAATCTGCGGCGCGGGAGACGTGTTCGCATTTGACACTGACGAGTCTAAACTTGCGGTCGCGGCGAAAACCGGGGCGACGGCAACATTCTGCGTTAAAGATGACAACCATTTAGCCCGATTCCAGGAAACCACCAATAATGCCGGTGTTGATATCGTCTTTGAGTCATCCGGGAATGCGGCCGGGATAGGCTCATCCCTGCTTCTGGCGGCGAAAGGCGGAACGGTGTTACTGCTGGGTATCCCTTACGGTGACGTTGCTTTACCCCGGCTGAATTTTGAAAAAATTGTGCGTAATGAACTGAAAGTCGTAGGTTCATGGAATTCTATCTCCGCGCCGTTTCCGGGAAAAGAGTGGCAGACGTCCATCCATTACCTCAGTACCGGGCAGATTAATGTCTCCCCATTAATTACAAAACGGGTGTTACTGGAAGATGTTCCGTCGGTTTTGCCGGTGCTTTATAATCGGGAAGAGTTTTTCGTTAAGATCCTGATCAACGTCGAAGCGTTATCCTGAGGGTCGTGTGGAAGATTGTATTTCTCATCATCACTCATGTCTTACATGGGGCAACATGAAATCGTTGCATGAACTTATCATTCTGAATCATTTTTATTACTGCTTTCTTCTGGCAACTAAACTCAGAAAATGCAATCTTCCCTCTGTTAATGGTGTCAACTAAAAAATATTTATGAAGTAGTGGCTTCCACTGCCCAGAAAAATGCAGTTTGACAAACTGGCCTATGATGAAACCCCGTAGTTGTTTGAAAGCCTTTCGGATAAGGGGATGACCTTTCAGGAGTTCGAGTTTAATATAGCATTGATCTATCGTCGTTCTCTGTTGATGATTAAGGAAGATGAAGAGAAGTTTTTATATACTGCTAATAAATAGCACCGTCTTATTATAATAAGACATCGAGGAGCCGCTAATATGAATATAAGGAAAAACCGCTTAAGGTTACTTAAGCGGTTTTCTGCTATCAATTATCAATCCTAAACTACCGCTATGGAGGTGGCGATCATTCTCTTTCAGCCGCTCGTTATTCCACATCTATCGGCGGCGTTCCAATAGTACAAAATAGATGATGGTCATCACCAGCACGATCAACAGTAAAATCAGCGCGGCGGCGGCCCCTTCATTGAGCGACAGGCCCAGGAACGCCCGGCGATAGGCGAAGAAGCTCAGCACTTCGGTGGCATTTCCCGGCCCGCCACGGGTCAGGATATAGGGCAGGTCATAGGTCCGAAGCTCGTTAATCAACTGGATAACAATGGCGATCGCCGAAACCGGGCGCAGCATCGGCAGGGTGATATACCAGAACTGCTGCAAGCTATTCGCCCCGTCAATTTCGGCGGCTTCGTACGGGTCATTAGGTAGTGATGCCAGCCCTGCGGCGAGGATCAGCACCACAAATGACATCTGCTGCCAGACATCAATAAACACCATGCTCCAGAACGCCAACGTAGGGTTGCCCAGCCAGTCGACGCCCGGCAGGCCGATGCTTTCCAGCATATGGTTGATAATGCCGAGGTTCGGCTGCAGCAACATACGCCAGATCAGCGCCACGCTCACCGGTGACATCGCCATAGGAATGGTGAGTAAGGCGAAATAGACCGGACGGGTCTTCACCACCCGGTTGAGCATCAGGGCGATACCCAGCCCGACAATAAATTCACCGCTCACCGTCAGTAATGAATAACGGATCGTCAGCCAGGCAGAATGCCAGAAAGTATCGCTGCTCAGCACGCTGATAAAATTATCCAGCCCGGCAAAAGGGAGTATTTCAGTATGCAGCAACGTATATGACGAAAAAGCCAGTACGACAGAATAAATAACAGGGAAGCCGAGCACAATCGCCAGGGCCAGCAACCCAGGCAGGGCGAATGCCCAGCCTGTTACACGGAATCTGTCTATTGTTACACGGTACTTCGGTTTCACGATAAATTCCTCAGCTAAAGCCATCTGCCGGCCCCCTTTTCTTATTTCACCAGTAACTTATCAAGTTGGTCTGATGCGCTTTTCAGAGACTTGTCGACGGTATTTTCGCCACTCGCCAGCAGGGACAGCTGCGTCCCCAGAACATCTTCATACTGGGCGGAATAAGAGAAAACAGGGAAGGATTTGCCGGACGCCACGATATTCAGCGCGTCTTTATAGTAAGGATACTTCTTCAGTACCTCGGCGTTTTCATACGCATCGGCGCGAACAGGCGCATGCCCCTGCAATGCCCGTGCGGTGGTGACCTCTTTGCTCTGTACCCACTGAATAAAGGTCCATGCGGCCTGTTTTTCTTTATCTGAGACGTTTTTCGGAATGCCCCAACCCCAGCCGCCGCTCTCTCCGTGTCCACCTGGAACGGTTGTCAGCGCGAGTTTACCGGCTACGGCCGGGCAGGTGGTGGCGTTATCCAGTTGCGGCAGCATCCACCAGTAGGTCAACATACTGAACGCTTTACCGCTACACATCAGACGCACGGTATCGTCGAGGGTGGCAGAAAGCGCACCGGTTTGCGCGGCATTCTTGATGGCGTCTGCATACAGCGTCATCGCTTTATTCCCCGCCGGGCTGTTCAGGGCCGATTTGCCTTTATCGTCAATATAAGCGCCGCCGCTGGCGAAGAGATAGTTCGAGAACTCCATGCTGTTTGGATCCCCGCGCTGCCCCTGCATGGCCGCTCCGGACATGTCGCTGTTCTTTTTAATAAATTTGGCAAGCGATACGTACTCTTCCAGGGTTTTGGGCTGCTCGAGCGGCTTTTTAAATTCGGTCTGATACGCGCTCTTTAACTTCTCATCCTGCAACACATCCGTACGGTAAATCAGGCCCATGGAATAGTTGTACATCGGGATCAGAGAGGTTTTATTGGCCGTGACATTAATGAGCGATACGGTCGCCGGAATAAAGGCCGACATATCAAAGTTTGATTTTTTCACGTCCGGCGTGAGGTCCGTCAGCCAGCCGGCTTTGCTGAATTCCCCCGCCCACAGAAAATCCACTTCCAGCAGGTTGTAATAGCTTTGCGACTGAATTAGCTGTGAAACCAGCTTGTCATGCATATCGCCGTAACCGATTTTTTCGAACTGCACTTTGATGTGGTACTGCTTTTCGAAATCAGGCAGCATTTTTTCAATGATTTGCGTTTCCGGCACATCTTCCATCAACGCACGCAGCACAATATCTTCTGCCCGAACGGACGCCGAAAGGCTAAGGACTATCAGACCCGATAACAATGTGACTTTCTTACGATTCAACATAATTAACTCCTGGTGAAGGTGCCGGAGTGTTAACGGCGACGATTTTCGGTCTGGTTGGCACGACTTTACTTAACACCGCCGAAGGTCAGCCCTTTGACGATGTAACGCTGAATAAAATGTGAGGCGACCATCAGCGGCAGCACGGCCAGCACAATGCCTGCTGAAACCTTGCCAATCTGGACGCCGTTCGAGGTTTGCAGCGCAGCAAGCGACACCGGGATCGTGGCGGTCTCTGGTCCGCTGAGCACCAGAGCAAAAAGAAACTCATTCCATGACAGGATGAACCCCAGCACGGCGGAGGCTGCGAGGCCCGGCAGCGACACCGGCAGCACCACATGCCAGAACGCGCCCCAGGCGGTAGCTCCGTCGGTCATCGCCGCCCACTCCAGATCCACCGGAATCCCTTCAAAAAAGCCCATCAGGATCCACGTCAAAAACGGCAGGTTTAACGCGGCATAGACCAGCGTCAGCCCGAACAGCGAGTTGGTGAGCCCCACGGAACGCAGCATGGCGAAGGCGGGTAACACGAGCGCCACCGCAGGCAGCATCTGGGTTGCCAGCATTATAAAACGCGCCGCTTTACCGCCCGTTTTAAAGCGGGCAAAAGCGTAGCCGGTAGCGGCCGCGAACGGTAGGGCGAAGATCACCGACCCGGTGGCGACAATCAGGCTGTTGCTGTAGCGACGTAAAAAACCGTTGTTCTCAATCAGCGAACGAAAGTTTTCCCCGGAAAACTGCGGGAAGATATCGCTGCTGTAGGCCATGGATTCCGGCACCAGGCTGGTTCTTACAATCCACAGTACCGGCAGTAAAATGGAGAGGCAGGCCAGTACCAGCCCGATATGAAGTCCGATTTTCCGTAGCATGGTTGCTCCTCACGCTCCGATGGCGTCAGCGTTATCCGGGGTTTTGCGGCGATCGACGACGTCTCCGCTGCCGGTGTGGAAAAGATGCAGTGCGTTCGGATCCAGCCAGATGCTGAGCGTTTGACCTGCCTTCGGGTGCGTGTGGTGATCAAGGCGAACAACCACCGGAACGTTGCCGAGGGTGCCGCTGACAATGTTTTCCGCGCCCAGCGCTTCCACCCCGCTGACTGCAATCTCCAGGGGGACCCAGTCCGGTCTGCGCGGGTGGGCATGGAAATCTTCCGGCCGCACGCCGAGAGTCATCTTTTTTCCCGCCAGGTTTTGATAGTCGGCAGCCATCCAGTGCGGCACCGGGATCTGCGGGCCGTCGAATAGTTGCAGGCTGACGCCCGCGTCCGTCCGTTGCACAAAGCAGAGGAGAAGGTTGATGGAGGGCGAGGAGAGAAAGCGAGCGACAAAGATATTCACCGGATAGTTATAGACTTCCAGCGGTGTTCCGCACTGGATCAGATGGCCATCACGCATGATGCAAATGCGATCCGCCATTGTCATGGCCTCGACCTGATCGTGGGTAACGTAGACCATGGTTTTACCGAGGCGACGGTGAAGCTTGATCAGCTCACTGCGCATCTCGCCGCGCAGCTGGGCATCGAGGTTCGAGAGCGGTTCATCTAACAAAAAAGCCTGCGGTTCACGCACAATGGCGCGGCCCAGGGCAACGCGCTGGCGCTGACCGCCGGAAAGGGCGGCCGGTTTTCGGTGTAGCAGTTTATCCAGCCCCAGCATGGAGGCAGTCTCTGTCACTTTGCTGTTGATCACGTTGCCCGGTACGCCGCGCATTTTCAGGCCAAAGGCCATGTTTTCGGCAACGGTCATGTGCGGATAGAGGGCGTAGCTCTGGAACACCACGGCGATGTTACGATCGCGGGGCGCCACATGGCTCACATCGCGCCCGTCGATTAATAAGGTGCCGTCGGTGATGCTTTCCAGCCCGGCAATCATACGTAAGGTGGTGGATTTCCCGCATCCGGAAGGGCCAAGGAAGATAACAAATTCACCATCCCGGATATGCAAATTCACATTACGGACGCTGTGCTGATTGCCGTTGTAGGACTTCGACACGTTCCGTAATTCAATGGAGGCCATATTGGGTTACCTCTGTTACGTGTTGCCCACCCTGGGACTGGTAACATCCATGTTCGGTTTTGTGCGAAATGAATCTGGCGTGTTCATAGTGAAATGCGATCAGCCTGTATAAACGCCGCCCGTCACATTGACTCCCTGGCCGGTCATAAAACGGGCGGCGTCGGAACTCAAAAAGGCCACCACTTCGGCGACATCTTCGGGCGTTTCCAGGCGGCCAAGCGGCGTCTGGCGAATGTAATCATCAATCACCTGTTCAGGCGTCATGCCGCGCAGCTGCGCTTCCCACTCTACTTCCCGGCTCTGCATCCCGGTTTTAACAAAGCCTGGGCAGACAGCATTCACGCGGATCCCATCGGCGGCCAGTTCCCGCGCCAGCGCCTGGGTCCAGCCGAGGACGGCGAATTTACTGGCGGAGTAATGGGCCAGTAACGGCGCGCCGACTTTGGCGGCAAGCGATGCGGTGTTGACGATGGTGCCGGACTTACGCGTCACGAACTTGCGCGCGGCAACCTGATTGGTCAGGAAGATCCCACGGGTGTTGACGTCAAAGTTGAAATCCCACTCATCATCCGTCAGCGCAAGGGCCTTTTGCATAGTCGATACGCCAGCGTTGGCTACCAACAAGTGATAATCGCCCAGCGTTTTATCTACCCAGCTAAACCCTTGTTCAACGGATTCACGTAAACGAACATCCAGGTGAAACGCCACTGTGTCCGCGCCCAGTTCGGTTGCTGCTGTCCACGCGGCTTCTTCATTAATGTCTCCGATGGCGACGCGCATGCCCTGGCGAATCAAATTACGGGTGATGGCGTAGCCAATACCCGTGGCACCGCCGGTAACAATCGCCACTTTGCCTTGCAGGTCCGGATAGTGCCCGGACGTCGAATGTGATGTGTGCATGTTTTTTCCCTCTGTGTTGATGGTTATTTTTTACACCAATATAACGAACACAACAAAACAAATTTCTTATGATAAAAACAATTGCGATCACAATTTTTGTTTTGTATGTTTGTTTTTGTTAATTTGAATGTTCGGAGTAAACCGATGACGCACAGCGACACACAGCCTGTTCAGCCTGGCACACCCGGATCCGGTATGCGCTTACGTCGTTCGTCCGCGTCGCGTCAGACTGAGGTTATGCAGCTGCTGGTCCAGCAAGGGGCAGTTTCTGTCCCAGCGCTGGCCGCGAGGCTGTCGGTCTCCGAGATGACCATCCGTCGCGATCTGATAGAGATGGAACAGAAGGGCTGCCTCTGTCGTACCCACGGCGGTGCGGTATTGCCGCAGAGTGGAAGCGCGGTGGTGATTGACCAGGTGGAGCCGAGCTTTGAATCCCGGCTGCGGCAAAACCACGATGCCAAGCTGCGCATTGCGGCTGCAGCAGCAGAGTTAGGCAAGAAATTTCGCACACTGGCACTGGATGTCGGCAGCACGACCTTCCTTGCGGCGCGTTATCTCGGCCAGTGTTCACATTTGAAAATTTTCACCAACAGCATCCGCGTGGCGCACGACATTGCCCCCGCGAAAGCGGAAATCTATCTCGCGGGGGGGCGGATGCGCCCGGATGAAATGTCGACCGGCGGCTCAGCGGCTCTGCGCCAGTTTTCAGGTCTCTGGTTCGATATCACCTTCATCGGTATCTCGGGCCTGACGGCGGAGGGAATTTATGACTACGCCTTCGAAGATGCGGAACTCAAACGCCTTTATCTCAACCGTTCCAGCCTGAAAGTGGTGCTGTGCGACTCCAGTAAGTTTCAACGGATGTCGCTGGTTCACCTGGCCACGCTGGAGCAATTCGACATCCTGATAACCGAGCTGGCGCCGCCGCCCGCGCTGTCAGCGATGCTCGATGCGGCAAATATTGATGTGATCATCGCGCCTGAGCTGTCGAAAGACGCGTGATCGCTTTTTCACCATGACATACCAGCCAACACCGGAGAAAGTTATGATCTTTGATTTTTTGGGTAATAAGAAAAAAGCGGTTATCGCAATGGCCCATATTGGCGCGCTGCCTGGCGCGCCGTTGTACGACGCCAAAGGCGGTCTCAACAAGCTGATTGACGATGTCCTCAGCGACGTTGAGAAGCTGCAGGCAGGCGGCGTGGATGCGATCATGTTCGGCAATGAAAACGATCGCCCTTACGTGTTTAAAGCCTCACTGGAAGGCGTTTCTGCCATGTCAGCCGTGGTGCAGGCGGCGAAATCGGTGCTGAAAGTCCCGTTCGGCGTGAACTACCTGTGGGATCCCAACGCCAGCGTCGCCATCGGTGCCGCCACCGGGGCGAGCTTCGTGCGTGAAATTTTCACCGGCGTGTTTGCCTCTGATATGGGGATCTGGGAACCGGATTGCGCCAGCGCGTCTCGCCTACGTCGCAACCTTGGCCGGGAAGATATGAAATTGCTCTTTAACATCAACGCCGAATTCGCCCATTCTCTGGATGCACGCCCCATCGAACTGCGTGCGCGCAGCGCCATTTTCTCTTCGCTGGCAGATGCCATCCTGGTTTCCGGGCCAATCACCGGCGAACCGGCGGAACATTCCAACCTGCGTAAAGTCTGCGAAGCGGTGGAAGGCGTTCCGGTTTTCGCTAACACCGGCACCAATATCGACAACGTCACCGATATCCTGAGCGTGGCCAGCGGCGTGGTCATCGGCACACACTTTAAAGTGGAAGGGCATACCTGGAATCAGGTTGATGGGGATCGCGTAAAACGCTTTATGGATGTGGTCGAAAAACTGCGCTAAGCACAGCCGTCGGAACGGGAGGATAACATGCAGTATCTATTAGGTATTGATATTGGTACGACCTCAACCATCGGCATTCTGATCGCTTTGCCCGACAAGGTACTCGGTACGGCCTCCCGGCCGGTCACGCTCTCGGCCCCGCACAGCGGCTGGACGGAAGAATCGCCAGAGCAGTGGTGGGCGAATGTCGGCGAAATTTGCCGGCAACTGCTGGCGCAAAGCGGCATTGCGGCGAGTGATATCAGCGGCATTGGCGTGACAGGGATGCTGCCTGCCGTGGTCCTGCTGGATAATGAAGACCGGCTGCTGCGCCCGAGCATTCAGCAGAGCGACGGCCGCAGCGGCGCACAAGTGCAGCAAATGCGCAGCGAAATGGACGGTCAGCACTTCTTGCTGCGGGCAGGAAACGGCATCAATCAGCAGTTGGTGGGGGCCAAAATCCGCTGGATTGAGCGCCATGAACCTGCTGTGTTTGAACGTATTGCGACGGTGTTTGGTTCCTATGATTTTATCAACTGGAAGCTCACGGGCGAGAAAATCATCGAGCAGAACTGGGCGCTGGAGGCGGGGTTTGTCGATATTAGCAGCAATACGCTGAATGAGGAACTGATCGCCTTTGCCCATCTTCCGCGACACGCGGTTCCCCGGCTGGCGCGTTCCCACGAGGTCATTGGCTCCATCACCGAGCAGGCGGCGGCCTGGACGGGGCTCAGTGAAGGCACGCCGGTGATTGGCGGGGCCGCAGATTTGATTGCGTCCGCTCTCGGCGCGGGTGTGACGGCTCCGGGTGAGGTGCTGCTTAAATTCGGCGGTTCGGTGGACATTCTTACCGTGACAGCAACCGCCAACCCGGACCCGCGTCTGTATCTGGATTATCACCTCGTGCCGGGGTGCTATATGCCGAACGGCTGTATGTCGACCGGCGGATCGGGGCTGAACTGGTTCGTGCAGAACTTCGCCGCGCAGCATGAAGCGGCGGCGCGTGAAAAAGGGATGAGTCTGCACCAGTATCTGGACACGCTGGCGGAAAATCGTCCGGCGGGCAGCGACGGCCTGATTTTTCTGCCCTATTTTCTCGGGGAGAAGACCCCGCTGCACGACCCGGATGCCCGTGGCATCCTCTTTGGTCTGACGCTCACCCACGACGCAGGTCATATCTGGCGCGCGCTGCTCGAAGCCTACGCCTATGC
This sequence comes from Klebsiella sp. C349492, assembly GCF_042055345.1. Taxonomy (NCBI): domain Bacteria; kingdom Pseudomonadati; phylum Pseudomonadota; class Gammaproteobacteria; order Enterobacterales; family Enterobacteriaceae; genus Klebsiella; species Klebsiella sp. C349492. The sequence continues at coordinate 143,973 of NZ_JANQCE010000001.1, forward strand.
CATCAAACACCATATTGAAACGCTGGTTGATATCGGTTATCCGGTAAAACGCTACGTTGTGTCAGACGGCGGGTCGGCAAGCAAACTGTGGATGCAGATTGTCGCCGATGTGCTGGGCGAGCCGCTCAATCGTCTGGACGGTCACCCCGGTTCTTGTCTGGGGGCGGCCTGGACGGCGGCGATTGGCGTCGGGGTGTCGACAGACTGGAAGGGGGCCAGCGCGTGGGTCAAGCTGAAAGATGTGATTACGCCGCTGCCTGAACATGCGGATGTCTATCGCCAGGGATACCCGCGTTTCCGCCAGCTTTATGAAGCCTGCCGCCCGCTGACTCGCCAGGAGACGCCATGAAATTTAACGCTATTGCCTGGGATGTTGACGGCACGCTGGTGGACAGCGAGCCTCTCCACCATCGGGCGCTGCTCGCTGCCTGCCATAGCTTCGGGCTGGATCTGAGCCATATTCCCGAGACGCGTTTTTACGGCGTGCATATTAACGATGTCTGGCTGGCCTTACGCGCCGAACTGCCCGCAGATTTAGACCGGGACGTATGGCTGCAGGCGATTGAGGATTACTACCACGACCACAGCAGTGAACTGGTTGCCATTCCCGGCAGCCGGGAAACCATCCGCCAGCTGGCGGCGAAAGGCGTCAGGCAGGCCTGCGTATCAAACTCATGCCGACGTATCGTCGAATCGAATCTGGAGGCTTTAGGCGTGCGGGAATTCATTGACGTGGTGGTGACGCTGGACGATGTGCGCTCTGGTAAACCGGCTCCCGAGCCGTATCAACATGCGTTGGGGGCGTTCGGGCTGCCTGCTGCTGCCGTCCTGGCGGTTGAGGACAGTATAACCGGAATGCGCTCGGCGCAGGCTGCCGGAATGCACGTGGCTTTTTATGGCGCATCACCCGCCTCTGAGCAAGGGGTAACCGAGATAACGTCGCTGGCCCGGATCCTCGACTGGTTCTGATTCGCACAGTTTCGCGTGGGGCAGGGAGGTCCCCGCAACGAAATGAACAAATTCGAACAAATCTGGTTTTAAATTACACCACTTCCCCTTAATATTGTGAGCTATATCGTTTAAGCCACCCTCAACCCGAAACAGAGTGTCCATCGTCATGTCAGCCAAACCCGAGATTCAGGCCCGTTATCTTCCCCAGGAACGCAAAAAGCGGATTCTAAACATGCTGGTCGAACAGGGGCGTGCGACGGTGGTTGATATCTCGGCGGAGCTGGCGGTTTCGGAAATGACGGTTCGCCGCGATCTGGCCGAACTGGAAACCGAAGGCAAACTCAGCCGGGTACACGGCGGCGCCGTACTGACGGAAACGGTCAGCCAGGCGATTATGGACCCGCTTCCGGCGCACTTTGATGCGCGCCTTTCACTGCACCGTGACAGCAAGATGCGTATTGCCCGAATGGCCGCCGAGGTTGCCGGGCGCTATCAGAGTGTTGCGCTTGATATCGGTACCACTACCCTGTTTATGGCCGAAGAACTGGTGAAGCATGAGCGCCTGAAAATCTTCACCAACAGCGTGCGTATCGCCCATGCGCTGGGGCGTTATGCGCAGGCGCCGGAAGTTTATCTGGCAGGTGGAATGATGCGAGATGATGAGATGGCGATTGTCGGACCGTCTGCCATTGAGCAATTCCAGCAGTTCTGGTTTGATATAGCGTTTATCAGCGCGTCGGGTATTACCAGCCAGGGGATTTACGATAGCGCGCTGGATGAGACGGAAATGAAGCGGGTGCTGATCCGCCGCTCCGGCTTTAAAGTGCTGCTTTGCGATGCCGCGAAGTTCCAGCATATGTCGCTGGTGCAGGTTGCGCAGTGGCAGGATATCGACCTGCTGATCACCGACAGCGCACCGCCTGCAGTGCTGGCCACTGCCCTTGAGCTGGCGAATGTGCAGGTGATGATTGCAACCTGACTGGTAATCAAGCTGCTGAGGCTGCCAAAAACGATGCAAACCAATGAAGGGAGAAATGGCGGAACACAACGCCCGCTTCCTGGTGCAGTTTATGGCGAAGCTCAGTTCGGCGCTGCAGGGCGACCCCATCGCGCTGTATGAAGCGGTTTTGCGTCGCTTTGATCCACAGGCTTAAAACTGCCTGCGCTATTTGTGATAATCTCTGCGAAAAGTGTCCAGCTGGTTGAGGTTATGCCGCAAAATTTATCTAAGGAAAATCCCCCGTCTCTGCCGGTCACGGGCGCCGGGGAAGATGCACAGGCGTTATTGCGCCAGCTGATGGCAATATATGATGTGAAAACGCTGGTGGCGCAGCTGGTTGCCGTCGGCGAACAGCACTGGAGCCCGGCAATACTCAAACGCGTTGCGACGGTGTCCCGGGCGGCTGGCCGCTTAGGCCGCCGGGAGCTCGCGCATCTGGCATCGCTGCTGCCGCAGCCGCCGGCTCACCATCCGAATTATGCTTTTCGCTTTGTCGATCTGTTCGCCGGTATCGGCGGCATTCGTAACGGCTTTGAAGCCATTAACGGGCAGTGCGTTTTCACCAGCGAATGGAATAAACATGCGGTGCGCACCTACAAAGCGAACTGGTATTGCGACCCAGAGCAGCATCGCTTCAACGCCGATATCCGGGATGTCACCCTCAGCCATCGTCTCGATATCAGCGATGATGAGGCCGCGCAGCATATCCGTGACACCATTCCTCAGCACGATGTTCTGCTGGCCGGCTTTCCCTGCCAGCCTTTTTCCCTCGCCGGGGTGTCGAAGAAGAACGCGCTCGGACGCGCCCACGGCTTTGCCTGTGAGACGCAGGGCACGTTGTTTTTCGATGTCGTCAGGATTATAGCGGCGCGGCGGCCGGCAATCTTTGTTCTGGAGAATGTCAAAAACCTGAAGAGCCATGACAAGGGGCGAACGTTTAGCATTATTATGCAAACCCTCGACGAACTTGGCTATGAGGTGTCTGATGCCGGGCATAGCGGGGCGGACGATCCCAAAGTTATCGATGGCCGCAACTTCCTGCCGCAGCACCGCGAACGCATCGTGCTGGTTGGCTTTCGCCGTGACCTGCAGCTGCACGATGGGTTTACCCTGCGCGATATCTCCGCGCTTTACCCGGCCCGGCGCCCGACGTTTGGCGATCTGCTTGAGCCGACGGTGGATGCCAAATTTATTCTTACCCCGGTGCTGTGGAAGTACCTCTATCGCTACGCGCGTAAACATCAGGCGCTGGGCAACGGTTTTGGCTACGGGTTAGTCGACCCGCGCAATCCGCATAGCGTGGCGCGCACGCTGTCGGCTCGCTACTACAAAGACGGCGCCGAAATTCTTATCGACCGCGGCTGGGATCGCCCGCTTGGCGAAAAGGACTTTGACGATCCGCAAAACCAGCAGCGCCGCCCGCGCCGGCTCACGCCCCGCGAATGCGCGCGGCTGATGGGCTTTGAGGCCCCGCAGGGATACCGCTTCCGCATTCCCGTTTCCGATACTCAGGCGTATCGCCAGTTCGGTAACTCGGTGGTTGTGCCGGTGTTTGCCGCAGTCGCTAAACTGCTACAGCCGCGAATTGCGCAGGCGGTGGCCCGCCGCGATCCCGAGGATGGTGCTGATGGACGTTCACGATAAGGCCACCCGCAGTAAAAATATGCGCGCCATCGGCAAATTCGATACGGCGATTGAAAAACGACTGGCCGGGCTGCTCACGCAGGCCGGTTTTTCTTTTACCGCTCAGGAGGCCACGCTGCCGGGGCGCCCGGATTTTGTGGTTAATGATTACCGCTGCGCTATCTTCACCCACGGCTGTTTCTGGCATCATCATCACTGCTACCTGTTCAAGGTGCCGGCAACCCGGACGGAGTTCTGGCTGAAAAAAATCGACGGCAACGTGGCGCGAGACCGGCGGGATGAGACGCTGCTGCTCGAACAGGGATGGCGGGTGCTGATCGTCTGGGAGTGCGCGCTACGCGGGCGGAAAAAGCTCAGTGATGAAGCGCTTAGCGAACGCCTGGAGGAGTGGATCTGCGGCGGCGGCGACCGCGCGCAGATTGATACTCAGGGGATCGGGCCGTAGCCTACTTTTCAACCTTACAGGGCGTTACTTCGCTGCGGGCGGGAAACAGATACTTGCCCAGCGTCACCAGAACTACCGCAAAAATGATGACGCCTAGCGCCGTCCACTCCGTCAGCGACAGGCTCTCTCCGGCGAACCCGGTGCCTAATAACACCGCTACTACCGGGTTAACGTAGGCATAGCTGGTGGCGACGGCGGGGGTGACGTTGCGGATCAGGTACATGTAAGCATTAATGGCAATCAGCGAGCCGAATATGGCCAGGTAGGCGACGGCAATAATGCCGGACCATGATGGCATATGGGTGAGCTTTTCGCCGGTCAGCGCCGAGGCGACCATCAGCACAATTCCCGCCGCGAGCATTTCAATCGCGCCGGCCATCATGCCGGTCGGAAGTTCAATTCTCGAACCATACACTGAGCCAAACGCCCAGCTAATGGAACCGATCAGAATCAGCAGCGAGCCCCAGGGGTTGCCGCTTAAATTGCCGCCGCTATTGAGCAGGATAATCCCCGCCAGGCCGATGGCAATGCCCAGCCACTCGATTTTACGCGTGGCGATGCCGAAAAAGCGGCTAAAGCACAGGGTAAATAGCGGGACGGTGGCGACCATGACCGCCGCAATTCCTGAAGGCACGTGCTGATGCTCAGCCAGGGTGACGAAGCCGTTGCCAACGGCAAGCAGCAGGATACCGATCAGCCCCGCGTTGAGCAGCGGTCTACGCGCCGGGAGCTTGTGGCCGGTAGCCAGCAGATAGACGATCAGCAGCCCTCCGGCGGAAAGGAAGCGAATGCCGGCCATCATCAGCGGGGGCCAGCTGGCAACGCCAATGGCGATGGCAAAGTAGGTGGATCCCCAGATGATATATAGCGCAAACAGCGCCCCGATAAGCGGTAATAACTGGCGGGTAGACATACGTCCTCACGACGGTACAAAAATAGGAAGGGGGCATATAGTAAACGTGAAAACTACCTCGCTGGCGAGCGCTTTAATTGCCCGGTGGTTGTTAATTTTTTGTTGACTATTCGCTTTGCTGGGCGAGAGGCCGATTTTGCCCCATACTCTATGTTTCATAACCATAAAATGAAGGAATGGTATTTTGGCGGGAAGTAGTCTTTTAACCTTGTTGGACGATATTGCTACGCTGCTCGACGATATCTCCGTTATGGGTAAGCTGGCGGCGAAGAAAACGGCAGGCGTGCTTGGGGACGATCTTTCCCTCAATGCCCAGCAGGTAACCGGCGTACGGGCGAACCGCGAACTGCCGGTAGTCTGGGGGGTGGCGAAGGGGTCCCTGGTCAATAAAGTGATCCTGGTACCGCTGGCGCTATTAATCAGCGCATTTATTCCGTGGGCGATTACGCCGCTGCTGATGCTTGGCGGGGCCTTCCTCTGTTTTGAAGGCGTCGAAAAAGTGCTGCATAGCGTGCAGGCTCGCAAACACAAAGAGGACCCGCAGGCCCGTCAACAGCGTCTGGAGGCGCTGGCTGAACGCGACCCGCTGGCATTTGAACGCGATAAAGTGAAAGGCGCTATTCGTACCGACTTTATTCTCTCCGCCGAAATTGTCGCGATCACCCTCGGCATCGTGGCGGATGCGCCGCTGTTAAACCAGATTCTGGTCCTTTCAGGAATTGCCATTCTGGTGACCGTTGGCGTGTACGGCCTGGTGGGAATTATCGTGAAGCTGGACGATATGGGCTACTGGCTGGTGGAGAAAGGCGGCGTGCTGGCTCAGTGGCTCGGCAAAGGTCTGCTGGCGGTGGCGCCTCGTCTGATGAAGTTGCTGTCGATTGTCGGGACGCTGGCGATGTTCCTCGTCGGCGGCGGAATTGTGGTCCATGGCATTACCCCGCTGCACCATGCGGTGGAAAATCTGGCCAGCGGAATGTCCGGGTTCGCCGCTTCACTGCTGCCGACGGGCGTAAACCTGGTTTTGGGTTTCATCATTGGCGCCGTGGTGCTGGCGGGCGTGAAAGCCGTTTCCGGACTTCGTCGCGCGGTAAAGTAAATCCGCCGGCGGTTATGCAAAATGTCGCAGCTTCGTCTAAGGTGAAACAGTTTCTCCCGGATTACGGAGCGAAAAATGGTCTGGTCCATCAGCGATGAAGTGAGACGAAAAAGCGGCGGGCCGCGCATGGTTATAACCGGTTTTGCCAATGGCATGGTTGAATGCCGTTGGTATGACGGTTATGCCGTCAAGCGCGAGGCGTTCCGTGAAGATGAATTGGTTCGTGGGGGAGGAGGAGCAGAACAGGTCTCCTGAGCCCAATAACGCCCGGTATATACCGGGCGTTTTGTCATGGCATGGCCTGTCTTTCCGACAGGGAGCGTTGATGATTGCACTGCGAGAGAACGATGAATAAGCCGCTGTGGGTGAGAAAACTTCGCCGCTTTTCGAGCCCTGGGCATGTGGTAAATTTTTGTTTTGTTGCGGTGCTGTTCTTTTCCACGCTGCTGATATGGCGAGAAATAATGGTGCTGGAGGAGGCGTATGTCGATAACCAGCGCAACAATCTGGCAAACGTCGCCCATGAAATGGATGGCCTGCTGCAGTTTAATATCGACCGGATGATCTTTTTCCGCAACGGGATGCAGTCGGCGCTGGAAACGCCGTTAGATTTTACGATCCTGCGTAATGCCGAGCAGGAGTATATGAGCAGGCGCCATCAAGCGATCTGGTCGGTGGCGCTACACAACCGGCGTACGCTGCCGGTCTACGGCGTGTCCGATGCTTTTGTCGACAAAGCTAATACCCTGTCCCGCGACAACCCCCTTTCCGGCAACGAGCTGATGGCCACGCTTGAGCTGGGCTATCTGCTGCGCCTGACCAATAATAACCGCGGCTTCACCGAGCGTATGCTGTACGTATCGCGCAGCGGCTTTTTTATCAGCACGGAAACGCTAAAAAACACCGCCCAGGCGCTGGATCGGTATAGCGATGCCACCCGCTCCCCGTGGTTTACCCGCCAGGCCCAGCGGACCAATCCCGGGCGCGGCGTGGTTTGGCAAACCTTTCCTGAGGAGGGGGCGCTGCGCGATGCCCAGGTGGTGACGGCTTCCGTACCGCTGGATTTCCGCCACTACTGGCACGGCGTGCTGGCTATGGACTTCTCCGTTCGCGAAATGAAGGCCTTTCTGGTGAGCGCGGCAAAGGGCGGGCAGGACGGCGAGTATCAGCTGTATGACAACCGGCTGAACCTGATTGCCTCTTCCGCGCCGGGAACGGTGCTCACGCTGCTCTCGCCCCGCGAGCAGGAGATGCTGAGCTACGCCTTCTCGCATGACAACGAAGGCGGCATGCGCCTGCTAACCCGCTACATCAGCTGGGAAAAACTGCATAATTTTGATGGCGTCCTGCTGCGTATCCACACCCTGCAGGAAGGAGTCCGCGGTGAATTCGGATCGATTACCATCGCGTTGATGCTGATGTGGCTGCTCTTTACCTCAATGCTGATAATCTCCTGGCTGGTTATTCTGCGCATGGTGCGCAATATGAGCGTGCTGCAAAAGTCGCTGGAGTGGCAAGCCTGGCACGATGCCCTAACGCGGCTGTTAAACCGCGGGGCATTGTTTGCAAGAGCTATTGCCGCGGCCGGTGAGTGCGAGCGCGGGAGGCGCCCGTTGGCGGTGATCCAGCTCGATCTGGATTACTTCAAGCGGGTTAACGACCTGCACGGCCATCAGTCCGGCGATCGGGTGCTGTCTCTGGTCGCCGGTACGATAGCCAGCAACATCCGCGAAGGCGATCTCGCCGGGCGCGTGGGCGGGGAGGAGTTTTGCGTGGTTATGCCTGATACCACGCTGCAGGAGGCGGCTGCGATAGCGGAGCGTATCCGCATTCGCATTAACAGCCGCGAAATACTGCTCTGCGACAACACGAGCCTGCGTATCAGCGCCTCGCTGGGCGTCAGCTGCAGCGAGGATTCCGCGGAGGCTAACTTTGAAAACCTGCAGTCGATCGCCGATCGCCGGCTCTATCTTGCGAAACAGAACGGCCGAAACCAGGTCTGTTTTGCGGGATAGGCGTCCGGGTCTGGCCGCCGCTATCCGGTTGCGGCGGCACGATTATCTCCTGATATGGGATTTTTCTTAAAAGAGGGGGCGGGATTAAACGTGACTCATGGCGCAGCGATATCGACGAAGCCTTCTGCCGCCTGGGTTATTCAACGCCCTGACGTCATTGGCCACATTTCTCAATTATTTACTTCATCAATAGCTCTTGTCATACAAAATAATTGAGGATAATGTTTTCCACGCATCGGATCTCCCGGTGTAACGAATTTTCAAGTGCTTCTTGCATTAGCAAGTTTCATCCCGACTCCTGCGAGTCGGGATTTTTTTCGCCTGCGCCTAGCGGTTGACTTCGGTGACGCTAAAGTCATGGATATCGAGCTCAAAGGCTTCCGCTAGTTCACGCCAGGTATGGTAATCGCGACCATCAATGCTCACATGATGGGGATCGTCGCGGGTGCGCTGCACTTCACTTTCGCTAATCTCATTAATTGCCGCCAGCAGGGCGTCAACATTGACGTTGCCCCCGCCGCTACCCGAACTGCTCTCTTTGGCGGATTTCATCTTCGCTACCTCGCTTGGCTCCGACAGTGCCTCTTCAAGTATAGACGGTCTATAAAAACAGCGCTCGTCGGGCGGGACGCTGCGCATCTGGCGGTTTTGTTCTACACTGGCTCAAAAATAGAGGAGACAAGTTATGCAGGTGAACGATCGTGTCACGGTGAAGACCGACGGTGGCCCACGTCGATCGGGGGTAGTACTGGCAATAGAGTCGTTTAGCGAAGGGACAATGTATCTGGTTTCGCTGGAAGACTATCCGCTGGGGATCTGGTTTTTCAACGAGAAAGGGCATTCGGACGGTATCTTTGTTGAGAAAGTTGACTAGCGTGCTAAAAATCAAAACTGGCGGTTGTTGCCGCCAGTTCTTTTACCGCATGTTGACGTAAATTCCTGAAGTAATGTTTTCCGTCAGACGGACAATATGGTAAATCACCTGTTTATTGTGGGTCTGGATTTTCTTTTTAATATTGCCTTTGTGCGATGATACGGTCTTCGCCTTGATGTTCATCTGCGTCGATATTTGCGATGTCCCGTGTCCGGCCATCCACATTTGCAGCATATTTGATTCGGCCCGGCTTAATGACAGCGTTGGTATATTGATCCGTCCGGCGCTGAATCGATCGTATTTCAGATGATTACCCAGAATATCATCAAGGTCTTTTGGCGTAAGCGATTTCGAGCTAATAAGTAAATTTTTGCGCACCAGCAGATAGTGGTCAAAATGAACGTTAGCCAGCGCCATAAAGATGACAAATAGCGTGCCGGGATACTCCGTAATGATTTGCCGGATTAGCTGATTACTATCTTCGCGATGAATAAAGCAATCTTCGTTGAGAAACACCACCTCCGGGCGGGACGATTCACAGCTCTCTTTCAGGCTTACCGCCGTATCTACTTCTCTGATGTCACGTTTTCTTATTCCTCTGCTTGTCAGATACCCGGTTAATCCCAGTCGGGTATAGCTGCACAAATCCATGATAATCGTTGACATGACCCATCCTCAATCAACACGTAACGATAATTCATCCCTCGCCGGTAAGCGCGATGAAGTCCATTTAAGTGGGTAATAAAACAAGGTACAGTGTTGAAACCATTAAGTAACCTGAACTATTCCGTAATATTGCCTATAATTTGCCAGGAATACTCCCAAAGTAAAGGCGTGCATCATGTTACGTCAGAGAATTAAAAGCAAAAACTTCCAGTTACAGATATGGTTGGCGGCCATGAGTTATTCTTTTTTCAGATTTTCCTTATACTGGCTGGATAAATTCTCACCTCACCAATATGCCCGTTTCATCAAAAATATTAATTAATGTCTGAATAAACCACGCCGCCATTTAGCGACCCGAGCGATCGGCGTGGATTGACGGCCGCTGAGCGCGGGTGTCGGACACCGCTTTTCGTTCGCTGCAAGAGAGGTGGCAGCCTTAACGCTTTAATGCCACAATACTTTTTTATCGGTGTGTGGGATGAATGATGAAAAAGATAGTAATTGCTGGCGCGCTGTTGACTCTCGCCGGATGCGTTCAGGTAGATAATTATAACGAGGTTGTCAAAGCGCCGGCGCCCGCCGGGTTAGAGGGATACTGGCAATCGAAAGGCCCGCAGAGCGAAATGATGAGCCCGGATGCGATTGCCAGCCTGATTGTGACCAAAGATGGCGATACCCTCGATTGCCGTCAGTGGCAGCGGGTTATCGCCACGCCGGGTAAATTAATGCAGCGTGACGAGCAGGTTTACAACGTCACGTCAGGTCTGGATATCTACCCTATAGAACGTTCTGGCAATAGCCTGCAATACGATCGCATGACCCTGACCCGCGTCGACCGCCTGACCCCTGAGTGTGAGCAGGCTTGGAATAAAGCCGCCGCCGCGACGAAAAGCGCGCGCTGAGGCATCGACGGGCTGGCAGCGCGTCCAGCCCGCGATATTTACCTGATTTATAACGTCTCTTCGATAACCCACACGCTGACGCTCCCGCCGCTGCAGGTAAACGTAGCGCAGCCTTCGTCGTCGGTTTCTACCAGCCCCTGCTGGTTGCCGAGAAAATCCTTCCAGCGCTTATTGCCGTAATTGGCGCCAAGAGTCAGCGATTTTTCACCGTCATCGCCGTTCGACAGCACCACCACGCATCCCGGATCGTCATCGGTACCGCTGCGGCTGAAGGCGATGCAGTTCGGATGATCGAACCACAGCGTCTGCACGCCGTGGGCAAAGCGCTGGCGGGCATCAATCAGCTCATGCAGCTGTTCGATCACCGGCATCTCGATTGCGTAAGTCTGGCCATCTCCGCCGGTATCTTCATAGCTGGCGCCGAAGAGGTCGGCGTAAAAGACCGACGGCACGCCGTTCTCGCGCAGCAGAATAAGCGCATAGGCCAGCGGTTTAAACCACGGCTCAACCGGCGCCTCCAGCGCCTGCAGCGGCTGCGTGTCGTGGTTGGTCACCAGGGTGACGGCGTGGAAAGGATCGGCTTCAACCAGCGTGCCGCTAAAGATCTGGCTCATATCGTAATCGCGGCCCTGGCGCGAGGCCTCGTGAAACTTCATCTGCAGAGGGGCGTCAAACAGCAGCGTATTGCCGTCAACCATCGCAATATACTGCTGCAGCTTTTCGACTTCGTGCGACCAGTATTCCGCCACGATAAACAGCGGCTTTGTCGCCACCTCCTGAACGTGATCGATCCACTCCTTATAGAACCAGGCCGGAATATGCTTCACCGCATCGAGGCGAAAACCGTCGCAGCCGGTCTGCTCCATCACCCAGCGCGCCCAGTACTTGAGCTCCTCGGTAACCGCATGATTGCGGAAATCGATATTTTCGCCCATCAGGTAGTCGAAGTTGCCCATCTCATCATCGACCTGCTCGTTCCAGCCTTCGCCGGTATAGTCGTTAACGATTTTAAAAACGCCGTCTTCGTCCGGGTTTTCAATATGATCGATGCCGCTAAAGCATTTGTAATCCCAGACGAACTGCGAATATTTACCGCCGCGGACCGGGAAGTCGTAGCGGGTCCAGGCCTCGCACTCCACGACCTCTTCGGCAATTTGCGTGCGGTCCTGCTCGTCCACCCGCTGAACGCGGATGCTCTCTTTTTTATCGGCGCCCATTTTATGGTTGACCACCACGTCGAGCAGGACGGCGATGTCGTGCTGTCGTAGCGCGGCGATGGCCGCCAGCAGCTGCGCCTTATCGCCGTATTTGGTGGCGATGGAGCCCTTTTGATCGAACTCGCCAAGGTCAAAAAGGTCGTAGCTGTCATAGCCGACGGAGTAGCCGCCGGAAGCGCCTTTATAAGCGGGAGGGAGCCAAATCATATTGACGCCGATTTCGTTCAGGTTAGGTGCCAGCGCCTCAACTTCACGCCACAACTCGCCGCCGGTGGGGTAATACCAGTGAAAGCACTGCAATAACGTGGGGTTTTTCATCTTCCGTGCTCCAGACGTCATCAAGCTGACTCTTGCAGTATGAGAGATCTCCAGCAAATACGATCAATTTTGCGCGCGTTTTTCACTATGCCATAAACGGCATCGTATATAATAAATTGGAATAAGATGTAGCGGATAGATGTTGGTTCGTAAGGATAAACGCCTTACACTACAAAAAAATATCACTCTGTGGGGTCTCTATGAAATTAGCACTTCTGGGCCGCCATGCGCTGATGGGCGCAATGGCTGTGGTTTTGATGACTGGCGTTAGCGTAAAAACGTTCGCAGCAGAAAACCTGTTTAACCAAATTAAAGAGCGCGGCACGCTGCGCGTGGGTCTGGAAGGCACCTATCCTCCGTTCAGCTATCAGGGTGATGACGGCAAGCTGACCGGTTTTGAGGTCGATTTTGCCAGCGAGCTGGCTAAGCATCTGGGCGTGAAGGCCGACCTCAAACCGACCAAATGGGACGGGATGCTGGCGTCGCTGGATTCCAAACGCATTGACGTGGTTATTAACCAGGTGACCATTTCCGACCAGCGCAAGAAAAAATATGACTTCTCCACCCCGTATACCGTTTCTGGCGTTCAGGCGCTGGTGAAAAAGGGCAATGAAGGCGCTATCAAAACGGCGGCCGATCTGAAAGGCAAAAAAGTCGGCGTGGGCCTGGGCACCAACTACGAAGAGTGGCTGCGCCAGAACGTGCAGGGCGTGGATATCCGCACCTATGATGACGACCCGACTAAATACCAGGATCTGCGCGTAGGCCGTATCGACGCCATTCTGGTCGATCGTCTGGCGGCGCTGGATCTGGTGAAGAAAACGGGTAATACCCTGGCCGTCACCGGCGAAGCGTTCTCGCGCCAGGAGTCCGGCGTAGCGCTGCGTAAAGGTAATGAAGACCTGCTGAAAGCGGTGGATGATGCCATTGCCGACATGCAGAAAGATGGCAGCCTGAAAGCGCTGTCGGAAAAATGGTTCGGCGCTGACGTGACGAAATAACGGCCGGCGGTGAAAAAGGGCGCTCATGGTAGCGCCTTTTTTTATTTCGTCCGCAACTACGTGCATAATAAAGATAAAGGGCCTGTTTCATCAGGCTATTTTATGGGCCAGTTTGCCTGGAATAATAACGCCTGAGGGATAGGCTCTCAGTCAGGAGATATCATGTCACTGCAAAATTTAACGCGTTTCCCGCGCCTGGAGCTGATTGGCGCCCCGACGCCGCTGGAATACCTGCCGCGCCTGTCCGATCATCTCGGTCGCGAGATTTTTATCAAACGTGACGACGTGACCCCGCTTGCTATGGGCGGCAATAAGCTGCGCAAGCTGGAGTTCCTGGCGGCCGATGCGCTGCGGGAAGGCGCCGATACGCTGATCACCGCCGGCGCTATTCAATCCAACCACGTTCGTCAGACGGCGGCGGTGGCGGCTAAGCTTGGCCTGCACTGCGTGGCGCTGCTGGAAAACCCGATTGGCACTCGCGCAGAGAACTACCTGACTAACGGCAACCGCCTGCTGCTGGATCTGTTCAATACTCAGGTTGAGATGTGCGATGCGCTGACCGACCCCAATGCGCAGCTGGAAGAGCTGGCGACGCGTATCGAGGCTCAGGGCTACCGGCCGTATGTGATCCCGGTCGGCGGCTCCAGCGCGCTGGGTGCGCTGGGCTATGTGGAAAGCGCGCTGGAAATCGCCCAGCAGTGCGAAGGCGCGGTAGAGCTGTCGTCTGTCGTGGTGGCATCCGGCAGCGCCGGCACCCATGCGGGCCTGGCGGTGGGTCTGGAACAGCTGATGCCGGGGGCCGAACTGATTGGCGTCACCGTGTCGCGCAAAGTCGCGGACCAGCTACCGAAAGTCGTTGCCCTGCAGCAGGCGGTAGCGAATAGCCTCGAACTGCAGGCAAAAGCAGAGATTACGCTGTGGGACGACTATTTTGCGCCAGGCTACGGCACGCCGAATGACGAAGGAATGGAAGCGGTAAAACTGCTGGCGCAGCTTGAAGGTATCCTGCTGGACCCGGTCTATACCGGGAAGGCGATGGCCGGGCTGATCGACGGTATTCAGCAGAAGCGCTTTAAGGATGAAGGGCCGATCTTATTTATTCACACCGGCGGAGCGCCGGCGCTGTTTGCCTACCATCCTCATATCTAAAGCAGAACAAACAGAATGCAAGAGAGTATCCAACTGGTTTTTGATTCCGCACCTTATCTCCTCAAGGGGGCGGTATTTACGCTACAGCTGAGCATCGGCGGCATGTTCTTTGGCCTGGTGCTGGGCTTTATCCTCGCGCTGATGCGAATGTCGCCCCTCTGGCCGGTAAAGTGGCTGGCGCGGGTCTACATTTCTATTTTCCGCGGCACGCCGCTGATCGCCCAGCTGTTTATGATTTACTACGGCCTGCCGCAGTTTGGCATTGAGCTGGATCCGGTTCCGGCGGCGATGATTGGCCTGTCGCTCAATACCGCGGCATACGCCGCCGAAACGCTGCGCGCGGCGATTGCTTCTATTGATAAAGGGCAGTGGGAAGCGGCGGCGAGCATCGGCATGACGCCGTGGCAAACCCTGCGCCGGGCGGTTTTGCCGCAGGCCGCGCGCGTCGCGCTGCCGCCGCTCTCCAACAGCTTTATCAGCCTGGTGAAAGATACTTCGCTGGCGGCGACTATTCAGGTACCGGAACTGTTCCGTCAGGCGCAGCTTATTACCTCCCGCACGCTGGAAGTTTTCACCATGTATCTGGCCGCATCGCTGATTTACTGGGTGATGGCGACGGTGCTGTCGACGCTGCAAAACTATTTTGAAAATCAGCTTAATCGCCAGGAGCGTGATCCAAAATGAGTGCCATTGAAGTCAAAAACCTGGTGAAAAAGTTCCACGGCCAGACGGTGCTGCACGGTATTGACCTGGAGGTGGCGGAGGGAGAAGTGGTGGCGATTATCGGCCCCAGCGGCTCTGGTAAAACGACCCTTCTGCGCAGCATCAACCTGCTGGAGCAGCCGGAAAGCGGCACCATTCGGGTCGGTGACGTCACTATCGATACCGCGCGCAGTCTCAGCCAGCAGAAGGGGCTGATTCGCCGTCTGCGCCAGCACGTCGGCTTCGTCTTCCAGAACTTCAATCTGTTCCCGCACCGCACGGTGATGGAGAACATCATCGAAGGGCCGGTTATCGTGAAGGGTGAAGATAAAAACGAATCCATCACCCGGGCGCGCGAACTGCTGGCGAAAGTTGGGCTGAGCGGGAAAGAGAATAGCTATCCGCGCCGTCTTTCCGGCGGCCAGCAGCAGCGCGTGGCGATTGCGCGCGCGCTGGCGATGCGTCCGGATGTCATTTTGTTTGATGAACCCACGTCGGCTCTGGACCCTGAACTGGTGGGCGAAGTGCTGAATACGATCCGTCAGCTGGCGCAGGA
Organism: Klebsiella sp. C349492; assembly: GCF_042055345.1. NCBI lineage: Bacteria > Pseudomonadati > Pseudomonadota > Gammaproteobacteria > Enterobacterales > Enterobacteriaceae > Klebsiella > Klebsiella sp. C349492. The sequence continues at coordinate 159,422 of NZ_JANQCE010000001.1, forward strand.
GAAGCGCACTATGGTTATCGTAACCCATGAAATGAGCTTTGCCCGCGATGTGGCCGACCGGGCTATCTTTATGGATCAGGGACGTATCGTCGAGCAGGGTGAGGCTAAGGCGCTGTTCGCCAATCCGCAGCAGCCGCGCACGCGCCAGTTCCTCGAAAAATTCCTGATGCAGTAATGGCTACCGGCTTGCAGTAGCTGAGCCCGGCGAAGAGGGCGGGAGCGACCAGATGACCGGCGCTCCCGCCAGCCGTAGAGGTAAACGCCGGCGCCCGTACCGCCGACGAGCGCTTGAGTCGCGAAGTGACAATCTTCCTGGACGAGTAGGGCGATAGCGCTGAGCGATGGCGTCGGTCTGAGAGAGCAGAACTATTAAACGCTGCTTATCGATTGGTTTTTTTATATTAGAAGCGCCCAGCGTTTTCCCGGAACAATCCCTTCTTACTACCTCGGTTCGTGCCGGTTAGCCGGATCGATACGCCGACCTTATCGCTGACGGCAAAACAGGAGCGCCTGAAAGAATGCAATATCTGCGGCAGGTTGAGCGCTAAACTCCTTCCACAGTTGAGAATATATCCTCGGCTGAGATAAATGAGACAACATTCTCTTCTCCCGTCGGCGCTGAATAGCACCGGTAACGATCTAATATGTGCGGTGTATACGATATTTTATACATATAAATAAGATTTATGTGTTAGTTTTTGTATTTGTAATAATGATAATTACTCAGGAGTTATTTGGTCGGTTATGAGGGACAATGATTTTTTCAGCTGGCGGCGGGAAATGCTGCAACAATTTCAGTCAATCTCGACGGGGGAGGATGTTTATAATCTCCTGCAGCAGCAAACGGAAGGGCTGGAATACGACTATTTTGCTCTCTGCGTACGCCATCCCGTGCCCTTCACGCGCCCCAGGGTAACGCTGCAGACGACCTATCCGCAGGCGTGGATGGCGCACTATCAGGCCGAGAACTATTTCGCCATCGATCCGGTGCTGCGGCCGGAAAACTTTCTTCGAGGTCACCTGCCGTGGAATGACGGGCTATTTCGTGATGCCCCGGAGCTCTGGGATGGCGCGCGCGATCACGGGCTGGTCAAGGGGATCACACAGTGCCTCACCTTACCCAACCACGCGCAGGGTTTTCTTTCGGTCTCAGGGCAGAGTCGTAGCCTGGGGCCCTATCCGGCAGACGAACTGGAAATGCGCCTGAGAACGCTGATCGAGCTGAGTTTGTTAACGCTATTACGCCTGCAGGACGCGATGGTGATGCCGCCGGAAATGAAGTTCAGCCGGCGTGAGCTGGAGATTTTGAAATGGACTGCGGAAGGGAAAACCTCGGCGGAGGTCGCGATAATTCTGTCTATCTCAGAAAATACCGTCAATTTTCATCAGAAAAATATGCAACGAAAGTTCAACGCACCGAATAAAACGCAAATAGCCTGTTATGCGGTCGCCACTGGCTTAATTTGAGTTCGCCCATCGTTCTGCGTGTCAGGCGTGAAACCGGCTGTCAGTTATACTTTCAGCCGGTTTATTGTTACTGACGGTAAGCCTGTTTAATTTGCTTAACGGTGCTGGAGAATACGGCAGCCTGAGCCTCATCTTCCATCTGCGTGATTTGCCTTTCCATCTTAATAATCACCCGACCCGCATCGGCCTGACCCATTGCCTGGAGCATCAGCGTCAACAGCGTTTTCAGGCAGGTCACTTCCTGCGCCAGTTCTTGATTATTTTCTGCAGTGGAAAAATCTGGTGTGCTCATCGATATCCTCGTTTGCTATCTGCGCTTTTGCGCAATACTAAATCTCAAAGCGGCGCAGTATACCACAAGAGGAACAAAAAAAAGGAGCGCGTAATTTGTGTTCTCTGATCAGAGCTGTAGAGGGTTTAATTTCCTGGATAAAGCCCGTTCCGCCGCCCACAAATTGTTAATTTTTGGTGTGATTTTTAGAGTTAATTATTGTTACATATTTTCTTTCGTATTTATCAACTAGTATTGTGTTGTGTTTATTACGTTTTCTGTATGACGAATGTTAAAAATACGACCTTATACAACTCTCTGTTATGTATGGGTTTCCACCAGGTGTGCAAACAACTTGCCATAAATGGCAGATAAATCCTCTGAAGAACACTTTTGGCTTTTAAAATTATGCCAAAACCCGGTAATATGGGTTCGATAAACTATCAGTTGTGTTATCCCTAATTCTGGAGATTATTCCTTTGATCAACGTCCTTCTTGTTGATGACCACGAACTGGTGCGCGCAGGGATACGACGCATTCTGGAAGATATAAAAGGGATTAACGTCGTCGGCGAATCTTGCTGCGGCGAGGATGCCGTTAAATGGTGTCGGGCTAATCCCGTTGACGTTGTCCTGATGGACATGAATATGCCGGGGATTGGCGGTCTTGAGGCGACGCGTAAAATTGCGCGTTCTATCGTCGATACCAAAGTCATTATGCTCACCGTACATACCGAAAACCCGCTGCCGGCGAAGGTCATGCAGGCAGGGGCTGCCGGCTACCTGAGTAAAGGCGCCGCGCCGCAGGAGGTGGTCAATGCGATTCGCTGCGTGGCATCCGGGCAGCGCTATATCGCCTCGGATATCGCCCAGCAGATGGCGCTCAGCCAGATCGAGCCGGAAAAGACGGAGTCGCCGTTTGCCAGTTTGTCGGAACGAGAATTGCAGATTATGCTGATGATCACTAAAGGTCAGAAGGTCAATGAGATCTCAGAGCAGCTGAATCTGAGTCCCAAGACGGTGAACAGCTATAGCTATCGGATGTTCAGTAAATTAAACATCCACGGTGACGTTGAGCTGACTCACCTGGCAATCCGCCATGGCCTGTGCAATGCGGAGTCGTTAGCAAGTCTGTGAGTGATGTTTTTGATGCCAAAGCTTTCCTGAAGACAGTAACCAGCCAGCCGGGCGTCTATCGGATGTACGATGCTGGCGGTACCGTTATCTACGTGGGTAAAGCAAAAGATCTGAAAAAACGGCTAAGCAGCTATTTTCGCAGCAACCTGGCTTCGCGTAAAACCGAGGCCCTGGTGGCTCTGATCGCGCAAATAGACGTGACGGTAACCCATACCGAAACGGAAGCCCTGCTGCTTGAACATAACTATATCAAGCTGTATCAGCCGCGCTACAACGTGCTGCTGCGTGATGATAAATCCTATCCTTTTATTTTTCTCAGCGCCGATACCCATCCGCGCCTGGCGACCCATCGCGGCGCAAAGCATGCAAAGGGCGAATATTTCGGTCCTTTCCCGAACGGCTACGCGGTTCGCGAAACGTTAGCGCTGCTGCAAAAAATCTTTCCCGTTCGCCAGTGCGAAAATAGCGTCTATCGCAACCGCTCACGTCCGTGCCTGCAGTACCAGATTGGCCGCTGCCTGGGCCCCTGCGTGGCCGGGCTGGTTAGCGAGGAAGAGTATGCTCAGCAGGTTGAATACGTTCGGCTGTTCCTTGCCGGCAAAGACGATCAGGTACTGACGCAGCTTATTGCCCGCATGGAGAGGGCCAGCCGGGCGCTGGAGTTTGAAGAGGCGGCGCGCATTCGCGACCAGATCCAGGCCGTACGCCGGGTGACGGAGAAACAGTTTGTCTCAAATAATGGCGACGATCTGGACGTTATCGGCGTCGCCTTTGATTCAGGCATGGCCTGCGTCCACGTGCTGTTTATCCGCCAGGGGAAAGTGCTGGGCAGCCGCAGCTATTTTCCAAAGGTTCCCGGCGGCACCGAGCTCGGGGAAGTGGTGGAGACCTTCGTCGGCCAGTTCTACCTGCAGGGCAGCCAGATGCGCACCTTGCCTGGGGAGATTCTGCTCGATTTTAACCTTGGCGATAAAACCCTGCTCGCGGATTCGCTCTCCGAGCTGGCGGGGCGGCGGGTGAATGTCCAGACTAAGCCTCGCGGCGATCGCGCCCGCTACCTCAAGCTGGCGCGCACCAATGCCGCGACGGCGCTGACGACCAGGCTTTCCCAGCAGTCAACCATCCATCAGCGCCTGCAGGCGCTGGCAACGCTGCTCAAGCTGCCGGCGGTGAAGCGCATGGAGTGCTTTGATATCAGTCACACGATGGGCGAACAGACGGTCGCCTCGTGCGTGGTGTTTGACAGCAACGGGCCGCTGCGCGCCGAATATCGTCGCTATAATATCACCGGGATTACGCCGGGGGATGACTATGCGGCGATGAATCAGGTTCTGCGCCGGCGCTACGGTAAAGCTATCGAAGAGAACAAGATCCCGGACGTTATCCTGATAGATGGCGGTAAAGGGCAGCTCGGGCAGGCGAAAAGCGTGTTTGCCGAGCTGGATGTGGCCTGGGATAAACATCATCCTCTATTATTAGGGGTAGCAAAAGGCAGCGATCGTAAGGCGGGCCTGGAAACGCTATTCTTTGAGCCTGAGGGCGAAGGCTTTAGCCTGCCGCCGGACTCTCCCGCGCTGCACGTCATTCAGCATATTCGCGATGAGTCGCACGATCATGCCATCGCCGGACATCGTAAAAAGCGGGCAAAAGTTAAAAGCACCAGCACGCTGGAGACTATCGAAGGAGTGGGGCCAAAGCGTCGGCAGATGCTGCTGAAGTATATGGGCGGCCTGCAGGGGTTACAGAAAGCCAGCGTCGAAGAGATAGCCAAAGTACCGGGTATATCTCACGGTCTGGCAGAAAAGATCTTCTACTCGTTGAAACATTAGGGGCTCTGTAGCAACATAGGGCTAATTTTTACTTCTAACAGATAGTTACCCGTCACTATGCAATTTAATATCCCTACATTGCTTACTCTGTTTCGCGTCATACTGATACCGTTCTTTGTGCTGGCGTTTTACCTTCCCGTGGTATGGGCACCTTTCGCCTGTGCGCTGATCTTCTTCGTCGCCGCAGTAACCGACTGGTTTGATGGTTATCTGGCGCGCCGCTGGAATCAAAGCACGCGCTTTGGCGCGTTTCTCGATCCGGTAGCAGATAAGGTTATGGTGGCGATTGCGATGGTGCTGGTTGCCGAGCATTACCACACCTGGTGGGTTACTCTGCCGGCGGCGACGATGATCGCCCGTGAAATCATTATTTCTGCCCTGCGCGAATGGATGGCTGAGCTGGGTAAACGCAGCAGCGTGGCGGTTTCCTGGATCGGCAAAGTCAAAACGACGGCGCAGATGACGGCGCTGGTGTGGATGCTGTGGCGGCCAAATGAGTGGGTTGAAGGGGCAGGGATCGTGCTGTTCCTCGTCGCGGCTGTGCTGACTCTGTGGTCAATGCTGCAATATTTGAACGCGGCGCGCGGCGATTTGCTTGATCAGTGATCGTTTCGGCGTAATTTTCAGCAAACGACGCAAGGTTTTAAAAAATATCGTTGACTCATTGCGCCAGGTAAGTAGAATGCATCGCATCGAACGGCGGCATGACTCGCCAGACGATAACAAAATCAAGTGATTAGCAATTACCTTGATAATGCGGGAATAGCTCAGTTGGTAGAGCACGACCTTGCCAAGGTCGGGGTCGCGAGTTCGAGTCTCGTTTCCCGCTCCAGTTTAAAAACATCGGCAGTTGCGGGTGTTGCAGCATTAAGGGCGCGTTAGCAAAGCGGTTATGTAGCGGATTGCAAATCCGTCTAGTCCGGTTCGACTCCGGAACGCGCCTCCAATTTACATCCCGAGCCCGGATGGTGGAATCGGTAGACACAAGGGATTTAAAATCCCTCGGCCATAGGCTGTACGAGTTCAAGTCTCGTTCCGGGTACCATTGGGATAAAAGCAGAATAATCAAAGCAATAAGCAGTGTCGTGAAACCACCTACGGGTGGTTTTTTTGTGCCTGAAATCCGCCATTTATAATATCACTTCATAATATTATCTTTCCCTTCAGCATATTCCCTTGCCGCGCAGGGCTTCGCCCGCTAACCCTGTTACTATCCGTAAGATCGTACTTATCAAAAATAACGAGGAGTTCTGATGCCCGTTTCAGGCCTGCCCAGGAGCCGCAAAATTTTTATTGGCGATATTCATGGCCAGTACGGCAAGCTTTCCGCTCTGCTGGGTCATCTGCAATCCCGGGAGAATCTGGATCGCAGCCTCCTGATTTTTGTCGGCGACCTTATTGATAACCAGCCGGGAAGCCACATCGACCATGCCTCCGTGCTGGAACAGGTGAGGGGATATGTTGCCGCGGGCCGCGCCGTTTGCCTGATGGGCAATCATGAATTTAATGCCGTTGGCTGGCTGATGCGGCATCCGAAGACGGCGCAGCCCCTGCGCCCGCATACGCCGAATAACCGCCGTCAGCATCAGGCCTTCCTCAACGACGTCACGGAAGACAGCGCGCAGCACCTGCGGTGGGTTGAGTGGTTTAAAACGCTGCCGCTGTTTGTTGATTTTGGCGATATCCGTGCGGTGCACGCGTGCTGGGACAAGGACGCTATTGCCCAGCTTCGCCCGTGGCTCGATGAAGAGAACCGGCTGAAACCGGAGTGCTGGGTACACGCCTTTGATAAACGGCACGTCCTGTTCCACCTGCTGGAGACGATACTCAAGGGGCCAGAGCTGGCGCTGCCTGAGGGCTATAGCTTTCAGGATAAAACCGGGATCGAGCGGCGCCATATTCGTATCCGCTGGTGGCTGAATGAGGCAACAACCTATCGCCAGATTGCTCAGGTCCAGCCCGAGATGATTGACAGCATCCCGGATATCGCGCTGGAAAAAAACGCTCACCTTTTGCCCGAGGTTCCCGTGGTCGTTGGGCACTACACTCTATCCGCCGAACCGCAGGCGCTGAGCGAGCGGGTGGTATGCGTTGATTATAATGCGGCAAAAGCGAATCATCCGCTGCGGGCGTGGATCTATGACGATGGTCAGACGGAAGTGGCAAACGGACGCTTCGTCAGCGTATGAGGCTGGTTTGCCGCATTATCGTCATGGCGCCTGGCGGTCAAGCCCTAAGTTTTCTCCGGCACATTCCGGGAAAACTGCGCTAAAATAGCGCCCGGTGCGCGCCTGCGGGCCGGATAAACTGCCTTTGGGACAATATGCCGTCACGGCAATAATAATTATTTTTGATGAGGGATCTTATGGCCACGTTGCTTGAAAGCTACGGTAACTGTTTTCGGAAATATGCCACCTTTCGCGGCCGCTCGGCGCGCAAAGAGTACGCCGTATTTACCGTCGCTAACTTTGTGCTGTCGGCGGTACTGGGGCTGATCCCGGTTATCGGCGGGCTGTTTAGCCTGATTATCATTATTCCGGGTATCGCGGTGGCGGTGCGACGCCTGCACGATCTGAACAGATCCGGCTGGTGGCTGCTGGCGCCTTTCCTGATCCTGATTATCGGCCTGATTGGCGTTGCCGGCAGCGTTGAAGACGGCGGAGCTGCGGCATGGGTATGGCTGATGGTCGCTGGCGGAATCATGTCGCTGGTGATGTCGATTTGGCTGCTGTTCGCCCGAGGTACCGCCGGGGTTAACCGCTTTGGCGATGCGCAGCAAGATAACGCCGACGGCGCGCAGAGCGCCCCCGTTTCTTCCGCCGACGATGTCAGAGAGCGCCTGGCCCAGGCCACGAAAATGCGCGATGACGGTACGATCAGCGAAAGTGAATATGAAACGATGCGCTCGAGCATTATTAAAGATATTTAACCCGCGCAGAATGCCCGCGCCGGGTGGTTTTCTCCCGGCATTTCCGCTACTGTATGCGCCATTTTTATAAGACGACGAGCCTGTTTATGAAAACCGGACCCCTGAACGAAAGCGAACTTGAATGGCTGGACGATATCCTGTCGAAATACGCCACCGACGGCGCCATTCTTGATGTCTCCGAGCTTGATGGCCTGCTGACGGCGATTCTCTCCGGGCCTGCTGAAATTGAGCCCGCCCGGTGGCTGCTGGCTATCTGGGGCGGTGCCGACAACGTACCGCGCTGGGCAAACGATCGCGAGCGCGACCGCTTCGTTAACCTCACTCTCCAGCATATGAGCGATGTCGCCGAGCGCCTGGACGACTATCCGGAGCAGTTCGAGCCGCTGTTTGGCACGCGTGAAGAGGAAGGCCAGGAGCTGACTATCGTTGGCGAGTGGTGCTTTGGCTATATGCGCGGCGTCGGCTTGAGCAACTGGGCCGCTTTACCGGCGGAGCTGCAGGCCGAGCTGGATATCATCGCTCTGCACGGGACGGAAGCGCAGTTCCCGGCGGTTGAAGCGCTCTCTGTCGACGATTTTCTTGCCAGCGTGGAGCGTATTAAACCCGCGGCGCTGGCGCTCTATCAATACTGGACGGAGCATGCGCAGCCGGCGGAAGTGCAGCAGCCAATCAGAAATGATGCCAAGGTTGGACGTAACGATCCGTGCCCGTGCGGCAGCGGTAAGAAATATAAGCAGTGCTGCTTAGCGAAATAAAATAAGGGGCCGACAGGGCCCCTTACTCTTTTATCCGACGGCAGGTAAAACGCCGATCGCGATACAAAACTGAATCAACACGATAGCGATACCGCACAGCAGGACCAGCCATAGCGCCGGCGTGCCGCCGACAACCCGCCACGCCGCCTGCGGATGCTGCTGGCGGCTCTTCATCACCAGCAGCGCAGGCAGCATCAGCGCCAGTACGGCCAGGGCCACGCCGGCGTAGCCCAGCGCCATCACGAAACCCCGCGGATAGAACAGGGAGAAGGCCAGCGGCGGCACAAAGGTGATGACGCCGCTTTGCACGCGCCCGCCCGGCGTATTTTTACGCTGGAACAGGTCGGCCAGATAATCGAACAATCCCAACGCGACGCCGAGGAACGAAGTGGCCAGCGCCAGATCGGCAAACAGATGAACCGCCAGCTCGACGTGCGGTGAGGCGACGACTTCCCGGATGGCTTCCAGCAGGCCGTTCAGTCCCGCATGCTGTCCCAGCAGGACGGCAAAGGTCGGTGAGCTAATACTGCCCAGCGTCGCCAGCTGCCAGAAAATATAGGCAACCAGAGGGATAAAGCTGCCGATGATAAATACCCGCCGCAGTTTACGAATATCGCCGTTGAGGTAGCTGACGATGCTCGGTACGCTGCCGTGAAAGCCAAAAGAGGTAAAGATAACCGGGATCGCCGACAGCGCCAGCCCCTGCTGAAGCGGTAAGGTCAGCAGGTTTATCTGATGAATATGCGGCATCAGCAGCGCCAGCATAATGGCGAGAAAAATAATTTTGGCGCTGAATAAAAAACGGTTGCACAGATCGACCAGAGAGGTCCCGAGGCAAACTACGGCACCGCCAATGGCGGTAAACAGCAGCACTCCGCCGGCCGGCGGAAGGTTCCACTGCAGCCACTGATTCAGGCTCGAGGCTAACAGCTCCCCCGCGCCGCTAATATAGGCGGCCGTCAGCGCGTACATCAGGAACAGCATGCAAAAACCGGTGACCCACTGCCCATAGCGTCCGAGATAGCGGGCGGCGAGAGAGCCTAGCCCCATATCGGCCGGGACGTGCTGGTAGACCTCCAGCAGCAGCAGCGCGGTATAGCACATCAATGCCCACAGGGCGATCAGCAGCCCGAGCGTGACGCCGAAACCGACGCCAGCGGATGCCAGAGGCATTGCCAGCATCCCTGCGCCAATAGTGGTCCCTGCCACGATTAAAATACTACCAAGAGTGCGGTTCTTCACGTTTCTCTCTATCCATGAAGGAATTAACAATAAAATATGTCGCGCAGAGTATGTGAAATTGGCAGGCTCGTCAAATGAGGGTTACAGTGCTTGTCAGGAAAAGTTTACATGCTGAAGACCGCTCTAATGCTGCGCTGGCGCAAAACTTTAGGCCGTAAGGTCGTTTAATCTGGGCACTTTACAGGAGGAGTTATGCAATCTATTCACGGTCATGAAGTTCTGCAGATGATGCTCGCTTCGGGCGAACCCTACAGCGTTGCCAGTCTTGAAGCTGCGATAGTCGCCCGCTTTGGTAGCGACGCCCGTTTTCACACCTGTTCGGCGGAAAATCTGACCGCTGGGGAGCTGGTGATATTTCTACAAAAGAAAGGGAAGTTTATTGCCGCAGACGCCGGGTTTAATACCAGCGAAAGCAAAATCTGTCAGCATTAATCGGGCGACAATGCCGAAGCATCGTCGCCGACTTCATTATTTTTGCGTATCGAGCGTTGCCAGGTCTTTATCAATAAAGTACAGACCTTCGCCGCTTTTACCGGCGAGGGTAAGTTTATCAATAACGGATTTAAACAGTTTTTCTTCTTCGTGCTGCTCGGCAACATACCACTGCAGGAAATTAAAGGTCGGATAATCCTGAGCAGACATCGCGGCGTGGGCCAGAGCATTAATTTGCTGCGTGATCAGCTGCTCGTGTTCGTAGGTGACGCGGAACAGCTCATCCAGCGATGCGTACTCGGCAAACGGCGAGGCAATGGCGTTGATGCACGGCAGGCTGCCGGTGTCAGTCAGGTAGTCAAACAGGCGCTGCATATGGGTCATCTCTTCCTGAGCGTGACGACGGAGAAACGCCGCCGCCCCTTCGAAGCTATGATAGCTGCACCATGCGCTCATTTGCTGATAAAGCAAAGAGGAATAGAGTTCAAGGTTCATCTGCTCATTGAGCTTATCGATCATTTCTGTTTTCAGCATAGCGCGTGCTCCAAAATATAGGCATAAAGTTTATTGTGTGCTCACTATAATTTGTTATTTATTTATTTGCAAAAAGTAAATTAAAAAACTCATTTATTAAAAATGCAAATGGGAATAAAACGCATTGGCAATTTAATAATTAATGAGAATGGTTTTAATTGATATTTAATAAAATAGCGATGAGCGCGCGCCGGATAAATATGAGATACCGTATGGCTGACGACTGACGACTGACGACTGACGACTGAGAGCTTCGTGCGGGTTTGCCGATTGGGGCCAGGCAGGAAAGCGGATGCGGGAAGGGCGGGTAGCGAAGCGTGATGGCAAAAGTGTGAAGCGCTACGTAATTTATAAAACAACTTTTCATAAAATTTGAAAGTGTGTTTGTTAAGTAGTAATGTCATACCAACGTTAACGACCTAGCGCGGAAGTACCCGCAAAGCATTCAGGAGAGTAAAGCATGAAAATTGCACTGATGATGGAAAACAGCCAGGCAAACAAAAATGCCATCATCCTCAACGAGCTCAACGCCGTTGCCGACGAGAAAGGTTTCCCGGTTTACAACGTGGGTATGAGCGATGAGCACGATCATCACCTGACCTATATCCATCTGGGCATCATGGCCAGCATTCTGCTGAATTCAAAAGCGGTGGACTTCGTAGTCACCGGCTGCGGCACCGGCCAGGGCGCGCTGATGTCTTTGAATATCCACCCGGGCGTGGTGTGCGGCTACTGTATCGATCCTGCCGACGCTTTCCTGTTTGCCCAGATCAACAACGGCAATGCGCTCTCTCTGCCGTTTGCTAAAGGTTTCGGCTGGGGCGCAGAGCTGAACGTGCGCTTTATTTTCGAAAAAGCGTTCACCGGCCGTAACGGAGAAGGCTATCCGCCAGAGCGTAAAGAGCCGCAGGTACGTAATGCCGGTATCCTGAATACGGTGAAAGCGGCGGTGGTGAAAGAGAATTACCTGGATACGCTGCGCGCCATCGACCCGGAACTGGTTAAAACCGCCGTCTCTGGCCCGCGCTTCCAGCAGTGCTTCTTCGAGAATTGCCAGGATAAAGAGATCGAAGCGTTTATTCGCCAAATCGTCGGCTAATCACCAGCAGGGTCAGCCGCGGCTGGCCCTGCTTTCGCTTAGGTTTTTTTGTTCGACACGCTGCTTCCCGCATCCTCGGCCAGCTTCAGGCTATCCACCATTCCTACCAGACAAATCAACGCGATAAACACGAATGACAGGCGAAAGCTGATGCCGGGCAGGGTCGCTAAGGTTAGCCATTCGCTCAGCTTTTCCCCGATACGAATACCTATCGCGCCAAGAGTTATACCTAGGCCAACCGCCAGCTGCGACGCGGTGCTGAACAAGGTGTTGGCGTAGCTCATTTGCGTGGAGGGCACATCGGAAAAGGCCAGAGTGCTGATGCCGGTGAACTGAATTGAACGGAACACGCCGCCAAGAAACAGGATCAGCAGAATTAACCACGCCGGCGTTTGCGGGGTCAAAAATGCGCAGGCCAGCAGCGAAATAACGTTGAGCGCACCGTTAATCAACAGCAGACGGCGAAAGCCGAGCCAGCGGATAAGCGGCGTGGTGGCGGGCTTAATCGTGAAGTTGCCGACGAAGACGGCGAGCACCAGCAGCCCTGAGTGGAAAGGATCCATGCCGAATCCGACCTGGAACAGCAGCGGCAGCAGGAAAGGTACGGCGCTGATGGAGGCGCGAAATAGCGAGCCGCCGTACATTGTGACCCGGAATGTGGGGACCTGCAGCGCATCGAGGCGCACCATCGGCCAGGCGGCGCGGCGGAAGTGGCGCAGCGAGAACAGCATGCAGCCGATCCCAAGCCCCAGCAGAGCCAGGGTTTTCCAGCCCTCGGGCCGGTTATCGCCAAGGATCTCCATCGCGCTGACCAGGCTGACCATCGCAACCGCTGTGGCCAGGAAGCCGGGAAGATCGAACGGCCGCCGCTCCTCCTCGCGGATATCGGGAATAATGCGCAGCGACAGCGCCATCGCCGTGAGACCCAGCGGGACGTTAATAAAGAAAATCCAGTGCCAGCTGGCGTAGCTGGTAATAAAACCGCCCAGCGGCGGACCAACGATCGGCGCCACCAGCGCGGGCCAGGTCAGCGTCGCAATGGCCTTAATCAGCTGGTGTTTCGGGGTGGTACGCAGCACCGCCAGACGGCCGACCGGGACCATCAAAGCGCCGCCCATCCCCTGCAGGATACGCATGGCGACGAAGGTATCGACGTTGGTTGAAAGGCCGCAAAATACCGAGGCAAGGGTAAAAATCGCCAGCGCGAGGGTGAAGACCCTGCGCGCGCCGAAACGATCGGCTATCCAGCCGCTGGCCGGGATCAAGACCGCTAGCGTAATCAGGTAGGCGCTGATCCCGATATTGAGGTCCACCGCCGCCACGCCAAAATCTTTCGCCATGTCCGGTAGCGCGGTGGCGATCACCGTGCCGTCGAGAAACTCCATGAAAAAAGCCCCGGCAACCAGCAGCGCTGGCGCCGAGAACGCCCGGTCTTCCCGGGCGGAGATGTTTGTCGTCATTGTGTTGTTGCCATAGCCTGCAGAGATCGTGAGCAGGAGAGGGGGAACGCTCCGGCTCCGCTCGCTTTTTGTTAAATTTAAAATTCAGTCTGCAATTATTTTTGTGATTTATCGCACATTTAAATTGATTTTTGTGATATTGGTCATATTATGGTCGCACAAACATTAACACCTGCATAACAAAACGGAGTGACTCCATGAAGCTGCGCAAGATCCTGAAAAACATTTTCGACACCTACTGCAAGACCTTCAAAGATGTGCCGCCGGCCGGCATGTTCTGATAAAAAAACCTGCTGCGGCAGGTTTTTTTATCTCAGCAGATTTAGGGTACTATTACGCTCCTGCAAAAAGGAGTAAAAAATGTCTCAACACCTTACCGAACAAGACGAGCTGGTTTCCGACGTTGTTGCCTGTCAGCTGGTTATCAAACAGATCCTCGACGTCATTGACGTTATCGCCCCTGTAGAGGTGCGCGAAAAGATGGCGACTCAGCTTAAAGCTATTGATTTTTCTAGCCATCCTTCGTCATCCGACCCGGTTACGCTGCGCGCGGTGCAAAAGGCGATTGCGCTGATTGAGCTGAAGTTCACCCCGCAAAGCGAAGCGCACTAATTCGTTTTACCCCGCCGCCGGCCGCGGCGGGGCGTCATCAGGCCTGATGGGAGACGGCGGAACGGGCCGGGGTAGCCTCTTCGCCCTTAAACAGCTTGCTGTTACCCCAGCACTCTTCATAGCGATGGCCGACTAAATCCTCAACGATAACGCGTACCTCCGGCGCGATATCGGCGATTTTGCCTCCTGCTTTAATCCGCGCGACCTCCTGTAAGACAACCATATGGGCTTTGCGATCCAGCTTCATCTGTTTGCTGAACACGATCGCTGCCAGAGCCAGCAGCACCACTCCGGTACAGAACACCACGGCAATTGCCGTTACCGCGCTTTCCGGCTGGGTGTGCGCCTTCGACTGGAATCCGTAGAAGCTGAGAATGGCCCCCATGGTGAAGACGATGACGGAGCGTAATATTTTCCCGGAGAAGGTCATCGCGCCGGCATAAATTCCCTCGCGACGGCGGCCGGTGTAGATCTCATCCACATCGGCAAGGAAGGTATAAACGGTCCACGGGATGTAATACACGCCGCCGGTGCCAAGGCCAAACAGGACGGTGATCCCGAACATCAGAACGGTGGCGAGGTGCGCCGGAAGATGGAAGAACCACAGCGAGGTGTACAGCAGTACCGAGAAAATGACGACGCTCAGCGCGAGGATATAGGGCTTGCTGAAGCCTTTTTTCACGCACAGGCCGATGAACAGCGCGGTAGAGACGAGCTGCAGAATTGAGTTCAGGCTGTTTAGCCCGGCGACCATCGCCGGATCGTGCTGCAGAACGAAGATCACAAAATAGGTAAAGATGGAGGCGAAAAGCCATTCTGCGCCAAAACCACACAGATACATGCCGAGATGCTTGCGGAAGACGCGTAAATAAAAAGTCGAACGCATATCTTTTGCCAGCAGCAGCAGCGTATTAAGCAGCCCTTTCTTCTCGCTGACGCTGCTTCCTTCTTCACGCGGACGCTCCCAGCTGCAGTACCACAGGCAGGAGATAGCGGTGACAAGGATGATCCCATAGGTCAGCCCGGTCAGGAAGAACGGAGTAGCGGAATCCTTGCCGTATAGCAGGATGAACTGCCCCGGAATAAAGGCCGCGAGGAAGTTCGCCAGCTTGCCAAAAATGGCTTTATAACCGGTTAGCTTAGAGCGTAATGAGAAATCGTCGGTCATTTCGGTGGCCAACGTTTCGTAGGGCACCATGATTGAGGTATAAATAATTTCGAAGATGACGTAAGTGCTGAGGTAGTACCAAAAGCCGAGGCCCTCGACCCACAGCAGAGGGTAAAACATCATCAGCGGAATGCCGATGAGCAAAAAGAAGCGCCGCCGCCCAAAGCGTTTGCCGAGCCGCGTTTTACCGAAGTTATCGGTCAGGTAGCCCATTAACGGGTTACTGATGGCGTCGATAATGCTGGCGATCGAGAAAATTAACGAGGCCTCGATCAGCGTCAGCCCGCAAAACGTTGTATAAAAATAAAGTAACCATGCGCCGCTGATTGCCAGCGCGCCGCTCCCCAGTAAGTTGCCGCCGCCGTAGGCGAGCTGATGGCGTAACAAAATCGGTCTTCCCTGCAGCCCTTGCGAGGCTGAAGCCGCGTATCTTGCCATTAATATAAACCTCTTGTTTTAAATTTTTGAAACGATGTTTTTATATTCTTAACTCATGGCGTAAAAAGTGATCCCGGTCACTAATCATCGGTAAGGTGATTTACCTGCGCAGTAATGCGATCGGGTTAAAAGTTTTTAATACTTTTCAGGAATAACAAATGGCGCTGGAGCGCCAAAAAGACAGGATAGCGGGACGAGAGGGTCATGCCGGGGAGCTCTGAAGCGATGCTGAACAGAGGGCGACTGCGCCCTGAAATAGGGTTGGCGATGACGGGACGCAGCGGGACGGGGATTATCAGGCACCTTTCATTCACCGCTCGAACGGTGCCTACAACGGTGCGTTGCAGCGGTTGCTTCCGGCTTTATCCCGTCTGAAGGAACCGCTGATGCGGCGTGCGCCGGAGCGGAATTAATGGCGCTGCTGAGCAACCAGATCCATCAGGCGGCGGTCGGTTTGCTGCAGACAGATGCCGGCCTTATCGGCGTTACGCACTTCGTCGAGGACGGTTTTCAGGAGAATGCCGTCCTGCTGCTGCTCTTTCTCTAACAGGGTTAAAAAGCGCCAGGTGGAATCATCGCTTTGCGCTTTGGCTTCTTCTGCCAGCCCGGCGAGCAGGCTGCTGCGCTGTTCATAGTCGGCAAGGGTTTGGGTAAACAGATCCTCGAGGGAGCTGCACTCCTGGCGGTAGGTCCCTTCGGCTTTCACGATAGGCCACTCACCGCCCTTTTTCATGAAATCGAATACCCGCATCATCAGCGTGACGCTGGACTGCGCCTGCGAGCGGAGAAACGTCGCGGTGCCGTTCAGGCGCCGCTGCGCGCACCATTCGCTCAGATGCAGATACGAGTTCGACGCGCGGAACTCAAGATTCATCTGGTTATTCAGCTTTTGAGCCATTTCTGCAATTACCATAAAATATCCTTATTAATCTGGAAGGGGGCCTTCGCGGGTTAAGGGCTTGCGCCTACAAACAGCTTCAATACGAGACCTTTACGCAAAATTTACTGGCGGAATAATATAATTCCACGCTCTCCATTGGTGGCCGGAAATGATATTGCTGATGACCACAAATATAGAATACTCTCAGAATTTACTTAAGAAAACTCTTAACCAGAGGGATTTACCTTTAGTTACACCATCCTATGGTGGCAGGCCGTTTCTCAACGTTTTCTCTACGAGAGTAAATTTACAATATTTTGATTTTATTCATTTTTTATTGTTTTGCTTACCGGGGTTATCAAACTGCTCATTCGTATTACGTAGATATATGATGTTTACATGAGTATTGCTTAGTGCAAATAAAAGCGCCGGATGTTTAAACCCGGTATTTAATTTTCATGATGCGGCTGGCTAACATTGCGCTGGATCATTTTTTAATTTTTATTGCTGAATATTCTCCGTAATAATATTTCAAGACGATGAAGCTTTTATCAATAAAGCGTGATGTCATCTTTGCCGCCTGAAATCGTCGGGAGGGCGGGAGCGGGGGATTGAAAAAAGATTCCGCCGATTGTGGGCCCGCATGTTGCCCGCGTTTCGCTGAGGCGTGCCACAGGGATAACTCTGCTGGTGATATGGATAATACTGCTGATACCTGCGCTAATTGTCTGACAATTAGCGCTTTTTTTATGTCATTTTTCGCTGAATTTATGCACTCAATTACTGTAATTCCGTGGTGTGATAATGCTCTCGTATGGAGAATTGATTTCCAGCTATTACTATTTCAACAACGACATCGTTGGATGAGTTTTTCCTAATGCCTTGTTTTAAGCCTGATAAAAATTTTTAGAACCGATATTTCCCTACATAAAAGCGAATTTAAGCTGGAGTTTACCATGCACAAATTTACTAAAGCGCTGGCGGCGATTGGTCTCGCTGCGGTTATGTCACAATCAGCTATGGCGGAAACGCTTAAGCTCGGTTTTCTGGTCAAGCAACCGGAAGAGCCGTGGTTTCAAACTGAATGGAAATTCGCCGATAAGGCCGGCAAAGATTTAGGTTTTGAGGTCATTAAAATCGCGGTCCCGGACGGCGAAAAAACGCTCAACGCTATCGACAGCCTGGCCGCCAGCGGTGCGAAAGGGTTTGTTATTTGTACCCCGGATCCGAAGCTCGGGGCGGCGATTGTCGCCAAAGCTCGCGGCTATGACATGAAAGTGATCACCGTCGACGATCAGTTCGTTAATGCCAAAGGTAAACCGATGGAGAGCGTTCCGCTGGTGATGATGGCCGCCAGCGAGATCGGCGCTCGGCAGGGCCAGGAGCTGTATAAAGAGATGCAAAAACGCGGCTGGGAGGTGAAGGATACCGGGGTGATGGCGATTACCGCCGATGAGCTCGATACCGCGCGTCGCCGCACGACCGGTTCGCTGGATGCGCTGAAAGCCGCCGGCTTCCCGGATAAACAGATCTACCGCGTGCCGACGAAATCCAACGATATTCCCGGCGCCTTCGATGCCGGCAACTCGATGCTGGTCCAGCACCCGCAGGTAAAACACTGGCTGATCGTCGGTATGAACGATAACACCGTCCTGGGCGGCGTTCGCGCCACCGAAGGGCAGGGCTTCAAGGCTCCGGACGTGATTGGTATCGGTATTAACGGCGTTGATGCGGTCAACGAGCTCTCCAAGGCGCAGGCCACCGGCTTCTACGGCTCTCTGCTGCCTAGCCCGGATATCCACGGCTACAAAACCAGCGAGATGCTCTACAACTGGGTAACGAAGGGCGCCGAACCGCCGAAATTCACCGCGGTGACCGATGTCGTCCTGATTACTCGCGATAACTTCAAAGAAGAGCTGGCGAAAAAAGGGCTGTAAGGCCTGCTAACCATGCCTCCCGCAGCGGCGGGAGGCTGAGCGCAGTAGAGCGGAGTCGTTATGCAACAGTCTACCCCTTATCTCTCATTTCGCGGCATCACCATGACTTTCCCGGGCGTTAAAGCGCTGTCCGATATTAGCTTTGACTGCTATGCCGGTCAGGTTCACGCCCTGATGGGAGAAAACGGCGCCGGAAAATCCACGCTGCTGAAGATCCTCAGCGGCAACTATATACCGACCGCGGGCAGTCTGCATATCCGCGGCCAGCAGCTGGCGTTTAGCAACGCCACCGAGGCGCTTAACGCCGGGATCGCCATTATTTACCAGGAGCTGCACCTGGTACCGGAAATGACCGTCGCGGAAAATATCTACCTCGGCCAGCTTCCGCATAAATACGGCATGGTGGACCGCAAGCTTCTTAACTACGAAGCGCGGCTGCAGCTGGAACATCTGGGTCTGGATATCGACCCGCAGACGCCGTTGAAGTATCTCTCTATTGGTCAATGGCAAATGGTGGAGATCGCCAAGGCGCTGACGCGCAACGCCAAAGTTATCGCCTTTGATGAACCGACCAGCTCCCTTTCCGCCCGTGAAATTGACAACCTGTTTCGGGTCATTCGCGAGCTGCGTCAGGAAGGGCGGGTCATTATTTACGTCTCGCACCGCATGGCGGAGATCTTTGCGCTAAGCGACGCGATCACCGTCTTCAAGGATGGCCGCTATGTGCGCACCTTCGACGATATGCAAACGGTGAGCCACGACGCGCTGGTACAGGCGATGGTGGGGCGCGATTTGGGCGATATCTACGGCTGGAAGCCGCGCGAGTACGGCAATGAGCGCTTGCGTCTGGAGCAGGTAAAAGTGCCGGGCGTGAGAACGCCGGTTAGCCTGGCGGTGCGCAGCGGAGAAATCGTCGGCCTCTTTGGCCTGGTGGGTGCCGGACGCAGCGAGCTGCTGAAAGGGCTGTTTGGCGGCACCCGGATCGCCGGCGGTCAGGTGTACATCGACGGGGAAGCCATCGATATTCGTAAACCGGCGCAGGCCATTCAGGCCGGGATGATGCTGTGTCCGGAGGATCGTAAAGCCGAAGGCATTATTCCGGTGCATTCGGTGCGCGACAATATCAACATCAGCGCCCGACGTAAGCATATTCACGCCGGTTGCCTGATTAACAACGGCTGGGAGGCGCAGAACGCCGACCGACATATTCAGTCCCTTAATATTAAAACGCCGGGACCTGAACAGCTGATTATGAACCTCTCCGGCGGTAATCAGCAAAAGGCGATTTTGGGGCGCTGGCTCTCCGAGGAGATGAAGGTGATCCTGCTCGACGAGCCGACCCGCGGTATCGACGTCGGCGCCAGGCATGAAATCTACAACGTCATCTATGCGCTGGCGGCATCCGGTGTGGCCGTGGTCTTTGCCTCCAGCGATTTACCCGAAGTGCTTGGCGTTGCGGATCGCATCGTCGTGATGCGCGAAGGGGAAGTGGCGGGTGAGCTGCTGCATGAAGATGCGAATGAACAGCAGGCGTTAAGCCTTGCGATGCCAAAAGTGAGCCAGGCGGTCGCCTGAGTAAAGGAGCCTATGATGTCCTCTGTTACCACCTCAAATACCCGTCGATCCGCCTTCAGCTTTGCCCGTATCTGGGATCAGTTTGGGATGCTGGTCGTCTTTGCCGTGCTGTTTATCGGCTGCGTGATTTTTGTGCCGAACTTTGCCTCTTTCATCAATATGAAAGGACTCGGGCTGGCGATTTCGATGTCCGGAATGGTAGCCTGCGGGATGCTGTTTTGCCTGGCATCCGGTGATTTTGATCTTTCGGTCGCGTCGGTTATCGCCTGTGCGGGCGTGACGACCGCCGTGGTCATCAACCTCACCGAAAGCATGTGGATTGGCATTGCCGCCGGCCTGCTGCTGGGGGCGTTAAGCGGCCTGGTCAACGGTTTTGTTATCGCCAGGCTGAAAATCAACGCCCTGATCACCACCCTGGCGACGATGCAGATCGTTCGCGGGCTGGCCTATATTATCTCCGATGGCAAAGCGGTGGGCATTGAAGATGAGCGCTTCTTCACCCTCGGCTACGCCAACTGGTTCGGCCTGCCGGCGCCGATTTGGCTGACCGTGGGCTGCCTGATAATCTTCGGCCTGCTGTTGAATAAAACCACCTTTGGCCGTAATACCCTGGCAATCGGCGGCAACGAGGAGGCGGCGCGTCTGGCCGGGGTGCCGGTAGTGCGTACCAGGATTATTATCTTCGTTATCTCCGGCCTGGTTTCTGCCGCGGCGGGGATTATTCTGGCATCGCGAATGACCAGCGGCCAGCCGATGACCTCGATTGGCTATGAGCTGATTGTGATCTCCGCCTGTGTGCTGGGCGGCGTGTCGCTAAAAGGGGGGATCGGTAAGATTTCGTACGTGATCGCCGGGATCCTGATCCTCGGCACCGTCGAGAATGCGATGAACCTGCTCAATATCTCTCCCTTCTCGCAGTACGTGGTGCGCGGCGTGATCCTGCTGGCGGCGGTTATCTTCGATCGCTACAAGCAGAAGGCAAAGCGTAGCGTGTAAATACTCCAACCTTTCAGTTTAATCCTGGAATATCACCAGCGCCCGCTGCGCTGGTGATAACTATCAAAAATGGCGAGCTCCGTCACACTGTCTATACTTACATGGCTAACAATTCGTTAACAGCCAGCGAAACGCTGGTCATGAAAGGAGGAGTTCAGGGTGGCTGACCAGATATCTGTACCGCCTGTACCAACCGGAAATTGCGCATTTTTCTTTGACCTTGACGGTACTCTTGCCGATATCAAACCTCATCCCGATCAGGTTGTTATCCCGGTTAACGCGCTTCAGGCGCTGCGGCAGCTCGCGCAGCAGCACCGTGGGGCGGTGGCATTGATTTCAGGGCGCTCAATGGTTGAGCTCGATG
The DNA here is from genome assembly GCF_042055345.1 of Klebsiella sp. C349492. Lineage (NCBI taxonomy): Bacteria > Pseudomonadati > Pseudomonadota > Gammaproteobacteria > Enterobacterales > Enterobacteriaceae > Klebsiella > Klebsiella sp. C349492. Next base: position 180,546 of record NZ_JANQCE010000001.1, read on the forward strand.
AGCTGACCCGTCCTCACCGGCTGCCGCTGGCCGGCGTCCACGGAGCTGAGCGCCGTGATATCAATGGGAATACGCATATCGTTTCCCTGCCGGATGCGCTACAGAAGGAGCTTCATGCGCGCCTGGCGCTGGCGCTTGAGGCGCTGCCGGGCTGTGAGCTTGAGCATAAGGGGATGGCTTTTGCGCTGCACTATCGTCAGGCGCCGCAGCACCAGAGCGCGGTGCTGGCGCTGGCCCAGGAGGTGGTGAAGAGCTATCCGCTGCTGGCGCTACAGTTAGGCAAGTGCGTGGTCGAGATAAAACCGCGCGGAGTGAACAAGGGCGAGGCGATTGCCGCCTTTATGCAGGAGGCGCCGTTCGAGGGGCGCAGGCCGGTATTCGTTGGTGACGACTTAACCGATGAAGCGGGTTTTGGCATCGTTAACCAGCTGGACGGCGTTTCGGTAAAAGTCGGCGGCGGCGAGACGCAGGCGCGCTGGCGTTTGCCGGACGTCGCGGCGGTGCACCTTTGGCTAAATAATATTGCGAATAATGGACAGCAACCAGACGCGCTAACCGACAGGAGAGATGGCTATGAGTCGCTTAGTCGTAGTATCTAATCGTATTGCCCCACCGGATGATAAGAAGGCCAGCGCCGGCGGCCTGGCGGTGGGGATTATGGGGGCCTTAAAAGCGGCCGGTGGGCTGTGGTTCGGCTGGAGCGGGGAAATTGGCGACGATCGTCAGCCGTTGAAAAAGGTGACTCAGGGAAATATTACCTGGGCCTCCTTTAACCTTAGCGAGCAGGATCATGATGAGTACTACAACCGCTTTTCCAACGCGGTGCTGTGGCCCGCGTTTCACTATCGCCTCGATCTGGTTGATTTTCAGCGCGACGCCTGGGAGGGCTATCAGCGCGTCAACGCGACGCTGGCGGACAAACTGCTGCCGCTGATTGAGCCTGACGATATTGTGTGGATCCACGATTATCATCTGCTGCCGCTGGCGCACGAGCTGCGCCAGCGCGGGGTCAATAATCGGGTCGGCTTTTTCTTACATATTCCCTTCCCGACGCCGGAAATATTTAACGCGCTGCCGCCGCATGCCGAGCTGCTTGAGCAGCTCTGCGACTACGATCTGCTGGGCTTTCAGACCGAGAGCGACCGGCAGGCATTTCTTGACTGCATCGCGGTGCAGACCCGCCTGACCACCCGCAGCGGAAAAACTCATCTCGCATGGGGCAAGCCGTTCCGCACCGCGGTCTACCCGATTGGTATCGATCCTGATGAGATCGCGCGTAGCGCCAAAGGGCCGCTGCCGCCGAAGCTGGCGCAGCTCAAAAGCGAACTCAAGAGCGTGCAGAATATCTTTTCCGTAGAGCGGCTGGACTACTCGAAAGGGCTGCCGGAGCGCTTCCTGGCCTATGAGGCATTGCTGGAGAAATATCCGCAGCATCACGGCAAGATTCGCTATACCCAGATTGCCCCGACCTCACGCGGCGATGTTCAGGCCTATCAGGATATCCGCCACCAGCTGGAGACCGCCGCCGGGCGCATTAACGGCCAGTATGGTCAGCTGGGCTGGACGCCGCTCTACTACCTGAATCAGCATTTTGAACGCAAGCTGCTGATGAAAATCTTCCGCTATTCCGACGTCGGGCTGGTGACGCCGCTGCGCGACGGGATGAATCTGGTGGCGAAGGAGTTTGTTGCCGCCCAGGACCCGCAGAACCCCGGCGTTCTGGTGCTGTCGCAGTTTGCCGGAGCGGCAAACGAACTGCCGACGGCGTTAATCGTCAACCCCTACGATCGCGATGAGGTCGCCGCGGCGCTGGACAGCGCGCTCACCATGCCGCTGGCCGAACGTATTGCGCGCCACTCGGCGATGCTGGCGGTGGTTAAGGATAATGACATTCACCGCTGGCAGGAGCGGTTTATTGCCGACCTGAAGCAGATAGAACCGAGAAATGAGGAGAGTCACCTGCAGCATAAGGTGGCAACCTTCCCCAAACTGGCTTAGCCCGGTCGTAAGGCTGGCGCTTCGGCGCTAGCCTTTTTCCAGCGAGATCAGCAGCACGTCAACGCCGCTGCTGCCGACGATATTTTTTGCCGAGCAGGTCGCGCGGGAAAACAGGCTGTGATTGTGGTTGCCGCAAATCACCAGATCCACCCTATGCTGCTGGCAAAAATCTTTCACGTGATGGCCGAGTTCGCCGCTGGCGATGACGATTTTATCAATCGGATACCCGGCATCCTGGGCCAGACCGTTGAGAAAGCCGCGGGTCTCTTCATGCATCAGATCCCGCAGGTTCTCTAACATTGGCGCCGCAAACTGGTTATACATTTCCGGGTCTGTTGCCAGCGTTATCAGGCTAATTTTAGCGTCAAGCGGACGCGCGATAGAGACCGCCTTGCTGATAAGCGTACGGCTTTCCGGCGTTGGGGCAACGGCTACGAGCAGATGTGAGTAGGGCATCAAGCCTCCTTGAGATACGCAAAATAACCCTTCTTCTTTTCTTTACTCCGATTTCCCTGTTCCCGCAAGGGCTATTGTCTGCTGCAAAGTACGCGCTTGCCGAGGGCGCGCAATCGCGATTTTGACAACCCAGTCACTAAATTGGTCTCTGGTTTTGCTATAAAAGAAATGCTGTTTTATAAATCGGTGATGCGCGTTCACTCTCTCTTTGCGTTTTTGCCATTGCCGGGCGAGGGCTGGCAAAAATGAAAAGGTAAGCCCGTTTCCATACTTTTACTGTAGCCGGGTACCAACTCCCTTTTGGCCTGGCCAGAAAGATTGTCGGAGTTCTCTAAAAAAAACGACACAGGATTTACGGCGATGAAAACACGTAAAATCGGTTTGGCTAACTATCTTGCCTATGGATCGGGCGATTTTCTCGGCGCCGGAACCACGGCGCTCACCGCGGCATGGCTGCTCTATTTTTACACCACCTTTTGCGGCTTATCGCCGATTCAGGCAACGCTTATCTTTGCCACCGCCAGAGTGCTGGATGCGGTCATTAGCCCGCTGATGGGGTTCCTGACCGATAACTTTGGCTCCACCCGGCTCGGCAAACGCTTCGGCAGACGAAAGTTCTTTATCCTGCTGGGGATCCCCTGCGTATTCAGCTACTCAATGATGTGGGTGGGCGATATGGGGTTCTGGTACTACCTGCTGACCTATCTGCTGTTTGATATTGTCTACACCATGATTCTGGTGCCGTACGAAACCCTGGTTCCGGAAATGACCGATGATTTTAAACAGAAAACAAAATTCTCCGGCGCGCGCATTTCGATGGCGCAAATGTCGGCAATTCTGGCCTCGTTCCTGCCGGGAGTGCTGCTTAGCCACTTTGGCAAGGACAATGCCGTCTCCTTCTTTTACGCAAGCCTGGTGTTTTCGATCCTGTGCGCAGTGATGCTGACGTTTGTCTGGTTCTTTACCTGGGAGCGCTCTCGCGAAGAGTGGTCGGAGACGGCGCTGCGGGCCGAGGAGGAGAAGCGTAATCTCTCGCTGGCGCAGAGCCTCAATCGTCTGTTTATCGAGCTCACCTCGACGCTGCGCATTAAGATCTTCCGCCAGCATCTGGGCATGTATCTTGGCGGCTATATTGCTCAGGACGTGTTTAACGCCGTCTTCACCTACTACGTGGTCTTCGTGCTGATGCAGGAAGCCGCGGTGGCATCCAACCTGCTCGGCACTATGGCCATCTTCCAGTTTATTGCGGTCATTGCCATGATCCCGCTGTGCATTCGCTTTGGGCCGGCGCCGTCCTATCGGATGGTGGTGGTTCTGTTCGGCCTCGGCTCGCTCTCATATGCGATGCTTTATTATGCCGGGCTGAGCGACGTTTATTCGCTGCTGCTGCTGATTTCCGCCATTGCCGGCCTCGGTCGCGGCGGGATCAACTATGTTCCGTGGAACACCTACACCTATATTGCCGACGTCGACGAGGTGATTACCGGCCAGCGTCGGGAGGGCATTTTCGCCGGCATTATGACGCTGACCCGCAAGGCGTCTCAGGCGGGGGCGGTGATGCTGGTGGGCATCATCATGCAGCTATCCGGCTTTGTCTCCGGGCAGAAAACGCAGCCCTATGAGGTTAGCCACACCATCCTGTTAATTCTCAGCGTGGGCACGCTGCTGGTGCTGGCCTGCGGTTTCCTCGTCTCCCTGCGCTTTAAGCTCAACCTCGAAACCCACGGCGTGCTGCACGCCGAAACGCGCAAGATGCGCGAATCGGGCCGGGTGCAGCCAGAGCTGACCCGCGCCGAGGATCGTGCGGTGGTGGAGATGCTGGCCGGTATGCCTTACTCATGCCTGTGGGGAAATAACAACATTGGCTATCTGAATCGTAATAAACCTGCCGCGCCGTCCCTGAAGCAGGGTGCTGAAATGAATTCGACATTCAACAGAGGTTAATAATATGAAGGTTTGGCCTGTCAAACATAGTCCCTTACTGCGTCAGCCGGAGCACTTTATTGCGCGCAACGAGCTGCAGGCGCTTATTCAAAAAGTGACCGACAATCTGGTCAATATTAAGGATGAAACGGGCGCGTTTCTGCTACGGCTGGACGATGGGCGGGTCATTGATACCAAAGGGTGGGCCGGCTGGGAGTGGACCCACGGCGTCGGTTTATACGGGATCTACCAGTACTACCAGCAGACCGGAGATATCGCGATGCGCGATATTATCGATAGCTGGTTTGCGGATCGCTTCGCTGAAGGCGCGACCAGCAAAAACGTCAACACCATGGCGCCATTCCTGACCCTGGCCTGGCGCTATGAGGAGACCGGCAGGCAGGAGTACCTGCCGTGGCTCGACAGCTGGGCCGAGTGGGCGATGAACGAGATGCCGCGTACCGATCATGGGGGGATGCAGCACATTACCCTGGCGGAGGAGAATCATCAGCAGATGTGGGATGACACGCTGATGATGACCGTGCTGCCGCTGGCGAAGATCGGTAAATTGCTCAACCGACCGCAGTATGTGGAAGAGGCGGTGTACCAGTTTTTACTCCACGTGCAGAACCTGATGGACCGGGAAAGCGGGCTGTGGTTCCACGGCTGGAGCTATGAAGGGCGGCATAATTTCGCCCGGGCCCGCTGGGCGCGCGGCAACAGCTGGCTGACGATGGTGATCCCGGACTTTCTCGAGCTGGTGGACCTCCCCGAGCACAGCGCGGTGCGGCGCTATCTGCTTCAGGTACTGAATACGCAAATTGCGGCGCTGGCACAATGTCAGGACGAGAGCGGTCTGTGGCATACGCTGCTAGACGACCCGGACTCGTATCTTGAAGCGTCGGCAACCGCCGGTTTTGCCTACGGAATTCTGAAGGCGGTACGTAAACGCTACGTGAGCCGGGAGTATGCGAGCGTCGCGGAGAAGGCCATGCGCGGGATTGTGCAAAATATCTCTCCACAGGGGGAGCTGCTGCAAACCTCATTCGGCACCGGAATGGGCTCGAATCTCGATTTCTATCGCCAGATCCCGCTCACCTCGATGCCGTACGGGCAGGCGATGGCGATCCTGTGCATGACGGAATATCTGCGCCGGTATTTCTGACGGCGAACTTTACCGGCTCTGCGCCGCGCGGCCGGAGGAGGGCGCAAAAAAAGAAACCGGCATAAGCCGGTTTCTTTATCGTTTATCAGAGCGGTATTACATCCGCTCGACGGTTTCAATACCTAAAGTATCCAGACCGGTCTTCAGGGTTTTGGCGGTCAGCTGCGCCAGCTTCAGACGGCTGTTGCGCGTCTCTTCGCTTTCAGCGGAGAGGATCGGGCAGTGTTCGTAGAAGCCAGAGAACAGACCGGCCAGATCGTACAGGTAGGCGCACATGACGTGCGGAGTCCCTTCACGCGCGACGACGGTCAGCGTCTCTTCAAACTGCAGCAGGCGTGCTGCCAGCTGCGCTTCGCGATCTTCGGTGATGATGACCGGCGCCGCAGCCAGCGCGCTTTCGTCGATCTCCGCTTTACGGAACACCGACAGCACGCGGGTATAGGCATACTGCATGTAAGGCGCGGTATTGCCTTCAAACGCCAGCATGTTGTCCCAGTCGAAGATGTAGTCGGTGGTGCGGTTTTTGGACAGGTCCGCATATTTTACCGCCCCGATACCGACCGCATTAGCCAGCTTCTCCAGCTCGTCGGCAGGCATATCCGGGTTTTTCTCGGCAACCAGGCGACGCGCGCGCTCCAGCGCTTCGTCCAGCAGGTCGGCAAGCTTCACGGTACCGCCCGCGCGGGTTTTAAACGGCTTGCCGTCTTTACCGAGCATCATGCCAAACATATGGTGCTCCAGCGGAACTGAATCCGGCACATAGCCCGCTTTGCGCACGATGGTCCACGCCTGCATCAGGTGCTGGTGCTGGCGGGAATCGATGTAGTAGAGCACGCGGTCGGCGTGCAGGGTTTCGTAGCGGTATTTGGCGCAGGCGATATCGGTGGTGGTGTAGAGATAGCCGCCATCCTTTTTCTGGATGATAACGCCCATCGGTTCGCCTTCCTTGTTTTTGTACTCGTCAAGGAATACGACGGTGGCGCCTTCGCTCTCAACCGCCAGGCCCTGCGCCTTCAGATCGGCAACGATACCCGGCAGCATCGGGTTATACAGGCTTTCACCCATCACGTCGTCGCGGGTCAGGGTCACGTTCAGGCGGTTATAGGTAATCTGGTTTTGCGACATGGTGATGTCGACCAGCTGGCGCCACATCTGGCGGAAGTACTCGTCACCGCCCTGCAGTTTAACCACATAGCTGCGCGCGCGCTCGGCGAAGGCTTCGTCTTCGTCGTAGTGCTTTTTCGCTTCACGGTAAAAGCCTTCGAGGTCCGCCAGCGCCATTTCGCCAGCATTTTCCTGCTGCTGCTTTTCGAGATAAGCAATCAGCATCCCAAACTGGGTGCCCCAGTCGCCGACGTGGTTGGCGCGAATAACCTTGTGGCCGAGGAACTCGAGGGTGCGAACCGCGGCATCGCCGATGATGGTGGAGCGCAGGTGGCCGACGTGCATCTCTTTTGCCACGTTGGGCGCCGAATAGTCGACGACGATAGTCTGCGCCTGCGGCTGGGTAACGCCAAGGCGCTCTGCGGTCAGCGCCTGGCTAACATTTTCCGCTAAAAACGCCGGGTCGAGGAAAATATTGATAAAGCCAGGCCCGGCGATTTCGACCTTATTGGCAATGCCGTTCAGATCAAGATGAGACAGCACCTGCTCTGCCAGTTGTCGCGGTGCCATACCCAGTTTTTTAGCCACCGCCATCACGCCGTTGGCCTGATAGTCGCCGAACTGGATTTTTGCTGACTGGCGGACCTGAGGTTCGCAATCGGCAGGGGCGCCTGCCGCGATCAGGGCGTGGCTGACTTTTTCTGAGAGAAGAGCCTGAATATTCACCGGAATACCTTACTTTTAAGGCGCCGTAACCCCTGCAGGGTGGCGCCGGAATGTGGACAAATTAGGGCGGGAGTATACTGCATTTGCACCCCTGCGTCAGCCCTGCGCGCGCGTCGCCGGGCGGCACGCTTAACGAATAACCAGCGCGGGCGGAATAAAGAAGATTGCGGGTTGGTCGCCGTCGGGAAACGCGATAAATTAGCCCCCTTTAGCGAGTACCGAGGTCAAGAATGGCGAACTGGCAGCAAATTGATGAACTTCAGGATATTACCGCGGATCTGCCGCGCTTCACCGAGGCGTTAGGCAGGCTGGCCGCGCGGCTCGGGCTGGATATTGCGCCACTCTCTGCGGACCATATCTCTCTGCGCTGTCATCAGAATACGACGGCTGAGCGCTGGCGGCTCGGGCTCGAGCAGTGCGGCACGCTGCTCTCAGAAAACATCATTAACGGTCGGCCAATCTGCCTGTTTAAGCTGGATGAACCTGTCATCGTGGCGCACTGGCGCTTTAGCGTGGTTGAGCTGCCGTGGCCTGGGGAAAAGCGCTATCCGCACGAGGGCTGGGAGCACGTTGAGATTGTGCTCGCCGGCGCCCCGGAAACGCTTAATGCCCGCGCGCTGGCGCTGCTCTCCGACGACGGCCTCAGCCAGCCGGGGATCTTCGTCAAAACCAGCTCGCCGAAAGGGGAGCGCGAGCGCCTGGCAAATCCGACGCTGGCGGTGACGGACGGGAGCGTGACGATCAAATTTCATCCGTGGTCCATCGAGCAAATTATCGCCAGTGAAAAAACGGATGCGTAACAGTGTGAAGCTACGCGGTTTCTGAACGGAAAAATCGTGACATGCTGTGTTGCCCGCGGCGTGAATGGAGAAGGGAATGACGCTACTGGAAGTGTGCTGTTACAGCACGGAGTGCGCCGAGGAGGCGCAGCGATGCGGCGCTGACCGCATCGAACTGTGCGCCGCGCCGCAGGAGGGAGGGCTAACGCCGTCGCTGGGCGTGCTCAAAGCGGCCCGCAGGGCGCTGACCATCCCGGTGCATCCGATTATTCGCCCGCGCGGCGGTGATTTTTGCTACACCGAGGGCGAATTTGCCGCGATGCTCGACGACGTGGCAACGGTGAGGGAGCTGGGTTTCCCTGGCCTCGTGATTGGCGTTCTGGACGCCGATGGTCGGGTTGATACTGCGCGTATGCGTAAAATTATGGCCGCGGCGGGACCGCTGGCGGTCACCTTCCACCGGGCTTTCGATATGTGCGCAAACCCGCATCAGGCCTACGCTGCGTTGGCTGAATCAGGCGTTGCGCGGATCCTGACCTCCGGCCAGCAGGCGAGCGCAGAAAAAGGTATTTCATTAATTTTGGAACTTATTGCCCTGGGCGATACTCCAATCATTATGGCCGGAGCAGGGGTGCGGGCAGCGAACCTGTCGCAGTTCCTGGAAGCCGGCGTGAAGGAAGTGCATAGCTCTGCCGGCCAGTGGCTGCCTTCGCCGATGTGCTTTCGTAATTCCCGGCTGTCGATGTCGACAGACGCCGACGCAGATGAATATTCACGCTACGCCGTTAACGGCGCAGCGGTGGCGGAAATGAAGAGTATTATTTCCGCCTGAATGCCCCGAGTTGTTTGCGCGCAGCCTGCGGGCTGGTGAGCTCAAACTCTGTGGGTAGAGAAAGAAAACCGTTTTTTGCTGCACATCATGTCGCCCAATATGATGATTGCCCGTACCAGGCCCCTGCAATTTCAACAGGGGCCTTTTTTTAGGCAAAATTTCGCTACCGATCGCCGAGGCGCGATGCCTGGCCCGCCGGCGTTAGCCCGCTTTTCTGGCCAGCGACTGCTGCGTTTCAGGCCTGGTGGCGATAATCACCGCGCGCAGCGGCGCGGGATAGCCTTCGAGGGTTTTGCTGCTGTCGTTCGGGTCGAGGAAATCAGCCAGCGATTCGGTGGTCATCCATTCGGTGCGGCGCTGCTCTTCGGTACTGGTCATACAGGCGTCAACGATGCGCACGTCGACAAAACCGCATTTTTCCAGCCACATTTTCAGCGCAGCGGCCGAAGGAATGAAGTAGACGTTGCGCATCTGCGCGTAGCGATCGCCCGGCACCAGCACGGTATTTTCATCACCTTCAACAACCAGCGTTTCCAGCACCAGCTCGCCGCCTTCAACCAGCTGATCTTTGAGCTGCCACAGATGGTCGAGCGGAGAGCGGCGATGATACAGCACGCCCATTGAAAATACGGTGTCAAAGGCGTTCAGCGCCGGCAGCTGCTCAATGCCCAGCGGCAGCAGATGGGCGCGTTGGTCGTTGCCCAGCAGCTTGCGCACCGCTTCGAACTGGCATAAAAACAGCTGCGTAGGATCGATACCCACCGCCAGATGAGCGCCGGCGCCGATCATGCGCCACATGTGATAGCCGCTGCCGCAGCCGACGTCGAGGATCGTTCGACCGGTCAAATCGGAAAGATGCGGCAGAACGCGATCCCACTTCCAGTCAGAGCGCCATTCGGTGTCGATATCCACGCCATACAGCGACCACGGGCCTTTGCGCCACGGCATCAGGTTGCGCAGCAGGTTTTCAATCCGCAGCCGATGGCCTTCGCTCAGCGGAACTTCGCTTTCCGCGGTCACGCTGTGCAGCAGGTCCAGACGATAGGGGGAGAGCTCGGGAAGAAACTCAACGGCCCGCTCCCATTCGCGGAATTTACCGTGCAGGGCTTCGCGCTGCCAGGCGGCAACCTGAGCAGGGAGCGTCTCCAGCCAATGGGAGAGCGGACCTTTGGCGATACGCTGATAAAAATTGCTGAAATCGATCATGCCGTTTCCCCGGACTTCACCGCCACCAGTGAGCCAAAGTTAAAGCACTGGAACCACAGCTCGGCGTGTTCGAACCCGGCCTTGCGCAGCCGCGCTTTATGGGTTTCTACCGAATCGGTGAGCATGACATTTTCCAGCATGCTGCGCTTCTGGCTGATTTCCAGCTCGCTGTAGCCGTTGGCGCGTTTAAAATCGTGATGCATGTTAAACAGCAGTTCGCCGACGTTGGCGTCTTCAAAGCTGAATTTTTCCGACAGCACCAGCGCGCCGCCCGGATTAAGCCCTTGATAGACCTTATCCAAAATCGCCTGGCGTTCATCGGGCTCAAGGAACTGAATGGTGAAATTGAGCACCACCATCGAAGCATTTTCGATGGTGACATGGCGAATATCGCCTTCCACCACTTCAACCGGCGTCGGCGCTTTGTAGGCGTCGATATGGCGACGGCAGCGCTCAACCATCGCCGGGGAATTATCTACGGCCACAATCCGGCAGCCGGCGTGGGAAATATTACGCCGTACGGACAGCGTGGCTGCGCCGAGGGAGCAGCCGAGATCGTAGACCTGGGTATCAGGCTGCACAAAACGCTCGGCCAGCATGCCAATCATTGAAATAATGTTGGAGTAGCCGGGAACGGAGCGCTGGATCATATCCGGGAAGACTTCAGCAACCCGTTCATCAAAGGTCCAGTCGCCAAGGCTGGCGATCGGCGTGGAAAAAAGGGTATCGCGGTGAGACATAAGGTTAAACCCGAAAAAACGAAAACGGCGTATTGTGCGCTAATGTAAGGAGAAAACCAACTCCCAGGGCATATACCACAGGTTAGCGAGCACCATCAGCACCAGCGCGCACCAGGTCGCGCTCATGCCCGAGCGGCGCCAGCTGTAGAGCCGATGATGGAAACCGTAAGAGTGCATCAGCCGGCCGGCGATAAGCAAAATACCGCAAAGGTGCACCATCCAGTTCTGCGCGCCGTCCATCTCGACAAACAGCAGCAGGATAAGCCCGATGGGCAGGTACTCAACCGCATTACCGTGCACGCGGATAGCGAGCTGTAGCTCGCTAAAGCCGCCGTCGCCGTATCCGACGTGGTACTGCGTACGCAGGCGTACGACGTCAAAAGAAAACTTGATTAACAATAACGCACCCAGGACGGCATACAGCGCGCTAACCATACAAAAAACTCCCTTTCACTTTGTCAGATGGCTCCGATTATCATAGCAGGATATCAGAAAAGAGAGGTCTGCTGCGGAATTGACGGCGCCGCACCCACTTCTGGCAGCACGGTGCGTAAATCTTCCCACAGGGTGTCGACCAGCGCCGGCGCGTGGGCGATATCCGGCGTATGCAGGAACAGGTAGGGCGTGGTCGAGCGGCTCCACTTCGGCAGCGTCTGGAGCCAGACGCGAAACATCTCATGGTTCTGCGCCATATCGTCGCTGCCGATGAAGCGAACCAGCGGATGATGCGCGGTGACCACCGCGTGGACCGGAAGCTTCGGCTTTTTACGCTGCGCGTCGAGCGCGGCCGGGCTACGGGCGGTAACGCTGTGCACCGGGCGGCTATCAAGGATCACGCGGTTAACGGCGCGCTGGTGCAGCCCGCGGTTGAGCTGCTGCTCGTCGTCACCTTTGGCAAAAAAGCACGGATGCCGTACCTCAACGCCGTAGGTGAAGCCGGCGGGCAGCGCGTCGAGAAACTGCCACAGGGCAGGGAGGTCGCGCGGGCCGAATGTCGCGGGCAGCTGCAGCCAGTACTGGCCGATACGCGTCTCCAGCGGCGCGAGGCGGGAAAAAAACTCGCGGCTTAGATCGCCGCAGTTACGCAGCGCCGCGTTGTGCGAAATGGTTGCCGGAAACTTAAAGCAGAAGCGAAAGTCGTCGTGGGTTTGCTCGAACCAGCGGGCCACTATCTCGGCTTTCGGCAACGCGTAGAGGGTCGTATTGCCCTCCACGCAGTTAAAGTGGCGAGCGTACTGTTCCAGACTGGTTATGCCAAGGCGCACCCATTTCGGATGCGACCATTGCGGGAGCCCAATGTAGATCATAGCGCGGCGAGAATGTCCTCAGTGCTGCGCACGCGGGCGATGCGCGGGAAAATATGCGTCATGCTGCCCTGGTGCTGCTCGGCGGAGGCCGCGCTGCAGGCGTCTTCGGCGATCAGCAGATTGAAGCCCAGCTCCCAGGCGTTGCGCGCGGTGGATTCAACGCCGATATTGGTTGAGATCCCGCACAGGATAATGGTGTCGATACCGCGGCGGCGCAGCTGCAGTTCGAGATCGGTGCCGTAAAACGCGCCCCACTGACGTTTGGTGACTTCGATATCGCCATCCTGTTTGCCCAGCGCAAGCGGCCAGGTCCACCAGTTGTCCGGCAGCGCGTGCGCGCCCGTCTGCGCATCAACCGGCTGTTTCAGCGCTTCGCCGAAGTCGGCAGACCAGCCGACGCGAACCAAGATGACCGGCGAGCCCTGCTGACGGCATTTTTCCGCCAGACGAGCGGCGCGAGTGACCACCTCATCGGCGCGGTGTGGGCCTCCGGCGAACGGCAAAATGCCTTCCTGCAGGTCGATGACCACAAGCGCCGTTTTTTTCGCATTGAGTTCTGGCATAGTATCCCCGTATCTTCTGTAGTTTGGCCGTTACAATACCGTTGCCATTCCCGCTCCAGGGTAACAAATTTTGTTAATTTTTGTGAGCGTAGCCAATAAGCGCGCAGCAAAGCAACGTACAAACTGCGTCGGGCTTATCGCGCGGCAGAATTTCCAGTATAATAGCCGCCTTTTTTCATTCAGTTGTGACATTCAGCTAAAGCCGCAACTTCGTGGCCTGCAGAGCAGGCAACAATCCGCCAGTGGCTAAGTTAAGGGATATCTCATGCGTACAGAATATTGCGGGCAGCTGCGTCTGTCCCACGTGGGGCAGCAGGTGACTCTGTGTGGTTGGGTCAACCGCCGTCGTGATCTTGGTAGCCTTATCTTCATCGATATGCGCGACCGCGAAGGCATCGTACAGGTGTTTTTCGATCCGGAACGTGCGGATGCATTAAAGCTGGCCTCCGAACTGCGTAATGAGTTCTGTATCCAGGTGACGGGCACCGTGCGTGCGCGTGACGAAAAAAACGTCAACAGCGATATGGCCACCGGTGCCATCGAAGTGCTGGCTTCCGATCTGACCATCATCAACCGCTCAGAAGCGCTGCCGCTGGATTCCAACCACGTCAACACTGAAGAAGCGCGACTGAAATACCGCTATTTGGATCTGCGTCGTCCGGAAATGGCCCAGCGTCTGAAAACGCGGGCAAAAATCACCAGCCTGGTCCGTCGCTTTATGGACGAGCACGGCTTCCTCGATATCGAAACCCCGATGCTGACCAAAGCCACGCCGGAAGGCGCGCGCGACTATCTGGTTCCGAGCCGCGTTCATAAAGGCAAATTCTACGCGCTGCCGCAGTCTCCTCAGCTCTTCAAACAGCTGCTGATGATGTCCGGCTTCGATCGTTACTATCAGATCGTCAAATGCTTCCGTGATGAAGACCTGCGCGCCGACCGCCAGCCGGAATTCACCCAGATCGACGTGGAAACCTCCTTCATGACCGCGGCGCAGGTGCGCGAAGTGATGGAAGCGCTGGTGCACGAGCTGTGGCTGAACGTGAAGGGCGTGGATCTGGGCGAGTTCCCGATCATGACCTTTGCCGAGGCCGAGCGTCGCTACGGTTCCGATAAGCCGGACCTGCGCAACCCGCTGGAGCTGGTGGATATTGCTGACCTGGTGAAAGCGGTTGAATTTGCCGTCTTCTCCGGCCCGGCAAATGATGCCAAAGGTCGCGTTGCCGCCCTGCGCGTGCCTGGCGGCGCGGCGCTGACCCGTAAGCAAATCGATGAGTACGGCAAATTCGTGCAGATTTACGGCGCGAAAGGCCTGGCGTATATGAAAGTCAACGAGCGCGCAAAAGGCCTCGAAGGCATTAACAGCCCGGTGGCTAAATTCCTCAACGCGGAAATCGTTGAAGCTATTCTCGATCGCACCGCTGCGCAGGACGGCGATATGATTTTCTTCGGCGCCGATAATAAGAAAGTGGTTGCCGACGCTCTGGGCGCGCTGCGCCTGAAGCTGGGTAAAGACCTCAGCCTCACCGACGAAGCTAAATGGGCGCCGCTGTGGGTTATCGACTTCCCGATGTTTGAAGACGATGGCGAAGGCGGCCTGACCGCGATGCACCATCCGTTCACCTCCCCACGCGATATGACCGCGGACGAGCTGAAAGCCGCTCCGGAAACGGCGATTGCTAACGCCTACGACATGGTCATTAACGGTTACGAAGTCGGCGGCGGCTCGGTGCGTATTCACAGCGGCGAAATGCAGCAGACCGTGTTCGGTATCCTCGGGATCAACGAGCGGGAGCAGCGTGAGAAATTTGGCTTCCTGCTGGATGCGTTGAAATACGGTACGCCGCCGCACGCGGGCCTGGCATTCGGTCTCGACCGTCTGACGATGCTGCTGACCGGCACCGATAACATCCGTGACGTTATCGCTTTCCCGAAAACCACCGCCGCCGCCTGTCTGATGACCGAAGCACCGAGCTTCGCTAATCCGACTTCGCTGGGGGAATTAGGTATTCAGGTTGTGGCGAAAGAGACAAAGACAAAAGAGTCTCTGGAGAATAAGTAAGATGTCATTCAAGCTCCCCGTTTCTGTTCTGGTGGTGATTTATGCCGAAGATACAAAGCGGGTGCTGATGTTGCAGCGGCGCGATGATGCCTCTTTCTGGCAGTCGGTAACCGGCAGCCTGGAAGAGGGGGAAACCGCGCTGCAAGCCGCCGCGCGCGAAGTAAAGGAAGAGGTCGTGATAGATGTTGCTGATGAGCATCTGGCCTTAATTGACTGTCAGCGTACGGTGGAGTTCGAGATTTTTTCTCATTTACGTCATCGCTATGCGCCGGGCGTTGAGCGCAATACGGAATTTTGGTTCCGCCTTGCGCTCCCTCATGAACGCCAGATTGTTTTTACCGAACATCTGGATTACCGCTGGGTCGATGCGACGGAAGCCGCCGCGTTGACCAAGTCGTGGAGTAACCGGCAGGCGATTGAAGAATTTGTAATTAACGCCAACTAATATTCCCCGCCTTTTGCTGGTCAGAAGGCTTCGGGAAAACGGCATTTTTGGAGAGTTTTTTATGGCAGGTCATAGTAAGTGGGCCAACACCAAACACCGCAAAGCGGCACAGGATGCCAAGCGCGGTAAGATCTTTACTAAAATTATTCGCGAACTGGTTACCGCCGCGCGTTTAGGCGGCGGCGATGCGGCTTCTAACCCGCGTCTGCGCGCAGCGATTGATAAAGCGCTGTCCAACAACATGACCCGCGATACCCTGAACCGCGCTATCGCTCGTGGCGTAGGCGGCGATGATGATGCGAACATGGAAACCATCATTTATGAAGGCTACGGCCCGGGCGGCACGGCGGTCATGGTTGAGTGCCTGAGCGACAACCGCAACCGTACCGTTGCCGAAGTGCGTCATGCCTTCAGCAAAACCGGTGGTAACCTCGGCACCGACGGCTCGGTGGCCTATCTGTTCAGCAAAAAAGGGGTGATCTCCTTCGAAGCTGGCGACGAAGACGTGATTATGGAAGCGGCTCTGGAAGCGGGTGCGGAAGACGTTGTGACCTACGACGACGGCGCGATTGACGTCTACACCGCGTGGGAAGAGATGGGCGCCGTACGCGACGCGCTGGAAGCGGCTGGCCTGAAAGCTGACGCGGCCGAAGTTTCGATGATCCCGTCGACAAAAGCCGATATGGATGCGGAAACCGCGCCGAAGCTGCTGCGCCTGATCGATATGCTGGAAGACTGCGACGACGTGCAGGAAGTTTATCATAACGGCGAGATCTCTGATGAGGTCGCCGCAACGCTGTGATGCCCGTAATCTTTCAGCCCACAGCGGCGTTGGCTCTCCTCGCTTACCCCGGTCACGTAGTGAATCTACGCTCCCGGGGATGCGCTGCGTGGCCGCCCGGCTGTGAACTGAAATATTTAGGGTCTCAGGGATTCGTTATTACCGGAGATGCGTGATGGCTATTATTCTCGGTATTGACCCGGGTTCGCGCATTACCGGCTATGGCGTTATCCGCCAGGTCGGGCGGCAGTTAAGCTATCTTGGCAGCGGATGCATTCGTACCAAGGTGGACGATCTGCCGTCGCGCCTGAAGCTGATCTACGCGGGCGTAACGGAAATCATCACCCAGTTCCAGCCGGACTATTTCGCCATTGAACAGGTGTTTATGGCGAAAAACGCCGACTCGGCGCTGAAGCTGGGGCAGGCGCGCGGGGTGGCTATCGTCGCGGCGACCAATCAGGATCTGCCGGTCTTTGAGTACGCCGCGAGGCAGGTCAAGCAAACCGTGGTCGGCATCGGCAGCGCGGAAAAAAGTCAGGTGCAGCATATGGTGCGCACCCTGCTGAAGCTGGCGGCTAACCCGCAGGCGGATGCGGCGGATGCGTTGGCCATTGCGATTACCCACTGCCACGTGAGTCAAAACGCGACGCAGATAGGCGATAGTCGGCTAAACCTGGCGCGCGGACGCTTGCGATAACCTCAAATCAGGCTGGATATTTATCCAGCCTTTTTTTATGATACCGGCAGATACTTTAGCCCTTAACGCAGGAGCAGCATGTGATAGGCAGACTCAGAGGCATCGTTCTCGAAAAACAACCCCCGCTGGTATTACTGGAAACGGGAGGCGTTGGCTATGAAGTGCATATGCCTATGACCTGCTTTTACGAACTGCCGGAAGTAGGCAAAGAGGCGGTCGTATTTACCCATTTTGTGGTTCGCGAAGATGCGCAGCTGCTGTTTGGTTTTAATAACAAACAGGAACGCACGCTGTTTCGCGAGCTGGTTAAGACCAACGGCGTAGGGCCGAAGCTGGCGCTGGCGATCCTTTCCGGCATGTCGGCGCAGCAGTTCGTTAACGCCGTTGAGCGCGAAGAGGCCGCGGCGCTGGTTAAGCTTCCTGGAATTGGCAAGAAAACCGCCGATCGCCTGATCGTTGAAATGAAAGATCGTTTCAAAGGGCTGCACGGCGACCTGTTTACTCCGGCGGCGGATCTGGTGCTGACCTCGCCGGCCGGCCCGTCCGATGACGACGCCGAACAGGAAGCGGTTGCCGCCCTGGTGGCGCTGGGCTATAAACCACAGGAGGCCAGCCGAATGGTGAGTAAAATCGCGCGTCCGGATGCCAACAGTGAAACGCTAATCCGCGAAGCGCTGCGCGCCGCGTTGTGAGGTAAGGGATGATTGAAGCAGACAGGCTGGTATCGGCAGACAGCACCGGGTTTGAAGAGACGGTCGATCGCGCAATCCGCCCTAAATTACTGGCAGAGTACGTGGGCCAGCCGCAGGTGCGGTCGCAAATGGAGATCTTTATCCAGGCGGCTAAGCTGCGCGGAGACGCGCTCGATCATCTGCTGATCTTTGGCCCTCCGGGGCTGGGGAAAACGACGCTGGCAAACATTGTCGCCAATGAGATGGGCGTCAACCTGCGTACCACCTCCGGGCCGGTGCTGGAGAAAGCGGGTGACCTGGCGGCGATGCTGACCAACCTTGAACCCCACGACGTGCTGTTTATCGATGAGATTCACCGTCTTTCGCCGGTGGTGGAAGAGGTGCTCTATCCGGCGATGGAGGACTATCAGCTGGATATCATGATTGGTGAAGGACCCGCGGCGCGCTCGATAAAAATCGACCTGCCGCCGTTCACCCTGATTGGCGCGACCACGCGAGCCGGTTCGTTAACCTCGCCGCTGCGCGACCGCTTCGGCATCGTCCAGCGGCTGGAGTTTTATCAGATTGCCGATCTGCAGCATATTGTGAGCCGCAGCGCCCGCTATATGGGGCTGGAGATGAGCGAAGAGGGTGCGCTGGAAGTGGCGCGTCGCGCGCGGGGCACCCCGCGTATAGCCAACCGCCTGTTGCGGCGGGTGCGCGACTTCGCGGAGGTGCGTCACGACGGCAGCATCTCCCTCGACATTGCCGCCCAGGCGCTGGATATGCTTAACGTTGATGCCGAAGGCTTTGACTATATGGACCGCAAGCTGCTGCTGGCGGTGATCGATAAATTCTTCGGTGGTCCGGTGGGGTTGGATAACCTGGCGGCGGCGATCGGCGAAGAGCGCGAAACCATTGAGGACGTGCTGGAGCCGTATCTGATTCAGCAGGGGTTCCTGCAGCGAACGCCGCGAGGGCGGATGGCAACGGTCCGCGCCTGGAACCACTTTGGCATCAAGCCGCCGGAAATGCCGTAGCCGTTCGCTCCAGCCGGTAGCCCTGCTAAGCAGCGCTACCGGAAGAAGAATAATCAGGCGGCGGCTTTCTTCATCATGCTGAAGATAAACAGCACCGCAGCGCACAGCACCACCGACGGGCCGGCCGGCGTGTCGTACAGCGCCGAGAAGGTCAATCCTCCGGTGACAGCGATCGCCCCGATGCCAACGGCGATAGCCGCCATTTGTTCCGGCGTACGCGCAAAACGGCGCGCCGTGGCGGCAGGGATAATCAGCAGCGAGGTGATGATCAGCGCCCCGACAAACTTCATCGCCACGCCGATGGTCAGGGCAGTGACCAGCATCAGCAGCAGCTTCACCCGCTGCAGCTTCACGCCGTCAACGAACGCCAGATCCGGGCTGATCGTCATCGACAGCAGGTTGCGCCACTGCCAGAGCAAAATGGCCAGCACTATCGCCACCCCGATGGCAATCGAGATCAGGTCCGTCGGCGTCACCGCCAGCAGATCGCCAAACAGATAGGCCATCAGGTCGACGCGGACGTTCGACATCAGGCTGACAACCACCAGGCCCAGCGACAGCGCGCTGTGGGCCATAATCCCCAGTAGCGTATCGATGGCCAGGTGAGGGCGCTTCTCCAGCCATACCAGCCCGCCGGCCAGCAGCAGCGTGATCGCGATAACGGCATAGAAAGGATTGACGTTGAGCAGCAGGCCAAAAGCGACGCCGAGCAGCGAGGCGTGGGCGAGGGTATCGCCAAAATAGGACATCCGGCGCCAGACGACAAACGATCCCAGCGGGCCGGCGGCGCAGGCGAGCATCACCCCGGCCAGCCAGCCGGGTAACAGTAGTTCAATCATCAGCGGTCATTTCCCCGACGCAGTACAATCCGCCCCTGCAGGTCGTGGCGGTGATTATGATGGTGACGATAAATGCCCAGCTGTTCCGCGCCGCGCTGGCCGAACATCGAGATAAACTGCGGGTGCATTGAGACCACTTCCGGCGTGCCGGAGCAGCAGATATGCTGATTCAGGCACAGAACTTCATCCGTTTTCGCCATCACCAGGTGCAGGTCGTGGGAGACCATCAGCACCGAGCAGTTAAGCTCCTGTCGCAGCTGGTTTATCAGATCGTAAAGCGCCACCTGGCCGTTGACGTCGACGCCCTGCGTCGGCTCATCAAGCACCAGCAGCTGCGGCTGGTTTAACAGCGCGCGGGCGAGCAGCACGCGCTGCGTTTCGCCTCCGGAGAGTTTCTGCATCGGGGCATCGATAAGATGTCCGGCCTGGACACGCTTCAGCGCCGGCAGAATATCCTGCTTATGCGTATCCGGACGCAGGCGTAAAAAGCGGCTGACGGTGAGCGGCAGCGTGGCATCGAGGTGTAATTTTTGCGGGACATAGCCAATCCGCAGCTTTCCCTCTCGTTTGATAACGCCGTCAGTTGGTGCTACCAGCCCGAGAACGACCCGCACAAGCGTGGACTTACCGGCGCCGTTTGGGCCGAGTAGGGTCAAAATTTTGCCTGGCTTAAGCGTTAGCGAAATGTCAGACAGCACGCGTCGCTGGCCGAAGGCCACCGAGACGTTTTCCAAAGTTACAAGATTTGTCATGTCAAATTAAGGGTTGCACAAGCTAGTGAATGTTATAATATCACATCTTTCTCATTCATTACGATGATTAGACGCATTATGTTACATAAAAATACGCTTCTTTGCGCTGGACTTAGCGCCGTTTTTTTGTTCACCCATGCCTCCGCGGCGAATGCCGCCGTGGTTACCTCAATGAAACCTCTTGGCTTTATCGCTTCCGCTATCGCTGACGGGGTCACGGACACTCAGGTTCTGCTGCCCGATGGCGCATCCGAGCACGACTATTCGCTGCGTCCATCGGATGTAAAACGCTTACAGAACGCAGACTTAGTGGTGTGGATTGGCCCGGAGATGGAAGCCTTTATGGATAAGTCAACGCAAAGCATTGCGCCAAACAAAAAGGTGACAATCGCCCAGCTTGACGGCGTGAAACCGCTGCTCATGAAAGGCGCGGATGACGACGATGACCATCACGACCACGACCATGCTGCAGGCGGAAAAAGTGACGACGATCACCATCACGGCATATACAACATGCATCTGTGGTTATCCCCAGAGATAGCGCGGCTTTCGGCGGTTGCAATCCACGATAAATTATTGGAACTTATGCCGCAGAGTCGAGCCAAACTTGACGCTAACCTGAAGGAGTTTGAGGCAAAATTAGCCTCGACCGATAAACAGGTGAGTCACGAGCTGGCACCGCTGCAAGGGAAAGGGTATTTCGTTTTTCATGATGCCTACGGCTACTTTGAAAAACACTACGGTCTGACATCGCTTGGTCATTTCACCGTCAACCCTGAAATTCAGCCTGGTGCCCAGCGTTTACACGAAATCAGAACACAGCTGGTTGAGCAGAAAGCGACCTGCGTTTTTGCTGAGCCACAGTTCAGGCCTGCCGTCATAGAAGCTGTTGCCAGGGGCACCTCCGTGCGCATGGGGACCCTGGATCCGTTGGGTATTGGAATTAAGCTGGGTAAAGACAGTTACCCTCAGTTCCTCAACCAGCTGGCGAACCAGTATTCGAGCTGCCTGAAAGGAGATTAACGAGGAAGTGAATACGTGCAACAGATAGCCCGCGCTGTCACTCAGGCATTTAACAATTTGCCACGACCTCACCGCGTTATGCTGGGGTCGTTGAGCGTTCTAACCTTAGCGGTCGCCGTCTGGCGACCGTACATCTACCACCATGAATCAGCCCCTATCGTCAGAACGATTGAGCTGGAAAAAAGCGAAATCCGTTCCCTGCTGCCGGAAGCCTCTGAACCTATCGATCAGGCCGCGCAGGAGGAAGAAGCTATCCCTCAGGACGAGCTGGACGATAAGGCGGACGGCGATTCAGGCGGCCATGAGTACGTCGTATCAACCGGCGATACCCTCAGCAGCATCCTCAATCAGTACGGTATCGAAATGGGCGATATCTCTCTTTTATCGACCGCTGATAAAGAGCTGCGCAACCTCAAGATTGGTCAACAGCTGTCATGGACCCTGACGGCGGATGGCGATCTGCAAAGCCTGACCTGGGAAATGTCCCGTCGCGAAACCCGAACCTATAATCGCGTGGGCAACGGCTTCAAGATGAGCAGCGAGCTGCAGGAAGGGGACTGGGTCAACAATGTGCTGAAGGGCACCGTTGGCGGCAGCTTCGTCTCCAGCGCGCGTAACGCGGGCCTTACCAGCACCGAGGTCAGCGCGGTTATTAAGGCCATGCAGTGGCAGATGGACTTCCGCAAGCTGAAAAAAGGCGATGAATTCTCGGTGCTGATGTCACGAGAAATGCTTAACGGCAAGCGGGAACAGAGCCAGCTGCTGGGCGTGCGTTTACGTTCAGATGGCAAGGATTACTACGCGATCCGTGCCGAAGACGGCAAGTTCTACGATCGTAACGGTACCGGCCTGGCGAAGGGCTTTATGCGTTTCCCAACCGCGCGTCAGTTCCGCGTGTCGTCAAACTTTAACCCGCGCCGCCTCAATCCGGTGACCGGGCGCGTTGCGCCACACCGCGGCGTAGACTTCGCGATGCCGCAGGGCACGCCGGTTCTTTCCGTCGGCGACGGCGAGGTGGTGGTGGCCAAACGCAGCGGCGCGGCGGGGTACTATGTTGCAGTGCGTCATGGGCGTACCTACACCACCCGCTATATGCACCTGCGTAAGCTGCTGGTGAAACCTGGACAGAAGGTGAAACGCGGTGACCGTATTGCCCTGTCGGGAAATACCGGCCGTTCTACCGGGCCGCATCTGCACTATGAAGTATGGATTAATCAGCAGGCGGTAAACCCGCTGACGGCGAAACTGCCGCGTACGGAAGGGCTGAGCGGTTCCGATCGCACGGATTATCTGGCGCAGGTGAAAGAAGTGATGCCGCAGCTGCGATTCGACTAACGCGCTGTTAATAAAAGCCGGTGCCAGCGCGCGCCGGCTTTTTCTTTTGTACCTTCCCCTACGTGTCGCTAAACTATAGCCTTGAGTATCTCCTTATCTTTATTCAGCACCATTTTTGCGGATCGGGCATGGAAACGAAAAAAAATAATATTGAGTTTATTCCAAAATTTGAGAAATCCTTTTTACTCCCGCGCTACTGGGGCGCGTGGCTGGGCGTTGTTGCCTTTGCGGGGATTGCGCTGACGCCCCCGTCGTTCCGCGATCCGATTCTCGGCAAGCTGGGGCGTTTTGTCGGCAGGCTGGCCAAAAGCTCGCGCCGCCGCGCACAGATAAACCTGCTGTACTGTTTCCCGGAAAAGAGCGAGCAGGAGCGCGAAGCGATTATTGATGAGATGTACGCCTCTGCGCCTCAGGCGATGGTCATGATGGCAGAGCTGGGCCTGCGCGATCCGCAGCGCATTCTTTCCCGCGTCGACTGGCAGGGGAAAGAGATCATCGACGAGATGCAGCGTAATAACGAAAAGGTGATCTTCCTGGTACCGCACGCCTGGGGCGTGGATATCCCGGCCATGCTGATGGCCTCCGGCGGACAAAAAATGGCGGCGATGTTCCATAATCAGGGTAATCCGGTATTTGATTACGTGTGGAATACCGTCCGTCGTCGGTTTGGCGGGCGCATGCACGCGCGGAATGATGGCATCAAGCCGTTTATCCAGTCGGTGCGTCAGGGCTACTGGGGCTACTACCTGCCCGATCAGGATCACGGCGCGGAGCACAGCGAGTTCGTCGATTTCTTCGCCACCTATAAAGCTACGCTGCCGGCGATTGGCCGCCTGATGAAGGTGTGTCGGGCGCGGGTGGTGCCGCTGTTCCCGGTCTATGATGGCAAAACCCACCGTCTGACGGTGCTGGTACGCCCGCCGATGGACGACCTGCTGGAGGCTGACGATAATACTATTGCCCGGCGGATGAACGAAGAGGTGGAAATTTTCGTCAAGCCGCATACCGAACAGTACACCTGGATCCTCAAGCTGCTGAAGACCCGCAAACCCGGTGAAATCGAACCCTATAAGCGCAAAGAGCTCTTTCCTAAGAGGAAATAGCGCCCGCGCACGCTCAGGGTACCGATCCTTTAGCCACTGCACGCCGAGGCGTCAGTGGCTAAATTGTTTGAGTAATGAGTCATGTTCCACAATCAGCCGATAGCGATACTCCGGCCTCCCCGTGGCGCCGTAGTGATTGCTGGTGCGTAAAATATTTATCTGCGCCAGCCACAGCAGATACTTGCGGCAGGAGACCCGGGAAATATCCAGCTGCGCCGCCAGCTCATTCGTTGAAAACTCAGCTTCAGGATGCGCGCCTATCCAGCGACATACCGTGCGCAGCGTTTGGGCGGTCAATCCTTTTGGCAAGCGGCGGCTCTCCGCGCGCTGCTGCGAAGCGTGGTTGAGCAGGCCGTCAATGTCAGACTGCTCGTAACAGGGCCTGGCGTGGCGCAGGCTACGCTTGTGGCTCCAGGCGATCAGCGCTTCTTCAAAGCGGGAGAACTGGAAGGGCTTGATTAAATAATCCACCACCCCGTAGCGCATCGCGCTCTGGACGGTAAGCGCATCGGCGGCGGAGGTGATCATGATGACGTCAATATCGTGCGCCGCCCGGCGCAGCGTTGGCAGCAGGTCCAGCCCGTTTTCCTTATGCATATAAACATCGAGCAGTATCAGGTCGATACCCTGCGGCCGTTCGCTGATGATCCGCTGCGCTTCGCCGAGCGTCGGAGCGATGCCGCAGCAGAAAAAGCCGGCAAGCCGGCTGAGAAACAGGCGGTTTAGCTCAGCGACCATCGGATCGTCATCGATAATAAGGACATTTATCACGCAGGCCTCCTTTTAAGGCCGGGAGGCCATTTGCCTCCCGGGCAGCACATGACCAACCGGACCCGTTTATCAGAACGATGAGCGTTTGTAGGCGGTGTAGCGCGCCTGCCAGTAGGTCTGTTCGATGCGCTCGATCAGTCGATCTTCACTTAGCTGCGGCGCAACGCCCTCCTGCTGAGCGACCTTGACGATCGCCAGGGCAATAGCGCGCGATATCGTTTCGATCTCCCCTACCGGAGGCAGCAACCCGCCGCTTTCCGCCGTAGCCAGCGGGGAGTGAGCGGCCAGGGTTCGGCTTGCGGCGGTGAGCATTTTTTCCGTTATCCGCTCAACCTTGCCGGCCAGCACGCCCAGTCCGAGGCCGGGGAAGATATAGGCGTTATTGCATTGGGCGATATCGTAGGTTTTGCCTGCGTAAACCACCGGCGCAAAGGGGCTGCCGGTGGCGACCAGCGCCGCCCCCTGGGTCCAGGCGATCAGATCCGCAGGCTGGGCCTCGGCGCGAGAGGTTGGGTTCGAGAGCGGCATGATTATCGGGCGGGCGCAGTGCCGGTGCATCTCTTTGACAATCTCTTCGCTGAACAGACCGGGCTGCCCTGAGACGCCGATCATTACCGTCGGATGCGCGTGGCGCACAACGTCGAGCAGCGAGATGGGGCCGCTGCCGACCTCCCAGTGCGCAATGCTGTGCCGGGAGGTGACCAGCTTTTGCTGGAAATCGAGCAGGTCAGGGATGGCGTCCGTCAGCAGGCCGCAGCGGTCGACCATAAACACCCGGCCGCGGGCCTCGTGCTCAGACAGTCCGTCATCGACCATCAGCGCCACGATCTTTTCCGCAATACCGCAGCCTGCGGAGCCGCTGCCTAAGAAGACCACGCGCTGATCGCATAAGCGGCTGCCGGCCGCCTGAGCGGCGGCGATTATGGTACCCGTCGTAACGGCGGCGGTGCCCTGGATATCATCGTTGAAGCAGCAGAGCCGATCGCGATAGCGCTGCAGGAGACGGGTGGCGTTCTTTTGGGCAAAATCTTCGAATTGCAGCAGAACGTCAGGCCAGCGGCGCTTCACCGCCTCAATAAACATATCCATAAACTCAAGGTAGCTATCGTCGTCGATCCGCGGATGACGCCAGCCCATATAGAGCGGATTATCGAGCAGCTGCGCATTGTTGGTGCCAACGTCGAGCATGATCGGCAGGGTAGAGGCCGGATGAATCCCGCCGCAGGCGGTGTAGAGCGAGAGTTTGCCAATCGGGATCCCCATTCCGCCAACGCCCTGGTCGCCGAGGCCGAGAATGCGCTCGCCGTCGGTGACCACGATGACCCGGATGTCGTTGCGCGAGAAGCTGTGCAGCATTTCATCAATTTGGTGGCGGTCCGGCCAGGAGATAAATAAGCCCCTGGCGCGACGATAAATTTCCGAAAAGTGTTCGCAGGCCTCGCCGACCGTCGGCGTATAGACGATAGGCAGGGTTTCGGTCATATGCGTGCGCAGGACGTTGTAAAATAACGTCTCGTTCGTATCCTGAATATTGCGCAGATAGACGTGGCGAGAGATATCGCGTTTAAACTGGCAAAACTGTTCCCAGGCTCTTGCCGTTTGCTCCTCAATCGTCTCCACCTTCTGCGGCAGAAAACCGTGCAGGCCAAAGGCGTCGCGTTCGCCGTCGGTGAATGCCAGCCCTTTATTAAGTAACGGGTTTTCCAGTAATACGGAGCCGTTATAGGGAGTGTAAATAGTGTCCTGGTTTAACATGGGTTACTCCTGAATATATATTTTGCAAAACGGTAGTCAATATTGATAGCCAATTAATAGGGTGGTGCCGCCGGGCATAATTTATGAAATCAAATAGATCATTATGCCTTCCGTCACCACGCCGATAGCGGTGCCAATTAAAATAGATGAGGATGCCGATTCAATATATGTATCGCTGCGCAGGGCAAACATTCCTGCGGCAATAGCGGATGGTGTCGCGCCGATAATAATAACCTGCTGCATTAAGCTATGGCTCAAGCCCAGCGCCAGTCCGGCGGCGGCCATCATTCCCGGTTGGATTAGATTTTTAATTCCAATGTTGGTGCATACCTGGCGATTAAATGCCGGACGCTCGCCATAAAATAGCAGTCCGAGGGCAAACAGGGAGAGACCGCCGGCAATTTTACCGACCATTTCTATCGGAGCGCTCAGGAGGTGCGGCAGCTTTATTCCGGCAAGACTTAACAGGACGCCTAATATCGGGATCCAGACAATCGGGTTTCTGACCGCCTTCATCAGGTTTTGCCATATCAGCATCGCGGGGTTGAGCCCGGTTCCCTGAGTATCGGCGTTTTTATCGCCGAGACGAATGAGGATAATCGTCAGTGGAATCATAAATACGCTGGTGATGAGATTGCCGATCAGGACGCCAAGAAATCCTTCCGGCCCGATAAGGACCGCCAGCACCGGCGCGCCAAAATAGGCCATGTCGGGAAACGAGCAGACCAGAGACTGGATCGCGCTGGTCTTGATATCGTGGCGAAAAACGTAGCGTGAAAGAAGCAGGGTCAGAAAATAAGAGCCCATCAGGCCAATAACCAGCACGGCCATAAAAGTGAAGTTTTTAATTTTATCCGGGTTGGTGTTTAGGGCACCAATAAAGAGATGAAAAGGTAACGCGAAGCGAATAACCACGGTAGCTAAAACCGTAGCATCTTCACGACGGGTATAGCCGAGCTTGCCGCTGATCCAGCCGAGCAGCATGATAAACACCAGCGGGAACAGTGATTGTAATAATAATGAAGGCATAGGATGTCCTGATAAAGTATGGTCTGCGACTACTGTTTTTTTAATCTAACAATCCCTCGTGCGGTGCAGGGTGATAGAAATCACAGTCTGTTTTCTTTAAATACTTTTACAGCGAGGACTTTACTTACAAATATAGCCGGGAGGTAACCCGATGTTTTCATTGAGGGCGGTTAAAAATAGTCGCATCGATAAATTTAATTACAAAATGCCGACTTAAATTACTTAAAGTTGAGATTCAAGGTCAATCACAAAAGCATCATTAGAAATGGCGCATGGCTTTTTTATGTTCGATGGCTGTGCTACTTTTTTTCAGGTTCAATGTGCTCGATGTACTATTTTATTCTCGATTTTATTCTGGTTGAATAACATTGTTGTTATTTATGCCCCTACATAGCTATTTATAAAAAGTCAGGTGAAAGATGGAAAATAATTCACTAAATCATCCTATTGAAAATTCACTGCCCAACCGGCCCGCGCTCAGAATGCTGGGGAATGCGGAAGTGGGGTCCGTCCCCCTGGTGCTGTTTGTCGGTATCGCGATCGTAGTGGCTATTGCCGCCTACGCCAGCGTACTGCCAAAAAATATGATCGGCGGCCTGGCGGTGATTATGACCCTGGGCTTTGCGTTTGCCAAAATTGGCCGCATGGTCCCGGTACTGAAAGATATCGGTGGCCCGGCGATACTGTGCCTGATGGTGCCTTCGGCGCTGGTCTACTTTGAAATGTTTGCCCCGCATACGCTGGCGACGGTGCATTTGCTGATGAAAGAAGCCAATCTGCTTTATTTCGTTATTGCCTGTCTGGTGGTGGGCAGCATCCTGGGGATGAATCGGGTTATCCTGATTCAGGGGATGGTCAGAATGTTTGTCCCGCTGGTTGTCGGGACCTTTGCCGCCATCCTCACCGGCCTGCTGGTGGGCACGCTGTTTGGCTACAGCCTGTACCATACCTTCTTCTTTATTATCGTCCCGATCATCGGGGGAGGGATCGGCGAGGGCATTCTACCGCTTTCGCTGGCCTATTCAGCGATCCTTGGGCAAACCCCCGACGTCTACGTTGCGCAGCTGGCCCCGGCGGCGGTCGTCGGCAATATCTTTGCGATTATCTGCGCCGGGGTGCTGGCGAGAATTGGCGTTCGTCGCCCCTCGCTTTCCGGAGACGGGATGCTGATCCGCAGCCATGAAGATAACAGCGTCTTCACGCAAACTCAGGGCCCGCAGCAGACGGACTTTCAGCTGATGGGCGGCGGGCTGCTGATGATTTGCGCCTTTTTCATCGTCGGCGGGCTGTTGGAGAAGGTGGTGCATATTCCCGGTCCGGTACTGATGATCCTCGCCGCCGTCATTTGCAAATACACCAAAGCGATCCCGGCGGCGATGGAGGTAGGTGCCTACAGCTGCTACAAATTTGTCTCCGCGGCGCTGGTATGGCCGCTGATGATCGGGCTTGGGATGCTGTACGTGCCGCTGGAAAGCGTGGTGGCGGTATTCTCCGTCGGCTATGTCGTGGTGTGCGGGTCGATTGTTATCGCTATGGCCCTGAGCGGGTTCTTTATTGCTTCACGACTCAATATGTACCCTGTGGAAGCGGCGATCGTCACCAGCTGCCATAGCGGCCTCGGCGGTACCGGAGACGTTGCGATTCTGTCCGCCTCCAACCGCATGTCGCTGATGCCGTTTGCGCAGATTGCGACCCGTATCGGCGGGGCGTCGACGGTGATTGCCGCCACGCTGCTGATGAACTGGGTGGTGTGATGTTCTTGCCGGCGAGCGCCAGCCGCAGAGCCGGGATAAAAAAATACCTGCCGATTTTACGTCGGCAGGTAGGTGGTACGCGGGGTCCGTTGCGCGATGGCTTATTCGACGGTCAGGATACGCGTGGTGTTGGTGCTACCGATGGTGCTCATGACGTCGCCTTGGGTGACGATAACGAGGTCGCCGGAGACCAGATAGCCTTTATCACGCAGCAGGTTTACCGCATCGTGAGCGGCGGCAACGCCATCGTTGGTGCTGTCAAAATAAACCGGCGTCACGCCGCGGTACAGCGCAGTCAGGTTGAGGGTGCGCTCATGGCGAGAGAGGGCAAAAATCGGCAGGCCAGAGCTGATGCGCGAGGTCATCAGCGCGGTGCGGCCGGATTCGGTCATGGTGATGATAGCGGTTACACCTTTCAGGTGGTTCGCGGCATACATCGCTGACATGGCAATCGCTTCTTCCACGTTGTCGAACTGGATGTCCAGACGGTGTTTGGAAACGTTGAGGCTCGGGATTTTTTCCGCGCCGAGGCAGACGCGAGCCATGGCGGCAACGGTTTCAGACGGATACTGACCGGCTGCGGTTTCAGCCGAAAGCATCACCGCATCGGTGCCGTCCAGCACGGCGTTAGCCACGTCCATCACTTCCGCACGAGTCGGCATCGGGTTGGTGATCATCGACTCCATCATCTGGGTGGCGGTGATGACCGAACGGTTCAGCTGACGGGCGCGGCGGATCAGGGCCTTCTGAATACCGACCAGCTCCGGATCGCCGATCTCGACGCCCAGATCGCCACGGGCAACCATCACGACGTCGGAGGCGAGAATAACGTCGTCCATCGCGTCCTGATCGCAAACGGCTTCCGCGCGTTCCACTTTCGCTACGATCTTCGCGTCGCAGCCCGCTTCACGCGCCAGGCGGCGAGCGTAGTTCAGATCTTCCCCGCAGCGCGGGAAGGAGACGGCCAGATAATCGACGCCAATTTTTGCCGCAGTAAGGATATCGGCTTTGTCTTTTTCGGTCAGCGCTTCGGCGGAGAGGCCGCCGCCAAGCTTGTTGATGCCTTTATTGTTGGACAGCGGTCCGCCGACGGTGACTTCGGTGAACACCTTCATGCCCTGAACTTCCAGCACTTTCAGCTGAACGCGGCCATCATCAAGCAGCAGGATATCGCCAGGCACCACGTCCGCTGGCAGACCCTTATAGTCAATACCGACTTTTTCTTTATCGCCTTCGCCTTTGCTCAGCTCTGCGTCCAGCAGGAATTTATCGCCGATATTGAGGAAAATTTTGCCTTCTTTGAAGGTCGAAACGCGAATTTTAGGCCCCTGCAAATCGCCGAGGATGGCCACGTGGCGGCCCAGTTTGGCCGCGATCACGCGAACTTTATCCGCGCGAATTTGATGATCTTCCGGGGTACCGTGAGAGAAGTTCATACGTACGACGTTAGCGCCTGCAGCGATAACCTTTTCAAGGTTGTTATCGCGGTCGGTTGCCGGGCCTAAGGTGGTAACGATTTTGGTTCTGCGAAGCCTTCTGGACATGTAATACTCCGTTGACTAAAACAACTTTGGTGTTGCGTGAACATGGAATCGGTCGTTCCGGCCGGTAAAGTTGCTATGCTGAAACGTAACCGAAGTGTAATGGGTTAACTACTTATTATCAGGTTTTATGGGTTGTCGCTGTGTACGGGAAGTTCTTTATCAAAACGCGATTCTTTCAACGCTTCCTTGACCCTCTTCAAGTTATCTCTGAATTTTGCGCCGCGGCGCAGGGTAAAGCCGGTAGCCAGCACGTCGATGAGGGTCAGCTGGGCGAGGCGCGAGACCATCGGCATATAAATATCGGTATCTTCGGGAACATCAAGCGTAATGGACAGCGTCGCCTCGCGAGCCAGCGGCGTACCCGCAGAGGTAATCGCGATAACCATGGCATCGTTTTCACGGGCCAGCTGCGCCAGCTCCACCTGACTTTTCGTTCTGCCGGTGTGAGAGATTATCACCACCACGTCATCATCATTGCAGTTCATACAGCTCATGCGTTGCAGGACAATGTCATCGGAGTAGATAACCGGCACGTTGAAGCGAAAAAATTTATTCATCGCGTCATGGGCAACGGCGGCCGAGGAGCCGAGGCCGAAGAAGGCGATTTTTTTCGCCTGGGTTAAAAGATCGACGGCCCGATTAACCGCGGACATATCGAGAGAATGGTGGACCTGATCTAAACTGGCCATCGCGGACTCGAAAATTTTTCCGGTATAAGACTCTACGCTGTCGTCTTCATCGACATTGCGGTTAACATAGAGGGTGCCGTGCGCCAGACTTTGCGCCAGATGCAGTTTAAAATCAGGGAAGCCGCGGGTTTCAAGACTCCGGCAAAAGCGATTGACGGTGGGTTCGCTGACGCCGGCTTCCAGGGCGAGTGCGGCAATGCTTGAGTGGATGGCCTGCGCGGGTTCCGCAAGAATGACCTCGGCCACTTTGCGTTCGGATTTGCTAAGGTGTTCCAGCCGGGACTGAATTTTTTCCAGCATATTCATGGTAACAAGGCGCTCATCAATGGAAGCGATTTCATTAATGGGTGAAATCATCAGGCGTTTTAGCAAGAATATACCCCTCCGCAATCATTAGCGGGGAAGAATGACCTAAAAAAATGTTGTTTTTTTTCATTACATGATCAGAGTCGTATTTTACTAACTGATAATCGGTCGGAACAACGAACAATATTAGCCGTCTGCCCAAATTGTCGCCTGAAGTTTTCTCCTTGTGCGGTTTAGCGCCTGGAAAGGGGGGCCGAGGCTTTCGGGAAAATCGTAAACACAGTACAGTGCAGTGTAAGAAAATTACAAATTATAGCCTGGCATAAGCACCAGACTATCAACTGAGGAGAATGACATGGCGGTAACGCAAACGGCCCAGGCATGCGATCTGGTCATTTTCGGCGCGAAGGGTGACCTGGCGCGTCGTAAATTGTTGCCTTCCCTGTATCAGCTTGAGAAGGCTGGCCAGATCAACCCGGATACCCGCATTATCGGGGTCGGACGTGCTGACTGGGATAAAGATGCTTACACCAAGGTAGTTCGTGAAGCGCTTGAAACCTTCATGAAGGAAAAGATTGATGAAGGGCTGTGGGATACCCTGAGCGGGCGCCTGGAGTTCTGTAACCTTGATGTTAACGACACCAAAGCTTTTACCCGTCTGGGCAAAATGCTCGACCAGAAAAACCGCGTCACCATCAACTATTTTGCTATGCCGCCTAGCACCTTCGGCGCCATCTGCAAAGGCCTTGGCGAAGCGAAGCTGAATGCGAAGCCGGCGCGCGTGGTGATGGAAAAACCGCTGGGAACCTCTCTTGACACCTCGCGCGAGATCAACGACCAGGTCGGCGAGTTCTTTGAAGAGTGTCAGGTTTATCGTATTGACCACTACCTTGGTAAAGAAACGGTTCTCAACCTGCTGGCGCTGCGCTTTGCCAACTCCCTGTTCGTCAACAACTGGGACTGCCGCACCATCGACCATGTGGAGATCACCGTAGCGGAAGAGGTGGGTATTGAGGGGCGCTGGGGCTACTTCGATCAGGCCGGACAGATGCGCGACATGATCCAGAACCATCTGCTGCAGATTCTGTGCATGATCGCCATGTCTCCACCGTCGGATCTCAGCGCCGATAGCATCCGCGATGAGAAAGTTAAGGTCCTGAAGTCGCTGCGTCGTATCGATCGCGCCAACGTGCGTGAAAAAACGGTACGCGGCCAGTACACCGCAGGCTTTGCGCAAGGCAAAAAAGTGCCGGGCTACCTTGAAGAAGAGGGGGCTAACAAATCCAGCAATACCGAAACCTTCGTGGCGATCCGCGTGGATATCGACAACTGGCGCTGGGCCGGCGTGCCGTTCTACCTGCGTACCGGTAAACGTCTGCCGACCAAATGCTCTGAAGTCGTGGTGTACTTCAAGACGCCGGAGCTGAACCTGTTCAAAGAGAACTGGCAGGAGCTGCCGCAGAACAAGCTGACTATCCGCCTGCAGCCGGATGAAGGCGTCGATATCCAGGTGCTTAACAAAGTGCCGGGTCTTGACCATAAGCACAACCTGCAGATCACCAAGCTGGATCTGAGCTACTCGGAAACCTTCAATCAAACGCATCTCGCCGACGCCTACGAGCGCCTGCTGCTGGAAACCATGCGCGGGATCCAGGCGCTGTTCGTGCGCCGCGATGAGGTGGAAGAGGCGTGGAAGTGGGTTGACTCCATTACCGAAGCCTGGGCCGCCGACCGTGATGCGCCGAAGCCTTATCAGGCGGGTACCTGGGGACCGGTTGCCTCCGTGGCGATGATCACCCGCGACGGTCGTTCATGGAACGAATTCGAGTAAGCGTTCGTTATCCGGAGGAGTTATTTTACCGGTAACATGATCTGGCGCAGAAAGCCGCATAATTTTTAATCTTTTAAGCTCCGGGAGGATTCACCCCCGGAGCTTTTTTTATTACACTGCGGGCAGACATTTTGCCTCTGAGCTGCAGTGTTGGTGCCTTTTAACTCTTTTGACATCGTAAAAATGCCGCGGCCGGACAGATAAATTTTTAGGAGCCTTTATGAATTCGACAATGTTACGGGTAACAAATCGCATTATCGAACGGTCGCGCGACGCCCGTACTGCCTACCTCGCACGGATTAATCAAGCCAAAACGGATACCGTCCATCGCGCCCAGCTGGCGTGCGGTAACCTGGCCCACGGTTTTGCTGCCTGTCAGTCGGATGATAAAGCCTCGCTGAAAAGCATGCTGCGTAACAACATTGCCATCATCACCTCCTATAACGACATGCTGTCCGCGCATCAGCCCTACGAGTCCTATCCGGATATCATCCGCAGGGCGCTGCATTCGGTGAATGCGGTTGGTCAGGTTGCCGGCGGCGTGCCGGCGATGTGCGATGGGGTAACCCAGGGGCAGGACGGAATGGAGCTGTCCCTGCTGAGCCGCGAAGTGATTGCCATGTCTACTGCTATCGGCCTGTCGCACAATATGTTCGACGGCGCGCTGTATCTTGGCGTCTGCGACAAAATTGTCCCCGGCCTGACGATGGCCGCGCTCTCCTTTGGCCATCTGCCGTCCGTCTTCATTCCGTCTGGCCCGATGGCCAGCGGCCTGGCGAATAAAGAGAAAGTGCGTATTCGCCAGCTGTACGCCGAAGGTAAGGTTGACCGAATGGCGCTGCTGGAGTCGGAAGCCGCCTCTTACCACGCGCCGGGCACCTGTACGTTCTACGGTACGGCTAACACCAATCAGATGGTGGTGGAGTTTATGGGCATGCAGCTCCCGGGCTCCTCGTTCGTGCATCCGGATGCCGAGCTGCGCGCAGCGCTGACCGTCGCCGCCGCGCGCCAGGTTACCCGTATGACCGGCAACGGCAACGAGTGGATGCCGCTGGGCAAAATGTTTGATGAGAAAGTGGTGGTTAACGGCATCGTGGCGCTGCTGGCGACCGGCGGCTCAACTAACCATACGATGCACCTGGTGGCAATGGCGCGCGCCGCGGGCATCATCATTAACTGGGATGATTTTTCCGATCTCTCGGACGTGGTGCCGCTGCTGGCGCGCCTCTATCCGAACGGTCCGGCGGATATCAACCACTTCCAGGCGGCAGGCGGCGTGCCGGTGCTGATCCGCGAACTGCTGAAAGGCGGGCTGCTGCACGAAGATGTTAATACCGTGGCCGGCTTTGGGCTTTCGCATTACACCATGGAGCCGTGGTTGAACAACGGCGAGCTGGACTGGCGTGAAGGGGCAAGCGCGCCGCTCGACGACCAGGTCATCGCGACGTTCGACAAGCCGTTCTCTCGTCACGGCGGCACCAAAGTACTGAGCGGCAACCTTGGCCGTGCGGTCATGAAAACCTCGGCGGTGCCGGTGGAAAATCAGGTTATCGAAGCGCCGGCGGTTATTTTTGAAAGCCAGCACGACGTACTGCCTGCTTTCGAAGCCGGGATGCTGGACAAAGATTGCGTCGTCGTGGTTCGTCATCAGGGGCCAAAAGCGAACGGCATGCCAGAATTACATAAACTTATGCCGCCACTTGGTGTATTATTGGACCGCCGTTTCAAAATAGCGCTAGTCACCGATGGTCGACTCTCTGGCGCATCGGGCAAAGTCCCGTCAGCCATCCACGTCACGCCTGAAGCTTACGACGGCGGGCTGCTGGCGAAAGTCCGTGATGGCGATATCATCCGCGTCAACGGCCAGACCGGCGAGCTGACGCTGCTGGTGGACGATGCTGAACTGGCTGCGCGGCAGCCGCATATTCCTGACCTGAGCGGTTCGCGAGTCGGGACCGGTCGTGAAATGTTCTCTGCGCTGCGTGAGAAACTCTCCGGAGCCGAACAGGGCGCAACCTGCATCACTTTTTAAGACCATACAATTTGTAGATCTGGCGAGAGAGAAACTCTGATGAAAAACTGGAAAACAACTGCAGAAGCAATCCTCACCTCCGGCCCGGTTGTCCCGGTGATCGTGGTGAAAAAGCTGGAACACGCCGTGCCGATGGCAAAAGCGCTGGTTGCAGGCGGCGTACGCGTACTGGAAGTGACCCTGCGTACCGAATGCGCGCTGGATGCTATCCGCGCAATCGCCAAAGAAGTCCCGGAGGCGATTGTCGGCGCCGGCACCGTGACTAACGCGGCGCAGCTGAAAGAAGTGACCGAGGCGGGAGCGCAGTTCGCTATCAGCCCGGGCCTGACCGATTCTCTGCTCAAGGCGGCGACTGAAGAAGGGACTATTCCACTGATCCCGGGTATCAGCACCGTATCCGAGCTGATGCTGGGCATGCAGTACGGCCTGAAAGAGTTTAAATTCTTCCCGGCTGAAGCGAACGGCGGCGTGAAGGCGCTGCAGGCAATTGGCGGTCCGTTCGCCCATATTCGTTTCTGCCCGACCGGCGGGATCTCTCCGGCTAACTACCGCGACTACCTGGCGCTGAACAGCGTTCTGTGTATCGGCGGTTCATGGCTGGTACCGGCGGATGCGCTGGAAGCAGGCGATTACGACCGTATCACCACTCTGGCTCGTGAAGCGGTAGAAGGCGCGAAGTAATTTCCGCGCCTCAGTTCTGACCCGGTAAGCGACAACGCTACCGGGTTTTTTTATCCCTCAACCACCACCGCTGACGCCGCGGCTTTGGCGCGCGCAACCGCCTCATCGACGCTCTCCGCTACCGCCAGCGTGACGCCCAGACGACGGGAACCGTCAATTTCCGGCTTACCGAACAGACGCACCTGCAGGCCCGCGCCGACCGCGGCCTGAAGGTTGCCGAAGGTTACGTTGTGGCTGGTGAGCTGCGGCAGAATCACCGCGGAAGCCGCCGGGCCATACTGGCGAATCGCACCAACCGGCAGACCGAGGAAGGCGCGGACGTGCAGGGCGAACTCCGACAGATCCTGCGAAATGAGCGTAACCATTCCGGTATCGTGCGGACGCGGCGAGACTTCGCTAAAAATCACCTCATCGCCGCACACGAACAGCTCGACGCCGAACAGGCCGTAACCGCCGAGCGCCAGCACCACGTTGCGGGCAATTTCCTGCGCGCGGGCCAGCGCCAGCTCGCTCATCTGCTGAGGTTGCCAGGATTCTCGATAGTCGCCATCTTCCTGACGGTGGCCGACCGGGGCGCAGAAGTGCACGCCGTCGACCGCGCTGACGGTGAGCAGGGTGATTTCAAAATCGAAGTTCACCACGCCTTCGACAATAACGCGGCCGGCGCCGGCGCGGCCGCCCTGCTGGGCATAAAGCCACGCGTCGGCCAGCTGTTCGCGGCGGCGGATAAAGCTTTGTCCTTTACCGGAAGAGCTCATCACCGGCTTGACGATACACGGCAGGCCAATCTCGTTCACGGCGTCGTTAAAGGCGGCTTCACTGTCGGCAAAACGATAGGCCGAGGTTGGAAGCTGCAGCTCTTCAGCGGCCAGGCGGCGAATGCCTTCACGGTTCATCGTCAGCTTTGCGGCGCGAGCGGTGGGAACGACTTTTTGTCCGCACAGCTCCAGCTCGACCAGAGTATCGGTGGCGATGGCTTCAATTTCCGGCACGATAAAGTCGGGTTTTTCTTGCTCAATTATGGCGCGCAGGGCATCTCCGTGCAGCATGTTGACGACATGCGAACGGTGCGCGACCTGCATGGCCGGCGCGTCAGGGTAGCGATCGACGGCGATGGTCTCAATGCCCAGACGTTGACACTCGATGGCGACTTCCTTACCCAGCTCGCCGGAACCTAACAGCATAACTCGCGTTGCCGCAGGGCGCAGCGCTGTGCCTAATACAGTCATGACTCTCTTCCGCAGTAAAAAAACATGCGCCGTAGTATAAACGAAAACGTTTGCGTCTGTCTTTATGCGCGTGAGTTGAGTCCTGGCCCTAAATTTGATATACTGTATATAAATACAGTATAAAAAGGGGCTGCACAATGGCGGTTGAAATCAAATATGTGGTGATTCGCGAAGGTGAGGAAAAGATGTCTTTTACCAGCAAAAAAGAGGCCGATGCTTACGACAAAATGCTCGATCTTGCCGAAGTCCTTAACGACTGGCTGGTAGACTGCCCGCTGACGCTTGATGAAGCCCAGCGTGATGAGATGGCGATGTGGCTGGCGGAGCGCAAAGACACCTTACATCACATTATGAAGTCCGGAAAACTCCCTGAAGCGGAAGAGCACGCCGCCGGGCAGGATGAAAACGAACAACAGTCCGCAGACGCTGGCGATGACGCCATCAGCGCCAGCGCGGATGACGGCGCGGCGGAAAAAGCGGCGGAAAAAGCGGCGGAAAAAGCGGCGCCAAAATCGCGCAAGGCGAAAGCGGCCTGAGCCACCCGGAATTTGCGCATCTTTAGCCACTGATAACATTTCCTGACATCGCGTCGTTTAGGCTGATGACATCGCCTATTGTGCAACGAGGAAATCATGGCTAACTGGCTTAATCAACTTCAGTCTCTGCTGGGTCAGCAGGGTCAATCTTCTTCATCTGACGATCGTTCGGGCGGTAAAAATCTGCTGCTGCCCGGCGCGCTTGGCGGCCTGGCGGGACTGCTGGTCGCCAGCAAATCGTCGCGTAAGCTGCTGGCGAAATATGGCACCAGCGCGCTGCTGGTTGGCGGCGGCGCGGTGGCAGGAAGCGTGCTGTGGAACAAGTATCAGCAGAAAATGCGCGCCGCTTCGCCGCAGCCGGAGCCGGCCGGGCAGGTTCCGGCGTCACCTGAGCCTGATGCCCGCAGCGAGCGGCTGATTCAGGCGCTGGTTTTTGCCGCCAAAAGCGACGGGCATATTGATGAAAACGAACGCGCGAGCATCGAAGAGCAGCTGCGCGCGGCTAATATCGACGTGCAGGGGCGGGTGCTTATCGATCGCGCATTGACTCAGCCCCTGGACCCGCAGCGCCTGGCGCAGGGGATCAGCAGCGAGCAGGAAGCGCTGGAAGTCTACTATCTGAGCTGTGCGGTGATTGATATTGACCATTTTATGGAGCGCAGCTACCTCAACGCCCTGGGCGAAGCGCTGAAAATCCCTGCGGACGTGCGGTCCGAGATCGAACAGGATATTCAGGCGCAAAAGCAGGCTCTTCCCTCTTAAATCATCACGTTCCGCTTGCATCGCTGGCAACTTTTGCCACCCTTATATACGGGTCATCTCTCAGCCTGACGTCGCGCAGGCCGGGGATGATCCTCTCTCCGGCGTTTTCTCACCAGCGGTAGCCGAGCGTCGGTCCGCTGTTGGCCGTTTGCCAACCTTCGGGGCAGAGCGATTTATGCCGTGGAGATTTCTTGTCTTGCCGTCCGGACGCGCGTCGATTAACGTTGTGCGCATAAAATTAAGCCGAAGAAGAACAAAGAGATGCTACCAAAAGCGAAACGGGTTCCCCACGCGATGACCTTACATGGCGATACGCGTATTGATAACTACTTCTGGCTGCGTGACGATGAGCGTTCGCAGCCGGCGGTGCTGGATTATCTGCGCGAGGAGAATGCCTACGGCAAAGCGGTGATGGACACCCAGCGTAGCCTGCAGGAGCGGGTGCTGAAAGAGATTATCGACCGCATCCCCCAGCGCGAAGTCTCCGCGCCTTACAGTAAAAATGGCTATCGCTATCGTCAGGTCTATGAGCCGGGCTGCGAATACGCGATTTACCAACGCCAGTCGGTGCTCAAAGAGGAGTGGGACCCGTGGGAGCTTCTGCTCGATAGCAACCAGCGCGCGGCGCAAAGCGAGTTCTACACCCTCGGCGGGCTGGGGATCTCCCCGGACAACGGTCTGATGGCGCTGGCGGAGGATTATCTCTCCCGGCGGCAGTACAGCCTGCGCTTGTGCAACCTCTCCGACGGTAGCTGGTATCCCGAAGTGCTGGAGAACGTCTCCCCGGGATTCGTCTGGAGCAACGACTCACGCACCCTGTGGTATGTGCGCAAACACCCCACCACGCTGCTGCCGTACCAGGTCTGGCGACATACCGTCGGCACCTCGGCGGAAGCGGACGTGCTGGTATACGAAGAGCAGGATGAAACCTTTTACGTCAGCGTCCATAAGACCACCTCGCAGCAGTTTGTGGTTATCTACCTTGCGAGCGCGACCACCAGCGAAGTGCGGCTACTGAATGCTGAAATGCCCGACGCCGAGCCGGTGTGCTTTCTGTCGCGGCGCAAAGATCATGAATACAGCCTCGATCACTATCAGCACGCGTTCTACCTGCGTTCTAATCGTGAAGGCAAAAACTTCGGTCTCTACCTTACGCATCAGCGCGACGAGCAGCAGTGGCAGGCCCTGATCCCGCCGCGCGATGACGTGATGCTGGAAGGTTTTACGCTGTTTACCGACTGGCTGGTGGTGGAGGAGCGCCAGCATGGGCTTACCAGCCTGCGGCAGATCAACCGTACGACCCGGGAAGCGGTGGGTATTGCCTTTGATGACCCGGCCTACGTCACCTGGCTTGCCTATAATCCCGAGCCGGAAACCTCGCGCTTACGCTACGGCTACTCCTCGATGACCACGCCGGATACGCTGTTCGAGCTCGATATGGATACCGGTGAACGGCGGGTGCTTAAACAGCAGGAGGTTAAAGGTTTCGACGCCAGTCATTACCGCAGCGAACATCTGTGGATCCAGGCCCGCGACGGCGTTGAGGTTCCGGTCTCGCTGGTCTACCGGCACGAATACTTCCGCCGCAGCGCCAGCCCGCTGCTGGTTTACGCCTATGGTTCATACGGCGCCAGCGAGGACGCAGATTTCAGCGCCAGCCGCCTGAGCCTGCTTGACCGCGGCTTTGTTTTCGCCATCGCCCACGTGCGCGGCGGCGGCGAGCTGGGGCAGCAGTGGTATGAGGACGGGAAGTTTCTTTGCAAGAACAATACCTTCAATGATTACCTCGACGTCTGCGATGCGCTGCTGAAGCAGGGCTACGGCGATCCGCAGCTGTGCTACGGCATGGGCGGCAGCGCCGGTGGGATGCTCATGGGCGTGGCCATCAATCAGCGCCCGGAGCTGTTTCATGGCGTGGTGGCGCAGGTACCCTTTGTTGACGTGCTCACCACCATGCTCGACGAGTCTATCCCGCTAACGACCGGGGAGTTTGAAGAGTGGGGCAACCCGCAGGATGAAACGTACTATCGCTATATGAAGGGCTATAGCCCCTACGATAACGTTACGGCTCAGGCCTATCCGCACATGCTGGTGACCACCGGGCTACATGACTCCCAGGTGCAGTACTGGGAACCGGCAAAATGGGTGGCGAAGCTGCGTGAACTGAAAACGAACGATAATCTGCTGCTGCTGTGTACCGATATGGATTCAGGGCACGGCGGGAAATCGGGACGTTTTAAAAGCTATGAGGGCGTGGCTCTCGAGTACGCGTTTCTGATAGGCCTGGCGCAGGGAACGCTGCCAGGCCAGGCCGACGTATAGGGCAGGCGCTTAATCCCCGAGGTAGTGCTTGAGGGTTAAGCGCAGCTCGGGGCTCATCCGATCCAGGTTGTTGAACAGCCAGCGTAGGTAGCCCGGATCGTTTTCCGCCACTTCAGCAACCGGCTTGCCGCGATACTTGCCAAACGTGAAGGTGGTCAACAGCGCCGGACGGCCGGTGATGGTCGCCATATCGTCAGGCGACCAGCCGGAGACGTTGATAATATCCAGGAGCAGCGCGGCGGTGATATAGCAGTCATAGAGCGCGCGGTGGTGGTGCAGGCCTGCGGGCGTGGTGACGTTCAGCTTGCGCGACTTATAGAGCCCCATATTGCTATATTTAATCCCCGGCCACAGGCGGCGCGCCAGCTTCATGGTGCAAATCCAGTCGCCGTGCATCTCTGGCAACACCCGCCGGTCAAAGCTGGCGTTATGGGCAACGTACCAGGGACTACCCAAATAGTGCGGGACAATCTCTTCAATCCACGGCTGGTCGGCGACCATCTCTTCGGTGATGTGATGAATAGCCATCGCCTGCGGGCTGATAGGCCGATCGGGGCGGACCAGATGGCTCATCGGATTGGTTATCTGGCCATCGACAATATCGACCGAGGCTATTTCTACGATGCCTCCCTGCAGTCCGCAGGTTTCTGTATCGATTACGCGTAGCATTTCGCGCTCCGGGTCAAAGGGGTCAGCGTAATAGAATGCGCCGGTCTTGCCAACCCGGGCGTCCGCAGGAGGGCCGAATTATTTCGTTTTGGGTTCATAGGGCAGGCGCGAGAGTGAAACGGATGCCAGGCGATGGGCGATCAGGCGTTCGCGGAACCAGTCCCGGAGATGAGCAGGCTGCTCTCTTTCGACTAAATCGGCGACCACCGGCATATTGTAACGTTCTTTAAAGGCGACGCCGGCTGCCGCAAGATCGACATTGACCTTGTCCATCTCGTCCTGCGAGATTTTTGCCAGATTATTTTCCATTGGGTTTCTCCTGGGTGATACCGAAAGCCGGTCGAGGGTAACGTAAGACTTAAACGCATGGCTCGACTACGCCATTATACAGGGTTATTCTCTGTGCTACATACATAACGAAAAGGAATGACGATTATGCGTATTCTCGCCGGTAGCGCGCTGCGCGTTTCTGCTCTTCTCGCCGGTTTGCTGGTCAGCGCCGGGGCTTTTGCCCACGCGCATCTGCAGCAACAAACCCCCGCCGCAGATTCTACGGTGAGCG
Organism: Klebsiella sp. C349492; assembly: GCF_042055345.1. Lineage (NCBI taxonomy): Bacteria > Pseudomonadati > Pseudomonadota > Gammaproteobacteria > Enterobacterales > Enterobacteriaceae > Klebsiella > Klebsiella sp. C349492. The sequence goes on from NZ_JANQCE010000001.1 coordinate 222,562, forward strand.
CTTCGCCGCAGGCGCTAACGCTGAGCTTTTCCGAGGGTATCGAAACCCGCTTCAGCAGCGTGACGCTTAACGGCCCTCAGCAAAAAGCGGTGGCTACCGGCAAGCTGGCGCTTAGCGATGATAATAAAGCGCAGCTGATCGTCCCGCTGGCGCAGCCCTTAACGGCGGGTGAATATACCGTTGACTGGCATGTGGTCTCCGTCGATGGTCATAAAACCAAAGGGCAATACCACTTTACCGTCAAATAAACGATGCTCGCGGCACTCTATATCGCTTTACGCTTTGTCCACTTCGGCTCGCTGATGGTGGCTTTCGGCTGCGTGCTGTACGGCGCGTGGTGGGCGCCAGCGACGCTTCGTCGCCTGCTGATGCAGCGGTTTTATCCGCTGCTTCGCTACCTGCTGTTGATTAGCGCGCTTTCAGCGCTGCTGATGCTGATGGCACAGGGTGGCCTGATGGGCGAGGGCTGGCCGGATGTCTGGCAACCCGCCATCTGGCAAGCCGTTGCCGGCACGCGGTTTGGTAGCGTGTGGGTGTGGCAAATACTGCTGGCCTGGGTGACGCTCATCGTCGTCTGGCTTAAGCCGCGCCATCCGGCGCGACTGCTGCTGGTGCTACTCTGCGGCCAGCTGCTTCTGCTGGCGGGAGTGGGCCATGCGGCGATGAGTGAGGGCGGGCTGGGGGCGCTGCAGCGCACCAATCATGCGGTGCATTTGTTCTGCATCGCCGGCTGGTTTGGCGGGCTGCTGCCGTTTATCTACTGCCTGCGTTTGCTGCAGGGGCGCTGGCGGCAGGCGGCGATTGGCGCCATGATGCGCTTTTCGCGCTACGGGCATCTGGCGGTGGCCGGAACCATTGCCAGCGGCGTGGTGAATACGCTGCTGATTCAGGGCGGATTGTTCAGCGATTCTCCGTGGGGCAGGGCGCTGTTGATCAAATGTGCTCTGGTCGCGGGGATGGTGGCAATCGCGCTGGTGAACCGGTATGTTCTGGTACCTCGAATGTCGATGGACGAGGCGCGGGCAGAGCAGCTCATTTTGCGGACCACGCAGGTGGAGATGGCGCTGGGGGCGCTGGCGCTGCTGGCCGTCAGCCTGTTTGCAACCTGGGAACCTTATTGAATTAACTGGTTAAATCATGAAAAAAATTGTTCTGACACTGATGTTACTGGCAAGCTCCAGCGCCGCGCTGGCGGCCCCGCAGGTTATCACCGTTAGTCGCTTTGAAGTCGGTAAGGATAGCTGGGCATTTAACCGGGAGGAGGTCATGCTGACCTGTCGTCCGGGAAATGCGCTGTATGCCATCAATCCCAGTACCCTGGTGCAGTATCCGTTGAATGATACTGCCATTGAGCAGGTCAAGGCCGGTAAAACCAGCGGCCAGCCGATTTCTGTGATCCAGATCGACGACCCCCAGCATCCGGGGCAAAAAATGAGCCTGGCACCATTTATCGAGCGTGCGCAAAAGCTGTGCTGATTTTTGGAATTATCTGGCTGTATTAAAATGAAAAAACCGCCGTTTACCTGCATCAGGAACGGCGGTTTTTTTATGCGTCTCCGCGATTTTACCAGGAATTATTGGCCCACTTTTGTTGCGGACTGGAAAACCTGACGCGGTAAACTATTCTTATAAGGCAAGGCGACTTAGCCTGCATTAATGCCAACTTTTAGCGCACGGCTCTCTCCCAAGAGCCATTTCCCTGGACCGAATACAGGAATCGTGTTCGGTCTCTTTTTATCTATATCTTTCAAGAACCTATCTTCAGAAGGCCCGAAACGATCCCTCGTTTCCCGACGCGACCTTTTTCCCTTATACCACAACAAAAAACGCATTCACATTTCCTTTACAGAAAAACGCGGCGTTAAAGCCTCTCCAGGAGACGGTCAGGCGCTCTTACTGGCGCCAGCCGTCGCTGTCGGGCGCGCTGCCAGGAAAGCAGTCGTTGGCCACCTTCAGCGTAACCTTGAGTACCACCTGCTGATGGCCGATGGCGTAGTTGCAAGGGTAAAGGAGTCAGCTGAACCAAAACGAGGTTACAGATAAAGGGATGCAAGGAGATCGATGGTTCTAAGCGGATGATTCAAAGAGGGAAGAGCGCATTGGCATCGGACCCGGCATTGGGTCCCTGCGCAGCACCCGGAGCGATTTTAGCGCCGGATAAATTGACCGGGCGGATTCGTCTGTTTGTGGATGAGTAAACCGTAATGATTAGTATTATTGATACTGTTTTAGGCATCAAAAATGAGCGATGAAGTGAGAAAAAGAAAGCGCAGGATGAATTCGTAAATAAAAAAACGGGTTTATTCCGGAGCGACTAAAGAGGGATATAGCTGCGTCTCCAGATAACTGACGAGGGACCAGATTTCACCGCTGAAAATAAACCACAGGGAAGCCGTCAAAATAATCAAGACGATAGCCAACAGCACTGCTTCTGCTTTACTCATAACTTCAATGGCTACCTGAACGGAAACGGAGAAGTGATGATAGTAACGAAAGCGCAGGATAAGATGCAAACGCCGTTGCTAAAACGGCGTTGATTTGTTGGAAAGCTACGCCTGCGAGGAGCCGGCGGCGAGTGCGATAACCCGGGCATTCAGCTCATCGAGCAGCTGGAAGCGGCGGCGATACTCAGCCCGTTTTTTGCTGGCAATCTCGTCCAAAGACTTGCGCTCAAGGCGCAGCGGCAAGCGCCAGCGCCACGCGCCGTCGGCCGCGCCTTCAATAGACTTCCAGAACTCGTCATAGCTGGCGTGGAAGTGGCGCCCTTTACTCAAGCGATAGCGTAATGCCCTGAAAACGTGGCCGTTATCGCTGACGCCATAAATCGCCTGGATATTGCTTTGCGCCGCCAGCGCCCAGATAAACTCCAGCAGCAGGCGTTTAGGAAACAGGCCGTAGCAGGCGCGGGTAGCCTGCTTTATCGCCTCGTGCGGGACGTTGCGCCGCGGCCCCTGCAGCCCGCCGATGGTCAGCTGCCACTGCTCCTGTTCGCGCACCACGCTGAACGTCGCGCTGGCCAGCACCGTTTGGCTACCGTCGCGCAGCCAAAGCGTAGTTTCGCCTTCGCGCTCGGCTTTCCCGGCAGAGGAGGCCGAGATCGTGAACCGGGAGTCATCTTTGCCCTGCAGCTCCAGCAGCGGCATCTCCTGTACCGCGGTCATGGCGGCACTCAGCCGGCCGGCGGGTAAGGTATCGATATATTGATAGTGGCTGACAATCGCCGCGGCGCGCTGGCCGGCGTTGAGCCCGCGCCTCAGGTACTGACGATGAACTTTGCCCGGCAGCGTCGCCTGAGCGGCGAGCAGCTGGCTGAAGTTGGGCCGCGCCGCGAGATTATCCAGCATCAGCCGGGTCGGCGTGTAAAATAATGCTGTTCGCAGCAGGAACTTAAGCCGGTAATTACGCTTTTGCCAGATTGGCGCGGGAATAAGTCTGCCCATAACCAGATCGGTAATTAGATTTGTGCGTGGCTGTAGTACGTAGGCTGAATGCAGGCTATTGTCCGTCACGATGAATACCTCGGCGTTATTTAGTCTCTATTTTAGTGAGACTCGGACGCGAGATTAATGCCCCGGCGGACTATATTTCCGTTTCGTTTAAATTTTATTGAGGTGTGTTTCCGGGAGGGGAACAAGAGAAATAACTCGCTATAATTATAGCTGGAGGAACAATATGTATCAGCATCTTGATGGTTCAGGCTGGCGTAATATTTGGCTCGTCGGTGATCTGCACGGCTGCCTTGCGCAGCTGACGGCAAAACTGCGGCTGCTGAGGTTTGACCCGTACCAGGATCTGCTTATCTCAGTGGGCGATCTGATCGATCGCGGGCCGCAAAGTGCGGCATGTCTGGGCCTGCTCGACCGTCGCTGGTTTCGCGCGGTGCGGGGCAATCATGAGCAGATGGCGCTGGAGGCGCAGGAGAGCGGGAAGCCGGCGCTGTGGATGCTCAACGGCGGGCGCTGGTTCCAGGAGAGCTCGCCAAACGCGCGACGGCAGATGGCGCCGCTCTTTGCTCGCTGCCGTCAGCTGCCGTTGATTATTGAGCTCTGCGCCAGCTCGCAGACGCATATTATTGCCCACGCAGACTATCCGGCGTCGTCCTACCGGTGGCAGCAGCCGGTGGACGCATCCCAGGTCCTGTGGAACCGTCAACGTCTGACGGACCATCTGGCCGGGCGACATGGGGCTATCGGCGGCGCCGATCATTTCTGGTTTGGCCATACTCCGCTCAAGCAGCGCTACGACAGCGATAACCAGCACTACATTGATACCGGAGCCGTCTTTGGCGGCGAGCTGACCCTCGTGCAACTGCAGCAGGCAGGTTAGAAATCGCTGTATTCGCTGGCGGGGCGCCAGAAACCGTCGATAAAATCTTCTACCGGAAAGCAGCCGCCCTGGCGGATCCGCTGATCGTCCATCGCGACTATACAGCGTCGTTCGTCGTCATAAACATCCACGACAATATCCTCGCAGCCGCCGTCCAGGTAACAAATGAACAAAACTAAGGCAAACATCCTGGCCACATGTTCAGGTTAACGTGCTAATAAGTATAGGGGGGTTTAGCGAGTGCGGGGGGTAAATAACCCGTCTCAGGCGACGGGTTCTTTTTGAGTCAGGCTACGCGCATGACCCAGGCGTCAGATTGTTGATCGTAGTGCTTACGGTAGAGAACAGAATGTTGACCATCAAGAATAGCGGGAACGCTGGTATCAGCATCCCAACCGTCGAGCTGCATACATAAATCCGGGTCGGATTTGCAGGGAATACTTAACGTTCGCTCTCCCTGCTGTTCACCGTGCAGTTCGGCATCGTCTATCTCAAACGCGCCGATGCGTATGCTTGTTTTGCTCATAAATTCACCCCGTTTGTCTGCTGAATTGTGGTACGACCAGTTAAGGCCGCAATTTTCAGCGTAGACAATGGGGCGCAAATCGCCAGTTAAAAAATGCTGTTTTTCTGCGCTTAATCACACCTTGCCGGCAAATAGCTTCCCGTCGCGCACCAGCTCGCGCGGATAGCTGTTCTTCAGGCGCGAACCGACTTTTTTCGCCAGGCCCAGGGGAGCGCCCTGATAAGTGACGATCGCTTCGTCCTGCTGCGGCGCGGTTTGCGGGTAAATATCGCGTCCGCGATACCACTCTTCGGCTTCACTCTGCGTTAGCTCAAAAGGCGTCGCGGATGCGGCAAGGGCGATAACCGCCTCGTGCTGCCAGCGGAAGCCCTTGTTGTGCGTTTCCGCCAGCCTGAGCCCAATCCGCGAAAAGCGGACCTTGCCAATAAACGCTTCCAGGGCTTGCGGAAATAGCCAAATTTCCTTATCGCGTTGCCAGAGGGTATGGCTTTCATCCCAGCGCAGGCCAACGGCCGCCGCTGCGTCCGACACGGCGGCGCTTTCCCGCCGCTTGAGGGGAACAAACGGAAACTTACCGACCTTGTAGCCCGGCGCCGGCAGCGGTTCAACGGCGGCGGTTTTACGCAGACGGGCAACGAAGAATCCCTCGCAGTCATAAATCTGCGGGAAGACGTGAAGAAAGCCCTCTGTGGTCAGGGCCTCGCTGGCCTGGGGGAAGAGCGCGCCAAGAGGCAGCGTCTCCACCGCCTGCGGGTAGCGCGCCAGCAGCCAGTGCACCACGTCCTCATTCTCTTCGCGGTTCAGGGTGCAGGTTGAGTACACCAGCGTGCCGCCCGGTTGCAGGGCGTGAAAGGCGCTATCGATAAGCTCGCGCTGGGTTGCGGCGATCTGCTGGTTGCTTTCCGAGGACCAGTTTTTCAAGGCATCGGGATCTTTGCGCACCACGCCTTCGCCGGAGCAGGGGGCGTCGAGCAGGATGGCATCGAAGCACTCCGGCAGCGCGGCGCCAAATACCCGGCCATCGAAATGCGTCAGCGCGACGTTGCTTATTCCGCAGCGGCTGATGTTGGCATGCAGGACTTTGACCCGGCTGGCGGAATATTCGTTGGCGAGGATCCCGCCTTTGTTACCCATCCGGGCGGCGATTTGCGTGGTTTTTGACCCCGGCGCGGCGGCGACATCCATCACCCGCTGCGGCATATCGCCATCGGCAAACAGGGCGGCAACCGGCAGCATTGAGCTGGCTTCCTGAATATAGAAGAGTCCGCTGAGATGCTCGGCGGTGCTGCCTAACGGCAGGGACTCCTCATCCTCGCGCTCGATCCAAAATCCCTCTGCGCACCACGGCACCGGCGTAAGCTGCCAGCCATAGGGGGCGACCAGCTGCAGAAAGTCAGCCACGCTGGTTTTCAGCGTGTTAACGCGGATGCTGCGGCGTAGCGGACGTTGGCAGGCGGCAATAAAATCGTCGAATGAGAGATGCGTCGGCATTGCCGCACGCATTTGAGCGAGGAATTCGTCAGGAAGAAAGACAGCGTTTTGAGCCACTGGAGCGCACCACAAGAAAAAAGGGTGCGCAGTTTAACATAAATGCTCCGGCATCGGACACCGGAGCGTTTAGCCAGCGCGGAGTTCAGGCGTCGGGATGGCGGCTGAACTCCGTAGGCCAGCGGCCTAGCGCGGCAGGGCGGTGCCCCATTCGCGCCACTCTTTCGGTTCGCTCTCCAGCAGCAGGAAGTGTTTATCATCCTGCGCTTTCGGCGCCAGCGGCGTACCCGGCGGCGTGGCAAAGGAGATGCCGCCGCGAATGAACTGATTGAAGGTCCCGGTTTTCACCACTCCGCCAATCAGGCCAAAGTCGAGGTTGTAGCCGGAAGAGAGCCAGAACACCGAGTTGTTACGCACCAGATACTGATAACGCTTACTGATACGCAGTTTGACCATCACGCGGTCCGATAGCGATCCCAGCGTCAGCCCGGTGACCGTTCCCACCTCAAGGCCGCGGAATAACACCGGCGTACCGATATCCAGCGAACCGGCTTCCGGAACCTCAACCACGATGCTCAGGCCATCGATATAGCGAGAGTCGCTAATGGTCGTTTCCTGAATTTCGAAGTCGCGACGCGGCGTCCCCCGGCCCGGCTCAACGTTGATATACGGCTGGAAGATGGTATCCAGATGCTCAACGCCCGCCGCGGAAATTTGCGGGGTGATCACCGAGAATCGGGTGCCTACACGGGCGAAGGTCTCCACGTATTCCGGGTAGAGCACGGCTTTCGCCTGCACTTCGTTTTTGGCGGTGATCAGGTTCAGCGATTGGATCTGGCCGATGTTAATCCCCAGATAGCGGATAGGCATCCCGGAGGAGAGTTTTCCCGCATCGAAGGCATGGAGGGTGATCTGCCCGCCCACCGCGCGGGCGGCGGTCTCTGAAGCATACAGAATACGCTTATTACCGCTGCGGACGCGGGCGCTGGTCCCGCTCAGATCGTCAAAGCTGATGGCCCCTTTGAGGGCGCGGGCCAGCGGCGAAGCCTGGACGGTCAGGCCGTTGCCGTCGAGCTGGACCTTAGCTCCGCCTTCCGCCCAGAACACGCTATTGCTGGTGAGCAAATGGCGGTATTCCGGCTTAATGTGCAGGTCGATATCAAACGCGTTGCTGCGCGGTTTGACGGAGGTCACCTCGCCCACGGCAAACTTACGGTAGAGCACCACCGAGCCTTCCTGAACATCCGGCAGCGTTTCCGCAGAGAGGCTCAGCGTAGTGGTCGGGAGGTCGCTCAGGCTATTCTCCTGCGCTTTTTCCATATTGGCATACAGCGGATAGCTGGACTGAATCGCCCCTTGTGCGCCGGGAATAATGCGGATGCCGCCGTCAACCCACTCGCTGGCGCTGGCGCCAAGCACCTTAATACCGTCGAGGCCGACCTTAACGTCAAGGCGGCTGTTGACCACAAATTTGCTATCGCCGTGCACCAGGTCGCGATATTCCGGCGTAATGGCCACCTGGAAGGTGACGCCTTTAGCCGTCAGCTTGCGCTCCAGCACCTGGCCGATTTTAACGCCGTGCAGCACCAGCGGCTGTCCGGCGTCGATGCCGAAGCTCTCCGATGCCGTCAGCGTAATGGCCGCGACGTTCGGCTCTTCCAGCAGCGATTTATCCGCCGGCAGCACCACGAAATGGCTGCGCGGCTCACCTTCTCCCGGTACCAGTTCAAAGGTATTACCGGTCAGCAGGGCGCTGAGGCTCGGATTATCCAGCGAAATTTTCGGCTTTTTCATCTGAATAAGCGTCTTATCACGCAGCAGGGTTACGACGCTGGGATCGACGGTCATCTCGCCGGTAACTTTACTTCCGGGCTGGAGGTTGAGCTTAGTGAGCTGTCCGACCTCGAGGCCCTGGTACATCAGCGGCGTAGAGCCGGCTTTCAGCCCCGCGCCGTCAGGTAAATCGAGCGTCACCAGCACGCCGCGCTGGCTGTGGGCTAAATCTTCGTACAACCCGTACTCATCGTTTTGCTGCGCTGCCTGGGAGTCTCCGGGGGAGTCAAAGGCAATCGCTCCATTAACCAGGGCCGAAAGGCTTTCCAGCTCAACTTTAGCGCCGCTCAGGCCGACGTCGGCCTTGACGCCCGAAACGTTCCAGAAGCGGGTGCCTTTTTTGACCAGGTTGGTAAAGCGGCGTTCGATCAGCACATCGATGGTAACGCCCTGGTTGTTATCGTTGAGCGCATAGTCGTAAACCCGGCCAACGGGGATCTTGCGGAAATAGACCAGCGATCCGCTGGTTAGCGAGCCGAGATCCGCGGCGTGCAGATGAATCATCAGCTCGCCGTTGTTGATACGGTATTTCGGCTGGGTATCGAGGGCGACAAAGTGATCTTCCGGTTCGCCCTGGCCCGGCATCATGCCGATATAGTTGCCGCCTACCAGCGCATCAAGGCCGGAAACGCCCGCCAGCGAGGCTTTCGGCGTGACCAGCCAGAACTGCGTGTCCTTGCGCAGCGCTTCTTTCATATCGCCTTTGACGCTGGCCGAAACCTCTATCTTACTCAGGTCTTTACTCAGCGAGATATTCTGCACGGTGCCCACTTCTACCCCTTGATAGCGGATAGGCGTGCGCCCGGGGACAATACCGTTCGCCGACTGGAAGTCGATAGTGATAGTCGTCCCGCGATCGTTATAGCTGGTCCAGATCAGCCAGCTGGCGATCATCAGCGCAATGACCGGCAGCAGCCAGAATGGCGATATGCGACGTTTGGTTTTAATTTTGGCTTCAGTCGGCGAAGCGGGCGTTTCCTGACTCATGTGCGTCCCAAAGTAAGCGGCTGTCCAGCCATTCAACAGCAAGGATAGTTAATATTACCGCGGCGCCGAAATATACCGCAGCAGGCCCCATCGTAAAAGCGAGGAGTTGATCGCGGTTTATCAGCGACATGGTTAATGAGATAACGAAAAGATCCAGCATCGACCAGCGGCCAATCCAGGTAATCAGCCGCAGCAGCAGGATGCGGGTGCGCAGCCCCTGTTCGCACTTGAATTGTATGCTGACCAGCAGCGTAAACAACACAATAACTTTGGTAAACGGCACCAGAATACTGGCGATAAACACCACTCCGGCAATGGCGACGTTGCTGTTGGCCAGAGACATAATCCCGGAGAGGATCGTATCATCCTGGCGCGCGCCGTTGACGTAGATAATGGAGATCGGCAGCAGGTTCGCGGGGAGCAGGAACATCACCGACGCAATCAGCGCCGCCCAGCTCTTCTGCAGGCTTTGCGGCCGACGGTGGCGTAGCGGCGTATGGCAGCGACGGCAGCGTCCGCGGGGATCGCGGTGGCCGGTATAGTGGCAGCCGGTACATACCTGTAAATTCGGGTCCGGGCGCAGCGCCGGGCGCTGGGGATAAAATCGCTCCCAGAGCTCTTCAACGTTCATATGAATGAGCGTGAGGATGCTGAGCAGCGTTAATGAGACGAAGGCGATTAAGCCGACGCCGGGCTGCAGGAACGCGTAATCCTGCACCTTGATCGAGGCCACGCCGATCCCGACCAGGTAGATATCGAGCATCACCCACTCTTTGAGCCGCTCCAGCATCAGCAGCACCGGGCGCAGGTTCATCCCCAGCACGTTGCCTAGCCAAAGATAGGCGATGGAGATAACCAGCAGCGCCGGCGCGCCAATGGCGCAAAATAGCACCATCGCCGCCGTCAGCGGATCGCCCTGGTCGGTCATTTGCCAGATGCCCTGTAATACGTTAGCGTCGATACGGACGCCGAGCAGGTGCAAACGCAGCAACGGCTCCATCCAGGCGAAAGGCATCAGCAGCATCATGGCGATAGCCATACTGCCAAGGCGCGAAAGCGACCAGTCGCGGCCGTCGCGTATTTTGGCGCTGCAGCGCGGGCACCAGGCGCTCTGATTCCGCTTCAGCACCGGCAGGCGAAACAGAATGTCGCACTGCGGGCAGCGGTGATAGTGGGCCTGAGGCAACGGCGAGCTGACCGCATGTACGGTCATCTTTTTTGCTGGCGTAATCTGGGGTGTTTTTAGTGGCATTTATTACGTACGGCAATGAATGTATTTCACTATATTAACCTAGGAATGAATTCATCTTGAGCCTGAACGCATTTAATGCTTATTTTATTAGGCAGTGAGTGTAAGGCAGTAAGACAACTAAGTGATTATATAATGAGCAAAACAGAGTTTTACGCGGATCTGAACCGTGATTTTCAGGCATTAATGGCAGGAGAAACCAGTTTTCTGGCCACGATCTCTAATACCAGCGCGCTGCTGTTTGAGCGGCTGACGGAGGTTAACTGGGCCGGGTTCTATTTACTCGAAGGCGATACGCTGGTGCTGGGGCCCTTCCAGGGCAAGCTGGCCTGCGTGCGAATTCCGGTAGGGCGGGGCGTTTGCGGGACTGCCGTTTCGCAAAATCGCGTGCAGCGCGTGGAGGACGTTCACGCCTTCGACGGGCATATCGCATGTGATGCCGCCAGCAATTCGGAGATTGTCTTCCCGCTGCGGGTGAACGAGCGGATTATTGGCGTCCTGGATATCGACAGCACCGCGTACTCCCGCTTCACCGCTGAGGATGAACAAGGGCTTACGGAACTGGTAGCGCAGCTGGAAAAGTTCATTTCTGCGACCGACTATCAAAAAATATTTGCCCACGTCGCAGGATAATCAACGGATAACGTAGCATTTAGCGATGGCGTCATTATAATGGCGCCTGTTCATGCCTGCGGCTTGTTGGCTACGTCCGTTGTAATCAGGAAATTTCATGGAAAATCAACCTAAGTTGAATAGCAGTAAAGAAGTTATCGCATTTCTGGCCGAACGTTTCCCACAGTGCTTCAGCGCTGAAGGTGAAGCTCGCCCCCTGAAAGTCGGTATTTTTCAGGATCTCGTTGAGCGCGTTGGGGGTGAGATGAATCTCAGCAAAACCCAGCTTCGTGCCGCTTTACGTCTTTATACTTCGAGCTGGCGCTATCTGTACGGCGTTAAGCCAGGGGCGATTCGCGTCGACCTCGACGGCAACCCGTGCGGCGAACTGGAAGAGCAGCACGTTGCTCATGCCCGTCAGCAGCTCGAAGAAGCAAAAGCTCGCGTCCAGGCACAGCGTGCAGGCCAGCAGGCTAAAAAACGCGAAGCCGCAGCTGCCGCTGCTGGTCAGCAGGAAGACGGCACCCGTCGTGAGCGTAAGCCACGTCCTCAGGTTCGCCGCAAAGAAGGCACCGAACAGCGTAAGCCGCGTCCTGCCGTTGCGAAAGCACCGCGCGAAGAGCGTCATACTCCTGTATCAGATCTGACCGTGCTGTCCGTCGGCCAGGCTCTGAAGGTGAAAGCAGGCAATAACGCAATGGACGCCACCGTTCTGGAAATCACCAAAGATGGCGTTCGTGTACAGCTGACTTCTGGTATGTCAATGATTGTACGCGCAGAACACCTGGTGTTCTGAAACGGAGGCCGGGCCAGGCATGAACACATTCTTTAAGCTCACCGCGCTTGCGGGCCTGCTAGCAATAGCAGGCCATGCGTTCGCCGTGGATGATATTACCCGAGCCGATCAAATCCCCGTGCTGAAAGAAGAGCCGCAGCACGCGACGGTGAGTGAGCGCGTAACCTCGCGCTTTACTCGTTCGCACTATCGACAGTTTGATCTCGATAACGCCTTCTCGGCAAAAATTTTTGACCGCTATCTGAACCTGCTGGATTACAGCCACAACGTGCTGCTGGCCAGCGACGTTGCTCAGTTTGCCGCGAAGAAAAATCAAATCGGTGACGAGCTGCGCAGCGGAAAACTGGACGTTTTTTACGACCTGTATAACCTGGGGCAGAAGCGCCGTTTCGAACGCTATCAGTACGCGTTGAAGGTGCTGGAGCGTCCGATGGACTTTACCGGCAACGATAACTTCAACCTTGACCGCAGTAAGTCACCCTGGCCGAAAGATGAGGCCGAGCTGAACGCGCTGTGGGATGCCAAGGTTAAGTTTGACCAGCTGAGCCTGAAGCTTGCGGGTAAAGACGACAAAGAGATCCGCGAAACACTAACCCGCCGCTATAAGTTTGCTATTCGCCGTCTGGCGCAAACCAATAGTGAAGATGTGTTCTCGCTGGTTATGACCTCCTTCGCCCGCGAAATCGATCCGCATACCAACTACCTGTCGCCGCGCAATACCGAGCAGTTCAATACCGAAATGAGCCTTTCGTTAGAAGGGATCGGCGCGGTGCTGCAGATGGACGACGACTATACGGTGATCAACTCGCTGGTGGCCGGTGGCCCGGCGGCGAAGAGCAAGTCAATTAGCGTTGGCGATCGTATCGTTGGCGTCGGCCAGTCCGGTAAAGGCATGGTTGACGTTATCGGCTGGCGTCTTGACGACGTCGTGGCGCTGATTAAAGGGCCGAAGGGCAGTAAGGTTCGTCTGGAAGTGCTGCCGGCGGGCAAGGGCGCGAAAACGCGCATCGTCACGCTAACCCGCGAGCGAATTCGTCTCGAAGATCGCGCGGTTAAAATGTCGGTGAAAACAGTTGGTAAAGAAAAAATCGGCGTGCTGGATATCCCCGGTTTCTACGTTGGCCTGACGGATGACGTTAAGGTTCAGCTGCAGAAGCTGGAAAAACAGAACGTCAGCAGTATCGTTATCGACCTGCGCAGCAACGGCGGCGGCGCGCTGACCGAGGCGGTATCGCTTTCCGGTCTGTTTATCCCGTCTGGCCCGGTAGTGCAGGTTCGCGATAATAACGGCAAAGTGCGTGAAGACAGCGATACTGACGGCGTCGTTTACTACAAAGGCCCGCTGGTCGTGCTGGTTGACCGCTTCAGCGCTTCGGCTTCTGAAATCTTCGCCGCGGCGATGCAGGACTACGGTCGCGGACTGATCGTTGGTGAGCCAACCTTCGGGAAAGGCACCGTGCAGCAGTACCGCTCGCTGAACCGTATTTACGATCAGATGCTGCGTCCTGACTGGCCGGCGCTGGGTTCCGTGCAGTACACCATCCAGAAGTTCTACCGTATAAACGGCGGCAGTACTCAGCGTAAGGGTGTAACGCCGGACATCATGATGCCAACCGGAACCGAAGATCGTGAGACCGGCGAGCAGTATGAAGATAACGCCCTGCCGTGGGATAGCGTTAATGCAGCGACCTACGTCAAGTCCGGCGACTTAACGCCGTTTGGCCCCGGTTTGCTGAAGCTGCATGATGAGCGGATTGCCAAAGATCCGGAATTCCAGTACATCATGAAGGACATTGCTCGCTATAACGCGATGAAAGACAAGCGCAATATCGTTTCCCTGAACTACGCCCAGCGTGAAAAAGAGAACGAAGAGGATGATGCGACTCGTCTGGCCCGGATTAACGATCGCCTGAAGCGTGAAGGTAAGCCGCAGCTTAAGAAACTGGACGATCTGCCGAAGGATTACCAGGAGCCGGATCCGTATCTTGATGAAACGGTACATATCGCGCTCGACCTGGCCCATCTGGAGAAAGAACAGCCAGCGGTGGAACCACCGGTTAGTCAATAAGCACCCGACGGGCACACATGGTTGTGCCCGTTTTTTTATCTGCCCCTCCCGCCAAAAACCTCGATTCCCCCGTGCCTGATGTCAATATATTATGCAGATGTCAGCGATATGCTACAAAATGTAAAGTTGTGTCTTTCTCGTGACTTAGCGGGGGAGGATGGTTGAAAATTAACGTTGCACCCATACGATATGGGTAATCGCATAGTGCGTTTTGTTAAATCGAGGTTAGAAGAAAATTATGATGCGAATCGCGCTCTTCCTGTTGACCAACCTGGCCGTTATGGCGGTGTTCGGGCTGGTGCTAAGCCTGACGGGAATACAGTCAAGCAGCATGACCGGGCTACTGATCATGGCGCTGCTTTTTGGTTTTGGTGGTTCGATCGTTTCGCTGATGATGTCGAAATGGATGGCGCTAAAATCGGTGGGTGGGGAAGTCATTGAGCAGCCGCGTAATGAAACCGAACGTTGGCTGATGAATACCGTCGCGCAGCAGGCGCAGCAGGCGGGGATCGGCATGCCGCAGGTTGCTATCTACCATGCTCCCGATATTAACGCGTTTGCTACCGGGGCGCGCCGTGACGCTTCGCTGGTTGCCGTCAGCACCGGGCTGCTGCAGAACATGAGCCGTGACGAGGGGGAAGCCGTTATTGCCCATGAAATCAGCCACATTGCCAACGGCGATATGGTGACCATGACGCTGATTCAGGGGGTGGTGAACACCTTCGTTATCTTTATCTCGCGCGTTATCGCGCAAATTGCCGCAGGATTCCTTGGCGGCAACCGCGATGAAGGTGAAAACAGCAACGGCAACCCGCTGATTTACTTTGCCGTCGCTACCGTCCTGGAGCTGGTGTTTGGGATCCTGGCCAGCATCATCACCATGTGGTTCTCGCGCTACCGTGAGTTCCATGCGGATGCGGGCTCTGCCCGTCTGGTCGGCCGTGAGAAAATGATCGCCGCCCTGCAGCGTTTGAAAACCAGCTACGAGCCGCAGGAAGCCAGCAGCATGATGGCGCTGTGCATAAATGGCAAAGCGAAATCTATGAGCGAGCTGTTTATGACACACCCGCCGCTGGATAAACGTATTGAAGCTCTGCGCAGCGGGGAGTATCTGAAGTAATCACGTCCTTCCGAGCGCAGAAACAAAAACCGCAGCCTTAACCGGGCTGCGGTTTTTTTTGTGCCGTAATCGGGCCCGGCTACTGTCCGGGACGCGGCTGGGTGACGCGAAGCCCGCTAACGGTGGCCGCAATGACCGCCAGCCCTCCGGCCAGCAGCAGCGCGGTATGAGTGCCGCCGTTGCCTTGCAGATTGAACAGCAGCGCGACCAGCGCCGCGCCGGTGCTTTGCCCCAGCAGTCTGGCGGTACCGAGCATTCCGCTGGCCCCTCCGCTGCGGTGGCTCGGGGCCGATGAGACGATAGTGTGGTTATTCGGCGACTGGAACAGACCGAAACCCGCGCCGCAGAGCGCCATGCGCCAGATAATATCGAGATCGGACGGCGATGAGGGCAGCAGCGCCAGGCCAAACAGACCGCAGGCCATAACCGCCAGTCCCACCGCACCTAGCAGCCCCGCGTGAATTTTCTCAATCAGATAACCCGCCAGCGGCGCCATCACCATCGTCGCTAAAGGCCAGGGCGTCAGCAGCAGCCCGGTCTCCACCTCGCTGCGTCCGATCGTCGCCTGCAGGAAAAAGGGCAGCGAAACCAGCGCCAGCATTTGTGCGCAGAAGGAACAGATTGACGTGCAAATGGAGAGCGAGAACAGCGGGATACGCAGCAGATCAACCGGCAGGAGCGGCACCGGCATCCGCAGCTGGCGGCGAATGAAGAAGAATCCGATAACCAGCATTGCAACCACTTCAGCCAGCACCAGTTGACCGGACTGCCCTTGGGCAAAGCCGCCGAGCGCGGTGATCAGCAGGCCGAAGGTCAGCGCGTTCATGACGGCGCTGGGAAGATCGAAGCGGATAATTCGGCTGCGGCCGCTGTTGGCCGGCAGGTAGCGTATGGCGAGCGTCAGCGAAACAATCCCCAGCGGAATGTTGATTAAAAACAGCCACTGCCAGGAGGCGATGGAGAGTATCGCGGCGGCAATCGTCGGGCCGGCCGCGGAAGATACGGCGACCACAAACGAGTTGATCCCCATTCCCCGGCCAAGGAAGCGCTTCGGGAAGATAAGACGAATGAGCGCGGTATTCACGCTCATCAGCGCGGCGCCGCCGAGCCCTTGAGCGACGCGGGCGAGAGTCAGCATCTCAAGCGAGTGGGAGAGGGCGCAGGCTAGTGAGGTAAAGGTAAAAACCAGCAAACCGATTTTGTAGATGCGCCGATAGCCAAACATATCGCCCAAAAAGGAGAGCGGCAATAGTGCAATAACGATGGCGATTTGGTAAGCGTTGACTATCCAGATTGAGGCGGCGGGCGAAGCGTTAAGATCTGTGGCGATGGTCGGCAGGGCCACGTTAGCAATGGCGCCGTCGAGTACGGCCATCGCTATGCCTAAAACGATGGTCAGAATGGCGCCGTAACGCTGCGGCAGGGGCAGACCATCGGAAACGTTTTTATCCATGTTAAGTTTGTGTCTTTATCGTGACTATTCTCTGGGTAATGATTTTAGCATTGATTATTCGGCTGTATGTCGCAGATTTGTAACGAATGGGCAGAAGAACGATTGCGGGCATCGGGTTGCGAATTTATAATAAAAACCGGTTCTAATTTTTATAAAACAGTAGCGATGAGGTGATAAATGGCAGTTGCAGATTTGGATAAACAGCCAGATTCTGTCTCTTCAGTATTGAAGGTTTTTGGCATCCTGCAGGCGCTTGGCGAAGAGCGTGAAATTGGTATTACCGAACTATCTCAGCGCGTTATGATGTCAAAAAGCACCGTTTATCGCTTTTTGCAGACTATGAAGTCGCTGGGCTATGTCGCCCAGGAAGGGGAGTCTGAGAAATACTCCCTGACGCTGAAGCTGTTCGAACTCGGCGCGCGTGCGCTGCAGAATGTCGATCTGGTGCGCAGCGCGGATATCCAGATGCGCGAACTATCGCGCCTGACGAAAGAGACTATCCATCTCGGTGCGCTGGATGAGGACAGTATTGTCTACATCCATAAAATCGATTCGATGTACAACCTGCGTATGTATTCGCGCATTGGCCGCCGCAACCCGCTGTACAGCACCGCAATCGGCAAAGTGCTGCTGGCGTGGCGCGATCGTGCCGAAGTGGAGCAGATTCTCGAAGACGTCGAATATAAGCGCAGCACCGACCGGACGATTACCAGCACCGAAGAGCTGCTGGGGGTGCTGGACAGCGTTCGTCAGCAGGGCTATGGCGAAGACAATGAAGAGCAGGAAGAGGGGCTACGCTGCATTGGTGTACCGGTCTTCGACCGCTTTGGCGTGGTGATTGCCGGGTTGAGTATTTCGTTCCCGACGCTGCGCTTCTCGGAAGAGCGGCTGCACGAATACGTTGAAATGCTGCATACCGCGGCGCGTAAAATTTCTGAACAGATGGGCTATAACGACTATCCGTTCTGATCGCGGCAGGCGTTAGCTGCGTCGGGCTACTGCGGGAAGAGGGTTCCTGCCGTAGCCCGAAGCGGATTAACCTTTGTCGATAACGGTTTCGCTTTTGCGCAGAACCGGACAGTCAGTCAGGCCAATAATACCGCTATCAGAATGAACGTACTGTACGGTGCTGGTGCCGCGGGCGGTCAGATACTTACACTGGAGGCCCAGCCCCGCTGCGTTCTCATTGCTACCAATCAACATGCCGTAGCCGCTTAATAATACGCCAATCCATAAGATAGCCAGTACCACAATCGTACGAATGATCAATCGCATTGTTGCCTCATAATTTGTATTATCCTCGGCGTTTATTTTGACAGGTACACGAGTTGAAACAAGTCTATGATTCTTAAACTTGCCTTTCGTATTACAGTTAGCCGCGGTTTAAGATGAGCGTGCTATCCTGGCAACATCTGGTATTGATGCGGAGTGTGGAGTGAAAAAATTACGCTGGGTTTTGCTGATTGTTGTCATAGCGGGCTGTTTGTTGCTGTGGACTCAGATGCTTAACGTAATGTGCGATCAGGATGTGCAGTTTTTCAGCGGCATCTGCACCATCAACAAATTCATCCCCTGGTAAGACATTTTTATAACGACTGATTTTCTTCTGCTGCGCGGGTGGTAGAATAAACGCCTTCTCTTTGAGGTGGTGAAATGAGTGAGTTACTAAGTCCTGGGATCGTAAATCTGGCATCGCTGGCGCTTTCTATTGTGCTGTTGCTTGTCGGCCTGTTGTTATGGTTTTTTGTTAATCGCGCAAGTTCGCGCGCCAACGAGCAGATTGCCCTGCTGCAGGCTCTGCTGGATCAGCAAAAGCGCCAGAACGCGCTGCTGCGTCGTCTCTGCGAAGCCAATGAGCCGGAGAAGGAAGAGGCTACCGGACCTTCAGCCGTTGAGAAGGGGAAGGATGACGACGACTTTATCCGTCTCGTCGCTGAACGGTAGCTGATAAACGGGTGTACACCACCTTGGTGTACGCCTGCCTCATCGCCTTGCGCAATAACTTATTCTTATCCTTTTGTCCTGATTGCCACATTTCTTAGGCTACTTAATGTGTTAGCGATCGCAATTTTATCCAATAAGCTATGGATTTTTGAGCTAATCAAATAAAATAATAACATCGTGATTTAATTGCATGATGAAAGAAAGTGTCATCGAAATTTCATTATTCAGGTGCAGTATAAACACTATTTATAGTGGGGCGAACAACATTTAATTAACCCTGCATATTCTCGGCCTAAGCCAATTTTCAACTATCAATATGCGCGTTTATGCGCATCGTTATGCACGTACCCTGCCGCAACCCCCTGAAAACTGGCAGGGTGCATGCCTGCCGGCCTGGATGGACCGAAGTTGTTGAGCAATGGTGAAAAAGTTGCCACGCTCATCCATGCGTAATTGTATGTTTGCCGCGCTGGGCGGGATTAACGGCGGGGCGGAAAAGGCGCATAAACGTGCAGTTGGTCAAATGATTCCCTTATATTTTGTGCGAAGGATCGAGACCCGTTTAAAAATGGCTTGCCATTATTAACGTTGTATGTGATAACACCTTTCGGGTTAAACGAGGTACAGTTCTGTTTATGTGTGGCATTTTCAGTAAAGAAGTCCTGAGTAAACACGTTGTCGTTGAATACCGCTTCTCTGCCGAACCTTATATTAGTGCCTCATGCAGTAGTGTGTCAGTTTTATCTATGTAAGTGCCTGCGGGCGAAGAAAACAGTCTAAGGAATTTTGCAAATGGCAAAGATTAAAGGTCAAGTTAAGTGGTTCAACGAGTCTAAAGGTTTTGGCTTTATTACTCCGGCTGATGGCAGCAAAGACGTGTTCGTACACTTCTCCGCTATCCAGGGTAATGGCTTCAAAACTCTGGCTGAAGGCCAGAACGTTGAGTTCGAAATTCAGGACGGCCAGAAAGGTCCGGCAGCAGTTAACGTAACTGCTATCTGATTCAAGACCACTCATCTTGTAAAGAAAGCCTCGCCTTTGCGGGGCTTTTTAGCGTTTATTGCAAAACATTTCCGATTTCTCCCCTTCGTTGTGCTTTGTTGCAAAACAACATCTTTATTAGCACTGTTTCGCATCCTGTTTTGTCGATTTTCTGTTAAATCAGAGGGTTGCAAAATAATGCTGGAGCTACGGTGCAAAAGAACAAAACTAAGTCAGGCGCGAATTTCACCCCGATTCGCTTTGGGCTGCTGTGTGCGGCGATCCTCAGCTGCCTTGGGCTGCTATTGGGCCGGGTGGGATGGCTGCAGATTGTCTCCCCCGATAATCTTGTTAAGCAAGAGGATATGCGCTCGCTGCGCGAAGAGCCTATTGACGTCCAGCGAGGGATGATAAGCGACCGCGAGAATCGCCCGCTGGCGGTCAGCGTACCGGTTAGCGCTATCTGGGCCGACCCGCAAACGATAGTGGAAAAAGGGGGCGTCGGCTATGGTCCGCGCTGGCAGGCTATGGCCGAAGCGCTGCACCTTAATCTGGGCGATTTGGCAAAGCGGGTTCAGGCTCATCCCCATATGCGGTTTGTCTATCTGGCCCGCCAGGTTAACCCGGAACAGGCCGAGTGGATCGATAAACTGCATCTGCCGGGGATTAATCTGCGCGACGAATCCCGCCGCTTTTATCCGGCCGGCCACGTTGCGGCCAACCTGCTTGGTTTTACCAATATTGATAATCAGGGAATTGAAGGCGTTGAGAAAAGCTTTAACTCCCAGCTGACCGGAAAGGCCGGCCGCCGGCTGGTGCGTAAAGATCGCCACGGCCACGTGGTTGAAAATATCACCGAGGTTCCGGCGGTTCCGGCGCACAATTTACAGCTAAGCATCGACGAGCGGCTGCAGACGGTCACCGAGGATGCGCTGGATAATGCGGTCAGCTGGAACAAGGCGGAGTCCGGGGCGGCGGTGCTCATTAAGATCGATACCGGCGAAATCCTGTCGATGGCCAGCTATCCCGACTTTAACCCCAATAATCGCGATAACGCCCGGCTGGATGATTTTCGTAATCGCGCCATCAGCGATACCTTTGAGCCGGGATCGACGGTTAAGCCACTGGTGCTGATGACGGCGCTGCAGCAGGGGATTGTTCAGCCAGACAGCGTGGTGGATACCCATCCTTTCGTCCTCGACGGTCACCGCATTCGCGATGTCGGCTACTACCCGGAGCTGACCCTGACCGGCATCCTGCAAAAATCCAGCGATACCGGCGTCTCGCACCTGTCGCTGGCAATGCCGGTCCAGCACCTGATTGACACCTATAAGGCCTTTGGCTTTGGCGATCCGACGGGCCTGGGGTTAACCGGGGAAAGCGCGGGGCTGATGCCCCAGCGCCGCTACTGGGGGCAGCTGGATCGGGCGACTTTCGCCTTTGGCTACGGTCTGATGGTCACCCCGCTGCAGCTGGCGCACGTCTACGCTACCATCGGCGGCTTCGGCATCGAGCGGCCGCTGTCGATTACCCGCATCGATCCGCCGGTCATCGGCACGCGAGTGATGCCGGAGCAGATCGTCCATCAGGTCGAACATATGATGGAGAGCGTGGCGTTACCGGGCGGCGGCGGGACAAAAGCGGCCGTCCGCGATTACCGGATTGCGGTCAAAACCGGCACGGCTAAAAAGATTGGCCCCGACGGCAAGTACATCGATAAATATATCGCCTATACCGCAGGCGTGGCGCCGGCCAGCAACCCGCAGTTTGCGCTGGTGGTGGTCATCAACGATCCCAGCAACGGCGCCTATTACGGCGGGGCCGTTTCGGCGCCGGTATTTAGCCAGATAATGGGCGATGTTCTGCGTCTCGAAAACGTGATGCCGGACGGAATGCCGGCGGGCTCGGGCAATCTTATCGTTATGCATAACGGCGAGAGCCTGCCCCCGGCGCTGTAACAGTGGTCTGAAAGAGCGAATAACGCTACACTTTCGCTCTTTCAGCGACACCGGAGTTGTCATGTCTTACAGTTGCCCCCTTTGCCACGCGCCGCTTGAGCGCCGTGAAAATAGCTATATCTGCCCGCAGCGGCACCAGTTTGATTTAGCGAAGGAGGGATACGTTAACCTGCTGCCGGTGCAGTTCAAACGCTCGCGCGATCCGGGCGATAGTGCGGAGATGATGCAGGCGCGGCGCGCCTTCCTCGATGCCGGCCACTACCAGCCGCTGCGCGATGCGATCGGCGAGTTCCTGCAGACCTGTGCGCCGGCCGATCTGCTGGACATCGGCTGTGGAGAGGGCTACTACACTCACGCGTTTGCCGCTATCTCAGCCAGCTGCTGGGGCCTTGACGTCTCAAAATCTGCGGTTCGCGCGGCGGCCAAACGCTATCCGCAGGTTAATTTCTGCGTCGCTTCAAGCCAGCGCCTGCCGTTTGCTGATGCCAGCTTTGACGCGGTGGTGCGGATCTATGCGCCCTGCAACGCTCTGGAGCTGGCGCGGGTTGTCAGGCCCGGCGGCTGGGTGGTTACCGCGACGCCGGGCCCGAAGCATCTGCTTGAGCTGAAAGGTCTGATTTATGACGACGTGCATCTGCATGAGCAGAATACGGAAGCAATGACCGGCTTTACGCTGCGCCATCAGCAGCAGCTGGCTTACCCAATGACGCTAAGCGGGAGCGAAGCCGAGGCGCTGCTGCAGATGACGCCGTTTGCATGGCGGGCGAAACCGCCGGTTCGTGAGGCGCTGCGTGAGCAGGCGTTATTCAGCTGCCAGACCGATTTTATGATCCACTGCTGGCAGCGTGATGCCTGATAGCTAGCCGGCGAAATGGCTCCAGAGAATTTCGGCGCCGATACCTATCAGCACAATTCCTCCCAGAATTTCAGCCCGCTTGCCTAGCAGCGGGCCGATAAATCGTCCCAACATAATACCCAGGGTTGACATCACCAGCGTCGCGCAGCCAATCGCCAGCGCGGTGGCGATGATGTTCACCTGCAGGAATGCCAGACCGACGCCAACGGCCATAGCGTCAAGGCTGGTGGCAAATGCGGTAGTGACCAGCAGCCAAAAGCCGTGGCGATGGGGCGCTTCGCACTCGTCGCCGGCGTCGCCGCGAAATCCTTCAATCACCATTCGGCCGCCGAGGAAGACCAGCAGCACAAAGGCAATCCAGTGATTCCATTCGAGGATGAACTGGCTGGCAAGCATCCCCATTCCCCAGCCGACAAGCGGGGTCAGCGTTTCAATCGCGCCGAAGATAAGCCCGGTACGTAACGCTTCGGAAAATTTAGGTTGGTGGAGAGTTGCACCCTTACCGATAGATGCGGCGAAGGCGTCCATGGACATGCCAAAGGCCAGAAGAATCGTTGCGGATAAGTTCATAAGTGCGTCCTGACCGGGGATATTCCATATGACACATCGCTGCCCCCAGTAAATATACGCAATAAGTCTAATGATTATATATTGCGTACTGCAGTGATGCGTCTATGGTCTCGCCTGATTGAATGCGTTCTTCAACCCGTACGTGCCACGTTTTGCAACGAGTATGTTGACACGTACATCTCCTGGCCTGGCGGACAGGACATCGGCTACTCCCCAACGACGGGCGCAACCTTAACATATTTTTAGAATATAAAACAATAACACTATTTAGATATTTTAATAACCAAATGATAACGATTTTCATTTGAATTTAGGTGTCAAGAATTGGTTAATAAATATGAGGGAAGTGGGCAGATGAAATATAGCAACGGCTATATATCCATCTGCCTGAATGAGCTGAAATATAGCGTAGGCTATATTTATAACCTACTGAGTGGAAACGAGAAGTTTGTATATTTTTTCCAGATCGTCGATATTTCGTACGCGAATAAGCAGGCGTCTTTGCTCTAATTGCATCACCAGCACGCCGTCTTCCGATAAATTCATCTCTTTAATACGCTTATATTCAATCCAGATATTGGCGAAGAAAAAACCAGCGGGCTTGAAGATGATTTTGGGCGTGCGGATCCAGAACAGGTAGAGACCCATTAATGCCAGAGCAGATAATAACCATGTGGTAATGAGCGCGCCGTGGCTGATAATGTTGTTATAAATCAGTATGGCAGTTAGACCGACGAAGATTATTCCATCAACGCGGCTGCGGCGGAGCAGGGGAATGGCCAGCAGCTGCGGGCCGTTACGGCGCGGCATAATAAACTGGTCGTAAATCGCAAATGCCAGCAGAACCAAAATAAACAGCACCAGCACCAGATCCGTGAGTGTCATCCATCCTCCGAACAAAAACTAAAAAAAAAGCCGGGGGCAAGCCCCCGGCGTACAGCAGGATAATTACAGCCCCAGCAGGCCGATTGCGTAGCCAACGATACCGATGACGAAGAAGCCAACGATGATCCACAGGGCGTTAACTTTCTTACGCAGCAGCCACATACAGGCGAAGGTCAGCAGCAGAGGCACCAGACCCGGCATCAGCTGGTCAAGGATAGTCTGCACGGTGGTCACGCGAGTCTGGCCATCCTGACCGGTGATAGTCGATACCACCAGCGGGATGTTCACGTGCGTCCATTTATTGACCAGCGCCCCCATGACAAACAGGCCGAGAATCGACGCCCCCTCGGTCAGTTTCTGCAGGAAGCCGCCACCCATATCTTTAACGATGTCGATACCTTTACGGTAACCGTACGCTACGCCGTAGTAACGGGTCAGCAGACGTACTGCGTTAAACAGAATAAAGAACAGCAGAGGACCAAGCAGGCTGCCGCTCATCGCGATACCGGCGCCCAGCGCCGCGAATACCGGACGCACGGTGCCCCAGAAGATCGGGTCGCCTACGCCTGCCAGCGGGCCCATCAGACCGACTTTGATACCGTTGATGGCACCATCGTCGATTTCCGCACCGTTAGCGCGCTGCTCTTCCATCGCCAGCGTTACGCCGAGCACCGGCGCCGCAACGTAGGGGTGGGTGTTAAAGAACTCAAGGTGACGCTTAATCGCCTGTTTACGCGCATCGTTATTCTCCGGGTACAGGCGACGAATTGCCGGCACCATAGAGAAGCAGAAGCCCAGCGCCTGCATACGTTCGAAGTTCCATGAACCCTGGAACAGGTTAGAACGAATGAACACGCCACGAATATCACTCTGAGTGAGTTTTTTCTCGGTGGTATTTTTAGTCATATCAACCATTTCGCTCACCTGTTAGTCCAGTTCGTTATCGAGATCGTTATTACCAGCAGCCTGCGCTGGCGCACCCGCTACGCGGTTGTATTTCGGGCTCAGCTGGATGTAGAGGATTGCCATTACGGTACCAATCACGCCCAGAGCAACCAGGTTGAAGTTGGTGAACGCAGCGGTAACGAAGCCGAGGTAGAAGAACGGCATCAGATAGCCTGCGCGCATCATGTTGATGACCATCGCGTAACCAACTACCACGATCATGCCACCCGCGATGTTCAGACCGCCGGTTACCACTTCCGGAATGGCGTTCAGCAGGCCCTGGACTTCACTGGTACCGACGGAGATAGCGACGATAACGGCCGGGATAGCGATACGCATAGCCTGCAGGAACAGAGACGAAACGTGAAGCCAGGAAATGGCCGTCAGGTTTCCGCTTTCCGCTGCTTTATCCGCAGCGTGCTGGAAGGCAACGGTAATCGTACGGACGATAATGGTCAGAACCTGGCCTGCCGCCGCCAGCGGGATAGCCAGCGCGATACCGGCACCAATGCTTTGGTGACCCGCGATAACCAGAACGGTCGAGATGATGGACGCCAGGGCGGCATCCGGCGCAACGGCGGCACCGATGTTCATCCAGCCCAGGGCGATCATTTCCAGGGTACCACCGATGATAATACCGGTTTTCATATCCCCGAGAACGGCGCCAATCAGCGTACAGGCCACCAGAGGACGGTGGAACTGAAATTCATCAAGTACCGACTCCATACCCGCAATACACGCGACGATGAACACCAGCACAATCTGAAGAAGGGTAATCTCCATTGTACTTCTCCTGTTGATTAAGTCTTAAGTTGAAAAGTCAGGCGCGAGCGCAGGGTTATTTATTAACCTTGGCGATCAGGTCCATCATTTTCAGTTTCTGGTCGGTGGAAACTTTGCGTGCTTCCAGTTCGATACCGCGGGCGTTCAGCTTCTTAAACGCTTCAATATCTTTCTCATCGACCGAAATCGCGTTGTTCACCTGCGTTTTGCCCTGGCGGAAAGCCATACCGCCGATGTTGACCGTGGTGATATTCACGCCACCTTCGACAACGCGCTCAACGTCAGTCGGGTTAGTGAACAGCAGCATAATGCGCTCGCCTGCGTATTTAGGGTTGTTGTAGACGCGGATCATTTTAGCCACATCAACAACGTGGGCGGTGACGCCCGGAGGTGCAACCTGAGTCAGCAACGTTTTGCGTACGGTATCGGCTGCGACTTCATCGCTGACGACGATAATACGGGTGACGTTGGTTTCTTTGGTCCAGCGGGTCGCTACCTGGCCGTGGATAAGACGGTCATCGATACGCGCCAGGCCGATAACCATGTAATCGTTTGGACCCATCGGTTTAGCTGGGGTTGCCGCTCGTGGCGCTGCCGCCTGAACGGGAGCCGGAGCCGCTTTTTCAACCGCTTTCGCTTTCAGCGCTTTCACGCCTTCACGACCGGTTTCCACCGCTAACGCCACCAGCTCGTCGAACGACGGGTCGTCGTCACGGGCCATTAGCGTTTCAACCAGCATTGGAATGTTGACGCCGGCGATGACTTCGTAGTGCTCTTTATCGACGACAATGCGGCTCGCCGCATTGAACGGGCTTCCTCCCCACGTATCGACGAGAAACAACACGCCTTTAGCCGTGTCCAGCTTCGCCAGCTGTGCGTTGTATTTTTCGATCAGCGTTTCGGCGTTTTCACCGGGAACGAAATCGATCCAGCCAACGTTTTCCTGCTCGCCCAACAGCATTTCTGCCGTTTTCAGCAGCTGTTCTGCAGCCCAACCATGTGTGCCTATTACAATAGCAATCGTCACTTGCTACCTCCTTTATTATGGTGAATGCATCATCTGTTGTGATACATCCTGAATCACTCTTGCGAACAAAATCGATTCAGTAAGGGTGTAAGATATAAAATAATCACTACAGCGAATTATTTTAGATAGTGAAAAAATAATTAATGTGATGAAGATCCGTTAATCACGCATCTACGAATAATAATTTCGCGGCGCAAAAAATAGCCTTAGCTATTGCAAAAACAGGTAAATTTTTTTCCAATCTGGTTCTGTTTTTTGCTATGTTTAGCTTCCGTTTAACTACTCAGGAGTATAGGGCATAGCCCGCTGTATGGACCCTCATCGACGTCTTTTCACCTTTTGGCACCTGTCTGCCACCGCTACCGCTATCTGCTACGCTTTTTTACCAGCAATAATTGTCTCGCCTGTGCATGACATAGCGATGACTGCGTCCGTCGTTAACTGGAGCAACTCATGGAATTCTTAATGGATCCCTCTATTTGGGTCGGCTTGTTGACGCTGGTCGTCCTCGAGATCGTGCTCGGTATCGACAACCTGGTATTTATTGCCATCCTTGCGGATAAACTGCCGCCAAAGCAGCGTGATAAAGCACGTCTGATTGGCCTGTCGCTGGCGCTGTTCATGCGTCTGGGGCTGCTGTCGGTTATTTCGTGGATGGTGACCTTAACCAAACCGCTGTTCAGCATCGCTGATTTTTCCTTCTCCGGGCGCGATCTTATTATGCTGCTGGGGGGGATATTCCTGCTGTTCAAGGCGACGACCGAACTGCACGAGCGGCTGGAAAACCGCCAGCACGATGCCGGTCATGGTAAGGGGTACGCCAGCTTCTGGGTGGTGGTGCTGCAAATCGTCGTGCTTGATGCCGTATTCTCGCTGGATGCGGTGATTACCGCCGTGGGTATGGTAAACCACCTCCCGGTCATGATGGCGGCGGTGGTGATTGCGATGATGGTTATGCTGCTGGCATCGAAGCCGTTGACCCGCTTCGTTAACCAGCATCCAACGGTGGTGGTGCTGTGCCTTAGCTTCCTGCTGATGATTGGCCTGAGCCTGGTGGCCGAAGGCTTTGGTTTCCATATACCGAAAGGCTACCTGTACGCTGCGATTGGCTTCTCAATCACCATTGAGTTCTTCAACCAGGTGGCGCGGCGCAACTTTATCCGCCATCAGTCGACGCTGCCGCTGCGCGCGCGCACCGCCGATGCGATCCTGCGTTTGATGGGCAGCCGTAAGCAGAATCCGGTGACGCACGATGGCGACATGCCGTCCGCGGTACCGGTGCCAGAGGGCGCGTTCGCCGAAGAAGAGCGCTATATGATTAACGGCGTGCTGACTCTCGCGCAGCGTTCGTTACGCGGCATCATGACGCCGCGCGGTGAAATCAGCTGGGTGGACGCCGAGCAGAGCGTAGAAGAGATTCGCCGCCAGCTGCTCTCCTCTCCGCACAGCCTGTTCCCGGTGTGCCGGGGCGAGCTGGATGAGATTATCGGTATTGTTCGCGCCAAAGAGATGCTGGTGGCGCTGGAGGCCGGCGAGAACGTTGCGGCGCTCGCCTCGGCATCGCCGGCGATTGTGGTTCCGGAAACCCTGGACCCGATCAATCTGCTGGGCGTTCTGCGCCGGGCCCGCGGCAGCTTCGTCATTGTGACCAACGAATTTGGCGTGGTGCAGGGGCTGGTGACGCCGCTGGACGTGCTGGAGGCGATTGCCGGCGAGTTCCCGGACGCCGATGAGACGCCGGAGATTGTTGCCGATGGCGACGGCTGGCTGATCAAAGGTTCAACCGACCTGCACGCCCTGCAGCAGACGCTGGGGCTGGATGACATCGTCAATGAAGAAGAGGATATTGCGACGGTGGCCGGGCTGGTGATCGCCGTCAACGGCCATATCCCGCGCACCGGTGATGTGGTTGAGCTGGAGCCGCTGCGGTTCACCATCGTTGAGGCCAACAGCTACCGCGTCGATCTGGTCCGCGTCGTTAAAACGCGGCACGAGCACGACGAAGAAGAGTAATCCCGCCGACCTGCCGGTCTCCTCAGGAGGCCGGCAGGCTATTGACTATCCGTTTCCTCATCCGCCGCCAGATCGTGCGCCGCCAGCCATTGCGGAAATTCGTTAACCGGCATCGGCCGGGCGTAGCGAAACCCCTGCAGGATATCGACGCCGTGGTTACGCAGGTATTCCGCCTGCTCCTCTGTTTCAACGCCTTCCGCGATGGTGACAATTTCCAGGCGATGCGCCAGGGAAATAATCATATCCGTCACCGTTGAATTTACGCTGTCGATGCCGATTGCGCTGGTGAAGGACTTATCAATTTTTAAGATGTCGGGGCGGAGTTTTTTCAGCCATGACAGCGAGCTGTTGCCGGTGCCGAAATCGTCGATTGCCAGCTGCACGCCTTTGAAATGCAAATGTTCGGCCATATGGCGATCGCCATCCTGCAGCACGTCGCGCTCCGTGAGCTCCACCACCAGCTGCTGGACGGGATGGGCGCTAAACCAGTAGTGATGCAGATCGCGCAGCAGCTCGCCGTTAGCAAAATGGCGGGCGGCGACGTTGATCGAAATATGGAAGCTTTTGTCCTGAGGGAAAAGGTTGAGCTGGCGTGCGGTTTCCGCGATCACGTAGCGGGTGAGGGGAACGATAAGATTGTAACCCTCGGCAATGGGAATAAAGACATCGGGGGAGATCCTCCCCCGGCGCGGATTGTTCCAGCGCAGTAATATCTCGACTCCGCAGCACCTTTGGCTGCGCAGATCCTCCAGCGGCTGGCACCAAAGTTCGAACTCACGCGCGGTGATACCGAGGCTGATTTCACGGGAAAAGCTGAGCCTGCCTGCGGTTATGAGCCAGGTTATGCCGGTCGTTAACAGCGTGAAGATCAGCGCCAGCGGCAGCTCGGCGGGGAGTTCGTGCAGGGCGATTGCCGAGGCTCCGGGGCCGCTGACGTTGATGGTAAAGGGGAACTGCGAAGAGCTCTGGCGATAAATGACGCGCTCGCCCGGAATGGCGTCGTGGTCCACCAGTCCAAGGCCGTTAATAAAGCTTTTGTTACCGACCCGCAGCCCAATACCGGTAATCAACGGTGATTTCGCGTTGAGAATTAACTCCCCCAGCAGCTCAATATTAATCATCAGCATTACGCCGTCGGAGCCGCTAATCGATGCCGGATACCACTGAATTAATACCGGCGAGCCGACCAGCAGCGATCCATCGGTGGAGAAGACCAGAAGAGGGTGGTTGCTCGGCAGCATGGGCTGGCGCTGATGAAGGTTAAAATTACGTTCGCCATAAATACTGGAACAGTAAAGAGTATCCGCTTTCACCAGCGCGATAGTTCGCACCGTTTGCAGCGAAGACGCCAGCTTGCGTAAGGGCAGGTGAATTTCCCGGCAAGGCTGACCGACGAAATTCAGCATCGACAGGTGCTGCTTTTCAAGAGGGCGAAGAATTTTATCCATGGCCATCACCATCTGACTGGTGACCGTCTGGATCCGTTGCTGATTTAGGCTACGCTGCGAAATAAATCGGATAACCAGAGTGGTTGTCAGCGTTAATAACGCAACAATCAAACATACGACGATACGTTTACGGCGGTATGTCGTGATGACCTTATGTGCAGTCTGCATGCGCGACACCCTGTCGACTCTGAGTACCGTTCAGAATAACAATCGTCAGAGAGTAAGTGTAGTGGGTGTAAATGAATAGAAGAAGAAAAATGCGCCGGTTAGGGCGCATTTCGGTTGCGAAGGTTTAGTCACACTGTACTTTGATGGCCAGACCGCCGCGGGAGGTCTCGCGATATTTGGCGTTCATATCCTTGCCGGTTTCGTACATCGTCTCGATAACTTTATCGAGGGAGACGCGCGGTTCGCTGGTGCGGCGCATCGCCATGCGCGCGGCGTTAATCGCTTTAACCGATGCGATGGCATTACGTTCGATGCACGGCACCTGGACCTGGCCGGCGACGGGATCGCAGGTGAGGCCCAGATTGTGCTCCATACCGATCTCCGCCGCCACGCACACCTGTTCAGGGCTGGCGCCGAGCAGCTCCGCAAGACCGGCTGCGGCCATGGAACAGGCCACGCCAACCTCGCCCTGACAGCCCACCTCAGCGCCTGAAATAGAGGCATTCATCTTGTACAGCGCGCCCACGGCGCCGGAAGCCATAAAGTAGCGAATGTAGATATCAGGGCTGACGGATTCAATAAAGTGGTCATAGTAGGCCAGCACCGCGGGCACAATCCCGCAGGCGCCGTTGGTCGGGGCCGTGACGACGCGGCCGCCGGCGGCGTTCTCTTCGTTGACGGCGAGGGCAAACATGTTCACCCAGTCAATGACGTTCATCGGATCGCTGGACAGCTTATCGCTGGCCACCAGCAGGCGGCGCAGCGCAGAGGCGCGGCGCGGTACGCGCAGCGGCCCGGGCAGTACGCCTTCGGTATTCATGCCGCGATCGATGCAGGCGCGCATGGTCTGCCAGACGTTGGCAAAATAGTCTTCAATCTCTTTTTTGCTGTGCAGCGCCAGTTCGTTCTGCATCACCATCCCGGAGAGGGACAGCCCGGTCTCTTTGCAGTAGCCCAGCATCTCCTGCGCCGATTTAAACGGGTAAGGTACGCTGAGCTCGCACGCATTTTCTTTGCCGAAATGCTCTTCGTCGACGATAAAACCGCCGCCGATGGAGTAGTAAGTTTTGCTGTAGATTTCTTTGTCGCCGGCCCAGGCATGAATCGTCATCCCGTTCTCGTGCAGCGGCAGGTTGTCGCTGCGAAAACGCATACCGTCATCCTGCGGGAAATCGACTTCCTGCTGCCCTTGCGCCAGCAGCAGGCGTCCGCGGGCTTCTACGTCGCGAATAAATGCCGGAATCGCGTCAATGTCGACCGTATCGGGCTGATTGCCCGCCAGCCCCATGATAATGGCGATGTCCGTGTGGTGGCCTTTGCCGGTTAATGACAGCGAGCCGTAGACGTCAACCGCCACGCGCGTCACGTCATTAAGTAGTCCCTTTTCGACCAGGTCATCGACGAACTGTTTACCGGCTTTCATCGGCCCTACAGTATGGGAAGATGAGGGACCAATCCCCACCTTGAACATGTCGAATATACTAATCACCATAACACTCCAGTACAGGGTTGCCGCGGCTGCGGCAACGATGTGATAACTGCGCATAGTGTAAGAGGGAACCGTAGCATCAGCTTAACTATTCACATGAATTAAACTAATGGATAACCATGAATTTACTAATGCTGAGAGCGCCGTCATATTTAAGTATATACCCTAAATAATGTGGCCGATGAGGGCGTCAGAAGAAGGGAAGAAAAGCGCGTCGCGGGGGAGTCCAGCGGGCGAGCGCCGCCGGCAAGGCGGCTGCGCAAAGTAGGGTGGGGCGCTAGGGCTTGACGCCGATTTGCAGGGCCAGCTCGCGAATAATCCCTGCGGTCATTCCCCAGACAAAATAATGCTGATACCACGAAAGCCAGACCCGATGTGAGTTCCCGCGGCGATGAATATCCAGCGGATGATAGCGGCCTAAGCGCAGCGCTTCGGCCAGCGGCATTTCAAAGACCGCCGCCACCTCATCCTGGCTGGCGTGATAGCGCAGGTTTGGCGGAATAATCCCCACTACCGGGGTCACCTGAAAGCCGGTCACGCTATCCACCGGCGGCAGGACGCCGATGATCTCCACCAGCTCAGGAGGAATAGCCACCTCTTCCTGCGCCTCACGGAGCGCGGCGGCAATCAGCGTCGCGTCGCTGTTATCGACAGCTCCTCCCGGGAAGGCCACCTGGCCGGCGTGCTTACGCAGTCGCGGCGAGCGCTGGGTGAGCAGCAGCCCCGGCTGCGGGCGACGGACGATCGGCACCAGCACCGCGGCCTGGCGCTGATTCAGGGCGCTTTGCGAAGGCTGCGGGCGCAGTAATTGAAAGCGCGAAAGAAAGTCGTCCAGCTCAAGGGCGTTATCCGCCATATCCTAGCTCTCCAGTTGTTGCAGAATGCGGTTAACTTTATCAAACGTTTCCTGATATTCAGCCTCTTCTTCGCTATCCGCGACAATCCCGCCGCCCGCAGAGCAGTATAGCTGTCCCTGCCACGCCGTCAGCGTGCGGATCGTAATGCTGGTGTCCATATTGCCGCACAGGCTGAGATAGCCGATGCTGCCGCACCACGCGTTGCGCCGCTGCGGCTCCAGCCGATCGATAATTTGCATCGCGCGCACCTTGGGGGCGCCGGTAATGGAGCCGCCGGGAAACGCCGCGCGCAGCAGGTCGCTGGCGTGAAGACGGGCCGGTAGCCTGGCGGTAATGGTGCTGACCAGATGGTGGACCGCCGGGAAGGGTTCGACGACGAAGAGCTCCGGCACGCGCACGCTACCGGGCTCGGCAACCCGGCCAATATCGTTGCGCATCAAATCGACGATCATCAAGTTTTCCGCGCGGTCTTTCGCCGAGTTAGCCAGCTTTTCTGCCTGGCGAGCGTCCTGCTGCGGATCGGCCAGCCGCGGGAGGGTGCCTTTAATCGGCCGGGTCTGGATTTCACCCTGATGAAGCTGGATAAAACGCTCCGGAGAGAGGCTCAGGACCGCGCCTTCCTCGAGGCGAATAAAGGCGCTGAACGGGGCTCTGTTGGCACGGTTAAGCTGGCAAAATGCCTGCCACTCGTCGCCCTGATAGCGGGCCTGGAAGCGCTGAGCCAGGTTGACCTGGTAGCAATCGCCGCTCTGCAGCCACGCCTGCACCTGGCGGAATTTCTCGCCGTACTGCTCGCGGCTCATATTCGAACGCCAGGCCGAGGTCAGGCTAAAAGGGGCCGCCGCTGGGGCCGATTGCGCCCTCAGCCACTGCAGGCGCGCCTGGGGATCGCCGTAGCTCAGCAGCGAGACTTCACGACGCTGGTGATCGACGATCAGCGCCCAGTCGTAAATGCCGACCGCCATATCCGGCAGCGCAATATCCGCCTCGGCCTGCGACGGCAGGTTTTCAAAACGGCGCCCCAGATCGTAGCCGAACAGCCCCAGCGCGCCGCCAAGGAACGGCAGGTGCGGATGGGCCTGCGGCGCTAATCCGCACTGCGCCAGTTGTTGCGCCACTATTTTTAGCGGATCGTCGGCGGACGTCGTCAGCGTTCGGCCGTCGTTCACCGTGGTGAGGCCGCCGCGGGTAGTCAGCGTTGCGCGCGGCTCGGCCACCATAATATCAAAACGGTTATGCGGGTGATCGGCAAAGCCTGAGTGTAGCAGCATCGCCCAAGGCGCTGCGCTTAAGGGCGCAAAGTAGCGCTCGGCGGCATCCGGATGCCAGGGCAGGGTAATAATAGCGGGGGACAACATCTTCCTCGATCCTGATCGTTACCGCCCGCTGGCTTATAAGGGGACGGCGTGAAATAATTACGCCCCACAATGTAGCAGGAGTCAGTTATGTTTGCAGGTTTACCTTCGCTGAGCCACGAGCAACAGCAAAAAGCAGTAGAACGTATCCAGGATCTGATGTCGCAGGGGATGAGCAGCGGTGAGGCGATTCGTCTGGTCGCCAACGAACTGCGCGCCACGCATACCGGCGACCGGATCGTAGCGCGCTTTGAAGATGATGAAGACGATGAGTAAGTAGATAGCGTCTTTGATATATCAGCAGGGGAGCCCGTTCCCTGACAGTCCCCCTTCAGGCCGATGATTACCGGCGAAAAAAGTTAAACGCGCCCTCCGTTACCGGAAGGCGGCGGGTCAAATAATCACATCTGGCAGCAGGCCGGGATCTTCATGCAGCGTCACGTGGGTCACGCGCTCACCACGGCAGAAGTTCAACTGAGTACCGAGGGGCGTGTGATGTACGCTCACTTCGGTCAGCGGTGACGTTTTCGCCAGATCCCAAACACAACAAAAACGCGCCTGCGGCAGATGGTTGCGTAATACCAGATAGCTGAGGTCACCGATCGCCGGATTATCGGGAGCCAGCCCTTGCCACAGTTCACCGTCACCGGCTAGCCACAGGGCAAAGGTGTCGTTCTCGCGGGCAAAGTGGCGCGGCTGACAGCCGTGAAGCGGCGTCACGGTTGAATCCCGCATATCACGCAGCGGCCCTTTGAGCGAAAAGGGTTGCGGCATGCCGCTTTGGTCGAGCGCCTTCGCGGCCAGATGCAGCGTCCAGTCGAGCTGCTGACGATGCGGGTTTTCCACCGTTGACAGGTCAATCAGCACATCCTCCAGCCACAACAGGCGACGGCGAAAGCGCACTTCGCGCCATGCCTCGACATCCCATTCTACCCGCGTATGGCTTTTAAGCGTTGGTGGTGGCTTCTTCCAGTTAACTTCTGCGTCTATCCAGTGATAATCATCGCCCATATGCCAGCCTAAGACCTCGGTGTTGGCAGGCGGCTGATTGGTCTGGTTGACGGACAGCGTGTTGTGGGTGGCGCTGTTTTTGTAATAATCGTAGTGCATTTTCGCACCGTAGCCTGTGGTGCCGAGATCCGGGAGTAACCAGCCGTTGCGTTGCCACAGCATCAGACTCAGCCGATCGTAGTGATCGTGCTCGCCGCCCCAGGGGCTGTGTTTGATCAACACCGCCAACTGCTGCTGCGGGCGTCGCCACAGCGTCAGCCCGGCGCCCGGAGCAAAGATCGAGCGTTGCGGGATCGGATTGATTGCGGTTTCAGGCAGCGCCCGGTCGCGCCACAGCAGCGTCTCCCGCCAATCCGCGTCATCTTCAGTCAACTGCAGGACCGACGCGTAGAGCGGGTCATGCCAGATAAACCAGGCAAATTCGTACAGATCGCGATGATACAGCTTCTCTTGTCCGGCGAGGCAATCGTTCAGTCGTGGGAAGGTACCGTCAGGGAGCACAAGCGAGAGTGGGAAACTGAGCATTCGTGGATACCACGGGCCATCAAGCAGGCTCCAGCGGGTGCCACGCGCCAGCTTCTCAAAGGCAAAGAACCCCTGCAGCGCGTAGTAGTGGTAGTGAATCGAACCTTCAAACCATAAACCTTCAGCCAGTAATCCATGCTCGAGCTGCCAGCGTAGGCCGTAGGGCTGATTTACGGCAAAATCCAGCAGGCTCTCATCTTCCAGCACAAACCCCAGCACCCCGAGCGCCGCGCTGATTTTCACTTCATGGTTATGGATTTGTGGGCTGCGATGCGCGCGCAGAAACGTTGCCGCACAGCGCAGCAGGATCTCGCCAATGTGCTGCTGCTCACCGGGCGGTAAGCTGTCGCGAATAAAATCATATCCTAGCGCCATATCCAGAATGCAGTTGGCTTCGCACAGCGTCTGGGCATTCATTTTGCCAGGACCATTGTGCGGGATATCGCCATGGACTTTATAGTCGGGATAAACATCCGCATAGCCCATTAGCAGCGTGCGGACTTTGTCGCGGTACGGCGTTTCCCCGGTCAGACGCCAGAGCAGCCCCAACTGCTGGCAGGCGCTGGCGTTGCGACCGTTCATTTCACGCCACCATGCGCCGTCCCAGGGCTCACCGCTGAATGTTTCGCCATCCACCGGGCAAGCGTGCTGGTGGGGAGAGTCCGCCTGCCACGTCAGCCGCACCCCATGGTGCGGACAAAAGTAATAAAGATTCCAGCTGGCTATCCCGGTTTGCGGGATGCGAACGGCGGCTTCAAGTATCGGTTGTGCATCCTTCACGAGCTGTTCAATCTGCTCGACATTACCGGCTGCACGTCTGGCGATGTCGGGCCATAGCCCAGAAAATTGTTTCATTATTGGTTATCCCTGACCTCGGTTGACGCAGGAAGTGGGGCGATGAGCGTGGTGATATCGTCAGGATATTTCGCTCTCAGCCAGCGCGCTTTCTCGCTAAATAGCGGATTGTTCGGCCATGCGTGGGCGGCGCTCGCAATGTTGCGTAGCGCTTTTTTATCGTCCATTTTGTCGAGGTCTTTCCACGGCCACGGCGTGCCGCTGTTAATAAAGCCAGCCACATATTGATAGCCTTTTTGCAGGCTATGGTCGTCGAGGGTAAAGTTCCAGATATCGACACCGGCTTTTTCGCCCAGACGTCCCAGACGGTTATAGGCTTCGAGGTTGAAGTTGCTGTAGTGCCACGGACGGGTGCGCTCAAGCTCAGCCATCTGGCGGCCTTGCATATCAAACTGCCCGGCGATACGGCGCAATTGAGTGATGTACAGGCGCTTTTTCGCTTCTTCGATTTTGCCGCTGAACAGCGCAAAGGTGGCGGCTTGCATATCAAAATAAGTGCCGTGATTGTTGTGCCAGTTCTCTTCTTCAAAGCCGTTCTGGCTGGTGGTCATCCAGTGATAAAACTCGCCGAACCACTGTTTAAGCGCCGTTACGTCCGTTTCACTCAGCGCGCTGGATGATTGCAGCAGGGCGATGGCATCAACCACCTCAACCAGCGCCCGGCTATCGATAATGCCAATGCCACGTCCGGTATTAATCCCGGGGATGGCCTGCGCGTATTGCAGGTTCGGGGTCATGCGGGTATTGGCGTCGAGGAACCAGCTTTTAATCTGTTGAACGGCCTTCTGCGCGTAGCGTTCATCCTGAGAGAAATACCATGCCAGCGCCAGCGTCGAGACATCGTTGCTCATTTTCACCAGGCGATTTTTATCAGTGGCATTACTGTTTGCGTCCGGGTTAGTTTGCCCATCTTTGCGGATGTACGGCAGACCGTTTTTGGTCTCCGGGTTTGGCCACCAGTACGGCGGAAAGCTGTAGTAATCGTGCTTATTGCCGCTGGCGGCGACCAGCGTTTTATCCATCACCGAAAGCAGCGGATGTTTAAGCGCCAGATCCGCCTTGTTGAACAGCGCGCTTGCGGCCTGCACGAACAGCGGGTCTTTAGCCGCTATCTGCTGGCGGCTATAGGCTAAATCTTTACCGTCAAGGGTATAGGGTTCAGCGGCATACAGGGATGCACTGACGCTACAACAGAGAAGCGTAATGCCTAATATTCCTCGGCGAGGTATTGAATACATAGTAATAACCCTTCTTCAAATATGAGAAAAGATAACAAGAGAATTATGCCTGTTGCGTATTTCCATGACGCAAAAGGTAGGCGGATTAATTAAAAAATAATGCTTTGATGAATAGCGTGGCGTGCAGTGTAAAAGACAAAGTAATTTTTTTTGTGATGTTCATCATGATTGTTGCGGCGGATGAAAAATGACTCATTTAATGCGGTGTAGTTCACGGTTTTCGATGTTTTTCAATTTTTATTGATAAATTTAACAAAATAAATAAGTTTATAACTTGTTGATTTTTAACTATTAAGTTTTTATGTCACTTTTTGTGTCACTCTTTTATGTGATCTGATTCAACTTTTAAGTTTTTGAAATGCGATTTCTTTTTTGTGTGGTTGTATTGAGAAATACATTTCTATTTAATGTTTGGAAATACTTTTTTATGCATATTGAATTAATGCCGCGATGTTAATCGCGCTCACAGAAAATCAGCTGTTGCGAATTTAATTACCGTTGTGCCCTACAATAAAGGATATGCAATCATGTCTGCGAATAAATTACGTTCATTATTACTTGTTACCGCTCTGGGTGTTGGCGTCGGGCAAAGCTACGCCGCCACGACCCTTAACGTGTGGATCCGTGCAAGCAATGACTCCAAAAATATCTATAAACAAGAGGCTGAAAAGTTCGAAGAGAATACCGGCATTAAAATTGAGTATTTCAACGCCACGACTGATTTTGAACAGCGCCTGGCGAGGGCGACGGCGGGCAACGCCTTACCGGACCTGATTTTTAACGATGCGGCATCGCTGGGACAGTTTATTCAACTGGGCATTGCGGAAGAGATCGACCCCTCAGGCATTAAGGGGGGTGACCAGCTGTATCAGACCGCCTGGAACAGTACCCGCTATATCGACGGCAAATACTATGGCGTTCCAACATCCGCGCAAACCTTCGCGCTATTTGTGCGCAAGGACTGGCGCGAGAAATTAGGCCTGCCGCAGCCGAAAAGTTGGGATGATATTCAAACGCTGGCCAAAGCCTTTACCACCCAGGACCCGGACGGGAACGGCAAAAACGACACTTACGGATTTGTTGTTCCGGCGTCCACGACCCGTGGCTATGCCAGCTGGTTTATGAGCAGCTTTATCTGGCAGGCGGGAGGTGATTTTGTCAAAGAGAATAACGGCAAGTTCAGCGCCTCGCTGCAAACCCCGCAAGTCGCGCAGGCGTTGACGTTTATGCGTACCATGATGTGTGAAAAAGTCACCCAGCCGGGGGCGATTAACGCCACCACCGCCGACGTTATCCCATCCTTCCGTTCCGGACAAAGCGGCATGTTCTTTAGCGGCCCATACCACATCGCGCTGTTTGATAAAGACCCGGGCAAAGACAACTTTGAGGTCTTGCCGGTGGTGGGGCCAAAAGGGGAAGCGACTCTGGCTGAAGGGACCTCCGTCTTTATGATGAAGAGCAGCAAGCAAAAAGAGGCGGCGCGTAAATTTATCGAATTTATGATTTCGACCGAAGGCCAGGAAATTGGCATGGGTAAAGGCAGCAAGCACATTCCGGTGGTGCGCCTGCCGGTAAATAAAAATGTCGATGTCAAAGCAGTCTATCAGGACCCGCGCTGGGAAACCTTCGCTCGGCTCTACAACGAGCAGGGCCGTTACGTACCGCAAATTCCGAACTGGACGCCGGTTCGTCAGGTGGCTGCCGATGGCTTTAACCGTATTTTCGCCGATTGCAACAGCGATATTGCCGCTGAGCTGAAAGCGATAGATGGCAAGGTCGACGCCGAGTTGCAAAAGCAAAATGTGCTGGCTAAGTGAGGGAGTAAGTTATGACGCTGCATGAGACGAAGTCTTCGCCGCTAAAGCAAACCGCTTCGCCTGACTCCACCGGATGGTTGACGCCAAAGCGCAAGCGGGCGCTGATTCCGTGGCTGTTTTTAGCCCCGGCGCTGATTATTTTTAGCTGGTTTAAGTTCATCCCGATGATTCAGGGGCTGGTGATGAGCTTTTACAAGGTTAACTTTAATCAGCCGGACGAGTGGGTGGGATTGGCGAACTTTACCCGCGCTTTCGCCGACGTTGAGCTACATGCGGCAGTGGTGAATACCCTTCTGTACGTGGTGGTGACCATGTTTGCCGCCGCAATCCTGGCGTTCTTCCTCGCCATGCTGCTTGAAGGGCCAGCGCGCCACCTGCGATTTATTCGCACCGCCATCTTTTTCCCGGCAGTGACCAGCGCGGCAATTG
This sequence comes from Klebsiella sp. C349492, assembly GCF_042055345.1. NCBI lineage: Bacteria > Pseudomonadati > Pseudomonadota > Gammaproteobacteria > Enterobacterales > Enterobacteriaceae > Klebsiella > Klebsiella sp. C349492. The sequence continues at coordinate 262,174 of NZ_JANQCE010000001.1, forward strand.
TCGCCGAAATGTGGCGCATCCTGTTTAACCCTACGCCAAACGGGGTGGCAAACCATATTCTGAGCTGGTTTGGCGTAGCCGATCAGGGTTTCCTTGCCAGCTCCGATCAGGCGCTGGGGGTTATCATGTTGCTGCATATCTGGAAAGCAGTGCCCTACAACATGGTGATTTTTATTGCCGGGCTGGCGGGCATCAGCCGCGATCTGTACGACGCCTCGAACGTTGACGGCGCAAACTGGTGGAACCGCCTGCGTTACGTCACCTTGCCCGGAATGATCCCGGCGCTGTCGGTGGTGCTGATGCTCTCCTTTATTCGTGGTTTCCGTGTCTTTGCGGAAGTGTACGCCACCACCGGCGGCGGGCCCTCTAACGCCACGGAAATGGTCATGACCCACATCTATAAACTGGGTTTTGAGCAGTTCGACTATGGCTACGCCTCGGCGGTGTCGTTCCTGCTGTTCACCTTTACGGTGATCTTAACCATCTGTCATTTAACGCTAAAAAAACGTATCGCACGTTACTAAGGAGCCGTGATGTTAAGTAAACGTTGGGATACCGCAGGACGCTGGTGCATTTACGCGCTGTTGTTGATTGTTTTTGTCGGCCCGTTCTGGGGCATCGTCGCCACCGCGTTCAGCGGAGCGCCGGTCAAGCCGGGCGAACTGTTGGCCTGGCCGAATCAGTTCTCCTTCGATAACTTTATCTTCGCCTGGATGGATATCGGCGTCTGGCAGTACCTGCTGAACTCAGTGCTGGTGGTGTTCTTCGGCACAGTTTTGCAGGTCTCGGTGAGCGCGCTGGCGGCCTACGCGCTGGCACGCAAAAAGTTTCGCGGCGTGGCGCTGGTCAGTCTGGTGATTTTGTCCACCATGATGCTGCCGGAAGAGGTTATCGCCATTCCGCTGTACATGATTATTAACTGGCGGCTGCCGTTTATCGATGCGTCGCTCTACAACAGCTACCTCGGGATGATTCTGCCGGTGGTAGGCTGGGCATTCTCCATCTTTGTGCTGACCGAGTTTATGTCGGCCATCCCGAAAGAGCTGGAAGAGGCGGCACGCATCGACGGCGCTAACGAATGGCAAATCTTCTTCCATGTGATCCTCCCGCTGGTGAAACCGGCGCTCGGCACGGTAGTGACCTTTGGCTTCATCATGATTTGGGACCAGTACCTGCTGCCGCTGATTGTGGTTAACCAGGACAGCCTGAACACCATTCCGGTGATCCTCGGTACGCTGCGTACCGATGAGAGCATCACACCGAACATTTTTATCGCCATTACGCTGCTGGCGATGCTGCCAAGCATCATCGTCTATCTGGGTCTGCAAAAACATTTCAATCGCGGGATTATGTCCGGCGCGGTCAAAGGATAAGGAGTTACCTATGGGATCTGTTGTATTGAATAGCGTGCGGAAGTCTTATGGTGATGCGCACGTCATTAAAGACGTGTCGCTGACTATCCCGGACGGTGAGTTCTGCGTCCTTGTCGGGCCAAGCGGCTGCGGCAAATCGACGCTGCTGCGCATGATTGCCGGGCTGGAAGAGATATCCGCTGGTGAAGTGCATATTAATGAACGCAACGTCACCGAGGTGGAACCGAAGCGGCGTGATATCGCGATGGTGTTTCAGAGCTACGCGCTGTATCCGCAGATGACGGTGCGCGAAAACATGGGCTTTGCGCTGAAAATGTCGCGGTTGCCGAAGGCGGAAATCAACCAGAAGGTTAACGATGCGGCGGCGCTGTTGGGGCTGGAACCGCTGCTTGAGCGTTTGCCAAAAGATCTCTCCGGCGGTCAACGTCAACGTGTGGCGATGGGACGCGCCATTGTACGTAAGCCGCAGGTATTCTTGTTTGATGAACCGTTATCAAACCTCGATGCCAAGCTGCGTACCCAGGTGCGCGGTGAAATCCGCGAGCTGCATCGTCGGTTGAAAACCACCTCGGTATACGTGACGCACGACCAGATTGAAGCCATGACCATGGGGCAAATGATTGTCGTGCTGCGCGACGGGCGAATCGAGCAGGCGGGCACCCCGCTGGCGCTGTACGACCAGCCGGCGAACCTGTTTGTCGCCGGTTTTATCGGCTCACCGGAAATCAACCAGCTGCAGGGCGAAGTGGTGCTTAACGGCAACATCACCGCTCTGCGTCTGAAGGACGGTTCGCTGCTGGCGCTGCCTGCGGGATCGCGGGTGCAAAACGGGCAGCAGGTGGTCTACGCTATTCGCCCGGAGCAGGTCAACGTGGTGCACGAAGCTCGCGACGACGCGCTGGCGGCAAAGGTCACGGCGGTGGAGAATACCGGCTCGGATATGCAGCTGTTCTGCGATACTGGCGGCGGGGCATTCACTTCGGTGTTCAAACAGCGTCTGGCGGTCAAGGAGGGCGATAATATCTGGCTGCAGCCGAAGCTTTCTGGCGTGCATCTGTTTGATGCGCAAAGCGGCCTGCGCATCGCCTGTGCGGAGGATGAATAAGGTGGCGATGAAGCTGTACACCCTTGATGAAAGCTGTCTTGAGAATGCCCGCGCGGGACTAAAGCAGCCATTTTCTCCACTCCAGCAGGCGCTCGGGAAACTGGTGACGGAAGCGGACTTGCTGCGCCGCGAGCCGCCGGAAAGTGTGGTGCATAAAAAACTGCGTCCGGCGAGCGGCGACGCCCATGATTACTACAGTCTTGGTACCTACTGGTGGCCTAATCCGCGGCGGCCCAACGGGCTGCCCTATATTCGCCGCGACGGGCATATCAATCCGCAGTGCGAAAATAACGACACCGACACCACGCGCATTATCCGTATGTGCGAACGTTGCCTGACGCTGGGGCTGGCATGGTATTTCACCGGCCAGCGACAGTACGCGCAGGCCGCCGCGCTGCAGATCCGCTGCTGGTTTCTTGATGCGGATACGCGGATGAACCCGCATCTGAACTACGGTCAGGCGATCCCGGGGATTGTCTCCGGCCGCGGTACCGGGCTTATCGACACGCGCCTGCTGTGGATGGTGGTTGACACCATCGGACTGATTAATGCGGCAAGCGTGCTGGATACGGATGATATCATCGGCCTGCACCAGTGGTTCCGCGACTTCAACCATTGGATGTATTACAGCGAAATAGGCCATTCTGAGTATGTCTGGCACAACAACCACGGCACCTGGTATGACGCCCAGCGTGCGGTGAACGCGCTGTTCTATGGAGATAAAGGCCTGGTGGCGCGGATAATTGAGCAGGGCATTACCCAACGGATGGCGGCGCAAATCGACCAGGACGGCAAGCAGACGATGGAACTGGAGCGCACCATTCCGTTTCACTATTCGCTGTTTAACCTGGAAGCGCATCTGCTGCTTAACCGCTACGCTGAACACGTTGAGTTTGATCGCTGGAATACGGTCCGCGACGGGCGAGGGGTGAAGCAGGGGATTGATTATCTGGTGCCGTTTATCCGTGAGCCGGACCTGTGGCCGTATAGCGACTTGCAGGGAATTGTCTGGGATAGCGCGCTAAGAGTGTTATTGCAGTCGGCGCGGGGATATCCACAGCAGCTGGCAACCTATCGCGAAGCCCTGAAGTGCTTGCCTCAGGAGACGTTACCGTTAAAAGAGCAGTTGATGTGGTGCCCGGCCAGATAGGACAGGCACCTTTCCGGGCGAGGCGCTTGCGCCGACCCCGGAAAGGCTCAGCGTAAAAGTGCTTACGCCGCGGCGATAATTTTAATTTCGACTTTGTATTCTGCTTTCATCAGCGCTGCCTGAACGGTGCAGCGAACCGGCGCGTGACCGGCAACAACCCAGGCGTCCCAGGCTCTGTTCATCGCGGCAAAATCGCTTTTGTCCGCAAGGAAAATGGTGGCGTCGAGAATACGCGATTTGTTGCTACCCTGTTTCTCAAGCACCGCGTCAATCTGCGCCAGAGTATTGGCGGTTTGCTCTTCAGCGCCCGCGTCGAGATTTGCCGGCACGCCGGTGTAATAAAGCGTCTGGTTGTGGATCACTACATCAGACCAGCGGGCTTCGGCATCGATACGCGTAATAGTCATTTCAGTTTCCTCTCTATCCAATGAATTTCAGGCAGCTCTGCCGGCGGAACCGGCGCGGAAAGCTCCCGAAAGACGACGGGTATATCCATTTGACGGGGGCAAGACTGCCATAATGTTCCGCCCGCGTCACTACCCGGGCTGGTGAAAAGACCTCCTCCCTGACATAATCACTGTCCAAATAACCAGGGGGCATTGTGATCGACGATTTTGCAGCAGACGGCCAGTTGGCCAACGCGATTCCGGGATTCAAACCACGCGAGCCGCAGCGCCAGATGGCGGTGGCGGTGACGCAGGCTATTGAGGAAACGCGGCCTCTGGTGGTCGAAGCAGGGACCGGAACCGGTAAAACCTACGCCTACCTGGCGCCCGCGCTGCGGGCAAACAAAAAGGTGATTATCTCCACCGGCTCGAAGGCGCTGCAGGATCAGCTCTACAGCCGCGACCTGCCAACCGTGGCCAAGGCGCTTAAATTTAAAGGTAAACTGGCGCTGCTGAAAGGGCGGTCGAACTACCTGTGCCTGGAGCGTCTTGAGCAACAGGCGCTGGCCGGGGGCGATCTGCCGGTGCAAATTTTGAGCGATGTCATCCTGCTGCGATCGTGGTCCAACCAAACCATCGACGGCGATGTCAGCACCTGCGTCAGCGTGGCGGAGGACTCCCAGGCCTGGCCGCTGGTCACCAGCACCAATGACAACTGCCTGGGCAGCGATTGCCCGCTGTATAAAGACTGCTTCGTGGTCAAAGCGCGTAAAAAGGCGATGGACGCCGATGTGGTGGTGGTCAACCATCACCTGTTCCTTGCCGATATGGTGGTTAAAGAGAGCGGCTTCGCTGAGCTCATTCCCGAAGCGGAGGTGATGATCTTCGATGAAGCGCATCAGCTGCCGGATATCGCCAGCCAGTATTTTGGCCAGTCGCTCTCCAGCCGCCAGCTGCAGGACCTGGCGAAAGACATCACCATCGCCTACCGCACCGAACTGAAAGATACCCAGCAGCTGCAAAAATGCGCCGATCGCCTGGCCCAGAGCGCGCAGGATTTTCGCCTGCAGCTCGGGGACCCCGGCTATCGCGGCAACCTGCGCGACCTGCTGGCCGAGAGCCATATCCAGCGCGCGCTGCTGCTGCTCGATGACGCGCTGGAGCTCTGCTACGACGTGGCGAAGCTCTCCCTTGGGCGCTCCGCGCTGCTGGATGCCGCCTTTGAGCGGGCGACGGTTTACCGCGCGCGGCTGAAGCGGCTGAAAGAGATTAACCAGCCGGGCTTCAGCTACTGGTACGAATGTACCTCGCGCCACTTTACGCTGGCCTTGACCCCGCTGACCGTCGCCGAAAAGTTTAAAGAAGTGATGGCGCAAAAGCCCGGCAGCTGGATTTTCACCTCGGCAACGCTGTCGGTAAATGACGATCTGCGCCACTTTACCTCTCGCCTCGGTATTGAAGAGGCCGAGTCGCTGCTGCTGCCCAGCCCGTTTGATTATGCGCACCAGACGCTGCTCTGCGTGCCGCGCAATCTTCCGCTGCCGAATCAGCCCGGCGCGGCGCGTCATCTGGCCGCGATGCTTAAGCCGCTAATTGAGGCTAACGACGGGCGCTGCTTTATGCTGTGCACCTCCCACGCCATGATGCGCGATCTGGCGGAGCAGTTCCGCGCGACCATGACGCTGCCGGTTCTCCTGCAGGGGGAGACCAGCAAAGGACAGCTGTTGCAGCAGTTCGTCAGCGCCGGTAACGCGCTGCTGGTGGCGACCAGCAGCTTCTGGGAAGGGGTTGACGTGCGCGGCGATGCGCTCTCTTTGGTGATTATCGACAAGCTTCCCTTCACCTCTCCCGACGATCCGCTGCTGAAAGCGCGAATGGAAGACTGCCGGCTGCGCGGCGGCGACCCGTTCGACGAGGTTCAGCTGCCGGATGCGGTGATCACCCTCAAGCAGGGCGTGGGGCGCCTGATCCGCGATATTGACGACCGTGGAGTGCTGGTCATTTGCGATAACCGTCTGGTGATGCGCCCCTACGGCTCGGTATTCCTTGCCAGCCTGCCCCCCGCGCCGCGAACCCGCGATATCCGCCGGGCGGTGCGCTTCCTCGCCGTGCCGCCGGGGCGGTGATCTGGCGTAAAATGTGATAAACTGCGCGCCATTTTGTCAATCTGCTATAGCGAGAGCGCGACAACTCATGCGAATTTTGGCTATCGATACCGCCACGGAGGCCTGCTCCGCGGCGCTGTGGAATGATGGCACCCTTTGTGCTCATTTCGAAATCTGCCCCCGCGAACATACGCAACGTATTCTGCCTCTGGTGCAGGATGTCCTCAATGAAAGCAACGTCTTACTGACCGAACTGGATGCGCTGGCGTTCGGCCGCGGGCCGGGTAGCTTTACCGGCGTGCGCATCGGCATCGGCATTGCGCAAGGCCTGGCGCTCGGCGCCGAACTGCCGATGATCGGCGTTTCTACGCTGGCCACTATGGCGCAGGGCGCATGGCGTAAAACCGGCGCCACCCGCGTGCTGGCCGCCATTGATGCCCGCATGGGGGAGGTTTACTGGGCGGAATATCAGCGCGACGAGCAGGGCGTCTGGCACGGCGAAGAGACCGAAGCGGTCCTCAAGCCGGAGGCCGTCAGCGAACGTCTGCAGCAGCTCGAGGGGACCTGGGCAACCGTTGGTACCGGCTGGCCGGCGTGGCCCGATCTGGCGAAGGACTCCTCGCTGACCTTAACCGACGGCGAAATTGCGCTGCCGGCAGCGGAAGATATGCTGCCGCTGGCCTGTCACCTGCTTTCCGTCGGTAAAACCGTTGCCGTAGAGAACGCCGAGCCGGTTTATTTGCGTAACGAAGTGGCCTGGAAGAAACTTCCTGGCCGAGGATGAATCTCAGTAAGCATAAGACTGAGAGAAGGAGTCGCATCATGGCGGGTCAAACTAAAGTAGTACGTTGGCTGTTGGCGGGCGCCGTTGCCGCCGCGTTAAGTGGCTGCGTTTCGGTACCGGATGCCATCAAGGGCTCTACCCCGACGCCGCAGCAGGATTTAGTGCGGGTCATGGCCGCACCGCAGCTGTACGTTGGTCAGGAAGCTCGCTTTGGCGGCAAAGTGGTCAACATTATGAATCAGCAGGGCAAAACCCGCTTAGAAATCGCCACGGTGCCGCTGGACAGCGCCGCCCGGCCCGAGCTGGGCGAGCCTTCGCGCGGGCGTATTTTCGCCGACGTTAACGGCTTCCTCGACCCGGTGGACTTCCGCGGTCAGCTGGTAACGGTGGTTGGCCCGATTGCCGGCGTTATCGACGGCAAGGTCGGCGGCACGCCGTATAAGTTTATGCAGATGAACGTCATCGGCTATAAGCGCTGGAACGTTGTGCAGCAGGTGGTTATGCCGCCGCAGCCGATTGATCCGTGGATGTTCGGCCCGCGTCGCTGGGGCTACGGCCCATCCCCGTGGGGCTACGGCGGCTGGGGCTGGTATAATCCAGGCCCTGCGGAAGTCAGAAATGTGGTAACCGAATGATTTTGCGGTTTTTCTAAGCTATTCGTAAGCTAAAAGAAACAGCGGCCAGTCCGCTGTTTCTTTGTTTCTGGTCTGATAAGAAAAATAAATAGTGACGCGCTTCGCAACCTGCAAAACGCCTAATTAATAAACTGGTACGCTGAGTTAATATAATGTTAACAGAATGTTTGTTGATCAGGGGGTGTGATGACGACGAATAACTATTTCAGAGGTGATGCAGTGAAAAAGGTTTGGCTAAACCGTTATCCCGCCGATGTTCCTGCGGAGATAAATCCTGACCGCTATCAATCCCTGGTTGAATTGTTTGAACAAGCCGCCGCGCGCTATGCCGACCAGCCGGCGTTTATCAACATGGGCGAGGTGATGACCTACCGTAAGCTGGAGGAGCGCAGCCGCGCTTTTGCCGCTTACCTTCAGCAGGGGCTGGGGCTGAAAAAGGGCGACCGCGTGGCGCTGATGATGCCCAACCTGCTGCAGTATCCCATTGCGCTGTTCGGGGTCCTCCGCGCCGGGATGATCGTGGTTAACGTCAACCCGCTATATACGCCGCGCGAGCTTGAGCATCAGCTGAACGACAGCGGCGCCGCGGCAATCGTGATCGTCTCAAACTTTGCGCATACCCTGGAGAAGGTGGTCGATAAAACTCAGGTCAGGCACGTGATTCTGACGCGAATGGGCGATCAGCTGTCGACGGCGAAAGGCACCCTGGTTAACTTCGTCGTCAAGTACATCAAGCGGCTGGTGCCAAAATACGATCTGCCTGACGCCATCTCGTTTCGCAGCGCGCTGCAGCACGGCTACCGGATGCAGTACGTCAAGCCGGAGATCGTCTGTGAAGATCTGGCGTTCCTGCAGTACACCGGCGGTACGACCGGCGTAGCGAAAGGGGCCATGCTGACCCATCGCAATATGCTGGCCAACCTTGAACAGGTCAACGCCACCTACGGGCCGCTGCTGCACCGGGGCAAAGAGCTGGTGGTGACGGCTTTACCGCTGTACCACATTTTTGCGCTGACCATGAACTGCCTGCTGTTTATCGAGCTTGGCGGGCAGAACCTGCTGATTACCAACCCGCGTGACATTCCGGGGCTGGTGAAGGAGCTGGCTAAATATCCGTTCACCGCGATGACCGGGGTCAATACCCTGTTTAACGCCTTGCTGAATAACAAAGAGTTTCAGCAGCTCGATTTCTCCACGCTGCACCTCTCTGCCGGCGGCGGGATGCCGGTCCAGCAGGTTGTGGCCGAACGCTGGGTGAAGCTCACCGGACAGTATCTGCTGGAGGGCTACGGCCTGACCGAGTGCGCGCCGCTGGTCAGCGTTAACCCGCACGATATTGACTACCACAGCGGAAGCATCGGGCTGCCGGTCCCGTCGACGGAAGCGAAGCTGGTGGACGATGACGATAACGAAGTCGCGCCGGGCCAACCGGGCGAGCTGTGCGTGAAAGGCCCGCAGGTGATGCTGGGGTACTGGCAGCGCCCGGACGCCACCGCGGAAATCATCAAAGACGGCTGGCTGCACACCGGCGATATCGCGGTGATGGACGACGATGGCTTCCTGCGGATTGTCGATCGTAAAAAAGATATGATTCTGGTCTCCGGATTTAACGTCTACCCCAATGAAATTGAAGACGTGGTGATGCAGCATTCCGGGGTTCAGGAAGTGGCGGCGGTCGGCGTACCGTCCGGCAGCAGCGGTGAAGCGGTGAAGATTTTTGTCGTCAAGAAAGATGCGACGCTGACTGAAGAGGCGCTGATCGCCTTCTGCCGCCGCCAGCTGACGGGCTATAAGGTTCCCAAGCTGGTTGAGTTTCGTGATGAGCTGCCAAAATCGAATGTCGGGAAAATTTTACGGCGAGAACTTCGTGACGAAGCTCGCGCTAAAGTAGACAATAAAGCCTGAGCTAAGAGTGAATCGCCAGACGCCGGCTAAGCCGGCGTTTTTTATGGGCGCCAGTTAAGAGAGCATGATTTGAACTATCAGATGATTACCACCAACGATGGTCTTCGCACCGTCTGTGAAGCGGCAAGCGCGGCAGCTGCGGTTGCGCTGGATACGGAATTTGTCCGCACCCGTACCTATTATCCGCAGCTGGGACTGCTGCAGCTGTTTGATGGCGAGCAAGTTTCGCTCATCGACCCGCTGGAAATCACCGATTGGGCGCCGATGCGTGAACTGCTGCTAAATCAAAACGTCACCAAATACCTGCACGCCGGCAGTGAAGATCTGGAAGTGTTCCTCAACACCTTTAGCCTGATGCCGCAGCCGCTGATTGACACCCAAATCCTGGCGGCGTTCTGCGGCCGCCCGATGTCATGGGGCTTTGCATCGATGGTTGAAGAGTATTCCGGCGTGGCGCTGGATAAGAGCGAATCGCGTACCGACTGGCTGGCCCGTCCGCTGACCGAACGCCAGTGCGACTATGCCGCGGCGGATGTCTGGTATCTGCTGCCCATCGCCAGCAGGCTGATGGCCGAAACGGAAGCCGCCGGCTGGCTGCCCGCCGCGCTGGACGAGTGCCGCCTGATGCAGCAGCGCCGCCAGGAAGTGCAGGACCCTGCGCAGGCGTGGCGCGATATCGGCAACGCCTGGCAGCTGCGCACCCGCCAGCTCGGCTGCCTGCAGCTGCTGGCAGAGTGGCGCCTGCGCAAAGCGCGGGATCGCGACATGGCGGTCAATTTTGTCGTGCGTGAAGAGCACCTGTGGAGCGTGGCGCGCTATATGCCCGGCAGCCTCGGAGAGCTCGATAGCCTCGGGCTATCCGGGAGTGAAATTCGCTTCCACGGTAAAACGCTGATAAGCCTGGTGGCGAAGGCGCAGGAGCTGCCGGAAGAGGCGTTGCCTGAACCGCTGCAAAACCTGGTCGATATGCCGGGATACCGCAAGGTGTTTAAAGAGATTAAAGCGCTGGTGCAGGAGGTGAGCACCGGGACCGGGCTGAGCGCCGAGCTGCTGGCGTCCAGACGGCAGATTAACCAGCTGCTGAACTGGCACTGGCAGTTGAAGAGCGGAAATGCTCTGCCGGAGCTGATTTCCGGCTGGCGTAGCGAACTGATGGCCGATCGCCTGCGGGCGCTGTTAAGCGAATATCCGCGCTAGGCCACGGCAAATAGCCCGGGGTGATCTCCGGGCTTATGCAACAAACTGGCCCGACAGCGCAAGGCTATCGGGAGGAGCCAGCGTCAGGATTTCGACTCTTCCGTTTCTGGTAAAGTCACGTTCAACTCCAGAATCGAAATATCACCGTCTCGCTGCTCCAGCTGCACGCTGACCATTTCCGGGTCGATCTGCACATACTTACAGATCACTTCCAGAATATCTTTTCGTAGCTGCGGCAGGTAATGCGGTTCAGCATCGCCGCGACGACGCTCCGCGACGATGATTTGCAGGCGCTCTTTCGCAATGTTGGCCGTGTTCTTTTTCCGCGAGAGAAAAAAGTCGAGTAATGCCATAATTTATCCTCCGAACAGGCGTTTGAGGAAACCTTTCTTCTCTTCTTCAATGAAGCGGAAAGGACGTTCTTCTCCGAGCAGACGTTCGACGGTATCGGCGTAGGCCTTACCTGCGTCCGACGCATCATCCAGAATAACCGGCTCACCCTGGTTCGACGCACGCAGCACGGACTGATCTTCCGGAATCACGCCTACCAGATTGATACGCAGAATTTCCAGAACGTCTTCCATGCTCAGCATGTCGCCTTTATTGACGCGACCTGGGTTGTAGCGGGTCAGCAGCAGATGCTCTTTGATCGGCTCTTCACCATTTTCCGCGCGGCGGGATTTGGACGCAAGAATACCGAGGATGCGGTCGGAGTCACGAACGGAGGAGACTTCCGGGTTAGTGGTGATGATGGCTTCGTCAGCGAAATACAGCGCCATCAGCGCACCGGTTTCGATGCCTGCAGGTGAATCGCAGACAACAAAATCGAAATTCATTTTTTTCAGTTCTTCAAGAACCTTGTCTACGCCTTCGCGGGTCAGCGCGTCTTTATCACGCGTCTGGGAAGCGGGGAGGATGTAGAGGTTTTCGGTGCGCTTATCTTTGATTAACGCCTGATTCAGCGTGGCGTCACCCTGAATAACGTTAACGAAGTCATAAACCACCCGGCGCTCGCAGCCCATGATCAGGTCAAGGTTACGCAGGCCAATGTCGAAGTCGATAACGACGGTCTTCTTTCCCTTCTGGGCCAAACCAGTAGCGATGGCCGCGCTGGAGGTGGTCTTGCCGACGCCCCCTTTACCCGAAGTCACAACAATAATGCGTGCCATAGAAATTCCTTGTTAAAAAGGGACTAACTCAACGGTTGAATAGTCAAAGCGTTATCGCCCAGACGCAGACGCGCCGCTTTGCCATAAAATTCGGCCGGGATATTATCACTCAGCCAGTATTCCCCAGCGATGGATACCAGCTCCGCCGTGAGGTGTGAACAAAATATTTGGGCTTCTCTGTCGCCGCCTGCGCCTGCGAGTGCGCGACCTCGCATCATGCCATATACATGGATATTGCCGTCGGCGATAAGTTCCGCTCCGGCACTCACATGATTTGTAACAATTAGATCACAGTTTGGTGCATAAATGCGCTGACCGGAACGTACCGGCAGGTCAATCAAACGCGTTTTTGTGATCTGATTAACAACTGGCGCAGCGACAACCGGTTCCGGCGGCGCCTGACGCGGCATTTTTTCTTTCCCTTCCGTCAGCAAAGGGATCCCCGTGCGGTCGATTTCCGTTTTCAGACGCGGGGCTTTGCAGCCGCTCACGCCGATAATGCGTAAACCGGTACCGGCGATCGCCTCCTGCATAGCGCGCCAGTCGACGACATTTTCGATGTTGCTAATATTCACAACGACCGGGGCGTGACGTAAAAAAGCGGGGGCCTGGGCGATTTTGTCTTCTAACGCCTGACGAATAACCTCGGGATTTGCGTCGTGCAAATGAACGACAGATAAGGTGAAGCTACTGCCCTTAAGTTCGATTGGCGTATTTGACATCCTGGCCTTACTCAATTTGCTGTTTATCACCCGCCGAAGTGCGGTGATATTCCGAAGACTAAAAGGCATGTTATAGTCACTCATATATTGAGGCAAGTGACCACGAGTCTAATTCCGGGTAAAACTATGTTTTGTGTGATCTATCGAAGTACTAAACGTGAGCAAACCTATTTATATGTCGAAAAAAAGGACGATTTCTCACGTGTGCCCCCTGAATTAATGAGCAGCTTCGGCGCGCCGAAAATGACCATGCTGCTGCCGCTCGACGGGCGTAAAAAACTGGTCGGCGCTGACCTGGAAAAAGTCAAACAGGCGTTGAGCGATCAGGGCTATTATCTACAGCTTCCTCCACCGCCTGAGAATTTACTCAAGAAACACCTGGCGGAACAGGGGAATAATCCTTAAATAATTCAGACTGCCGGAAGGAGAACGTCGTTCGCGCCGAGGCGGCCTGAAGTAAAAGGGTATCACTCTGATTCACCCACTAAGGGGAAATAATGTACCAACATCATAACTGGCAGGGAGCATTACTGGATTTTCCGGTAAGCAAGGTCGTTTGCGTGGGCAGCAATTATGCAAACCACATCAAGGAAATGGGCAGTGCGACGCCGGAAGAACCGGTGCTGTTTATTAAACCTGAGACGGCGTTATGCGATATCCGTCAGCCGTTGGTGCTTCCTGAGGGGCTGGGATCGTTGCATCACGAAGTGGAGCTGGCGGTGCTGATTGGCAGCACGCTGCGCCAGGCGACCGAAGAGCACGTGCTTAAAGCGATCGCGGGCTACGGCGTGGCGCTGGATCTGACCCTGCGCGACCTGCAGGGCAAAATGAAAAAAGCCGGCCAGCCGTGGGAGAAGGCCAAGGGATTCGACAACTCCTGCCCGATCTCCGGTTTTATCCCCGCAGCCGAGTTCCACGGTGACCCGCAGAACACGGCGCTGAGCCTGAAGGTGAACGGCGCTGCTCGCCAGCAGGGCACCACCGCCGATATGATCCATAAAATTGTGCCGCTGATTGCCTATATGTCGCGCTTCTTTACCCTGAAGGCCGGCGACGTGGTGCTTACCGGCACCCCGGAAGGCGTCGGCCCGCTGAATAGCGGCGACGAGCTGGAAGTCGGTTTTAACGGTTTAACCCTGTCCACTCGCGTACTGTAACGTCCTTTTGCCGCCTCCCGAGGCGGCAAAACTTGCATCGGCGTGCCAGACTGGTTATAAGGTGCACCCTGAATTGCAATGACGGACATCCCTATGAGCGAACAACTCTTCTGGCAACATAAAACGCTGGAGCAAATGGCCGACGCGGAGTGGGAATCACTGTGCGACGGCTGCGGACAGTGCTGCCTGCATAAGCTGATGGATGAGGATACTGACGAAATCTATTTTACTAACGTCGCCTGCCGTCAGTTAAATATTAAAACCTGCCAGTGTCGTAACTATGAGCGGCGCTTCGAGTATGAGCCGGACTGCATCAAGCTTACGCGAGACAACCTGCCGACCTTTGAGTGGCTGCCGCCAACCTGCGCCTATCGCCTGCTTGCTGAAGGTCAGCCGCTGCCGCACTGGCACCCGCTGCTAACCGGATCGAAGGCGGCGATGCACGGCGAGCGTATTTCCGTGCGCCATATTGCGGTGAAAGAGTCCACCGTCAACGACTGGCAGGACCATATTTTGAACAAGCCTGACTGGGCGCAGTGAAAGTATGATTCATAAGGAGTTTTCCATTACATGGAAATCGCCTGGGGCATCTGTGGGGCATCGCTGTTGAAATTGGCATTAAGAATGCTCAACTGATCGACGTTGTTATCGCTCATCCATTTGCCGTAAACGTTGTAAACCATCTGGGCTGAAGTGTGGCCCATTTGAGCTGCAATAAAGTTTGGGTTTGCCCCGGCGCTCAACGCCCAGCATGCGTAGGTATGACGTGACTCATACGCGCGGCGATGTCTGATCCCCGCACGCTTGAGAATGTCATTCCACGTGGCACCAAAAGAACCAGGCGCATACCAGCTTCCCCCCATCCCGTTTCTGGCGGTCAGCCGCGGTACGAAAACGAAAGTGCAGGCATCCACCCGAACCCGGCCAAACTCGCGCAAATGAACGTCAATCTGGTGCTGCTTACCCATGCGTGTGTAAGCAAGTTGGTTTTTCAGCGCCTGGATGGCTGGCTCTGTCAGATTAACAACCCGGTTTCCGCTTTCAGTTTTAGGCGGGGTGAAGTGTCCTTTTATGGCGATGTTCCGGCTGATGGTTATTGTGCCTTCTTTCAGGTCGATATCTTCCCATGCAAGAGCAGAGATTTCGCCATGCCGCATACCTGTGTTAATCGCCAACACCCACAAATTGCGGATCTGTTCAGACGGGCAACCATCCAGCATTCTCCGATATTCGGCTTTTGTTAACGGGTCCGGATCGGCTTTACTTTTCCTGAGCGGCGCTACCCCGGCAAATGGCGACTTATCGATGTATCCGTTCATCTCAGCAAACTTGAACATCTGGGAAAAGCAATTCAGATAAACGTTCACCGTTCTGACAGTCCTCCCTTTTTTTGCCGATCGGTTTTTCTGGTGTTTACCGCAGATTTGAAAACCGGTTAGCAGTTCTTTGCGCACAAGCAGCACATCTTCGTTACTGAATGCTCCTACTGGTTTCTCTGGCCCGAGAATTTCAGTGCATATTTTAATGTAAGAGACGTACCGATTGTGCGCATTCTCCGTTATCTCCATGCGTTTCAGTTCGAGCCACCGATCTGACAGATTTTTCAATGTCACACCAGGCTGGCTGAAACCAAATCTTCGCAGGTTAGGCGATTGCGGGAATTGGGCGGGATAATTGAAAGCCCCTGTTTTGACCGCATAGCAGATAGAAGTACGCAATTCGCCGGCTACTTTTCTGTTTTTTGGCGTATCAGGCACGCCAAGACTTTCCCTTACCCTGACTCCCTGGTAGATAAACCACAGGCGGAGCGTGCCGCCGTGGTTTTCCACCCCTGTTGGGTATTTGATCATAACGATTCCTCGTTGGTTGAAAGGAAAGGGTATTTAAACAGATTGCTTTCGTGGTTTCGCCGGCTTCTGTCTTTCGATCCACATATCGATTTCATCGATGTTGTAAAAACATGGGCTGTTGTCCCAGGGCTCACAGTCGAAAGACACGTGACGGTATTCCTTCCCTTCGAGAAAGGTGTTTTCACGAGCCTTTTTTAGCGTCCCCTTTTTGATTCCCTTCATGGCGATCAGCTGGTCTTCAGCAACCCATTTTCCGGGGGAAACCATCACAACAACTTCACCCATAATCACCTCCGATGCTTTCCGCGTTCTTCAGCCACTTCCTGACAATCCGCGCAGCGCTGACAGCCCGCCACCAGTTCGCGGCGCCGCGCCGGTATCTCATCGCCGCAATCCACACACTTTTCTGCCGATACCGCGTTATGGTTGATGCGCATGTTCTGGATGGTCATTTCCAGACGGCGCTCTGCCAGCTCGTTGGCCTGATCGATGATTTCTGCGCTCATGATTCCACTCCATACCGGCCTTGCATGCGGCCAATTACACTGACAAATTTCACCAGACTGACGCCCATCGGCCGGACCTTCTCGTAGTGCTTGCGAAGGATGGGGGGGCATACAGCGTTCCACTTCGGTTTAGGCTTTGTGCTCATCGCTTTAGTTAGCTCTTCTGCGCAGCGACGAGCCTGGGCGCGGAGGATGTTTTCCTGTTCTTCTGGCGTCATGCGACCTCCATGTAAGCGCGAATGAAAGCCGCTGCAGCCTGGGCGTTTATGGCGTTCCCGTACCCTTTCAGGCGGCCGACGCGGTTGCTGCTTGCCACTCTTGCCACCCCGGGCTCGACTCGTCCCATGCGTGCGGTAGCCCCATCAACCAGCGGGAATGTGCCGGGTTCAACTGGACGCCATTTCCCATCTCGACAAAAGAGCCAGTCCGCATCTCGCCAAAAACCGTTAACCTCAAGGGGCCGCACAGGCTCGCCGCCCATCCTATTTTGTTCGGAGTCTCTCTGCCGTCCGCGCTCATTTGCACCGTCGTTGCATTGGTGATGTAGTTGACCTGTGGTGTTGGCCAGCCGGCGAACTTCGCTACATGATTCAGGCTGACTGCGACCTTTTTCCCCTCCGGTGTTTTCCCCGTTGAGCTTAACCCCTCGAATGATTGAGACCCCTTCGCATTGGCTGCTGTGGGCGTGGGCCATCCCGTTAACGCCGTCGCCGATTGCAATCCCGGTGCCGGTCCGCGCTTTTTGTCCGGAGGTCTCGGGCCACCCGTCATATCTCCCACAACTGGCGTGGGCCACCCAGTAGGCCCGCTCTCTGATGTGCGGCGCGCCGATACTCGCTGACGTAAACGGCACAAGCCCGAAGGCGTAATCCAATCCTTCCAGGTCTGCTTGTACAAGGTCGAACCATGTGTTTGCGTTACCGCTTGCAACCTGTTCGCCAAAGACATGCTGAGGTCTGCGCTCGCTGATGAGATGGAAGAAGTGTGGCCAAAGGTGCCGCTCGTCAGCAAACCCATCTCCTTTGCCTGCCGCGCTGAAAGGCTGGCACGGGCAGGAACCTGTCCAGACTGGTTTATCGTCAGGCCATCCGGCGAGACGGAGGGAATGAGACCAGACGCCGATCCCGGCGAAAAAGTGACACTGGGTAAATCCTCTGAGGTCGTCAGGTGTGACATCTTCAATACTCCGTTCGTCTACTTCGCCCGGGGCGATATGCCCGGCAGCCATGAGGTTACGCAGCCACTGAGCCGCGAAAGGGTCAATTTCGTTGTAGTAGGCTGCAGGCTTCATGCTGCCTCCGTCTTAACAACGTCGATGGCGCAGCCGGGGAGAAACTCAACGGAAGCGGTAGCGCACTGATTACCCCAGTGACTCCAGCCTGTCGCCGAGCTGCGGCTGAATAACTCAATCCGCGGCACATCGCCGTATAGCAGCTCAAGTCGGTGGCGAACCTCCCACGGCTTTTCGCTATGTGCGCCGAGCGGGCTGCAAACCACCTGTTTAATGCCGGCATTCAGGCGCTCCAACCCGGTGCCGCAGGTGGCGATCAGCACGTCTTCGGTATTAGCGCGGGTGTGGTTGCCGCCGTTCATGCGCGTCTCGGCATTCAGCAGGTCGAGGAAGTCGTAAAAGTCGGCGACCTCTCCCTCTGCCATGGCCTTGTTAATGCGCAACTCGGCCAACTGGTTCAGCTTCACCCAGGTGAAGCCCTTCATCGTGCGCACCGTAAAGCCCCAGCTCTCGGCCAGCTCGATCGCCTCCTGGTTGTGGGTGCCGGTGTACCACATTGCCAGCACGGCGTTATCCGCGGCGAGCTCCCATACCGGCAGGCGCTTCAGGTCGATAAGCCGCATCGTTGAGTAATGGTCGGCTGCTGCTCCGTTGCTGATCGTGTTCCCGTATGACCAGGGTGGATCTGCGTAGATAAGTGAGTACCGCTTGCTCATTGCGCACCTCTTTTCATTCGTTGCTGATGGCACCGTAGCGGGTGCGATAAAGCTTGAATCTCTCGTCTTCGCTTGTCGGCCGCATCGGGCCAACAGGCACAAATCCGGGCCTCATACTTGCTTCAAGATTGTCGTACCAGACATCCTTTTCGAAACGCTGCTGAAGCCGCTCTTCCATGCTCGGTGTCTGGTAATCGTTATTGGCGATAGCTTCAAAGCATCGAGCCAATACCTCATCGCGGCTTCCTGAACGAATAGGGGGGCGCAGATACTGTCCGCTCATAGAACCCCCTCAAATTCATCTATGTACAATCCGGCATTGATTAGCCGGCGGCGCCGGGCCGCTTTCTCTATGCACTCCTTACGGCAGCCACTGCGATGGACCTCGACCGCCCGACGAGTGCAGAGACGGGTTTTCGCTGTCCCAGAAGTCGGGGTTGCGTATTTGATTGAGCTGCTTATGTCGAAATAGCGATCGAGAATCCCCGAGCCGGTTACCCATGTTGAAGATGCGATGATGGTGACTACCTTTCCAGACCCGCGGGTAATCGTCCTGGCTACCTGGTTGAACTCCGGCAATGACACGCCAAAAACAGCAGCAATCTCTTCCCCTGAAACCGGGCGGCCGCGGGTCTGAATCATCCACACGACACGCTCTTTAAGTCCGGAGAACTTCCCGGAGCGACCGGAGCGGCGATAAAAGGCGACTTTTTTCATGGTGTTCTCTCCCCGTCAGGCCGCTTGTTTCAGTTCTTTCAGGCGAATACCGGTAACGTCTTTGCATTTCGCCTGGTGATCCGGGAAGCCATCAAGAAGCCCCCACGCTTTCGCATAACTGGCCTGTAGCGCTTTAGGGTCGTTCTCTGAACTCGCATACCTGGAGAAGTCGGCGAGAACCTTATCGGCGTCAGCTGGCTTAACCTGATGCTGCTCATAATCAGGGTCTGCAGTCGTTTCCTCGGTCGGGATGCAGAACGCCTGAAACGCTGCGTATTTGTAGGCAATCGACATGGCCTTGTTAGTGGCTTTATCACCGCTGTCCATTGCTTCGCCGTAAGTAACAACCGTGTGCAGGCTGCCGTCCTCTGTGCTGACAAAGTCGAACTCAGCACGGACAGTGATGTAAAACAGGGCGCCGCCGTTTTTGCTGGTTCTTTCGCACGATGTACGCTCAGTGCAACGAGGAAGGATCAGCAGTTTGTGTTTAACCAGGGCAGGGGCCAGCGCGTTGTAAACGTCATCAATACCCCTGAACGCGTAGTTGACCTGGCTCCCTTGTTTTCTGCCCTTGCTGATCCCCTTTTCTGCCAGCTCGCCGGCGACAGCGCTGATGGCTGCGTAAACTTTTTTCTCTGTCATTGATAGTTCCCCGCGAATTCTTCCCATCCAATTGCCGCATTCATTCGTTCGGCAGCCAAATCAACCTGGACTTCATTGCTTTGTTCAGAGGAGGTAATTGCCTCTGTCATCAACTGGATAAAAGCATCGTCATCCCATTTTTCTGATGCGCTCATGCCGCCTGCACCCGGTGCGTAATCACGTACCCCTGTTCAGAAAGCCACTCCAGAATCACAGCGCTATCCAACTGAGGAAGGACCTCACGCGTATCAACCGTTCCGTCCAGGACCACGCCGTCAAGCTCAAGCACCTGATCGCGCTGTGTGTTCAGGTATCCGTGGGCGTTGTCGTATCTGAGTTTTAATTTCATGACGCACCTCAGTAACTGATCCCGGTATGCGGGATGTTTCCGTCTTTAATCTCGGTGAGGACTTCAATAGCCTGATCGCGGGTTAGGCTGGTTTTAGCCAGGAGCGCTTTGACGATGTCAGTACCGACAGCCTTGCGGTGTTTAACGTCGGCTTCCCGGCGCGCCTGTTCATCGGCTTTGCGCTTCTCTTCAGCGAGTCGAGCTTGTTCACGCTGCTCAGCTTCACAACGGATGCGATCGGCTTCTTCCTGCGCTTTGCGGCGCTCGGCATCGATAGCCGCCTGTTTGTCAGCCTCTGCTTTCTGCTCAGCCGCAATGCGGTCACGCTCAGCCTTTTCAGCGGACTCCCTCTGCTCACGCTCGGCGCGCTCCTTCGCTAAAAGCGCCTCGCGTTCTCTGGCTGCAGCGGCGTCGATTTCACGCTGTGCCTTTTCTGCTGCTTCACGCTTGGCTTTCTCTTCCGCCTGGCGCTTAATCTCTTCTTCGCGGGCAATGCGCTGGCGTTCGGCTTCGGCTGCTTTATCTGCGCGTTCGCGGTCAATATCTTTATCCATCAGCAGGGCCATTTCGTGGTCCGCTTCGAACTTGGCCGCCAACTCCTGATCGAACTTGATGTTCATTTCCAGCGCTTCGGCGTGCAGCGCGTTCATGGCTTCTTCGGCCTTAATGCGTTCCTGCTCGGCTTCCCATTCGGTCAACGGGCGACGCACTTCATCTTTCAGCGCATCAAGACGCTCACGAGCAATGCGGCGGCTTTCGTCAATCTTCTTTGGCAGCGCCTTCAACTCAGCGACCAGGTCTTTACCTGCGTTGTCGATGTACGTTTTAGAGCGCGCGACCTTGTGAGCCATTGAAGCGATAGCGTCACGGCCTTTTTTGGTGGTTACATCCGGAACCAGGCTGCGCGCTTCTTTCTCGATAGCTTCAATAAGCGGGTCGAGCTGGTCGTTATTGGTGAATACCGCCATCGCGTTTTTCTTTTCGATGACGACTAAATCCGTTATTTCGCTCATGGTTTCTCCTGCAAAAGGTTGAGAGATGCCCGGCACTGGAATGGCTGCCTGATAGCTCAGTTAAATTCGTGCGCTGAAATGCGCTGGTTAATGCGTCCCGGCTGGTACCAGGTTTGGTTCAATGCTGCGCGAGGCGTAAGGCCGCCGGATGTGCCTCAGGTTGCCTTGTGGCTCGTGCCAGTAGCTTCCGTCGCGATAATTGAATGAGACCAGCCAGGCGGCGCCAGTGCGGTCATTGCGCATCATCACGGCGCGTCCGTTGTTTGGAATTGACTTAGCCATTGAATACCCCCGCGACATGCAGAATTTTGATAATCACCGCTGACCAGATAACAAGGCTGACAGCCAGCACGATAACCAGTGAACGAATGCCGTTTCTGCTCATGCGCCACCACCAGGAATAAGACAGTACGCACTGACCACCAGAACGCAGGCCACTATTGCCAATAACTGCGCCAGGAACTTAAACCACTCGGTTTTATCTTCTTCGCGGATCATCTCTTCACCCTGGCCTTATCGCGGCTAACGGAACGTTTGACTAGACCCCAGCGTTGCCGGTGTTGTTTGGATGATTTGAATATACAAAACGTATTCAAACATTGCAATACGAAATGTATACTTAAATCTTGTTCTTCGGCTAACGTTTTGTATTTTCTTTGGTTTTATTTTTACTTGAGTTGGACTGCTTTAAAAAACACCAGTGATAGCTATTTCATAAGGAGTTACGAGCAGAAGGGCGGACAGGTTTAAGGCTGAAGAAGTGCAGAAGGGGTGGGGACGGGTAATAAAAAACCCGGCGCGGTGGCCGGGTCATCCGTTATAATTCAGTCTTCATTTTTCCGAAGACCTTCTCGATCCCGGCTTCATATTCTTCTTTGTTATCACTCATGGCTGCAACACCAAGAAGTTTCCCGATGTGCTGCCGGAGCGCTTTAACACCAATTTCGGAAAGGAACAAGTGTAACTTATCGGTCTGCTTTCCGTTTTCATCACGACTGGCGCGAATCTGCTCAAGTATTTTCCCTTTGCTCTTTGCGAGCGGGACGTAAATCTGCATGTTTGTTAGTTGTCCGAATCGAATTGGTCTGCCTTTTTCAGGGCGATTTAATCCGTATAAGCGGTACCATTCTTCGTATAGTTCATCAGGAAACTCTTTCTCATATTGGCGCGCTTCTTCACGAACAAAAGCCTTGAACGCATTAATGACTTCCTGTACTTCAGGGCGATAACCTGCAATTGCATATGCAAGCCCTTTAATACCGGCCTTCATTGCAGCATTAGAGAGCAACTGTGCCTGTCTTGCAGCCTCAATCCTGCTTTTTGGTAGTGCGCCGGCGATATTGGCTTTTATTAATGCACTAGCCAGATCACCAACTACAGTTATGTCATATCCATGAGCCTCGCTAAAACCCAATGCTGCATCATCACCCTTCCATTGAAAAATAAGGGGATTTTTGAATTTTTCTAGCAAAACTGCATCGACGAAAGGCGCCATGTACTGTGAGTGAATAACCCTGTCAACATCGTTACCAAGACCACCCAAACCAAGCAGTCTGGATAATCCACGCTTACTGGTGACGACTGTTTTATCTTCGTCATTAAGAACGTAACATTCAGCATCAATCCCAAACTCATCCATAAAGCTACCCTTATGGGTCGCTTTATACCCCCATCTGGCTGCTGCTCCTTTTTTGGCTTGAGCGCTACGTTGTTTTGATGTTAACGCCTTGGCGCGAGCGATGCCGCCTTTTGCCTTTCCCTTGGGTTCTTTCTTGTCACTCATTGCTGCAAGCACCTTATTGTGAAATGTGCTTGCATAATAAACACCATGCAATCATAAAAGCAAGCATTGTTTTTATCTACATGCTTGCATTGTTTGGCGTACAAAAAAGGCCGCATTTCTGCGACCTTCTATCAATCATAATTCTAGAAATCATCAATAAGCTCTTGAGCAATCTTATGCACCTGTCGCGGGTTAAACTCACCTGAAATCTCTTTTGGATAGTTGCATTCGTCTATTGTCCATTGGCTAGGATGGTACTCATCGCCTTCGATGTGAACGCCTGGGTCATTTCTATAATATTCCCGGTTCTCATTCACTTCTTTGACCTTTTTTATCGCAGAGTGGCGATCATAGCCAAGAATAACCAGTTTTGCGGCAATCTCGGCATAGATCATGCGATTTTCTTCGTCAACCCTGTCTTGTTCTTCTCGTAATCTAAAATCTGCTGACATTATTACCTCTATAGTGAATAAGATAGTTATTCAATCCTATAACAACTTGAAGGATGTTATTCTTGTCTTGCAATACCACGTCCATCAGATTACGACCTACCCATGCTTCCTGTACGTCTGCAGGTTCCTAAATCAGCTTCAATTTAGTTTCTACAGCAACGCCAATGATTCGACAGTTACCGTTAATGGGCACCAATGGCCACTGTGGGTTTAAGCCTTTCAGGTACTTCTGGCCGCCATCGATGATTAGCTTTTTAAACGTCGCCTCGTTTGATTCTGATAGCTTCGCAATCACCAGGCTACCGTTAATCGCCTCTCGACCAGTGTCAAACAGAACATACGTTCCCTCAGGAATGCTCAACCCAACCGGCGCAGTCATTGAATCACCATCAACCAAAAGCCAAAATGCATCACCTTGAATGTGTGCATTCGACTCCAGCCAAAGATCAATATCTTTCGTTGTATAAGGTTCTACTGCCTCGCACCATGACCCCGCCTGAACGCTGCTTAGAACAGGGTATTTATTACCGGGATTGTAGGGCCCAATGTAACCAACATCGCCTTTTAGCGTTTCGTCAATGATCATGCCGCCAGCCCCAACTGAGAAATTCTGTTTTCCAAGAAAGCGAAGGATTTTTGCTATCTCTTCAAGGCTTGGTTCTCTCCTGGCGTTCAGCCAATGACTAACCGCACCTTTGGTTATCCCGAGATGTTCGGCCAGCTGCTCCTGGTTAACGCCCTGACTTTTCATCAGGGACTTTGCTAAGTCATACCATTTCATACTCATACCTAAATCATACAAGTTGTATATTTTTCTTCTAGACACAAAATGTATATTTACCTTGCGAAGTTAGAATACAATATGTATATTTAAATCGTTTATAGGAGACCCGACATGAACAATCTAAGCAAGATCAGACGTCGAGCAGGGCTTACTCAGCGCCAAATTGCAGTAGAGCTAAACCTGACAACTGGCGCCATCTGCCACTACGAAAACGGAAAGCGGAATCTCAGCATTGAGCAATGCAGAAAGATTGTTGCCGCTCTTAACAAGTTCGGGGCGTCAGTAAGTATTGATGACGTATTCCCGCCAACAAAAGCTAATGCCGCCTGACCGGCGGCCTTTCAAACAACACCAGAGGAAGTATCACAAATGGAAAAATCAATGACACGCAACAAAGTGGAGGCCCGGAGGATAGAGAGCTGGTTACACAGCCAGATATCGGAAGTGGGCGCCACGGCGATCGCAAAAGTGGCCGGAGTCAACAAATCGACGGTAAGCCGCTGGCGCGAGAGTTTGCTTCCAAACATGGCACTGCTGCTGGCCATTCTGATTTCGAACAGGTCGGGAGAGAAGGGGGATTTTGAGGCATGAAGGGTAACAAAAATGGCGAAAGCCGCGGAGCAGCAACTCCAACGGCTTTCTATGCGAATTACTGGATCAATTCACAGGAATAATTATGACCACGCTCTCCCAGCTTTACAAGCAAAAGGATAAAAACGGCACTGGCACTACCGTTAAGAAGACTTTCATGGTGCCTTACGAGGAACTTTACCTGGAACCTGGCGACAACATGCGCCATTTAAATGAGGATTGGGCTCAGCATATGTGTGAGCTCTGGAAGTCAGGCACTGACTTACCGGCGCTAGATGTTCAGGTTACAGAAAAAGGCGTGAAAATTATTGATGGTCAGCACCGCTTTATAGGGGCTGGCTATGCCCGCGCGCAAGGCGTGAGTATCCCTCGGATTGAATGCAAAGACTTTATCGGAACGGAGCTACAGAGGCTTGCGCTTCAGGCTGGCAGAAATAACGGTCTGGCAATAACGTCGATCCAACGAGCCAAGCAATACAACCGCGCTAAAAATCACGGGCATACAACACAGGAAATTGCTGACGCTTTTCATCGGTCCGTTGCTGATGTTGAGAACCACCTTCAACTGCTTTCATCAGGCGACGTGTTACTCAGTATGGTTGAAGCCGGAGAGGTGTCAGCTTCTACTGCTGTGGCTCTTTCTCGCGAGCATGGTCCAAAGGCTGCAAAAATCGCAAAAGAGGGTCTAGCCAGGGCCAAAGCCTCTGGCAAAAAGAAACTCACCCGCAGCGCGGCTCTGCCGCAGTTTAGCGCAGAAAAGGCGCGCCAGTTCCTTCAGATAGTCGCTGATCAGG
This sequence comes from Klebsiella sp. C349492, assembly GCF_042055345.1. NCBI lineage: Bacteria > Pseudomonadati > Pseudomonadota > Gammaproteobacteria > Enterobacterales > Enterobacteriaceae > Klebsiella > Klebsiella sp. C349492. Next base: position 287,290 of record NZ_JANQCE010000001.1, read on the forward strand.
CTGATATTGAACTGCCAGCTGATGCGCGTGCCATCCTGGATGCCTACCGCGAGTTCCTGAAAGAGGCGGGCTGGGAGAGTGAAGCATGAATACTGCAGAAATACTCAAGTTCCCCGGCAGCGCGCCGGGCCAATTCAGGAGCAACAGGATGGACAACCAGAAGTCTGGCTACATCCCGTTGTACCGGAGCGTCCTCAAACAGCCGTGGGCAAAAGATGTGTACCTCAGGACCCTGTGGGAAAACCTGCTGCTCAATGCTGCGCGACAGCCATTTACAGCGACTTTTAAAGGCCGCGAATGGTCCTTGCTTCCCGGTCAACTGGTGGCCACTGCGGCTGATTTAGGGCTGCAGCTTTGCGACCGAAAAGGTAACCCTACCAGCCGAGATTCTGTTGAGCGAATGCTGGCAGTTTTTGTGCGTGAAGGGATGATTTCTATCGAAGGAGAGAAGCAAAAAGGGAGAGTGATCAGTATCACAAATTTTGCTGAGTATGCTCAAAAAATAGATATTTTACCCGCACAAATAACCGCACATGTAGCCGCACAAACAATCGCACATGACGAAGCCAGCAATGGCGAGGGTTTGAAGGCCATACCCGCACATGGTGGCGCACATGAAGCCGCACAAACAACCGCACAACATGAACAAGAAGGTAATAACAAGAATAAAAAGATTAAAAGATCTTCGTCCGAGAATTCTGGCGAATCCTCTGACGACCGCCTGAAGAAATTTTTGTCTGCTCACCCTGACGCGGTAGTTCACACCCCAACCGGTACTAAGTGGGGAACCTCTGAAGACCTGCGAGTCGCTGAGTGGATTTCCTCCAGGGTAAAAATCATCGCACCTGCCAGCAAGTCGCCAGACCTGACGAGCTGGTCAAACTCAGTGCGACTAATCCGACAGATGGATAACCGCACTCACAGCGAAATTTGCACCCTGTACGACTGGGCCAGCAAAGACTCGTTCTGGAAAACCAACGTTCTGTCGCCTGACAAGCTGCGCAAGCACTGGGACACGCTGACGCTTCAGCGAGATGGCGGGCGGACACATCAGACCAATCGGGAAGAGCTGGACTGGAACAACACAGACTGGATCGACGGAGTGCACTCATGAAAAACATTGGTCAGCAGCTTCAGGAATTGGATCGAGACCAGTTTCGTCGCATTGCACACGGCTTGCCGGAGCAACACGAAGAGCGTCCGCAGGCAGAAAAAACGGCAGAAATTTTAAACGAGTTATTTAACCAACTGCGTGCAACGTTCCCGGCCAGTATGGCGAACTTCCGAACCCAGGAAGAGCTCAACGAATTTCGCCGCCAGTGGCTTCTAGCGTTCGGGGAAAACGGTATTACCGATCTGGCACAGGTTGCCGCGGGAATGCGAGTCGCACGGCGCCAGGAAAAGCCTTTCCTGCCGTCTCCGGGGCAGTTTGTTGCATGGTGCAAAGCTGAAGAATCAGCCGCTGCCGGGCTTCCCGATGCACACGATCTGGTCGACATGGTTTATCAGTACTGCCGGACAAGGGGCCAGTATCCGGATGCAGAGTCATACCCCTGGAAAAGCAATACACACTACTGGCTAGTCACAACCCTCTACCAGAACATGCGAGCAAACAGCCTCAGTGACTCTGAGCTGCGTCGAAAGGCTGCGGATGAGCTAGGGCGCATGGCAAGGCGTCTGAACGCAGGGGAGGCGATACCAGAGCCCGTTAAGCAACTGCCAGTTTTGGGCGGACGCCCTCTTAGTCGGGAGATGGGATTAAATAAAATCGCTGAAATTCGTCAAAAGTTTGGCCTGGGGAGGGGAAAATCATGAAAAAAACCAGCAACCGGCAGCTAATCATCAATTTCATCGGCAAACACCCTGGCTGCACGTTTGCCGAAGTTATCGAAGGCACTGATCTGCTTAAGTCCTGCGTTAACTCAGCATTGTGCAAGCTATCAGAAAGCAAAGAAATCAGGCGTTCTGGCCCGAAAGGCGCTTACACATATTCGCTTCCTTCCTGGCAGAAAATCGTTGAGCCGGTACGGGAATTCACATTCGAATTTACGCCCTATTTTGGCTGCAGAAACCCAATAACGAACCTGTTTAACCAGTGCCTGGCGGGAGTGAGAAAATGAACATTGAAACGGTAAACGAGCTCATTCATACGCTGGAGAGCGCAGGCGAGTTGTCAATCAAAGAGCGGAAGTACCTGGACCTGGCTAAGGCGTACCAGCAGCTGGCTTCGGAGAACGTGGGGCTGAAGGCAGATGTTGCGCGGTTGAATGAGCGGGTGTGTGTGCTGGCGGCGGACAATTTTGCGCTGATAAATTCTTCGGTATGTACTCTGCAAGATGGGCGTCCTCCGCATGGCTTTTACGCAAGCGAGTGGTTTATTGCCAAGTTAAAAAATGGTGGCTTGGATAAATTCTGCCGGGAATGTGGTGAGCCTTTGACAAAAGAAGGAGGTGCCGCATGACAACTGATATCACCGAACTTACACCTGAAGTTGCTCGCGAGTCCGGCAGCATCCTGTTTATCGTTGCTGCCCGAATGGCTCGCCGTGAGTTTTTCACTCCACTCCATGCACTCTGTGAAGCTGGTAAGCGCGTTGTCAGCACCAGAGCGTTGCGTGAAGCGGTAGAGCGTGCAGAAGAGCACATGGTTAGCCAGGTCCCGAAAATCGTTGACGGTCACGACAGGCTGACCAAAAAGCTCAAAGAAGCTGAGTCCCGCAATGCTGAGCTGGTAGAGGCGCTGGAGAAGGCGCAGGCCAAAAACGCACTCGTTGCCGGCGGCATTGAGGCTGCGGCAAAGCTGCATGATCGCATGGCCGAGCTGGAGTCCCGCACCGTCACCGTGAAGCTGCTTGATTGCGATTTGGCAGCCGTACAGCACATGTCTGGCGGAAGCAAGGATTACTGCAATGGGTTTGTTGACGGGACGCAGAACGCCATCAGGGCTATGCGCTCCGCCGGCGTCGACGTCAGGGAGGCTGAGTGATGGCTACTAAAGCGCAATTGCAAGACCAATTCACGCGACTGGAAAACGAAAACCGGGAACTTAGTCGCCTTTTGGCAAGAGCTGAGCGCGAGCTTAACAACAGGCTACTGGACGAGGAGTTGCCGCCAGAGGAAATACCGTACCGCGTTACCTGCCTGATGAAGTATCACGGCATGCCATGGGAAGTATTCTGGTGCTCTGAGCACAAGCGCTGGATGGATGAGATGGATAGCAGCTTTCCATACTCAATGAGCGACAATACTTGCCCGGTATGCCGGTGTGAGGAGAGTCAATGACCAGTAATCGAGATATTCGCAGAATCATGGCAGCAGGAATCCCAAACCGGGTGTATCGTGTTAGTAATACTCGCAAGATGGTGAATTATTCAAGAGTGCTGCCGGGGGGGGCGTCTATTGCATTCGTGTTAAATGGAGTGCGCGTCAGGCGCGCAAGGGGTGCTAACAATGACTAGCAAATTATCTAAGAGATGATTGAATGGCTGGCGGTGCATGTGTAGCAAAGCAGAGCGAGACATTTCAGCAACTAATCTAGAGATTAATCTATATTCTACAACCTGATTAGTCATTCAATCCAAAGTTCCATAGCTTCAAAGCAATGAAATATTTCATTGATACCTTCAATGAGGTATTTAAATTTCATAAAGTAACCCTGTGAAGCATTGGGGATATAAAGTGATGGTTGCAGGTATAGATAATTGCCAGTTAATTAGTGTGGCTGCATTTAATTTACAATGATCCATTTTCAGACCTAAATACTATTAAGTGATTTTAATTTGGTGTATGTTGTTGTATACTAATTTTAGTATGTACTATATGATTCTACTGATGAGGTTGAGGATTTTATGACTGAGCAATCTGAACTATATGATGCGCTAAAAGGAATGACTGGTGTTTCAAGTATAACGGAACATAAATTCAAGGCAAATAGCGAGTCTGATTATTACGCGTTTGGGTCATTTTCGTTTACCTCGGATGAAAATGAGGCTCCCTATTCAATAGTTTATTCAATTTTCAAGAAGCCATCGTCTGCAGCTATCGGTTTTAGCATCAACTTTTTATACGAGAAGTTCGAAAGAAAGTTATTGCATACTGAGGTGGTGGAACTTGTTGATAAATATAATAGATATTCAATAGGAATCAAAGCTCATACTCTAGAGCAGGAACGTGATGATGAACTAAAGGTGTCCTTAAATACAGAGTTTTATCTTGCGGGTTCAACAAATCTGCTTGAGGAACAAATTAATAATATTTATGTAACCCTTCGGTTTTTGGAAAATGCCCCGCTTGTTTTTAGCGATTATCTAAAAGATAATGGAATAAAGCACGATTATCTATCTAGTGAAATTAAAAGTTAAGGTGTAACTTATGAATTTTACTACTTTTATAATATTTGTATTTACTGGCGCTACTACTTTCTTTGCAAGTCGTATCATTAGGCATTTCGGTGGTGGTGATGATGTTGCTCAGTTGGTCTACCCAATTATTGCTTTGTTTTTTCTATGGATTTCATCTTTCGTTGAAAGTAAAGAAAGAAAAAAAGAAGTATCGAACGCCAGGAAAACAGAAAGGGAAATATGGGTTTCATTACTTAAAAATTTTAAGCGCTCAAAAGATGAACTGTATGAGAGAATAATACAGGCATACACAAGTGAACGTAAATACAATGATTCTTTTTATGCTAATAAAATTGATGAGGCAATAAAAAATGAGTTGCCTTATAAAAAACAAGTAACTCAGTTATCTGCTAAGCTACTGGCGATCTCTTCTAGAAACGCAGAGTTAGTTGAAGAGTCATCACAAAAAGATGAGCACATTGAGGCTATTTTGATTTCAAAAAGTTCTCTTGATAGAAAAATATCTGATTTTATTAGGCAGCTAAGGCTTTTCCACCAGGAAATAAATCGCGAACTTAAAGATACAACTTCAAAAAATTCATCTATTTGGAAAACTATTGATGAGCTAGCAGGGAAAATATTTGAAGAAATTAATCGATTTGATGCTTATATTTCTCAGTCATTAATTGAAGAGAAGGAGCAGTTGAGTCCCATTAATAGAAAAACCACACGACTTGAACCGCAAAAAGAGTTTGATTCTCAAGTCGATATTTTTCAGATGGAAATTAGCAATAACAGAAAAAGATAGCATTTCATCATTGTTTCTAATTAATTCGTGTTACATGGCGATAATTGATCTCAACGGAATAATGAATGTTGTCAATTCAACCCGCTTCGGTGGATTTTCTTTGTTTTCTGTTATTGGTGGCGTTTACGGGTAAATTATTGTTTGTGACTACCGCGGCGTGAAGTACGCCAAGGACAAGCAGGTTGCGCGCTGCGGCAACACCGTCCCGCCGCCGTTCGCTGAAGCGCTGGTGAGGGCTAATTTACCGGAATGTATTAGAAGGGTTAGGCGGTATAGTGTCATACTGAAAAAGAGATATAGTAGCAATGTAGTTTCCCCCCGCGATGTGGGGGTCATTGGGTAATACAAGTGATGCTTTTTGATAAAGCAATCATTTTCCCCCGTTTGCGGAGGGGGCTGTAGTTTAACACCCTAATTTTTAGGGGGTATTTATGTCTAAGTGGAACATTGCAGCTAAACCGAAAGACGAGCAGGACAAGGTTAACGTAGACCTTGCCGCTAGTGGCGTAGCGTACAAAGAACGCCTTAACAAGCCGTTCTTCGCTCAAAAACATAACAATTGGTACCGTCGATGAAAAAAATATTACTTCTGGTTTGTACTGCGCTTATATCAAACATGGTGTTTGCTGTTGAAAATCCGAAAGAAACAATACCTGTACGAATAAGCTGTCCTTCCCCGTTATATCCTGTTTCCGCAAAAGCTCTAGGGATTGGCGGCACTGTAAAATACGCTGCCTCAGTTAATGAAAAGGGGGAAGTCACTTCTGTCGAGACAACTGGTGATGAGGTCTTTTTTACAGTAACTAAATTAGCAGTGAGAAAGTGTAAGTTTGAGCCCGGAAAGCCTGGTATTTCTCGGAGTACAATAAACTTTCGACCGTCCAGACCGTAAAAGTCACTTCCTGCGCGAATACTTCATGGAGCGCGTCCGCTACTACCGCGAGCAGAGCATCCAGTTGCCGCGGGCTAGTGACCCACGCTATATCGAGATGGCCAGCCAGAACGAGAAGAAATAATTCCCCCTGAGCCTTTGCACTCATAGGGAATCCCGGTCATAATTCCTTTGTCAGTCTGAGCAACTGACAACTAGATTCCGGCGCCAAGTGGGGACACATGGCGCACAAAACCTCAAAGCAACACCTGTCACCGATGGCGAAAGTCACCGGCGATTTTCTGCATTCTGCGTTTAGCCTCATTGGAGGTGGAGCGTGAACTTCCCTCAAGAAGGCATCAAGCTGCATAACGGCAACTTTGCAGCTATAGGCCAACACCTGCAGCCATTCCTTGCCAATGGCGACACCTACCGACTAATCCTCAAGCCGTGGCGTGAAAAGCGCAGTCTGTCGCAGAACTCACTTCTGCATATGTGGCTGGGTGAAATCAGCGAATACCTGATTAAATCCGGACGCACAGACGCCACGCCAGAGTGGGTTAAGCGTAACCTTAAGAAGACCTATCTCGGATGCCAGGAAGTCACCTACACCGACTTCATCACCGGCACCAAAGAAACCACATGGGAGCCTCGTCATACCTCCGCTTTGGATACAGGCGAAATGCATATTTTCCTGTGCAAGGTAGAGGCGTGGTGCGCTCAGTTTGGGCTAGCCCTGACAATCCCTCACGGATGCGAGTATCAGCAACTCCAGCAGAAGCAGGAGGCCTGATGAACAGTCCCATCGCTAAAGTAATGGAACGGTCGATATTCCGCACCTCCGGCCCTCGCAAGCGCAAGGAAGAGGTTAAGCCCTCCGACATTCCAACGATGCTCGGATACACCGCTCGCCTGGTCGATAAGAAGTGGCTCTGCCTGAGAGCAAGGAGGCCACATGCGTAAACCAGCACGCCGTAAATGCGCCCACTGCCGCGAGTGGTTCCATCCTGCCAGGGAAGGTCAGACTGTTTGCTGCTTTGAATGCGCCAGCGCGATCGGCAAAAAACAGGCGACGAAAGCTCGCGAAGCCGCAAAGCAGAAGGGGTTACAGCGCCAGCGCGATGCTGAGAAAAAAGAGCGCGCAGCGTGGCGCAAACGTAAAGCCGCGGTTAAACCCCTCAAGCACTGGGAAGACATGACCCAGCGCGTAGTCAACGACTATATCCGCGAACGTGACCATGATTTGCCGTGCATCAGTTGCGGCACGCTCGAAACGGTGCAGTGGGAGGCCGGGCATTACCGATCCCGCGGTAAAGCATCTCACCTGCGCTACATCGAGGACAATATCAATAAACAGTGCCATCACTGCAATGTCCAACTGTCCGGCAATCAGCAGCAATATCGTATTGGCCTGATAGCCAGGAAAGGCGTTGAGCTCGTCGAGGCGCTCGAAAACAACAACACCCCTCACCGATACACCATCGAAGAACTGGAATGCATCAGGCGCCATTACAGCGCGTTACGCCGTGCGCTCGTTAAACAACGGGAGGCCGCATGAATCAGATCGCCTTAGAGAGAATCCGGGAGCGCTGGCAAAAGCTCCGCCTCTGCCGGCACCGCGGCACAGTGATGACCGATTACCGAATCCTGAGAAATTACATCCGCATCTATCAGACCCTGGGAGAGACAGCATGACGATCCAATATTTAGAATATGTTCGCCAGCAGCTGATAGTTGCAACCGCCGATCTGAGCGGCGCGACGAAAGGGCAGCTCGTTGCATTTGCTGAGAATGCGATGTTTGAAGCTACGCCGCGCAGCCGCGGGCGCAAAAAAGTGTACGACCCGCAGAAGAAGCGAATGGTTAACCCTGACAGCCCTCCCATGTCTGGCAGCCAGTCACGTGCTAAAGGTTCAGCAATCGCTCTGGTGCTTCCTGTCGAGTATTCAACTGCATCGTGGCGCCGCGCGCTGCTGTCTCTCGACGATCACCAGAAGGCGTGGCTGCTCTGGAACTACAGCGACAATATTCGCTGGGAGCACCAGGAGACGATCACCCGGTGGGCGTGGGAGCAATTCTGCTCGCAGCTGGCCGGCGTGCGCATTGCAAAGAAAACAGTCGATCGCCTGCGGCAGCTTATCTGGCTGGCGGCGCAGGATGCCAAGGCGGGGCTGGCTGGTCGCAATCAGTATCAGTACGCGGACCTTGCGGCTATGGCGGGCGTGACTCCCAAGAACTGGTCGGAAACCTTCACAGATCGATGGGAGGCGATGATAGGCATCTTTATTGGGCTGGATAGTGACGCACTTTTGCAGGTGACGCGATCACGTTCACAACAAAAGGCGACAAATTTAGATGTAAGTCTTGCAAAACTGGATTAAATGAGTCATATTTGAGTCTACTTTGATATGCTGCCTTAACTTTAAGTGGCGGCATGATGACTAAAAAGGCCCTGGCGGAAACGTCGGGGCTTTTGCGTTTCTGGAGGCAGGAAATGTGAATAGGAACGGGTCGACCGCGGCCTAATGGCCATGTTGCAGTAGTGATGCTGCCCCGAGTCGCGTAATGGTGAGCCTGTGTGGTGATGGGTAAGGGTTCATAAATAACACAAGCCCCGGTAAAGCAGCGCGAACGCCAGACGCGCCCCGGTTATTAGCGGCGATGATGCGACAGGAACTCAAGGGCATGAGCGCGGACCACTGCGAGAGTGTGGCAAGAATTTGCTGGTTTAGCTCAGCAGGTAGAGCGCCCTCCTTGTTAGCAGGCACTTAAAAGTTACTTTTACGTTGTGCATTTTTTTTGTTTTTTTATGAAAAAAGTCCCTTACTTGGGAAATCGAGAAAATGACTATGGGATGATCTCACTACGTTTAACTAAATAGTGAGGGAATTTATGGGTGGTAATGATATCGATGTAGGCCTTGTGGTTGCGGTGTTTGTAATCGCTGCTATCTTTTTGTTAAGTAAGGTTTTTTTGTAAAAAATAGAGAGTGACTCAATTAAAACCCATGCGACGCGCGGGCTTTTCTATTTCAGGCCCGCGGGAATCATCATCGACACGCTTCGTTGTTAAATCCAGCCTGACGGGCCTGACCCCTTTTATGACTACTTACAGCACCCGCTAACTACGCGAGGTGAGAGCATGCAACGCATGGATAAAATCAGAGAATGGCTCAGTTACTGGGTTGGAGGCTTAACGACCATGGGTGGCGTTCTTTCCCTGAACGACTGGGCAATCATCATCGGTATCGTCTGTACCATCGGCACCTTCGGGGTGAACTGGTACTACAAGCGCAAAGAGCGCGAGGACAGATTAAATGGCAATGTCACCGGCGCTCAGAAATAGCATCATCGGAGCCCTGGGTACGGGCGCCATTGGTATCGCTACCGTCATGGTTTCCGGGAAGGCTGGTCTTGAAGGGCGAGAGTATGTCGCTTACCGGGATATTGTTGGCATAGTCACTGTCTGCGATGGCCACACAGGATCGGATATTGTCTGGGGAAAGCGGTACACGGATAAAGAGTGCGACGCGCTAACCCGGCGCGATATACAGCGCATTGCCGCGCAGGTCGATCCGCATATCAAGGTGCCGACCACAGAAACCCAGCGCGCCACCATTTACTCATTTGCATATAACGTCGGCGCCACTGCAACCATTAACTCCACGCTGCTGAAAAAGCTGAATGCCCGCGACTATGCCGGTGCCTGTGCAGAGTTAAAGCGTTGGGTATATGCCGGCGGCAAGAAATGGAAAGGGCTGGTTAATCGCCGTGATGTCGAATATCAGGTATGCACCTGGAGCCAGAAATGAACATGATTTGTTTTGTTATCGCCGCGTTCCTTGCCTTCAATGGTAATGATGCGTGGCCGTGGTTTCTGGCTGTTGGAGTAATCATGTCATGAGCCGCTTAACCGCCATTATCAGCGCAGTTGTCATCTGCCTGATAGTCAGCCTTGGGTGGTTGGCTAATCACTATCACACCAACGCCACCCAGTTCAAAGAGCAGCGCGATAAAGCCACTGAAAAGCTCAGCCTGGCTAACGACACCATCACCGACATGCAGACCCGGCAGCGCGACGTCGCGGCTATAGATGCCAAATACACCGGAGAACTGGCAGATGCTAAAGCCACTATCGATCAGCTTGAGCGTGATGTTGCTTCTGGCAAGCGTCGGCTGCAGCTCAACACCAGATGTCAAGATAACGGAGCGACCGGCGCCGGCGGCGTGGGCGATGCTTCCGGCCCCAGACTTACTGACTCCGCTGAACGGGATTATTGGCGTCTCCGAGCCGGAATCGCCACCATCACCGGGCAAGTGAGCTACCTGCAGGATTACATTCGCAAGGAGTGCCTTCGATAAATTTTAAGATCTAAAAATGTATATGACATATATTTATCTTCACACACATGCGGAGGTTGATATGTCATCTTGGGAGTGTCCATTTTGTGGGCGGTTATCAGTTTTCGAGTCAATACAAAAAAAGCACGATCGCTTCTCATTCGCAGCAGACACAAAGTTTGGCGCGCTTGTTTTCGATTCTTATGTAAATGTCTGCCCAAATCCAGAATGTAAAGAATTTACATATGTTTCAGTTCTCTCTAAAGGAAAACTTGAAGTAGGTTCTTACAAACCAGTGGGTCAAATAGAAAGCTGGGTAAATAGACCTGGTGGTATTTATAAACAGTTTCCAGATTATGTGCCAAAGCCTATTTTGGATGATTACAAAGAGGCGGTTCTAATCAAAAATCTGTCGCCAAAAGCATCTGCAACTCTATCGCGTAGATGTCTTCAGGGGATGATTAGAAATGTTTGGAATGTTAAACCAGCAAGACTTGTTGATGAAATAAAGGCGATTGAGGGGCAGATAGAATCGACCTTGTGGAAAGCTATCGATGCTATAAGAAACATTGGCAACATCGGCGCTCACATGGAAAATGATATCAATACCATCGTTGATGTTGATCCTGGAGAAGCTGAAATGCTGATCGGACTGTTGGAACTGCTTATTCAGGAATGGTACGTCGAGAAGCATGAAAGACAGCTGAGAATTGATGCAATTACAGCTTTGGCTGCTGAAAAAAAAGCGTTAAAGCAAGCAAAATAAGCATCCTCCGGGAGTTTTCTACCGACGCAAAAGCCTCCCTCGGGTGGCTTTTTTAATGGCTTGCTATTCTGCAGACATGCCGATCCCCAGAATGGAGTTCCTGTTCACGTGGCAGGCCAGTCTGGAGTTAAATGCGAAGCTTTATTCTGCTCTGGGGCAGTGCAATCTGGATAAGGCAGGGATTAGAAGTAATGAAGAACTCCGCAGAGCTTTGCAATGATGAGGCAGACCAGAAGGGTGATGTAGCTAATTGATTGAGCGTGCGGTGCTAACGCATTCAGCATTTCTAACATATATATATCTCCTTTGACGTGGTTGTGTGATTTCTATTGTGTAACTTAATAAGCGGCTAAAAAGGTCCGCTGCTATTAGAGAACCCATTCAACCGTTCCCCTATAGTGTGACCTATTAAATAGCGCAACAAAACAGTGTCGCCGATGCGCCTTTACAGGAGCCATTCACCGAGTGGCTTCGATAATGCTTTACCCCGCGCCGTATCGTCGCAGCATCCACACATTAACCATGACCGCAGCCCGACGGGGCACTCCTCTGCGTGAGTGTGTGGGGATAATCAATAACGATGCATACCGCGATTTGCCGCCTGACATAGCGGATTTGCGCTCATAGCTCGCCATTCAGCGCGAGGGTAGAAGAAGCTGAGTATGTTTTATAGAGCTTTCCGCTGTGAAAGTTCGATAAAGCAGAGAACACATTGATACCCGCAATGGGCGGGATACTCACTCAACAGCAGGATATTCTAAAAATGGCACGTCTGACACCAAAGCAAGAGGCTTTCTGTCAGGCATACATCGAAACGGGTAATGCTTCTGAGGCTTATCGGACGGCGTATGCTGCTGACAAGATGAAGCCGGAAGCAGTTCATGTGCAAGCCTTTAAGCTTCAGGGCAACCCTAAGATTGCCCTAAGGATTAAAGAGTTGCAGGGTGAAATTAAGCAGCGCCACAATGTCACCGTAGATTCTCTTTTGGCTGAGCTGGAAGAGGCGCGTAAAGCGGCGCTTGCAGCTGAAACTCCGCAATCATCCGCCGCCGTTGCTGCCACGATGGGCAAGGCGAAGTTGGTAGGACTGGATAAGCAGATCGTCGATCACACCTCCTCCGATGGCAGCATGTCTCCGAAGCCAACGACGATACGACTGGTAGGGGTAGAGCCAACAAATGGAAAGTCAGGTTGACCTGCAAATCCCGGCGAAGCTCGTACCCGTTTTCGCTTCTGACGGTATTCGTTACCGTGGCGCGCATGGCGGACGTGGTTCGGCAAAGACGCGCACATTTGCGCTGATGAGCGCGGTTAAAGCGTACCAGGCAGCTGAGAGCGGTTTAAGTGGCGTAATACTCTGCGCTCGCGAGTTTATGAACTCCCTCGAAGAGTCGTCGATGGAGGAAGTGAAACAGGCGATCCGGTCTGTTCCGTGGCTTGATGATTACTTCGATATTGGCGAGAAGTACATTCGCACCAAAAACCGCAATGTCAGCTACGTGTTCTGCGGTCTGCGCCACAATCTCGACAGCATTAAATCTAAGGCGCGCATTCTGGTTGCTTGGATTGATGAAGCCGAATCGGTATCGGCGACAGCCTGGAAGAAGCTCCGGCCGACAGTGCGTGAAAAGGGCTCAGAAATTTGGGTGACATGGAACCCGGAGAAAGACGGCAGCGCCACTGACAAGCTCTTTAGAAAGAACCCGCCGAAAAGCTCGATGATTGTCGAGATGAACTACAGCGACAACCCTTGGTTTCCGGAAGTGCTCGAAGAGGAACGCCTCGAAGACTTGGAAAACCTCGATTACGCCGATTATGCGTGGATATGGGAAGGCGCTTATCTGGAGAACTCCGATAAGCAGGTGCTGGCCAATCGCTATGTAGTTCAGGACTTCGCGTCCGACCTGTGGCAGAAAGCAGATCGCCTGCTGTTTGGCGCTGACTTTGGTTTCGCTAAAGACCCCAGCACGCTGCTGCGCATGTTCATCCTCGATAACAGCCTGTATATCGAGTACGAGGCCTACGGTACCGGCGTTGAACTGGATGACATGTGGAAGTTTTACGCCGGCAAGGATGAAGCCAGGCCGAAACAGCTGGATGAATGGAAGGTCACCGACGAGGTGAAATATCCCGGCATTCCTCAGGCCCGTAAGTGGCCGATCAAAGCGGATAACTCCCGGCCAGAGACCATCAGCCATATCAAAGCCCAGGGATTCAACATTGCTGCTGCGCAGAAATGGCAGGGGAGTGTTGAGGACGGAATCACCTGCATCCGCGGCTTTAAGCAGATCGTTATCCATACGCGCTGCAAAGAAACAGCGAAAGAAGCGCGCCTCTATTCGTACAAAACCGACCGCATCACCGGTGAGGTGCTTCCTGTCATTGAGGATAAGCACAACCACTGCTGGGATGCTGCGCGTTATGGCCTGGATGGCTACATCAAGCGCAAGACTCAATCAATGGGAATGATGATTCCTAAACGATTGCAGTGATGATTTTTTTCGCCGATCATGGTTATGAAAACTAATAAGGAGATGTTATGGAACAGTATGATATTGATGATGGGCAACCCCAAATAGTAGTTACTATTGAGTACACAGACCCTACAACTGGGAAAAAAGCGTTTATATCACGCGCTGTAGATAAAGCTGATTACGATAGTAACAAAGGAATCTTACTTGATGAGGTCCAGTCAATGGCTGAAGAGTTCAATAATACAATTGATGAAGCAAAGTTGTAAAATTCATTAACAATCATTTAAGGTCGCTTCGGCGGCCTTTTTTATTGCTTCAATCCCACCTACGGATCATCCATGACTGATAAATTAACTCTCGCCGTCAACCATGCGTTGAACGATGCGCGGATGGCGCGCACCCGTATGGGGCTAGTGTCTTCAACGATGGGGCTGGACAATAAGCGCGGATCTGCGTGGTGCGAATATGGCTTCCCCGAGCAGATCACTTACGAAAACCTGTACTCGCTATATCGCCGCGGTGGCATCGCTCACGGTGCAGTAGAGAAGCTTGTCGGTAAATGCTGGCAGACAAACCCGGAAATCATCGAAGGCGATGACGCCGATGAAAGCGAAGATGAAACCGCGTGGGAAAGAAAAACCAAACAGGTATTAACCAATCGATTCTGGCGCTCGTTTGCTGAGGCAGACCGCCGCCGACTGGTAGGAAGGTATGCCGGTATTCTGCTCCACGTTCGCGACAATAAGGACTGGAACCTGCCGGTTACGAGAGGGCGAGGGCTTGAGAAGGTTACTATCGCCTGGGCTGGATCACTCACTGTCGGCGAATGGGACACAGGTCTTAACTCGAAGACCTACGGTCAGCCCAAGATGTGGCAGTACACGGAAAGGTTACCTAACGGTGCGACCCGCCGCGTCAATATTCATCCTGACCGCGTTTTTATCCTTGGTGACTATACCGATGATGCGATCGGCTTTCTTGAGCCATCCTATAACGCCTTTGTCAGCCTGGAAAAAGTTGAAGGTGGTTCTGGTGAGTCGTTCCTGAAGAACGCAGCGCGCCAGTTGGCTTTAAGCTTTGACAAAGAGATCGACTTCGGTAGCCTCGCGTCGATGTACAACGTCAGCGTTGACGAATTGCAGGACAAGTTCAACGAGGCGGCTCGCGAAATGAACCGCGGGAACGATGTGCTGCTTTCCCTGCAAGGAGCAAGCGTAACCTCGCTGGTATCGCCGGTTTCCGATCCGTCACCAACCTATGACGTTAACCTGCAAACAGCGGCGGCCGGGGTGGATATCCCTACCCGCATTCTTGTTGGCAACCAGCAGGCGGAACGGTCAAGCACTGAAGACCAGAAGTACATGAATTCCCGCTGTCAGTCGCGACGCATAGACCTCGCTTTCGAGATAGAGGACTTCTGCGACAAGCTGATTGACCTGAATATTATCGATTCGGTCAGCGTGAAAACTGTTATCTGGGATGACCTAAACGAGCAGAGCGGCGTTGAAAAACTCGCTAACGCCAAAGTAATGGGTGAGGTTAACCAGACCATGCAAGGCAGCGGCGAGAATCCTGCGTTCAGTCGCGAGGAAATTCGCACGGTAGCCGGTTACGAAAATGACGACGAAGAGCCGCTAGGAGAAGAGGATGGCAGCGAAGAAGACGAAGCCGCCGATTCTACCGCGTAGCTATCAGGACCCGACCGGCGCCGATGCGCTGGAGCGGCGGGCGATGAAAGACTTCGCCAGGCGGATGAATAAAATCAGCAAGGCGTACAGATCAGCGCTCGACAAAATACCTTCCTCCCTCGCAGTAAACGCCAGATACGAATACCAGTTAAACCCAACGCTACTCTCCATCATCTTGAACGATGCCAGCTACCTGGTAGACCAGGTTTTGCTTGAGGGTAACGAGTACGGCCTCTGGTTTTATGAGTATGTCGATTTGGCCGCAGAGAAGGGTACGGGGCAATCATTCGCTAACCTGAGTCAGCAGTCACCTGCATATGCAGCCGGGCGTGAATCGCTGGCGTCAATTCTTGCGAGCGAGCCCTACCAACTCCGTATGGCTCTTGTTCACGCTCGTATGTTCGAGGAAATGAAAGGGCTTACCGCTGAAGTTAAGCGCGATATGGCACGGGTGCTGACGGATGGTGTGGGTCGGGGTCTCAACCCGCGAGAAGTCGCTCGAAACCTGACTGAGCAGGTCGGTATCGAGAAGCGACGAGCCAACCGTATAGCGAGAACCGAAGTCACCACTGCGTTACGACGGGCAAAATGGGATGAGGACAACGAGGCGCAGGAGCTCTACGGACTGAAAACCCGTCTGCTTCACATTTCTGCACTGTCACCGACAACTCGCCAGACTCATGCCGCAAGACATGCTCACCTGTATACCAACGAAGAGGTTCGCGAATGGTACGCGCAGGGGGCAAATTCCATAAATTGTAAGTGCACTCAACAATCTGTGCTCGTTGATGACAAGGGCGAACCGGTTTATCCGGACACCATAACCAAACTTAAACAGGAATACAAAACGATGCAGGCGCGCGGTTATGCCTGGTCTAAGGGGTAACTCATGCCTATTCAGGTAAACATCACTACCAGGGTAAACAGCCAGTCAATCCGTCGAGAAACCTACAACGGTCGCGACCACCTGGTGCTCCCCAGCTATACGCTGCCAGCCAATGTGGTTATGAATGGCGGGCTCTATTCCGCTTCAGAAATAGATGCTCACTATAAGGGGCTTGAAGGCACGCTGGCACCGCTAGGTCATCCTCAGGTTAATGGCCAGTTTGTGTCTGCTTTCTCCCCTGAGGGGATTAATGCCGGTCACATCGGGGCGTGGAACCGCAACGTTAAGAAGTCCGGTAATCGCATCTACCTGGAAAAGTGGGTTGATGTCGCCCGCGCTGAGGAATCAGAGGGTGGGCGTGAATTGCTTGAACGAGTCGAAGCCATTGAGCGCGGTGATGAAGTTCCGCCGATTCATACCAGCGTGGCCGCTTTCCTCGACCAGCTTGAACCGAGCGAGCAGCAGCGCGCTACCGGAGCCGAGTGGGTAGCGAAGATCCACAGTATGGATCATGACGCGATTCTCCTGCACGAAGTCGGAGCTGCCACTCCGGAGCAAGGGGTTGGACTGATGGTTAACGCTGACATGGCGCAGCCGCTGAAAGCAAATTCTGGTGCGCTGGTAGGTGAATCTTACCGGGAGCGCGAGCAGCGCCTTGATCGGGCAGCCAAAGCCAAGTTTGCGCCGGGATCAGATGAATACGCATGGATTGCAGACTTCACTGATTCTCAGGCGGTGGTTATCCGCAACGGCGGCAAGGCTGAGGTTTACGGCTATTCCACTGAGGGTGGGAAAATCACCTTTGACGACACAGGAACTGCAGTTCAGCGGCAGGAGTCTTGGGTGGCCGTCGTTGCCAACAAATTTAAATCCATATTCACACCGCAGGAACAGCCTGCACCAAACCACGAAACGGAGGGCGACATGCCTTTAACCAAAGAAGAACTGGAACAAATCGGCAACATGATCGGCCAGGCTGTTGCAACCAATACCGAAAAGGCGCTGAAGCCTCTGACGGATAAAGTTGACGCGCTGCAGATCAACCAGGACAAACTCGCGGAAACTCTTACCGCCAACTCCCGCGCTGAAGAGAAAACTAAGCGTGACGCAGTAGCGAAGATTCACGGTGAGATCGTCGCGAACGCGCTGGCAGGTGAAGCGCTGGATGCGATGTACAAATCGCTGGGTGAAGCCACGGCACTAGGTACTAACGCAGGTCAGCAGCATAAAGAAACCGGCGCGCCGGCAGCTGATGAACATTTCAAATAAGGAGCCACAATAATGGCACGTTATCGTCGCGTTAATATCGACGGTCAGTCTCTGTACAAGACCGAAACCAAACTCGCCGCCACCGCGCTCCTTCCTGGCACCGCGGCGGTAATCAACTCTTCTGGAGCCTTTGCTCAGGCAGCAGCTCTAACTGGCCGCCTCTATATCATCGACTGCGCTTATCACCAGGGTCTTGGCATCCGTGATGCGGTGCCTGCCGGTGACTCTGCTGTGGGTAACTACGTAGAGGAGGGGCGTGAACTGGCCTTGCTCTGCGCGCCTGGTGCGTACAAGAAAGACAGCCCGATCAAGCTCGGCTCAAATGGTCAGTTCACCCTGGCAACCGCTGACACTGATTCGGTGATTGGCTACAGCCAGGATGAATTCACCATTGCTGCCAGCACTACCGAATTCATCCGCGTACGCATGCGCGTAGGCACCGTGGCCGCCGCTGGCGAATAACAAAAGGATAACCAAATATGTATTTCTCCAAAGAGACGCTGGCGACAAATTCCCGCCTTGGTGGTCACTGGAACGAGCTGTGGGCTAACCGCAATATGTGGAACCTTCAGAATGACTCCATTATTGCCGCTAACCGCGCAATTATGACCCCGGACATGCTTGCCTGTAATGCCGTAGGCGGGTTTACTCGCGACTTCTGGGCTGAGATTGACCGTCAGGTGCTGCAGTTGCGCGACCAGGAAGTCGGCATTGAAATCGTTAACGACCTGATCGGTGTGCAGACTGTCCTTTCTGTCGGCAAAACCGCGAAGCTGTATAACGTGGTTGGTGATATCGCTGATGATGTTTCTGTCAGCATTGACGGCCAGGCTCCGTTCTCCTTCGACCATACCGAGTATGCTAGCGATGGCGACCCGATCCCGGTATTTACTGCCGGTTATGGTGTGAACTGGCGCCATGCTGCAGGTCTGAACTCTGTCGGCATTGACCTGGTGCTTGATTCGCAGATGGCGAAGATGCGCAAATTCAACCAGAAGCGTGTCAACTATTACCTGAACGGCGATGCCAACATTCAGGTGCAGTCCTACCCGGCGCAGGGTATCAAAAACCACCGCAACACCAAGAAGCTGAACCTGGGATCAGGCGCAGGCGGCGCGAACATCGACCTGACCACAGCAGATATGGCGGCCCTGTTTACCTTCTTCGGTAAAGGTGCATTCGGCGCTCTGGCGCGCGCGAACAAAGTGGCGGCATACGATGTTATGTGGGTCTCTCCTGAAATCTGGGCGAACCTCGCGCAGCCTTATGTCGTCAACGGCGTGGTAAGTGGCAATGTGCTGCAGGCAGTCCTGCCGTTCGCCCCGGTTCGTGAAATCCGTCCGACCTTCGCGCTGAGCGGAAACGAGTTCATTGCATACGTGCGCCGTCAGGATGTCATTTCGCCGCTGGTTGGCATGGCCGTTGGCGTTGTTCCACTGCCGCGCCCACTGCCGAACGTGAACTACAACTTCCAGATTATGTCCGCCGAAGGTCTGCAAATCACCGCAGACGAGCAGGGCCTGTCTGGCGTTGTCTACGGCGCTAACCTGGCGTAAGGGGATAGCATGGCTAAGTACCAGGTCATTAAGCCGTGGCATGGCGTAATCGCTGGTCAGGTGGTTGAGATGGAGGGGTTGCATCCTTCATTAAAGCCACACGTAATGCTGATTAGTGAAGGGGATTTAACCCCCGCGACGCCAGAGGCCAAAACAAGCCGGAAGCGTAAAGCAGAAAGCGAAGAAGAATAGCCGCGAAAGCGGTTTTTTTACGCCCTGTGAAAACGGGGCTTAATTCTCACGGAGTCGATAATGGTCACTCTCGAACAGGCTAAGGAATACCTCAGCGGGCAGGGCATCGAGATCCCCGACTTTGTCCTGCAGGCGTTCATTGACCAGGCAAACAGCATTCAGGAATGCCTAGATGCGCATTACCCGACATCAACGGCCTTACTGATTCAGCTTTATCTGTTGGCTCTGATGGGGCTAGGGAGTGGAGATAAGTACATTTCCAGCCAGACAGCGCCCAGCGGAGCGTCTCGCTCTTTCCGGTACCAGTCATTTTCAGACCGATGGAAGGCCTCTGTAAACCTCCTTCGCGGCCTGGATAAATACGGATGCGCTGCCGGCTTGATTCCTGCCGACCCTACGGCGACGCCTGCATTTGCGGGGATTTGGATCGGCAAAGGCGGCTGTATGTGCGGGAGTAAGTGATGGCCTGGATTTCAGTACAGCAGCGGCTGCCGCGCACGTTCACTCGCGTTTGGGTGATGACTGATACCGGTCAGCAAACCACGGCATACGTTAACGGTGCGGGACAGTGGATGATTAACTGCCCTCGCATACAGGCTACAGGCGCAATCGTGCTGCGATGGAGGGATGGCTGATGTCTTCGACAGCTTCATGGTCATACAACAAACCATGCACCCTCTGGAAAAGGATTCGAGATGCCGATGGTAGTGATACTGATGGTGGCGGCCAGCCGTATGGTTTCCAGCCGCCAATAAATATCATGTGTGACTACATTGGCGGTCTTTCGTCAAAACTCAGCGAATTGGGGCAGGGGATTGTCGTTAAAAACACCTTCTTCACCGCTTACGCTGATGCTGAAGAGGGCGATTACATCCTTATCGGAACAAGCACCGATACCAACCCCTACAACACCAAAGCGGACGAAATAAGGGCTTTCACTCAGTGGAACGATACCCTTGATGGTGTTGAAGATGACTGGGCCATTATTACGGGAGTCTGACTATGGGCGCTAAAGTTCGCGGCATCCGCCAGGCTAAGGCCAATCTCGACCGCATCATTAAGGACGTGCAGGGACGCAAGGTGGTGCGCGCGTTGCAGTCGGCGATGCTCATCGGTAGCGCACAAGCGGCGCTCTACACCCCGATCGACACTTCTACGCTCATCAATAGCCAGTTCCGGGAAATTACGTCAAACGGCGTGCGGGTGACCGGGCGCGTTGGCTACACGGCTAACTATGCTGTGTTCGTTCACGACCCGGAAGTGAAGCAGACCTTCAGGCGCACAACGGCGCAGAAAGAGTTCTTAACGAAGGGTTTCGAGGATACCCGCAGCCAGATTGATGCGGCGGTTAAGAAGGAGTTGTCATTATGAATCGCAGCACCCTCATTATGAATCGCACTATCCATTTTGCCGGAGACGGCCTCGGTTCTCGCAAAGTATTTGTGAATGGCAATCAAATCGACGGGGTGTTTTTTGCTGATACCCAGCGCGGAATTGTTCGATATCATCCAAGGCCATTCAGAACCCATAAACGCCGTAAAGGTGAGCTCTACGAGCGCACTTTAAAGGGGCGCGTTGAAGTCTTTCCGTGTGGAGAAGGTCAATGACACCCCCAATGTACATGCGCCTCAAAGACCTGTTTGTAGCCGAAGGGCTAACTTCCGGGTTTAAGGTTCAGTGGCGGTTATGGCGCGACACTGGCAAGGATGCCGATCAGTTCATCGTGTTCCGGCCTTCTGGCGGTACCAATATCGAGTACGACCGCGGCGGCGACTGGTATGTGATGGTCGATGTCGTTTCATCTAAATCGAATCCTGATGCCGCGGACGCCGCGGTTAACGCCATCGTCGAATATATCAGCGCACAATCTGGCGCGGATGATTGCGTCGGCGCACTGAGCCTTGTCGGCAACGTTCCGGCGCCAATATCCACCGAAGAGGGCCGGTTAGTTACCCGGCTGCTCGTCTCCTGCACATATGGGGAGTAAACATGATTTATCCCTTCGATGCGTCCTATGCTCAGGAAGTGCTGAGAAAACATTATCAGTATGCGGATGTCCTCGCTAATCCCTGCGAAAGTCTTGCCGCAAAGACAACTGGGCTCATTGATCATGACAGGCTTCTGTCGAAATGGGATGGCGATAAAAGCACATCTGTAATTCGCAGGAAGTTGTCGAGAAGCGCCGAAGATATAGAAACCAGGGCGTCATAAACCGCCAGAATCACCCATCAGGCTGCCATCTGGCGGCCTTTTTTATTTGAGAGGTACACATGCAGGGCTGCCAGAATGATACCGGTAAGCTGATCGGCAAGGTGGCGGTACTCCGCGCGGCTATGGGCTGTGCTGATACTGTTCCGGCTCTTTCCGAATTTAAGCGCCTGGGCGCGCTAACCACGAAAGGTTTCGACTACTCCATGAATACCGTCAGCTCTGAGGCAGACGATACGAAAGGGCTGGTTGAGAACCTGGTCAACAACATGGATTTCACCATCTCCGGTGAAGGTGAGTTCCGCAAAAAGGACAAAACGACGGAAGTCGGCGCCATCGCAATCTCGAAATATATTTTCGATGAAGTGCAGGCCGGTCGCCAGCCGACACTGTGGCTCCGCTTCGACTTTGTGGGCGAGGATGCCGGGACCTACATCATGGGGTACTTCAATACCACTTCATGGTCTGGTGACTTCGGCACCTCCGACATTTCCACCTTCTCTGGTGAGTGGAAAGTTGCCGACGCGGACACCGTTGTATTTGAAGTCGCTGGCCCGGCGCTGGCGTTTACCACGAACCTGACGGCGACAAAATCTGTTGCTACCGGATCCGCACTTAACATGCCGGTGGTCGTCGAAGGCGGCACGTCTCCATACACCTACGTATGGAAAAAAGACGGCTCCGTAGTCAGCGGACAAACCACAGCTACGTTTAACAAGGCCAGTGCGGTCTCTGGTGACGCCGGGGTTTACACCTGCGAAGTCACGGACTCTGCAGCGACGCCGGTTAAGATCATCTCGTTGGCGTGCACGGTCACGATCAGCTAACAACATCGTGAATAGTACAAAGGGCGTTCTGCGCCCTTGATACTGTTTATGGAGCGACTATGACCCCCATTAAAGAATTAGGCGAGTGCCTTATCGGTACCGATGACCGGGAATTCTTTTTCCGGCCGTCATTCCGCAACATGGCGCGTATCGGCGAGCCTGCCGAAATCGTTCAAACGTTCTATGACCTGTGCAACGATGAGGCGACGCCATTAGTGCAGCGCGCGGCAGAGGCCTATATCCGTGACGATTACAGCCGTCTCCCGGATTGCGTGCTGCGGTATATCCAGAGCGGCCTTCTGACTCGCAAAGCCATCATGGCGGCTCACACTGTACTTACAGCGTGCTGCGATGATGACATTGGTGATCTGGTCGGTTGGATGCGTCCTGGGAAAGGGCGCAAACGCGGTTTCGTCTGGCGGCCGGGAAGCATGCCGCCGGAGAACATGATTATCATCGCGCAAAACTTGATGTGGCATGGAATCGCTGGAAAGGCAAAGGTGCGTAAGTTGCAGCGCCATGAAAGCAACGAAACCACGTCGGAATTCCGCGCCACTGACTACATCATGGCGGCACGTAACCATTTCGGCATAAGCCGGGAAGAGGCTGAAAACCTGACGATGACGGAATTTGCGATGATGCTCAACGCCAAATATCCGAACCAAAAAGGGTTCACCCGTGAAGAGTATGACACCGTGATGGACGAAGACGATCGCCGCTGGCAGGCGATAATGGAGAGGGAGGGATAGTCCCTTTCGGTATTCTTTTGCATTTTGTGCTATCGATGAAAAATTATATAAATAATCCTAAATCACAATATCTATTGGTATCTAATCATATGTAATCATGAATAATTTTAAATAACACATTGAAAATTATAGGCTATTTACTTGAGCGACAGCAGGGGGTTTAATGCCATCAGCAGTCGCTCTTTAACATTATGAATTTTTATTGTCAGGTATTCTTACCAGAAACCCACCTCCATCAACTGATTTTTCTGGAACTACATACCCGAGTTCATTTAGGCGCGTAAGGGTCTTCTCAAGGGATGCATTAAAGTCAGCTAATGTGAGATATTCTAGCTCTAAATCATTGAGTTCAATGCAGAATTCTTTATGCCCCATTCGGGCTTTTTTATTAATTTCTTCAAATGTTCTCTTAAATATAATGCCGGAGATTTCTTCTTTGGCGTTCTCCGCCATTTTCATAGCCTCATGAGCTGATATGACTTCATCATCCTGTATTTCACTAAGGAAACTGGTGTCAAGACGCTTGACTATCTCGGCATTCATTGAGCGATTATTTGACTTGGCTGCATCTTCAATTCTTTCTTTTAATTCAATAGGTAACCTGATTCGTAATTGAGGATCTTCTCTGCTCATATGGGTTGTCGCTTTCATAAAATCACAATATAGAAATTATGCCCCACGGTGGGGTTGACAGCAATGACGCACGGTGTGACACTTATTGTGTGTCTCACGGTGGGGCATTCATGGAGAAGGTAATGGAAAAAGCAAAAGACATGTATCAGCGTAAAGTTCGCTTCCCTGAAGATGTGCGTAAAGCGATAGAGCGCAACGGTGAAGATCAGTGTCGGCAGTTCAATACTGAGCTGATATACCAGCTGAGAAAGGCGTATGGCCTGATTGGAGAGAAAATTGCTCAAGCATAAAAACGACGAAGCCCTAACTACTTGCGATAGTCAGGGCTCCTTATCGAACAAATCCCGCGAAGGAAATATCGACATGAACAGTGTACAGAACAACGAACTAACTTTCCACAATACCAATTTTGCATATATGGAAATGGGTGGTCAGGTCTGGCTTACGGCTGCCGAGGTTGGGCAGGCTCTGGAGTACGCTGACGATAAAGCCGTGCAGCGCATCTACTCTCGGCATGCTGATGAATTTACAGCGCAAATGACAGGGGTGGTCAAACTGACCACCCCTCGCGGAATGCAAGAGTCGCGTGTTTTCTCTCTCCGCGGTGCGCATTTGGTAGCCATGTTTGCTCGTACGCCTAAAGCCAAAGAGTTCCGCCGCTGGGTGCTGGATATTCTGGATCGCGAAGTCGCGCATTCGCCCATTGCGAAGCAGTTCACTGACGATGAGCTTTCATCCCTTGCCTGGTTGTGGCGAGCGAGTGACATCATGCTGGCTGCCTGTGAGAGTGTTACTCCATTACTGAAGGTAGCCGAGCATCGGCAGGCAGGGCACTTTCACACGATCGGCCAAGAGTTGCCGCGGACAATTAACAAGGCCAGGGAGATCATTAAGCGCGAGACGACGCATATCGAATTTCACCCATGGAAGGATGATAACTGGAGCAGGGTATTACCGCACCTGCGTAAGGAGATGTTGCAGTGATGCAAAAAGAAAAACCGCCAGTGGCTGCTGGCGGTCTACTGAAGTCTGACAACGTATAGGAACGTATATGACTGCATTAAAGATAGCAGACCAAAGATCGTATGTCACCATGTCCAGTCGCGAGATAGCTAAACTCACGAAAAAGGAACATAAGCACGTCATTCGTGATATTTGGGATATGCTCAGTGATTTGTATGGAATTGATAAAGATGGTCCAGATATGGACCATAAGAAAAATCATACAGTTACACTATCAGATGGAGTGGAAGTTACCGTTGACTATCGCGGTTACATCTCGCATTTCAGACTGGATAAACCCCACGTTGAATGCCTTCTTACTGGATACAGTGCCGTATTGCGCATGAAGGTAATTAAGCATATTTACAAGCTCGAAGAGCAAATCAATCGTCGAGCCTTACCTTCGAGCTATAAAGAGGCTTTGCTTGCTCTGGTTCAGGCAGAAACAGAGAAGGAGCAAATCGCTTTTGAGCGTGACCAGGCAGTAGAAACAAAGGCATGGATCGGTGAGAAAAGGGAAGCTACTGCGATGGCTACGGCTTCGGTTGCAGTGAGGGCTAAGAATAAATTGGCAGAGCGACTTGGCGAAAGTAAAAACTATGCTGCCATCATCCCGGTAGAGAAGAAGCTTAACCAGAAATTCAAATGGCAACCTCTTCGTAAATGGTGCCAGGAGAATGGGGTTGTGCCTCACAAAGTTGATGATCCGCGCTTTGGCAGTGTTAAGTCGTGGCCGCGTGAAGCATGGCTCGCCGTTCACGGCGTGGACCTTCGCAAGCTGTTTTAACCCTAAGCTATTTTTGTAGCTTCGTTACTCAAACCCGCTTAACTGCGGGTTTTGTTATACCGATGCGATGATCTTCGCATCCAAGTGCCCGGAGCTATTTACGTAGCTTCGGTTTTTGTCGTTCCCCCGCATCCCTGCTAATCTGTCGAAAACGAACCAATGGGGATAGGGATATGACCGAAGAAGAATGGATAGATGGGCTCCGAGGGTTGCCTTATGATGTGATTTGACCTCCAAGAGAAAATTAAGAAGCACTATAAACTTCGAGAGACTGGCAAGAACCTTGAAAAGGCTATTCACTTTTGCCAGCAGCAAATAGCGCTAGCTCCCCTTGCCATATCTGCCTTAAAGAAAAATCCAGCCATGCACCATGATGGTAAGTTCTTTGCGCCTGCGCATCATGGATACAGGCAATACGCGACGATCCTCAAGAAGCAGAAGGACACAGCCGGCCTAGATGCTCTCCTTAAAAAGAAAAAGGCGGAAGGATGGGCAGACTAAGGGGGCTAGGTTTGCTACGATTTTCATACTTTTACTTTTGGGAATAGGGATATGAAGCGGATAGCGGTAATAGCATTGATCTCTATGGCGCTAACTGGTTGCTATAAGTCAGCGCCATCCGATCAAGAAGCAATCGATATAGCCAAAAAAGAAGTTTCGATGGCCATATGCGGAGATAAATCTATAAGCTGCGTGGATTTTAGAGGGGCGAAAGCTCACATTAGCGAGCGTAGAAGTGACGACACCAACCAAGTTACAGTCACCTTCAAAAGCATAACGGCTAAGAGTGGCGCATCAGAGAATATAAACGTAGACGCTGGCATGGTGGTCTACGATTTCGACGCTAAAACAGGTGATACGTATATTAAAGAGCTTTCACTTTGGTCTGAAGATGGAAATCACTCTATAGAACTATGCGGACATGATTATAAGTTCTGTAGGAAGTAAACAAAAATTCTGAAAACCTGCTTCGGCAGGTTTTTTTACGCCCGGAGAAAATCAATGTCCGAAAAAGTGGGGGAAATTTACTACGAAGTTGATCTGGAAACAGCAAAGCTGATTGCCGGTAGCAGAAAAGCAGCGGATGTACTCGATGCCATGGGCAAAGACGCTCGCAATGCCAGTTCTGGCATCGACAAATTAGATAGCTCAGGAAGAAAGGCGTCAGGGACTATGGGCGTGCTGAAATCCGCTCTTTCTGGGGTGGCCAGTGCAATTTCCGTGGCGCTAATCATTGATTATGGAAAGGCATTCTTAACCGTTGCTGATAACATAACACAACTTCAGGCAAGGATTTCCCGGCTTTCCGCCGGCACCGCTGAAGCAAGAGCCACTTTTTCTGCTCTGGCCATGATTGCTTCAAACACGGGAGCAAGCCTGCAGGATACGCAAAACCTGTGGGAAAAATTAACATCATCTCTAAAAGCGACCGGTGCCACCAATAGTCAGATCCTTTTCCTGACCGACACCCTTCAAAAAATTGGCCGGGTTGGGGGGAGTTCTGCTGAAGAGATGGCTGGTGCATTGCGACAGTTTGGCCAGTCAATCGACGGAGGGATTGTTCGCGCTGAGGAATTTAACTCCATTGTGGAAAGTATGCCTGAACTGGCGCGGCAAATTGCTGCCGGCATGGGCATATCAATGGGGCAACTCCGCCAGGAAATGCTCTCCGGCAAAGTAACTGCAGAAGCAGCACTCAATGCGATAGCCAAACAGTCGGGGGTGGTAAACCAGGAGTTTAATAAGCTCCCAAGAACGCTTGAGCAAGCCAACAACAGCCTTACCGTATCACTCTCTCTCCTTGTTGATAAGATGAATGAAGCCACCGGCGCAAGCAAAACGATGGTTGGCATTATCGATTCCGTAAGTGCAGCGATTGACCGCTTAAGTGGTCGCGCCGTGACCGCTGCGCAGAAAATTGCGGATCTAACCTCTACAGGTGAAATGTACAGCAAACGTGCTCGCACATGGGCATGGCTTGGATTGGATGGGTGGGCTCAACAAAACACGGCTTTGGCAGCGCTCAGCACTAAAGCTGCGACATTAGTTGGTGACCTTGATTCAGTTGGGAAAGCATCAGAGAATGCCGCAAATGTAGGTAAGGGCTTTTCTGGTGGCACCTCGTCAAACCCAAAACAAGATAATTTGGTAAAAGTTTCAGAGCGCCGGCTAGCTCTCGCCAAACAAGAGGGGGAAGCAAGGGCGCGCCTTCAAGCCCAATATGATGCAGCTGATGCCGGAGTCACCGATCAGAAGCGGATTAAAGCCTTGCAGGATGAATACGCTGAAACCTACCGGGTTACAGAGGCTCGGAAGGAAAGCAACAAGACGAGCAAGCAATCAGCCTCTTCCGCTGAGTCTATAGCGCAGAAACTCGAAAATCTACGCCAGCAGTCAGAGCTTGCAGCCAGTTCAACGCAGGAGCTTAGCCGGGAACAGGCGATATTACGCGCGCAACAGTCACTCGGAAGCGCAGCCACTCAGGCGCAAATTCAGGAAGCAGGGCAATACGCCGCTAAAGCATGGGATGCAGCAGCAGCGGCAAGAGGTGTTACGGAAGCCCTCAAGGCTATACCGGAGCAGGCGGAGAATAAATCCTACACCGAATCCATGCAGAACCTGAAAGCGGCACTGAATGCCGGAAAGATTGACCTGCAGGAGTACAACGCAGCTACTGAGCAGATGGAGCAACAGCACCAGGCTAATCTGGCTAAGATACGCGCCCAGCAGGTGGTTAACCCAACACAGCAGGCAGTGGCTGAGGTTGACCCGGTACAGCAACTGGCTAATCAACACGCTCAGGAACTGGCGCTTATCCAGCAGTTCGAGCAGCAGGGCGTATTAGCCCATCAAAACGCGCTGGCGCTAAAAAATGCAGCTGACATGCAGTATGAAAAAGCAAGGACTGATGCTCAGTGGGCATTATTTACCCAGCAGAGTGTGGGCTATGAGGCGCTGGGAGCCGCGGTCGACGCATTTGGTGCCCAGGCATCTAATGCGCTAACCGGAATAATCACCGGAAGCATGTCGGCGAGCGACGCACTCCGCTCAATTGGCAGCACCATCCTGAACGACGTCATCAATACCTTCGTGCAGATGGGTATCCAACAAGCCAAATCTGCGATTATGGGGGCAAGCGTGCAGCAAGCCACCATTGCAGCCACTACGGCCACGCAGGTTGGCGCTATTGCCACTACCACTGCGGCGAGCACGGCCTCCGCTGGCACGACAATGGCAGCATGGCTTCCCGCTGCTTTGGTTGCGTCTGTGGGCTCGTTTGGTGCTGCTGCTATCATTGGTGGCGCTGCGCTTGTCGGGGCGTTCGCGTTGTCGAAGACGCTTGCTGGCGGCAGGAAGAATGGCGGCCCGGTATCTGCTGGCTCAATGTACCAGGTAGGCGAAGGTGGCATGCCTGAAATCTACAAGGCCAGTAATGGCAGCCAGTACATGATCCCAGGTGATAATGGATCGGTTATCAGCAATAAGGATTTGCAGGGCAGTGGCAGCGGTTCGCTGCAGGTTGTGAACAATGTTTACAACTATGCCAGCGGGGTAAGCGTTGATACGCGCAGCAGCCAGAATGGAGGGCAAATGGTGACAGATATCATAATCACCGATATACAAAGCGGTGGCCCAATATCGTCCGAGATGCAAGGTGCTTTCGGTCTCCGCCGGCAGGCAACCGGCGATTACTAAAACCAACCCGCTTCGGCGGGTTTTTTATTGCCCGGAGGAAACGTGGCAACAGTTTCATACCCGGCTCTTCTGCCGCTTCCGCAGCGCGCCAGTCAGAACATGACACAGGATACCGCCTGGCAGACGACGACGCCGGCGGTCGGTCCCGTCATCTTCACGCCGCTAACCACCGACCTTAAATCGACCTGGTCTCTGCAGTGGAAATTCACTCTGCAGCAGGCCGAGCGCTTTAAATCGTGGCTCCGCTCACCGACGTACTGCGACCGTGGCCGTAACTGGTTCCAGATGCGGATTGATCTCGGCGATACGCAGGGCGTGCAGCTGCAGACCCTGCATTTCATCAGTATGCCGGTACAGACCAGCAAAAACGGGAACATCGTAACCTGGACCGCTAGCGTCATCTGTAACGGTATCGAGGACATCACCGAGGACTACGACGACTGGATAGTCGAGGCGCCAGAGAACTACGGCTACTGGCTGGATTATCTGGTCACTGCTGTTATGCCGAGGGCCGACTGATGCCAACGTTAAGAGAGTGGAAAGAGCGCCGTCCGGCCAGCGATATCAAGCAGACCGTCGAGTTTTATCACCCGGCGTTCGGCTATTACCGAGTGGTCAATAAGCTGTTTCGTGAAGCGACGTTCGGCGGGAACGTTTACCAGACTGCGGCCTTCGAAATTACAGAGCCCACGCAGAACGGATCGGCCATCATCACAATGGCTATCACGTTCCTGCAGGGCGCCGAGGACGTCAGGAACACGCTTAAGAGCTGGACCGGCGCCGGGCGCATGACGCCCATTACCTGCAAATACCAGCAATGGAATGCGATCGGTGACGCTACGCCTATGAAGACCTGGTCGCTGTTTGTGAAAGACGTCGGCGCAGATGGCAGCAATGTCACCGTGAATTCTGGCAAGACCAACCCGCTTACGCTGGCCAACCCCATCATTTACACCACGAAAGACTACCCTGGGCTGATTACCGTATGACACAGAGCGAATTTATCGGGCTGGTTAATGGCAAGCCCTGGGCTAACCGCGCCTGCACCTTTGATGAGTTGGATTGTTGGGGACTCGTGGTGTTGTATTACCGGCATGTTCTGGGTCTGGAGCTCCATCACGTCGCGGGCTACGAGTCTGGCTCAGATTTCATCACCTGCTACGAAGAAGAACTCGAACACTGGCGCCGGGTCCCGGTGCCAGTTTCCGGCTGCCTTGCGGTGTTCTATTACGGCAATCAGCCGGCGCACGTCGGCGTGATGATTAATCCGGGGAAATGCCTGCACTCCCGCGGCGAGTTCGGTTTTGTCCGCACGGACAGCGCCGTCATCCTTCAGAAAATCTATAACAAAGTGGAGTATCTGGTGCATGGTTCGATATGAGCTGCAGCGCCTGCCGGGCGCACCTAAGCAACGCGGAACGGAAGAGCCTGGCACTCAACTGATCGCCTTGCTCGACAAGCTGAAGCTGCATAACAATGTCGTGGTTAAGCTCAACGGCCGTAAGCTGGATGATGATTTTGACCTGTCCTGTCCGCTGCGCGCTGGCGATGTCGTTGCGGTATTTGACCAGCCAGAAGGTGGCGGGCTGATAAAGACCCTGCTCAATCCGATAGAGCATCTTAACCCGATCCGCTTCACCAAGAAGGTGCTGGCGGGAATCACCGGGCAGCAGAGCGCATCGTCACCCTCCATTTCAACCGGCGAGTCCCCGAACAACGACGCAACAGGGCAAACTAACCGGGCGCGGCTTTATAAGGGGCGCCCGAATATTTACGGCCAGTGTCGCGTATTTCCTGACCTGATTCAGCAGGCGCTGTTTGAGTTTATCGACAACAACAAATACATCACTGAGTGGTTTGAAGTCGGCTACGGGAAATATACCATTTCATCGGTGCGCTACTCAGAATCGAATCTCGGCAGCCTGGCCGGCGCCAGCTACCAGACGTTCAACCCAGGCATCACCATAGGGACTATTGAGGTCGGATATCAGTTCGATGATGTCGATAATGAAGAAGTGCCGGGCCTGAATGAAAGCGACGATTTCCCGGCCCAGACCGCGACGACGACAGCGCCGACGGCGATGGTGATAGAGAGCAACCAGCTCAAGGCGACGGTGCTCTCTAACGATGACAACTTCACGTACTTCGCTGCGCTGACCGTCCCGCATCCCGTGACGTTTGTTATCAACGCTACGTGGAATGCCAGCGGAGGGACGGTTACCCGCAACGTAACCGGCAGCGGGAACATTGTCTTTTCTGAAAGTTTCATCGGCACAGACACCTTGTCATACACGACGTTTTATCTCGGAGATATGATCGGGGAAATCACCACGCTGCCGGCAGACGCAATAATAAATTCGACGCTGTTCACCCTGAACGACCAGACCCCACTGGTGATTGGCCCGGCCGTCTCGCCGCTTGATTCGTCTCAGGTCTGGGTGCATGTCATGGTTCAGTTGGGAGCAACTGCCGGGACAACTCGCTATCGTATCCGTTTCTGGAAGGTCGACGATAGTAACAACCAGGTGCCGGGTACTTCCGAGCAGTACGATTACTTCTTCGATAACGACTATCAGATTTCGACGCGGTATTTCCGCACCTCACACAAATATATCCCGGCCGCCGGTGCCGGGCGGTACGCTGTGACGATTGAGCGCCTGGATAACAGCAATGACGGCAACGTTGTCACGCTGATGGCGATCCATGCGGTGAATGTGCGTGAAAACGTGGTCTATCCTGACGACACTATCGCCAAAGTCACGATAAAGGGGCCGAACAACAGCAACAGCAACCGCGAACAGAAATACAACATGCTCGCGCAGCGCCATACCATCAGCTATGACCGCGCAACCGGCCTGATTGACTACACGTTGCGCCCGAGCCGGTCTTTTGCCGACGCGGTTCTGCACGAGTGGATTGTGATCGGCCGGCAGGACGTTTCGAGTATTGATGTCGCAACGCTGTACGCGATCGCCGACTCGATAACCGTTCCGGATCTGGGCTACTTCGATTACACCTTCTCGGATGAAAAACTCTCCTTAGGCGAGCGAATCAAAACCATCTGCAATGTGGCCCGCGTCGACGGTAATAACATCGGCGATGTGCTGACGTTCTGGCGTGATGAGAAAGTTGCGAATCCGGATGCGGTTTTTGCGCGCTCAAATATGTTCTGGGACGAGTATAAGATCACATGGACTATGTCACTGCCCGGCGGCTATGACGGCGTCACGTTGGACTATGTCGACCCGCTCACCAATAAAAAAGCGTACATCTACCTGCAGATTGACCAGAGCGGGATAATTGAGGTTGAGGACGCGACCATCAACGCGCTGCAGATCAGCCTTGACGGCTGTCGTAATAAAACGCAGGCGGAGGACCGGGCGTGGCTGGAAGCGCGCCGTGTTCTTCTCTCGCGCGTCGGTATGACAGTGAAAGTCCTGGACTCAACGCAGGTTATCCGCGGCGCAGTGGTGCAGTGTCCGGACATGTACGACAACAAGCAGCAGAACGGCTATATCACCGCCCGCAGCGGGGATGTGTTTTCGACGTCAGAGCGCATTGATTTCACTCTCGGCGATATGTGGGTGGTGATGACTGATAGCCTCGGTAATTATCGCGGCCGCTGGCGCGCACATCCCGTAACCGGAAAGCCTAAAGCGTTTCAGGCTGCAGCTGATGCTTTCGACCTGAACATTTATGACCGGACGACGGTACAGAACGCGAGCCGGTACTTCATCGCCACCGATACAGAACTTAATTCCACTATCTGGCGCGTTGAAACAGCCAAACCCAATGGCGACGACACCCAGACATTAACCCTCTCAGAATATTCAGACTCGATTTATCCGTAACGCACAGCAGTAATATCCAACCTTCGCGCACACCGTCAGATTCATTTCTGAGGGTTTCGTGCGCCATTTATAGGGCGACATGCACAATGGCAGAATTTCCACTCCCAACCCCGACTAAGGTCCCGGTACCCAGTACTGATATTCGTAATGCGGTATTTGCCGGCGCGAAGCTGGACGAAGAGGTTACTGGTACTGGCGATT
Organism: Klebsiella sp. C349492; assembly: GCF_042055345.1. NCBI lineage: Bacteria > Pseudomonadati > Pseudomonadota > Gammaproteobacteria > Enterobacterales > Enterobacteriaceae > Klebsiella > Klebsiella sp. C349492. Next base: position 320,433 of record NZ_JANQCE010000001.1, read on the forward strand.
TCTATACTGATCGCCTTGATGTGAAACGCCTGACCAATACCGGGCGAAATAACAAGTTCAATGCAGCACAACAAGAAAGGACAGATCAGTTTCAGCAGTTCCTTCTTTCGTCCGGCTACGTGTTCCTCGGTGACTATGAAGACGGCCCCTTCCAGTTCAGTGCACGTAATCAGTATATCCGCTACGACAATCAGTATTATCGCCTGAATGCCACCACGGATGTTGGATTTACGACGACCGGTACCAACGCAACCAGTTTTGCGAATGATGTGGCTCACTTCGTTCTGATGGATGGTGATACGCTTCGTCAAAATATGGCAGCCTTAACTGGGGCCAGCCTGATTGGTGGGCTGGGTTTTAAAACTCCAGAAATGCGCGGGGCCCTTGGTAATGGTATAGCTAATGATACCTCAGCGATTAGAGATGTAATGTCTGTTGAAGGGGCAACCGTTTTACTCAGTCACGACTATCTTTGTGAACCCAATATTACGCCAGCCGCGAATATTAAAATCATTGGCAACGGCAAAATAATTTGTACCACGGGAGAAGAATGGGCATGGAGTACATCAGACCGAGCCAGCCCGTATCCGGCGTTTTTTATTACTAATCCGGGTGTCACAATCGAAGGCATTACTATTGAATCTACCTATGAGGCAGTACGCGCAGATGTCGGTGGTGATAACCTTACACTACTTTTTGTCAAAGGCGGTGGTACCGAAACCAGTAGGGCAAAAGCATCGGCCTTTGTATTCTTTAACGTCCGCAAGGTACGTGTTTTCGGTATAGAGGGCGCATATACCGGCGAAGTCGCGGCATGGGATGCTGGTCTTTCTAAAATTATATCTGGCGGGTGTGATGGATTTGATTTCGGCAATGTCATTGGTATGTACATTTTCTACAGTCAATTTCATGATGTCGGGAGAAATGGCATTAACTGGTACGGTGCCAGCAACGTCCACATTGACCATTGTACGCAGCGATACTGCGGACAAAGCGGGATTCAACCCGGCCCTCATCCAAACTATAGCGTTGCATTCATAAGCCACAACCTGGCTGAATACTGCTGTGCTGATTCAATTGATGTCAGATACACAGGGGCTGATACTGTTCATATTGGCCTCAATATGAGCGACTGTGAATCAGACTGGATAGGGATGCTCTATGGGGATGTTAACTATATTGGCGCCGATGGTACCGGTACTTTCACTCTGGCCAGGGTTAAGGGAGTGACTGCAACAAACTTTCAGGCCAGAAATTTTTCTGGTGCTGCGGCATGGTTTGATTTCGCATCGGGTGTGACGGCAAGTAATATTCAGGGGGATTCTCCTTATTCTCGCTATGGGGTTGGGTTTTACACGTCATGCAGCGACATTAAGTTGTCAAACTTCGATATTAAAGCGAAGGGCACAGCGTTGTGGTTTGGCGGAAGTTCTTCGTTCACTGACTTCGCTATTGACGGGGCCAGTAAGTTTGAGAGTTATGACTCTTATCCTGTACTGATGCCCAATAACCCACTTACAAGATTCAAAATTTCAGACACGACATTTATCGGTTACAAAATTTGCAACCTTATTTTCGAAATGGATAACGTGGAGTTTGTCCATAAAGGGACGGATGAGTCTGCGATTTACCTGGGAAGCGCCAATCTTTTCCATGGCAAGTTGAAGTGCACGGGGACAACATCCTCTGTTCTGGTGAATGTGGGTGTGGGCTCTGGTGTTCACCTCTCTGTTTTGGAAGCGGAGAACAAAGGGTCTGGTGATACCCTCTCGCTGGTCGCCAGTGTTAACTTTAGCATTGGTAAGGCCCGCATCTGGAACACCGGCTCGGGAGGCGGGGCGGCGCTAAGGATATCTGGCGGACAAAACCAGTCAATCCTCGACAAACTCGACCTGTATTCAGTCTCAGGAAGGCCTATAGTTTCAACTGCAACGCACACGGATTTAACACTTTCACTCATCAGGGAAAACGGTGCGCTGGCGTCTTCATGGTCTGATAAGTCCAATGTATACAGAACTTCACGGGCATTGATTTCATGAAAACAAAAGAAGAGTTTTTCCAGGAGCTAATCGATATTGTCAGCAATGCGGGGCTCGCGCTTTCTGATTACAGGCTGGTAGAAGACCCCGATACCGACCATCCTCTTTTCGTCGATTATCCGGCTATGTGGTTTTACTACTGTATTGCAGGAATGACAGCCAGAGAAGCGCTGTTAATAGAATACCCAGCATTGAAGGGAATAATTTAATCTTAACCGCCACGGATGGCGGTATCTGTTATGCAGGTGATTTATGTCTACATGGGTTATTGGCTGGAGTATCCGGAAATGTAGTTCCGTGCTGACCGTTTTTACGTGGGGAATGATATTCCGTATGATTTTGGGGGAAAGCGACTGGATTGCTGTGCTTGTGGCTGCGTTTCTTCTGGGGTTCACCCTGCGCAGGGGGTAGGTCAACCGTTCATTCCCTATCACTTGGCTGAATGGAGATATCTTCAGCCAGGCGCAGGAGCAAATAATGGTGCTGGATGAGTATTTAGGTGTCTTGTTAGTATGATAAATGTCGAAAAATAAACATTTAATAAAAAAGCGTTTGTTGTTTATAAATAGGAGGTTTAATTACATTAATTTCTTCATTAACCCGATTGATTCATCAAATTTCGACTCTCGGAAATAGCAGTTTTTTAATTTTCTGTTTTCCCTCCAGGATTCAAAGTCGTGTCTATCATTGTGTAATCCGAAATAATAAATTGTAGCCTTTGATTCTGATATAACATCCCAGATATGAGAGTCAATAAGGTTTATTTTTACTCCGACGATGAATATTTTTGGGGCAAGTTTAACGGACTGTCTCCACATTTCCTGTTGCACTGTAACAAAGGACGGACAAACTCTAACTTGCTTTCCTTCTGCATAAAGAGAAATTGCCGGGGCGACACTATCTTCCTCGACAGCTCGCGTGATAGTGTCTTTTTGATTAAGTGCTTGCACCCCAGCCTCTATTTCGGCCTCACCATTACTTATGAATGTTGAACCTCTTATTTGTGCCCCCATTAAATCTGGCCAAAAATTGCTTGAGCCATGAATTTTAAGCATCCTAATTGTTTTTTTTACTTTTTCATTTGAATAAACTGTTGAAAGTCCTTGTGCTGCTGCTGATATTTCAAAGAGTAGGTCGTAATTTATGCTGCTATAAATGACTCTGTGCGGGTTTATGGATTTTATTAATCTAGCGTAATGGTTTGTGTCTAGAGGGGTAAATCTAGCTAAATATCCTGCGAGCTCTCTTTGGAATTGCATGGTTTTTGATGGGTATCTATTATGGAATTCTAACATTCCTTTTTCAAAGTTATCTATGAATACTAATTTCAATTCCTCTGGCAAAGTCGAGGCTATGCCTCCTAAACTCTCTAGGTTTTTAAATAAATGACCCCCTAGTGGTGGTGGGTAAGGAATGGTATCACCTGACCCATAACTAGCCCCTGCTCCTAAAAGTATAATATTTGACATGCAAAACCCTTTGGTTAAAGTATCACTGGAAAAGGAATTTTTTCACCATGTTTTATCGGTTCTGAATCCATCCATGTAATATATTCTATTATGACTAAATCTATCAATTCCATAGACCTTTACATCATTATCAATGATTACTGATATTGAATGGGCTCCGTACAATTGTGGGATTATTACATCTTTGTTGACAAAATAAACCGCCCCTAATTCTATCTTTATATCTTTAAGTTGACTAATCTTTGCGCCATCCTCCCAATTTTTAATTTCTGCAGGGGTTGCAGGTTTCGCAATTGAAAAGAAGAAATCTCGTATAGCCCCTTGAGAGAATTGCACTTCTGTATTTGCGCGTTGCAAATCATGAGTCATGTGCCATATCTTTGATTGTGCGTCGTTAAGTTCCTCCCTTAATGTGTGAATTTCACCAGTATTTTCCGTCTTAACCTTACTTGCCTCTAGATCTCTAATTGATTGTTTAATTTTGGCGCAACTTCCTGTGACAGCATCAGTTAATTTAACTTCTTCATCGTTGTAAGAACTGGTTGTTACACCTGCAAGATCGCTTGGTAGGCGGAAATTAGACATTACTGTTTTGGGTACTAAAATAAAACATTTTTCTAACCCTAAAGCACCAATAAACATTCCTAGTTCTAAAACTACATTGTCTCTTGTTGAGCTATATTCTTCATTTCTAATAAATATCTTGTCATCTGGATGGAAAACAAATATGGCATAGTCCACAGACTTTGTCTTCTGTATAAGTGTGCTTATGGTTACCGATGATAAATCAAAAGCATTTTCCCAATTTGTTACACTCATTTCCTGCTCTAGTTTTATATGAACCGCCTCTGCGACTCGAATGGCTTCCGATGAAGAAGCAATGAATACTATCGGTTTATCACTCATGGCTAATCCTTTTATCATAGAAGTTAATAGCAAATGGTATTAATATATGCATACATTAATATATAATATAAATCTTTGTTCAAAGTCAATTATACTCAAAAATGATTTGGTAACTATCACGTGGGAAAGTCCTTAGTGGATACAATAAAAAACTATAGACTAATCAAACCTTTTTTTTAAAGATTATTTTAGAATAATTTTAAGTGAAGTTAATTCTAAAAAGTTAGTCGCGGAAAGAGTGTTCGGCCGAACAGACTGAGATGGCCTGATACTGACATCCCAGAGAGTAGATAGAGGGCGGCGACTACTTGAGAACGGCGACACCCGGCAGCAGGTGGCTGATGTGATCGGGGTAGGGGTGAAGACGATCTACAAATATTTTCCGGCGAGCTAATCCGCACCATCAACATGTTACGACTGTAATAAAAATTGATAGGCGTAACCGATGTTGAAGAATGCGGCGTATGAATATACTGTATATAAAACCAGTGTAATTAAGGAGGCGTCATGCTCCGCTATTCAAAGATCAGAGAGGCATTCGAGGCCTCTATTTCTCGCAACCCAAAGGGGTTTAGTTATCTGCGCACTGCAGAAAAGAGGCGTTCATTTCTCCGGCCGTGAGGCTAACCAGTGGATAGAGCGCAACCAGACGTATTTCGTCGATAAAACCACGGACGATAGTGAAAACAAGCTCTGGATGCTTCGCAATATGGGGAGGGTGCTCTGATGGGTTTTTCGTCGCCAGCAGCTGATTATGTAGAGGACACTCTCACCGTCACAAAACTGTGCCGCGTGAATGCCAACTCCAAAATCATCAAAACAGATTCCGGCTATGCCATTTTAGATATGTCGCTACGTCCGCAGCCGGGAGATTTCGTCCTGATCCGCTACGACGGGATGACAGATTTTGGCCGGCTGCAAGGGCAATCGTTCATTACCCGTGATGGGGAGGCGATAGAGGGGGAAGGTGTTGAGGTTTATGGCGTCGTCACATTTTCTGTTAACGATCTGCGTCGGGACGATTGCCCTATTTGAAGATGGGGCATGCATGGGGCATAAAAGCACCGCAGACGCCCCACATTAAAACACAGGAGGCGAAATCGTCTGCGGTAACTTATTAAAATATACCTAGATGCTCCAGATAAAAACCCAGAACCAAAAAATACTGCCGCCTATTTTAAACAAGCCTGACTGGGCGCAGTAGCCGCTCGCTGCCCGCCGCGCCAGACAGAACGGCTAAAACAGAAAACCCGCCACCGGCGGGTTTTCTGTTATCAGCCATCGGCAGGCGGGGTTACGACTTTTTGCTGTGGAACAGCCCGTTTTCGCCGTCGGCGTCATTTTCAACCCAGAAGTTGATATTGAACTGGGCATCGTCGCTTAATTCGATGCGATGCCAGTACTGAGGCGGGCTGGTCGCAAACTGCCCGGCGTTAATCACCACTTTGACCTCCGGCTCTGTCGCCTGTTCATCAGCGAAACCATAATAAGTTACCGTCCCTTCCATCACGCAAAGCTGGCCGAAAACGGCGGCGGCGGTGTTGTGGTGGGTGAGCAGGGCGGCAGGTACGTTCTCTTTGGTAAAGAAGGGGGTGGAGCGTTTAACTTTCCAGTTAGCCGGAATACGCAGGTGAGACATCGTGAGCTCCTTAGCGGACGCGAATAAGATGCATTTAATATGCAACTTATAGGGGCGAACGTCAACTCGCGGGAGAGAAAAAACGCGCAAAGGCGCTATGCTGCCGACCCGAACCTCAGGCGGAACATGCGCCTTCGCTGCGCCTTTTCATCAGCGAACGTTCAGCATCGTGGAGAGAATACGGGATGGGGCAAAAAAAAACCTGCCAGCGGTTTCACTGACAGGCTTTGCTCTCGGCGGCGCGACTTCACCGCGACGGGATTAGCGACCGAACAGATCGCGTTTTTTAGGTTTGAACGGCTGAGCAATCACAACCAGCACCGCCACAACCAGGTAGGCGGCAAAGATCCCCACCAGCCACTGCGGCATCTCCAGCGTCAGAAACTCCCATTGACGCACGGAACAGTCGCCGCTGGCCACGAACATCTGCGGCAGCCACTTATCCAGCGGCAGCCACGTTGGGAAGCGGGCGGCAAAATCGCAGGTCTGGAACGGAGAAGGGTGAAGCTGAATCATGGTATGTTCCCATGCCAGCTGCAGCCCCCGCAGCGCGCTATAGAGCCAGATAACCAGCGCCACATAGCGCAGCGGCGTTTTCGGTGCGATGGCGCCGACGATACCGGCTCCCATAATGCCTAATAGCGCACAGCGTTCGTAAATACACATTACGCAAGGCTGCAGCAACATAACGTGCTGGAACCACAGCGCAACCAGCTCAAGAGCGAAAGCGGTGAACGCCATCAGGAGCCAGGCTCCGCGTCCCCTTGAGCACTGGTTTAAATATCGCAACATAGTCTTTTCCCTGAAACATGCTAAATCATGGCAGTGTAAACGAAAACCGAACCGACGCCAGCAGCTAGTCCGAAAATATTACGTAAAAATATTGCACATCCGGTGGCGGGTTGCGGATGTGCCGATATCGCGTCAGCTTCAGGGAAGCTGCGGCGTCACAAGCCAGCCCTGTTCGAGCATCCACTGCGTCGCTGGCATCAGCGTAAACTCAACGCCCAGCAGCCCGACCAGGGTCATCACGATGGTGTAAGGCAGCGCCATCCATACCATTCGCCCGTAGGAGAGGCGAATCAACGGCGCCAGCGCGGAGGTCAGCAGGAACAGGAACGCCGCCTGCCCGTTAGGCGTGGCGACCGAAGGCAGGTTGGTCCCGGTATTAATCGCGACGGCCAGCAGCTCAAACTGCGGCAGGCTGATGGCTCCCTGCTGGAGCGCCGTTTTGGCCTCATTGATATAGACCGTGCCAACGAAGACGTTATCGGAAATGGATGACAGCAGGCCGTTAAACAAATAGAACAGCGACAGCTGGGCGTGCGGCGACGCCTGCAGCACGAACTGGATCACCGGGGAGAACAGGCGCTGGTCGATAATCACCGCGACCACGGCGAAAAAGACCGTCAGTAGCGCGGTGAACGGCAGCGCCTCGGTAAAGGCTTTACCAATAGCGTGCTCATCGGTCACGCCGGAGAAGGTAGTGGCCAGCACAATCACCGATAAACCGATCAGGCCGACTTCCGCCAGATGCAGGGCCAGCGCGGTAATCAGCCAGATACCGATAATCCCCTGGGCGATAAGCCGCAGGCGATCCTGACGGCTGCGCTGGCGCCGGCTGCGATCGTCATAATCCTGCAGAACCTTACGCACCGCGGGCGGCAGCGGTTCGCCGTAGCCGAACAGCCTGAACTTCTCCACCAGCAGGCAGGTGAGCAGGCCGCAGACGATGACCGGCAGCGTCACCGGCGCCATGCGCAAGAAGAATCCGGCAAAGTGCCATCCGGCGGCTTTCGCGACGATCAGGTTTTGCGGTTCGCCAACCATGGTCATCACGCCGCCCAGCGCGGTACCCACGCCCGCGTGCATCATCAGGCTACGCAAAAAGCCGCGGAACTGCTCCAGTACGTCGCGATAGTGCGGATCGATATGGCTATCGTCCAGCAGATCGCGATCGTCGGGCCGCGCGGAGGCCACGCGATGATAAATACCGTAGAATCCAACCGCGACGCTAATCACCACCGCCACCACGGTTAGCGCATCGAGGAAGGCGGAGAGGAACGCCGCCGCCAGACAAAAGGCCAGCGACAGCAGCATTTTGCTGCGGATACCCAGCAGCAGACGGGTAAAGATAAACAGCAGCAGCTGCTTCATAAAGTAGATCCCCGCCACCATAAATATCAGCAGCAGGAGCACTTCGAGGTTGCCGGCGATCTCATCGCGAATATGCTCCGCGCTGGTCATCCCGATAAATACCGCTTCGATAGCCAGCAGGCCGCCGGGCAGCAGCGGGTAGCATTTGAGCGCCATCGCCAGGGTAAAAATAAACTCAACAACCAGCAGCCAGCCGGCGACAAACGGATTGAAGCAGAACAGCAGCGGGTTAAGGATTAAGAAGACAATTAAGGTGAGCTTATACCAGTCCGGAGACTGGCCAAGAAAATTACGCCACAGGGCGCGACCATAAGACATTTCCACGACAGACATCCTTCCCCGTCAAATATTGACATGATTTTACGTATAACTATTTGCAAGACTAACAGTTGAGTAAAAAGGGTAGCAACCTGGTTCGCCTCGCGCCCGGTTTCATCAAGTACCAGGAGCAAAATCTCAAAATGAAACGGCGATCCCCTTTTAATTACCTCCTGGCGCTATCTGCCCTATAGCTGCTCTGGTATGATGAGTAGAATTTGCAACGCTGTGTAATGGAAATCTTACTATGGTCATTAAGGCGCAGAGCCCTGCGGGCTTCGCGGAAGAGTACATCATTGAAAGTATATGGAATAATCGCTTTCCCCCGGGCACAATTCTCCCCGCCGAACGTGAGCTTTCTGAACTTATTGGTGTTACCCGTACGACCTTACGCGAAGTTCTGCAGCGTCTGGCACGTGACGGTTGGTTAACGATACAGCACGGCAAACCGACGAAGGTGAACAACTTCTGGGAAACGTCGGGTCTTAATATTCTCGAAACGCTGGCGCGCCTCGATCACGACAGCGTCCCGCAACTGATTGATAACCTGCTGTCGGTGCGCACCAATATCTCCACTATCTTTATCCGCACGGCCTTCCGTCAGCATCCTGAAAACGCGCTCCAGGTTCTTGCCGCGGCGCGTGAGGTGGAAGACCACGCGGACGCCTTCGCCGATCTCGATTACGGTATTTTCCGCGGCCTGGCGTTTGCCTCCGGCAACCCGATCTACGGTCTGATCCTCAACGGCATGAAGGGCCTCTATACCCGCATTGGCCGTCACTATTTTGCCAATCCGGAAGCGCGCAGCCTGGCGCTGGGCTTCTATCACCAGCTGGCTAAAGTCTGTGAAGAGGGGCAGCACGAGCAGGTTTATGAGATCGTCCGTCGCTACGGGCATGACAGCGGTGAAATCTGGCATCGTATGCAGAAAACGCTGCCGGGTGATTTAGTCATCGGTATGCGCTAAGACCCGCGATAAGATAAAAAACGCCCGGCTATCATGCCGGGCGTTTTGTTTGCCGCTATTTACAGCGCGTTTTGCCGCGGCGGGCTGCGTTCCAGCAGTTCGATGCTGCCATCGGCATTTTGCTGCTCCAGCAGGATATCGAATCCCCACAGGCGATGGACGTGCTTAAGCACCTCGCGACGCCCCTTATCCAGCGGTACGCGGTTATGCGGCACGTAGCGCAGCGTCAGCGAACGATCGCCCCGCAGGTCGACGTTCCACACCTGAATATTCGGCTCCAGATTGCTCAGATTGTACTGGGCTGAAAGCTTGGAGCGAATCTCCCGATACCCCTCTTCGTTATGGATGGCGGAAATCTCCAGGTAGTTATGATGGTCATCATCGAGCACCGTAAAGAAGCGGAAATCACGCATAATTTTCGGTGACAGGAACTGGCTGATAAAGCTCTCATCCTTGAAGTCGCGCATGGCAAAATGCAGCGTCTCCAGCCAGTCTGAGCCGGCGATGTCGGGGAACCAGTATTTGTCCTCTTCGGTCGGCGACTGACAAATGCGCTTGATATCCTGGAACATGGCAAAGCCCAGCGCGTAGGGGTTAATCCCGTTGTACCACTGGCTGTTGTAGGGCGGCTGGTAGATAACGTTGGTGTGGCTGTGCAGAAACTCCAGCATAAAGCGTTCCGTCACTTTCCCTTCATCGTACAGGTGGTTGAGGATCGTGTAGTGCCAGAACGTCGCCCAGCCCTCGTTCATGACCTGGGTCTGCTTTTGCGGGTAGAAATACTGGCTCACCTTACGCACGATACGCAGGATTTCACGCTGCCATGACTCCAGCAGCGGGGCGTTCTTCTCCATAAAGTAGAGCAGGTTTTCCTGCGGCTCAGAAGGATAGCGGCGCGCGGTTTCGATGGCTTTCTCTTCTTCCCGCTTAGGCAGGGTGCGCCACAGCATATTCACCTGGCTTTGCAGATACTCCTCCCGGCTTTTCTGCCGCGCCTTCTCCTCCTGCAGCGAGATTTTCTGCGGACGTTTATAGCGGTCAACGCCGTAGTTCATCAGCGCGTGGCAGGAGTCGAGCAGCTTCTCCACCTCATCAACGCCGTAACGCTCCTCGCACTCGGTGATGTATTTGCGGGCGAAAATCAGGTAGTCAATGATCGAGCTGGCATCGGTCCAGCTGCGGAACAGGTAGTTATTCTTGAAAAAGGAGTTGTGCCCGTAGCAGGCGTGGGCCATCACCAGCGCCTGCATGGTAATGGTGTTCTCCTCCATCAGATAGGCGATACAGGGGTTGGAGTTGATGACAATTTCGTAGGCCAGCCCCTGCTGGCCGTGCTTATACGCCTGTTCGGTTTCGATAAATTTCTTACCAAACGACCAGTGCGGGTAGTTGATTGGCATGCCGACGCTGGAGTAGGCATCCATCATCTGCTCGGAAGTAATGACTTCGATCTGATGCGGATAGGTGTCGAGACGATACAGCTTCGCCACCCGGTCAACCTCGGCGAGGTAGGTTTCCAGCAGTTCAAAAGTCCAGTCGGGTCCATCGCTTAAACGAGTCGTGTCCCTGTTCATGGAATCAATCGTAGCCATTAGCGCGCCCTCATTGTCGGTGACTCTCTCTATACGGAGAGCCTCCCAATAAGCATAGAACACGGCTCGACAAACTGCGCCTGCGGACAATTTCTTTTCTTCGCGATTTCACAATCTTAAAGGCCTGATTCAGCCGCTATGGCGGGATTTTATTCTGAGGAAAAATGAAGCGCAGCAGGAGATAGTAAATCTACCGGGTCAGTGCTGGTGCGGTTTGGTGTGAGATTAGTCACCATAAATAAAGCGTATGTTGAATAATATTTTCAACTGAGTTATCAATTTGTAATCAGATGATTGTTCTTTAACTATTACGGAGTCGCTATGCGAGTCGTCATACTGGGAAGTGGGGTGGTTGGGGTAGCTAGTGCGTGGTATTTGAGCCAGGCGGGACATCAGGTCACGGTTATCGATCGTCAGCCGGGGCCGGCGGAAGAGACCAGCGCCGCCAACGCCGGACAGATTTCTCCGGGCTACGCCGCCCCCTGGGCCGCGCCCGGCGTGCCGCTGAAGGCCATCAAGTGGATGTTCCAGCGCCACGCGCCGCTGGCGATCGGTCTTGACGGCACGCAGTTCCAGCTCAAATGGATGTGGCAGATGCTGCGCAACTGCGACACCCGCCACTATATGGAAAACAAAGGCCGCATGGTGCGTCTGGCGGAGTACAGCCGCGACTGCCTGAAGGCGCTGCGCGAAAGCACCGGCATCCAGTATGAGGGACGGCAGGGCGGGACGCTGCAGCTCTTCCGTACCGAAAAACAGTATGAGAACGCCACCCGCGACATCGCCGTGCTGCAAGATGCCGGCGTGCCGTACCAGCTGCTGGAGGCGAAACGTCTGCTGGAGGTCGAACCGGCATTAGCCGAGGTGAGCCACAAGCTGACCGGCGGTCTGCGTTTGCCGAACGATGAAACCGGCGACTGCCAGCTGTTTACCACGCGCCTGGCGGCGATGGCGGAGCAGGCGGGCGTCACCTTCCGCTTTAATACTTCGGTTGATGCGCTGCTGTACGAGGGAGAGCAGATCTCCGGCGTGAAATGCGGCGATGAAATTGTGAAAGGCGATGCCTACGTCATGGCCTTCGGCTCCTACTCGACGGCGATGCTGAAAGGGCTGGTGGACATTCCGGTCTACCCGCTGAAGGGCTACTCGCTAACGATCCCGATCGCCGAGGAAGACGGGGCGCCGGTATCGACTATCCTTGATGAGACATACAAAATTGCGATTACCCGCTTTGACCAGCGGATCCGCGTCGGCGGGATGGCGGAGATCGTCGGCTTTAACAAAGAGCTGCTGCAGCCGCGTCGCGAAACGCTGGAGATGGTGGTACGCGATCTGTTCCCGCGCGGCGGCCACGTAGAGCAGGCGACCTTCTGGACCGGTTTACGTCCGATGACCCCGGACGGCACGCCGGTTGTCGGCCGCACGCCGTATAAAAACCTGTGGCTGAATACCGGGCACGGCACCCTCGGCTGGACCATGGCATGCGGCTCAGGACAGCTTTTGAGCGATTTAATATCGGGTCGCACTCCGGCTATTCCGTACGACGACCTTGCCGTCGCCCGCTATAGCCCGGGCTTCACTCCGGCGCGTGCCCAGCACCTGCACGGCGTTCACAACTAAGGAGTCTTCATGTCCCGTCCGGTACTGGCCAGCATTGATTTGTCGGCCTTGCGGCAGAATTTACAGATTGTCCGGCGCGCGGCTCCTGGCTCGCGGCTGTGGGCGGTGGTTAAAGCCAACGCCTACGGTCACGGCCTGGCGCGCGTGTGGCACGCGCTGAGCGGCGCAGATGGCTTTGCGCTGCTGAATCTTGAAGAGGCGATCCTGCTGCGCGAGCAGGGCTGGAAAGGGCCGATTCTGCTGCTTGAGGGTTTCTTCCACGCCGACGAGCTGGCGCTGTTTGATAAGTATCGCCTGACCACCAGCGTGCACAGCAACTGGCAAATTAAGGCGCTACAGCAGGCGAAGCTTCACGCTCCGCTGGATATTTACGTTAAGGTCAACAGCGGAATGAACCGGCTGGGCTTTATGCCGGAGCGTATCCATACCGTCTGGCAGCAGCTGCGGGCGCTGGGCAACGTCAGCGAGATGACGCTGATGTCGCACTTTGCCGACGCGGAAAACCCGCAGGGGATCGTTGAGCCGATGCGCCGCATCGAGCAGGCGGCGGAAGGGCTGGCGTGCTCGCGCTCGCTGGCGAATTCGGCGGCGACGCTGTGGCACCCGGAAGCGCATTTTGACTGGGTCAGGCCGGGGATCGTGCTGTACGGCGCGTCGCCGTCCGGCCAGTGGCAGGACATCGCCAACAGCGGCCTGAAGCCGGTCATGACCCTCAGCAGCGAGATTATCGCCGTGCAGAACCTGAAGGCGGGCGAGGCGGTGGGCTACGGCGGCCTCTACCGGACGACGCAAGAGCAGCGGATTGGCATTGTGGCCTGCGGCTATGCCGACGGCTATCCGCGCATCGCGCCGGCTGGAACGCCGGTGCTGGTTGACGGCGTGCGCACCACGCTGGTGGGGCGCGTCTCGATGGATATGCTGGCGGTAGACTTAACGCCTTGCCCACAGGCCGGGATCGGCGCGCCGGTCGAACTGTGGGGCAAAGAGGTTAAAATCGACGATGTTGCCGCCGCCAGCGGCACCGTCGGCTATGAGCTGATGTGCGCCCTGGCGCCGCGCGTTCCCGTTGTGACCGTGTAACTTCTCGTGAGGCGGCTCACTCCGCCTCATCTTCCGCAACGCGCACCCCGACCTTCAGAACGTGGTCCTCTTCTTTTTCTGCGACCGTCCATACCATTCCGGCAAACTCAACGTGGTCGCCCACCACCGGCGCGGCCCCGAGCTGGTGCTGCACAACGTCGCCCAGCGACTGCTGGCGATCGCGATACTCTTCCCCGCCGTCGAGGCCGTAAATTTGCGCGACGTCGGCAAACTTAGCGCTGGCGTCAAGAATAAAGTCACCGAAGAAGCGCTGATCGAGCGCCACCGGCGGCGACTGGCTGAACATTTTACCCAGCGCGGGCAGGTCGCGCTCGCGGCCGATAACGCACAGAATATCGCCTTCCAGCAGGCGGGTGCTGCCGGTGGGATGCAGCAGCGCGTTATCGCGAAACAGGGCGGCAATGCGCGTTTCCGGCGGCATATGCAGATCGCGCAGCGCCGCGCCGACGCACCATTTATCCGCGCTAAGCTGATAGACGAACTGCTCCCACGGATTTTCCGGATGAATATCCAGCCCGACCCGGGAAATTGGCCAGCCCACCGGCGGGACCACCACTTTGGCTTTTTTCGCCGCCCACGACAGCGAGGTCCCCTGCAGCAGCAGCGAGACCAGCACCACGAAGAAGGCGACGTTGAAGAACAGCCGCGCATTCTCAAGGCCGGCCATCATCGGAAAGACGGCGAGAATAATCGGTACCGCGCCGCGTAATCCCACCCAGCTGATAAATATCCGCTCGCGCAGGTTAAACCCGCGAAATGGCAGTAGGCCGGCGAAAACCGACAGCGGACGGGCGATAAAAATCATCCACATCGAGAGCAGCAGCGCCGGGATCGCAATGGGCCACAGGTCGGACGGCGTCACCAGCAGGCCGAGCACCAGGAACATGGCGATTTGCGCCAGCCACGCCAGGCCGTCGAAGTTTTGCAGAATGCCGTGACGGTTGCGAATCGGCCGGTTGCCGAGCAGGAAACCGCACAGATAGACCGCCAGGATGCCGCTGCCGTCCAGCGAGGTGGTGACGGCGAAAATCATAATTCCGCCGCTCAGCGCCAGCAGCGGATAGAGACCGGTAGGCAGCACGATGCGGTTTATCATCTGCAGGAGCAGGTAGCCGCCGCCGAGACCAATGACGATCCCGAGGCCAAACTGCTGCACGATGTGGACCGCAAACATCCAGCTCAGGCCGGTTTGGTGCTGCTGAATCATCTCGATAAGCGTGATGGTCAGGAACACCGCCATCGGATCGTTGCTGCCGGATTCGATCTCCAGCGTCGAGCCGACGCGTTCGTTCAGGCCCTTGCCGCCGAGCAGGGAGAACACCGCCGCGGCGTCGGTTGAGCCGACAATCGCGCCGATCAGCATCCCTTCAATCAGGTTGAGGTGAAACAGCCACGCCGCCATCAGCCCGGTGAGGCAGGAGGTGATCAGCACCCCGACGGTGGCCAGCGAAAGCGCCGGCCACAGCGCCACGCGAAAGGAGCTGGCCTGGGTGCGCATCCCGCCGTCCAGCAGGATCACCGCCAGCGCCAGGTTACTCACCATATAGGCGAAAGGGTAGTTGTCAAAAGGGATGCCGCCGATACCGTCAACGCCCGCCAGCATCCCGATAGCCAGGAAAATGACCAGAATCGGAATGCCGAGACGTGAGGAAAAGGAACTCAATAAAATGCTACAGGTTACTAATACAGAACCCAGAATAAACAGACTAATAACCGCACCGGCATCCAATGTTCATGTACTCCTTACGAGTATGAAGATTTTGATAATTTGACATCATATTAACCATCTGCGGGGGATCCGGAAATGTGTCACGGAAAATTTTATTCTGTCAGCACCGGATGGCCGCTCAGCGTTAAGGTGGTGGTGGCCGAATTGTTCACCAGCAGCGCCCTCGCGCCAAGCGGCAGGGTGACGGTGCGCTGCTCGTGGCCGAAATCCAGGCCGTCGATCAGCGGAATCGCGAGCTGCGCGCGCAGGTATGCGTAAACCGCCGCTAAATCGTACCCGGCGTCGTAATCGTTGGGCGCGGCTCCGCTGAAGCTGCCGAGGATAATCGCCCGCTGGCGCGCAAGAATGCCGCTATGCAGCAGCTGCAGCAGCATACGCTCGACGCGGAACGGGTGCTCGTTGATATCTTCCACGACCAAAATGCCGTCGGTAATCTGCGGCAGCCACGGGGTGCCGATAAGCGAGGTGAGCATCGCCAGGTTGCCGCCCCACAGCGTGCCCTGCGCGCGGCACTCCGGACCGTCGCCGTGCCATTCGAGGGTAAACTCCGGGCTGCTCAGCGCCTGCCAGAAGTGAAATTCCGTGAACGGGTCCAGCGTTTCCGCACCAAAGTGACCTGCCAGCATCGGCCCGCTGAAGGTGATTATGCTACCCTTTGCCAGCAGACCCAGCTGGATCGCCGTGAAATCACTGTGGCCGCAGATCAGCAGCGGGTCGCGCTGCTGGCGCGCGGTTAAGCCCTGCCAGTCGATGTGCGGCAGCAGGCGGCTGGCGCCGTAGCCGCCGCGCACCGGCATCACGATGCGGTTGCTGCCGCTGAGGGTAGCGAGCTGGTTGATATCGCTCAGGCGTTCTTGCTCAGTCCCGGCAAAGCGCTGCTGTCGGCGGGTAATGACCTGCTGATGCATCACCTGGTGTCCGGCTTCCTGCAGACGGCTGACGCCGCGGGCCGCGGCCTGCTGGTTGGTGCAGTAGCCTGAGGGGGCGACCAGATAAAACTGAGACATGACAATTCCTTGCTAAGAATGAAAGGGTTATCATGCCGCCTGGAGCGATTATTGTCATCTCCAGGCGGCAAACTTCAGCCAATAAGGATAGATGTGTGAAATTGAGATGGTGCGTTTTTTTATGTGTGTTATTGGCCGGCTGTAGCTCAAAACATGATTACCGCAATCCGCCGTGGAACGCCGAGGTTCCGGTGAAGCGGGCAATGCAGTGGATGCCGATCAGCGAAAAAGCCGGCGCGGCGTGGGGCGTTGACCCGCAGCTGGTGACGGCGATTATCGCCATTGAGTCCGGCGGTAATCCAACGGTAGTGAGTAAATCCGGCGCGGTTGGTTTGATGCAGCTGAAGCCCTCGACCTCCGGGCGCGACGTCTATCAGCGCATGGGCTGGCGCGGCGAACCGTCGGTTAGCGAGCTGAAAAATCCTGAGCGCAATATATCGATGGGCGCGGCCTACCTGAGCATTCTTGAGAACGGTCCGTTGGCCGGGATTAAAGATCCGCAGGTGATGCGCTACGCGGTGGTGGTCTCCTACGCCAACGGCGCCGGCGCGCTGCTGCGCACCTTCTCGTCGAATCGCCAGGACGCGATTGACGAGATCAATGATATGGATGCCGACGACTTCTTCGAGCACGTAGCGAAAAAGCATCCGGCTCCGCAGGCTCCACGCTATATCTGGAAGCTGCAGAAAGCGCTGGATGCGATGTAATCATTGCCGCCTTCCCCCGGTCGCGCCGCGCTTAACGGGGCTACAGATCGCGTGATTTTGTAGCCCGGCAGGCGCAGCGGCCGGGGGGAGAGTTATCGGCTATCTCTTAAAAATCGTAGCCGACGGTGGCCGTCACGCTACGCTCCGCGCCCCAGTAGCAGTTGCCGGTTCCGTAGCAGCCGGACAGATACTCCCGGCCGCTGAGGTTATTCGCGTTCACCTGCACAAACGCCCCTTTCAACGACGGCGACCAGACGCCGAGATCCGCACGCACCATCGCATCCAGCAGGGTCACCGACGGCAGGCGCTCGGTATTGGCGTCATCCGCCCACTGTTTACCAATGTAGCGTACGCCCGCGCCGGCGCTGATCCCCGCCGGGAACTGATAGTGCGCCCAGAAGGAAGCCATCTGATCCGGCGAGAGCTGCGGCGTATTATCGTTGGTGCCATCCTTGGTTTCCTGGAAGCGCAGGCGGTTCCAGGTATAGGAGGCGATGGTGCTCAGCTGCGGCGTAATTTGGTTATGCATCTCCAGCTCGACGCCCTGAGAGTGAACTTTCCCGGCCGGAACAAAGGTCGCGGTGGCGATATTCGGATCGCGGGTGGCCACGTCTTTCTGGGTTAAATCATAGATGGCGATGCTGTACATATCGGCGCTGCCCGGCGGCTGGAACTTCAGACCCGCTTCTACCTGTTCCGCGGTCGTCGGTTTGAGCAGGGTGCCGTCGGCTCCCGGCAGCATCGCCGGGGTAATTGCCTGGCTGTAGCTCAGGTACGGCGAGAGGCCGTTTTCCAGCGCGTACAGCAGGGAAGCGCGGCCGCTGATATGGTCATCCGAACGGCGGCTGGAGGTGCCGAACGTGTCGCTGACCTGCTGGGAAACGATGCGATCGTAGCGGCCGGAGAGGTCCAGATGCCAGCGATTCCACACCATCTCATCCTGCAGATAGAGCCCGGTTTGATAGTAGCGGCGGTTATTGTTATCGCTGTAGGTGACGGTGTGTCCGGTTTGGGCTGTATAGCCGCTAAACGGATCGAGCGGCGAGGCGCCGCCGGCACCGGTCCATAAATCGTTGCGGAAGCGGTGGTATTCCGCGCCGAGGATGAGGGTATGCGCCAGCTCGCCGGTACTAAAATCGGCGCGCAGGCGGTTATCCGTGGACCACGCGTCCAGCGAGCCGCGAGAGCCGCTGTAGCCGCGGGAGAGCATATTCTTGTCGTCAACCCAGCCCACCTGATACACCTGATCTAACGAGACGTTGGTGTGGGTATAGCTGCCGGCGGAATAGGCCGACCAGACGTCGCTGAACTGGTGATTAAATTCATAGCTGTAGATCTGCTCGCGACGCTGATAGCCATCGGACGGATCGCCTTCGTTGGTGCCGGTGGAGAGCTTACGCCCGTTGTGCGCGTAGCGGGTGCCGTCCAGCGGCAGCGAGCCGTGATAGCCGCCCGACGGATCTTTTTGCAGATAGGCGCGCAGCAGCAGAGAAGTGTCGGTATCCGGCTGCCAGAGCAGGGACGGCGAAATGGCGTAACGCTCTTCGCGGGAATTGTCATACTGGGTATCGCTGGAGCGCGTCATGCCGATAATCCGATAGGCCCACTGGTCGTTAATGGCATCGGTATAGTCGAAGGCGGCGCCTTTGGTATTTTGCGTTCCGCCGCTAAGACGGAAATGACCTTCGGAAGTGAACTGCGGGCGCTTCGAGGTCAGGTTGACCACGCCGCCCGGCACGCTTTGCCCGTACAGCGCGGAGGAGGGGCCGCGGATGACGTCCACCCGCTCGATAAACCACGGATCGACCTGAATGACGTTGTGGCTCCCGCCATCGCTCATCAGGCGCATTCCGTCGAGGAACAGGTTGTCCACGTCGCCGCCGTGATAGCCGCGCAGGGAGACGGTATCAAAACGCGTCGCGCCGCCGCCAAAGCTTGAGTAGACGCCGGGCGTGTACTGCAGCGCCTGGCTAATCGTATTCGCCCCCTGATCGGCCATTTGTTGTCGGGTAATGACCGACACCGACTGGGCGGTAGTAATCAGCGGCTGATCGGTTTTGGTGGCCCCGGCGGAGGTCTTTGCGCTATAGCTCGTGGTCGGCGTGCTGGCGGAATCGACGGGCTGGGCGGTGACGACAACCGTCTCTTCCGCAAGGCCTGCGAGAGGGAAAGCGGTAGCGAGGGCGCACAGCAAGGCGGAGCGTTTGAAGGTGACGCGAGCGATCATTGCATAATCCTGAAGTTACGCAGCCTGGTACTCCTGTACGCCGCCACGAGAAAAAGCGAAAGTGTCAATTTCCGTCATAAAGTAATGCGAATTATTATTGTTTATTTTTTTCGTTATCAAGTTGTAATTGGCGCACAGGAAAGTAAAACCCTATGATAAATATGGTGTTTATCGGCGCATGCGTGGCGGGCAGGAGATGTCGAGGCGAAAGCCGCCGCGCCGGGCTACCAGATTTAGTAGCCCGACGCTAAGGAACTGCGGGGGCTAAGAGCGGCTTTGCAGACGTAGCAGAGCCAGCGCTCTCCAGCCATCGGCAAGGAACGGCATGGCTGAGAGCGCCAGCAGCTCTTCAGACGTACCGCCGTCGCTAAAGACGATGGCCTGCACCCGGCTAAGCGGCCAGCCCTCCGCCGGCCGATCGAGCAGCACAAAGCTGTCGCTGCAGCCGGCCTCGCCGGGGGTGAGTACCCGGTAAAACCAGCCGTTGCGCGACTGCTGGTGCATCAGCTCCGGGGCGTGAGGGTCCCGTAGCCGCTCGGCCATAGTCTGACAGGCCACGCGTCCCCAGGAGATCTGGATTTCAGCGTTGCCGAGGCGAAAAACATCCCCCGGACAGACGTTGGCTTCCGTCATCCCCCGGGTGGAAAAGTTCTCACCGAACAGTCCGATATGCAGCTGCTGCCCCGCCAACGCCGGATAGCGTTCGCGCCAGTAGTCGTAATGCTCCCGCGCGTAGTGCATCAGCGCGCAGTCGGGATCGGCAAAATGCTCCTCAATACCGTTTTCTGCCTGCAGACCGTGGGTGTTGAGAAAGACGCGTCCGCTTAACGCCGTTTTACGCAGGGAACCGTCCGCCTGGCGCTGGTTGCCGAGAATGCTGCGCAGCATTACCGGAAAATCTGCAATCATGATGTCCTCCTTTTCTCCGCCGCGGCGGAGAAGGTCTCAGAATTTATATTCCACGCCGGCCCAGAAGTTACGCCCTTCCTCAATAAATCCTTCGCCGTAGTAGTAGCGGGTATCGAAGAGGTTATTGACCGAGGCGTTGACGCTAAAACCGTGGCCGATGGCGTAATCGGTCCGCAGATGGGTGATGGCAAATCCCGGCGCTTTTTGCGATCCGTCGCTATTGCTATAGCTGGAGGTGCGCGCCTCTTCAGAGAGCGTGATTTGCAGCGGCTCGACGGGCTTGAGCGTCAGCCAGGCGGTCAGCGTCTGCACCGGCAGGTCGGTGACCTTGCCCGCCTCTTCGCGTTTGGCATCAGCATGAATCAGACCGTAGCTTAGCCCGACGTCGAGCAGGTC
Source organism: Klebsiella sp. C349492 (assembly GCF_042055345.1). NCBI lineage: Bacteria > Pseudomonadati > Pseudomonadota > Gammaproteobacteria > Enterobacterales > Enterobacteriaceae > Klebsiella > Klebsiella sp. C349492. The sequence goes on from NZ_JANQCE010000001.1 coordinate 341,216, forward strand.
GAACGGCGAGCCTTTGATCCCCACATCCAGGCCGGTATAGTCAACCCGGCCGCTGTTTTGGTTCTGCACCGTATCGGCATCGATATTGATCGCCAGGATGGCGTCGCTGACCCGGTTATAGTAGGTGCTTATCTCGTAGGCCCAGCGGTCGTTGAGGTGTCCATTCCAGGTCAAATCGACGCCGCGGGCGCGCTCGGGCTTGAGCTGCGGATTGACCAGCGCAATCTGGTCTTTCGCCGGTTTCGAGGTGGTATAGCGCTCTTTGAGCGTCGGGAAGCGGGTGCGATCGGACCAGGAGAGCGACAGGGTATCTTCGTTGCGAAAGCGGTAGCGAGCCATCGTTTCCCAGTTAAACGCGCTCTGCCGGTTGTCGTCGTAATGGGTCACGCTGCCGTTCTTTTCGTGCTTCATTCCCTGAAGACTGTTGCGCCAGTCATAGCTCATCCCGGCGACGAGGTCGAGATTATCCGCCGCCGCCCACTGGTATTCGCTGGCGACGGACCAGGTGCGATCCTTATAGCGATCGTAAGGACCGTTGACGGCGCTCTTCTCCCGATGAACATCATCTTTCCAGTTAACGGCAAAAGAGAGCTGGTCGTTCTGGCGGACGTCGGCGGCGAGCTGCAGCCCCGCGCCGGTGCTGTAGTCGCTATAGTGGCTGTAGCTGCCGTTTTTATTGTGCAGGTCCGCCAGCGAGTTATACATCAGCAGGGTGTTTTTGAAGGTGTCGTGATAGAGGCGGCTTTTCAGGGTGAAGCTGTCGCCGAGGTGCGTCGTGCCCTGGTAGTAATAGCTCTCCTTATCGTACTCCGGCCACTGCCAGTAGCGGGATTTCTGGCTGCTGGTTCCGGCGTAAGGCGGGTTCTGCTTCTCGCCATCCTGCTTGATATAGGTCAGGGCGTACTCGTCGTTAGCGCGCGGCGTGAAGCCGAGCTTAATAATGCCGCGCTTATCATCGCTTGCTGAGTTGACCAGCTTGCCGTCTTCCCCGGCGACGGGGTTATTCGTTCCGTGAGGCAGGCCGAGGAAATCCTGCTTCAGGCGGCTGCCGCTGAGCTGGATGTAGCCCAGATCGCCGCTGGCCCCAAGGGAGGCATGGGTGTCATAGGCATTAGTTTCGCTGCGGCTCCAGCCCTGACGATAGCCGATGCTGGCTTCCAGCGGTTTACTGGGGCGCGGGGTGGTGATGTTGATCGCCCCGCCCATTTGGTTCGGGCCCTGCAGCAGGGAAGAGTAGCCTTTTGATACCTCCACCGAGGCGATATCGGAAGTGAGAAACCGGCCCAGGTCGAGGTTGCCGTCGTAGGGGACGTAGATCGGCACGCCGTCAAAAAAAACCGGGACCTGACGGCCATCGAAGCCGCGGACTTTTACCTGCAGCTCGTTGCGGCTGCCTGACTTTTGTAACACCACGCCGGGGACCACCGATAGCGCGTGCGCGACATCCTGCTTATCCAGACTCTTGATGGTCTCCTGTCCGAGGATATTGGTGGTCGCCGCCGGGACGGGGCTTGACCAGACGGTCATGGACTCCTCCGCCGGGTCTGCCCAGGCGGTCTGACCTAAGCTGAGGCTAATCAATGTGCAAAGATAGCGCTTCCTGATTCTCATTTTTATTGTTCCTGTTTTCGTTTTTTTATCTTGAACTGTCCGGCTCCAGGCGAACCTGAATATCCGCCGGCGGCGCATACCACGGCGCCGAAGTAATAAACAATTCAATCCCACAATCGAGGTAGTTGGTTAAGGTGGTTAAGGTAATTCCGCCCGTCAGCGCCAGCGTGCAGCGCGGGGCAATACGCTGCGCCAGGTCAGCAACCTGGCGCGCCTGCTGCGGGGTAAATTTATCCAGCTGCAGGATGTCGGGTTCCGCCTGCAGCGAGGCCAGCGCTTCTTCGAGCGTGTCGGCCTCAACGGCAACCTTTTTCTCCGGCGCTGACTGGCGCAGGAGCTGAACGGCGTGTCGCCAGTCGCCGTCGTCGGCGAGGAACCGGCGATGATTGGCGAACAGCAGCAGGGTTTCCGCGCAGCCGGCCCGGTGGATCAGCCCGCCGGCGGCGACGATGGCCTGGGTACCGAGCAGCCGGGTGCCGGGAATGGCTTTGCGGGTACAGGCGATGTGCGCTGCGGGATGGCGGGCGCGCAGCAGCGTCAGCATTTCCGCGACATAAGCCGATACGCCGCAGCTCCACTCCAGCACGTTCTGCGCCGCTTTCCAGCCCTGATGCAGCGCCTCAGCGCTGCCGGTCGCACGCAGCAGCGGCGCATCGGGCGGGACGCGCGCGCCCTCTTCCTGTAGCGCGGTTACGCTTAATCCCAGGCTTTTCAGCATCTGTCCAGCCGGAGAGATACCGCTGACGCAGCCGCCCTGACGGTGGCTGAAGGTCATGACGCCGGGGCGCGCGCCAATCGCCAGCGCACGGGTGGTCAGGTCGCCGCCCTGAATATCCTCCATCAGCCACGCGTCGGTCAGCGCCTGGGGGAAGTAGATCATACGTTTTCCCCACACTCCCAGGAGATAAGCGCCCAGTCGCGGTTGGTTGGCGCGATGGCCTGCGGGTCCTGCCGCTGATACCAGTGACGAAGCCGCGCGCGATCCTCTTCGTTGAGTACGCCAAGCGTCCATTTGACGTTCTCTTCAAAACGTTCAAAGGTGGCGTTATCCCGTTGGCAGCTGGGGCCACGGATAAAATCGACCCGCGCGTGAATGCCCATTTGATACAGGACGTTCAGCGCGTAGATATAGTTCGGTAGTTCGATCACTTCGCGTCCCAGCGCGCGCTGGATTGCCGGCGGCATAAACGTTGGCTGAACGAGGTGGGTAGTATAGACGCGCAGCCGCGCCTGGCGGTTGAGCTTATCCATCGCCTGGCGCATATTGCCGACCAGCGTTGAGCGTGAGGCCACGGCAATATCGCAGCGCGGAATATCGTGCCACGACTCCTCCCACGCCCGGAGATGCCAGCAGGCGTTGGCGATGCGCATCTGCGCCGCACGCTTTTCGGCTACCTCCAGCATTCCCTGGCTGTAATCGACGCCGTGTACCGCAGTGAGTTTATCCGCCAGCGCCAGGGCGACGGTTCCCGGCCCGCAGCCCATATCAAACAGGCTTTGTGCCCCGGTTAAGTCTATTTTTGCCAGTAGCTGCAGCAGGTAGCCGTCCGTAGGCTGCGCGCAGCTGTCGGCCATTTTCTCCGCCCGCGCGTCCCAGTGGGCGGGCGATTTCTCGGTGCGTCCGGCGAGCCTGAGCTGCTGTTGGTAAAGCCCGGCAAAATCAATATCGTCAATGAGCATAATTATTCCTGAAAGTGGGGGTGGCCAAGATGGTGGCGGATCTGGGCGGGCGTCACGCCGTACAGGGTGGCGAGGTTGCCCGGTGAGAGCTGCTGCTCCGCCGTTCCCTGAGTGACGAGGCCGTTTGGTTCGACCGCGATCACGCTATCGGCGATGGCGAGGGCGTGCAGCGGATGGTGGGTGGCCATAAACAGCGTCATCCCGGTTTGCCGCAGCTGGCGCAGGGTGTCGAGCAGGCGGATCTGGTGGCCGAAGTCGAGGCTTGAGGCCGGCTCATCCAGCAGCAGCAGACGCGGGCGCTGGACCAGCGCGCGGGCAATTAAGGTCAGTTGGCGCTCGCCGCCGCTCAGCGTGGCCCAGTTCCGCTCGGCGAGATGAGCGATACCCAGCGCCTCCAGCTGGGCGTAGGCGATACTGCGTTCGCTTCTGGCGGGCTGGGTGAAGGTACCGATATAGGGGCTAAGGCCCATCAGCACCATATCGAGGACGCTGAAGGCGAAGGCCCCGTCGTGCGCCTGCGGCACCCAGGCGATCGCGCGGGCGCGATCGCGGGAGCACAGCTGGGTTACCGGCAGACCGTCGATCAGGATCTGGCCGTCGCGCAGAGGAAGGAGGCCGAGTATGCTGCGCATCAGCGTGGTTTTCCCGCTGCCGTTGGCGCCGAGCAGGCAGCACAGCGTGCCAGGCTGCAGCGAAAACGACACGTCGCGCAAAACGGCGCGTTTGGGATAGCCAATTTCGGCATGGCGTACCGTCAGTAGCGTCATGGTCGGCTCCTGCGCAGCAGCAGCGCCAGAAAGAAGGGCGCGCCGATAAAAGAGGTCAGGATCCCGAGCGGGATTTCGCTGGCGCTCAGTCCGCGCGCCAGGGTGTCGGTGAGCAGCAGCAGCACGGCGCCAAGCCCCATCGCCACCGGCAGGAGGCGCTGATGATTGCTGCCGGTCAGCAGCCGCCCGATATGGGGGACGATCAGCCCGACCCAGCCGATAATGCCGGCAATAGCGACCGCGCTGGCGGTCGCGAGGGTCGCGCAGGCGACCACAATTAGCCGCAGGCGAGCGACGTTGATCCCCAGCGATCGCGCTTCGTCATCGGACAGGGTCAGCAGATTGATGCGCCAGCGCAGCAGCCACAGCGGCAGGCAGCCGACGAGCATCAGCGGAGCGGCGACGGTCAGATCGCCGGGGGTAATATCGGAGAGCCCGCCCATCAGCCAGAAGGTGATCGAGGGCAGCTGGGTGTAGGGGTTGGCGAGGATTTTGATCAGCGAAATCCCGGCCCCGCACAGCGTGCCGAGGCAGATCCCCACCAGCACCAGCGTCAGCGCCGGATCGTGGCGGACGATGGCGCGGGAGACGACGCCGACGCCGGCGACCACCAGCAGGCCGCCGCAGAAGGCGAATAGCTGGATATAGAGCGTCGACATTCCGCACACCAGCGCCAGGCAGGCGCCGAGACCGGCGCCGCCGGCGACGCCAAGGATATCCGGCGAGACCAGCGGATTGCGAAACATTCCCTGGTAGGCGGCTCCGGCGGCGGAGAGCGACGCGCCGATGGCCAGCGCGGCGCCGATGCGCGGCAGGCGTATCTGCCAGAATACGATGCCGGCCTGCGGAGGAAGCGAGGCGCTGTGCGGATCGAACAGCAGATCGAACAGCCGCCCGAGGGTCAGGTTCCACGGGCCGGTCAGCAGGGCTGCCGAGAGGACCAGCAGGGCGGCAAGCAGCAGCGCGGCGCTCAAAGTTGCAGGCTTCATGGACGATTCACCAGCCTCGTATAGCGCTCGGGCGTTAACGCCGCGTGCCAGAATAGCGTGCTGTAGCGGGTCAGATCCTGCTGCAGCGTGGCGCGGATTCGCGGATCGAGCCAGGCGTGCAGGCGGCGCATCCCGGCGAGGCGGTTGATCCCCGGCGGCGCGTCCAGCCAGCCAAAAGGCAGGCCGTCAAGCAGCAGAACCCGCCCCTGCGCCACGGCGGCGACGCCCTGCCAGGCGGGGTCGCGTAAAATCGCGTCCCGCGTCGTGGCCTGCTGGGTGAGGATGATATCCGGCTGCCATTCCAGCAGATTTTCCAGCGAGACCTGGGCCAGCCCGCTGCGTCCGCTCACCCGCGCGACGTTCTCTAATCCCAGCAGCTCCGCCGCCTCCGTGTGCAGTGAACCGGCGAGGCCCGTTTCCAGCCCTCGGGCGCCCCGGGCGGCGTAAAAACGCGTGCGCGCCCCGGCGCCGGAGGAGAAGGCGAGCGCCTCGGCGATAAACGTTTGCGCCAGCGCCGCCTGCCGCCGGGTGCGTTCGACGGTGCCGACGATATCGCCGATCGTCAGCAGCTGCTGCGCCGAGGAGGCCAGGGTGCCGGTAATCAGCACCCACGGAATATGGCTGCGGGCGTGAACCCGGCGCGCCTGCGAGATCCAGGTATCATCCGCACTCCCGCAGTCCACCACCAGATCGGGCTCAAGGGCCAGCAGCCCCTCCAGCGACAGGGTGCTGGCGCGTCCGGCAAGACGGCCCGTTTTCGGCAGCCGGGCGATGCTATCGGGCAGCGGAGCGTCCGGGAAGAGGGCAAAATCAAATGAGGAAAACCCCAGCAGCTTTTCCGGCGCGGCGGCCAGCAGCAGCATATCGGCGGGCCCGCCCGCGCTGACAATCCGCCGGATAGCCGCCGGCGCAGGGCGTTCGCCAATGCTCAGGGCCAAAGGCGTGGCGGCGCGACTCTTCTGGCCGGGAAAGCACAGCATGAGGCTTAAAGCCTGCAGGAACGTACGGCGCGAAAAAGGCATATGTTTCTATCCTGAAACAAAGTGATGAAAAAACCGCTATATATTTACATATATAACGTTGATGAAGTTGCCAGAGATCAAAAATCGACACATTAGTTTCCGCCTTACTCCATAAGGGTAAGGTGAAGTCGAAAGGCCATTCGGGAGGGGAAAACGCCCGGCATGGCTGAGCCGCCGGGCGTAAGTCGGGAGCGGTGAGGGGTTAATGCGCGGCGGCAGGCGCCGCCTTATCCGTTCCGCCGGCGCTATCGTTTGCCGCCGGACGCGCGGCAGGCGCCGCCTTATCCGTTCCACCGGCGCTATCGTTTGCCGCCGGACGTGCGGCCGGGAGCGAATCGCAGGGTTTCTCTTTCGGGCACACCAGGTCGAGCATTTTCAAGGTCACGCCGTTGGTCCAGCCGAAGCCGTCCTGCAGCGGATACTCACCGCCTCCGCCGCCGGTGCCGGTTGAGCTGACGTCATACTTTTCCACCAGCTTCTGCTGGCTGTCATAGGTATGCTGCACGTTGCTGAGGAAGCGCCAGCTGACCTCCATCGCGATTTTCTGCTGGCCGTAGTTTTGCAGCCCTTCGGCGGCCACCCACTGCAGCGGCGCCCAGCCGTTCGGCGCATCCCACTGCTGACCGCTGTTGACGGTAGTGGTGGTTAAACCGCCCGGTTTTAGCAGACGAGACTGCGTCGCGGCGGCAACTTTGGCCGCGCGTTCGCTGGAGGCGGCGTTGACGTACAGCGGGAACAGGGCCGCGGCGGTGAGCTGATTGCGCACCTTGTGGCTTTTGAGATCGTAATCGGCGTACCAGCCCTCTTTGTCATTCCACAGGTATTTCTCCAGCGCCTTCTGGCGGGCGTTAGCCAGCGAGTCGTACTGCGCCGCCTTCGCGCTATCGCCGGCAGCTTTGCTGGCGCGGGCGAGGGTTTTCTCCATGCGGAACATCAGCGAGTTAAGATCGACCGGAATGATGCTGGTGGTGCGAATGGTGCCCAGCTGCTGCGGGTTATCCATCCAGCGGGAGCTGAAGTCCCAGCCGGAGGCCGCGGCGGAGCGCAGATCGCGGTAGATCTCGGTCGCCGGACGGTTGGGGTTGTTTTTGGCGGTGGTCACATCATCGAGCCAGGACTCCGGGCGCGGCGTATCGTTGTCATCCCAGTAGCGGTTCAGCAGCGCGCCGTCCTCCATGCGCACCACGCGCTGATTCGCTTTACCCGGCTCCAGCGCATCGGCGCCCGCCATCCAGTAGCGGTACTCTTTCTCCATCTCAGGCAGCCAGGTTTTCAGCGCCTGGTCTCCGTCGTGGGTCGCCAGCAGCTCCACCATAAACGGGAAGAACGGCGGCTGCGAACGGCTCAGGTAGTAACTGCGGTTGCCGTTGGGGATATGTCCCCAGGTATCGATCTCGTGGCCGAAGTTGGCCACCATATCGGCCACTTTATCCCAGTGCCCGCTTTCGGCGAGGCCCAGCATGGTGAAGTAGCTATCCCAGTAGTAGACCTCGCGAAAGCGGCCGCCCGGGACGACGTAAGGCCTGGGCAGCGGCAGCAGCGAATCCCATTTCTCGACCTCAACGGTACTGCGGGTCAGCACCGGCCACAGACCGTCAATATGCTGGCGCAGGGTCTGGCCCTTGGGCGGTACGTACGTATCGTTATCTTTCGGTAGCGTAAAGTTGAGCCCGACGAAGTGGCGCAGGTCGAAGCTGGCCTGATTTTTCTGCATGCGATAATCGGCGAGGATCATCAGCGGATCGCCGTTCGGCACCGCATCGGCGAAGGTTTTCTGATCGGGGAAGAGTTTGGCGCTTTGCACATCGTTGAACAGCGGGCCTAGCAGAATATCCGGCGACTGCGGCGGGGCGGGCTTTGTCTCATCGGCCTGGGCTGCCAGCGCCGACAGCGCAAAGAGGGCGCCTCCCAGCGCCAGACGCAAAGCGTAGGGCAGCGTTGCCGGGCGACGTGAAACGGATCTCGTCATGGGTAGTTCTCCTTATCATTACAGACGATTTTGCCACTGCGATTGACCATCAGAAAACCTTAGACGAATATCCGCCGCTACGCGTGTCGCAGCTAACATTTTGCGTGAAAACAGATAATTTACCTGCATTTTGCGCCGCCGCCGGGCGGATAAGGGCGCCATGCGGGTGGCCGCTTTCTGCTAAAATCGCGCTACCGTAACAACGAGCTAAAAGCCCACCGGGAGCGAGCCGTGAACCGACGTCATTTTCTACTGTTTAGCGCCGCGGCGCTGCTGGCGGCCAACCGCGCCAGCGCCCGCGATCCTCAGCAGGAAACCCTGTGGCTGTGGCCCGGCGACGCGCCGGGCGGCGGCGGGCCGCAGGGCGCGAGCCGGCTGTCGGCCCGCGGCGCCCTCAGCCATATCGCGCGGCCGCAGCTGTCGGTGTGGCAGCCGGCGGCGCCTCGCGGACACGGCGTGCTGGTCGCCGCCGGCGGTGGCTACCGGCGGATTGAAATGGCGAAGGAGGCGTGGCCCGCCGCCCGCTGGCTAACGGCCCGCGGCTATACCGCCTATGTGCTGAGCTACCGTCTTCCCGGCGAAGGCTGGGCGGCGGGTGGCCTGGCGCCGCTGCAGGATGCCCAGCGCGCGCTGCGTCTGATTCGCCAGCGCGAGCAAAAGGTCAGCCTGCTGGGCTTTTCCGCCGGCGGCCACCTGCTGGGAATGACCGCCTGCCGGGCCGATTTTGCCTCTTATCCGCGGGTCGACGCGAGGGATGCGCTGTCCGCCCGCGCCGACGGAGCGGCGCTGATCTATCCGATTATTTCGCTGGAGCCGCCCTATAGCCATACCGCGACCCACCGGGTCCTCGCCGGACCTCACGCCTCACCGGCCGTTGACCGCGCCTGGTCGGTGCAGACCTACGTGAACCGGCGCACGCCGCCCTGCTTTTTAACCCAGGCGCAGGACGATCCGGTGTCCGATCCGCACAATACGCTGATTATGGCCGACGCCTGCCGCCAGCATCAGGTGGCGGTCAGCCTGTATCGCTACGCCAGCGGCGGTCACGGCTTTGGGATGGGACGCCCGGGCACGCCAACCGTCGCCTGGCCGGAGCGCTATGCGCGCTGGCTGGAGACGCTCTCGCCGTAATGGCGCAAAGCGGCTTTCCGTGCCTCATCGTGGTGCAGCCCGGGTGAAATATAAGAAAAATGACGGGTTGTTTTTTGCACAGTTAAGCGGCGCGAGGCTGCGGGCTTGCACAGCCAGGTTACCGGCCGTGACCTGGCATAATTAATGCTTATCTCTTCCCGGGGTTACCCCAAAGTGAGTACAACCGGAGGAGACGGCCATGATAAAAATAACGCTTCCTGACGGGCATTATTATGACGAGATGCTTACCGTCGAGGGACAGCAGCGCCAGCACTATAACGCCTGGTGGCAATGGTTTCACAACACCGATCAATTCTCTATCCGGCAAAAAAAAGAGCAGGCGGAGCTGCTTTTTCACCGTATTGGCATCACCTTTAACGTGTATGGCGAAGGCGAGGGGACCGAACGGCTGATCCCGTTTGATAGCGTACCGCGCATTATCCCCGCCGCCGAGTGGCGGCGCATCGATCGCGGCATCCGCCAGCGGGTGAAGGCGCTGAACGCCTTCCTTTACGATATCTACCACGAGCAGAATATCCTGCGCGCCGGGATTATTCCGGCGGAACAGGTGCTGGCGAACGATCAATACCAGCCCTGCATGCAGGGGATTAATCTACCCAATAATATCTACGCCCATATCACCGGGGTCGATATGGTGCGCAACAGCGACGGCCAGTACTACGTGCTGGAGGACAATCTGCGCACGCCTTCGGGCGTCTCCTATATGCTCGAAAACCGCAAAATGATGATGCGTCTCTATCCCGAGATGTTTGAACAGCATCATATTGCGCCGGTGGAGCGCTATCCGGGCTATTTGCTGCAAACCCTGCGTGAAAGCTCCCCCGTGGACGATCCCTGCGTGGTGGTGATGACGCCGGGCCGCTTTAACAGCGCCTATTTTGAACACAGCTTTCTTGCCCAGCAGATGGGGGTTGAGCTGGTGGAGAGCGCCGATCTGTTTATTAAAGCGGACGCGGTCTATATGCGCACCACCGAGGGGCCGCGGCGGGTCGACGTGATCTACCGCCGCGTCGACGACGCCTATCTTGACCCGCTGGCCTTCCGCGCCGATTCGATGCTTGGCGTGCCCGGCCTGCTGTCGGTGTACCGCGCGGGAGGCGTAGTGCTGGCGAACGCGATTGGCACCGGCGTGGCCGACGATAAATCGATCTACCCCTTTGTGCCGGAGATGATCCGCTTCTATCTCGGCGAACAGCCGATCCTCAACAATATCCCGACCTGGCAGTGCCGCAAGCCGGAAGACCTGCTGTACGTGCTTAACAACCTCGATCGGATGGTGGTTAAGGAAGTGCACGGCGCCGGAGGCTACGGCATGCTGGTCGGCCCGCGTTCGACGAAAGAAGAGCGTGAAGCGTTCCGCCAGCGCCTGCTGGCAAACCCGGCCAACTACATCGGCCAGGATACCCTGGCGCTCTCGACCTGCCCGACCTTCGTCGAAGACGGCCTGTCGCCCCGGCATATCGATCTCCGTCCTTTCGTGCTTTCCGGCCAGGAGATCCGCCTGGTGCCCGGCGGCCTGACGCGGGTGGCGCTGACGGAAGGCTCGCTGGTGGTGAACTCATCGCAGGGCGGCGGCACCAAAGATACCTGGGTGATGGAGGATGACGAATCATGCTAAGTCGTACAGCGAGTGAACTGTTCTGGATGGCGCGTTATCTGGAGCGCGCGGAAAGCTACGCCCGGGTGCTCGACGTAACCTGGAAACTCTCGATGATCCCCCGTCATAGCCAGCAGGCGCGGGATCTGGCCCTACCGCTGAACCTGTCGCAGACCCACGAGCTGTTTCAGGAGCGCCACGCGCGCTTCTCGATGGGCAATCTGTTTAACTTCTTTGCCCTCGACGGCAACAACCCCGGCAGCATCTACAGCTGCGTCGAGATGGCGTGGAATAACGCCCACGCGGTGCGCGGCAGCCTCTCCGCAGAGGTATGGGAGTGCATTAACGCGACGCGGATTGAGCTGCGCAGGCTACGCCAGCAGGGGATTAGCGAGCTCGGCAGCGACGGTTTCCTTGAGTGGGTAAAAGAGCGGGTGCACCTGTTTCGCGGCGCGGTGCTGGGCACGCTGCTGCGCAACGACGCCCTCAGCTTTATCGGCATCGGCACGCTGATTGAACGGGCCTACGCGACCACCCAGCTGCTGCTGATCAAGGACCAGCAGCTGAGCAGCGACCCGGATCCGGTGCGCGAGTACTACCGGCTGGACACGCTGCTGAACGCGGTCAGCGCGCGCGAAGCCTACAACAGTATTTATCGCCAGCCGGTGAGCCGGGAGACGGTTATGGAGCTGCTAATTTTGCGCAACGACGTCCCGCGCTCGCTCCGGGCCTCAATTTCCGATCTGATCGGCCAGCTGGAGCATATCGCCAACGATCGCTCCCATCTGCCGCTGCGCCTGGCGCATCAGCTGAACGTCGACCTGCGCTTCAGCACCCGGGAAGACCTGGCCAGCGCCGACCTGCAGAGTTACCTCAACGGACTGCTGGCGCGGATCAACGCCCTGTCCGACAGCATCAGACAAACCTATCTGGAGGCGCTATGAAACTGGTTATCGACCACCTGACCCGCTATGGCTACGATGAAGAAGTCAAGTTTTCGACTCAGTATCTGCGCCTGACGCCGCGCAGCTCCGGCCGGCAAAAAATCAGCTCCTGGACGCTGACGCTGCCGGACGGGGCGAGCATTACGACCACCGATGCGTGGGGCAACGTGCTGCACGTATTGACGCTGGATAACCCGCATAAAGAGATCTCGATTCGCGCCAGCGGGGTGGTCGATATCGCGCAGGAGGATGAGGAGTGCGGGGTAGACGAAGAGGAGCTGCTCTCGCCGCTGGTCTTTTTACGCTGTACGCCGCTGACCCGCCCCGACGAGCGGATCCGCGAGTTTGCCCGGAACCTGTACCACGCCGATGAGCCGGAGGCGAGCCTCAATCAGCTGATGGCGGAACTGCTGGTAAAAATGCCATACTCGCCGGGAGCCACCCAGGTGCAGGACTCCGCCGCCGACGCTTTCGCGCGATCTAAGGGCGTGTGCCAGGATCATACCCACGTTTTCCTCGCCTGCTGTCGGGCGATGGAGATCCCGGCGCGCTACGTTAGCGGCTATGTTTATAGCGATAACGCGCAGCACGTGGCGATGCACGCCTGGGCCGAGGTGTGGCTCAACGGGCGCTGGAAATCGTTTGATATTACCAATAATACCCGTAACCTGAATCAGCACCTGCGGCTGGCGACCGGGCTGGACTATCTTGACGCTTGTCCGGTGCGCGGTACCCGACTGGGCGGCGGCGGGGAAATTATGTTAACCAACGCTGAAGTGCGCGAGCATTCGCAACAGGCGCAGCAGCAATAAAGGCAGGAACGGAGAACGATGACCTACTGTGTGGCCATGTGTTTAGCGGATGGGCTGGTATTCGCCTCAGATTCGCGCACCAATGCGGGCGTGGATCATATTGCGACTTTCAAAAAGCTTCATGTTTTTCAGCAGGAGGCTGAACGGGTGCTGGTGCTGCAGTCCGCCGGCAATCTGGCTACGACCCAAAGCGTGATTAGCCTGCTGAGCGCGCGAATTCGCACCCAGCAGGAGCCTAACCTGATGCAGGTAAGCTCCATGTATGACGCGGCGATGCTGGTGGGTAAAACGCTGCAGGAGGTTATTCAGCGCGACAGCAGCAACCAGCAAAACTGCGGCAATACCAACTTTAACTGTAACCTGCTGCTGGGCGGCCAGCTGGCGGGGGAGACGCACCGCCTGTTCCATATCTACCCGGAAGGTAATTTTATTGAGGCCACTCGCGATACGCCCTATTTCCAGATTGGCGAAAGCAAGTACGGCAAACCGATTATCGACCGGGTGCTGACTATAGACACGCCGCTGGAGCAGGCGATGTGCTGCGCGCTGATCTCCATAGATTCGACGCTGCGCAGCAACCTCTCCGTCGGCCTGCCCCTTGATACGCTGCTCTACCGCAGCGGCAGCCTGAGCGGCGCGGAGCAGCATCGGATAACCGAAAGCGATCCTTACTTCAACACCATCCGCAGGGCGTGGTCCGAAGGGCTGCAGAATACGTTCCAGAAGCTGCCGCCGTTTGCGCCGGAGCGCGAGCGTTAAATCACGGTCGATGATGAAAGATAGCGCCCCGGCGTCATCCCCGTCATGGTGCGGAAAAAGTAGATAAAGGCGCTGTCGCTGGCGAAATCCAGCGCCTGCGCGGCATCGGTAATGCGTTTCCCCGTCGCCAGCAGCTCCACCGCCTTCATCAATCGCCACTGCTGCCGCCACTGCTGCCAGGACATCCCGGTGTCGCGGCGCAAAATACGGCTGATGGTCTTTTCACTGGCTCCGCACTCTGCGGCGAGCGCCCGTAGCGTCGGCGGCAGCGCGTGGCCGCCCAGCGCGGCGAGGCGCTTATCCTGCGGCAGGGCGAGCATCATCGGCTCATGGGCCGCCGCGCTAATCTCCGCCGCGCACAGGGCGGCAAGGTGCCAGCCGGTACCGCTCTCCCAGTCGCTTTCCCACGGGCTCGCCGCCACCCGCTCCAGCAGCTCGCGCAGCAGCGGGCCGACGTTGAGGATCGCCGGGCGTTGGGGGAGAGCAGGAAAGCAGGGGGGCTCAAACCACACCGAGCGATAGTCGACGATGCTTTTCATCTCCGCGCGATGGCGTATGCCCGCCGGGATCCACGCCGCCCGGGTGGGAGGGAGCAGGCACAGCAGCGCGCCGTCGTTAAGCGTCAGGCTCACGCAGCCCTGACGGGTAAAAAGGATCTGCGCCATGTCGTGCCGGTGGCTGCCGGAGTCATGGTTACCCAGCGCCGACCGGACGCCAACCACCGTTTTGTTCAGCGCATCCGGGTTGAATGCCGCCTGCGCATCGAGCCACGCCATAATGTCCGATTTCCGATATATATAGTCACTATGTTTATAATGTCCGATCCGCGGCCTGCCTACAATAGCGCCTCTTATTATCAGGAGGTGGATATGTTCGGGCGTTCGGCCATAGTGCTGGTTACCGCATTACTGATGTTTCCGCAGATTGTGGAAACCATTTACAGCCCGGCGCTGACCGATATCAGCGTCCGTTTTGCCGTCAGCGCGCAGCAGGCGGCGCAAACCCTGGCGGTTTACTTTATCGGCTTTGCTCTCGGGGTTCTTTTTTGGGGGCGGGCGAGCGATCTGTACGGTCGGCGTCCGGCGCTGCTGGCGGGGATCGCGACGTACGCCCTCGGCTGCGCGATGGCGCTGGCGGTAACGGATTTCACCCTGCTGCTGCTGGCGCGGATCGTAGCGGCATTTGGCGCGGCGAGCGGATCGGTTGTCAGCCAGACGATACTGCGGGACCGTTTTAGCGGCCGCCGGCTCGCCGGCCTGTTTTCGCTTATCGGCCTGGCGCTGGCGGTGAGTCCGGCGGCAGGCGTCTGGATCGGCGGTTTACTTGCCGCCGGCTGGGGAGTGCGCGGCGTTTTCTTCGCCCTGGCGCTGCTGGCCGGCGTCTTGCTGCTGCTGTGCCATTGGCTGCTGCCGGAGACGCGGCCGGCGCAGAGCGCGAAGACCGCGTTTGTGCCGGTGCTGCGCCGGATGGCGACGGACGGGCAGATTGGCCTGGCGGCCATCCTGATCGCGGCGTTCAACGTCAGCCTGTTCAGCTATTACAGCCTGGCGCCGTTTATCTTCGCGCAGCTGCGCCTGCCGGTCGCCGCGTTTGGCTACAGCGGTATTGCGCTGGCCAGCGGCTCCCTGGCCGGGGCGTTGCTGAATCGCCGACTGCTACGCAGGGGCGTGACTCAGGGACGGATGCTGCTGCTCGCCTGCTGGCTCCATCTTATCGGCGGCGCGGCGGTGTACCTCTGGCGCGACTCGCTTTGGTTCCTGCTGCCGATGGCCGGCATCGCGCTGGCTTTCGCTATGGCGATCCCGCTGGTGCTCGGTTCGGCGCTCGGCGCCTACAGCGATTGTCGCGGCACCGCCGGGGCCATTTTCGGTCTCGCCTACTATCTGCTGATTGGCCTCGGGCTGGCGCTGGTCGGCTGGGGGCAATCGCTGGGAATGTCGCTGATGATCTGCGCCGCGGCTGGCGTCATCGCCGGTATCCGCTATTTACCCTGTTTCGCCGAAAACAGCGCGGGCGCCGCCCAGGGCACCCGCGTCGGCTAGTCCTCCTCCGCCAGCCGCTCGCCGCTGGCGGCATCGAAGAGGTGGATTTTCTCGCGTCGGGCGGCGAGATTCAGCGGCTGCTGGAGCCGGGCGTCGATACGTCCGGCAACCTGCACGTGCACCGGGAACCCCTGCCAGTCGAGATGCAGCAGGGTGGATTCCCCGGTAACCTCCATAATATTAACCGTCCCGGGCAGGCCGTCAGCGGCCGGCTGGATATCCTGCGGACGCAGGCCGACGGTGACCGGCGCGCTTCCCTGCTGAGCCGACGCCCGCTGCCAGCGTTCCGGCAGCGCCAGCCACAGCTCGCCGCAGCGCACGCCGGGAACCCCGTCGCGGCTGACGATCTCTCCCGCCAGCAGGTTCATCGGCGGCGAGCCGATAAAGCGGGCCACAAAGGTGTTGCAGGGGCGATCGTAAATCTCCAGCGGCGGCCCCTGCTGGACGATAAGGCCCTCGCGCATGACCACGATTTGGTCGGCCAGAGTCATAGCTTCAACCTGATCGTGGGTGACGTAAATCATGGTGGTTTTAAAGCGCTGGTGCAGCGATTTGATCTCCGCCCGCAGCTCCATGCGCAGCTGGGCGTCAAGGTTGGAGAGCGGTTCATCAAACAGGAAAACCTGCGGGTTGCGTACCATCGCCCGGCCCATCGCCACGCGCTGGCGCTGGCCGCCGGAAAGCGCGCGCGGGTAGCGGGCCAGCAGCTTATCGATCCCCAGCAGGCTGGCGATATGCTGGACTTTGCTTTTCTGCGTCTCTTTATCGACCTTTTTGACCTGCATATGGAAGGCGAGGTTTTCGGCCACCGTCAGGTGCGGGTAGAGGGCGTAGCTCTGAAAGACCATCGCCACGTCGCGGTCGGCGGGATCGAGATCGCCGATCGGCTGGCGGTTCATCAAAATTTGACCGGCGGAGAGGGCCTCAAGTCCGGCCAGCAGCCGCAGCAGGGTCGATTTCCCGCAGCCGGACGGCCCGACCAGCACCGTGAAGCTGCCGTCAGGAATGGTCAAATCCAGCGGCTGAAGCACCGTCTGTTTGCCGTAATGTTTGGCGACTTTTATCAGCTCAACGCTGGCCATCGGCGGTCTCCTCAATATGGTGTTGCAGGGTTCGCCAGTCGGGATAGTGGCGGGGAGAGGTGCTAATGGCGTGCGCGGCGACGGCGTTGCCCCAGCGCAGCGCCTGTGATGCCGGCTGGCCGTTTAACAACCCGGCGAGAAAGCCGGCGTTAAAGCTGTCGCCCGCGCCGATGGTGTCAATCACCTCGACCGGCTTCACCGGCGCGCGGTCGCCGCGCTCCGCGGTCCACCACCAGGCTCCCTCCGCGCCGCATTTGACGATGCAGCCGCCCCGGCCGCTGAGGCGAGACGCCAGGCTGCGGGCCGCCTGCGGCAGCTCGCTCATCGCGGCGAGGCCGAGGGTTTCGACTTCATTGAGCAGCAGCCAGTCGCAATCGGCCAGCCACTGGTGCGCCGCCTCGCGCAGCGCCGGGTCCCAGCTTTGCGGCGGCCATCCGGTATCCACGGCGACCTGAAAACCGCGCTGACGCAGCGCCCGCAGCAGCGCCGGATAGTGCGGCAGCAGGGCGGTGCACAAAAATGTCCCGCAGAGCAGCACGATATCGCCGGCCGTCGCCTGGTCGGGAAGCTGGGCGAGAACGTCGTCGGCGGAGAGGCGGGTAATATGCCCGTAGTTGCTGAGGAAAGAGCGCTCTTTATCGGGATGTGTTACCGCCACCGTCAGCGAGGTTTCGCAGGCGTACTGCGGCCAGCGCTCGGCGCTGCCCGGAAACTGGGCCGCCAGCCAGGCGGTAAAGGCGTCATCGCCCTGGCAGCCGATGGTGCGATGCGGGATCTGCATGGCGGCCAGCGCCAGGGCGCAGTTGCCCGCCGAGCCGCCGGGGCGCAGGGCGCTATGCTCCAGCATCACCTCCGTCCCCGGCAGAGGCCACTGCGCGAGGGTGCCCATAATCAAATCAATATTGTAATTGCCCGCGATATAGAGCACGGGCGCGGCGAGCTTGTGCATAGTTATCCTTTACTTCCACCGTTAGTGAGGCCGCTGACCAGCGTTTTTTGTAACCAGATAGCGATAAACAGAGGCGGGACCGAGGCGAGAATACCGACGGCGGCCACCAGACCATCGTCGGTGGCGCGACCGGCGGTAAACCCGGCGATGGTGACCGGCAGCGTCTGGGCCGCGATATTGCTGGTAAACAGCAGCGAATAGAAAAACTCATCCCACGCCAGCAGCCAGCCAAACAGCGCCGAAGCGCCGAGCATCGGTTTCGCCAGCGGTATGGTGATGCGCAGCAGCACCTGCCACACCCGCAGCCCGTCGAGGCGCGCGGCCTGCTCAATATCCTGCGGCAGCGCGTCAAACTGGTTTTTCACCATCCAGGTGAGGAACGGCATAATCAGCGAGCAGTAGACCAGCACCAGCCCGCTGCGGGTATTGAGCAGGCCGAAATGTTCGAGAATAAAATACAGCGGCAGGACGAAGGCCACCGGCGGCACCATATAAATACCCAGACCGGCGTACAGCCAGCCGTCGCGGCCCGGATAGCGCGAGAAGCTAAAGGCGGCGGGCACCGCCAGCGCCAGCGAGACCAGCGTCGCCCCGGCGGTGACCAGCAGGCTGTTGCGCAGCGCGGGCAAAAATAGCGCCCCCGGCTCGCCGGGCTGCAGGGAGAGCAGGCGGCCGTAGCGGCTAAAGTCCCACTGCCGCGGTAGCCACTCCAGCGGGACGCGGGTCAGATCGGCGGGGGTGCTGACGCTCATCAAAAATAGCCACAGCATCGGCGCCAGAATCGACAGGGCGACCAGCGCCGCCGCCAGATAGCGCAGGAGAGTACGGACTTTACGCTTCATATTCAGTGCTCCGGCGGCGCTGGCGCAGCAGCATAAACAGATACAGGGCGATCAGCAGAGCGCACATCAGGGTCATCAGAATGGCGTAGGCCGCGCCGTTGCCCGCCCGCAGATAGCTGAAGGACTCCTGATAGACGAAAAAGCTGAGGGTTTTGGTGCTGTCGAGCGGGCCGCCGCGGGTCATCACGTAGATGATATCGAACACCTTGAAGGCGTCGATGGTCCGCAGCACCAGCGCCACGCCCAGCGGGGCGGCGATGGCCGGGAAGGTGATGGCGCGAAAGCGCCGCCACGATCCGGCTCCGTCGAGGCGCGCCGCCTCGTACAGATCCTCAGGAATGGACTGCAGCGCTGCCAGCACCAGCAGCGTGACCAGCGGATAGTTTTTCCAGATATCCGCCAGCATCACCGCATTCAGCGCCGAGTCCGGCGACCCCAGCCAGCTGCGATAGCCGTCGATAATCCCCAGCTGGCTGAGCAGCGCGTTAATGCTGCCGTAGTCCGGGTTAAAGTTAAGCCGCCACATCATCGCGTTGACGATGGTCGGCAGCGCCCAGGGCAGTATCACCAGCACCCGCAGGATATTGCGTCCGACAAAGCGCTGATTGAGCAACAGCGCGACCAGCACGCCGATAACGCCTTCAATGGCGACGGAGACCACGGTAAAATAGAGCGTACGGGCAAAGGCGGCGCGAAAATCCGGGTCGGTCAGGGCATAGAGATAGTTCTCCAGCCAGACGTAGTTCGTCGCCTCACCGTTTCCCACCAGCGCGGTATCGGTAAAACTTAGCCACAGGGTGCGCGCCAGCGGCCAGGCCGTCAGCAGGAACATCGCCACCAGCATGGGCGCCAGCAGCACCCATGCCTGACGACGCTCGCGTTGTTGCAAACTCAGCATCAAAAGTCCTTAACGCAGGCGGGCCGCGCTTTTATCCACGGTCTGCATGGCGACTTCCGGGGTTTCTTTACCCTGAAGCACCGCCTGAAGCTGCTGCTGCAGGTTGTTGGAGAGCCGCGAATAGTCGGCGGTTTCCGGGCGCGACAGCATGACGTTCAGCGATTTGTCCGCGGCGACGATCAGGCTCTCCTGGCCCTGGGCGACCGCCGGGTCGTGGTAGGAGGATTTCCACACCGGCAGGCTGAGTTTGGCGTATTTATCCTGCACCGGCTGCGAGGTCAGGTAGTGGATATACTGCCACGCCTGCTCCGGGTGCTGGCTGGCTTTAGCAATGCCTAAGCCCATCGAGCCGTTGACGGCGCCGGCTTTATCCGGGGTATCGCCGGGGGCGGGAATAATGCCGACGTCGCCGGCGACTTTACTCTGTTTCGGGTCGTTGGCCATGTTGTACATATAGGTCCAGTTCAGCGCGAACGCCGCATCGCCGTTGGAGAAGGCTTTACGGACATCCTCTTCGAGATATTCGCGCGAGGCGGGGTTGGTCAGGCCGTCGTCCAGCGATTTCTTCATCAGCGTAACCGCTTTCAGCGAAGCCGGCGTGGAGAAGTCGAGCTTGCCGTCCTGGTAGAACTTACCGCCGAAGCCGGAGACGAGGGTGGTGTAGTCGCAGACCAGCGCTTCCGCCTGGGACCAGCTCCACACCAGCGGGTATTTCACCACGCCTTTATCTTTAAGAATTTTGGCGTCGTCCAGCACCTGTTGCCAGGTGGTCGGCACCTGCTTGATGCCGGCTTTTTCGAGCATGGCTTTGTTGTAGTAGAGATACTTGGTGTCGAGGATCCACGGCATCCCGAGGGTTTTGCCTTTGTAGACCACGGTATTCATTGCGCCAGGGAACACCTTTTCCCGCTCGTCGGCGGGGATCCGCGCCGAGACGTCCTGCAGCAGATCGAAGCGGCTAAACTCCGCCGGCCAGATGGCATCGAAGAGCACCACGTCATAGCCGTTACCGCCGGCACCGCGCGCCGCGACGATCTTGTCATGCAGCGCTTCATAGGGGACGAACTCAAGGTTGATTTTAATATCCGGATTTTGCTTTTCGAAGTCGGCGGTCATCGCACGAATATCGTTTTCGCTGTACGCCGCCTGGGTCATAAACAGGGCGTTGACCTGGGTGGCGGCCGCGGCCGCGCTGCCGCTGATGACGAGCATAGCCAACAGACCGGCCTTCACCCGAAGTGTGCTGTGGTATTTCATGTTGCTCTCCGCTGTACTGAGAAAAAAGGGATATGATTTATTAAATCAATTTGATTGATTTAATCGGGGCGACAATACAGCCGCAAGGTCATTCGTGGCCCTTGGCATAAGCGTAGCAAAGCTTGTGCCAGGCGAAAGTCAGCCTGAGAATGTCGTTGCGGGATTTGTGACGAGGGCTAGAATTGCAGCATCAGGTGCCTGGGAAAGGCAAGGAAGGGAAATGATGAAAACATCGGGAACAAACCTTGAGCACGCGCGGGTGCACAACCGGCGGGTGGTGATTGAAGCCGTGCGTCTGCACGGCAAATTAACCCGCGCGGAGCTGGCGCGCTTGACCGCGTTGACCCCGCAAACGGTCTCTAACATTGTCGCCGAGCTGCAGCAGATGGAGATCCTCACCAGCCACGCGCCGCGGCGGGCGGCGGGGCGCGGCCAGCCCGCGGTGCCGGTGAGCCTCAACCCTTCCAGCGCGTGGTCAATCGGCATTCATCTCGATCATCAAACGCTGATCGTGGTGCTGGTGGATCTCACCGGCGAGATCCATTTTCGCCGGCTCATTTTGGTGCAAAAGCCCCAGCCTGGTGCCACCTTTGCCCGCATTGGCGAAGTTATACAGGAGCTGCGTATGCTGCCGGGGCTCGACTGGGGCCGGGTGCTGGGAATTGGCGTGGTGATGCCCGGGCCCTTTGGCGTAGAGGGGATCTCCTCCACCGGGCCGACGACTCTGAACGGCTGGGAAGGCGTGGACGTCGAATCTGAACTGGCGCGGCTTAGCGGCCTGCCGGTCACCCTCGAAAACGACGCGACGGTGGCGGCCATCGGCGAGCGTTTTCACGGCGTTGCCCGCCATCTGAACTCCTTTGTCTATCTCTATATCGGTACCGGGCTGGGCGCCGGTATTTTTACCGACGGACATATTTATACCGGACATGCGCACAACGCCGGGGAGGTCGGGCATATCGTCGTCCAGCCGGGCGGCCGGACGTGCTACTGCGGCAATCAGGGCTGCCTTGAGCGCTATGTTTCGCTGCAGGCGGCCTACGAGTTCTGCGGCCTTGACCCCTATCGGGCGCTGCCAGAAGACCTGCTGGCGGTGGATGAAGCGCTGTTCGACCGCTGGATTGACAGCGCGCTGCCGCCGCTGCGTCAGGCGATCAACCTGCTGGAGTGCGTCTTTGATGCCGAAACGGTGGTGGTGGGCGGGACGATGCCGGCGCCGCTGCTGGAAAAAGTGCTGGCGCGCCTGCCGCCGCTGTATCAGTCGGTGCGCGGGCGCTACCTGACGGGGATGCGGGTGAAAATGGGGATGACCGGCACCGATACCGCCGCGCTCGGCGCCGCCGCGTTGCCTATTTTCGATGAGTTTAACCCGCAGTTCCAGGCGCTGATGAAGTAGCCCGGCGGCCGCTATCGTGGCCGTCGGGACTAAAGCAGGGGATTGAGCAGGGCCTGCGCCGTCAGCTCGTCGGTGACTAGTGGAGCCCGGCTGCCCGCAGGCTCAGGGACTCGTCGCCGTCGGGAAGAGAGCTTAATTTCATCTTCTCAGGCTTTTGACAGCGGCAGACGATGGATCTGCAGTACCGCCTTCGCCGCTTCCTGGCCCTTTTTCACGAAGTGCTCGCGATAAAAATCGATAAATTCGGCGGCGGGCTGGAAGTTGTGCGGCGTCAGAGAGACCGAGAACATCGGCACTTCCGTCGCCAGCTGCGCCTGCATCAGACCGCTGACCACGGCCTGGGCCACGAAGTCATGGCGATAGATCCCGCCGTCAACCACCAGCGCGGCGCAGACGATGGCATCATAGTTGCCGCTTTTCGCCAGCCGCTGGGCCAGCAGCGGCATTTCAAACGCCCCGGGGACATCCCAGCTATCGACAGCGTATTCCGCCTGCTGACGATCCAGCTCCTGGCGGAAACCGGTCTCGGCCTGGCTGACGATTTCCGCGTGCCAGTTGGCTTTGATAAAGGCGACTCTTAACGATGGCATGACACACTCCTGTTAAACGGTCGGCATCAGGCGATGCGGACCCAATCATTTAGACCTGCAGATCCTCGACTCCGCTATCGATGTCGGGGCCGAAAAGGCCACGCTTTCAGCGATATCGGCGACAACCTGGCTATCGGTCGGTTCGCGTTCTTTAAAACTGAGCTCAAGGCAGATCTCGTTATCCTCGGCGCCGCCGCGTATGAGCGCGCCGGGCAGCGGTTCGGGTTGGATCCGTCCGTTAACATTATACTGTAATGTAAACGGTCGATGCCCGCCTTTATCCAACATGCTTTGTTTAATATGGATAATCGGCGAGTCGCGGGGGACGGTTTCGGCCCAGGCATAGGGGTCATAGTCGCGCGGGTCGGGGAGGTGACGTCTCCGCGGTCAATATCCGCCATCATCCGCATCGGCAGCGCCCTGCAAGCGCTTCGCCAAACTCGCGGTTCTGGCAAAGCTAAGTGATTTAAATACTTTGTTATTCTCCGTGTTATCTCACATCTTCGAAGGATAAAAGATAACGCGGAAACGGTATTTGCAGTAATGGCAAAAAAAACGTCTGTCTATTTGCACCCCCAGCAGCGCGACCTGATTCACCAGCTTTCACGCAGCCGCCTATGGCGCAGTGAACTTCCGACCTGGCTCCTGATTATCACCATCTACGGCGGCTGGTTCGCCACCCTCGCGTACTGGCAAACCCTGGGGCTGTTGCCGGCGACGCTGCTGCTGATCTGGTTTAGCGCCTGGTATATGTCTTTACAGCATGAGCTGATACACGGCCATCCGACGCGCTGGCCGCGTCTGAACCAGCTGCTGGGCATCCTGCCGCTGGCGGTGTGGTATCCCTACGGCCTGTACCGGGATTCGCATCTCGCGCACCACGATAATCACCATCTCACGATACCGGTCGATGATCCCGAATCCTACTATTTTACCGCCGAGCGCTGGCGGCGTTTCGCGCCCTGGCAGCGCAAGGTGATTCATCTGCGCAACACCTTTATCGGACGGCTGCTGCTGGCGCCGCTGCTGGATATTGCGCAAACGCTCGTCAGCGCATGGCGCGCTTTTCGCCTGCGTCAGAAGGCGGCGATGGCGATGTGGACTACGCACGGCCTGCTGCTGGCCGGCCTGTTTGCGCTGATGGCGCGCGTTGATTTTTCGCCACTCTATTTTGTCGCCGTCGTCAGCTATCCGGCGCTGGCGCTCACCAAGGTTCGTTCCTTCCTTGAGCATCGGGCCGCCGACGATCCGCTGGCGCGCTCGGTGATTAATGAAGCGGGGCTGCCGTGGCGCGTGCTGTTTCTTAACCTGAACTATCATTCAGTCCATCACGACCTGCCGGGGGTTCCCTGGTACGGATTGCGTAAACTTTATCTGCTCGAACGGGAGAACTACCGGCAGCGTAACCACGGATTTCTGGTGCGCGGCTATGGCGAATGGCTGCGGCGCTTTTTGTTCCGTGCGGTAGAGGTGAACGCCCATCCCGGCGTTAAAAAGCAGAGCGGCGCGGGGGAGAACCATGAGTAACGTTGTCGATTTTCCCATGTATGCGGTTAATCATGAAGAGACGCGGGCGCTGTGGCTGGCGTTGCGCGAGATCCTCGCGGCCCGCGGGGTGGCGGTGGAGGACCTGCCGACGCGATGGCCCCGGGATGAGCTGCTGAACCACTGGCGCGATCCGCAGCTGCTGCTGAGCCAGACCTGCGGCTATCCGCTGGTGACCCTGCTCCCGGAGGTGCAGATCGTCGGCTGTTTTCACTACGCGGCGGCGGGGTGTGAAGGCGTGAACTACCGCAGCCTGCTGGTGAGCCAGGCGGTGAATCAGCATCGGACGCTGGCGGATTTTCGCCAGCGGCGGGCGGTCTGCAATTCGCCAGATTCGCAGTCCGGCTACAATGCGCTGCGGAACATGGTGGCTCCGCTGGCCGAGAGCGGCCGGTTTTTTTCCGCCGTGCGCTGGAGCGGCAGCCACCGCCAGTCGCTGATTGAATTACAGCAGGGAGCCGCCGATATTGCGGCGATTGACTGCGTCAGCTGGGCGCTGCTGCAGCGCCACGAACCGGCGCTGCTTGCCGGTCTGTGCGTTATCGGACGCAGCCCGTCGGCGCCGGGGCTGCCGCTGATAAGCAGCAAGGATACGCCGCCGGCGACGATTGCGCTCTTACGCGAGGCGCTGCATCAGCTGGTTAGCGGGGCGCAGTATCGGGATATTTGCGAGGCGCAGCTGATCGACGATTTTAGCGTCGTGACCCGCCAGCCGTATGCGCAGCTGCTGGCGTGGCGCGCTGAGGCGGCGACAAGGGGCGTGACCCGGCTGTAAGTTTGTGAAGGAGGCCGGGCCTCCTTCGGCGCGGGCTAGCGCGGATCGGCCGCAGCAAAGCGGTTTTCCGCCGCCGGTAGCCCGAGCTTCTCCCGCAGCGTGCCCGGCGGGTAGCTGGTGCGCATCGCGCCGTTACGCTGCAGAATCGGCACCACCTGGTCGACGAAGCGATCGAAATCCCCCGGCAGCAGCGGGAACATCAGGTTAAATCCGTCCGCCGCGCCGGCGCGCCAGGTGGCGGTCAGCGCTTCGGCGACCTCCTCCGCGCTGCCGATCAGCAGCCAGCTGTCGGAGCTTTGCAGCAGCAGGCGACCCAGCTGCAGAATGGTCAGGCTGGGATCGTAGTGGCGGATAAGCCGCAGCGCGGTGCGGATGCCGTCAAACGTCTCCTCGTCCGGCAGCGGCGGCAGGGGCTGGTCCGGCGAATGGGCGCTTAAATCCATCCGCAGATAGGATGAGAGCAGATCTATCGCCATCTGGTCGCTCATCAAACGCTCGTTAAGCCGCTGCCGCTCCTCCTTCTCGGCGTCGGAATTGACCACCACGGGCAGAACGCCGGCGATGATTTTAAAGTGCGCCGGATCGCGCCCGTAGCCACGCAGCCGCTGATTCATCTCCTGACGATAGGCCAGGCCCTCGGCAATGGATTTAATGAACACGAAGTGCATATCTGACCACGCCGCGGCGAGGTTTTTCCCCGCCTCGGAAGATCCCGCCTGTACCAGCACCGGATGGCCCTGCGGCGGACGCGGGACGTTGAGCGGTCCGCGAACGTTAAAGAACTCACCTCGATGGTTGAGGTGGTGCACCTTATGCGAATCGGCAAACAGGCCGCTCGCTTTGTCATACAGCACGGCATCGTCCTCCCAGGAGTCCCAAAGCCGGGTGACGACATCGATAAACTCCCCGGCGCGCTGGTAGCGGTTGCCGTGCTGCGGAAGCTGGTCGAGGCCGAAGTTCGCCGCTTCCTCTTCCAGCCACGAGGTGACCACGTTCCAGCTCGCCCGGCCGTTGCTGAGGAAGTCCAGCGAGGCGAAATAGCGGGCAAGGTTGTAAGGCTCGTTGTAGGAGGTGGAGGCGGTGCCCATCAGGCCAATATGTTCGGTCACGGCGGCGAGGGCGGCGAGCAGGGTAATGGGCTCCAGGCGCGCGTTCGCGTAGTGGGTTAAGCCGCTGGGTACCGTATCCCAGATGGCGATGTGATCGGCGATGAAAATGGCGTCAAGGGTGGCGGCCTCGGCCTTCTTCGCCAGCTCCGCGTAGTAGCCGAGGGTGAAAATTTCTTTGCCCGGCGCCTGCGGATGGCGCCATGAGAACCGGTAATCCCCCTGCGGATTAAAGAAAAACAGGTTCAGAATCATATGATTTTCAGACATTTTGCGGCTCGTTTCCTGTCATTGCCGATCCCTGGCATGGAGAGATTAGTGGCTTGCCAGATGGGTATTGACCCACTGTTCGGCAACCGCTGCCGGGTCTTTATGCTGCAGATCGACCTGCTGATTGAGCTCAATCAGAGCGGCGTTATTCAGCTTGCCGGATACCTCGTTCAGCACCTTGCTCACCGTCGGCGTCAGGCTGGCTTTACGCACCAGCGGCACCACGTTCTGGCTCGGCTGCTCGTGCTTATCGTCGGCCAGCACCACCCAGTCCTCTTTCGCCAGGTTGCCCTGGGTGGAGATAACCGTCGCGACGTCGATTTTGCCGGAGTTGAGCGCCAGGCGGGTCAGCGGCCCGCCCATATCAAGAGACTTTACCGCCTTAAATTCGATTCCATAGACGCGCTTAAGGCCCGGCAGGCCGAGCGCGCGTACCGCCAGCTCCGGCGGCCCGCCGATCGTCAGCTCATGAGCGATG
Organism: Klebsiella sp. C349492; assembly: GCF_042055345.1. Lineage (NCBI taxonomy): Bacteria > Pseudomonadati > Pseudomonadota > Gammaproteobacteria > Enterobacterales > Enterobacteriaceae > Klebsiella > Klebsiella sp. C349492. The sequence goes on from NZ_JANQCE010000001.1 coordinate 367,748, forward strand.
GGCTGCAGATCGGAAAGCTTACTCAAACCGTATTTTTTCGCCGTGTCGGCGCGAACGGCCCACGCGGTAATCGAGGTTGCCGGCGAAGGCGTCAGCAGCGCGAAGTCGGCGGGCAGGGCTTTAGCAAGCTCGGCGCTGACATCGCTCTGGCTGGTGGCCAGGGTTTTACCGTCGTAATAGTTAAGCAGGGCGCCAAGATATTCCGGCACAATATCAATTTCGCCGCTCTTTAATGCCGGAATAATAATCTCGCGGTTGCCGAGATTAAGCCGCGTGCTGACCTCAATATTATTTTTCTTCAGCGCGCTGGCATAAATATTAGCGAGAATAGAGCTCTCGGTGAAATTAGCGCCGCCAATCGTGACGCTTTCCGCTAATGAGCTAAAGCTTAAGCTGAGTAAACCTACGGCTAACAGGGACAGGCGAAAACGGCGATGATGAAAAGGGAAAGCTAATATATTCTGCATAGTGCCTCGCTAAGTGTATAAATATCCGTGATGCGTTAAGCCACGGGTACGCTGCGGCCCGGTTGAAATATTCGGGACGCCGCTACGGGTGATAAAAATTAATACTCCGGGGTGCTGACGGTATGGGTGAAGCGCCGGTCAATGAATGAAAAGAGCAGCTCGCTGCCGATGGCCAGCAGCGATACCACCAGCGAGCCGGCGATCACCTGGGGAATATCGCGCTGGCCGAGTCCGTCGATCAGAAACCGGCCGAGGCCGCCGAGCCCGGCATAGGCCGCGACGACGGCGGTGGCGATCAGCTGTACCAGCGCCGTGCGCATCCCGGCGAAAATAAGCGGCGCGGCCAGCGGGATCCGCAGCTGCCAAAGGCTTTGCAGCGGCGTCATGCCCAGCGCTTTCGCCGCATCGCATAGCTGGCGGTCGGCATGATAGATCCCGACCCAGGCGTTGGTGAGAATCGGCGGAACGGACATGGCGACCAGCGCGGCGAATAGCGGAATATCGTTAAAGCCAAATAAAAGAATGCACAGTAAAATTAATCCTAGCGCCGGAATAGCCCTGCCGATATTAAATAAGTTAATGATTATAAAGGCGCCTTTTCGCCAGTAGCCAAGAGCGATCCCCGTGGGCAGGGCAATGGCCGAGGCGATCAGCATGCTCAGCGTAACGTAATAAATATGCTCCCGCAGGCGCACCAGGATACCGCTGTCGGTGAGCCAGTGTTCGGGCTGTAAAAACCAGCCCAGCGTTGCCTGTATGATGTCCATCAGCGTGCCCAGGGCGTAATCCAATAGCCAACGCGGGCTATCAGAGAGTCAAATAACAGCGACAGCGCGAGGCTCAACGCCAGGCTGACAATGACAGGAGTGATAAAATCCTGGTTAAACCCCGCCAGCAGCAGCTGCCCCAGCCCGCCCTGGCCAATGAGCGCGGTCACCGTCACCAGACCAACGAGGGTAACTGAGGCAATGCGCAGACCGGCAAAAAGCGACGGCGCCAGCAGATGCAGCTCGATATCGAAAAAACGATAGCCGCGGGTGTAGCCCAGCGCGCGGGCCGACTCCAGCACCGCCGCCGGCAGCTTCTCGATGCCGGCAAGGGTGTTGCGCAGCAGGATCAGCAGGGAATAGAGCGTCAGGCCGATGACTGAGGTGGTCAGCGACAGGCCGGTAAACGGCAGCAGTAAAATGAACAGCGCCAGCGAGGGGATCGTAAACAGGACCCCGCAGAGATAGAGCAGTGGCTGTGCGGCCTTCGGCCAGCGCAGGGTCAGGATAATCAGTAATCCCGTCAGCAGGGTGCCAAAAAACAGCGAGATAACCACCAGCTGCGTATGCTGCCACAGCAGCGCACCAATCATCATCCGGTTGTCGACGATCCACTGCCAGTCAACCATAACGACGAATTTCCACCAGACCATCCAGCACGTGCTGGAGCAATGAGTGCGAAATGGCGCCCTGATATTTTCCGCTGCTGTCGACATGCACCAGCACGCCGCCCGGCGCATCCAGCAGGGCGCTGTAGGCAAAACGCAGGCTATGCAGCGCGGCCAGCGGCTGGGTGACCGGCAGCGAGATTCGCCTGTGCGGGTCGAACCACTGCAGCGGGCGCTGGTGCTTATCGAGGATCAGCTGCAGCGAGCTGCTGAGCGTCGGGTGGCTGCTGGCGATAGGCGTATATTGCTCATCGACCAGCGCCACGTCATGGCGCGGAAGCTGGCCTACCTGAATCATGCCCAGCCGCTTGAGGTTGGGCTCGGGGCCAATAAAGCGGCGGACAAACTCGCTGGCCGGGTGCGATAAAATATGGTCAGGGGAGGCAAACTGCGCCAGCACGCCGCCCTCCTCGAAAATGGCAATTCTGTCGCCCAGGCGGATGGCCTCGTTAATATCGTGCGTCACCAGCACGATCGTTTTATGCAGGCGCTGCTGGAGCAGCAGAAGCTCGTCCTGGAGGCGCTCGCGCACCAGCGGGTCGATAGCGGCAAAGGGCTCATCCATCAGCAGCACCGGCGGGTCGGCCGCCAGCGCCCGGGCGATGGCGACGCGTCCCTGCTGCCCGCCGGAAAGCTGGTGCGGATAGCGCTCAAGGAGCAGGCGGTCCAGCGACATTAAATCGACCAGCTCGGCAATGCGCGCGCGGATCTGCGTTTTGTTCCAGCCGAGCAGACGCGGCACCGTAGCGATATTTTGCGCCACCGTGCGGTGCGGAAATAACGCCGCGCTCTGCATCACAAAGCCAATTTTGCGGCGCAGCTGGATAATATCGCTATCGGCTATTTTTACTCCCTGAACGTAGACGTGACCGGAGTCCGGTTTATCGAGCTGATTAATCATCCGTAATAGGGTGGTTTTACCGCAGCCGCTGGGGCCAACAAAGGTGCACAGTTCGCCGCTATTAATCGTCAGGTTAAGATTGCTAATTGCCGCATGCGCGCTGCCGGGGTAGGTCTTATGGATATTTTCGAGTTTAATCATGTGCCGCCGTCGCGCCCTGAAGTTTATTTCATGGAAAGCATGAATAAACTACAAGCTACAGAGGCGGTGATTAACGAGCAAATATGATATTTGCATTTGCAATGCCGCTATTTGAATTTAACGCGTTGGGTAAAACTGATAATGAAAAGGCCACGCGGAGCGTGGCCGAGGAGCAGAATTAAAGCAGCAGGTAGCTCAGTGCGGAAAAAGCGACCATCCCCGCAATCACCGTGGCAAACAGACTACGGGTGAGTACACCGGCCACCGTCGCGGCGGCGGCGGCCAGCAGCGAAATACTGATGCCCGAACCGCTCAGCGCCGGCTTGCCGAGCAGCTCCGCGGCGATAATTGCCGCCATAATGGCTGACGGAATAAAGCTCAGCCACTGCTGGAGAACCGGCGCCAGGCGAAATCGCGAAAGCAGTAACACAGGTACCGTGCGCATCAGCGCGGTGACCAGCGCGGAGGCGAGAATGGCAAGGATGATATTTCGTTCCATCTTATTTTTCCCCTTTAGACGACAGGCGCAGCCCGACCGTCGCCAGCGTTGCCGCGACCGATGCCGCCACGATGACCACCACGCTCATATCGGTGTGCCCGGCGGTGAACAGCGTGATGACCACCGCCGTCGCAATGCTGAAGGCCTCCAGCACCTTGCGTCGGCTGGCAAACCAGATCATCAGCACCAGCCCGATAAACATCGACACCAGGCTGAAGCTCAGCCCCTCCATCAGCGACGGCGGAAGGGCGGAGGCTAATCCTGCGCCCACCACGCAGGCGAGGATCCAGTTCAGCCACGCGGCGACGTTAAGCCCGAGCATCCACGCGTAGGGCACTTTGTTGTGCGCGCTGCCGCGCTGGACCGCGACGCCGAAGGTTTCGTCGGTCAGCAGCAGCCCGCTGATAATTTTTTGCCCGGTGCTGTATTCCCGAAAAAATACGCTCATGGCGGAGCTCATCAGCAGATAACGGAGGTTCACCAGCAGCACGCTCAGCACCACCGAGGCGACTTCGGCGCCCGTGGCCCACAGCGAATAAAACAGGAACTGGGCGGAGCCCGCGTACAGCGCGCTCGCCAGTAAAGCCGTCTGCGCGGTGGTGAACCCGGATAATGTGCCGATCGCTCCGGCGGCAAACCCAATGCTCCAGTAGCCGGGAATTGTGGGCAGGCAGGCGATAATGCCCGCGCGAAACTCCGCCGCTGCCTCATCCCTGGGCGAGGTCTTCTTGTTCATCAACATCAAATAGTCCCGAATTGTGCATCACTGAATGATAATCTTAAGAAATCCCGAGGATCGCTATAGTAAAATCCTGCTCATTGATTGAAATAGCAATATTGCGCAATAAAAAGGGTACCGGCATGGTGAAAGAGATGCGGGATGATATCAAGCTCTGGCGGGACAGCGAGCTTCACGGCGGGATGGAGATCCTCCGCGCCTCCTGCTACGAGCACAGCTATCCGCCGCACTTTCATAATGAATATGTGATCGCCGCTTTCGCCCGCGGGGCGCAGCGCACGCGCATCTGCCGGGAGCGCGGTATCGCGGCGGCGGGGACGGTGATGGTGATCATGCCCGGCGAAGTGCACACCGGCGAAGCGGTACAGCGCGATGAAGGCTGGGATTACTGCGCATTTTATCCTTCGGCGCAGCTGATTGATGAGGTGGCCGCAACGGTACTCACCGGCACCGGCGAGGTCCATTTTGGCGGCGAAGGGATGCGGCACGATCCGCTGATGGCCCGCAGCATGCTGCAGGCCTCCGCCGTGCTTGGCGCCAGCCGCGACCCGCTGGAAAAAGAGTGCCTGATGTACCAGGTGCTGAATATGCTGGTGGGGCGCTATGCCGGACGCAGCGCCCGCGGCGGCCGACGGGACGCGATCCGCGCCGATATTCGGCGCGCCATCGAGTTTTTACACTGTGCTTATCAGCAGCCGCTGGCGGTTAAGGAGATTGCCGAGGTTGCCGGGCTGAGCGAGTTCCATTTTATGCGCACCTTCCAGGCGCAGACCGGGCTATCGGTCCACCAGTACCTGACGCAGCTGCGCCTGGTCAGAGCCAAAGGGCTGCTGGCGAAAGGCTTCGGCGCCGCGCAGGTGGCGACGGACGTCGGATTTTACGATCAAAGCCACCTGATTAAATACTTCCGCCTGCATTTCGGCATCACGCCCGGCGCCTTTGCGACCTCATCGATATAGGCCACCTGTCAGACTCTCCCCGGCAAAGCGAATGATTTTGCGTATGCAACTAACATATCCGCATTTGCGCGACGGCGCCGATCGGTTATTTATTGCGGCTGGCATTCCCTGCAGGAGGCATTGATGGAGATTAACTCTGTTTACCGGATCGCCGCCGGACTGGAGCAGGTCTGGCGCTCGCGGGTATTGGGAACGGTAGGCAATAGCGCAATAAAGGTCATAAAAATGGGCGGCGAGGGTATCGCCCCCGAAGCGCATGCTGATTTCGATGAACTGCTGCTGGTACTGGAAGGGGAGCTTCCGCTGGTTATTGACGGCAGGCGGTTCAACCTCGCTGCTGGCGATTACTGCTTTGTGCCGAAGGGCGCCGTGCACCACGTACCGACCGGGAGTTTCGGTACGCTGCTGCTGGTTGATATCTGGGACGCGCCCCTGTCTTAATCGCTGCCGACCGGGCAGGTTTCAGAACGGGCTGGCGCTGCTGGCGTTGATAAACTCTCCGCTGACCGGGTGAGTAAAGCGCAGCTCGCTGGCGTGCAGCATCAGGCGCGGCGTGCTCTCGGTGCCCGGCAGCAGCAGACCGCCGTAGAGATCGCAGCCTAGAATAGGGTGACCTGCAAGCTGACAGTGAATGCGCAGCTGATGGGTGCGCCCGGTTTCCGGGGTCAGCTGCACCCGGGTCAGCGGCAGCTGAGTCCCGTCTTCCTGCGGGCGATACAGGCGCTCAAGCACCCGATAGCGGGAGCGGGCCGGCTTGCCGCGGGTGGCGCAAATGGTCATCAGCGGAAACAGCGCCGGGTCTTTCGCGATGGGGGCGTCTATCACGCCTTCATCATCGGCCAGGTGCCCGCACAGCAGCGCGCTGTAGACCTTGCTCACCGCGCGCTGGCTAAACTGCTGGCAAAGGGCAGCGTTGATGGCCCTGCTGCGGGCAATCACCATCACTCCGGAAGTCCCGAAATCGAGACGATGAACCAGGGTACAGCCGGGAAAGGTCTGGACTAACCGATGGTGCACCGAGTCGAGATTGCGCGGGTTTTTGCCCGAGAGGCTGAGCAGGCCGGCGGGTTTAGCGATCAGCAGCAGATGATCGTCCTGATAGAGGATCTCAATCTCTGCATGGCACGGCGGGGCAATAAAGGTATCAACGATCGTGGACATCGGGCGGCACGCCTGGAAAAGGGATGCGGATGATAGCGAATTTTCAGTCAGCTGGCGAATTCGTTATTTAACCGGCAATTCGCGCAAATCGCCGATTCTGCACCTCAGGCGTGCGGGGCGTTTCGGGATTTAATATGCTGCCAGAAGCGCTCGGCCGATTGGTTCAGCCGCGAGCCGGAACGATACATATATGCCCCGATCGGCAGTGAGAGGGTGGCGTCCATAATAGCCAGGCGGCCCTCATCGAGCTCGCGCTGGATAGAGTATTGCGGCAGCCAGCCCACGCCGTCGCCGTTGAGGATCATGCGTTTAAGCAGTTCACTCATCGAAGAGACGAAGGTTAGCGAGAAGGTGATCCCCGGCGTGCGGTCGATAACCTGATTGACCTGGCGCCCCATATAGCTATCGTTGGCATACCTCATCAGCGGCAAGACGCCGCGGTGCAGATGAAAGAGCGGCCTGCCGCTATCATCGCAGGGCGAAACAAGATGTACCGAGGAGTCAAATATTTTGTGGTTAATAAACGGATAGTTCATTAACTCCTCATTATAAAACGACAGAATAAAGTCGCTTTTGCCTTCCTTGAGGTTAAATACGGCCTCGTTAACGTTAATCGATTCTACATGGAAGGTTTTATTTTTTATGTCGGTGTAGCCGGCAATTAATTCCGGAAGTACCAAAACTGAGAGCGACGGAGCGGCATCGATTCTTATTTTCTGGGTGGTATTATTTAGCCCCTTAATGCGGCTGATCTGAAAATCCATGTCGTCCAGCATATTTCGCGCATAGCCGACGAAGATCTTTCCGCGGGTGGTGAGCTGCAGCGGGTTAACGCCGCGGTCGAAAATGCTGAAGCCTAGCGACGCTTCAAGCGCCTGAATCCTGCGGCTGAAGGAGGACTGCGATATATTTCTGGTTTTAGCCGCCAGGGTAAAGCTTCTGGACTCCTCCAGAGCAATGACATCGTACAGCCACTTCACTTCAAGATTCGCCAGCACGGACCCGTTCCTTACGCTGTATTTAATGCTATGCAATTTTAGCATAACGCATAGAAACTATGCAATTAACATAACCAACCACAGGTGTTAACATTTTTCTCAGATTTAGCGTATTCCTTAGTTGTAAATACGAGTATTAGTAAAGTACAGGCGATACCCTACGAGCACCGTTATAAAATCGCTGCTCCAGGCGGCTCATCCTGTTATTTCATTTTGCTGTGGATTTTTTCCAGAAGGGAATTTACAGAAGAACGCAATAGCGGGCTGAAATAATGAATACATCTTACTAGCCAGTTGTTTGTCAGGAGTTCCATGCCACGTATTGAATCAGTAAAACAGGCTCTGCTGGAGCTTGGCATTAAGGATAGCAGCGAGTTATTTTATAACCCCGATTACGACCTGCTGATTGCCCATGAAACCAGCCCGGAACTCACCGGCGCAGCGCGCGGCGTGATGACCGCATCCGGCGCCGTAGCCGTTGATACCGGGATATTTACCGGACGTTCGCCGCGCGACAAATATATCGTCAGGGATGACCTGACCCGCGACACCGTCTGGTGGTCCGATGCCGGGCTTGGCCGCAACGACAATAAACCGTTAACGCCGGAGATTTGGACCAGCCTCAAAACGCGGGTTGCCGGACAGCTGAGCGGCAAAAAGCTGTATGTGGTTGATGCCTGGTGCGGGGCAAGCCCTGATACGCGCCTCGGCGTGCGCTTTGTCACCGAGGTGGCGTGGCAGGCTCATTTCGTCAAAAACATGTTTATCGTTCCCGACGCTGAGGAGCTGGAGCAGTTCACGCCGGACTTTGTCGTCCTCAACGGCGCGGGCTGCACCAACGACCAGTGGCAGGAGCAGGGCCTTAACTCTGAAAACTTTGTCGCATTTAACCTGAGTGAGAAAATTCAGCTCATTGGCGGCACCTGGTACGGCGGAGAGATGAAAAAAGGGCTCTTCTCGGTAATGAACTATCTGCTGCCGCAGCAGGGCATTGCCTCAATGCACTGCTCGGCTAACCGCGGTGAAGAGGGCGACGTGGCCCTGTTCTTTGGCCTTTCCGGTACCGGCAAAACGACCCTTTCCACCGATCCGCTGCGCCAGCTTATCGGCGACGATGAGCACGGCTGGGATGACGATGGCGTATTCAATTTTGAAGGCGGCTGCTACGCCAAAACCATCAATCTTGATCCGCAGGCGGAACCGGAAATTTATCAGGCGATTCGCCGCAATGCGCTGCTGGAAAATGTGGTAGTCAGAGCTGACGGCACGGTGGATTATGCCGACGGCAGCAAGACCGAAAATACCCGCGTTTCATATCCGCTGTCGCATATCGAAAATATCGTCAAACCGGTATCTCGTGCCGGCCATCCGGCGCGGGTGATTTTCCTCGCCGCCGACGCTTTCGGCGTGCTGCCGCCGGTGTCACGTCTGACGACCGAACAGATGCAGTACCACTTCCTGTCGGGCTTCACCTCGAAGCTGGCCGGGACCGAGCGCGGTATCACCCAGCCGACGCCAACTTTCTCCGCCTGCTACGGCGCGGCGTTCCTGCTGCTGCACCCAACGCAGTACGCCAGCGTGCTGGCCGCAAAAATGGCGGAAGCCGGCGCGGAAGCCTGGCTGGTTAATACCGGCTGGAACGGAGAAGGGAAACGCCTGTCGTTACGCGATACCCGCAGCATTATCAGCGCTATCTTAAATGATACCACCGGCCCTCTGCGCCCCGAGACGATCCCGGTCTTTGGCCTGGCAATTCCTGAGAATATCCCGGGCGTTGACGGCGCGCTGCTCGATCCGCGCAGCGGCTGGAGCTCTGCCGACGGCTGGCAGGAGAAAGCCGAAAGTCTGGCCCGGCTGTTTATCGATAACTTCAGCCAATATAGCGATACCGAGGCCGGCGCGCGCCTGGCCCTGGCGGGCCCAAAACTTGAACCGTCCGCCGCTACGGCGAACTAATTGGCGCTGTAAATAGCGTAGCCCGCTCTAAACCCGGATGGCAAAGCGATTGCCGTCCGGGTTTTTTCTTTTTTGAGAGCCGACTGACCGCGTTTTAGCGGTAAATGTCGGCCACCTCAGCTTTCGCTTGCCCGTCGACGCGATCCGTTAGCCTTAATGATCAGGGGCATCCTGCTGGCAGCTTGCCCGCCTTCAATCCAGCCGATTATTTTCATATATCAGCAGTAAATTAAACGATCTATGCCGCTTGTGATTTTTTAAATGTCCAGTATTGGACTTGAAAAATAATGTTTTATTATTTCAGTTATTAATCGAATTGCCATTATTGCTGATGTGAATGTTATTTGTTTTATGCTGCGTGGTTTTATTTCAAATAAACATTGACGGTCGGCGTCGTTCCAGGCCTGTTATGTCGGGCTTATGGCGCGGGTGAGTTTTAATTAGCGGTTGCTGTTAAGGGTTATTTTAATTATTGATGCTTTACGTGGCGATAAATTTAGAGTAAAAACAAAAAAGCCACATCCGCTATGGTAACAATATTTCAGATTAAGTGATTAATTTATTCAGGAGATAAGTATATATGTCTGAATCATTTCAGAACGAAATACCTCGTGCGCGTGTAAATATAAAACTGGATCTTTTGACCGGGGGAGTCCAGAAGAAAGTAGAGCTACCGTTAAAGCTCCTGAGCGTGGGTGACTTCAGTAACGGCAAGGCAGAGGGCATGCTTTCTGAGCGCGATAAGATCGACATCAACAAGAACAATTTTAACAGCGTCCTGGCTAATCTTAATCCCGAAGTAAATCTCACCGTTAAAAACACCCTCGCCAACGATGGTTCTGAAGAAGATGTGAAGCTGTATTTTCAGAATATGAAGGATTTTGAGCCGGAGGCGGTGGCACGTCAAATACCGCAGCTTCGGGCAATGCTCTCTATGCGCAATCTGCTGCGCGATTTGAAATCAAATCTTCTTGATAATATGACTTTCCGGAAAGAGCTGGAAACCATATTAAAAGATCCCGCGCTTTCCGAAGAGTTGCGCAATGAGCTGAATGCGCTTGCCCCGGCCCAGGATTAATTACTGGAAGTTCTTTTCACGGAATAATGACGAGTAAATGCTAATGTCAGTCAATAATGAATCCCAGAATCTGGCGGGTGACGCCACTGTCGAAAAATACCTGCCTCAGGGTGGAGTATATGCCTCCCTGTTTGACAAAATTAATTTAACGCCGGTGGCTGAACTCGGTGATTTAAACGGTTTTGATGATACTACCGTGATGGCGGAAACCTCCGTTGATGCCCGCGTGACCGCCGCGGTGAAAGTATTTATGCAGTGTCTGCAAAAATCCGGGCACAAAGTGGAGAAGCTGGATAAGACGATCCTCGACCATCATATTGCGGAGCTGGATTTTCAGATCGGCCGTCAGCTTGATGAAGTCATGCATCACCCGGATTTTCAGCGCACTGAGGGCGTCTGGCGCGGGCTTAAATCGCTGGTTGATAAAACCGATTTTCGCCAGAACGTAAAGCTGGAATTACTCGATTTGTCTAAAGAGGAGCTGCGCCAGGACTTCGAGGACTTTCCGGAAATTATTCAGAGCGGGCTGTATAAGCAGACGTATATCGCGGAATACGACACCCCGGGCGGTGAACCTGTTGCCGCTGTTATCTCCGCGTATGAGTTCGATGCATCCGCTCAGGATGTGGCGCTGATGCGTAATATATCAAAAGTCGCCGCCGCCGCGCACATGCCGTTTATTGGCTCGGCGGGACCGAAGTTCTTTTTAAAGGACAGCATGGAGCAGGTTGCGGCCATCAAAGATATCGGCAACTACTTCGATCGCGCCGAGTATATCAAATGGAAAAACTTCCGCGACACCGACGACTCTCGCTACATCGGTCTGGTGATGCCGCGCGTGCTGGGCCGCCTGCCGTATGGTCCGGATACCGTGCCGGTGCGCAGCTTCAACTACGTCGAAGAGGTGAAGGGGCCGCAACACGATAAATACCTGTGGACCAACGCCTCCTTCGCCTTTGCCGCAAATATGGTGAAAAGCTTCATCAACAACGGCTGGTGCGTGCAGATCCGAGGGCCGCAGGCCGGTGGTGCTGTGCAGGATCTGCCCATTCATCTGTATGACCTCGGCACCGGCAATCAGGTGAAAATTCCGTCAGAGGTGATGCTGCCGGAAACCCGCGAATTTGAGTTCGCCAGTCTCGGCTTTATTCCGCTTTCCTATTACAAGAACCGCGATTACGCCTGCTTCTTCTCGGCCAACTCGGCCCAGAAACCGGCGCTGTACGACACTGCGGAAGCTACCGCAAACAGCCGGATTAACTCGCGCCTGCCCTACATCTTCCTGCTGTCGCGTATCGCGCACTACCTGAAGCTCATTCAGCGTGAAAACATCGGCACCACCAAGGATCGTCGCCTGCTTGAGCTGGAGCTCAACACCTGGGTGCGTAGCCTGGTGACCGAAATGACCGATCCGGGCGATGAACTGCAGGCTTCACACCCGCTGCGCGATGCAAAAGTGGTAGTTGAGGATATAGAGGACAATCCGGGCTTCTTCCGCGTGAAGCTGTTTGCCGTGCCGCACTTCCAGGTCGAAGGCATGGACGTCAATCTGTCGCTGGTTTCCCAGATGCCGAAAGCGAAAGCGTAACGTAAGGCAGGAAGCCGATGAAAACGGAACAACCGTTGTGGGGCAGGGGCATCATGGTCTCTCCCCAGCACTTCCAGCAACAGGCTGCGTATGCGGCCTGGTCTGTGGAATGCATTGCCCGACTGGGACTCAATCATCCTTGGGGGGTGATTGAGTCGACCTTTGAACCGGACATACTGAAACTCGGTCGTCTTCAGGCCCGTAAGCTGCATGTCCGTTTTCAGGACGGTACGCTTATTGATACGGATAATGCCGATGCGCTGCCGCCGGTTCTGTCACTGGACGGCGAATCACATGACATCGTGGTGGTGCTGGCTCTGCCCTTGCTACGGGCTAATGGCGGTAACTGCCTTAAATCCGATGAAGTGGCCGAACGTCCGGTACGTTACCGCCAGTGCTGGCGGGACGTACGCAACCAGTATGATGTGGACACCCGCCAGATTGCGGTGCTGCAGCCCGAACTGACGCTACGCTTTGCTCATCAGAACAACAGTGATTATCTGACCTGCCCGGTGGCCCGTCTGCAACAGGATTCGCAGGGTATCTGGGAGCTTGATGGCTGTTTCCTCCCGCCGCTGCTATCCGTACAGAGCAGCCGCTGGCTGATGACCCAGCTCGAACAGCTGATGATCCAGCTGCGAGCCCGCCTGAGCCGTCTGATGGCCATGCGCCGGGAAAGCAATGCGCGGATGGCAGATTTTGCGGTGGCCGACGTGTCTCTTTTCTGGCTGCTAAATGCCCTGAACAGTGCAGAACCGGTACTCGGCCAGTTTCTGCGTTATCCGCAGAGCCCGGCTGAGCGTCTGTATCCAGAACTGGCGAGGCTTGCCGGCAGCCTGCTTACATTCTCCCTTGAGCATCAGGTCAGCGCTATTCCGCTCTGGCAGCACGAACGGCTGAGCGCCGTTTTTCCGCCGTTGTTTGACTTATTGAGCGACCTGCTGGAAGCAAGCCTGCCGTCACGGGTGGTGTCCGTTGAACTTGAGTACGATAAGCGCCTGCATTTCTGGCAGGCGCGTCTGCACGATCCCCGTCTGCGCGAAAGTGCCGACTACTACTTATCTGTACGTTCCCGCATCCCGGTGGCGCAGTTGCAGGAACAGTTCCCGCGCCAGTGCAAGGTGGGCAGCCCGGATCACGTCCGGGGTATCGTCAATTCCTCGCGGGTAGGGGTGCCGTTGACACCGCTACGTCATGTACCGGCCGCTATTCCGTTGCGTCTGGAGAATCAGTATTTCAGCCTTGATGTATCCCATCCCCTGGCAATCGACATGCTCGAAGGCGGCTGCTGCATGTTTTATGTCCCGGGAATGCTCGGCGAGCCTGAACTTGAGCTCTTTGCGGTACTGAGAACATGAGTGAGCGTAAACGCGGCGTTGCCGCGTCCATCGATATTGATGCGCTGTTGCAGGATACCTGGCTGCAGGTTATCAGCCTGCGTTATGGCCCACAGTTTCAGGAAGGGGAAGGACGATTACTCTGGGAGCGCTGTGTCGCTGACGTGGAGCGCGTACAGCGCGCGCTGAAGGAGAGCAAACTGGATGACGCCAGCTGCCAGCATATTCTCACAGCACAATGTGCCCTGCTTGATGAGGCGGTTAAAGGGCGCGGCATAGAGGATGACGCCTGCGTACAGTGGTATGACATTCCTCTGCAGGGGCACTTCCTCGGCACTATGGATGCCGGCGATACACTGTGTGACCGTATGCGCGACGTGCTGCGTGAGCCTGCACCTGACGATGCGGTGCTCACCTGCTTTCAGCGCGTCATGATGCTGGGGTTCCTCGGTGATTTTCGTTCGTTGAACGATCCCGAACGACAGAAACTGATACTGGCACTGAATGACCATACCTCCCCCTTCGGCTATCCACAGACCCATATGGTAATGGCTGAAAGCCGGGCAGGGCGGTTTATGGGCGGCTGGCTGTCCTCATGGTCCGTACGCATCGGCATCAGCATTCTGGCGCTCGCTGGCCTGTGGTGGGTACTGAGCTACTGGCTCGATCAGATGCTGGCAGCCCTGTTGCCTGGGACCGTGAAATGAGTCCGGCGCAGCGGCGTGGACTTGCGCTGTGGGCGGCTCTGCTGACCGCCGTCGTGTGTCTGGGGTTTCTGCCGGCATCCCGACTGGTTTCCATTCTCATGCTGCTGGCTGGGCTGGGGCTAATTGCTGCAACTGGATATACCACAAGGCGGCGCTGTGAGCAGGAAGTGCCCCTACGGCTGGATAATCTTCCTGAGGCCACGTATCGCCAGCCGGTAGTGCTGGTCTGCGGCGATCTGCCGCAGGTTTGGCCTGAGCAGTCTCAGGTGCTTACCGTCACACAGGGATGCTGGATCAGGGTCGACGAGAGTCAGAATCTGGAGCAGGTGGCCCGGCAGCTGTTATGGCTGCGTCCGAACTGGGGGCGTCAGCTTTCGGTGATGGTTAGCATCTGTCCGCAGAAGCATGCGGACAGCGAAGCCCTGACCAGCCGTCTGCTGGCCCTGCGCTGGTTTATCAGCCAGCTGCGTCGTGATACCGGACATACCGTACCGCTGGTTTTGTGCGTCCGGGCCGGCAGCTCGATGATGAATGACATGCTCTGGCAGGCTGCTATTCCAGGGGAAGGGAGCCGCGTCTGGCGGGAGTCCTCAGCACCCGGTCCTGTTTCTGCATGGGTCACGACCGGTGGCACGGTGGTCATGCAGCAGCAGGTGCTGATGAACAGCCTGATGACCTGGTCCCAAAGCCACGTCAACGCGGTGTTTACGGATAAGAGTCCGGATATCCCGCAAATTGCGCCCGCCGCAATGTTATGGGGGATTGGGCAGACCCTCTCTGGCAGTCTCAGTTCTTCCCTGTGGAGCGCCTGGCTGACACGACACACCGCCATGCGGCTCGTCGCGGGCTGGCTACCCGTGGAGGATGGCCCCAGGGGCGCGTCTCCGTTCCCGGACTTTGTCCTTCCGCACTTACCGGAAAGCCAGGGCCTCACGCCCCGCGGCCGCGCCTGGCGCTGTGCGCTCGGACTTTTCACCCTGGCGTCCGCTGCGGCTCTGCTCAGCAGCGGCTGGAACAATCGTGAGCTGTTGCACCGTCTGAGTTTTGATATAGCCCATTATTACCGACTCTCCATGGACGACTACGGGCCGAAAGCCGATGCGGTCAAGATCTTACGCCAGGATGCCGCTCAGCTGGACGGCTGGGCGCGTAACGGCGAACCGCTACGGATGAGGCTTGGCCTGTATCAGGGAGAAAGATTACGCGTGCCGGTGCTGAATGCGATCCGCTCTTATGTGCCGCCGCCATCGCCGCCAAAACCGAAGGCAAAGTCGGCGCCAATACCGAAAATTATCCGTCTCGACAGCATGTCGCTGTTCGATTCCGGCAGTTTCGCACTGAAAGCCGGCTCCACCAAAATGCTGGTCAATTCGCTGGTTGGCGTCAAGGCCAAGCCGGGCTGGCTGATCGTGGTCGCAGGGCACACCGATAACACCGGCAATCCACAACTCAATCAGACGCTGTCCCTGAAACGTGCCGAAGCGGTGCGGAACTGGATGCGTGATACCGGCGACGTGTCGGAAAGCTGTTTTGCGGTGCAGGGCTATGGCGCAAGTCGCCCGATCGCGACCAACGACACGCCGGAAGGCCGTGCGCTGAACCGCCGTGTCGAAATCAGTCTGGTACCGCAGGCGAACGCCTGCCAGATACCGGGCACCCCCCAGGCGCCATCGCCGGATGATGGCGCATCACAACACAATGGAGAGTAATTCATGGCAATTCCTGTTTATCTTTGGCTGAAAGACGACGGCGGTGCGGATATTAAAGGTTCCGTCGACGTGAAAGATCGTGAAGGCAGCATCGAGGTGGTGGCGCAGGAGCACAGCCTGTACATCCCGACTGACAATAATACCGGCAAGCTGACCGGCACCCGCATTCACACGCCGTTCCTGTTCACCAAGGAGATCGACTCCTCCAGCCCGTATCTGTACAAGGCGGTGACTACCGGCCAGACCCTGAAGTCCGCCGAATTCAGGTGGTACAAAATCAACGATGCGGGTCAGGAGGTGGAGTATTTCAACACCAAACTGGAAAACGTCAAGCTGGTGAAGGTCGCGCCGAAAATGCACGACATCAAGGATCCTGCCTACGAAAAGCATAACCACCTCGAGCAGATTGAGCTGCGTTACGAAAAAATCACCTGGACCTACAAAGACGGCAACATCATTCATTCCGACTCCTGGAACGAACGCGCCACCGCGTAAGCCTGATGCGGACGGGGCAACCTGTCCGCAGTTTTCCTGAGTATCTTCCCGACGGGTACTGAGTAAAACATCCCGTAAACGAGAAATCTGACCTGATGCGCTTTAGGTTCCTTACGACAAGGAAAAGCGATGGGCGGTAGCGTGCCCGAAGGTCCCCAGACAGCGAGTTCAAGAACATGGAAAATCCGGCAATCCTCCTGCGACGTCTCAACCCCTACTGCGCCCGTGCGCTGGAAGGGGCCGCCTCCCTGTGCCTCACGCGAGCGCATGCTGAAATTCTGCCGGAGCACTGGCTGCTGAAGCTGCTGGAGCAGGGCGAGGGTGACCTCATCGTACTGGCGCGTCGCTATGAATGGGATATGGACGCTCTGTGGCAGGATTTGCTCGGCTGGCTGGATGCGCAGCCGCGCTCGGTACGCAGCCGCCCACAGCTGGCAGAGAGCACCCAGACCCTGATGCGCGAAGCCTGGATGCGGGCCTCGCTGGCCGGTGAAGAACGCATTCGCGGCGTGCATCTGCTGATGGCGCTGGTCGATAAGCCTAAGATGGCACGCTGCGACGGCCTGTGGCCGCTGCTGACGCTGGGGCAGAGCCAGCTGCAGCGCCTGCGCCCGCTGCTCGATACGCAGTCCGACGAACGCCCGGAAGCCCAGCAGGACGCGGAGCTGGCGCAGAACGGCAGGGAGGTGCAGTTTGTTGGTCGCCCGGTCGGTGCCGGGATAAAAGAAGGTGAGCTTAATCCGGCGCTACAAAATGCGTTGGATAAATATACCCTCGACGTCACCGCCAAAGCGCGCGAAGGCGGCATCGATCCGGTATTTGGTCGCGATACGGAAATCCGCCAGATGGTGGATATTCTCTCCAGACGCCGCAAGAATAACCCGATCCTGGTCGGCGAACCGGGCGTCGGCAAAACGGCCCTGGTGGAAGGCCTGGGGCTGCGCATCGCCGAAGGTAATGTACCGGAGTCGCTGAAAGCCGTCAGCCTGCACACTCTCGACCTCGGCCTGCTGCAGGCGGGGGCGGGCGTCAAAGGTGAATTCGAACAGCGGCTGAAAAACGTTATCGATGCGGTGCAGCAGTCACCGGTACCGATTCTGCTGTTTATCGACGAAGCGCACACTATTATCGGCGCCGGCAATCAGGCAGGCGGCGCCGATGCGGCCAATCTGCTCAAGCCCGCGCTGGCGAGGGGGGAGCTGCGCACCATCGCCGCCACGACATGGAGCGAATACAAACAGTATTTTGAGCGCGATGCAGCGCTTGAGCGCCGTTTCCAGATGGTGAAAGTCGATGAACCGGATGACGATACCGCCTGCCTGATGCTGCGCGGCCTGAAATCCCGCTATGCCGAACATCACAACGTCCACATTACCGATGACGCGGTACGCGCTGCGGTCACCCTGTCGCGGCGCTATCTGACTGGCCGCCAGCTGCCGGACAAAGCGGTCGATCTGCTGGATACCGCGAGCGCCCGCGTGCGTATGAGCCTCGATATCCTACCGGAGCAATTTACCCGTATCCGCATGAAGCTCACCGCGCTGGAGATGGAAAAACAGGCGCTGCTGGAGGATATCGCCGTCGGGAATCGCGCTGATGGTGAACGCCTGATCATGATTGAGCAGGAAGAGGTGCGCCTGATTGTCGAACTTGATGAGCGGGAAACCCAGTACGGCCAGGAGCTCACGCTTACGGAGCAACTGCTGGAGAGCCGTCAGGATATCTCCCGTCAGGGTGAGACACGCGAACTGCAGCAGCGGCTGCAGGACATTCAGCAAAGCAGTCCGCTGCTTTCGGTTGATGTGGATGTTCGCACCGTCGCTAACGTCATTGCCGACTGGACCGGCGTCCCGCTCTCCTCGCTGATGAAGGACGAGCAGACCGAACTGCTGAATCTTGAAGGCGAAATCGGTAAACGCGTGGTGGGGCAGAGTGCGGCCCTCAACGCCATCGCCCGACGCCTGCGGGCCGTCAAAACTGGGCTGACGTCTGAAAACGGTCCACAGGGCGTATACCTGCTGGTGGGCCCCAGCGGCGTTGGCAAAACCGAGACCGCGCTAGCGCTGGCGGACGCGCTGTACGGCGGCGAAAAATCCCTTATCACTCTCAATTTGTCCGAATACCAGGAGCCGCACACCGTTTCCCAACTGAAGGGGTCGCCCCCGGGATACGTGGGCTACGGCCAGGGCGGCATTCTGACCGAAGCGGTACGCAAGCGCCCGTACAGCGTGGTGCTGCTCGATGAGGTGGAGAAAGCCCACCGCGACGTGATGAATCTGTTCTATCAGGTGTTCGACCGCGGCTTTATGCGCGACGGCGAAGGGCGCGAAATCGACTTTCGCAACACCGTGATTCTGATGACATCTAACCTCGGCGGCGACCCTATCATGCAGCTGCTGGACGAACGGCCGGAAGCTACCGAAGTCGATTTACATGAACTGCTGCGCCCCATTTTGCGCGACCATTTCCAGCCAGCGTTGCTGGCCCGCTTTCAGACGGTGATTTATCGCCCTCTGAGCGAGCCTGCAATGCGCACCATTGTGGAATTGAAGCTTAAGCAGGTAAGCCAGCGGTTGCAGCGCCACTACGGCCTGGAAACTCATATCGGCGAGAGCCTGTATGACGCGCTTACCGCGGCCTGCCTGCTGCCGGATACCGGTGCGCGCAACATTGACAGCCTGCTCAATCAGCAGATTTTGCCGGTGCTGAGCCAGCAACTGCTGGCTCATATGGCGGCGAAGCAGCAGCCAACATCGCTGACGTTAGGCTGGAGTGGGGATGGCGGTATTGCACTGGAGTTCAGCGGAGCCAGAGGAGAGGCATCATGAGTACAAATCCAAAAATCAGATTCAGCCATAACCACCACCAGCTGGCGATTAAAGGATGTAAGCCCGCGCTGGACGTGCTGGCCTTTGAAGGCGAGGAAGCCCTGAGCAGACCGTTCAGCTATCGCATTGAGTTCACCAGCGCCGAGCATGCCATCAGCAAAGAGATGATGCTGATGAAGGCCGGTTCTCTGACGCTGCAGGCCCCGGTGGATCAGGGTTTTGGTATTAAGCTGCAGCAGCCGGTGCGGGTGATTCAGGGCGTGGTCAGCGGACTCGAGCGGCTCGGTACCTCGGCGGATGAAACCCACTATGCGCTGACGCTCCAGCCGCGTCTGGCGCTGCTCTCTCGTTCACGCCAGAACGCCATCTACCAGGACATGTCGGTCCCACAGATCGTGGAGAAAATCCTGCGTGAACGGCATAACTTCAAAGGGCAGGATTTTCTGTTTTCACTGAGTAAAGAGTACCCGCGCCGGGAGCAGGTGATGCAGTACGGCGAAGATGACCTGCACTTTATCACCCGCCTGCTGGGGGAGGTGGGGATCTGGTTTCGCTTTACCGCCGACACGCGCCTGAACATCGACGTGGTGGCGTTTTACGACAGCCAGCAGGGCTACGAGAAAGGCCTGACGTTGCCATCGGTACCGCTGTCGGGCCAGCATTCGAAAGGGGTGGACTCGGTCTGGGGGATGGAATGTCATCACAACGTGGTGCAGCAGCAGGTCAGCACCCGCGACTACAACTACCGTCAGGCTAATGAGGATATGAATGCGCAGGTGGATGTCACCAGCGGGGATACGACCACCTACGGCGATGCGTATCACTATGCTGATAACTACCTGACGCAAGGTAGTACGTTCGACCGCAGCCCGGACCCGGAGTCCGGGGCGTTTTACGCCCGTATCCGCCATGAACGCTATCTGAACGGCCAGACGCAGGCCCGGGCTATTACCAGCTGCCCGACGCTCTCTCTGGGCCAGGTGCTGAAGGTCACGGGCGGCTATGAAGTGGCGGAGACGTTCAGCCAGGGCGTGGTGATAACCGCGATCGCCAGCTTCGCCCGTCGCGATCGGGATTTTGAGCTGCACTTCAGCGGTATCCCGGACAGCAGTGATTTTGGTTTTCGCCCGGAGCCCGGCACGCGGCCGGTGATGGCGGGCACGCTGCCCGCACGCCTAACCAGCACCAGTGAAAATGATATCTACGGCCATATCGATAAAGATGGCCGCTATCGGGTGAATATGCTGTTCGACCGCGATAGCTGGGAGACCGGGTTTGAAAGCCTGTGGGTGCGTCAGTCCCGCCCGTACGCAGGCGACACTTACGGCCTGCACCTGCCGCTGCTGGCGGGCACCGAAGTGGCAATTGGATTTGAGGACGGCAACCCGGACCGGCCGTATATCTCCGGCGTGCTGCACGACTCGACCCACGGCGACCACGTCACCATTCGCAACTACAAACGCAACGTCCTGCGGACGCCTGCGAATAATAAAATCCGCCTCGACGATGAGCGCGGAAAAGAACATATCAAGGTCTCGACGGAGTACGGCGGCAAGAGCCAGCTGAATCTCGGCCATCTCGTCGACAGCGAAAAGCAACAGCGCGGGGAAGGCTTTGAGCTACGCACGGATTCATGGGGCGCCATCCGGGCGCAGAAAGGGATATTTATCAGCGCCGACGGGCAGGCGAAGGCGCAAGGGCAGGTGCTGGAGATGGGGGCGGCGCTGGCAAGGCTTTCCGTCGCCTTAGTGGAAATGCAGTCTCTGGCGGCCAGCGCGCAGCAGGCTCATGCGCTGGCGGCGGATGTCGGTCGTCAGCAAAAACTCCTGAAGCAGAAAATAGAACAACTGCATGAAGAGGTTATCTTAGGCAGTGCGCCAGAAGGAATGGCACTGGTGAGCGGCGAAGATATGCAGCTATCAGCCAGCGATAATCTGACGCTGACAGCAGGTAAGCAACTGGATGTAGGGGCGCAAAAAGACTTCACTCTGGCCGCGGGTAAGCAACTCAGCCTGTACAGCCGTGAAGGGGCAAAACTGTTCAGCTCTCAAAATGATATTGATATTCAGGCTCAGGGCGGAGATATCACCACCTGGTCCACACAGGACACACATATTTCGAGTGGCAAGAATCTGGTCGTTACAGCCCAGGATGAACTGACGCTGATATGCGGCGGTGGTTATATCAAAATCAAAGGCGGGAATGTTGAGATTGGTGGGCCTGGCAAACTGCTTATAAAGAATGCGGGAATAAAGAAGGCCGGCTCCGGCAGTATGCAGGGTGTGATGAAGTCGTTTGAGCCATCAACGTTTGATGAGAAATTTGTTATTACTCATCCCGTATCAGGAAAGCCTCTCGCAAATCAGAACTATGACATTTATATGCCTGATGGGAGCATGTTGTCCGGAATAACAGACAGTTTAGGGCATTCATCACTCATATCATCAAAAGCCGTTGATGGGCTAAAAATAGTTTTAAAAAAATAAAGAAAGGAACAGGGTTATGATAAATCTGATTATGCGGTTCTGCTTTATATATGTTGTTTTTGTTCTGAGTGGTTGTGTAGCTGGCCCTTATGGCGGGGGTGTTGCCTTGGTTAATCCTTTTTCTGCGATGAATGATACGCAGAAAGAGCCGGAAAAGAAAAAACAGCAGCCTGAGGTTTATGGTCCGCCGCAGATAATTTATCGCATTGATAAAGAACGTTACTTTACGCTGGAAGAGTATACCCGCTGCGAAAACGGGAAAACGTTTTATAACAACAAGGCTAAAGGAATTCATACACAGATAGCACCCTCATCAGGTTATTTATTTAAAGGACGGCTGTTCTGGCTATCAAACCGGGATGACTATTTAGCCTTTCCAATCACAGCCAATGATAATAAGGCAGCATGTAAGGGATCGGATAAAGGGTGCCTGAATGTTGTTTCGGTGACAACCGATGGTGGGAAAACCGTGCACTCAGTGACTTACGGATCAAATACACAGGATCCTAATGGTGACACAAAAGACTACGATATGCTGGTGACTAATGACAGTTTTTATCTGATTTATTATCGGGGAAAGGGAAGAGTATACCCTGTTGTAGATAGATGGGATCTTGATAAAGAAAACTGGCTGGGTGTGGTTAAATCTGAGGATGAATATAGTTTACTCAGGCCTGGAGAAGAAAAACCTGTTGGGGGCTTTTTTAAAATAGATATGTCAAAGTTTTACCCAAAAAAAGGAGAGGGTGAAATGCAGTGTGATCGGCAGTTGGAACCAGTACAACCCACAGGAAGGATTTCAGATGAATAATCAAACATCTCCCACACGGAAAGTCGATGTTCAGATGACAGATAACGGGACGCCGTTTGCTCATTCAATAACCTCGCATAAAAATATTCATGTGAATGCTGAAGTTCAGCCGCCATTACAATTGCCTGGATTAGTTATCTTTGTACATGGAGTTAACTCGGAAGGTGAGTGGTATAATGACGCTGAAAAATCATTATGTGAGGGATTAAATCAGCGGTTGGGTCTTAATGATGAGCATGTTCTTGTAGAAAATCAATATGCCGAAGGCTACTGGGAACCCTGTGATAAAAATAGTCCTGAATGGAGAGGATGTTATAGTGATATGTATGATGAGAAGAAACAGAAATGGGTTCCTCCGCCCAGGGAAATAAAAGAAGAAGGCCGTTCTCCCGTCATTCGGTTTTACTGGGGCTATCGTGCCGCTGATAATGAAACCGATAAATATGCCATTCCGCTTAAAAATAAGCAGGGAGATAATTATTACGACCTGACGCCTGAACAACGAAAAAGCAAAGGCCCTTTTTACTGGGGAGGTGGCCCTTTCCAGAACGGTTGTAATCAGTTAGTCAGTCTTTGGAGCGAAAAAGGGTTTGATAACTGGCCGTCAGCGCTGGGCATTCCGGTGCCATTCAGCACTCAGCTATTGAACGGAGAACGTGACAGGCTTCTGACAGCCGCACCTCCACGTCATTATTATGCTCATGCAGCAGGCCGTCTGGCAAAGCTCATTAAAACCATTCGTGATAAACATCCCGAGGATACAGTGACGGTGCTGTCCCACAGTCAGGGAACGATGGTTGCCCTGGCCGCTGCTGCAATCGAAGCGCCGGATGCACTGTTTGTGATGAATTCGCCCTATGCGCTGGATAATGAAATGACAACCTATATTTCGTATCCCATGAATGAAATCATCAGCAAAGAGGCCAGAGAAGCGACATTTGCCGATATTGTAAAAAAAGTGGCTGAAAATAAAACACGTTTACAAAAGCAAGGGTGTGAAAGATTACTTGCAGGAGCCAGCAGTGATGGTGAAAGTTGGTCACCGGCCGGGAAAACGCACGGTGGTGTGCCAGAGCGTGATAACCATGGAACAACCTGGATTTACTGCAACCCTCACGACCGGGTAATGGGCTCTGCCCCTTTACGCAGTATTGGATGGCAGGGACTGCCCAATACGGAAACCAGCCGTTTTACAGAACCCCATCCCCTGTTTAAGGCAGCGGGAGACACGCTGTACGTGCGTATGCTCGGGCGGAACACGCCATGCGGCGTTGAACCCAGCACGCAGACCCACTTTAGCGATCTTGATGATGGGAAACCATTCTGGGACAGCACCACAACCCTAATGCAGAAGATGACCTGGCCCGCGCCGGTAAAAGAGCAAAAGCTGACGATTAATGCGCCTCTTGTGCCTGACCCCTTGTCTGCTGAAGAATTAAAGGATTTTGACCAGGATTATCGCAGCAGGGATAAGCAATCCGGTTCGACAGGCTTTGGCTACGGACAAACTGATGCCGACAGGAATGCCCCCATTGATGTCGATTATCGCTATTACATATCGCTCTACGGCTATTTTGATCAGAAAATGAAACTTAAAGAACCTTCAGGAATTCAATTACCGGGGCCCGGTTCAAAAGAGGATCGTAACAGATATGAAAAACAATCGAGAGCTGAAATGCTGGAAGATATTCGTACTTATGTTCAGCGACCGACAGATCACAGTACGTTACCGATGGATGAACGTTTCATGAGTAGGGTCGTTGCTTATGACGTGCCAGTTGGCTATTGCTGGCATTCCTGGGACAGAGAAAGTCTTGCTGAATTACGCTACCAGGCTGACTGGCTGGAAAGTGATGACTATTACTGGTCAGGCAAATTAGATATTCCGGCAATGCCAAACGTTATCAGAAGAAATATTGCCAGTGACGCGGTTGAAAAAAGGGCCAGTGAGCTATCGCGACTCGATATCAGATAATAATATCAATGTGCTTATACATTCTGATTTAGGAGAAGGGATTAACAAGGGATGAATTAAAGATGGAATTACATCAGAGTTTGATTGTGCACCAGGAGAGAAGGCATGAGCAACAACCCTCCGATAAGATTCAGCCATAACCACCACCTGCTGGCGGTGAAAGGGTGTGAAGCAGAGCTGGATGTACTGGCGTTTGAAGGTGCTGACTGGCTATTCTTACAATGCTCGCAATAATCGGAACAGATATTGCAAAATATGTAATTGATAGAAAGTCTGATGAAATGACCAGTATCAATGCCAAAAAATGATGCAGGGAATGTCTATGCAATCATTAACCTACAAGTTTAATTGTTGAAGAGTGATTTTTGATTCTGAGTGGTTTACAAGGTTTTTTCTGATATTTATGTCTGGTGGCGTTAGTTAATGGGTTTTGGCCATTATTCGTAATGGATATTGAATTTTATTTATATGGAGATACTGATGTTTGCACCAATCAATATTGGGATGCTTTATTTTGTTATAGCTATAATGTTAGTGTTAGGGCTCGTCTGCATTGGTTGTGCTGTGTATGGGCTTGTTAATTATAAAACTAATAAAGGTCAGTTTTGTATTGTTGTTTCTCTTGCGATAGTGGGCGGGTATTTTATTATGACTAGCCTGCCATAAAGCCTTTTTGGGGTAAGTTATTTCTATTGATTTTATTTAAAGTAACACTTCAACATAAAGAGATAACAAATGGGTAAATATGTCGTCGTTTTAGGAGATGCCACTACGCATGGCGGTAAAGTCACATCAGCCTCATCCAGTTTCGATATCTCAGGGAAGTATGCTGCGCTTTTAAATGACACAGTGTCCTGCCCCGAGCATGGCACAAGTAAAATCATTGAGTGCGATGTTTCTGCGTATGAAGAAAATAGCCGAGGTATTGTATTACATGGCTGCAAGACGCAGTGCGGTGCGAGCATTATCGCAAGCATGCAGGATATGGAGGTTGGTTGATGGGTTGGTCTCTTCCGGAGGTGCCTGAAAAAGAGCAGGCACCATCCTGGTCATCGTGGGTTTGCCTGTTGATTATTTTTCTCGGGCTTTTCATTGGGTTACTTGTTGCTGTACTGAAATCACCGACGACAGGGTTACCTTCATTGAGCAGTGGGGCCTGGCTACCACTGACGGCCTGGACATTTGCGGGCATTTCGGCAACCATCGCGGTTTACAGCTTCTGGTGGGAAACGCTGGCAATCCGTGTCTGGAACTGGAATGAGTGGTGCCGGAGCATGCGTCTGATGTGGCGCAGGCGCGCGCATCAACATCTTGTCATTCTCAGCCATGCTTTCATTGCTGCAGATCCGGGATTGCTGTCTCGTCTTGCACATACACAGGAAGGGGATAGTGCGGATACACTGCCTTTAACGCTGTTGCCGGACGACCCCTTTACGCCCGGAATTTCACGTTTTGAGCAGCTACTTCGCCATCTCACTGCTCAGATAATGCCTTCGATTCGGCGGCGATATCCTTCCGGCCCACTCCAGATTATTGTTCAGACCAACGGTAGCGACAAAGACCGTGAATCTCAGTCATTCCATCGTATCTGGACAGCAGGATCTCCCCCCTGGAAAGTCGAGATTCATTTTCAGGACGGTGACTCATCCTTTGATGACTGGAATCAGTTTTTCGGGTCCACAAAGAGAGCCGTACTGGTGCTGGCGATGCACTATCGGCTACCCGATGATGTTCTGCCTGAATTTGCCAGCGCATTATTTTTGATGCCTCCGTCGATGTTAAATCCGGGCGAACAAAAAAATGCGTTACGCCTTTTCCGGGCGATGCCGCTCGACACCCGTGTGCTTGTAACTGAACTCAGTGAATTACGGGATATGGCCCTCACACCTGCCAGCAAGAAGCACCTTGTTTGGCACAGCGGACTGTCAGATGCGCCACGGCAGTCAGTCGGCAGGGCACTGAATGACCTGTCGGTTGCTCTGTACGATGGCATTGGTACTGGCGGTGTCATTGATTATGACAGTGCATGCGTTCGGTATGGCGGTCTTGCTGGCTGGGCAATGATTGGGGCTGCGGCTGAGATGGCTGCTTACGGCCCTGCCTGCCAGTGGCTTTTTCTTGAAGGTGAGACTGATGCCTGGGCAGTGACGCTCGGAAACGCCGCCCCCGCAGTCGGGCACGATCATTTCGTTATTCAGCCACCCTTTCCCGGGGGCTCTGTTCTGATGGCATTGCTGCTGAATGTCGGGCTGTACAGCCTGATGATCCATTACTTCCCATCAACTGCATTCTCCTGGTTGGGGGTAACTCTTCTTCTGCTGTCACTGATAGTGACATTGCCTGGGCTGGCCATTTTGCTGAAACGAATTACAGCCCGTCTTCAGCGCCCAGGATTTATCAGGGTTGCACGACACTCCGGAAAGGAATAACCGGTATGAAAAAGGTTTCAAAGCCCCTGGGAGCTGGATTACTCATTGTGGCAGTTCTGCTGATGGTGCTCTTTGTTCTTGCACAGACAACGCAGTTGCCCTCTGACAATAGTGACGATAATTTCTGGTATGTGCTGTCTGGTTTTATCACTCTCACTGCCGCGCTGTGCACCATGGTCTTTTTTACGTTGTTCAGGCAGCAAAATCCTTCTCCCGTTACGCCTGATGGCGAAAATAATCACGCTCAAGAAAAATCGCCGGATCATTATGATTTTACTGCACTAAGCAAATATCTCAGAAGACGTTACTCGTCGTTCTGGCGGCGCAAGGTTCGTCTGCTGCTGGTCACCGGCGATGAGGCGGCAATCGAACTGCTGGTTCCAGGCCTGCAGGAAAACCAGTGGCTTGAAGGCAACCGTACCGTTCTTATTTACGGTGGCAGTCTGACTGCTGAGCCCGATAAGGAAAAATACACCGCGCTGCGTAAACTGCGCCGGGGTCGTCCTCTGGACGGGATTGTCCGGGTCATGCCTCAGTTGCTTAACCTGACCCCGCAAATCAGTGACAGCGACCTTCGCGGGCTGGAAAAAATCAGTGAATTGCTGCATTACTCAGCACCTGTCTGGCTGTGGCAGTTGTGTGACAGCAAATGGGCGCAGACAACGCGCACTGAGCAGGCGGTCGGGGCAATGTTCCCGCTGCGTGCAAAAGCTGATGATATTGCCCGTCAGCTCAAGCTGATGCTGTCGTCCCTGCGAACGCAGGGAGTGAGCCAGATCGCGGAAAACAACAGTCACGACTTCCTGCTGCGCCTGGGCCAGTACCTTAAAGATGGTGGCATCGCTCGCTGGGCTCAGCAACTGCTGCCATGGCTGGCCGCCTCCCAGCAACGCGTTCCGCTGCATGGCCTGATGTTCAGTCTGCCAGGGTATAAACCTGTCGATACGTCAGAGGAAACAGCCGGTGCTGAGACATTTATCCCTGAGTCACAGCGCCATGCGCTGACCCTGCCGTTAACCTGGCAGGGCATTGTGGATGACTGTACCCGCGTGCGTGGCCGTCGTGTCGGTATGGCATGGGAGCGGACGCTGGCCTGGGCCGTCATGGCTGTCATTGGCGTGTGGGGAATCGGGCTGCTGCTCTCCTTTGCGCTTAACTGGCAACAGATT
Organism: Klebsiella sp. C349492; assembly: GCF_042055345.1. Lineage (NCBI taxonomy): Bacteria > Pseudomonadati > Pseudomonadota > Gammaproteobacteria > Enterobacterales > Enterobacteriaceae > Klebsiella > Klebsiella sp. C349492. The sequence goes on from NZ_JANQCE010000001.1 coordinate 395,616, forward strand.
TCTTCTGTGGCCGATAAAGCGCACGCCCTGGTGGAACACCCCTCCATATCGGATTATCAGCTGACGGCTCTGCATACCTTGCGTAATGACACCGGTCGCCTGCTGCACCATGTCCGGGAGGGAGCGCCCTGGTATCAGCGCTTTGGTCTGGACCATAACCAGCCGCTTCTCGACGCGATGCTGCCGTGGTATGGCGTGGTAAATAATCGCCTGATACGCGATCCGGCTAATGCTGCCCTGACGCAGAAACTCAGCGCGTTGGTGAACTCGTCGCCTGGCAGCGACCAGCGTGCCCAGCTGGCGAAACCGGGCTATAACCAGCTTAAAGCCTGGCTGATGATGGCCCGCCCGGATAAAGCCGATGGCGCGTTCTATGCGCAGACCATGAAAGCCGTGCAGCCGACCCGGACAGGCATCTCCACCGGCCTGTGGCAGAGCCTGTCCCCGGATCTGTGGGCATTCTACATAACTGAACTGCCACAGCAGCCACAGTGGAAAATCACGCCGAATGCGCAGCTGATCGGCCAGAGCCGTCAGGTGCTGTTGCAGCGGATTGGACGGCGCAACGCCGAAAGCACGCTGTATGAAAACATGCTCAAATCGGTGCGTCGTAATTTTGCCGATGTTTCTCTGGAAGACATGACCAGCGGTACCGATGCCCGTCGCCTGTTTACCACTGATGAAGTGGTGCCGGGGATGTTCACCCGTCAGGCATGGGAAGGGGGCATTCAGCAGGCCATCGAGAGGGCGGCCAGTTCCCGTCGCGATGAAATCGACTGGGTGCTGAGCGATTCCCGCAAGACAGTCTCGGCCGACCTGTCGCCGGAAGCGCTGAAAGCGCGTCTGACCCGGCGCTATTTCACCGACTTTGCCAGCAGCTGGCTGAACTTCTTCAACAGTCTCCACTGGAATCCTGCCAACAGCATTGCCGACGTCACCGACCAGCTGACGCTGATGAGTGATGTGCGCCAGTCACCGCTGATTGCCCTGATGAACACAATCGCCTGGCAGGGGCAAACCGGAGAACGGAGCGAAGGCCTTTCGGACTCTATCATCAAATCCGCGAAAGACCTGATGAGCGGGAAAGACAAGCCCATAATTGACCAGTCAGCGTCAGGTCCACAGGGACCACTGGATGAAACCTTTGGCCCGCTGCTGACGCTGATGGGCAAAAGCAAGGGCGGCAATGTGATGTCTGCCGACAGCACCCTGAGCCTGCAAACTTATCTCACGCGAATTACCCGAGTGCGTTTACGCCTGCAACAGGTGGCGAGCGCTACCGATCCGCAGGAGATGATGCAGACCCTGGCGCAGACGGTTTTCCAGGGCAAAAGCGTGGACCTGACTGACACCCAGCAGTACGGCAGCCTGATGTCCGCAAGCCTCGGCGAGGAGTGGAGCGGATTTGGCAGCACGATGTTTGTACAACCGCTGACCCAGGCATGGGAAACGGTCCTGCAGCCCTCAGCCGCCAGCCTTAACGACCGCTGGAGTCGCTCTGTTGTGGCGAACTGGCATACGGCCTTTGATGGTCGCTTCCCGTTTGCGGTCAGCAAAAGCGATGCCTCGCTGCCGATGCTGGCTGAATTTATCCGCAAGGACAGCGGACGTATTGACCGGTTCCTGACCACTGAACTTAACGGGGTGCTGCATAAAGAGGGCAGCCAGTGGGTGCCGGATACGGTAAACGGCCAGGGGCTGACGTTCAATCCGGCGTTTCTGCGGGCGGTCAACCAGCTTAGCCAGCTGTCAGACATTCTGTTTACCGACGGTAGTCAGGGAATAAGTTTTGAAATGCAGGCACGACCCGCATCTCAGGTGGTGGAAACCCGGCTGACCATTGACGGGCAGAAATTGCACTACTTCAACCAGATGGCCGACTGGCACTCTTTCCGCTGGCCAGGGGACACCTTCAAACCCGGAACCATGCTGACGTGGACCTCTACCAGCGCCGGAGCGCGTCTGTTCGGTGATTATAGCGGCAGCTGGGGCTTTATTCGCTGGCTGGATCAGGGCAAACGTCAGCGGCTCGACGGCAGTCAGTGGATGATGAGTTTTACCACCCCGGACGGACGCACCCTGCAATGGGTACTGCGCTCCCAGCTGGGTAATGGCCCGCTGGCGCTGCTGGCGTTACGCAACTTCAGCCTGCCAGAGCAGATATTCAGCGTGGATGCCTCTGCAACCTCTCTGGTTCTGGCTGATTCGAATAATGCAGCCATGGATGGAATGGAATAATGACGACATTACAAAATGTACTTCACGTCGATGAAAAGACGCTCCTGAGCCTTGCCCGGTCGCGCAGTGCTGACTGGGAGCGCTGGCTGAAGCCGATTAGCGACAATGAGCCAACCGGAGAGGATCCTGGATACGACGATGATTTTCAGCGCATCCGCGAAGAGGTCAACAAGCTTTCCGGCGTTGATACCGGCCTGATTTGCCAACTGGCGGAAAGGCTGCTGACCGGCGTCAGTAAGGATTTACGCGTTATCACCTTTTACGTTTGGGCGCGCCTGCATCAGGATGGTGAGCCTGGGTTTTCGCAGGGACTTGAGCTGATGGCCTCGATGCTGGAGCGGTTTGGCCGCCGGCTGCATCCTCTTCGCGATCGCAGCCGTAAAGCTGCCCTGGAATGGCTGGGCAGCAGTCGCGTGACAAATAGCCTGTCGCTGTATCCTGAGGTTGATATGGCTATCATGCAGCGCATTGGCGCGGCTCTGTTGCTGTCTGAACGGTCTTTGCAGAAGTTTGATGAAGATGCCCGCCCGGATCTTGGGAGGCTGTATCAGGCCCTGGATAACCGACTGGTACAGAACGGCGGTGCCAATAGTCTGGTGCCACAAACCAGCCGGGAAGAGGGCGCGATTGCCCCGTCAGCGCCGGTGATGAACGCCGTCACGTCGGGACGAGATTTGCTCGATCAGACCAAAGTGCTGGCGAAATATCTTCGCGATCGGCCGGGAGGCTGGCTGGCCGGACACCATCTGCTAAAAAGTGTGCGTTGGGATACGCTGATGGAGCTCCCGCCTCTGGATGCTTCCGGGCGCACCCGTCTGGAACCACCGAAGCCAGATAATAAAGCGCACCTCAAACGCCTGTATCTTCAGAAAAGCTGGGTTGAACTGCTCGAGCATACGGACACTTTACTGGCGCAGGGCGTCAATCACCTGTGGCTGGATGTGCAGTGGTATACCTGTCAGGCGCTGATGAAGCTGGATAACGACAGCGTGCGTGCAGACATTATCTGCCGTGACCTTAAGGGTTTGCTGACCCGTCTCCCGGGGCTGGAAGTTCTGGCTTTCAGCGACGGCACATCTTTCGCTGATGAAGTGACCCTGAGCTGGATAAACGAAAGCGTACTGGATGACATACCCGGATGGAAAGATGAGTCGATATCAGCCGTTACCGCTGGCAGCCATGATGTGCTGACTCTGGAGCCAGAAGTGCTGGCGAAAGCAGACGAGGACGGAATTGAAGCCGCGCTCAACTGGCTGCAGGCTCAGCCGGGCTATACCACCTCCCGGAACCAGTGGCTGATGCGCCTGTTGATGGCCCGGGTAAGTGAACAGTATGGGAAAAACGAAATGGCCCTGCATCTGTTGGGTGAGCTCGACGGCAGCGCCAGGGGGCTCACTCTTGAACAGTGGGCGCCTGAGTTGGCGTTTGAAGTTAAAGCCCGGAGGCTAAAACTGTTGCGAAGTAAGGCCGGACGCAGTGAAGCCGACAAAACGCGGCTGCAGCCTGAAATGGACGCTCTGTTGTCCGGGCTGATCTCTCTGGATCCTGCACGGGCTGCGGTGCTTTGCAACTGACCCTCTTACCAGAAGGAACGGACTAACATGGCAGAACTTCCTCCCTCCTTTCTTCAACGCATAGTGCATGTTTCGTGTCGGTTTAAATACATAACGTGTTGAATGGTAAGGCCGTTGAAAATGCACCCGGTGGGTTGCGTTTAAAGAGGGTGAAATTATTCAGGTATCAATATTATTTTATATCAATGTAGTGTTGGAAATAATTTCAATGAATCGGTAAATACGAAGTTATTAGATTCCAGGTGCCGATTCAGGAATTATTCTCCGCTCCCCAGTAAATAAACATTAATTAAGACGAATCTATGGACGACTTAACCCTGCGTTATTATGACGCCGAAATGCGCTATCTGCTGGAAGCCGGGGAAGAGTTTGCCCGTGCTCATCCGGAGCAGGCGGCAATGCTCAATCTGGATAAAGCGGGCGCGCGCGATCCGTTCGTGGAACGCCTGTTTGAAGGCTTTGCCTTCCTGATGGGCCGATTGCGCGAGAAGCTCGATGACGACCTGCCAGAATTGACCGAAGGGCTGGTCAGCCTGCTGTGGCCGCACTATCTGCGTACCATCCCATCGATGTCGGTGGTGGAGTTCACGCCGGACTGGCGCGAAATGAAGGAGCAGATGCGTATCGACAAAGGCTTTGAGGTGCATTCCCGGCCGATCGGTGAGAAGGGGACGCGCTGTCGTTATTCCACTACGAAAGCGATAGACCTTCAGCCCCTCTCGCTGGATCGCGCCAGCCTGGCGACCGATTCTGATGGCCGCTCGGTTGTCACACTGCGCTTTGACTGCAGCAAGCTGGCGGACTGGAGCCGTATCGACCTGCACCATATTCCGTTCTATTTCAATGCCGACGCTCCGCTGGCCTGCGCCATGCATGAAGTCTTCACCATGAATGCAGCCAGGATGTGGCTGCGGATGCCCGGTGATGTGGAAAGAAAACCGCTGGACGGGTATTTCACCGCGCTCGGGTTTGGCGATAGCGATACCCTGTGGCCGAAGGGCAGCAGCAGTTTCAGCGGTTACCAGCTGCTGCTGGAGTACTTTACCTTCCGCGAGAAATTCATGTTCACCGACCTGCGCGGGCTGGATACCGTGGCATTTCCGCCTGAGCTCCCCTGGTTTGAAATCGACGTGGTGCTGGCGGAACGCTGGGAGCATGACTTCAGTTTTACCGAAAAGCATCTGCGCCTGAACTGCGTGCCGGTGATTAATCTGTTTCCGCTGGAATCCGATCCGCTGACGCTCAACTCGCTGCAGATGGAATACATGCTGCGCCCGATGCGGGTACAGGATGGTCATACCGAGATTTACGCCGTGGATTCGGTCATGTCATCAAGCCAGCATACTTATGTGCCGTTCTCGAGCTTTCGTCACAAGGGCGGGATGATGCGTCATGAGGCCCCGGAATATTACTATCACACCCGCGTGCGTCGGGGGCCGTCCGGGATACATAACACCTGGCTGATACTCGGTGGCGAAGCGTTTGATAATCACACCGTGCCTGTAGATGAAAGCCTGTCTCTGACGCTCACCGGCACCAACGGTCAGCTGCCTCGTCGGGCTCTGCAAAGCACCGTGCTCGATACGGTGATGAAAACCACCTCGGTCAGTATCGCCGTACGCAATCTCTGTGCTCCGACGCTGCCGTGCTATCCGCCGGCGCAGGATCGCTTTCACTGGCGCGTGCTAAGCCACCTCGGCAGCGGTTTCCTCTCAATGATGGATAATGCCGAAGTGCTGCGCGGTACCCTGGCGCTGTATGAGTGGACAGACAGCGAGATGAACCGCCGCCGTCTGGAAGCGATTATCAACGTGAAACACAGCGAAACCGATCGCTTTGAACAGGGCTACCTGGTGCGCGGTGTGCAGATAGAAGTGACGCTCGACGCTCATGGCTTTGCCGGAAGAGGGGATATTTGCCTGTTTGGCGAGATGTTGAGCCGCTTCTTCGCGCTTTATACCGACATCTATCTGTTTAACCGCCTGATTATCATTCTGCAACCGACCGGAGAACGCCTGGAATGGGAAGAGAAGCACAACCGCCGTATTCCCGGCTGACCCCACGGCTGGAGGCCGACCTTCAGCGTATTAACTTTTACCGTTTCTGCCAGCTGCTGGAAAAGCTTCATCCGGGTAAACCGCTGATGGGCTCAACCAGTCATCCCGCTGACGATCCGGTGCGCTTTGCCCCTCATCCGGGGATGGGGTTTCCGGTCAGCGAACTGAAAGCCGTCGAATACGACGAAGACGATGACAGTAAACCACCGGTGATCCGTACCAACTTTATGGGGATGTACGGCGTCGACTCACCGCTGCCGACCGCTTATCTCGATGACATCGCCCAGCGCCGGGAGGGGCATGGCGCGCTGCAGGGCTTTCTGGATATCTTCAGCCACCGCATCCTGACGCAGTTTTACCGCATCTGGCGGAAGTACTCCTGGCCGGTCACGTTCGAGCCCGGTGGGAGCGACAACATTTCACAGTCGCTGCTGGGTCTGGTGGGACTGGGTATCCCCGGTACCGCAGAGCATATTGCTACCCCGGTGTCGCGCTTTTTGGCTCTGCTCGGCGTGTTGCGTCAGCCTGGGAAAACCCAGGAGGGGATGCAGGCGCTGGTGAGTCTGCTGGCACCTGAGACAACGGTGCTGCTTAGACCGTACTGTCTGCGGCCGGTGGAAGTCAGTCAGCCTATGGGCTTTTACGGCGAGAAGGATTTTTTGCTGGATGGCAACGTGCCGCTTGGTGATGAAGTGATGGATGCCAGCAGCCAGCTGCTGATTGCGCTTTCAACGGACAACCTGCATGAAGCGCAGGGCTGGAAGCCGGATGGCCTGCTGTATCAGGATTTTCTGGTGATGCTGCGGGTCTATCTGGGCTGGCGCTTTAAGGCAAAAATCACCCTGACCACGCTGACTCGCTTGTTGGTCGTCCCGCCGCTCGGTGAAGGCAAGTTCTGGCTCGGCATGAATGGCGTGCTGGGAGCTGAAGATGAAGTGTTTCTGGACGATATCCCGCAGACCTTTACGACGGAACTGGGTAATTACAGCGGCATGCACCCCGCCACACCACAACAAGGAAACCGATGTGTTACGTATAAGTTCGACTAAAATCGCATGCCGGCTGCTGCCGCTGCTGGCGTTTAGCCTGATGGGATGTGGGGTGACGCAGAGCGTCACTGATGGTACTAAATCGGTCTTTAGCTCCTTTTTTTACAAGAAAATTAAAGTCCTGCATCTCGATTTTGTGGCGCGCGAGGCGCTGAATACCGATGCACGTGAGAGCAATTCGCTATCCGAGCCAGTGGTAGTCAGAGTGTATCAGCTGAAAGAACGCAAAACCTTCGACAAGACGGTATATCAGCAGCTGCTGAGAGATGACGATACCCAGCTGAACGCTGATTTGCTGGCCACGCGTGATGTAGTTGTGAAGCCGGGCGGCGATGCGAATCTCGATATGCCAATGGAAGCCGATGCGCAGTTTGTGGCCGTTGCCGGGCTGTTCCGTCATCCGGATATGGTGAATAACACCTGGAAGCTGGTCATCGAACGTGAAGACCTCGATCCCGACAAACCGCGAATTCTGGAAGCCGGAAATAATCATCTGACGCTACAGCCCGTTAAGGATGATTAATGTCACAGGGACACAATACCCCCTCGCTGTATGAAATTCTCTACGGCAACTTCGCCGGCGGCCTCGATCTCAACCACGTCAGCGAGCAGAACCAGGCGATTCTGTCAGTGCTGGACAACATGCAGCGCATTCTTAACTGCCGTGCCGGCACGCTGGCGCATTTGCCGGACTACGGTCTGCCGGATATGACTAAAATCCTGCAGGGTATGCCTGGCTCCGCCCATGAGCTTATGGGGACGCTGTCGGCCGTTCTGCTCAAATATGAACCGCGGCTGAAAAGCATTAGCGTTATTCTCCTTGAGCAGGAGGTCCCCGGAGAGCTGCGTTATGCGATCGATGCTGAGCTGAAAGGGGTGGGCCTGGTGCGCTATGGCACCGAGTTTATGCCCGAGGGCCGGATATTAATTCGCCACCTAAAGCAACAGCATTATTTCGACAGAAATCCCCGCATGTAGGGATGCCGGGCAGGCCGGCACGATATCTTCCTCGGGACGAGTGACTGCCAGCTCCCGGAGTGAATCGCCAATCTCTGCCTGCCAATCCACGGATGAATCCATTATGAAAAGCACAGAACCCCGAGATATTCGCACGGGCGGCGATCCGCGCCCGTTTCCTGACTTCATCGCCCTTCGCGATGAAATGAGCAAGCAGACGCATCCCGCCAGGCCTGATATTCACTGGGAGCGGGTGGAGAAATTGTCGCTGGCGCTGTTTGATAAAAATGGGATTGAGCTGCAGACAGGGGCCTGGTACACCCTGGCGCGCAGCCATCTGGCGCGCGTGGAAGGCATGAACGAAGGTCTGAAGATCGTTGCCACGATGCTCAGCCGCCAGTGGGCGCAATACTGGCCACGGGCCAGCCACCCGCGGGCAGAAATTCTCTCCGGGCTGTTTCAGCGGCTGCAGAAAGTGTTCCGCACCTTTACCCTGAGCCATGAGGATTATCATCAGCTCCTGCAGCTGGAGTCGACGCTTGATTTCCTGAGCAGCATCCTTGCCCGCCAGGAACTGCTGCAGATAAGCCAGATAGAGCCGCTGGTGCAGCAGGTGTGCAGCGCGCTGACGCGCGTGGAAAATGCGCCAGAGCCGCAACTATCCGCTACAGCCATTACTCTTCCTGCTACGCAGGTTCCGCCGATCGGATTGAACGAATCACAACCAGAGCCCCGGCGGCCGAATGCAATCCCGCCAGCTTCCGCCGCCGCCGTTAACAGGATCCACAAAACGGCGCCTGCGCCAAAGCGGGTCGGCCTATTCGCCTGCGGGATGCTGACGGCCTTTGCGTTGAGTGCCGCAGTCTTTATCGGCGGGCACTCCCTGGCTCGCTCGGATCAAGCGGGTCAACAGCCCGACAGCCGCAAGCAGCCGCTACCCTGGCTGCCCGGCGCGGCGGCAGGCGAGACGTTCAGATCTTCTGGCTCAGCCGCCGGCTGGTTGAAGGATGCCTCGCTGAGGTTAGAGGCGCTTTCTGCCCTCCCGCCTGACTGGCATCTCCGCTATGGTCAGGATCTGATAAACCAGGCTCACGCGCTGTGGCCGGGGCTTTCCGGGGCTGAACAGTTGGGTACTCAGTGGCAGCAAAAGCTTGCCCTGAACGGGACTCCGGATGATTCGCTCGCAGGCTGGCATCAGGGCATGCGCAAGCTCCAGAGCCTGAGCGAACAGCTCAACGCCCTGGATGGACAGAAGGGGAAATACATGACCGTCAGCGAGCTGAAATCACAGGTGTTTGCCGCCATTCAGGCATTTAATAAATCCGTGCCGGTGGAGGAGCAGCTCCGTCAGATGTCTGAGCGGCAAGAGCCAGGGATGATCCCGCAGGCGCAGAAGCTTCAGGTGGAGCAGCACTTACAGCAGCTCATCACCCGATACTCGGCGCTAACCAACCGGGAATAGCACTCCTGGCCGGGCAGTTTGTTTGCACTGCAACCGCGCTGAATAGTCATGTGAAAAAGCGCCTAAGGGCATTTTTTCGCGCTGCGGCAGCGTCAGATACAAAAAACCACGCAGTTGCGTGGTTTTTTTATGCTGTCTTCCGGCTGTCATGAGATTCCGTGAAGCCCCATGAGCCAACGGCAACTCTTAGACGTTGAACAGGAAGTTCATTACGTCGCCATCTTTAACGATGTAGTCTTTGCCTTCGGCGCGCATCTTACCGGCTTCTTTCGCGCCTTGTTCGCCTTTGTAAGCGATAAAGTCTTCATAGGCGATAGTCTGAGCGCGGATAAAGCCTTTTTCGAAATCGGTGTGAATTTTACCCGCCGCCTGCGGCGCGGTCGCGCCGACAGGGATCGTCCACGCGCGGACTTCTTTAACGCCGGCGGTGAAGTAGGTTTGCAGGTTCAGCAGCTCGTAGCCTGCGCGGATAACGCGGTTCAGGCCCGGCTCTTCCAGGCCCAGTTCGGCCATAAACTCATCGCGGTCAGCGTCGTCAAGTTCCGCAATATCGGATTCAACGGCGGCGCAGACGGCAACCACCACTGAGCCTTCGGCGGCAGCGATTTCGCGGACTTTATCGAGATACGGGTTGTTCTCGAAGCCGTCTTCGTTGACGTTAGCGATGTACATGGTTGGCTTCAGGGTCAGGAAGCTCAGGTATTTGATGGCGGCTTTATCTTCGTCCGTCAGCGCCAGCGCGCGCAGCATGCCGGCGTTTTCGAGCTGCGGCAGACATTTTTCCAGCGCGACCAGTTCAGCTTTCGCGTCTTTATCGCCGCCTTTTGCCTTCTTCTGTACGCGATGAATTGCGCGTTCGCAGGTATCAAGATCGGACAGCGCCAGCTCGGTGTTGATAACGTCGATATCGTCAGCCGGGTCCACTTTGTTGTTCACGTGGATGATGTTGTCGTTTTCAAAGCAGCGAACAACGTGGCCGATAGCTTCGGTTTCGCGAATGTTGGTCAGGAACTGGTTACCCAGGCCTTCGCCCTTGGATGCGCCTTTTACCAGGCCCGCGATGTCGACGAATTCCATGGTAGTCGGCAGGATGCGCTGTGGTTTAACGATTTCGGCCAGCTTATCCAGACGCGGATCGGGCATCGGTACGACACCGGTGTTCGGCTCAATAGTACAGAAGGGGAAGTTGGCCGCTTCAATACCCGCTTTGGTGAGCGCATTGAACAGGGTGGATTTGCCGACGTTGGGCAAACCGACGATACCGCATTTGAATCCCATGATTTAAATCACCTTAATCTTTGGATAATCAACCTGTTACATTGAACAGATTGTAGAAAAGTAAATAGCTTCGCCTATTATACACGGTGTGCGGCAAAAATTCCGCACGTCGGCCGGTTATTGCGCTTTAAATGCGTGTAAACGGTTGGTCGCTTTGGTCAGGCCTTCTTTCAGCCAGACTTCCGTGCAGCGCGCGGCTTCATCAACGGCCTCATCAATCAGTTTCTGCTCGCTAAGCGGCGGTTTACCTAATACAAAGCCGACAACTTTGTTTTTATCGCCCGGATGGCCGATTCCGACGCGTAAGCGATGAAAGTTCGGGTTATTGCCCAGTTTGCTGATGATATCCTTCAGGCCGTTATGCCCGCCGTGGCCGCCGCCGAGCTTAAATTTCGCCACGCCGGGCGGTAAATCCAGCTCATCATGCGCAACCAGGATCTCATCGGGATTAATCCGGTAAAAGGTGGCCATCGCCGCCACGGCTTTACCGCTGAGGTTCATAAAGGTGGTCGGCACCAGCAGACGGACATCCTCGCCGGCAAAGTTAATCCGCGAGGTGTAGCCGTAGAATTTGCTCTCTTCGCGCAGCGGGGCGCGGTGGCGGTCGGCCAGGAGGTCTACATACCAGGCGCCCGCGTTATGGCGTGTTGCCGCGTATTCCGCACCGGGGTTAGCCAGGCCGACAATCAGTTTTATCGTCACTTTTATATCCTGCATGGGTCGTTCTCTGGCGCGTAGTGTACTGTCTGCGAGCGCGCTTGACAAAATTCTGCCAGCGCAGCGCTATTGCCACGATAATTTCGCCGGTGAACCATTAGAATTTGATGTTGTTCAGTAAGTTATTTGTAAACTTTTGTTGGTTTGATGTTCGCTAATGTGATCGCCAACGCAATCACTCTTCTGCCCGTTGTCTATACTAGACCTATAAGTTCTGAGGGTACTCTCAGATAACCCAAAGTTCCGGAGGTGACATATGAAACGCAGAAACGCTTCGTTACTCGGTAATATACTGATGGGTTTAGGGTTGGTCGTCATGGTTGTTGGCGTCGGCTACTCCATTTTAAACCAGCTTCCGCAGCTTGACCTGCCGCAGTTTTTCGCGCACGGCGCAATTCTAAGCATCTTCGTCGGTGCCGTTCTTTGGCTTGCCGGCGCGCGCGTCGGCGGTCATGAACAGGTCGGCGACAGATACTGGTGGGTGCGTCACTACGACAAACGCTGCCGTCGTGACCAGCATCGCCACAGCTAAGTCAGTCCGTTGCCTGCACCTGTCGCCAGGCGGGTGCAATTTTGTGAACTTATCCGCACTGCCGCCAGCCGCGATCTAACCGGCTGGCTGACTATGTTACTCCCGCTTATTTTACTCCCGCAACGCCCGTCCCGCTGATATTGTTGCCCCAGTTGATAAATATGCGCTTGACCCTGACGTAACGTCAGGCTGCAGAGTAGCGCCACTGGCAGACAAAAGGAGCAGTCATGTTAATTCAGGTGGGGGAACTGGCGAAACGCGCCGGAATGACCGTCCGTACGCTGCATCACTATGAACAAACCGGGCTGCTGACGCCTTCGGCCAGAAGCGCGGCGGGTTATCGGCTGTACGATCTGGCGGCCGTTCAGCGGCTGCATATGATTAAGGCGCTGGCACAGGCCGGGCTGGAACTCGCCGCTATTAAGGAGCATCTCGATCGCGGTTCGCTTTCGTTATCCGGTTTGCTGGTGCGGCAAATTGCCACCCTTGATACGCAGCTGCGCACTATTTCAACGCTGCGCGAAAGGCTGGCGCTGCTCCGCGATGAGCTGGGTAGCGGGCATGAACCCGATCTGGAGTCCTGGCTACAAACCCTGGAGCTTATGAAAATGTACGATCGTTGGTTTAGTCCGCAGGAGCTACAGACGCTGCCGTTCGCAGAACAGGATGAACAGCGCAATCAAATCTGGCAGGCGCTGGTCATTGAAGCGCGGCAGCTGATGCAGGAGAACTGCCCGCCTGATTCGCCGTCGGCGATGGCGCTGGCTACCCGCTGGATGGAGCGCCTGGAGCTTGACACCGCCGGGCGGCCGGAGTTTCTCACCCGCCTCAATGAGATGCACGTTGCGGAACCGCAAATGCGCGCGCAAACCGGGATCACGCCCGAGGTCGTGGACTACATTACCCACGCCTTTGCGCAAAGTAAGCTGGCGATTTGGGCGCGCTATCTGAACGCCGACGAGCTGGCGTTTACCCGTGAGCACTACTTCGATCGGCTGATGGAGTGGCCGGGGCTGGTATCGGCGCTGCATCAGGCCTGCGCTGAGCAGACCGATCCGGCATCCGAGGCGGGGCAAAATCTTGCGCGGCAGTGGCTGGCGCTGTTCCAGTCGTATGCCGGCACCAGCCCGCAGACCCAGCAAAAGTTTCGCCACGCGATGGAGCGCGAACCGCATCTGATGAAGGGGACGTGGATGACGCCGCCGGTGCTCGGCTGGCTCCAGCAGGCGATAGGCGTGATGATGCAGGCGCGAACGCCCGCATCCCGCTAGTTAAATATCCGCCAGCGCGGCGTTGCGATCGGGGTAGAAGCTCAGGCGTCCGGCAATGGGCTGGACTCCGGCGCGCGCCAGGGTACGCAGCGGCTGAAACTCCAGATTAGACACCCGCAGCTCGCAGCCTTCCGGCAGCTTTTTCACGAAGCGCTGGAAGGCATCCAGGCCGCCGGCGTCCAGCACCGGCACCGCATCCCATTTCAGCACCACGATCCGCTTACCCTCAATCCGCGTTTCCAGATCGTTAAACAGCCCCTCGGCGGCGGCGAAGAACAGCGGGCCGATAACCCGCAGCACCAGCACGTCGTCGGGCACGTCTACGTTGACCGGGGCCAGGCGCGTCATGCGGGCGATACGGCGCATAAACAGCAGCGAAGCCAGCACGATACCGACGCTAATCGCGATGACCATATCAAACAGCACCGTCAGCGACATGCACATCAGCATGACCACGATGTCGTCTTTTGGCGCGTAGCGCAGCAAATTCACCACCTTGTGCGCTTCGCTCATATTCCACGCCACCATCAGCAGCAGCGCCGCCATCGCCGAAAGCGGCAGCCAGGAGAGCAGCGGGGCAAGGATCAGCAGCGCCATGATCACCAGCAGCGCATGGATCACCGCGGAGATCGGTGAGGTCGCCCCGGCGCGCACGTTTGCCGCCGAGCGGGCAATCGCCGCGGTCGCGGTAATGCCGCCGAAGAAAGGCGCGACGATATTGCCCAGACCCTGACCAATCAGCTCGCTGTTAGCCTTATGCTTGGTACCGGTCATACCATCCAGCACCACCGCGCACAGCAGCGATTCAATAGCGCCGAGCATCGCCATTGAGAATGCCGCCGGCAGCAGCGCCTGCAGCGAAGCCCAGCTGAGGGTGAAATCAGAGCCCGGCATATCCCAGGGCAGCACCAGCTGCGGCAGCAGCTGTGGAATGCCGCTTCCCTGGCTGCCGTCGGCGAGCGTGTAGTGGAACTGGGAGCCGATGGTAGCGACGTGGCCGCCCAACAGGGTGACAACCGCCATCACCGCACAGCCCGCCAGCAGCGCGGGAAGATGACCCGGCAGGCGGATCCCAAGGCGCGGCCAGATGATGAGGATTGCAAGCGTCACGATGCCAATCGCGGCGTCGCCAACGTTGATCGTCGGCAGCGCCATAATCAGCGCGGAGACTTTCTGCAAATAGTGCTCCGGCACGTGCGCCATCTGCAGGCCAAGGAAGTCCTTAATCTGCATGGTACCGATAGTAATCCCGATACCTGAGGTAAACCCGAGGGTCACCGAGAGCGGGATATATTCAATCAGCCGCCCGAAGCGTGCCAGGCCGAAGAGAATTAAAAAAATACCGGACATCAGCGTCGCGACCAGCAGCCCGGCGAGGCCAAACTGCTGCGATACCGGGTAGAGGATCACCACAAAGGCGGCGGTCGGGCCGGAAACGCTAAAGCGCGAGCCGCCGGTCAGCGCAATGATGATCCCGGCGACGGCGGAGGTATAGAGTCCGTACTGCGGCGCTACGCCGCTGCCAATTGCCAGAGCCATTGCCAGCGGAATGGCAATAATCCCCACCGTTATCCCGGCAATCAGGTCGCGGGTGAAGCGCGAAGCGGTATATTTTTCTTTCCAGCAGGCGTCGATGAGAGCGCGGAAAGGCATCACGTGTGAGGAGAATAATCTGTTCACGATAATGTTTCATCCATGGGCATGGGCGCATCATCTGTCAACTAAATGGCAGGTGAAGGAGGCAATAGTCATACAAATTGGTTTGAGAGACAAAAAAACCCGCCTCAGCGGGTTTCTTTGGGCCGTGCTCGATTAATGCTCGAACATTGCAGAGATAGATTCTTCGTTGCTGATACGACGAATCGCTTCTGCCAGCATACCGGAAAGCGTCAGGGTGCGGACTTTTTCCAGCGCTTTGATTTCTGGCGCCAGCGGGATGGTATCGCAGACGACGAATTCATCAATCACAGAGTTTTTAATGTTCTGGATAGCGTTGCCGGAGAAAATCGGGTGAGTAGCGTAAGCAAAGACGCGTTTAGCACCACGTTCTTTCAGCGCTTCAGCCGCTTTGCACAGCGTGCCGCCGGTATCGATCATGTCGTCAACCATGACGCAGTCGCGGCCCGCCACGTCGCCGATGATATGCATCACCTGGGAGACGTTAGCGCGCGGACGACGTTTGTCGATGATTGCCATATCGGTATCGTTCAGCAGTTTGGCGATAGCGCGGGCGCGCACGACGCCGCCGATGTCCGGAGAAACCACGATCGGGTTATCCAGATTCAGCTGCAGCATATCTTCCAGCAGGATTGGGCTGCCGAATACGTTATCAACCGGAACGTCGAAGAAGCCTTGGATCTGTTCAGCGTGCAGGTCAACGGTCAGCACGCGGTCAACGCCAACGCTGGACAGGAAGTCCGCAACCACTTTAGCAGTGATTGGCACACGGGCGGAACGAACGCGGCGGTCCTGACGAGCATAGCCGAAGTAAGGAATAACAGCGGTGATACGACCCGCCGAAGCGCGACGCAGGGCATCAACCATAACAACCAGTTCCATCAGGTTGTCGTTGGTGGGAGCACAAGTGGACTGGATGATGAAAATATCACCACCGCGTACGTTTTCATTGATTTGTACGCTGACTTCGCCGTCGCTAAAACGACCTACAGCGGCGTCGCCAAGAGAAGTGTACAGGCGGTTGGCAATACGTTGTGCTAGTTCCGGGGTGGCGTTACCAGCAAAAAGCTTCATATCAGGCACGAGAAGAACCTCAGGCATGCGTCCAGTGGTGGATGAAAAGGGCCAAAAACTGTGCGGCGGCGCCATTCCATCCAGGCGGTGTATTTAAAGAGAGCGATGCAACGTCTGGAACAGGGTGACGTTGTCACCGTAACTCAATTTGCCCGGCGTACTTATCGTTGCTCACGCTAAAACGGAGCAACTTAGAGTAGGGCTAGCCTGAGCGGCGAGATGTTAACTCCTCGCGCAACAAAGCCTTGTAGCCATTCCGGGGCTTTCTCCAGCACCTGACGAGCGGCAGATTCGGTGTCAAATTCAGCAAAGACACACGCTCCTGTGCCAGTCAGGCGCGACGGCGCATATTCTAACAGCCAGGAAAGCGCCGCATCAACCTCGCGAAAACGTTTTCTTGCGATAACCTCGCAATCGTTGCGAAATTCACATTTTAGCAACGTATTTATTGACCTGATTGGGGTATCTCGTGGTAGCTCGGGGTCGCGAAAGATGATCGGAGTAGGAATGCTGACGCCAGGGTGGGCGACGAGGTACCACTTTTCCTGCGGTTCGACCGGGGTCAGAATTTCGCCGATGCCTTCGGCAAAGGCCGCATGACCGCGGACGAAAACCGGCACATCGGCGCCGAGCTGCAGCCCGAGCGTTGCCAGCTGGTCTTCAGACAGCCCGCAGCCCCAAAGCTGATTCAGCGCCACCAGCACCGTGGCGGCGTTGGACGAACCGCCGCCCAGCCCGCCGCCCATCGGCAGGCGCTTCTCGATGCTGATATCGGCGCCGCTGCCGGCTGCCAGCCGCCCGCGTTCTGCCGCCGCCTGCATCAGCAGCCTGGCGGCGCGAATAATCAAATTCTCTTCATTCGGCACGCCGTCCACCGGCGTCAGCAGGCGCAGTTCGCCGTCATCGCGCGCTTCAATGGTTAACGTATCGCCATAATCGAGAAACTGGAACAGCGTCTGTAGCTGGTGATAACCGTCGGCGCGCTGCCCGGTAATATATAAAAACAGGTTCAGCTTCGCGGGAGAGGGCCAGCGGGTCATCATTTCACAATCCAGTTATCCATTTTCAGCTTGATGCGCTGACTGCCGTTGTTGAGCTCCATATTGGCCGGCAGCGATGGCGTGGTATCGCTGGTATATCCGCCGTAGGTGACGCGCCAGGTTTTGCCGTTTTGCGTATAGTTCAGGGTGCTCAAACGATACTGCTGATCGAGGGTGTAGTCGGTCGCATCCCCCGGCAGGCCGACGATCCACTGACGCAGGCTGTTCAGCGGGATCGGCATTCCGGTCAGACGGCCAATCATCTCTTCCGCGTCGGTTGCGGTGTAGGTCTGACCCTTGTTATCGATCAGCGTCACGCTACCCGGCTGCGCGGTGAGCGACAGCTCGGTGCTGCCCAGCGGGTTGGTCAGCAGCAGGCGGTAGCGATCCTGACCGGTCTGCTGCCAGAAGAAACGGGCGTAAACCTTTTGCTCGTCTGAAAGATAAGCAAAGGCGCCGCGGGTCTGGAACTGGCTAAGATTGCGGACATCCTGCTGGTGCTGACGCCACTGCGGCGAGTCCGGGCTTTTACCGGGGCCTTTCGGGGCGTTGAGCGTACAGGCGGTCAGGACCAGGCTTGCCAGGGGCAACAGGCGGAGCAGTCGATTCATAATGATGACAAATCCTTGATGTCTACAGTGAAATCCGGCGAAGAGTGAATACGCACACGATTTGTGTAGCGGGTTACAATAATAACCTTTAATGCTAGCGTTGCCCGGCGGTAGCGTCTACGTTCAAATTGTCTGAAATCAAAAAATTACCGTTAGTGGCTGTTACGCATTGGCTATTACTCCAAAAGGGGAGCGTCTCTTTTATTGATTCCGCGCATCCTGTATGATGCGCTCAGACTAACCTTAGCAACGCTGGTACTACTCCCTCACAATGACCCTTTTAGCTCTTGGCATTAATCACAAAACAGCCCCGATAGCGCTGCGAGAACGCGTAACGTTTTCGCCGGACACGCTCGATGAGGCGCTGGAGAGCTTGCTGGCTCAGCCAATGGTGCAGGGAGGTGTGGTGCTGTCGACCTGTAACCGCACGGAGCTCTATCTCAGCGTTGAGGAGCAGGATAATCTGCAGGAAGTGCTCATCCGCTGGCTGTGTGATTACCACCATCTTAATGAAGACGATCTGCGAAACAGCCTCTACTGGCACCAGGATAACGATGCGGTCAGCCATCTGATGCGCGTCGCCAGCGGCCTGGATTCGCTGGTGCTCGGCGAGCCGCAGATCCTCGGCCAGGTTAAAAAAGCCTTTGCTGATTCCAGCCGCGGGCATCTCAACGTCAGCGAGCTGGAGCGGATGTTCCAGAAGTCATTCTCCGTTGCTAAGCGCGTGCGGACCGAGACGGACATTGGCGCCAGCGCGGTCTCCGTCGCATTCGCCGCCTGTACGCTGGCGCGACAAATCTTTGAATCGCTGTCGAGCGTTACCGTACTGCTGGTTGGCGCCGGGGAGACCATCGAACTGGTGGCCCGCCACCTGCGCGAGCACCACGTACGCAAAATGGTCATTGCCAACCGCACCCGTGAACGCGCCCAGGTGCTGGCTGATGAAGTCGGCGCTGAGGTTATCGCCTTGAGCGACATCGATGAACGGCTGAAAGACGCCGATATTATTATCACTTCCACCGCCAGCCCGCTGCCGATAATTGGCAAAGGGATGGTGGAACGTGCGCTGAAGGCGCGCCGCAATCAGCCGATGCTGCTGGTCGATATCGCGGTGCCCCGCGACGTCGAGCCCGAAGTCGGCAAGCTGGCGAACGCCTATCTCTACAGCGTGGACGACCTGCAAAACATCATTCAGCACAACCTGGCGCAGCGTAAAGCCGCCGCGGTACAGGCGGAATCGATCGTCGAGCAGGAAACCAGCGAATTTATGGCCTGGCTGCGCGCCCAGAGCGCGAGCGAGACTATCCGCGAATATCGCTCCCAGTCCGAACAGGTCCGCGAGGAGCTGACGCTAAAAGCGCTGGCGGCGCTGGAGCAGGGCGGCGATGCCCAGGAAATCATGCAGGACCTGGCGCGTAAGCTGACTAACCGCCTGATCCACGCGCCAACCAAATCTCTTCAGCAGGCTGCCCGTGACGGGGACGATGAACGTCTGCATATTCTGCGCAACAGCCTCGGGCTGGAATAGCGCCATTTCTCTCTTTTTTCAGGACAGGGTTAATTCACACCTATGAAGCCTTCTATTGTTGCCAAACTGGAAGCTCTGTACGAACGCCATGAGGAAGTTCAGGCGCTGCTGGGGGATGCTGCGACCATCGCCGATCAGGATCGGTTCCGCGCGCTGTCGCGCGAGTACGCGCAGCTGAGCGACGTTGCACGCTGTTACACCGAATGGCGCCAGGTGCAGGATGATATTGAAACCGCGCAGATGATGCTTGACGATCCGGAGATGCGCGAAATGGCGCAGGAAGAGCTGCGCGACGCCAAAGATAAGAGCGAAGAGATGGAGCAGCAGCTGCAGGTTCTGCTGCTGCCGAAAGATCCGGACGATGAGCGTAACGCCTTTGTCGAAGTCCGCGCCGGTACCGGCGGGGACGAAGCGGCGCTGTTTGCCGGGGATCTGTTCCGCATGTACAGCCGCTATGCGGAAGCCCGCCGCTGGCGCGTGGAGATCCTCAGCGCCAACGAAGGCGAGCACGGCGGCTATAAAGAAGTGATTGCTAAAATCAGCGGCGACGGCGTCTACGGCCGGCTGAAGTTCGAGTCCGGCGGCCACCGCGTACAGCGCGTACCGGCGACCGAATCCCAGGGGCGTATCCACACTTCCGCCTGTACCGTCGCGGTGATGCCGGAGCTGCCGGAAGCCGAAATGCCGGACATCAACCCGGCCGATCTGCGTATCGACACCTTCCGCTCCTCCGGGGCGGGCGGGCAGCACGTTAACACTACCGATTCCGCTATTCGTATTACCCACTTACCGACCGGTATCGTCGTTGAGTGCCAGGACGAACGCTCCCAGCACAAGAACAAAGCGAAAGCGCTGTCGGTGCTGGGTTCGCGCATTCGCGCCGCGGAAGTGGCCAAGCGTCAGCAGGCGGAAGCGTCTACCCGACGTAACCTGCTGGGCAGCGGCGATCGTAGCGATCGTAACCGCACCTATAACTTCCCGCAGGGCCGCGTGACCGACCACCGCATCAACCTGACGCTCTACCGCCTGGATGAAACGATGGAAGGTAAGCTGGATATGCTCATTGAGCCGATTGTCCAGGAGTACCAGGCCGATCAGCTGGCAGCGCTTTCCGAGCAGGAATGATGATTTTTCAACAGTGGCTGGCGCAGGCGATTGCCCGACTGAGCGACAGCGAAAGCCCGCGCCGCGACGCGGAGATCCTGCTGGGACACGTGACCGGCAGGGCGCGGACCTGGCTCCTCGCCTTTGGCGAAACGGCGCTCACTGACGACCAGCTGGCCGAGCTGGAGGCGCTGCTGAGCCGCCGTCAGCGCGGCGAGCCGATCGCGCATCTGGTGGGGCAGCGCGAATTCTGGTCGCTGCCGCTGCTGGTGTCACCGGCGACCCTGATCCCGCGTCCGGACACCGAGTGTCTTGTCGAGCAGGCGCTGGCGCGGCTACCGGCGCCGCCGTGTCGGATCCTCGATTTAGGTACCGGCACCGGCGCGATTGCGCTGGCGTTAGCCAGCGAGCGTCCTGACTGCCGGGTGACGGCGGTCGATTTTATGCCAGACGCCGCCGCGTTAGCCGCGCGCAACGTGGCTCAGCTCGGCATCACCAACGTGACGGTGCTGCAGAGCAACTGGTTCAGCGCGCTGGCGGGCCAGCAGTTTGAAGCCATCGTCAGCAACCCGCCCTATATCGACGAAACCGACCCGCATCTTGCGCAAGGCGACGTTCGCTTCGAGCCGAAAACGGCGCTTGTCGCCGCCGATAACGGTCTGGCCGATCTGGCGCACATCGTTCGCCAGGGGCGTCATTTCCTGACGCCTGATGGCATAATGCTGCTGGAGCATGGCTGGACGCAGGGCGCCGCGGTGCGCGGGCTGTTCCACGACGCGGGATATATTGATGTTGTGACCTGCCGCGATTACGGCGATAACGACCGCCTGACGTTAGGACGTTTCCCGGCTATGGATAAGAAGGTTGGCGTATGAATCTGTTTAACGCGGTGCTGTATCTGCATATCGCGGCGGTGGTCGTGTCGGTCAGCCTGTTCGCGTTACGCTACTGGTGGAGCTACAGCGGCAGCCCGTGGCTTAATCGGCGCTGGGTACGTATCGTCCCGCACTGTAGCGACACGCTACTATTTCTTAGCGGCGCCGGATTAATGGCAATAACGCACTATCTGCCGTTTACTGAAGACGGCACATGGCTGACTGAGAAGCTGTTTGGCGTTATTATTTACATTGCATTGGGTTTTATCGCGCTGGGCCGTCGGCGTCCGCGCAGCCAGCAGAGCAGGTTTATCGCTTTCCTGCTGGCTTTGGTGGTGTTGTTCATCATCATACAACTCGCCATCACAAGAACACCGTTACTGGGGTAAGTCATGAGGTCACTAGCTGATTTCGAATTTAATAAAGCGCCACTGTGCGATGGAATGGTCCTCATTTCTGAATTGATCCGCGACGACTTTCCAACAGGTTACGTGCAGGACGAGCTGGAGCGGCTGCTGAGCCTGGCGCAGGAAGAGATCGCGACCTCGTGGGATCAGGAGCGTCAGCTGGAGCGGCTGCTGGAGCTTTTCTATCATGAATGGGGCTTCAGAGACTCCCACGGCGTCTACCGGCTGTCCGATGCCCTGTGGATTGATAAGGTATTGATTAACCGTCAGGGGAGCGCCGCGTCGCTGGGGGCGATCGTGCTGTGGATTGCCCAGCGCATGTCTCTGCCGGTGGTGCCGGTGATTTTCCCGACGCAGATGCTGCTGCGCGCAGACCCTGAAACCAGCGAAGAGATGTGGCTGATTAACCCGTTCAACGGGGAAACGCTGAACGAGCACACGCTGGAAGTGTGGCTGAAGGGCAATATTAGCCCGGTGGCCGAGCTGTTCAATGAGGATCTTGATGAAGCGGATAACGCGGAAGTGATCCACAAGCTGCTCGACACCTTAAAATCGGCGCTAATGGAAGAGCGGCAGATGGAGCTGGCCCTGCGCGCCAGCGAAGCGCTGCTGCAGTTCAATCCGGAAGACCCGTACGAGATCCGCGACCGCGGGCTGATTTACGCCCAGCTCGAGTGCGACCACGTTGCGCTGCTGGATCTGAACTATTTCGTCGAACAGTGCCCTGAAGACCCGATCAGCGAAATGATCCGCGCGCAAATCAACACGATTTCGCACAAACAAATTACATTGCATTAGTCGATATACGCGAATACGCCGCGCTGAGGCGGCGTTTACGTATGACGCGTATTTATCTGGAATGATTCCGGTTACACCCTGATAAGGCGATCTTATGAAACAAAAAGTGGTTAGCATTGGTGATATCAACGTAGCAAACGACCTGCCTTTCGTCCTGTTCGGCGGGATGAACGTGCTGGAATCCCGCGATCTCGCGATGCGTATCTGCGAACACTACGTGACGGTGACGCAGAAGCTGGGCATTCCTTATGTGTTCAAAGCCTCTTTTGATAAAGCCAACCGTTCTTCCATCCACTCCTATCGCGGTCCGGGTCTGGAAGAAGGGATGAAGATTTTCCAGGAGCTGAAGCAGGCTTTCGGCGTGAAAATCATCACTGACGTTCATGAAGCAAGCCAGGCGCAGGCCGTGGCCGATGTTGTCGATGTGATTCAGCTGCCGGCGTTCCTCGCTCGCCAGACTGACCTGGTTGAAGCGATGGCGAAAACCGGGGCGGTGATCAACGTTAAGAAACCGCAGTTCGTGAGCCCGGGCCAGATGGGCAATATCGTCGACAAGTTCATTGAAGGCGGCAACGACCAGGTGATTCTGTGCGACCGCGGCGCTAACTTCGGCTACGACAACCTGGTTGTTGATATGCTGGGCTTTGGGGTGATGAAAAAAGCCTCCAACAACTCGCCGGTTATCTTTGACGTTACCCACGCGCTGCAGTGCCGTGACCCGTTTGGCGCCGCTTCCGGCGGCCGTCGGGCGCAGGTTGCTGAACTGGCGCGTGCGGGTATGGCGGTTGGTATCGCGGGTCTGTTTATTGAAGCGCACCCGGACCCGGATCATGCGAAATGCGACGGCCCGTCCGCGCTGCCGCTGGATAAGCTGGAGCCGTTCCTGAAGCAAATGAAGGCTATCGAC
This sequence comes from Klebsiella sp. C349492, assembly GCF_042055345.1. Classification (NCBI taxonomy): domain Bacteria; kingdom Pseudomonadati; phylum Pseudomonadota; class Gammaproteobacteria; order Enterobacterales; family Enterobacteriaceae; genus Klebsiella; species Klebsiella sp. C349492. The sequence goes on from NZ_JANQCE010000001.1 coordinate 418,772, forward strand.
GATCTGGTTAAAGGCTTTGACGAGCTGGATACCAGCAAGTAACGGCCCCTGATAAGACAAAAGCCTGTCGGTTGCAAAACCGGCAGGCTTTTTTATGCGGCAGACCGCAGCGAATCTCCCCCGGCCGGGGGGCGGTGAATCAGGCAAAAATGGTCATCAGATAGGCGGCGAATAGCGCCAGGTGCGCCGCGCCGTTCAGCACGTTCGTCCGTCCGGTCGAGAAAGATATCTGGCATAGCAGCAGCGAGGCGACCATCACCACCATTTCCGGCGCGCCGAGGCCAAAGTGCAGCTCATTGCCGGTTAAAAAGGCAATCAGGGTTACTACCGGTACGGTCAGAGAAATGGTGGCCAGCACCGAACCGAAGAACAGATTCATCGCGCGCTGCACCTGATTGTTTAACACCGCCTTCAGGGCGCCCAGGCCTTCCGGCGAGAGGATCAGCAGCGCCACCAGGAAACCGGTAAAGGCCACCGGCGCGTTCATGCTGGTCAGGAGCGTCTCCAGCGGGTTGGCGTTCATCTTGGTTACCGCAATCACGGCAATCAGGTGAATGAGCAGCCAGACGGTGTGCCAGCCGCTGCTGTGCGCCGACGGCTTACCGTGATGCGGGTCATCGTCGTCGCCGTCATCTTCATGCTCATAAATAAACAGGCTCTGGTGCGTTTTGGTCTGAATCAACAGGAACACGCCGTACATGGCCGCAGAAATAAGCGCCACCAGCAGCGCCTGGCCGGTCGAGAAATTGGCGCCGGGCAGGGCCATTGGAAACACCAGCACGATAATCGCCAGCGGGAACAGGGCGATTAAATACTGCTTAATACCGAACAGATTCATATACTGCGTGGCGAATTTACGCCCGCCCAGCAGCAGCGAGAAGCCGACCAGGCCGCCGGTAACGATCATGATGATGGAATACAGGGTATCGCGCATCAGCGTCGGCGCCGCGTCGCCGGTAGCCATCAGCGCGGAAATCAGGCTGACTTCAAGAATAACCACCGACAGGCTTAAAATTAACGATCCGTACGGCTCGCCCAGGCGGTGGGCCAGCACGTCCGCGTGGCGTACTACGCTGAATGCGCTACTGAGAATACCGACTAACGCCAGAATATTAATCGCAATAACCACTGGCAGTGACTGGCTACTTCCGAAGAAGAAAAGCACCGCCAGTGCCAGCAGCGGAAATACGAGGGACGTCTCCTTGTGGCGGGTTTTTACCGCCTCATGTGCATGGGTCATGAACCATCTCCATATTGTGCAGGTGTTATAATTATAGATACTGTAAGTTGATAAAATAACAGACATTACGGAAATTGATTTGTTTTTTTACTTAAATTTACCGCTATCAACCACTAATGGTGTTAGATTGCTATAACCTGCTGTTATTATGCTTTTATATTTACTATTCAGATAATTACTAAAGTCCACTTCTCACTCCCTCGCGCCTTGCGTAGCGCAATATTGCGTTCCAGACTTAAATTCCAGCCCCTTTCTGGAGAACACTATGCCTTATCACAGTAAAAAAGACCTACCCGACAGCGTCCGCCACGTCCTGCCTGAACATGCCCAGGAGATTTATAAAGAAGCCTTTAATAGCGCCTGGGACCAGTACAAGCATAGCGAGGACCGTCGGGGCGACGCCAGCCGCGAAGAGACGGCGCATAAAGTGGCCTGGGCGGCGGTAAAACATGACTATCAAAAAGGAGACGATGACCGCTGGCACAGGAAGTCATAGCCGATCCTGCTACCCGCGCGGCGCCTGAGCGGCGTTAATTGCTAATTGCCAAATAAAGCTGGATAATAATTCAGCAATGTTTCACAAGAATGTTTCACAGGGATGGCATCAGATAAACGCCGGGAAGCGGGCAGTGGCGGAGGTAGTAGAAGTGTTAACACGTGATTTCTTAATCAATGCGGATTGTAAAACGGCGTTTGGCGCTATTGAGGAATCGCTACTCTGGTCGGCAGAGCAACGGGCGGCCTCGCTGGCGGCCACGTTAGCCTGTCGTCCGGATGCGGGATCGGTCTGGATTTTTGGCTACGGTTCGCTGATGTGGAACCCGGCTCTGGAGTATCGCGAGTCCTGTACCGGTACGCTGCCGGGCTGGCACCGCGCCTTTTGTCTGCGGCTCACCGCCGGGCGCGGAAGCGCGCATCAGCCCGGACGCATGCTGGCGTTGAAAGAGGGCGGTCGCACCACCGGCGTCGCCTATCGCCTGCCTGACTGCACGCTGGAAGAAGAGCTAACCCTGCTCTGGAAGCGGGAGATGATCACCGGCTGTTATCTGCCGACCTGGTGCAAGCTGGAGCTTGACGACGGCAGGACGGTCAACGCGCTGGTCTTTATTATGGATCCGCGCCATCCGCTGTTCGAAGCCGATACCAGCGCCCAGGTGATCGCGCCGCTGATCGCCAAAGCCAGCGGTCCGCTAGGCACTAACGCTCAGTACCTTTTCTCGCTGGAGCAGGAGCTGCGCAAGCTCGGCATGCACGATGATTGCCTCGACGAGCTGGTCGGCAAGGTGCGAAACCTGCTGGGTGATAGCAGCCAGCCGGGGCTGGCCTGAGAAATGCCCGGGAAACCCGGGCATGAAGACGCGTTTGAATCTGTAGTCAGAACGAGCTCAGCGGATGCCTCAGGCGGGAACGTAGCTGATTGAGTGCTCCAGCGACTGGCTGTGGCTGTCGATAAGCACGTTCCAGGTTCCGCTGTAGGGCACGGTCATATACGCGCTGTCCCGGTCCTGCACGCTCAGCACATCCGCGTGGCTGTCGCCTGGAACCTTAGCGCTCATCAGGTGAATATGGCAGCGCTCTGAACAACGAACCACCAGCGTATCACCGCCAAACAACGTCAAACTTGCTTTTACCATTGCCATTTTCCTACCCCGTATTTGTCAGTCCACAGCATCCTGCCCGTTCAATCCTGTGCGTGATATTGTTCACACTTTGCTCATGGCATAACACCAAATGGGGAAGGTACGGATGATGATTTTGATCAAAAAAAAGGATAAAGATTAAACAAAAATGATGTTGTTCCTGAAAGCATTCAGCTGGCATATTTTTTAACGCAATAAACGCTGCCAGCCTGACATTTAATCCTGCTAAAGAGGGTTAACTCAGAAGGTCAGGACTTTATCCGCCGCCAGCGTCCACTGCGCCAGCTCAACCAGCGTACCGATCTCGACGCCCTCAATCAGCGGCAGGGAGGTTATCCCGCGGCCGTCGGTGCAGGTTTTGCACAGCTTCACCGGCACATTCTGCGCGGTGAGGATCTCCAGCATCTGCTGAATGTTATAGCCTTCCGCCGGTTTTTGACCGCGCAGCCCCGCGGTGACCGCATCGGACATTAAAAACACCTTCAGCACCAGTTCGGACTGCTGTTCACGCAGGGCAATCGCCAGGCGCAGGCTGTTGAACAGGGATTCGCTACCGTAGGCAGCGCCGTTGGCGATAAGCACAATACTTTGCATAAGGACTCCTTTGTATAAGGCACGGTTATTGCTTAGCTGAAGTATAAAGCGTTAACCCGGGAGGGGGTATGAATAATACGGCTGGCACTGTGCCTGAAGCAAACGACTGGTTCCAACATGCGCGTCAGCTCCAGAAGCAGCAGCTGCGTCAGCTGGCGCAGCAGGGAGCGCTGGCCAATCAGATCAGCGCCCTGGTGCATATGCTGCAGTGCGAGCGCGGGGCGTCCAATATCTGGCTGTGCTCCGGCGGCCGGCTCTACGCCGCGGAGTGTCGCGCCGGCGGGGCGCTGGTGAATGAACAGCTGGTCGCCTTTCGCCTGGCGCTGGAGCCGGCGCGCAGCAGCGCCAGCAGCGCCCTGTGCTGGCGTATCGCCAGCGCGGTGTGGTATCTCGGGCAGCTTCCCGCCCTGCGCGAATCCGTAGGCCTTCGCACCATTGCCGCCGAAGAGGCGACCGGCCAGTTCAGCCGCATTATCCGGCATCTGCTGAATATCGTCCCGCAGCTGAATGACAGCATCGACGATCCGCAGATAGCCGGAGGGATGGTGGCGCTCTACAGCTTTATGCAGGGCAAGGAGCTGGTGGGGCAGGAGCGCGCGCTGGGGGCGTCAGGCTTTGCCCGCGGTCAGTTCAGCGACGAGCTGCGCCAGCTGCTGGTGGACCGAATCGACGGGCAGCAGCCGTGCTTTGACAGCTTTCTGGCCCTGGCCGACGCCGCGCAGACCGCGCTGTTTAATGAGCAGTGCCAGGCCGGCCTCGAAATAGAGCAGCTTCGGCGCATCGCCTGCACCCGTCTGCCCTCGGCGGATAGCGGCGAGACGGCGCTGCGCTGGTTCTGCGCCCAGACGCAGCGGCTGGAGCTGATGCGCGGTCTGGAAGAGCGGCTGATTAGCGATCTGCTCGATGCCGCCGATCGGCTGCTGCAGGGGAGCGGACCGGAGATGCCCCCCGACCGGTGGCCGGAAGAAGAGGGCGGCGATGACGTTGCGCGACGGCTGGACAGGCAGCTGCTGCCGCTGGTGCGCCGGCAGGCGTATGAGCTGCAGCAGCTCTCCGGCCAGCTGGCGTCGCTAAAAGATAGCCTCGAAGAGCGCAAGGTCATTGAGAAGGCCAAAAGCGTCCTGATGTCCCATCAGGGAATGAATGAAGAGCAGGCCTGGCAGGCGCTGCGCAAGATGGCGATGGATAAGAATCAGCGGATGGTGGAAATCGCCCGCGCCCTGCTGATGGTGAAGTCATTATGGCCGCTAACCCCAAAGGAGTAGGTGCACAATGAGTGGGCATTCTCTGCCTGTAGACGGTGCAATTTTGGCCCTGACCGCCGCAGCAGCAGGGGGAAAACCGGCAAAAACGGCCATATGGAAAACTGGCATCCCGTTTGCATTAGATAAATCGAGTTAGTTCATCATTTTTGGGCAGCAGGCCAACGGCGGCATGCGGGTCCATGGATAAAGGCGTCCTGCAGTGCGTAAGCACTGTCGGGCGCTTTTTTTTTGCGCGTTCTGGAGCGGGTATGGGCGATAAGATTTCGATAACACGGCGGCGTTTTCTACAGGCAGGGGCCGCGCTTGGCGGCGCGATGCTGCTGCCTGGGGTGATGCAGTCAGCGTGGGCGGCAGGCTCCGATAAGCCGGAGCAAACCACCGTGCGGGTGGGCTTTATTCCGCTAACCGACTGCGCGCCTTTGGCGATCGCATCGCTGAAAGGCTTTGATAAAAAATACGGCATTACCCTTGTGCCGACCAAAGAGGCCAGCTGGGCGGCGGTGCGCGACAAGCTGATCTCCGGCGAGCTGGATGCGGCGCATATCCTCTACGGCCTGCTGTACGGCCTCGAGCTGGGTATTGCCAGCAAACCGCAGTCAATGGCCAACCTGATGACCCTCAACCGCAACGGGCAGGCCATCACCTTGTCGCGCGATCTGCAGGACAAAGGCGTCACCGATCTTGCCGCGCTGAAGCGGCTGGTTAGCCAGAGCGCGCCGGGCAGCTACACCTTTGCCCATACCTTTCCTACCGGCACCCACGCGATGTGGCTCTATTACTGGCTGGCCAGCGGCGGCATCAATCCGTTTGATGATGTGCGCACCGTCGTCGTGCCGCCGCCGCAGATGGTGATGAACATGCGGATCGGCAACATGGTGGGCTTCTGCGTCGGTGAGCCGTGGAACGCGCGGGCCATCAACGATCGCATCGGTTTTACCGCCGCGACGTCGCAGGAGATCTGGCCGGATCATCCGGAAAAAATTCTCGGCACCCGCAGCGAGTGGGTGGAGCGTAACCCAAACACCGCCCGGGCGCTGGTTGCGGCGGTGCTGGAGGCTTCGCGCTGGATAGAGGCTTCGCCAGACAACACCCGCGAGACGGCGCGCATCCTGGCGAAGCGCGCGTGGCTGAATACCAAAGAGCAGTACCTCACCGGGCGGATGCTGGGTGAATACGACAACGGATTGGGGCGCCGCTGGCAGGACGCGCACCCGATTCGTTTCTACGATCGCGGCGAAGTCAGCTTCCCGTGGCTGTCGGATGGCATGTGGTTTATGACCCAGTTCCGACGCTGGGGGCTGCTCAAAGCGGCGCCGGATTATCAGGCGGTGGCGCAGCGTATTAACCGGATTGACGTCTGGAAAGAGGCGGCGCAGGCCGTTGGCGGCATCAGCGCGCCGGGTCAGGTGATGCGTAGCAGCACATTGATGGACGGAACGGTCTGGACGGGGGCCGATCCTGAAGGCTACGCCCGCGGCTTTGCGATTCAACGTAAGGGGGCATGAGATGAAACACGCGCAAAAAAATAGTACCCAACCGGCAGTAGCCCGCGCTGAAAACGCGCCGGGCGAAGTGATTATCCTGCCTCCGGTGCAGGTCCGGCGCCCAACGCCCGCCGTCAGGCGCTGGCTGCGCGAAAGCGTCCAGCGGGTGCTGCCGCCGCTGCTGGGGCTAGGGCTGCTCCTGCTCTGCTGGCAGCTGGCGGCGATCAACGGCAAAGGTTTTCCAACGCCGCTCAGCACGCTTGATTCGGCGCTGACGCTGTTTGCCGATCCGTTTTATCAGGATGGTCCTAACGATATGGGCATCGGCTGGAACGTGCTGGCATCGCTGCAGCGCGTGGCGGTTGGCTTCGGTCTCGCGGCGCTGGTCGGTATTCCGCTCGGCTTCCTGATTGGCCGTTCGCTGTTCTTTGCCCGCATGTTTAATCCGCTGATCGCGCTGCTGCGTCCGGTCAGCCCGCTGGCCTGGCTGCCAATCGGCCTGCTGCTGTTCCAGAAAGCCGAACCCGCGTCGAGCTGGACCATTTTTATCTGCTCCATCTGGCCGATGGTGATAAATACCGCCGAAGGCGTACGACGAATCCCGCAGGACTACCTCAACGTAGCGCGCGTTTTGCAGCTCTCCGAATGGACGGTGATGCGCCGCATTCTCTTCCCGGCGGTGCTGCCCGCGGTGCTGACCGGGGTGCGCCTGTCGATAGGCATTGCCTGGCTGGTGATTGTCGCCGCCGAGATGCTCACCGGCGGTCTGGGGATTGGGTTCTGGATCTGGAACGAATGGAACAACCTCAACGTGGAAAACATCATTATCGCCATCGTCATTATCGGCGTCGTCGGCCTGCTGCTTGAGCAGGGCCTCATGCTTATCGCCCGCCGCTTCAGCTGGCAGGAAAAATAGGGAGTCGTTATGAAACCATTAATTCAGGTACAGGCCGTCAGCCAGCGTTTCAATACTGCCAGCGGCGAGTTTCTGGCTCTGCAAAACGTCTCCTTCGATATCTACGAAGGGGAAACCGTCAGCCTGATTGGCCACTCCGGCTGCGGCAAATCGACGCTGCTGAATCTGATTGCCGGGATCGCGCTGCCGACGGAAGGGGGCCTGCTGTGTGATAACCGCGAAATCGCCGGGCCGGGACCGGAGCGGGCGGTGGTGTTTCAAAACCACTCCCTGCTGCCGTGGCTGACCTGCTTTGACAACGTGGCGCTGGCGGTGGATCGGGTCTTTCGCCGCACCATGAACAAGGCCGAGCGCAGGGAGTGGATTGAGCACAACCTCGATCGGGTGCAGATGGGCCATGCGCTGCACAAGCGCCCGGGGGAGATTTCCGGGGGAATGAAGCAGCGCGTGGGGATCGCCAGGGCGCTGGCGATGAAGCCAAAGGTGCTGCTGCTGGATGAACCGTTCGGTGCGCTCGACGCCTTGACCCGCGCCCATCTGCAGGACGCGGTCATGCAAATTCAGCAGGCGCTGAACACCACCATCGTGATGATTACCCACGACGTTGATGAGGCGGTGCTGCTGTCGGATCGGGTAATGATGATGACCAACGGCCCGGCGGCGACGGTCGGTGAAATCCTCGATATCAATCTGCCCCGGCCGCGCAATCGCGTGCAGCTGGCGGACGATAGCCGCTATCACCACCTGCGCCAGCAGATCCTGCATTTCCTCTACGAAAAACAGCCGAAAGCGGCGTAGGGGGGCGGCGATGAAGCGGCAACTGGTGATTATCGGCAACGGGATGGCGGCCACCCGATTAGCGGAAACGCTGGCGGCGCGGGCGGACGGCGCGTTTCACATCACGATTATCGGGGATGAACCTTGCCAGGCCTATAACCGCATCCAGCTGTCGCCGGTGCTCGGGGGGGAGAAAACGCTGGCCCAGACGCTGCTGCTGCCCGCGCAGTGGTATCAGCAGCACGACGTGACGGTACGGACCGGGGAGACGGTTGAGGCCGTCGACGTGCGGGCGCAAACCCTGCGCACCACCCGGGGCGAGCTGCGCTGGGATGAGCTGATTTTCGCCACCGGCTCGCAGGCAGTGATTCCGCCGCTGGCGGGCGCCGGGCTGCCGCACGTTTACGCCTTTCGCACCCTTGCCGACGTCGATGGCATTCTGGCGACCGGCGGCCCGGCGGTGGTGATAGGCGGCGGCGTGCTGGGCGTTGAGGCCGCCGCCGCCCTGCGTCGTTCTGGTGATGAGGTCACTTTACTGCACCGCGGCGAGTGGCTGATGGAGCAGCAAACCGATCGGTTTGCCGGCCAGCAGCTGCAGAGCCAGCTGGAGGCGCGGGGAATTGGCTGCGTGACGGCGTGTCGTATCGCGGCTATTCGCGAGCGCGACGTGGTGCTGGAGGACGGCAGAACCTTTGCCGCCAGCCGCGTGGTGCTGGCAACCGGCGTCCGTCCCAATATTCAGCTGGCGCAGCGCAGCGGCCTCGACTGCCGGCGCGGAATTGTCGTCGATCGCCAGATGGCTACCGCGCTGCCGGGCGTCAGCGCGATTGGCGAATGTTGTGAAATAGACGGCCGCACCTGGGGGCTGGTGGCGCCCTGCCTGCGCCAGGCCGAAGTGCTGGCCGCGAGGCTGTGCGCAACGCCGGAGGCGGACTTTAGCTGGCAGGACAGCGGGACCCGCCTGAAGGTGACCGGTATTGAGCTGTTCAGCGCCGGCGAGCTGCGGGCCGAGGAGCGGGATGAGCAGTGGACCAGCTGGGATCCGCTGGCCCAACACTACCGCCGGCTGCTGCTGCGAGACGGCAAGCTGCGCGGCGTTTTATTGCTCGGCGACTGCGCGAACGCGGCGCCGCTGACGGCACAGCTGGGAACCAGCGCGCCGCCGGAATGGCTTTTTGATCCTTCTTCAACGCAGCCGCGCGCTGCAGGACAAATCACTATGACAAAACCTGTTTTGGTGCTGATCGGACACGGCATGGTCGGCCACCACTTTCTTGAGCAATGCGTCAGCCGGAACCTGCATCAACAGTATCGTATCGTGGTGTTTTGCGAAGAGCGCTACGCCGCCTATGACCGGGTGCATCTGTCGGAATATTTCGCCGGCCGCAGCGCGGAATCGCTGTCGCTGGTGGCGGGGGACTTCTTTACCGATCACGGGATCGAGCTGCGCCTGAGCGAGTCGGTTGCCGCCATTGACCGCGAGGCGCGGGTGGTTCGCGATGCCCGCGGCCACGAAACCCACTGGGACAAGCTGGTGCTGGCTACCGGCTCTTACCCCTTCGTCCCGCCGGTACCGGGCCACGATCTTGACGGCTGCTTCGTCTACCGCACGCTGGACGATCTCGACCGGATCGCCGCCAGCGCCAGCGGGGCGAAGCGCGGGGTGGTGATTGGCGGCGGCCTGCTGGGGCTGGAGGCCGCCAATGCGCTAAAGCAGCTGGGGCTGGAAACCCACGTGGTGGAGTTTGCGCCGAACCTGATGGCGGTGCAGCTGGACGGCCCGGGGGCGGCGATGCTGCGGGAGAAAATTAGCGATATTGGCGTCGGGGTGCATACCAGCAAGGCGACACAGGCCATCGTGCGCGATGCCGAGGGGCTGACGCTTAATTTTGCCGACGGCGGCTCGCTCGGTACCGATATGGTGGTGTTCTCCGCCGGCATCCGCCCGCAGGATGCGCTGGCGCGCAGCGGCGGGCTGGCGGTAGGCGAGCGGGGAGGTATCTGCATCGACGATCGCTGCCGTACCTCCGACCCTGACGTGCTGGCTATCGGCGAGTGCGCCCTGTGGGAGAATAAAATTTACGGCCTGGTGGCGCCGGGTTATCAGATGGCGAGAACGGCGGCGGCGAACCTCGCCGGAGAGGAGGCGCGCTTCAGCGGGGCGGACATGAGCACTAAGCTCAAGCTGCTGGGCATCGACGTCGCCTCCTTCGGCGACGCTCAGGGGCGCACGCCCGGTAGCCAGAGCTATCAGTGGACCCACGGGCCGGAGCAGATCTATAAAAAAATCGTCGTCAGCAAAGATGGCAAAACGCTGCTTGGCGGCGTGCTGGTCGGCGACGCCAGCGATTACTCCACGCTGCTGCAGATGATGCTCAACGACATGGCGCTGCCGGCGCGCCCGGAAAGCCTGATCCTGCCCGCTCTCGAAGGGAGCGCACCGAAAGCGCTCGGCGTAGCGGCGCTGCCGGACAGCGCGCAAATCTGCTCCTGCCACAACGTCAGCAAAGGCGATATTTGCCAGGCGGTCAGCGGCGGCGCGGGCGACATGGCGGCGATCAAAAGCTGTACCAAAGCCGCTACCGGCTGCGGCGGCTGTAGCGCGCTGGTCAAGCAGGTGATGGAGTATCAGCTCTCCGCCCAGGGCGTCGAGGTCAAAAAAGATATCTGCGAGCACTTTCCGTGGTCGCGGCAGGAGATTTATCACCTCGTGCGCGTGAACCACATTCGCACCTTTGAACAGCTGATTGCCCGCTACGGCCAGGGGCACGGCTGCGAAATCTGTAAACCGCTGGTGGCCTCGGTGCTGGCCTCCTGCTGGAACGAATATCTGCTGAAGCCGGCGCATTTGCCGCTGCAGGATACCAACGACCGCTACTTCGCCAACATCCAGAAGGACGGCACCTATTCGGTGGTTCCGCGGATGGCGGCCGGAGAGGTGACGCCGGATGGCCTGATTGCCATTGGGCAGATTGCCAAACGCTATCAGCTGTACAGCAAAATTACCGGCGGCCAGCGTATCGATCTCTTCGGCGCCCGCCTGGAGGAGCTGCCGGCTATCTGGCGCGAACTGGCGGAGGCCGGGTTTGAAACCGGCCACGCCTACGGGAAATCCTTGCGCACGGTGAAGTCCTGCGTCGGCTCCACCTGGTGTCGCTACGGCGTGCAGGATTCGACCGGCCTGGCGGTGACGCTGGAACATCGCTACAAGGGCCTTCGCGCGCCGCATAAGATCAAAATGGCGGTCTCCGGCTGTACGCGGGAGTGCGCCGAGGCGCAGGGCAAAGATATTGGGGTGATCGCTACCGAGAAGGGCTGGAATCTTTACGTCTGCGGCAACGGCGGCATGAAGCCGCGCCATGCGGATCTGTTTGCCAGCGATATCGACGACGCGATGCTGATCCGCACCGTCGACCGCCTGCTGATGTTCTATATCCGCACCGCCGATCGCCTGCAGCGCACCAGCACCTGGCTGGATAACCTTGAGGGCGGCATCGGCTATCTGCGCGAGGTGATCCTCGAGGATAGCCTCGGGATCGGCGAGGAGCTGGAGCAGGAGATGGCGCGGGTGGTGGAGAGCTATCAGTGCGAGTGGCAAACCACCCTTAACGATCCGCAGCGCCTGGAGCTGTTCCGCTCTTACGTCAACAGCGAGCAGCCGGATGACGCGGTGCAGCGCCGGTCGCTCCGCGGCCAGCCGCAGCCGGTGACGGCGCCCGTGCTGCACGAAGGCGCGCCTTCGGCCCGCCCGTGGCAGGCGATTTGCGATCTCGAGGCGATCCCCGCCGAGGCCGGGATCGGCGCGCGGCTCGGCGAGCGGCAGATCGCGCTGTTCCGCTTTGGCGAGCAGATTTACGCGCTCGATAACCTTGAGCCGGGCAGCGACGCCAACGTGCTGTCGCGGGGGATCCTCGGCGACGCCGGAGGAGAGCCGATCGTTATCTCCCCGCTTTACAAACAGCGTATTCGCCTGCGCGACGGCCGCGCCTGCGATGGCGGCGAGCAGGCGGTACGCGCCTGGCCGGTAAAAGTTGAGAACGGTAAAGTGTGGGTGGGCAACCAGGTTCTGCTGGCGCGCGCGGAGGCTTCCTGATGGCGGAGACGCGAACTACCTGCCCCTATTGCGGAGTGGGCTGCGGCGTGCTGGCTGAAGTCGATGCCGGGGGCCAGGTCAGCGTGCGGGGCGATGCCGAACATCCGGCTAACCTCGGACGCCTGTGCGTAAAGGGCGCGGCGCTCGGGGAAACCACCGCCCTGGCCGGACGGCTGCTGACGCCGGAGCTGGATGATAAACCCGTCGGGTGGCCGCAGGCGCTGGCCGCCGCCGGTTCACGGCTGCGGGAGATCATCGACCGCTACGGTCCGCAGGCGGTGGCGTTCTATGCCTCAGGCCAGCTGCTGACCGAGGACTATTACGCCGCCAACAAGCTGATGAAGGGCTTTATCGGCGCGGCCAATATCGATACCAACTCGCGGCTGTGTATGTCCTCGGCGGTGACGGGCTACAAGCGGGCCTTTGGCGCCGACGTGGTTCCGTGCAGCTACGAAGACGTTGAGAACAGCGATCTGGTGGTGCTGGTGGGCTCGAATGCCGCCTGGGCGCATCCGGTGCTTTATCAACGTCTGGCGCAGGCAAAGCGCGACAACCCGCAGCTGCGGGTGGTGGTTATCGATCCTCGACGCACCGCCACCTGCGATATCGCCGATGTGCACCTGGCGCTGGCGCCCGGCAGCGACGGCGGTCTGTTTGTCGGCCTGCTGAACGCCATTGCCGGCGCCGGGCCGCTGGCCGGCCATTTTAGCGATCAGCAGCAGGCGCTGGCGGCGGCGCAGGAGTGGGATGTGGCAACCGTCGCCGAATTCTGCGGCCTTGAGCCGCAGCAGGTTGCCGATTTCTATCGTGACTTTATCGCCGCGCCGCGCGCCGTCACCCTCTACACCATGGGGATTAACCAGTCGGCCAGCGGCAGCGATAAGTGCAACGCCATCATTAATGTTCACCTGGCGAGCGGTAAATATGGCCGCTGCGGATGCGGGCCGTTTTCGCTGACCGGACAGCCAAATGCGATGGGCGGTCGCGAAGTGGGCGGGCTGGCAACCATGCTGGCGGCGCATATGAACTTCGAAGCGCAGGATTTACATCGCCTCTCGCGCTTCTGGGGTACCGAACGGCTGGCGCAGACGCCGGGGCTGACGGCGGTCGATCTGTTTGCCGCCATCGGGCGCGGGGAGGTGAAAGCGGTATGGATCATGGGCACCAACCCGGTGGTTTCGCTGCCGGATAGCCACGCGGTGAGCCAGGCGCTGGCCGCCTGTCCGCTGGTTATCGTCTCCGACGTTGCCGCTGACACCGATACCGGCCGCTTTGCCCATATCCGTTTTCCGGCGCTGGCGTGGGGCGAAAAGAACGGCACCGTCACCAATTCGGAGCGCCGTATCTCCCGCCAGCGCAGCTTTCTGCCGCCGCCGGGCGAGGCGAGGGCCGACTGGTGGATCATCTCCCGCGTCGCGGCTGAGCTGGGCTTTGGCGAAGCCTTTTGCTGGCAGCATGCGCACGACGTCTTCAGCGAACACGCCGCGCTTTCAGGGTTCGAGAATGACGGCCAGCGGGCGTTTGATATCGGCGGGCTGGCCAGCCTTAGCCGCGAGGAGTGGGACGGCCTGGCGCCGGTATGCTGGCCGGTCAGCCGCAGCGGAGCCGCGCTGAACCTGCACCAGGGCTGGCACCGCGATGGCAAGCTGCGCATGGTGCCGGTGACGCCGCAGGGCACCCGCGCCGAAACCGATGCCTTCTATCCGCTGATCCTCAACAGCGGGCGTATCCGCGATCAGTGGCACACCATGACCCGCACCGGAACCGTGCCGCGTCTGATGCAGCATATTGCCGAACCGGTGGTGGAGGTGGCTCCGGCGGATGCCCGGCGCTGGCAGCTGCAGAACGGCGAGCTGGCGCGGATCTGGTCGCGCAATGGCGTCATGGTCGCCAAAGTGCTTATCAGCGACGGGCAGCGCTGCGGCTCGCTGTTTGTGCCGATGCACTGGAATAATCAGTTTGCCCGCCAGGGACGGGTGAATAATCTGCTGGCCGCAGTGACCGACCCGCACTCCGGCCAGCCGGAAAGCAAGCAGGTGGCGGTGGCGATCGCCGCCTGGCTTCCGGCATGGCACGGCGAGCTGTTCTGTCGTCAGCCGGTTCCGCTACCGGAATGGCTCCACTGGCGGCGGCGGGCGGCGGTGGGGGTAACGCACCTTTCGCTGGCCGGGGATAAAAGCCCGCGCGCCTGGCTTACCGACTGGTGCCAGCGCCAGGGCTGGCAGGTACAAGTCGCTCAGGCCGGGGCGCTGTGGAATCTGCTGGCGTGGCATGAGGGCGCCCTGATGCTGGGCTGGTGGAGCGACGCGCGCGAACCCGTCGTGGAAAGCGAATGGATTATCGCGGCCTTTAGTTCCCCGCCGCCGACGGCCGAGCTTCGCCACGCGCTGCTGAGCGGCAGAAAAGGGGGCGAAGTCGCGCCGCGCGGGCGGATCATCTGCAGCTGCTTTAGCGTCGGCGAACGGGCGATTAGCGACGCTATCGCCGGGGGCTGCCGCACGCCGGCCGAGCTGGGGGAGAAGTTAAAATGCGGCACCAACTGCGGCTCCTGTATCCCGGAACTGAAAGCGCTGTTAATGGAAAATAAGGCCCAGGCATAAGATTCAGCATATTCCTGAAATTGGCCAAAGGGCTGCGGGCGATGGCAAAAAACGGTAAACTTAGGTTCTGTTGCCATCCTTCGCGAGCCTATGTCATCCGTTTAATGCCTTTGCCATTCCGCCTTACGCCACTCCTCCCCGTACTCCTGCTGCTGGCCGGCGCACCGGTTTGTGCCCTGCAGGGAAGCAACGCTTTTAGCGAGAAACAGACGACGCTGCCCGATCTTGGCATCGCTCCCCAGCTTGATGAAGATGCGCAGCATTTTGCCGAAATGGCGAAAAAGTTCGGCGAGGCCAGCATGAGCGATAATGGTCTTACTACCGGCGAGCAGGCGCGGATGTTTGCGATCGGCAAGATTGGCAGCGAGGTCAGCCAGCAGCTGGAAAGCTGGCTATCGCCGTGGGGCAACGCCAACGTTGATTTGCTGGTGGATAAGGAGGGCCGCTTTACCGGCAGCAAGGGCAGCTGGTTTGTGCCGCTGCAGGATAACGGCGACTTCCTCACCTGGAACCAGTATGCGGTGACCCAGCGCGATAGCGGCCTGGTGGGCAATATCGGCCTGGGGCAGCGCTGGCGGGTCGGAACATGGCTGCTGGGCTATAACTCATTTTACGATAAGGTGCTGGATGAAAGCCTGGCGCGCGGCAGCATCGGGGCCGAGGCGTGGGGAGAGTCGATACGCCTGTCGGCTAATTACTACCATCCGCTGGGCGGCTGGCAGCAGGGTGAGAGCCTGGCCCAGGAGCAGCGCATGGCAAGCGGCTACGACGTTACGGCCCAGGCGCGGCTGCCCTTTTACCAGCATATTAATACCAGCGTCAGCGTCGAGCAGTATTTCGGCGACAGCGTTGATCTGTTCCATTCGGGCACCGGCTACCATAATCCGGTGGCGGTCTCGGTGGGGCTCAACTACACCCCGGTTCCGCTGGTGACGGTTACGGCAAAGCATAAGCAGGGCGAAAGCGGACTCAGTCAGAACAACGTCGGGCTGAATCTGAACTATCGCTTCGGCGTGCCGCTAAAACAGCAGCTGGCGGCCGACGAGGTGGCGATCAGCCGCTCCCTGCGCGGCAGCCGCTACGACAGCCCGGAGCGCGATAATCTGCCGGTGGTTGAGTATCGTCAGCGCAAATCGCTGTCGGCCTATCTGGCTACGCCGCCGTGGGATCTGCAGTCCGGGGAAACGGTACAGCTTAAGCTGCAGGTTCGTAGCCTGCATGGGATTAAATCGCTGAAATGGCAGGGGGATACGCAGCTGCTGAGTTTGACATCGCCCGTGGATGCCAGCAGCCCTGACGGCTGGAGCGTGATTTTGCCGGCCTGGAGCGGTGAGCCGGGCGCGACCAACCTGTGGCATCTGTCGGTGGTGGTAGAAGATAAAACGGGTCAGCGCGTCTCTTCCAATGAGATCGCACTGGCGCTGACCGAGCCGCTGGTAAAATTCTCGGCCCAAGGCGTATCCTGGCGGGAACTGCCCTAGAAAACTCGCTCCTGGTGTACCCAGACCGCGGCTTCGACGCGCGATTTCAGCTTCATTTTCTTCAGCATATGCTTAACGTGTACCTTGACGGTACTTTCGGTGATCTCAAGACGGCGCGCGATCATTTTGTTCGGCAGGCCCTGGGCGATAAGCTTGAGAATATCGCGCTCGCGCGGGGTCAGCTGGCTGATATCGCGGTCCGAGGTGGCGCGGTTGGCGCGCAGGCTGGCCGCCAGCACCGGCGTTAACGCCTCGCTCAGCACCATCTCGCCGGCAGCCGCCTGCTGCAGGGCTTTCAGCAGATCTTCCGGCTCCATGTCCTTGAGCAGATAGCCGTCAGCGCCGCGTTTTAAGGCGGTGACCACGTCCTCTTCATGGTTGGAGACGCTGAATACCACCACCCGGCCGGAGAGCGATTTCTCGCGCAGCTTATCGAGGGTTTCCAGGCCGTTCATGCCCGGCATGTTGAGATCCAGCAGGATCAGGTCTGGATCCAGCGACTCCGCCAGCGCAATACCTTGTTCGCCGTTACTGGCTTCGCCGATCACCTGGATGTCGGATGCCATGCTAACCAGCTGTTTAACGCCGGTGCGCAGCATCGGGTGATCGTCAATGAGAAGGATGGTTGCCCGTTCCTGTTGACTCATGGGGTTCTCCTATTGGATTGAAAACGATTTTTCCGGGATAAAAGTGACGACCACTTCGGTACCGCCCGTCTCGCGACGGCGTACCTGGCAGTCTCCGCGCAAACTCTGGGCGCGATCCCGCATAATAATTAAACCGTAATGGTTACTACGTTCGGCATGGTCGGGTACGCCGCGGCCATTATCCGCGACCGCCAGCCTGACCTGATTATCCCGCAGCGACACGGTTACGGTGACTTCCGTCGCTTTGGCGTGCTTCAACGCATTACTGAGCGCCTCGCGGGCGATTTGCAGCACATGGATAGCCTGGTGCGAGGGGACGAAACGCGGCGGCAGCTGATAGTCCAGCTTTACCGTAAAGCCGAAATGGGCGCTATATTCCAGGCAGCTCGCTTCCAGCGCCGGACGCAGTCCCGGTTCGGTTAACTGTAGCCGGAAGGTGGTCAGCAGCTCGCGCAGCTGCGCCCAGGAGGTATTCAGCTCATTACGAATCTGGCCCAGCAGCTGGCGACTCTCTTCCGGTAAATTTTCTCCCTGCATCTGCAGACAGCTGACCTGCATCTTCATGCAGGAGAGCGACTGGGCAATAGAGTCATGCAGTTCGCGAGCGATAGTGGCGCGCTCCTCCATGACGATCAGCTGCTGCTGATGCTCCTGATGCCTGTCCAGCGCCAGCGTCGAGGTCAGCTGCTCGACCAGGGTATCCACCAGCTGCTGCTGATCGTGGCTCAGATGGCGGCCCACCGGCAGGGTGGCCAGCAGAATGCCGTACTGGTTATGGGCATCAGACAGCCGCCACTTCAGCGTTGCGCCGCCGTCGGGCAGGGGAGGCAGATCGCGCGGACATAAATAACAGCCTTTATCATCGCAGTGAAAATCTGAATGACAGGCGAATTCCTGATGGTTGTCTTCATCTTCGAAGTCATAGACCCTGACTTCAATATCGCGCAGCAGCGTCAGCCCCTGCAGGCCGTTGAGCACCGGCGAGATTCGCTCGCAGAGCGGGGCGCTGGAGTGCAGGCGGCGGTTGGCCTGCCACAAAAAAGCGAGGATTTCGTTTTTCTGCTCCAGACCCGCGGTTTTTTCCTGCACCCGCCGCTCGAGCACGGAATAGCTTTCCGCCAGCTCTTCCGACATGTTGTTCAGCGCCATCCCGAGGGTGGCCATTTCATCGCGTCCGCGGATGTGCACGCGCTGGGTAAAGTCGCGATGGCTGATCGCGCGGGCCATCTCCAGCAGCTGTTTCCACGGGCGTAGCAGCCTCGCCCGCAGCCAGACGATGGTGAACAAAAACAGCAGCGCCATGCCGCAGCCTAAGATCCGCTGGATCCAGACAACGTGCCTGATGCGCTGTTCGGTCGTATGGTCAAAGGCGGTGACCAGATGGTCTATCCGGTCGACAAAGCTGGCGACATCGGTGGCGACGGTCGCCTGATTTTGCGCATGCCGCATCCCCGGCGCCAGCTCCTGCTGCCAGTAGTGCTGTAGCGCTTTAAGCTGGTTTTGCTGGCCGTCACGCAGGGCGGCGTCCTGCAGCTCTTTGCTAAATACGGTGGCGGTCATTTCGTCGATCAGCCTGCTGTCGCTCGCGTTGAGCGGCACCGCGGCCAGCAGGCGATAGCTCTGCATTCTCAGCGAGCCCGCTTTGTTAATCGCGTGCGCGCTGCCCTGGACGCCGTGCACCAGCCGCGCGGATATGCCGATCCCGGTGACGCCAATGGCCGTCGAAAGCAGGACAATCAGCGCCAGTTGATTCACCAGCGTGAGCGGGGTAAAAAGACGTTTTAACATAGAATGAGTGGCTCCTGACCGGCAAACCATCCGGGAGTGGGACCTATTCTCGGATATCCGATGGAGTATACCCATACCTATAAAGGATTACCCCTTAATTGTCGGTGGTAGGTGGTCTGCCAGGAGGGGATCGGTCAAAGCTGGCAGCCTTGTGAAAAACCACACTTTTTTAAGCGAAAATAACTACCCCCTTCGGAGGATGATTTTTTTTTAAGCCAATTGGTGACAACTTTTCCTTTGATTTATATCAACTTACTGCCGCCTGTAACCCCTAATGTATCTGCGGGATATATGAATAATCAGAGGTATATATGAGTCAATCTTCCCTCCCGGAGAAGACTACCACTTCGGTCATCACCGACTGGCGTCCGGAAGATCCTGAGTTTTGGCAGCAGCGCGGTCACCGTGTCGCCAGCCGCAACCTGTGGATCTCCGTGCCGTGTCTTTTGCTGGCGTTTTGCGTTTGGATGTTGTTCAGTGCCGTGGCCGTTAACCTGAATAAGGTCGGCTTTCAGTTTAGGACCGATCAGTTATTTATGCTGACCGCGCTGCCGGCGCTGTCTGGCGCGCTGCTGCGCGTGCCTTATGCGTTCATGGTACCGCTGTTCGGCGGCCGCCGTTGGACGGCATTCAGTACCGGGATCATGATCGTACCTTGCGTCTGGCTGGGCTTCGCGGTGCAGGATACCTCTACGCCGTTCAGCGTCTTCGTTATCATCTCCCTGCTGTGCGGTTTTGCCGGGGCAAACTTTGCTTCCAGCATGGCGAACATCAGCTTCTTCTTCCCGAAACAGAAGCAGGGCGGGGCGCTGGGTATTAACGGCGGTCTCGGCAACATGGGCGTCAGCGTCATGCAGCTGGTTGCGCCGCTGGTGGTGTCTGTGTCTATTTTCGCCGTCTTCGGCGGGACCGGCACCGAGCAGCCGGATGGTTCAATTCTATATCTCGAAAACGCGGCCTGGATTTGGGTTCCGTTCCTTGTCGTCCTGACTCTGGCGGCATGGTTCTTTATGAACGACCTGTCGGCCTCGAAAGCCTCGCTGCGCGAGCAGCTGCCGGTGCTCAAGCGTGCGCATCTGTGGATCATGGCGCTGCTGTACCTGGCGACCTTCGGCTCGTTTATCGGCTTCTCCGCCGGTTTTGCGATGCTGTCTAAAACGCAGTTCCCGGACGTGCAGATCCTGCACTACGCCTTCTTCGGGCCGTTTATTGGCGCCCTGGCGCGCTCTACCGGCGGGGCTATCTCTGACCGTCTGGGCGGGACCCGCGTCACGCTGATCAACTTCGTGGTGATGGCTATCTTCTGCGGCCTGCTGTTCCTGACGCTGCCGACTCACGGTGAAGGCGGTAGCTTTATCGCGTTCTTCGGCGTGTTTATGGTGCTGTTCCTGACCGCCGGGCTGGGGAGTGCATCTACCTTCCAGATGATTTCGGTTATTTTCCGTAAAATGACCACCGATCGGGTGAAGGCGCAGGGCGGTAGCGAAGCGCAGGCGATGCGTGAAGCGGCGACTGATACGGCGGCGGCGCTGGGCTTTATCTCAGCGATCGGTGCGATTGGCGGCTTCTTTATCCCGAAAGCGTTCGGTATCTCTTTGGATCTGACCGGCTCTCCGGCGGGGGCGATGAAAGTCTTCCTCGTGTTCTACGTGGCCTGCGTAATCATTACCTGGCTGGTTTACGGACGTAAGCAGAAGTCCTAAGCGACGCGGTTTACCGGCAAAAGGCGCAATCTGATTTGCGCCTTTTTTTACCCCGCAAATCGTTGCCGCTGCCGTCGCGCGGCGGCGCGCAGAAATTCAGCAAAACCGTCCCCGGTCGTCCGGTCTACCCCTTAATACCTATATGGATAATGCTCGTGCTTCGAATGGCGTACTTTTCCACTAAAAACCTTATAAAACAGTTAGATAAAAAATAGAAAAAGCTAATACCAAAGTGGTATCTGGCGATTTGGGCGATGTTTATAAGGCATTTCGCATTGATCGTTATCAATTCTCTCCCTCTTTCATAGCGTTACCTTCGCTGCAAATCCAGCAATGTCGATTTATCAGAGAGCCGTCAGGCTCCAAACAGGAGAAACCCATGAGTAAATTCCTGGACCGGTTTCGCTACTTCAAACAGAAGGGCGAGACCTTTGCCGATGGGCACGGCCAGCTTCTACACACCAACCGGGACTGGGAGGATGGATACCGCCAGCGTTGGCAGCATGACAAAATCGTGCGTTCCACCCACGGTGTAAACTGCACCGGCTCATGCAGCTGGAAAATTTATGTCAAAAATGGCCTCGTCACCTGGGAAACCCAGCAGACGGACTATCCGCGTACCCGCCCGGATCTGCCCAATCATGAGCCTCGCGGCTGCCCGCGCGGCGCCAGCTACTCCTGGTACCTGTACAGCGCTAACCGCCTGAAATATCCGCTGATGCGTAAGCGCCTGATGAAAATGTGGCGTGAGGCTAAGGTTCAGCACAGCGATCCGGTTGCGGCCTGGGCTTCGATTATTGAAGATGCTGATAAAGCCAAAAGCTTCAAGCAGGCGCGCGGCCGCGGCGGCTTCGTACGCTCATCCTGGCAGGAAGTGAATGAGCTGATTGCCGCGTCCAACGTTTATACCGTCAAAACCTACGGCCCGGACCGCGTCGCGGGCTTCTCGCCGATCCCGGCGATGTCGATGGTCTCCTACGCTTCCGGCGCGCGCTACCTGTCGCTAATTGGCGGCACCTGCCTGAGCTTCTACGACTGGTACTGCGACCTTCCGCCGGCGTCTCCGCAGACCTGGGGCGAGCAGACCGACGTACCGGAGTCCGCCGACTGGTACAACTCGAGCTACATTATTGCCTGGGGTTCTAACGTTCCGCAGACCCGTACCCCGGACGCCCACTTCTTTACCGAAGTCCGCTATAAAGGCACCAAAACCGTTGCCATCACGCCTGACTACGCCGAAATCGCCAAGCTGTGCGACCTGTGGCTGGCGCCGAAGCAGGGTACCGATGCGGCGATGGCGCTGGCGATGGGCCACGTTATGCTGCGCGAGTTCCATCTCGACAAGCCGAGCCAGTACTTCACCGACTACGTCCGTCGCTACACCGACATGCCGCTGCTGGTGATGCTGGAAGAGCGCGACGGCTACTACGCGGCGGGCCGTATGCTGCGCGCGGCCGATCTGGTCGATTCTCTCGGCCAGGAAAACAACCCGCAATGGAAAACCGTGGCGATTAACGCCAACGGTGAGATGGTGGCGCCGAACGGTTCAATCGGCTTCCGCTGGGGTGAAAAAGGCAAATGGAACCTTGAACAGCGCGATGGCACATCCGGCGAAGAAACTGAACTGCAGCTGAGCCTGCTGGGCAGCCAGGATGAGATCGCGCAGGTCGGCTTCCCGTACTTTGGCGGCGAAGGCACCGAACACTTCACCAGCGTTGAGCTGGAAAACATCCTGCTGCATAAGCTGCCGGTAAAACGCCTGCAGCTGGCGGATGGGACGACCGCTATGGTGACCACCGTTTATGACCTGACTATGGCCAACTACGGCCTGGAGCGCGGTCTGGACGATGAAAACTGCGCCAAAAGCTATGATGACGTCAAGGCGTACACGCCGGCGTGGGCTGAAAAAATTACCGGCGTTGCCCGGGCAAACATTATTCGTACCGCCCGTGAATTCGCCGATAACGCCGATAAGACGCACGGCCGCTCGATGATCATCGTCGGAGCGGGTCTGAACCACTGGTATCACCTCGATATGAACTATCGCGGCCTGATCAACATGCTGGTGTTCTGCGGCTGCGTCGGCCAGAGCGGCGGCGGCTGGGCGCACTACGTGGGTCAGGAAAAGCTGCGTCCGCAGACCGGCTGGCAGCCGCTGGCGTTTGCCCTTGACTGGCAGCGTCCGGCACGTCACATGAACAGCACCTCTTACTTCTATAACCACTCCAGCCAGTGGCGCTACGAGTCGGTCACCGCGCAGGAGCTGCTGTCGCCGCTGGCGGATAAATCCCGCTACACCGGCCATCTGCTGGACTTCAACGTGCGCGCCGAACGTATGGGCTGGCTGCCGTCCGCGCCGCAGCTTGGAACTAACCCGCTGCGCATCGCCGAAGAGGCGAAGAAAGCCGGTATGACGCCGGTTGACTACACCGTGAAGGCGCTGAAAGAGGGCTCCATCCGCTTTGCCGCGGAGCAGCCGGAAAACGGTAAAAACCACCCGCGTAACCTGTTCATCTGGCGTTCTAACCTGCTGGGCTCTTCCGGTAAAGGTCATGAATATATGCTGAAGTACCTGCTCGGTACCGAGCACGGTATTCAGGGGATGGATCTGGGCAAACAGGGCGGCGTGAAGCCGGAAGAAGTGGAATGGCAGGATAACGGCCTCGACGGCAAGCTGGACCTGGTGGTAACGCTGGACTTCCGCCTGTCGAGCACCTGCCTGTACTCCGACATCGTGCTGCCGACCGCGACCTGGTACGAAAAAGATGACATGAATACTTCGGATATGCATCCGTTTATTCACCCGCTCTCTGCCGCCGTCGACCCGGCCTGGGAATCGAAAAGCGACTGGGAGATCTACAAAGGCATCGCGAAGAAATTCTCCGAAGTCTGCGTCGGGCACCTCGGAAAAGAGACCGACATTGTGACCCTGCCAATCCAGCACGATTCGGCCGCCGAACTGGCGCAGCCGCTCGACGTGAAGGACTGGAAAAAGGGCGAATGCGACCTGATCCCAGGGAAAACCGCGCCGCACATCATTCCGGTTGAGCGCGACTATCCGGCAACCTGGGAACGCTTCACCTCCATCGGCCCGCTAATGGAGAAAATCGGCAACGGCGGTAAGGGGATTGCCTGGAACACCCAGAGCGAGATGGATCTGCTGCGTAAGCTCAACTACACCAAGGCCGATGGCCCGGCGAAAGGCCAGCCGATGCTGGATACGGCGATTGACGCGGCTGAGATGATCCTCACCCTCGCGCCGGAAACCAACGGCCAGGTGGCGGTGAAAGCCTGGGCGGCGCTGAGCGAGTTTACCGGTCGCGATCACGCGCACCTGGCGCTGAATAAAGAAGACGAGAAAATTCGCTTCCGCGATATCCAGGCGCAGCCGCGCAAGATTATCTCCAGCCCGACCTGGTCAGGACTGGAAGATGAGCACGTCTCCTATAACGCCGGCTACACCAACGTTCATGAGCTGATCCCGTGGCGTACGCTCTCGGGTCGTCAGTCCCTCTATCAGGACCACCAGTGGATGCGTGACTTTGGTGAAAGCCTGCTGGTGTACCGTCCGCCGATCGATACCCGCTCGGTGAAAGCGGTGATGGGTAAGAAATCAAACGGCAACCCGGAGAAAGCGCTCAACTTCCTGACGCCGCACCAGAAATGGGGCATTCACTCGACCTACAGCGACAACCTGCTGATGCTGACCCTCGGTCGCGGCGGGCCCATCGTGTGGATGAGCGAAGCGGATGCCAAAGAGATGGGCATTGAAGATAACGACTGGATTGAAGTCTTCAACAACAACGGCGCCCTGACCGCGCGTGCGGTAGTGAGCCAGCGCGTGCCGGCCGGGATGACCATGATGTACCACGCGCAGGAACGAATCATGAACCTGCCGGGTTCGGAAATTACCGGTCAGCGCGGCGGGATCCACAACTCGGTGACCCGTATTACGCCAAAACCGACGCATATGATCGGCGGCTATGCGCACCTGGCATACGGCTTTAACTACTATGGCACCGTCGGATCGAACCGCGATGAGTTTGTGGTTGTACGTAAGATGAAGAACATTAACTGGCTGGATGGCGAAGGCAATGACCAGGTACAGGAGAGCGTAAAATGAAAATTCGTTCACAAGTCGGCATGGTGCTGAATCTCGATAAATGCATCGGCTGTCATACCTGCTCAGTCACCTGTAAAAACGTCTGGACCAGCCGTGAAGGGACCGAGTACGCGTGGTTCAACAACGTTGAAACCAAGCCGGGCGTCGGTTTTCCGACCGACTGGGAAAACCAGGAAAAATGGAAGGGCGGTTGGGTTCGTAAGATCAACGGCAAACTGCAGCCGCGTATGGGCAACCGCGCGATGCTGCTGGGTAAAATCTTCGCTAACCCGCATCTGCCGGGTATCGACGACTACTACGAGCCATTTGATTTTGACTACCAGACGCTGCATAACGCGCCGGCTGATAGCAAAGCGCAGCCGATTGCTCGTCCGCGTTCGCTGATCACCGGCCAGCGCATGGCTAAAATCACCAAGGGTCCGAACTGGGAAGACGATCTGGGCGGTGAGTTCGAGAAGCTGGCGAAAGATAAGAACTTCGAGAACATGCAGAAGGCGATGTACGGCCAGTTCGAAAATACCTTCATGATGTATCTGCCGCGTCTGTGCGAGCACTGCCTCAACCCGGCGTGCGTGGCGACCTGTCCGAGCGGCGCTATCTACAAGCGTGAAGAAGACGGCATCGTGCTGATCGACCAGGACAAGTGCCGCGGCTGGCGGATGTGTATCACCGGCTGTCCGTACAAGAAGATCTACTTCAACTGGAAGAGCGGTAAATCTGAGAAATGCATCTTCTGCTACCCGCGCATCGAAGCGGGCCAGCCGACCGTGTGTTCAGAAACCTGCGTCGGCCGTATCCGCTACCTTGGCGTACTGCTGTATGACGCGGATGCGATTGAAACCGCGGCGAGCACCGAAAACGAGAAAGATCTGTACCAGCGTCAGCTGGACGTCTTCCTCGATCCGAATGACCCGAAAGTCATCGAGCAGGCGCTGAAAGACGGCGTACCGCAGGGGGTTATCGACGCCGCCCAGAGGTCGCCGGTCTACAAGATGGCGATGGACTGGAAGCTGGCGCTGCCGCTGCATCCGGAATACCGCACGCTGCCGATGGTCTGGTACGTGCCGCCGCTGTCACCGATTCAGTCCGCGGCGGACGCCGGCGAGCTGGGGAGCAACGGTATTCTGCCGGACGTGGAAAGCCTGCGTATTCCGGTTCAGTACCTGGCAAACTTGCTGACCGCAGGCGATACCCAGCCGGTGCTGCTGGCGCTGAAGCGCATGCTGGCGATGCGTCACTTTAAACGCGCTGAAAGCGTTGATGGCGTCGTGGATACCCGCGCGCTGGAAGAAGTGGGTCTGAGCGAAGCCCAGGCGCAGGAGATGTATCGCTACCTGGCGATTGCCAACTACGAAGACCGTTTCGTGGTACCGAGCAGCCACCGCGAGCAGGCGCGTGACGCCTTCCCGGAAAAAAGCGGCTGCGGCTTCACCTTCGGCGACGGTTGCCACGGTTCGGACAGCCAGTTCAATCTGTTCAATAGCCGCCGCATCGACACTATCGACGTGACCAGCAAAACGGAGCCGCACCCATGATTGAACTCGTGATCGTGTCGCGCCTGCTTGAGTATCCTGACGCTGCCCTGTGGCAGCATCAGCAGGAGATGCTGGAGGCGCTGGCGTCATCGGAAAGATTCGCCGCGGAGGATGCCCGCAGGCTGGGCGACTTCCTGCGCCATTTGACCGCCCGGGACGTGCTGGATACCCAGTCTGATTACAGCGAACTATTTGACCGCGGACGGGCGACGTCGCTGCTGCTGTTCGAACATGTTCACGGTGAGTCCCGCGATCGTGGTCAGGCGATGGTCGATCTGATGGCGCAATATGAGCGTCATGGCCTGGAGCTCGACAGCCGTGAGCTTCCTGACCACCTGCCGCTGTACCTGGAGTATCTGGCGCAGCTGCCGGAAGATGAAGCTATCGCCGGGCTGAAGGACGTGGCGCCGATTCTGGGTCTGCTTAGCGCCCGCCTGCAGCAGCGCGAAAGCCGTTATGCGGTACTGTTCGAACTGCTGCTGAAGCTGGCGGATACCCGGGTTGATAGCCAGAAAGTCGCGGAAAAAATCGCCGATGAAGCCCGCGACGATACGCCGCAGGCGCTGGACGCGGTATGGGAAGAAGAGCAGGTGAAATTCTTTGCCGATAAAGGCTGCGGCGAATCAGAAATTGCCGCTCACCAGCGTCGTTTTGCCGGAGCTGTGGCCCCGCAATATTTGGATATCTCTAACGGAGGACAGCAATAATGCACTTCCTGAATATGTTCTTCTTTGACATCTACCCGTACATTGCCGGTTCGGTATTTCTGATCGGTAGCTGGCTGCGTTACGACTATGGTCAGTACACCTGGCGGGCCTCTTCCAGCCAGATGCTGGATCGCAAGGGGATGAACCTGGCGTCTAACCTGTTCCATATCGGGATCCTCGGTATTTTCGCCGGCCACTTCCTCGGGATGCTGACGCCGCACTGGATGTATGAGTCCTTCCTGCCGATGGACGTGAAGCAGAAGATGGCGATGATTGCCGGCGGCGCCAGCGGCGTGATGTGTTTGGTCGGCGGCGTGCTGCTGCTCAAGCGCCGTCTGTTCAGCCCGCGCGTGCGCGCAACCACCACCAGCGCAGATATCCTGATCCTCTCGCTGCTGCTGGTTCAGTGCGCGCTGGGCCTGCTGACGATTCCTTTCTCGGCGCAGCATATGGACGGGAGCGAAATGCTCAAGCTGGTCGGCTGGGCGCAGTCGGTGGTGACCTTCCACGGCGGCGCTTCACAGCATCTGGACGGCGTGGCGTTTGTGTTCCGCCTGCACCTGGTGCTGGGGATGACGATGTTCCTGCTGTTCCCGTTCTCCCGCCTGGTGCATATCTGGAGCGCGCCGGTAGAGTACCTGACGCGCAAATATCAGATTGTTCGCGCCCGTCGCTAATGACGCTATCGGTCGTATCAAACCCCGCTTCGGCGGGGTTTTTTGTCGCCCAGCGCCAGCCCATCTCCCCAGCCCAGATTATTTCCCGCCGCCGCAAGCAGAATCAGCACGCCTCCGGCCAGCTGCACCGGCGCCAGCGCATGATTAAAGACCAGATAATCGACCACGATCGCCACAATCGGATAGATAAAGGAGAGCGAACCGATCGCGGGCGTCGGCAGTTTCTGAATCGCACTGTAGAGCAGCTGGTACATGATGCCGGTATGCACGATGCCCAGAATCAGCAGATGTCGCCAGGGGAACGCCGCGATAAAAGCGGGGGCGTGAACCAGCGGCAGCAGCATAATTGTCCCGACGATGACCTGAATAAAGGCAATGTGCTGTGGCGGGAGCGGGCGCAGCTTACGGGCGATTATCGCCGTTAACGCGTAGAAAAAGGCGGCGCCAAGGGCCAGTGCAATGCCCGCAGCCAGCTGACCGCCGTGCGCCTGCATCAGCTCGCTGGACAGCAGGATCACCACGCCGAAAAAGGCCAGCGTCAGCCATCCCCATTTAATCAGCGTAACCCGCTCACCTGCCAGCATCCCCATTAATACCAGCATAAACGGCTGGGTGTTATAAACGACGGTGGCCATACCAATAGAAATTCGGGCGTAAGCGGCAAAAAGCAGCAGCCAGTTAATGACCAGGGCTACGCCTCCGAGGATCGCCAGCAGCAGCGTCAGGCGCGTGAGCTGGCTGAACGGCTGATGGCTGAGGTAGATAAAGCCCGCCAGGGTCAGCGCGCCAATCAGGCAGCGCCAGAAGACAACGTCGATAACCGGCAAACCGGAGAGTAAAACGAATGCGCCAATCGAACCCGAAATTATCATCGCCAGGCTCATTTGCCAGACGCCCGTCACTGTATGTGTCATTTTTCTACCTCCGTTTTCATATCGCTATTGTCGTTCATCAGATGACAGGTTGATATGCATGATATAAGGTGAAAAACGAGTATTGCTTTTATTTATAAGGTAAAAACGGTGGAAAACTTAATTGATAATATCGACCGCGCCATTCTGGCCTGCCTGGCGGAAGATGCGCGCATATCGCTAAAGGTGCTGAGCGCCCGGGTGGGGCTGAGCTCGCCAGGTACCGCCGAACGGGTAAAGCGCCTGGAAGAGCGCGGGGTGATTCAGGGATATGGCGCCCGGATTAATCTGGCAGCGCTGGGATATGGCCTACAGGCGCTGGTCCGCGTCAGGCCCTTGCCGGGGCTACTGCAGAAGGTCAATAAATATATTCAGGCGATGCCGGAATGTATCGAATGTGACAAGGTCACGGGGGAAGATTGCTTCGTCATGCGCCTGACGGTGCGGGATATTGCGCAGCTTGATACCCTGCTGGACGGCCTGGCAGAACATGCCCAGTGCAACACCGCAATAGTAAAAAGTTCGCCGGTGACGCGCCGTCTGCCGCCGATGTAGCTTTTAGCGCGACGAGATATCCGGAAGCGATGGTGGTGGGGGAAGGATTATTCGCAGCTGAAGCTGCTCACCCTTCGGGCCGTTGCCTGCGGCAACGTTCTCTCGCTGGCGCTCGGGTCGAACCTTGGTCGAAGCTTCTCATCCTTCCCGCATGGGCAGAATGTGCAACGCTGGCGTTTATTTGGGAGTGATGAGATACCTGGCAGTGATGGTGGTGGGGGAAGGATTATTCGCAGCTGAAGCTGCTCACCCTTCGGGCCGTTGCCTGCGGCAACGTTCTCTCGCTGACGCTCGGGTCGAACCTTGGTCGAAGCTTCCCATCCTTCCCGCATGGGTAGGATATGCAACGCTGGCGTTTATTTGGGAGTGATGAGATGTCTGGCAGTGATGGTGGTGGGGGAAGGATTATTCGCAGCTGAAGCTGCTCACCCTTCGGGCCGTTGCCTGCGGCAACGTTCTCTCGCTGACGCTCGGGTCGAACCTTGGTCGAAGCTTCTCATCCTTCCCGCATGGGTAGGATATGCAACGCTGGCGTTTATTTGAGAGTGATGAGATATCTGGCAGTGATGGTGGTGGGGGAAGGATTATTCGCAGCTGAAGCTGCTCACCCTTCGGGCCGCTGCCTGCGGCAACGTTCTCTCGCTGACGCTCGGGTCGAACCTTTTCTCATCCTTCCCGCATGGGCAGAATGTGCAACGCTGGCGTTTATTTGGGAGTGATGAGATGTCTGGCAGTGATGGTGGTGGGGGAAGGATTATTCGCAGCTGAAGCTGCTCACCCTTCGGGCCGTTGCCTGCGGCAACGTTCTCTCGCTGACGCTCGGGTCGAACCTTGGTCGAAGCTTCTCATCCTTCCCGCATGGGCAGAATGTGCAACGCTGGCGTTTATTTGAGAGTGATGAGATATCTGGCAGTGATGGTGGTGGGGGAAGGATTCGAACCTTCGAAGTCGATGACGGCAGATTTACAGTCTGCTCCCTTTGGCCGCTCGGGAACCCCACCAGGGGTAAATCAAATTGTAGGTTATTCAGCACAGTGAATAATGGTGGTGGGGGAAGGATTATTCGTCGCTTTGCTCCTCACCCTTCGGGCCGTTGCCTGTAGCAACGTTCTCTCGCTTGCGCTCGAGTCGAACCTCGGTCGAAGATTCTCACCCTTCCCGATAAGTGCAAACCTCGCTAAGGCCTACCGGGATTACCACATTGCTGTAGTGAATAATGGTGGTGGGGGAAGGATTCGAACCTTCGAAGTCGATGACGGCAGATTTACAGTCTGCTCCCTTTGGCCGCTCGGGAACCCCACCACGGGGTAATGCTAATACTGGCCTGCTTCCTTCTGGGGAAGCGGGGCGCATCATACCAAATGACGCGCCCCTGTAAAGCATTCCGTTGATAAAAATAAACTGGTTGCCTGCTTTTTGCGCGCAAAGACGCAAAGCTAACCAGCTAATTTATCTATCGATTAAAGAATAATCGTTCGGTTGCCGTAGACGAACACGCGCTGCGCCAGCACCTGATACAGCGCACGGCTCAGCACGTTCTTCTCAACATCACGGCCGGCGCGCATCATATCTTCTGCCGTATAGGTGTGATCGACATGAATCACGTCCTGCATAATGATCGGGCCTTCATCCAAATTATCGTTCACATAGTGCGCGGTGGCGCCGATGATTTTGACGCCGCGCTCGTAAGCCTGATGATACGGACGGGCGCCAATAAAGGCTGGCAGGAATGAGTGGTGAATATTGATAATCTGGTTCGGGAAGCGGGAAACGAACTCTGGCGTCAGCACGCGCATATATTTCGCCAGCACCACATAGTCTGGTGCCAACGCTTCGATAGCATCGCCCATCTGCTTATCGTGCTCTTCACGCGTCAGGCCTTCATGGCTGACCAGCTGGAAAGGAATATCAAAACGCTCAACCAGCGTGCGCAGCGTCTCGTGATTACCGATAACCGCGGCAATCTCCACATCCAGACCGCCATAGTTAGCTTTCATCAGCAGATCGCCAAGGCAGTGCGCTTCTTTGGTGACCAGAATGACCACGCGGCGACGGCCCGCAGGCGTCAGTTCGCGAATTGAACCTTCCGGCAGCGCGCTATCCAAATCGGCCAGCAGAATGGCGTCATTGAAAATACCTTCCAGCTCGGTACGCATAAAGAAGCGGCCGGTTCGGTGATCGACAAACTCGTTGTTCTGCACGATGTTCAGCTCGTGCTTGTAGCAAATGTTGGTGATACGCGCGATGAGTCCTTTCTGATCAGGGCAAATAGTGCGTAGTACTTTACGTTGTAATGAATGCATCGCGGGGGAAATCCTGTAGTGTTTGCTATTGCTGACGCCGGTTTATTGGCCGCAGCATTTTTTAAATTTTTTACCTGAGCCACAAGGGCAGGGGTCATTACGACCAACCAGCGGTCGCGTGCCGTCGATATAGTACCACTGTCCATTTTCTTTTAAGAATCTGGAACGTTCAATAATTACGCCGGAACGGCTATCGTCGTTAAATCGTGCAATAAAGCTGACGAATCCTTCATCGGGATTTCGCCCCTCATCGGCGGCAAAGACGGTCAGCCCCAGCCAGTGCGTTTTGGTAAAACCGCTCTCCAGATCCGCGCGGAACCGCTGCGCCTGGCAAGAGGAGTGCCAGGTTTTAATCAGATAATCGGCATCTTTCATAACAAACGCACTGTAGCGGGATCGCATCAGCTGTGACGGGCCTGGCGCTGGCAGCGCGCCGGACAGATAACGCTGGCAACATGAGCTATACTCCAGAGCGCTGCCACAGGGACATAATGGCGACAAAGCGGCCTCCATGGAAAAAGAATTACGGCGTATCGACGCCAAAGTGTTTTATGTTAACTGAGCTGTGGCGATGATGCCATGTTCGCGGTGGAAGGAAGTATATCGGTAATAATGAGAAAGCTTAAGATTGGTCTGGCCTTAGGGGCGGGAGCTGCCCGAGGGTGGTCGCATATCGGTGTGATTAAAGCGCTACAGCGAGCAGGTATTGAAATTGACGTTGTTGCAGGGTGCTCTATCGGATCGCTGGTTGGCGCGGCCTACGCGTGCAACCGTCTTCCGGTTCTGGAAAAATGGGTCTGCTCTTTTAGCAACTGGGACGTACTGCGGTTGATGGATCTCTCCTGGCGTCGCGGAGGCCTGCTGCGCGGGGAGCGCGTATTCAATCAATATCGACAAGTCTTGCCTACCTCCGAAATTGAACGCTGCGATCGCCGGTTTGCGGCGGTGGCGACCAACCTCAGCACCGGCCGCGAACTGTGGTTTACCGAAGGCGATTTGCATCTGGCGGTCCGCGCTTCCTGCAGCATGCCTGGCCTGATGTCGCCCGTTATGCACAATGGCTACTGGTTGGTCGACGGCGCAGTCGTGAACCCCGTCCCGGTCTCTTTGACCCGTGCGCTGGGGGCAGATATTGTCATCGCCGTTGACCTACAGCACGATGCGCATCTGATGCAGCAGGATTTATGGTCTATCGAGAAACCGCGTGTAGAAGATGAGAAAGAATTTTCCTGGCATTCGCGTCTGCGCGCGCGGCTGACGGGAATGACCTCCCGGCAAACGACCACCGCTACGCCGACGGCAATGGAGATTATGTCCACCTCTATTCAGGTGCTGGAAAATCGCCTGAAGCGTAACCGTATGGCGGGTGACCCACCGGATATTCTGCTACAGCCCTTTTGCCCACAAATATCGACCCTTGATTTCCATCGCGCCGGCGAAGCGATTGCTGCCGGTCACCTGGCGGTGGAAAAAAAGATGGATGAACTATTACCTTTGGTGCGCGCTTCGGCGTGACGCCCTTGACTTAGACTTCAGTAAATTCTGACAGGCGATAGTGTGAATTGCATGCCAATATTTAATTATCGTCAGCCAGAGGAGAGATCATGACGCAGCCATTGGCGGGAAAACAAATTCTGATCGTTGAAGACGAGCCCGTTTTCCGCACTCTTTTGCACTCCTGGTTAACCTCGCTAGGCGCAACTACCGCGCAGGCAGAGGATGGCGTTGAGGCACTACAGAAAATGGCCGAGTCGAAGCCCGACCTGATGATTTGCGATATCTCGATGCCGCGCATGAATGGCCTCGAACTGGTGGAGTATCTGCGTAACCAGGGCGAGCAGCTGCCGATTCTGATGATTTCGGCGACGGAGAATATGGCAGATATTGCCAGGGCGCTGCGTCTTGGCGTTCAGGATGTTCTGCTTAAACCGGTAAAAGATTTTGACCGCCTGCGTGAGACGGTGTATGCCTGCCTGTATCCCCACATGTTCAGTTCGCGTGTGGAAGAGGAGGAGCGGCTGTTTGAGGACTGGGATGCGCTGGTCAGCGACCCGAACGCGGCGTCCAGGCTGCTGCAGGAGTTACAGCCCCCGGTGCAGCAGGAAATATCGCGCTGCCGCATTCACTATCGTCAGCTGGTAACCGCCGATAAGCCCGGTCTGGTTCTCGATATTGCGCCATTATCGGAAAAAGATTTGGCATTTTACTGTCTGGATGTAACACGAGCAGGCGATAATGGCGTTCTCGCGGCGCTTCTGCTGCGCGCGCTGTTTAACGGTTTGCTTCAGGAGCAGCTGGCCCATCAAGGCCAGCGCTTGCCGGAAATGACCGGGTTGTTAAAGCAGGTCAACCAGCTACTTCGTCAGGCGAATTTACCGGGGCAATTTCCTCTGCTGGTGGGTTATTACCACAGCGGGTTGAAAAATTTGATTTTGGTATCGGCGGGGTTAAACGGCACGCTGAATACCGGAGAACATCAAATACAGATTAGTAATGGTGTGCCGCTTGGCACATTAGGTAATGCTTATCTCAACCAAATTAGCCAGCGCTGCTCCTCATGGCAGTGCCAAATTTGGGGGGCTGGAGGCCGTTTACGCTTGATGTTGTCTGCGGAATGAACAGTTAAGTTTATTTTCACGCTGGTAGGATTACCGCGCTGCCTTTGGCGGTGATACTATCGATGGGTTTTATACGTATAAGTCCTAATTCGAGAAAATCCGCACCTTTCAGACCAGGCTTACCGGGATGGGCTGATATACTCGGTGCGTTATATTATGACTAGTTTAAAAAACACACAGTCCAGGAGATTTCAATGGCTGCCCTTAATTCTAAAGTAAGAAAAGCTGTTATCCCGGTTGCGGGATTAGGCACC
The DNA here is from genome assembly GCF_042055345.1 of Klebsiella sp. C349492. NCBI lineage: Bacteria > Pseudomonadati > Pseudomonadota > Gammaproteobacteria > Enterobacterales > Enterobacteriaceae > Klebsiella > Klebsiella sp. C349492. Next base: position 452,683 of record NZ_JANQCE010000001.1, read on the forward strand.
AGGATGCTGCCCGCTACCAAGGCTATTCCGAAAGAAATGCTGCCACTGGTAGATAAGCCTTTAATTCAGTATGTTGTTAACGAATGTATTGCGGCCGGGATTACTGAAATTGTTCTGGTGACGCACTCTTCCAAAAATTCTATCGAAAACCATTTCGATACCAGTTTTGAACTGGAAGCGATGCTCGAAAAACGTGTAAAACGTCAGCTTCTTGAAGAAGTCCAATCTATTTGTCCGCCGCACGTCACCATTATGCAGGTCCGTCAGGGTCTCGCTAAAGGCCTCGGCCATGCCGTGCTGTGCGCGCACCCGGTAGTAGGCGATGAGCCGGTAGCTGTTATTCTGCCGGACGTTATTCTGGATGAATTTGAATCCGATCTTACCCGCGATAACCTGGCAGAAATGATCGCTCGTTTCGACGAAACCGGATCCAGCCAGATTATGGTTGAGCCTGTTGCTGACGTGACCGCATATGGCGTCGTTGATTGCAAGGGCCAGTCCCTGCAGCCGGGTGAAAGCGTGCCGATGGTTGGCGTGGTAGAAAAGCCGAAAGCAGACGTTGCGCCTTCTAACCTGGCCGTCGTGGGACGCTACGTGCTGAGCGCGGATATTTGGCCGCTGCTGGCTAAAACGCCTCCGGGCGCAGGCGATGAAATCCAGCTGACCGATGCCATCGATATGCTGATCGAGAAGGAAACGGTTGAAGCCTACCATATGAAAGGCAAGAGCCATGACTGTGGTAATAAACTGGGTTACATGCAGGCTTTCGTTGAATATGGCGTGCGCCATAAAACGCTGGGTGCAGATTTTAAAGACTGGCTGGAAAAAGCCATCGCTAAGTAATCGTTATCTTTAGATATGAGAGCCGGGGGCACAGGTATTGTTCCCCGGCTTTTTTATCTCAGTGAGTAAAGATAAAAAAAATCCCGCCGCGGCGGGATTTTTCAAATATGACGACTTATTAAAGCAGGAAATCGTCCAGAGATTTGCCTTGCTCATCCATCGCTTTTTTGATCACTGCCGGGGTGCGGCCCTGACCAGTCCAGGTTTTGGTTTCGCCGTTTTCATCAACGTAGCTATATTTCGCCGGACGTGCCGCGCGTTTGGCTTTGGTGCCCGCTTTAACTGCAGCCATGGTGCTCAGCAGTTCATTCGGATCAATACCATCAGCGATCAGCATTTCACGGTATTGTTGCAGTTTACGAGTACGCTCTTCAATTTCTGCAGCCGCAGCGCTTTCTTCTTCGCGACGTTCGTTAACGACAACTTCTAATTTTTCCAGCATTTCTTCTAGCGTTTCAAGGGTGCATTCTCTCGCCTGCGCACGAAGAGTACGGATGTTGTTCAAAATTTTAAGTGCTTCGCTCATTGTAGTAATCTCAAACTTATATTGTGGGGTGGTTTGTTGAACTAATAATAGAGCGATATAATCAGATGTGCAATAGGGTAGAATGTAAGGAATTCAAAATTACTTGTTATTTGTCCCGGTAATTAATTAATTTAAGTTAAATTTTTCGCGCGAGTTCACATCTTTCTAGCTTATAGCCTAACCGGAGTCGTAAGCTAAAACCCTGAGATAGTATGCTTTTCCCGGCGGCCAGGGAGTAAAATTATACTTTGCAGGGATAAATATCCACCTTCAGTATTAGCGCATTAGTTACGATGATGTTTAATATAAAACGCTGAACAAAATCCCTTATAACCGCCTGCAAAATGCACCGATTCGCACGAAAGGACAACTGCCGCAGCTCGCTGCACCCCGCGGTTTGGGCAAATAGCTGATGGCCTGATTGTATTAAAAAGCTTAATCTTTCAGAAGTCGGCGCGCGCAACATAAACCTCCGGCGCTTCCCTGAAGGGGCTGGCAGCGGCAGAAAATATGCTACAATCCCGCCGCGATAAAACACATTGATTGGGGTTACGCAGCCGATGGCACAACTTTATTTTTACTATTCTGCAATGAATGCAGGTAAGTCGACTGCGCTACTGCAGTCCTCATACAATTATCAGGAACGAGGCATGCGTGCCTTAGTTTATACGGCTGAGATTGATGACCGCTTTGGTTCCGGTAAGGTCAGCTCAAGAATTGGCCTCTCATCGCCGGCCCGGCTGTTTAACCCGCAGACTTCATTATTTGCCGAGATTAGCGCTGAGCATGCAAAGCAGCCGGTTCATTGTGTATTAGTCGATGAAAGCCAGTTCCTGACCCGTGAGCAGGTGCATGAGCTATCCGAGGTTGTTGATGGGCTGGATATCCCGGTGTTGTGCTACGGCCTGCGTACTGATTTTCGCGGGGAGCTGTTTATCGGCAGTCAGTATTTATTAGCCTGGTCAGATAAGCTGGTTGAATTAAAAACAATCTGTTTTTGTGGCCGTAAGGCGAGTATGGTGCTGCGCCTCGATCGGGAAGGGCGGCCGTACAATGAGGGCGAGCAGGTGGTTATTGGCGGCAATGAACGCTATGTATCGGTCTGCCGTAAACATTATAAAGAAGCCTTAAAAGAGGGCTCTTTAACGCTTGTGCAAAGCAAACATCGCCCCTGCTAATCTCCCCTCGTCGATCTCGCTCAGGCGCACATCAGGCGCCTGATGACCTCCTGCTGTAATTCCCGCTGTCTATGATGGCCCGACGCTTTAGCGCCGCTCTGCGTCGGTTTTGCGACTGTAGCCAAAATCGTGACGATAAAAAAAGGCCTCATCCAAAGATGAGGCCTCATATTTATTACCAGCGTAAATTAAGCGGATTTTTTCGCTTTTTTATCGGCTTTCGGTGCTGCGACAGTCTCTTTCTTCGCGGCAGCTTCGCCTTCGCTGAATTCGTTACCGTAGAAGGTATCCAGCAGAATCTGTTTCAGCTCGGCGATCAGCGGGTAGCGCGGGTTAGCGCCGGTGCACTGGTCATCGAATGCATCTTCAGACAGCTTGTCAACGTGGGCCAGGAAGTCAGCTTCCTGCACGCCAGCTTCACGGATAGACTTAGGAATACCCAGTTCAGCCTTGATACTTTCCAGCCATGCCAGCAGTTTCTCGATTTTCGCTGCGGTGCGGTCACCAGGTGCGCTCAGGCCCAGGTGGTCAGCAATTTCTGCGTAGCGGCGACGAGCCTGCGGACGGTCGTACTGGCTGAATGCGGTCTGTTTGGTTGGGTTATCGTTCGCGTTGTAGCGGATAACGTTACAAATCAGCAGGGCGTTCGCCAGGCCGTGCGGGATATGGAACTGGGAGCCCAGTTTGTGTGCCATCGAGTGACATACGCCGAGGAAGGCGTTAGCAAACGCGATACCGGCAATAGTCGCTGCACTGTGCACGCGTTCACGCGCTACCGGGTTTTTAGAACCTTCATGGTAGGACGCCGGCAGGTACTCTTTCAGCAGCTTCAGCGCCTGCAGAGCCTGGCCGTCGGAGAACTCAGACGCCAGTACGGAAACGTAGGCTTCCAGGGCGTGAGTTACGGCATCCAGACCACCGAAAGCACACAGAGACTTCGGCATATCCATGACGAGGTTCGCATCGACAATCGCCACATCCGGAGTCAGCGCGTAGTCTGCCAGCGGATATTTCTGACCGGTCGCATCGTCGGTAACTACCGCAAACGGGGTCACTTCAGAACCGGTACCGGAAGTGGTAGTGACGGCGATCATTTTCGCTTTCACGCCCATTTTCGGGAACTTGTAGATACGTTTACGGATATCCATAAAGCGCAGCGCCAGGTCTTCGAAGTGGGTTTCCGGATGTTCGTACATCACCCACATGATTTTCGCGGCGTCCATCGGGGAACCACCGCCGAGGGCGATGATGACGTCCGGCTTGAAGGAGTTGGCCAGTTCCGCACCTTTACGTACAACGGTCAGCGTCGGGTCAGCTTCAACTTCAAAGAACACTTCGGTTTCAACGCCGGATGCCTTCAGTACGGAGGTGATCTGGTCGGCATAGCCGTTGTTGAACAGGAAGCGGTCGGTCACGATCAGCGCGCGTTTGTGACCATCAGTAATCACTTCATCCAGCGCGATTGGCAGAGAGCCACGACGGAAGTAGATAGATTTCGGAAGTTTGTGCCACAACATGTTTTCAGCTCGCTTAGCAACGGTTTTCTTGTTGATCAGGTGTTTCGGACCAACGTTTTCAGAGATGGAGTTACCACCCCAGGAACCACAACCCAGAGTCAGGGAAGGCGCGAGTTTAAAGTTATACAGGTCACCGATACCACCCTGAGAAGCCGGGGTGTTAATCAGAATACGTGCGGTTTTCATCATCTGGCCGAAGAAGGCCACGCGAGCAGGCTGGTTATCCTGGTCGGTGTACAGGCAGGAGGTATGACCGATACCGCCCATCGCCACCAGTTTTTCAGCTTTCTCAACGGCGTCTTCGAAGTTTTTGGCGCGATACATTGCCAGAGTCGGAGACAGTTTTTCGTGAGCAAACGGCTCGCTTTCATCAACGTCGGTCACTTCACCAATCAGAATTTTGGTGGTGTTCGGGACGGTGAAGCCTGCCAGTTCGGCGATTTTATACGCCGGCTGACCAACGATAGCGGCGTTCAGCGCGCCGTTTTTCAGGATGATGTCCTGAACCGCTTTCAGCTCTTTACCCTGCAGCAGGTAGCCGCCGTGGCTGGAGAAACGTTCGCGAACGGCGTCGTAGACGGAGTCAACAACGACTACTGACTGTTCAGACGCACAGATAACGCCGTTATCGAAGGTTTTGGACATCAGCACCGATGCAACGGCACGTTTAATGTCAGCGGTTTCGTCGATAACAACCGGCGTGTTGCCTGCACCAACGCCGATAGCGGGTTTACCGGAGCTATAGGCTGCTTTAACCATACCTGGACCGCCGGTCGCAAGGATCAGGTTAATGTCAGGATGGTGCATCAGCGCGTTGGACAGCTCAACGGAAGGCTGGTCGATCCAACCGATCAGGTCTTTCGGCGCGCCGGCAGCAATAGCAGCCTGCAGAACGATATCGGCCGCTTTGTTGGTGGCATCTTTAGCACGCGGATGCGGGGAGAAGATAATCGCGTTACGGGTTTTCAGGCTGATCAGTGATTTAAAGATTGCTGTAGAAGTTGGGTTCGTCGTTGGGACGATACCGCAAATAATACCGATAGGTTCTGCGATGGTGATAGTACCAAAGGTGTCGTCTTCGGAGAGAATACCGCAGGTCTTTTCATCTTTATAAGCGTTATAGATGTATTCAGAAGCGAAGTGGTTTTTGATCACTTTGTCTTCGATAATGCCCATGCCGGATTCGGCAACGGCCATTTTTGCGAGAGGGATTCGAGCGTCTGCGGCGGCCAGAGCGGCTGCACGGAAGATCTTATCAACTTGTTCTTGAGTGAAACTGGCATATTCACGCTGGGCTTTTTTTACGCGCTCTACAAGTGCGTTAAGTTCAGCGACATTAGTAACAGCCATAATGCTCTCCTGATAATGTTAAACTTTTTTAGTAAATCAGTAGCTCGATTCGACAGTATAGACAGGCGGTTAATAGCTTGCATCTAAATGTTAACGTATCGAATTTTGCTTTGCTGACTTCACTGATTTACTAACGAAGCTTTATTTCTCTATCCTCAGGTACTGCCGGCTTCCACTCTTTGGTGTAAACAAGATTACTCACTTCTGAGTACGATTTATGTGATTTAGATCAATTTTATGTCAAGCTGACACCTTTCAGCAGGCTATTTTTTGACCACTTAGATCAAGTGTAATGAAAAGGTATGCAAAATAAATGAATAAAACAGGTAAAAGAAACAAATATACAACATACGCAGTTTATCATTACGGTATGCATTTTTGAGATGAATTATGCTGTTAAAAAGCGTATCTTCTGCGCGAATATTTTATGACACCTACTGTCAATAGCCATATTTAATGATGCCGCGGAGCGCACTGTGACTCTATCGTTGTTTGATTTTTCAGCTTATTTCAAGTTTTTCATAGGGTTATTTGCGCTGGTTAACCCGGTTGGCATCATTCCGGTCTTCATTAGTATGACCAGCTACCAGAGCGCAGCGATCCGTAATAAGACCAATCTGACGGCGAACCTTTCCGTTGCCATCATCCTGCTGACCTCGCTGTTCCTTGGGGACGGTATTTTGCAAATCTTTGGTATTTCCATCGATTCATTCCGTATTGCCGGCGGGATCCTCGTCGTTACCATCGCGATGTCGATGATTAGCGGCAAGCTCGGGGAAGACAAACAGAATAAGCAGGAAAAGTCAGAGACGGCTATCCGCGAAAGCATTGGCGTGGTGCCGCTGGCATTACCGCTGATGGCCGGGCCAGGGGCGATTAGCTCAACCATTGTCTGGGGAACGCGTTACCACACGGTAGCCCACCTCTTCGGCTTCTCGGTGGCGATTGCGCTGTTTGCCCTGTGCTGTTGGGGGATTTTCCGCATGGCGCCGTGGTTGGTTCGCCTGCTTGGGCAAACCGGCATTAACGTGATCACGCGTATTATGGGTCTGCTGCTGATGGCGCTCGGAATTGAGTTTATCGTTACCGGCCTGAAGACGCTTTTCCCGGGTCTTCTGGTCTGAACGACCGCGCTGCGCGGGGCTTGAGGCTCCGCGCTTGCTTTATTATTAGCAAAACATATCAATAAAGCTGATAAAGGCGAGAAAGATAACTTTCTATGATGTCTGTTTATTCTTTTTAATATCAACGAATTACTTAATAATTCCGCGTTTCTGTTTCCCTTTTCCTCACCGCAACCACTGTTATTTTCTTCACATCATTCTCTGGTGCTTGCCGTCAGATAATTGAAATGATATTAGTAATTTCATAACAGCGGCAGATGAATGTGCTAAATAATAACCGATTGTTAAATTTTCGTACAAAAAAGCGCCTTTGCAGCGTTCCGCAGCATGCGGAGCGACCTGTTTTTTGTATCTGAATGATAAATAAACACTTTAATGCTCTTTTCGTGGAAAAGAATGGCAGGAGCCTGCCGCGGCAAGAGCAATAAAAGAGAATCCGGTAACATATTTGCAAATTGCATTGGCGGATGAGAAAGCCTTTTGGTACTTTCCGGCGTGATTGCTAACTGAATAACACCCGTAAATGAGAATTATTATTAAATAACTCATTGCGCATAAAGCGCCCCTGGACAGGGGGGGAAAGAATCGACGTCAAGGCTGCCGTTTGAGCGGTCGTAATAAATAAGTCGGTGATAGCAAGCAGTAAAGTCTGACAGCAGCAAAAACTCCTGCACTGTACAGAATCCCGAATAAGGGAAAAAAAGAGGCTGGTTAAATAGCCAGTAATTATAATGAGTGGAGTAACAACACAATGACCATCATCACCAAAAAAAATCTGGTAGCAGCGGGAATTTTCTCCGCGCTATTTACCGCGAACGTTGCTATGGCAGCAGATGTGCCTGCAGGGGTGCAGCTGGCGGATTCACAATCGCTGGTACGTAATAACGGAGCAGAGGTTCAGTCTCTGGATCCGCATAAAATTGAAGGTGTGCCGGAATCCAACATTAACCGCGATCTGTTCGAAGGTTTAGTGATTGGCGATATTCAGGGCCACCCGATTCCTGGAGTTGCCGAATCCTGGGATAATAAAGATTTTAAAGTCTGGACCTTCCATCTGCGTAAAGATGCAAAATGGTCCGACGGCACGCCGGTAACCGCACAAGATTTCGTTTATAGCTGGCAGCGTCTGTCCGATCCGAAAACCGCCTCACCGTACGCGAGCTATCTGCAGTATGGCCACGTTGCGAACGTTGATGAAATTATCGCCGGCAAAAAGCCAATTACCGATCTGGGCGTTAAGGCGCTCGATGATAAAACCTTCCAGGTTACCCTGAGCGAGCCGGTTCCTTATTTCTATAAACTGCTGGTTCACCCGTCCGTTTCACCGGTGCCAAAAGCGGCGATCGAAAAATATGGTGAGAAATGGACTCAGCCGGCAAATATTGTCACCAACGGCGCCTATAAACTGAAGGACTGGGTCGTTAACGAACGTATTGTGCTTGAGCGTAATACTCAGTACTGGGATAACGCTAAAACCGTTATTAATCAGGTGACCTATCTGCCTATTTCTTCAGAAGTCACCGACGTTAACCGCTACCGCAGCGGCGAAATCGACATGACCTATAACAACATGCCGATTGAACTGTTCCAGAAGCTGAAAAAAGAGATCCCGAAAGAAGTTCACGTTGATCCGTATCTCTGCACCTATTACTACGAAATTAACAACCAGAAAGCGCCGTTTACTGACGTTCGCGTGCGTACCGCGCTGAAAATGGCGCTGGATCGCGACATTATCGTTAATAAAGTGAAGAATCAGGGCGATCTGCCGGCATATAGCTATACCCCGCCATATACCGACGGCATGAAGGTTGTTAAACCAGAATGGTTTACCTGGACTCAGGATAAGCGTAACGAAGAAGCGAAAAAACTGCTGGCTGAAGCCGGGTATACCGCTGATAAACCGCTGACCTTTAACCTGCTGTACAACACGTCCGATCTGCATAAAAAGCTGGCCATCGCCGTGGCATCCATCTGGAAGAAAAACCTTGGCGCCAACGTGAAGCTGGAAAATCAGGAATGGAAAACCTTCCTTGATAACCGCCATCAGGGCACCTTCGACGTGGCGCGTGCGGGTTGGTGTGCTGACTACAACGAACCAACCTCATTCCTGAATACCATGCTGAGCGACAGCTCAAACAACACCTCGCACTATAAGAGCCCGGCGTTCGATAAAATTATCTCTGCAACGCTGCAAACCAATGATGACGCCAAACGTGCGGAGCTGTATGCACAGTCAGAGCAGCAGCTGGATAAAGACTCTGTAATTGTACCGGTCTTCTATTACGTCAACGCCCGCCTGGTTAAACCGTGGGTAGGCGGCTATACCGGTAAAGACCCGTTAGATAATATCTACGTTAAAAACCTGTATATTATCAAACATTAATGGCAAGACGTGGGGCAGGCATCGCTTGCCCCACCGTGTCTGAATTCATCGCATACGATAGGCACACGCCAGAAGGTACGGGCAATGTTAAAATTTATTTTTCGTCGCTGTCTGGAAGCGATTCCGACGCTGTTTATTCTTATAACTATCTCTTTCTTCATGATGCGCCTTGCGCCGGGAAGTCCATTTACCGGCGAACGTACGCTGCCGCCAGAAGTGCTGGCGAATATTGAAGCAAAATACCATTTAAATGACCCCATCATGACCCAGTACTTCAATTATCTGAAGCAGCTGGCGCACGGTGATTTCGGTCCTTCTTTTAAATATAAAGACTATTCGGTGAACGACCTGGTGGCCTCAAGCTTCCCGGTTTCCGCCAAATTAGGCTTTGCCGCCTTCCTGCTGGCGGTGGTTCTCGGCGTGAGCGCCGGCGTAGTTGCGGCCCTCAAGCAAAATACCAGGTGGGATTATGCGGTCATGGGGGTGGCAATGACCGGCGTCGTCATACCCAGCTTCGTGGTCGCGCCGCTGCTGGTGATGATTTTTGCCATCACCCTGCACTGGCTACCCGGCGGCGGCTGGAACGGTGGGGCGCTGAAGTTTATGATCCTGCCGATGGTGGCTTTGTCACTCGCCTATATCGCCAGCATCGCGCGTATCACCCGCGGTTCGATGATTGAAGTTCTGCACTCTAACTTTATCCGCACCGCGCGGGCGAAGGGGCTGCCGATGCATCGTATCATCCTGCGTCATGCGCTGAAGCCTGCGCTGCTGCCCGTCCTCTCCTATATGGGGCCAGCGTTCGTTGGGATTATCACCGGTTCAATGGTTATCGAGACTATCTACGGTCTCCCGGGGATCGGCCAGCTGTTCGTCAACGGCGCGCTTAACCGCGACTATTCCCTGGTACTCAGCCTGACGATTCTGGTCGGTGCGCTGACTATTCTGTTTAACGCGATTGTTGATGTGCTGTATGCCGTTATCGATCCGAAGATTCGCTATTGAGGCTGGGGTTCGCCATGATGTTAAGTAAGAAAAACAACGAGGCGCTGGAGAACTTCAGTGAAAAGCTGGAAGTCGAAGGGCGTAGCCTATGGCAGGATGCCCGCCGCCGTTTTATGCATAACCGCGCGGCCGTGGCCAGCCTGGCGGTGCTGATCGTCATCGCGCTGTTCGTGACCATTGCGCCGGTGGTGTCGCAGTTTTCCTATTTCGACACCGACTGGGGCATGATGTCCAGCGCGCCTGATGCGGCGTCCGGCCACTACTTTGGTACCGACTCATCCGGTCGTGACCTGCTGGTTCGCGTCGCTATCGGCGGGCGTATCTCGCTGATGGTTGGCGTCGCCGCCGCGCTGGTGGCGGTGATCCTCGGTACGCTCTACGGCTCGCTTTCCGGCTATCTCGGCGGCAAGATCGACTCGGTCATGATGCGTCTGCTGGAGATCCTCAACTCCTTCCCGTTCATGTTCTTCGTTATCCTGCTGGTGACCTTCTTTGGCCAGAACATACTGCTGATATTCGTCGCCATCGGGATGGTTTCCTGGCTGGATATGGCGCGTATTGTGCGCGGCCAGACGCTGAGCCTGAAGCGCAAAGAGTTTATCGAAGCAGCCCAGGTCGGGGGCGTCTCGACGTTCAGTATCGTGGTTCGTCACATTGTGCCTAACGTACTGGGCGTGGTGGTGGTGTATGCCTCGCTGCTGGTACCGAGCATGATCCTGTTCGAATCCTTCCTCAGCTTCCTGGGACTGGGCACCCAGGAGCCGCTCAGCAGCTGGGGAGCGCTGCTGAGCGATGGCGCGAACTCAATGGAAGTGTCGCCGTGGCTGCTGCTGTTTCCTGCGGGGTTCCTGGTGGTAACGCTGTTCTGTTTTAACTTTATCGGCGATGGCCTGCGTGATGCCCTCGACCCGAAAGACCGCTAAGGAGCGCCGTCATGAGCATAATTGAAACGGCAAAAGCGCCGCAGGCGCAGCAGCAATCCGGGCTGCTACTGGATGTTAAAGATCTCCGCGTGACCTTTAAGACGCCGGATGGCGATGTCACCGCGGTTAACGACCTTAACTTTAACCTGCGGGCCGGGGAGACGTTAGGAATCGTAGGAGAGTCGGGGTCCGGCAAGTCGCAGACCGCCTTTGCGCTGATGGGACTGCTGGCGGCCAACGGCTATATCGGCGGCTCGGCGACGTTTAACGGCCGGCAGATCCTTAACCTGCCGGAGCGTGAGCTGAATAAGCTGCGCGCCGAGCAGATTTCGATGATTTTTCAGGACCCGATGACCTCCCTGAACCCGTATATGCGGGTCGGCGAGCAGCTGATGGAGGTTCTGATGCTGCACAAAGGGCTGGGGAAAGCCGAAGCCTTTGAAGAATCGGTGAAGATGCTGGATGCGGTTAAGATGCCCGAAGCGCGCAAGCGGATGAAAATGTATCCGCATGAGTTTTCTGGCGGTATGCGCCAGCGCGTGATGATCGCCATGGCGCTGCTGTGCCGGCCAAAGCTGCTGATCGCCGATGAACCGACGACGGCGCTGGACGTGACGGTTCAGGCGCAGATTATGACCCTGCTGAATGAACTTAAACGCGAATTCAATACGGCGATCATTATGATTACTCACGATCTGGGCGTGGTCGCCGGGATCTGTGACAAAGTTCTGGTGATGTATGCCGGTCGCACCATGGAGTACGGCCACGCGCGGGATGTCTTTTATCATCCGTCGCATCCGTACTCTATCGGTCTGCTGAATGCGGTTCCGCGCCTGGATGCTGAAGGCGATGCGCTGTTAACCATCCCTGGCAATCCGCCGAACCTGCTGCGCCTGCCTAAGGGTTGTCCGTTCCAGCCGCGCTGTCCGCATTCGATGGAGATTTGTACTAGCGCTCCGCCTCTGGAGGAGTTTGCCCCTGGCCGCCTGCGTGCCTGCTTTCAACCGGTGGGAGATCTGCTATGAACGCCGTGACTGAACAAAGAAAAGTCCTGCTCGAAATCGCCGATCTCAAAGTCCACTTTGATATTAAAGATGGTAAGCAGTGGTTTTGGCAGCCGGCTAAAACGCTGAAAGCGGTTGATGGCGTAACCCTGCGTCTGTATGAAGGCGAAACGCTGGGCGTGGTGGGCGAATCCGGCTGCGGTAAATCCACCTTTGCCCGCGCGATTATTGGTCTGGTGAAAGCGACCGAGGGTCGGGTTGCGTGGCTTGGCAAAGATTTGCTGGGCATGAAGCCTGACGAGTGGCGCGACGTGCGCAGCGATATTCAGATGATTTTCCAGGACCCGCTGGCGTCGCTGAACCCGCGTATGACCATCGGGGAGATTATTGCCGAGCCGCTGCGCACCTATCATCCGAAAATGTCGCGCCAGGAAGCTCGCGATCGGGTGAAAGCGATGATGATGAAAGTCGGCCTGCTGCCGAATCTGATCAACCGTTATCCGCACGAGTTTTCCGGCGGCCAGTGCCAGCGTATCGGTATTGCCCGTGCGCTGATCCTTGAGCCTAAGCTGATTATCTGCGATGAGCCGGTGTCGGCGCTGGACGTGTCGATTCAGGCCCAGGTGGTAAACCTGCTGCAGCAGCTGCAGCGCGAAATGGGGCTGTCGCTGATCTTCATCGCTCACGACCTGGCGGTGGTTAAGCATATATCCGATCGTGTGCTGGTCATGTACCTGGGCCACGCGGTGGAGCTGGGCACCTACGATGAGGTGTACCACAACCCGCTGCACCCTTATACCAAAGCGCTGATGTCTGCGGTGCCGGTTCCCGATCCGGATCTGGAAAAGAATAAAACCATCCAGCTGCTGGAGGGGGAGCTACCCTCGCCGATAAACCCGCCGTCGGGATGCGTTTTCCGTACGCGCTGTCCCATTGCCGGGCCGGAATGCGCTAAAACGCGGCCGGTGCTGGAGGGGAGTTTCCGACATGCGGTTTCCTGCCTGAAGGTAGACCCGTTATAATCTCCGGGGCTGACGTTGGTCAGCCCTTTTTTTTGCGAGGTTAACGTGGCTGTCAATATTCACGCCGCCCGTCAGCGGCTATTTCATTTGCTCTTCGATCAGCATCGGCGATCCGGGCGGCGCTTTGAGGGGCTGTGCGGGGTTTTTGCGCTCCTCAGCGTGGTGGTTATTTTTATCGAGTCGGGCGTGGGAACCCAGTACCACCTGTCCGTTGACGAATGGCATATTTTCGTCTGGCTGGAGCTTTTTGTTACCGCCGTTTTTACCCTCGAATATATCCTGCGCATTGTCAGCTGGCCCAATCCGCTAAGGTATATTTTCAGCTTCTGGGGGCTGATTGATTTAGCGACGATTTTACCGCTGTACGTGATGTGGCTGTGGCCGGAAATAAGCCTTAACTACGTCTTTGCCTGGCGCGCGATGCGCGCAATTCGCGCCTTGCGTATTCTCAAGCTGCTGCGGTTTATGCCGTCGCTGAATATTTTCTGGGCTGCTATCGTCAGCGCCCGCCATCAGCTGATACTGTTTTATTCATTTATTGCCATTGTGATGGTTATCTTTGGTTCGCTGATGTATCTGATTGAGGGGCCGCAGTATGGTTTCACCACGCTCAATGCTTCGGTGTACTGGGCTATCGTGACGATAACAACGGTTGGCTATGGCGATATTACGCCGCATACGCCGCTGGGAAGAATTCTGGCATCGGTGCTGATATTAATTGGGTATTCAATTATTGCGATCCCAACCGGCCTGATTACCACCCATATGACCACGGCCTTTCAGAATCGCCGCACTCAGCGGATCTGCCCGAGTTGCCAGCAGGGGGCTCATGATAAAAACGCGCGTTATTGCCACTCCTGCGGGAGCGAGCTGGCGGAACCGGCGGCTGAATAAATAAAAATGCCTGCCGGTCGTTAAACGGGCAGGCATTTTTCAGGCCGGCAGACGCCGGAATGAAATCTTATTCACGCCACAAAATATGGCACAGCTTGTGATCTTTCTCGCGGCACAGCAGGACGCGGGCGAAGATATCGTTGATTTCGCCGCCGTCGGTGTCAGCAAGGCCAATCACCACCTCGGCGAAGAAGTCCGGGTTGAGATCGTAATCGACGTGCTCTTGCCAGTCTTCTGCCGGATCAAAGAGTTCGGCACCGCCGCGCTCTTCAAACTGCAGGTTAAACAGAATGACATCCGCCGGGTCGAGGTTGTCGACCGCCAGCTCGAGAAAGATATCGTAAGCCTGCTCAAGCGTTTCATCTTCGGTCAGGCGATTGTTTAAATCCATATCCATGATTGCTACCCGTTTAACATCTGATTGGCACGTTTTACAGCAACGGGCTGAAGAAGTAAAACAGTCGCTCCGCTATCCGCTGCCAGAGCGGACGTTTTAACCATAAGCGGGCGTCGAGCAGGCGCGAGCGGGAAATATAATCATCCTGTACCGCTGCCAGATCGCCGCCAAAACCGGCGTCATCAATAACCAGCGTAATTTCGAAATTGAGCCACAGGCTGCGCATATCGAGATTGACGGTACCCACCAGGCTCAGCTCGCCGTCGACCAGCACGCTTTTGGTGTGCAGCAGCCCGCCTTCAAACTGATAAATTTTCACCCCGGCTGCCAGCAGCTCGGTGAAGAAGGCCCGGCTGGCCCAGCCGACGAGCAGCGAGTCATTCTTGCGCGGCAAAATGATGCTGACGTCAACACCGCGCTGGGCGGCGGTGCAGATTGCGTGCAGCAAATCGTCGCTTGGCACGAAGTAGGGGGTGGTCATGATCAGATGTTCTTTGGCGGAATAGGCGGCGGTCAGCAGCGCCTGGTGAATCAAGTCTTCCGGGAAGCCTGGGCCAGAGGCGATGGTATGGATGGTGTGTCCGCTGGCCTCCTCAAACGGCATAATATTGAGGTCCGGCGGCGGCGGCAGGATCCGTTTACCGGTTTCGATTTCCCAGTCACAGGAGTAAACGATGCCCATCGCCGTAGCCACCGGGCCTTCCATACGTGCCATCAGATCGATCCACTGGCCGACGCCGGAATCCTGCTTAAAGAAGCGCGGGTCGACCATATTCATACTGCCGGTGTAGGCAATATAGTTATCAATCATCACCATTTTACGGTGCTGGCGCAGATCCATCCGGCGTAAAAACACGCGCATCAAATTAACCTTCAGCGCTTCGACCACCTCGATGCCGGCATTGCGCATCATCGCTGCCCACGGGCTGCGGAAGAAGGCGACGCTGCCGGCGGAGTCCAGCATTAAGCGGCAGTGCACGCCGCGCCGGGCGGCGGCCATTAGCGATTCTGCGACCTTATCGGCCATCCCTCCGGGCTGCCAGATATAAAACACCATCTCGATATTGTGGCGAGCCAGCTGAATATCGCGAATCAGCGCCTGCATCACGTCGTCTGACTCGGTCAGCAGCTGCAGCTGATTGCCCTTGACGCCGGCGATCCCCTGGCGACGTTCGCAGAGCTGAAACAGCGATTCGGCGACCGGACTATTCTCGTTGGCAAAAATATGCTTGCAGGCCTTGAGATCGTTGAGCCACTTCGCGGTGGAGGGCCACATTGCCCGCGCCCGTTCGGCCCGGCGCTTGCCGAGATGGAGTTCACCAAACGAGAGGTAGGCGATAATTCCGACCAGAGGAAGAATATAAATAACCAGCAACCACGCCATTGCTGAAGGGACGGCGCGCCGTTTCATCAATATGCGTAATGTTACACCGGCGATCAGTAACCAGTAACCGAGGATGACTAGCCAGTTCACCACCGTGTAAAAGGTTGTCATAGATGAAAAATCCTTTTGAATAACTCTATTTTATGAGTTTACGCATCAACATCCATCTGGCAAATAAAAACGCAGCGAAAGCGTTGGTCAGCCGGATTCATAGGCCTATAATGCAGGCTGTTTTTCACTTGTAGAGTAGTAGCAATGAAGCGTAGTAGAACGGAAGTAGGGCGCTGGCGCATGCTAAGACAGGTGAGTCGCCGTAAATCGCGCTGGCTGGAAGCCCAATCGCGTCGCAATATGCGCATCCTCGCCATCCGCAAGGAGCTGGTGAAACGACAGCGTCATTCCCTGTTGTTCGTCTTCACTGAGTACTGAAATAAAAGGCACCGCATGCGGTGCCTCTGTGTTTTTGTCGGCGGCTGGCCCTAAAATACCTTTTTGTAGGGCTTCACCGCGACGTTCTGGTAAACCCCGGCGGCAATATAAGGGTCGTCGTTCGCCCATGACTGCGCCGCTTCCAGTGATTCAAACTCGGCGATAACCGTTGAACCGGTGAAGCCCGCAGCGCCAGGTTCGTTGCTGTCGACGGCAGGCATTGGCCCGGCGGTCAGCAGGCGACCTTCATCATGCAACAGTTGTAAACGCGCCAGGTGGGCGGGACGGACCGACGACCGCTTTTCCAGAGAATCGGCGATGTCTTCAGCGTAAATTACGTAAAGCACGGCAAGGCTCCTTATCAATAAATAGGCGAATCACGTTAAGTGAATCCGGCGTTGACTGCAATGCAAAGATGCTCAACGGGTTAAAATGCCCGATGCCGGGCTTTTTTTTAACGGAAAGGAGGCAAATTTTGATACAAGGTAACAAGGCTTATTGAATATGATTGCTATTTGCATTTAAAATCGGGGCATCATTTTTCAACTGAAACGACTATGAGCGCAATGACCATTGATTTACCTCGCCGCTTTCCGTGGCCGACGCTGCTGTCCGTGACTATCCACGGTGCCGTTGTGGCGGGGCTGCTTTATACCTCGGTACATCAGGTTATTGAACGGCCATCTCCTTCTCAACCGATTGAGATAACCATGGTGGCTCCTGCGGATCTCGAGCCTCCCCAGGCGGCACAGCCGGTGGTTGAACCGGTTGTTGAGCCGGAGCCAGAACCAGAACCAGAACCAGAAATCGTGCCTGAGCCGCCGAAAGAAGCGCCGGTTGTTATTCACAAACCTGAGCCGAAACCCAAGCCAAAGCCGAAGCCAAAACCCAAGCCGGAGAAAAAGGTCGAGCAGCCGAAGCGTGAGGTTAAGCCTGCGGAAACGCGTCCGGCATCGCCGTTTGAAAATACCAACACTGCGCCAGCGCGTACGCCGCCATCCACTTCCACGGCCGCCGCGAAGCCAACGGTTACCGAGTCAAGCGGCCCGCGGGCGCTCAGCCGCAACCAGCCGGGCTACCCGACTCGCGCCCAGGCGCTGCGTATTGAAGGCGTGGTGCGCGTGAAGTTTGACGTCACCCCGGACGGCCGTCTGGACAACGTCGTGATCCTTTCCGCGCAGCCGGCCAATATGTTTGAGCGTGAAGTGAAAAACGCCATGCGTAAGTGGCGCTACGAGCCCGGCAAACCGGGTACCGGCGTGACGATGACCATTAAGTTCCGTCTTAAAGGCGTTGAGATCAACTAACCGCCGTCAATAAGGCCCCTTACGGGGCCTGCTCTGCGAAGACATCGTCGAGCGCTTTTTGCGCCGTCACAAGGTGCTGGCCACCGAACAAGATCGCCCGGTTGAATAGCGTATAGAGTTGATAAATGGGCTGACGATCGAGGAACCCGGACGGCAAAGGCGAGACCGACTGATAGCCGTCGTATATTTGCGGCGGCTGCTCAGGATGCAGCGGCAGCATGGCGAGGTCGCATTCCCTGTCTCCCCAGTAGCAGGCCGGGTCGAAAATATAGGGTCCGTTCGGCCCCAGCGCGCAGTTGCCGGACCAGAGGTCGCCGTGCAGTAAGGAGGCCTGAGGCTGATGGTTGCTGAGGCGCTGCTGCACGTAGTCAACAATGGTATCGATATCGCCGAAATGTAGCCCTTTTTCTGCCGCCAGCTCAAGCTGCCAGCCGATGCGCTGTTCGGCAAAGAATGTCGACCAGCGGCGTTGCCAGGCATTAGGCTGGGGAGTCGTGGAAAGGTCATTATCAAAATCGAGCCCAAACTGCGGCTGATCGCTCCACTGATGCAGATGCGCGATTTGCTGACCGAGCAGAAAAGCGTTGTGCGCGTCGAGCGGGCGAGGGGGCAAATACTCCATCACCATGAAGCTGTAATCGCGATCGCTGCCGACGGCAAACACCTGCGGTACCTGAACGGTTTTACTCCGCGACAGAAGCTCGAGCTGATCCGCCTCGGCGGTAAAGATAGGCAATAGCTCACGTTCGTCACATTTTACGAAGTAATCCTTTCCACCGAAGCGCAGGTGCCATGCCGCGTGGATTTCTCCGCCGGGCAGTTCGTTTCGCAGTTCGATTTCAGCTGCTTCAGTATGCCACTCGCTTAACAAATTGCTGATAGCCTGCCACATGCCGTCTCTCCCCATGTTTTCCACCATTTCATAAGGTTAGCGCATAACCTCGGCGTAAAATTCGAACTGACGCACAACTGACGCTTTCCGCAGCGCCAATCGCACTTATTGAGCTTCCAGCCACTGAGAAAATGTGGTTATCGTGACTTCGGCAGGCCGCCCCAGCGCCGTTTCCGCTAATCCTGCGCTCAGGGCCTGCACCTCCTGCGCACTTTGCGGGGAAATCAGACCAAAGGTGTTGGTTCCCAGCTCGTGAGGTTTTCCCTCGTCGTCATTGAGTACCAGGGTGAAACCCGCACGGGTAAGGTGATTGCTTAGCTCGTTTATCTCGGTAAGCGTCTCTTCGTGAAAACGGATCGTCACGACAAAGGTTTGAATTTCGGCGCTCATTTTTCACCCCGTTGTTATCCATGGAATTTTCAGCATAGACCATGCTGGACATTTGGCGACTCCCTCTGCCTGGGCAGAGGGAAAGGATTAACGATCGCATAAGTAGGAGTAGATTTTATGCGTGTTCTCCTGCGAGCAGAGCCGGGTGCCCTGATTGACGGTAGCGGCGCTGCCTGCGGCGACGCCAAAGCGCACCATATCTTCAAGACCGGCATTTTCGGCAAGGCGCAGGGTCATCGCGCCTACCATGCTGTCGCCTGCGCCGACGGTGCTTTGGCTCTTCATCGGCGGGGGGACAACCTGCACGCTGCCGCTGCTATCGACGCCAAGCGCGCCCTGCGGGCCAAGGGAGACGACAACCCTTCGGGCCTTGCCCGAGCGAATCAGCTCCTGCGCCGCTTGTCGAACATCGTTCGGCTGGCTCAGGTCGCGCTGGACGAGCGCGCTCAGCTCTTTCTGGTTAGGTTTAACAAGCTCAATGTTGCCCACCTCAAGCGCGGCCGCGAGCGCCTCTCCTGAGCTGTCGATAATGCAGCGAAGCTGGTGCTGCTGCGCGCTTTTTACCAGCTGGGTCAGGTTTTCAATGTCGATCCCCGGCGGCAGGCTGCCGCTGATCACCAGCAGAGAGCCGGGCTCAATCGCCAGCACCTTTTCTTCGAGATGGCGGAACTCCTGCTGGGTTAACGCCGCGCCGGGCATCACGAAGCGGTATTGTTCGCCGCTGGAATCAACGTGCACGTGCAAATTTTGCCGCGTCCAGTCGCCGGTCTCGACGGTTTCTACGGGGACCTGTTCATCGGCAAGCAGGGCGGTGAGATGTTCGCCGGTTGCGCCGCCGGCGGGGTAAATCGCCGTCGCCTCGCCGCCGAGAAAGGTGATCGCGCGGGCGACGTTAATGCCGCCGCCCCCGGGCTCGAAAACCGGCGCGCTGCAGCGTAGTTTACCTTCCGGATAGATTTGCGGGGTCTGGGTGGCGCTGTCGAGCGAAGGAGCCAGCGTAAGCGTATAAATTTTGGTCATCAAATTTCCTCCATGATACGAGTCAGGCTGTTCTTTTTTTAAGCATGGCACTTCTTATTGCGAAGGGAAAGCATACGAGGCGGGGATTTGTCGGGAAGAAGACATGTTCATTATAAAATAAAGATAGTTCTGAGGGCGGTCTTATTCAAAAAATGAAAGAGTAATTGATTGCTATGTTAATCGTGCTTTTTTATAATTTATCGCCTTTCATTGGACCAGCAGCAGCGATCCTCGCGAAAGTTTCCGGGACCATCTGGGTCTCTCTTTTTGTTGTACGGACTCTAAATTAAATGAAGCTTTTGAAGACAGTACCCGCAGCGGCTATGCTGGCGGGGGGGCTATTTGCGTCTGCGTGCGCAATGGCCGACGATTCCGTTTTTACTGTTATGGATGACCCTTCCACTGCCAAAAAACCTTTCGAAGGTACTGTTAACGCCGGCTATCTGGCGCAGTCCGGAAATACGAAAAGTTCCTCAATGACCGCGGATTCTACGCTGACCTGGTATGGCGATACGACCGCATGGTCGCTGTGGGGTAATGCCAGCAACACCTCGTCCAACGATCAGCGCTCTTCGGAGAAATACGCGGTCGGCGGCCGTAGCCGTTATAACATGACCGACAGCAACTACCTGTTCGGCCAGGCCAGCTGGCTTACTGACCGCTATAACGGCTACCAGCAGCGCGATGTGCTGACCGCCGGTTACGGTCGTCAGATTCTCAACGGGCCGGTGCACAGCCTGCGTTTTGAATTTGGTCCTGGCGTGCGCTATGACGAATATACCGATGGCGATAATGAGACCCAGCCGCTGGGTTACGCTTCAGGTACCTGGGCATGGCAGATGACTGATAACACCAAATTCACGCAAGGTGTTTCCGTGTTTGGTTCCGAAGATACCACGCTGAACTCAGAAAGCGCGCTCAACGTCGCTATCAACGCTCACTTTGCGCTGCGTGTTGCCTATAACGTGACCTGGAACTCCCAGCCGCCGTCATCGGCGCCGGAGCATACCGATCGTCGTACCACGCTGTCGCTTGGCTATAAGATGTAATATTTTCAGGCCGGATATTCCGGCCTGATTGTTTTAAATTTAGCAATAAGTGACATTATTATTTTTGGTCTTTTGTTTTGTTTTTTATAAAAAGAAAATAACCTCCATAATTTCCTCACAATTGATTATCTTGATAAATATTTAACTTTTTTGACACGAAAAGCTAAATATTCAGCCGGACATAAATGTGATCTGGATCTATACTGTCTGTCACCGGCAGAGATGATGTCTTTGCTTGAAATCCTTAAGTAAATAAGAGAATCATCACTATGAAAAATAGCAAAATCGCAACTGCGGCCGTGATGCTGTGCGCGCTCTCGTTCGGCGCCTTAGCCGCTAGCCCCGTCCCGCAGTCAGGCAGCAAGGACCATACTCAGGTAGGCATCGCGAAAGCAACCGACGTTGAAGCGGGATCTAATATTGCCCCGGGATCGCAGTCAACGGGTCAGACTATGGGCGATGCTTTTAATGTTCATAAACTTGTCGCCGGTGAATGGTCCTGATATTTCATTCGTCCGTCGGGCTGTCTCTTATATTTTGAGAAATATAAAGCCGGGTAACGATGTACCGGTTTGACAGACATATGTTTGGCTCCGCGTTTTGATTTTGTCCCCTGATGGCTACCGCACGTAAGCAATACGTCGCGGGGTTTATTTTTGTCCTTTGTTATCTAAAAAAGTCTTGCCTCGTGATTTTTGGCCTCTTCCTCCTTGTTTTATCATTAATAGCAGCCATTTAGTGGGTTGTGACTTTTATCACGCACTAATGATGTGTAAACTAAAGCCCGGTGTTATCAGCAGGCGGCTGCAGGTGGGAACGGAGTGGTTAACCTCGTGCTCATATTTTCGCAGAGTGAAGCGGGAGCTCGGTCTGAACTTGTTGATAATTATGATTATATTGTTTTGTATGTGCTCTTTCGTGCGGGGCACCACTGCAAATAAGGACATGAAATGCCTGTAATTACGCTTCCTGATGGCAGCCAACGCCATTTTGACCACGCGGTTAGCCCGCTGGACGTTGCTCTCGACATCGGCCCTGGCCTGGCGAAAGCCACCATCGCTGGCCGTGTGAACGGCGAGCTGGTTGATGCCTGCGATCCCATCGAAAACGATGCAAC
Organism: Klebsiella sp. C349492; assembly: GCF_042055345.1. Taxonomy (NCBI): domain Bacteria; kingdom Pseudomonadati; phylum Pseudomonadota; class Gammaproteobacteria; order Enterobacterales; family Enterobacteriaceae; genus Klebsiella; species Klebsiella sp. C349492. The sequence goes on from NZ_JANQCE010000001.1 coordinate 474,437, forward strand.
GCTCTCTATCATCACCGCTAAAGATGAAGACGGCCTGGAGATTATTCGTCACTCCTGCGCGCATCTGTTAGGTCATGCGATTAAGCAGCTGTGGCCGAACACCAAAATGGCTATCGGCCCGGTTATCGATAACGGCTTCTATTATGATGTTGATATCGATCGTACGCTGACCCAGGAAGACATCGACGCGCTCGAAAAACGTATGCACGAGCTTGCCGAGAAAAACTACGACGTCATCAAGAAAAAAGTCAGCTGGCATGAAGCGCGTGAAACCTTCGTGCAGCGTGGTGAGACCTATAAAGTGTCGATCCTTGATGAGAATATTGCTCATGATGACAAGCCTGGCTTGTATCATCATGAAGAGTACGTCGACATGTGCCGCGGGCCGCACGTGCCGAACATGCGTTTCTGTCATCATTTCAAACTGATGAAAACCGCTGGCGCCTACTGGCGTGGCGATAGCAACAATAAGATGCTGCAGCGTATTTATGGCACCGCGTGGGCGGATAAAAAGGCGCTCAATGCCCATCTGCTGCGTCTGGAAGAAGCGTCTAAGCGTGACCACCGTAAGATCGGCAAGCAGCTTGACCTGTATCACATGCAGGAAGAAGCGCCGGGTATGGTATTCTGGCACAACGACGGCTGGACTATCTTCCGTGAACTGGAAACGTTCGTCCGCTCTAAGCTGAAAGAGTACCAGTATCAGGAAGTTAAAGGTCCGTTTATGATGGACCGCGTGCTGTGGGAAAAAACCGGCCACTGGGACAACTACAAAGATGCGATGTTCACCACCTCTTCTGAGAACCGTGAATACTGCATCAAGCCGATGAACTGCCCAGGTCACGTGCAAATCTTTAATCAGGGCCTGAAATCCTACCGCGATCTGCCGCTGCGTATGGCGGAGTTCGGTAGCTGCCATCGTAACGAGCCGTCGGGCGCGCTGCATGGTCTGATGCGCGTTCGTGGCTTTACCCAGGATGACGCGCATATTTTCTGTACTGAAGAGCAGGTGCGTGATGAAGTTAACGCCTGTATTCGTATGGTCTACGATATGTACAGCACCTTTGGCTTCGAAAAAATCGTCGTCAAGCTCTCTACTCGTCCGGAAAAACGTATCGGAAGCGACGAGGCATGGGATCGTGCTGAGGCGGATCTGGCAGTCGCGCTGGAAGAAAACAATATCCCATTTGAATATCAGCTGGGTGAAGGCGCGTTCTACGGTCCAAAAATTGAATTTACTTTGTATGACTGCCTCGATCGTGCATGGCAGTGCGGAACAGTACAGCTGGACTTCTCTCTGCCGCAGCGTTTAAGCGCCTCTTATGTAGGCGAAAGCAACGAGCGACAGGTACCGGTAATGATTCACCGCGCTATTCTTGGTTCTCTGGAGCGCTTTATCGGCATCCTGACCGAAGAGTTCGCCGGCTTCTTCCCAACCTGGCTTGCGCCAGTGCAGGTAGTCGTCATGAATATTACTGATTCTCAGGCCGATTACGTTAACGAATTGACGCGTAAACTACAAAATGCGGGAATTCGTGTAAAAGCGGACTTGAGAAATGAGAAGATTGGCTTTAAAATCCGCGAGCACACTTTACGTCGTGTCCCGTACATGTTGGTCTGTGGCGACAAAGAAGTCGAAGCCGGTAAAGTAGCCGTGCGTACCCGTCGCGGGAAAGACCTCGGCAGCATGGACGTAAATGAAGTGATCGAAAAGCTGCAACAAGAGATTCGCAGCCGCAGTCTTCAACAACTGGAGGAATAAGGTATTAAAGGCGGAAAACGAGTTCAAACGGCGCGTCCGAATCGTATTAATGGCGAAATTCGCGCGCAAGAAGTTCGCTTAACAGGTCTGGAAGGCGAGCAGCTTGGTATTGTGAGTCTGAGAGAAGCTCTGGAAAAAGCTGAAGAAGCCGGAGTAGACTTAGTCGAAATCAGCCCTAACGCCGAGCCGCCGGTTTGTCGTATTATGGATTACGGCAAATTCCTCTATGAAAAGAGCAAGTCTTCTAAGGAACAGAAGAAAAAACAAAAAGTTATCCAGGTTAAGGAAATCAAATTCCGACCTGGTACCGATGATGGCGACTACCAGGTAAAACTCCGCAGCCTGGTTCGCTTTCTGGAAGAGGGTGATAAAGCTAAGATCACGCTGCGTTTCCGCGGTCGTGAGATGGCTCACCAGCAGATCGGTATGGAAGTGCTTAACCGCGTCCGTGACGATCTGAGTGAACTGGCAGTTGTCGAATCCTTCCCATCGAAGATCGAAGGCCGCCAGATGATCATGGTGCTCGCTCCGAAGAAGAAACAGTAAGGCCTTCAAGTAACAATTCCTGTGGAGCCCTTGGGCTTCGCAGGGACTGTTCGCCTACGTTTCGTTTATTAACAATGCGAAGTGGAAGTTATTAAAATGCCAAAAATTAAGACCGTACGCGGTGCTGCTAAGCGCTTCAAAAAAACCGGTAAAGGTGGTTTTAAGCACAAGCACGCTAACCTGCGTCACATTCTGACCAAAAAAGCTACCAAGCGTAAACGTCACCTGCGTCCGAAAGCCATGGTTTCCAAAGGCGATCTGGGCCTGGTAATCGCGTGCCTGCCGTACGCATAAGTCGTTAACCCTTTTAACTTTTTAATTAGAATAGATACAGGAGAGCACATATGGCTCGCGTAAAACGTGGTGTAGTTGCCCGTGCACGTCACAAGAAAATTTTGAAACAAGCTAAAGGCTACTACGGTGCGCGTTCTCGCGTATACCGCGTTGCCTTCCAGGCTGTTATCAAAGCAGGTCAGTACGCTTATCGTGACCGTCGTCAGAAAAAGCGTCAGTTCCGTCAACTGTGGATTGCGCGTATCAACGCAGCAGCACGTCAGAACGGTATTTCTTACAGCAAATTCATCAACGGCCTGAAAAAAGCCTCTGTTGAAATTGACCGTAAGATCCTGGCTGATATCGCAGTATTCGACAAATTAGCGTTCACCGCTCTGGTCGAAAAAGCGAAAGCAGCTCTGGCATAAGCCAGTTGAAAGAGGGAGCTTGTCTCCCTCTTTTTGTTTCAACACTATCAATACATTGACTTTTATTGTCGTAAGCTTTTCAATACAGGTCTTACGTTTCGTGCCAGACAAGGTAATGCAAGCATGAATGCTGCTATTTTCCGCTTCTTTTTTTACTTTAGCACCTGAACTCAGGAGGCTAGCGCGTGAGAAAAGAAACGAAAAACAGCGCCAGAAAGCCTCCCACCGTGGAGGCTTTTTTCGTATATGAACTGGCTCGTTCTATTTCAAGCTGCAGGTGCGTTGCTTAACTCTCGTCACTCCGCCGGAGCCATCCGGGCTGGATGACGGATTGACCCGCTGCCTGCGACTCGAAATAGTCAGAGCAAAATAATGACCATAACCGGTGTCTGCACCGACATAATGAGGAAAACCATGTCACATCTCGCAGAGCTGGTTGCCAGTGCGAAGGCAGCCATTAATGAGGCATCAGATGTTGCCGCGCTGGACAACGTCCGCGTGGAATACCTGGGTAAAAAAGGGCATCTGACCCTTCAGATGACGACCCTGCGTGAGCTGCCGCCAGAAGAGCGCCCGGCTGCAGGCGCGGTTATCAACGAAGCCAAAGAGCAGGTCCAGCAGGCGCTAAACGCGCGTAAAGCCGATCTGGAAGGCGCGGCGCTGAATGCGCGTCTGGCCGCTGAGACGATTGATGTCTCGCTGCCGGGGCGTCGGGTCGAAAACGGCGGTCTGCATCCGGTGACCCGGACTATCGACCGCATCGAGAATTTCTTCGGTGAACTCGGCTTTACGGTAGCGACCGGTCCGGAGATTGAAGATGACTACCATAACTTCGATGCGCTGAATATTCCGGGCCATCACCCGGCACGCGCTGACCACGATACCTTCTGGTTTGACGCCACTCGCCTGCTGCGTACCCAGACTTCCGGCGTTCAGATTCGTACTATGGAACACCAGCAGCCGCCGATTCGTATTATCGCGCCTGGCCGCGTTTATCGTAACGATTACGATCAGACCCATACTCCGATGTTCCATCAGATGGAAGGCCTGATTGTTGATAAGAATATTAACTTCACCAACCTGAAAGGGACGCTGCACGACTTCCTGCGCAACTTCTTTGAAGAAGATCTGCAAATTCGTTTCCGCCCGTCCTACTTCCCGTTTACCGAACCGTCTGCTGAAGTTGACGTAATGGGTAAAAACGGCAAGTGGCTGGAAGTGCTCGGCTGCGGCATGGTGCACCCGAACGTACTGCGCAATGTCGGTATCGACCCGGAAGTCTATTCCGGCTTCGCCTTTGGTATGGGAATGGAGCGTCTGACCATGCTGCGCTATGGCGTTACCGACTTACGCGCGTTCTTCGAAAACGATCTGCGTTTCCTCAAACAGTTTAAATAAGGGCAGGACAGAACAATGAAATTCAGTGAACTGTGGTTACGCGAATGGGTTAATCCGGCGATCGACAGCGAAGCATTGGCGAATCAGATTACGATGGCCGGCCTCGAAGTTGACGGCGTTGAGCCGGTTGCCGGCAGCTTCAACGGCGTCGTGGTTGGTGAAGTCGTCGAATGCGGCCAGCACCCGAACGCCGACAAGCTGCGGGTGACCAAAATTAACGTCGGCGGCGAGCGCCTGCTGGATATCGTGTGCGGCGCGCCGAACTGCCGCCAGGGTCTGAAGGTCGCGGTCGCCACTATCGGCGCCGTACTGCCCGGCGACTTCAAAATTAAAGCGGCAAAACTGCGCGGCGAGCCTTCTGAAGGGATGCTGTGTTCGTTTTCCGAACTGGGCGTTTCCGACGATCATAGCGGAATTATCGAACTGCCGGCAGATGCGCCGATTGGTACCGATATCCGTGAATATCTGCAGTTTGACGACAACACCATCGAAATCAGCGTGACGCCGAACCGTGCCGACTGTTTAGGCATTATCGGCGTAGCCCGCGACGTAGCGGTGTTGAATAAAGAGCCGCTGAACGCGCCGGAAATTACCCCGGTCGCGGCAACGATTGCCGATACGCTGCCAATCACCGTCGAGGCGCCGGACGCGTGCCCGCGCTATTTGGGACGCGTTGTTAAAGGCATCAATGTTAAAGCGCCAACCCCGCTGTGGATGAAAGAAAAGCTGCGCCGCTGCGGCATTCGCTCCATCGACGCGGTAGTTGATGTCACCAACTACGTTCTTCTCGAGCTCGGCCAGCCGATGCACGCCTTTGACCGCGACCGCATCGAAGGCGGCATCGTGGTGCGCATGGCGAAAGAGGGCGAGACGCTGGTTCTGCTGGATGGTTCCGAAGCCAGGCTCGACGCTGACACTCTGGTTATCGCAGACCATCAGAAGGCCCTGGCGATGGGCGGCATCTTTGGCGGCGAGCACTCCGGCGTTAACGATGAAACGCAGAACGTGCTGCTGGAGTGCGCATTCTTCAGCCCGCTGTCTATCACCGGTCGCGCGCGCCGTCACGGCCTGCACACCGATGCATCCCACCGCTACGAGCGTGGGGTCGATCCGGCGCTGCAGCATAAGGCTCTGGAACGTGCCACCCGCCTGCTGATCGATATCTGCGGCGGCGAATCCGGCCCGGTGATTGACGTGACCAACGACGCGACCCTGCCGAAGGCGGCCACCATCACCCTGCGCCGCAGCAAGCTGGATCGCCTGATTGGCCATCACATTGATGATGCCCAGGTTAGCGATATTCTTAGCCGCCTGGGTTGTGAAGTGACCGCAGGCGAAGGCCAGTGGCAGGCCGTTGCGCCGAGCTGGCGTTTTGATATTGCGATCGAAGAAGACCTGGTTGAAGAAGTTGCCCGCGTATACGGCTATAACAACATCCCTGACGAGCCGGTCCAGGCTGGCCTGATTATGGGCACCCATCGTGAGGCGAACCTGTCGCTTAAGCGCGTGAAAACGCTGCTCATCGATAAAGGCTATCAGGAAGTTATCACCTATAGCTTCGTTGACCCGAAAGTACAGCAGCTGATTCACCCGGGTGAAGAGGCGCTGATCCTGCCAAGCCCAATCTCCAGCGAAATGTCGGCGATGCGCCTGTCGCTGCTGACCGGCCTGTTGGGCACCGTGGTGTACAACCAGAACCGTCAGCAGAGTCGCGTGCGCATCTTCGAGAGCGGTTTGCGCTTTGTTCCTGATACCCAGGCTCCGCTGGGGATTCGTCAGGACGTGATGCTGGCTGGCGTGATTTGCGGCAATCGTTACGAAGAGCACTGGAACCTGGCAAAAGAGTCCGTCGATTTCTATGATTTAAAAGGCGATCTGGAATCCGTTCTGGACCTGACCGGTAAATTATCCGCTATTGAATTCCGCGCAGAAGCGAACGCCGCGCTGCATCCGGGACAGTCGGCAGCGATTTATCTGAAAGGTGAACGCATTGGTTTCATTGGGGTTGTTCATCCTGAACTGGAACGTAAACTGGATCTGAATGGTCGCACTTTGGCGTTTGAGCTGGAGTGGAACAAGCTTGCAGACCGCGTGGTGCCTCAGGCGCGCGAGATTTCCCGTTTCCCGGCTAACCGTCGCGACATCGCGGTCGTCGTCGCTGAAAACGTACCCGCAGCTGATGTTTTAACCGAGTGTAAGAAAGTTGGCGTAAATCAGGTAGTTGGCGTAAACTTATTTGACGTGTACCGCGGTAAAGGCGTTGCAGAAGGCAGCAAGAGTCTTGCAATTAGCCTAATCCTTCAGGATACCAGCCGTACACTCGAAGAAGAGGAGATTGCCGCTACCGTCGCCAAATGTGTAGAGGCATTAAAAGAGCGATTCCAGGCCTCATTGAGGGATTGAACCTATGGCGCTTACAAAAGCTGAAATGTCAGAATATCTGTTTGATAAGCTTGGGCTTAGCAAGCGGGATGCCAAAGAACTGGTAGAGTTGTTTTTCGAAGAGGTTCGTCGTGCTTTGGAAAACGGAGAACAGGTAAAACTCTCCGGGTTCGGCAACTTCGATTTGCGTGATAAAAACCAGCGCCCGGGTCGTAACCCGAAAACGGGGGAAGATATTCCGATTACAGCCCGGCGTGTGGTGACCTTCAGACCCGGCCAGAAACTTAAAAGCCGTGTCGAAAACGCTTCGCCCAGAGACAAATAATCTGAACTAACTAAAAAGGCCGCTTATGCGGCCTTTTTCCTTTTCCTTTTCCTTTTCCTTTTCCTTTTCCTTTTCATTTTCAGGATCAGGCTGTTACGGCGGCGATCATCACTTCGACGAGAATATCCGGGCGCGCCATCTCTGCCTGGACGGCTGCTCGCGCCGGGCTGTGGCCTTCCGGCAGTCGGGCGACCCAGGCCTTGTTAAAACCGGCAAAATACCGGGGCATATTTTTAAGCCATACCTGCGCAGAAAGAATGTGCCCGCTATCGCCCGTCGGATAGCCCGCCGATATGCGCCGTGCGCCGATGTTTTGCTTTTCTCCCCGCAATACCCACCGTAAAATCAAATACATCTCTTTCTTGCATCCCGGTATCTATGCAGACTTTTGCTCAAATTCAACAGCGCCGCAGCCGGCGTTGGCTCGTTGCTCTCCTGCTGCTGCTGCTGGCGATGAGCGCCGCCAGCCTCTGCGCGGGAGATCTCTGGATCCCGCCGCAGGAGTGGCTTAGCGCCAAAGGGCAGCTGTTCATCTGGCAAATTCGCCTGCCGCGCACCCTGGCGGTGCTGCTGGTGGGCGCCGCTTTAGCGCTCTCCGGGGCGATAATGCAGGCGTTGTTCGAAAACCCGCTGGCGGAGCCGGGGCTGCTTGGCGTCTCCAACGGCGCGGGGGTTGGGCTCATCGCCGCCGTCCTGCTGGGTAAAGGATTCCTGCCGGGCTGGGCGCTGGGGCTGTGCGCCATTGCCGGAGCGCTGCTCATCACCTTTATTTTGCTGCGTTTTGCCCGCCGGCATCTGTCAACCAGCCGTCTGCTGCTGGCGGGCGTTGCGTTAGGGATTATCTGCAGCGCGCTGATGACCTGGGCCGTCTATTTCTCCACCTCATTTGATTTACGTCAGCTGATGTACTGGATGATGGGCGGCTTTGGCGGCGTAGACTGGCAGCAGCTGTGGCTGATGCTGGCGCTTCTGCCGGTGCTGGCCTGGGTGGGACTACAGTCCCAGCCGCTGAATATACTGGCTCTGGGAGAGGTATCGGCTCGCCAGCTGGGTTTACCGCTCTGGCTGTGGCGTAAGCTGCTGGTGGTCGCGACCGGTTGGCTGGTTGGGGTGAGCGTGGCGCTGGCCGGGGCTATCGGCTTTATTGGCCTGGTGATCCCGCATATCCTGCGGCTATGCGGATTAAGCGATCATCGCGTTCTGCTGCCGGCCTGTATGCTTGCCGGCGCCAGCGCGCTGTTAGGCGCCGATATTATCGCCCGTCTGGCGCTGTCGGCAGCGGAACTGCCGATCGGCGTGGTCACCGCGACGCTGGGGGCGCCGGTGTTTATCTGGCTGCTGCTGAAATCCGTACACGCGCAGTAAGCGCCGAACTTAACCGCATCGGCAGGACGTGTATCGCCTGCCGATGCGGAGATTAACCGGTATTACCACCCTTTGATGGCATCACCTTTATAAACTTCCAGCGCTTTATCGGCGACCTCTTTGGTCTGGAACGCCTCTTTCAGCTCCTGAATCTTTTTGCTGTCTTTATTATCTTCGCGAGAAACAATGGCGTTCACGTACGGAGAGTCCTGGCCTTCCATAAACAGGCCATCCCGCGCGGCGGACAGGCCAACCTGCGCCGAGAAGTTGGTGTTAATAATCGACAGGCTAACGTCAGGATCGTCCAGGGTACGAGGCAGCTGCGGGCTGTCCACTTCGACAATTTTCAAATGCTTAGGATTGTCGATAATATCCAGCGCCGTTGGCAGGTAGCCGACGCCATCTTTCAGCTTGATGAGGCCCTGCGCCTGCATCAGCAGCAGGCTGCGTCCCAGCGTCGTGGTCTCGTTGGAAATAGATACCGTTGCTCCATCAGGTAACTCGCTGATATTTTTTATTTTGCGAGAGTAGGCGGCGATAGGGAAAACGAACGTTTTGCCGACGATGGCAAATTTGTAGCCTCGCTCTTTCGACTGCGCTTCGAGGTAGGGCAGCGTCTGGAAAGCGTTAGCATCAACGTCTTTATTATTTAACGCTTCATTCGGCAGGACGTAATCATTAAAGGAGATCACCTCAACGTCGAGGTTATATTTGTCCTTCGCAACCTGCTCAACCACTTTCCAGATAGCCTCATCCGGACCCGTATTGATCGCGACTTTGACCTTATTACTATCGTCAGGGGAGCAGGCCGATAACAACACAACCGATGAGGCAATTAACACCGAACTCAACAGCTTCTTCATCTATAAAACTCTCTTAAATTAATCAGTAACGAAATGCTATTACATCCGTTTAACACTGTACACTGAATTGCACGATGCCCCTATTGAGAGGGATTCATGTTGCTGCAGAGGCACGGTACGGTATGCCCGTCAGAGGATTCAAAGTACAATGACCGCGCCTTAATCCGCTACAGTAGATAGGGATCACCTGAACCAGAAATCGCTTTTATTCACAGAGGGAAGGCTATGCAACACACTATTCTTGATACCGAAGTTACCACTATCGATGGCGAGAAAACCACGCTCAACGCCTATGCGGGCAAAGCGTTGTTAATCGTAAACGTGGCGTCAAAATGCGGCCTGACGCCGCAATATGAACAGCTGGAAGCGCTGCAGCAAGAGTTTGAGAATGACGGCTTCACGGTGCTTGGGTTCCCATGTAACCAGTTTCTTGGACAGGAGCCGGGCAGCGAGGAGGAGATCAAAACCTTCTGCAGCACCACCTATGGCGTGACCTTCCCGCTGTTCAGTAAAATTGACGTCAACGGCGAAGATCGTCATCCGCTATATCAGAAGCTGGTGGATGCCGCACCGCAGGCCGTAGCGCCGGAAGGCAGCGGTTTTTACGAGCGGATGGCAAGCAAAGGCCGCGCGCCGCTGAACGACAGCGATATTTTATGGAATTTCGAAAAGTTCCTGCTGAGCGCCGACGGCCAGACTATCCAACGCTTCTCGCCAGATATGGCGCCGAACGATCCGCTGCTGGTGGCGGCGATTAAAGGAGCTTTAGCGAAATAATGCCGTTTTTGATGCAGCTACAGGATGTAGAGGAGCCGGGGCGGCTGGCACCGTTTAGCGCCGAGGTTCGACCAGGAGAAATGATCCATATCGTCGGGCCAAACGGTGCCGGGAAGAGCACGCTGCTCATGCGCATGGCCGGCCTGACGACGGGGCCCGGGCGCATCAGTCTCAACGAACGGCCGCTAAAAATGTGGCCGGCTTCCGAGCTGGCGCGGCATCGTGCTTACCTGAACCAGCACCAGATGCCGCCCTTCGCGATGCCGGTCTGGCACTATCTGTCGCTGCATCTGCAAAATAACGCGCGGAGCGATCTGCTCGGCGCGGTGGCCGAGAGGCTAGGGCTGAGCGATAAGCTTGGCCGCCAGGTCAATCAGATTTCTGGCGGCGAGTGGCAGCGCGTGCGGCTGGCGGCGGTCATTCTGCAAATCGACCCGCTGGCCAACCCTGCGGGACAGCTGCTGCTGCTCGATGAGCCGATGAACAGCCTCGACGTGGCGCAGCAGGCGGCGCTCGACGGCGTTCTGAGCGAACTGTGCGCGGCGGGGATCTCGGTGGTCATGAGCAGCCACGATCTCAATCACACGCTACGGCATGCGCAGCGGGCGTGGCTCATCTGCCGGGGAAAAACTATAGCCTGCGGCTATACCTCGGAGGTATTGACCGAAGAGAATTTAACCGCGGCCTATGCGATTTCTTTCCAGCGGGTGGCGTTTGGCGGTCATTTTATGCTCATCGCGTCACAGTAGCGCGAAGCACGCTTGCCAGTTCATTGATAAACCAGCTAAATTATTCTGACAATAAGATAAGGAACAGAGGAATCGTCTGAGATGCGTTTGTGGTTCGTTCTTTTGACGGCACTATTTCTGGCAGGCTGCAGCAGCCATCGGGCGCCGCCGCCTAATCCTCGGCTTGCGGATTCTATTACCGTCATCGCTAATCTTAACGATCAGCTGCGGAACTGGCGGGGCGCGCCGTATCGCTACGGTGGGATGACGCCGCGCGGGGTGGACTGCTCCGGCTTTGTGGTGAGGACCTTCCGCGATAAGTTTTCCATGCAGCTACCGCGTGAAACCCGCGAGCAGGCAGAGATCGGCACCCGCATCGATAAAAGCGAGCTGCTGCCTGGGGATCTGGTGTTCTTCAAGACGGGCTCCGGCGAGAGCGGTCTGCACGTAGGGATCTACGATACCGATAACCAGTTTATCCATGCTTCGACCAGCAATGGCGTTACGCGCTCATCGCTGAATAATGTGTACTGGAATAAAAAATTCTGGCAGGCACGAAGAATATAGCGCTCTGCGCGACTTGCCGGGTTCACGTCGGTCGGCTGTGAGGTGTTCCGTTCACCGGACGCTTTGCAGAACATGCGGCCTTGATGCCAGGTGACCGGGTTAAGGGGAAGATAACCGTCTTCCCCTTAACAATCCCCGCGGTCCCGCACGGAAATCGGTGCTGCGCACTACGCTCACCTCCCGGCCTGCAGCCTGCGGTCGGCTCAACTCGACCTGCTCGCCCGTTCCGGGGCTCGCTCCTGTCTCGATTCGCCTCTTGCCGCCATCCCTTGTCTTCCGGCCTTCGGTTCGCCGATTTCAGCGGGGAGCCAGGGCCCCGCTGCACGCCTTTCCGTCACTGGAGCCCATCATTGCGGTCGTGTTCGGCGGGAGCGTAGCGATGGATGAGACAAAAATCGCCTGGCTGGCAAGCGCAGGACCTTCGGCTTCCCCACTTTTATGTTGATAACCCTGCCATTCGCCCGTGTTAATACCTTGTTGAAGGCACTACACTGAAGGTCGGAGGAACTCATGACCCTGTCTTTTACCACCCACTGGCGTGATGAACTGCCAGATTTCTATACGGCCTCAATGCCGACACCGCTGAGCAACGCGCGGCCGATCTGGCATAACGCGCCGCTGGCGCAGACGTTGGGCGTGCCTGAGGCGCTGTTTCAGCCGTCAACGGGCGCCGGCGTATGGGGCGGCGAAGCGCTGCTGCCCGGTATGTCGCCGCTGGCGCAGGTCTATAGCGGCCATCAGTTTGGCTCCTGGGCCGGGCAGTTGGGCGATGGCCGGGGGATCCTGCTGGGCGAGCAGCAGCTGCCCGATGGCCGACGAATGGACTGGCATCTGAAGGGCGCCGGACTCACGCCTTATTCGCGAATGGGCGACGGGCGCGCCGTGCTGCGCTCGACGATCCGTGAAGGCCTGGCATCGGAAGCGATGCACGCTCTGGGCATACCAACCACCCGCGCGCTGGCGATAGTGACCAGCGACACGCCGGTATATCGTGAAACCGTCGAGCACGGAGCGATGCTGATGCGTATCGCCGAAAGCCACGTGCGTTTTGGCCACTTCGAGCACTTCTACTATCGTCGGGAAGCGGAAAAGGTACAGCAGCTGGCCGACTACGTGATTCGTCATCACTGGCCTGAGCTCGACGGGCAGGCGGATAAGTACATCCTCTGGTTCCGTGACGTTGTCACCAGAACCGCGACGCTTATCGCCAGCTGGCAAACGGTCGGCTTTGCGCATGGGGTAATGAATACCGATAACATGTCCATTCTCGGCCTGACGATGGACTACGGCCCGTACGGGTTCCTCGATGACTTCAAGCCCGACTTCATCTGCAATCATTCGGATTACCAGGGGCGCTACAGCTTTGAGAATCAGCCGGCGGTAGGCCTGTGGAATTTACAGCGCCTGGCGCAGTCGCTGTCGCCGTTCATCAGCGCCGATGCGCTAAACGCGGCGCTGGATGGCTATCAGCACGCCCTGCTGAGCGCCTACGGCCGCCGCATGCGCGACAAGCTTGGCCTGTTCACCCAGCAGCAGGGCGATAACGATCTGCTGGACGGTCTGTTTGCGCTGATGATACGGGAAGGCAGCGATTACACCCGCACCTTCAGGATGCTGAGCGCCAGCGAGCAGCTCAGCGCCGCGTCGCCGCTGCGCGATGAGTTTATCGATCGCGCCGCCTTTGATAGCTGGTTTGACGGCTATCGCGCGCGCTTGCGCGATGAGCAGATTGATGATGCGCGGCGCCAGCAGCATATGCGTGCCGTCAACCCGGCGCTGGTGCTGCGTAACTGGCTGGCACAGCGGGCAATTGAGCAGGCAGAGCAGGGTAACACCGGCGAGCTGGAGCGTCTGCACGAGGCGCTGGCCCAGCCGTTTATCGACCGGGAAGATGATTACATCAGCCGTCCGCCGGACTGGGGAAAAGGGCTGGAAGTCAGCTGCTCCAGCTGATACGCCGGTGCGCCCGGGCACCGTACTCTCCTCGCGCTAACCGGCGGGGAGAGCTATTTTGTCAGGATCAGCTTGCCTGCGTGGGTCTGACGCAGCAAATAGCGCTGACCGTCATGTTCGATCACCACCCGACCTTCAGTACCTAGCAGCACCCGGCTGCAAATCTGACGATCCGTGGCGACAGGGTAAGGGGCATTGTCTTTTGTTTTTTCAGCTGTGGCAGTGTTATCCATTCGCGTCATAGCACCAAAATAAAAATAAAAGCAACAATGATAATCATTATCAGTAATGTTAATTTTCACGGCAAGCGTTTTTTATCAAAGTACTATATTTGGCAGGCTGACGGTGGGGATATTCCGCTGCGTGGGGGGAGAATTCCCACCGCATGCGCGGTGGGAGAGAGCGGCTACAGGCGAGTGGCGGTTGCCGCAGCCAGTTCAGCCAGCAGACGCTCGCTGTCTTCCCAGCTCAGGCACGGGTCGGTAATCGATTGACCCCAGGTCAGCGGTTGCCCGGCAACCACTTTCTGCGTCCCTTCCTGCAGGAAGCTTTCCGCCATGATGCCGGCGATGGCCGTCGAACCGTTGCGGATCTGCTGGCAAACGTTCTCGCACACTTCCAGCTGACGACGATGCTGTTTCTGGCAGTTGCCGTGGCTGAAATCGACAACCAGCTGCTCCGGCAGATCAAACTCACGCAGCGCATCGCAGGCCGCGCTAATATCCGCAGCGTGATAATTTGGCCGTTTCCCGCCGCGCATAATGATATGCCCGTAGGGGTTGCCGCTGGTCTGATAGATGGTCATCTGACCCTGCTTGTCCGGAGAGAGGAACATATGGCTGGCGCGGGAGGCGCGAATCGCATCAACGGCGATACGCGTGTTGCCGTCGGTCCCGTTTTTGAATCCTACCGGGCAGGAGAGCGCAGAGGCCATCTCGCGGTGGATTTGGCTCTCGGTGGTGCGCGCGCCAATGGCGCCCCAGCTGATAAGATCGGCGATAAACTGCCCGGTCACCATATCGAGGAATTCGGTGGCGGCCGGCACGCCCAGCTCATTGATCTGCAGCAGCAGGCGCCGCGCCAGTTCGATACCGTGATTGACCCGATAGCTGCCGTTAAGGTCAGGATCGGAGATCAATCCCTTCCAGCCGACAACGGTACGCGGTTTTTCAAAATAGGTGCGCATCACGATTTCCAGCTGCGGCTGGTAGCGCTCGCGCATAGCCTGAAGGCGGTGCGCATACTCCAGCGCGGCCTGGGTATCGTGAATGGAACAGGGGCCAATAATCACCAGCAGGCGGCGATCTTCGCCGTTAAGGATCTTTTCAATTCGGCGGCGGGAAGCGGAGACGTGTGCCGCGACATCGGCAGATACGGGATGCCGCTGGGCCAGTTCCGCAGGCGTTACCAGGCTTTCAATGCGCGCGGTACGCAGTTCGTCTGTTTTATTCATTGGGGTCTCAAAAATCTGTTTCTTCCGCGACGAAAATGCCGGGAAGTGATGCGCATCACGATAAACCAATCCCCGCTTATTGCAAGAGCGGGGGATGATCCTGTATAGGCCACGGGTGATAGCATAAACAAATTTTCAATAATGTACTAGTGTGTTAGTACATCCTTCGGCTCAGCCCCATGATGTCCATGATTTTGGTCGCGATCTCCTCCACTGAATAGTTGGTACTATTCAGGCAGGGAATTTTATTCTTGCGGTACAGCGCCTCCACCTCGGTGACTTCCATTCGACACTGACGCATCGAGGCATAGCGGCTGTTTTCCCGGCGCTCTTCGCGGATCGCCGCCAGGCGTTCCGGACTAATGGTCAGGCCGAACAGCTTGTGCTGTAGAGGCTTGAGCGAAGCGGGCAGGATTAAATTGTCCATATCGTCGGCGATAAACGGATAGTTGGCGGCGCGAATGCCGTACTGCATGGCCAGATACAGGCTGGTTGGCGTTTTGCCGCAGCGCGAGACGCCCAGCAGAATCACCTGCGCCTGATCGAGGTTGCGCAGCGAGATGCCGTCGTCGTGGGCAAGGGTGTAATCAATGGCGGCAATACGCGCATCGTACTTGTTCAGGTTACCCGGCGTGAGGCCGTGGGTACGATGAGCGATCGGCGTGGGGTCGAGGCGCAGCTCCTGCTGCAGAGGTGCCACCAGCGCCTGCACGATATCCTGACAGAATCCTTTACTTTGCATGATGATGTCGCGAATTTCTGGAATCACGATGGAGTAAAAGACCAGCGGACGGATGCCGCTTTGCTCATAGATGGCGTCAATTTGCTCCTTCACCGCCCGCGCCCGGCTGATATTTTCCACGAACGGCAGGGTAACGCTGCTGATAGCGACCGGAAACTGCGACATCACCGCGTGCCCCAGCACCTCGGCGGTAATGGCCGTCCCGTCGGAAATATAAAACACGTGGCGATCTACAGCACTTTCCATTTTGACCATCCGGTATAATGAGTTTAATTACCTGAAAGCAGTTATTAAATTTAAGCATATCCGTTTATGTTTTGTCTCACTTTAAAAATGAAACGCTATTTTTATTTTTAATGAAAAGGTAGGTTCATTTTTGCCGGCTGGTTATTTTTTGTCTCTTATTGCAGCAGATTTAAGAAGAATCATTGAGTTAGCTATATCAGGTGAACTGTCCTAAAAAAGAAAAAATAATTTGCTTGAACGATTCACCGTTTTTTTCAGCCGCATAAATATGTCAGGATAAATCCCGTAGTTGATCGTGAGTTTTTTATCACTGGTATTAAATCACAAAAGGATTGTCTCGATGTCCAACAATGGCTCGTCACCGCTGGTGCTTTGGTATAACCAACTCGGCATGAATGATGTAGACAGAGTTGGGGGCAAAAATGCCTCCCTTGGTGAAATGATCACTAATCTGTCCGGTATGGGCGTTAGCGTACCGAACGGATTTGCCACCACCGCTGATGCCTTCAATCAGTTCCTGGACCAAAGCGGTGTAAACCAGCGCATTTATGAACTGCTGGATAAAACCGACATTGACGACGTTTCCGCATTAGCGAAAGCGGGGGGACAGATCCGTCAGTGGATCATCGATACCCCGTTCCAGAGCGAACTGGAAGACGCGATTCGCGATGCTTATAAGCAGCTCTCCGCCGACAACGCTGAGGCCTCCTTTGCCGTGCGCTCCTCCGCAACGGCAGAGGATATGCCCGATGCCTCCTTCGCCGGGCAGCAAGAGACATTCCTCAACGTGCAGGGCTTTGATGCCGTGCTCGTCGCAGTGAAGCACGTGTTTGCTTCGCTGTTTAACGATCGCGCGATCTCCTATCGCGTGCATCAGGGCTACGATCACCGCGGCGTGGCGCTATCCGCCGGGGTGCAGCGTATGGTCCGCTCCGACCTCGCCTCGTCCGGCGTCATGTTCTCCATCGATACCGAATCCGGTTTCGACCAGGTGGTGTTTATCACCTCTGCCTGGGGCCTGGGTGAAATGGTGGTGCAGGGCGCGGTAAACCCGGATGAGTTCTACGTCCACAAGCCAACGCTGGCCGCTGGTCGCCCCTCTATCGTGCGCCGCACTATGGGATCGAAAAAGATCCGCATGATTTACGCGCCGACCCAGGAGCACGGCAAGCAGGTGCGCATCGAGGATGTGCCGCAGGCGCAGCGCGATATTTTCTCGTTAGCTGACGAGGAAGTGCAGGAGCTGG
This sequence comes from Klebsiella sp. C349492, assembly GCF_042055345.1. NCBI lineage: Bacteria > Pseudomonadati > Pseudomonadota > Gammaproteobacteria > Enterobacterales > Enterobacteriaceae > Klebsiella > Klebsiella sp. C349492. The sequence goes on from NZ_JANQCE010000001.1 coordinate 491,492, forward strand.
CGAAGCAGGCGGTGCAGATTGAGAAGCACTACGGACGTCCGATGGATATCGAGTGGGCGAAAGATGGCCATACCGGCGAGCTGTTTATCGTTCAGGCGCGCCCGGAAACCGTACGCTCGCGCGGCCAGGTCATGGAGCGCTATACGCTGCATGCCCAGGGGCAGATTGTCGCCGAAGGTCGCGCAATCGGTCACCGCATTGGCGCGGGCCCGGTGAAGGTTATCCACGATATCAGCGAGATGAACCGCATCGAGCCGGGCGACGTGCTGGTCACCGACATGACCGACCCGGACTGGGAACCGATCATGAAGAAAGCGTCGGCCATCGTGACCAACCGCGGCGGACGTACCTGCCATGCGGCGATTATCGCCCGTGAGCTGGGGATCCCGGCGGTGGTAGGCTGCGGCGACGCGACCGACCGCATTCAGGAAAACCAGAACGTGACCGTCTCCTGTGCGGAAGGCGATACCGGCTACGTTTATGCTGAGCTGCTGGATTTCAGCATCAAGAGCTCCAGCGTCGGCGAAATGCCCGACCTGCCGCTGAAAATTATGATGAACGTCGGTAACCCGGACCGGGCGTTTGACTTCGCCTGCCTGCCGAATGAGGGCGTGGGCCTGGCGCGTCTGGAGTTCATCATCAACCGCATGATTGGCGTTCACCCGCGCGCGCTGCTGGAGTTCGATGACCAGGAGCCTGGCCTGCAGAACGAAATCCGCGAGCTGATGAAGGGTTACGATTCACCGAAAGAGTTCTACGTCGGTCGCCTGACGGAAGGGATCGCCACGCTGGGTGCGGCATTCTATCCAAAACGCGTTATCGTGCGTCTGTCCGACTTTAAATCTAACGAATACGCCAACCTGGTGGGCGGCGAGCGTTATGAGCCGGAAGAAGAGAACCCAATGCTCGGCTTCCGCGGCGCCGGCCGCTACGTTTCCGACAGCTTCCGCGACTGCTTTGCGCTGGAGTGTGATGCGGTTAAGCGCGTGCGTAACGACATGGGGCTGAGCAACGTCGAGATCATGGTGCCGTTCGTCCGCACCGTCGCCCAGGCGAAAGCGGTGGTGGAAGAGCTGGAGCGTCAGGGCCTGAAGCGCGGCGAAAATGGCCTCAAAATTATCATGATGTGTGAAATTCCATCCAATGCCCTGCTGGCGGAGCAGTTCCTTGAGTACTTTGACGGCTTCTCTATCGGTTCGAACGATATGACGCAGCTGGCGCTGGGCCTTGACCGTGACTCCGGCGTCGTCTCTGAGCTGTTTGACGAACGTAACGACGCGGTGAAAGCGCTGCTGTCGATGGCGATTCGCGCGGCGAAGAAACAGGGTAAATATGTCGGTATTTGCGGGCAGGGCCCGTCCGACCATGAGGACTTTGCCGCCTGGCTGATGGACGAGGGGATTGATAGCCTGTCCCTGAACCCGGATACCGTGGTGCAAACCTGGCTTGGTCTGGCTGAACTCAACAAATAACGCGTTCTGTGCACAGGTAAACTCCGTCAGCAATGGCGGAGTTTTTTATTTTTTATAGCGTCCCGATTACATATTTTGCGGTCAGTCACATAAAGCGAAAAAAAACAAAATATCGTAAGCCATCAGTTAATTTCTACAATTGTCGTTTAGACGGTCATTTCTAATACTTACATCGCGTCATCAGGCTCTCATACTAGTTATTAAGTGAGAATCGTTTGTTCTCGTGTAAAGGATAATAATAATGACCTTGTCGTTTGTACTGACTACAAAAGATAAAATAGGTTACGGCCTCGGTGATATGGCCAGCGCGCTGGTGTGGCAAACCGCAACGCTGTTTCTGGCTTATTTTTATACCGATGTATTTGGCCTGCCTGCCGCCATTATGGGCACCATGTTTTTAGTCGTGCGGGTAGTCGACGCGGTGGTCGATCCGTGCATCGGCGCGCTGGTGGATCGCACCCAAACCCGACACGGCCGGTTTCGTCCCTGGCTGCTGTGGTTTGCCATTCCCTTCGGCGCGAGCTGCATCATCACCTTCTACGTTCCTGATGTCGGCGAGACGGCAAAAATCATTTATGCCTGCTTGACTTACACTCTTCTCAGCTTTATCTACTCGGCGATTAACGTCCCCTACTGCGCGATGCCGGGCGCCCTGACGATGGACCCGCACGAACGCCACTCGCTGCAATCATGGCGCTTTGCGCTGTCGTTTGTCGGCGGACTGATCGTCACCGTGATTGCGCTGCCGCTGGTGGCTCACCTTGGCGATGGTAACGCCCAGAAAGGCTACTTCTATGCGATGAGCCTGATGGGCCTGCTCGGAATTGTGCTTTTTTTCAGCTGCTTTTTCCTGACCCGCGAACGCTATACGCCGCGGAACGACGCCTCCGGGTCGCTAATAAAAGACCTCAAGCTGCTGGCCGCAAATAGCCAATGGCGCATTGTGTTCATCTTTAATATTTTATTATTAACCGCCGTGGTTACCCGCGGGTCGGCGACGATGTATTACGTTAAGTATGTCATGCAGCGCCCCGAAATGGTGTTTACGTTTATTGTTTCCGGAATGATTGCCGCCCTGCTGGGGGCATTATTATCGGAACGGTTGCTCGGGAAATTAGATCGGGTGCGGGCGTATCAGTGGACAATTATTACCTTCGTACTCTTCGCCTGCGCCATTTTCTTTATTCCGGCCAATCAGATCTGGCTGATATTTGGCCTGAACGTGGTCTTCAGCTTTATTCAGAACCTGACAACCCCGCTGCAGTGGACCATGTTTTCCGACGTCGTGGACTATGAAGAGCACCGCAGCGGACGCCGCCTCGATGGCCTGGTGTTCTCCACCGCGCTCTTCGCCATCAAGTTTGGCCTTGCGCTGGGCGGCGCCGTGGTGGGATGGGTGCTTGGATTTGTCGACTATATCCCGAATGCGGCAACCCAGTCGGCGGCGGTGCTCGGCACGATTAATGCGCTGTTTTCCATCGTCCCCAGCGCGCTGTTTATCGTGATGGTGCTGCTGCTGATGCTCTACAAACTGAATAGCCGTACGGCGGACAGTATCGCCAGAGAACTGACCCGCAAGCGCGAAATGCGGACCCCCGAAGCCCCCGTGTCGGCGCCAGATTCAGCCCTACAGGAGTAATAACATGACCGTAATTTATAAGGATGCCAGCCGCCCGGTAGAGGAGCGCGTTGCGGATTTACTGTCGCGCATGACGCTGGAAGAGAAGTTTGCCCAGATGCACGGGTACTGGCTGGTGCTTGACGAAAACGGCGAGCACCGTGAACGCAGCGATATGAGCGATGAGTTTGCCGGCGTCAGCGAGCAGACATCCCTCGCGCAGAGGCTGAAGCTGGGCGTCGGGCAAATCACCCGCCCGCTGGGCACCCACATCGTGGCGGCGGACAGCGGCGTGCGCGCCGCCAACCGGCTGCAGAAGATGCTGATGGAAGAGACGCGGCTAGGGATCCCGGCGCTGTTCCACGAAGAGTGCCTGGTGGGGCTACTGTGCAAAGAGGCGACCCTGTTCCCCTCGTCGCTGAACTATGGCTCGACGTGGGATCCTGAGCTGGTGGCGCGGGCGGCGCGGGAAATCGGCGCCGAAGCGCGTTCGACCGGCTGCAAGCAGGGGCTTGCCCCGGTGCTGGACGTCTCTCGCGACGTGCGCTGGGGGCGTACGGAAGAGACCTTCGGCGAGGACCCGTGGCTGGTCGGCGTCATGGCCTGCGCCTACGTTGACGGGCTGCAGGGCGAAAAGCGCGACGTGCTGGCAACGCTAAAACATTACGTCGGCCACTCTTTTAGCGAAGGCGCGCGCAACCATGCTCCGGTTCATCTCGGCTTTTGCGAACTTAACGACACCTTCCTGCTGCCGTTCGAGATGGCGGTGAAGCTGTCCAATGCCGGTTCGGTGATGCCGGCGTATCACGATATCGATAACCAGCCGGGGCACAGCGACGGCTTCCTGCTCACCACGCTGCTGCGGCAACGCTGGGGATTCGACGGCATTATCGTCGCCGACTACGGCGGCGTTAGCCTGCTGCATCAGCATCACGGCATCTCGCACGATGCGGCAGAGTCGGCCGCGCTGGCGTTTAATGCGGGGCTTGACGTGGAGCTGCCAAAAGATGACTGCGCGCGTCACCTGGATGAAGCCCTCGAGCGCGGGCTGATCGCCGTCGAGAAGATTGACGAGATCGTGGCCCGCACGCTGACCGAGAAATTCCGTCTTGGGCTGTTCGAGCGGCCCTATACCGACGTAGCGGGGATCACGCTGCAGTCGGCCAGCGCCCGCCAGGCCGCGCGCGAGGTGGCGACGCGCTCGCTGACCCTGCTGGAAAATCGCGCCTGCCTGCCGCTGCAGGGAGAACCAAAGGTCGCGGTGGTTGGGCCTACCGCTGACGATCCGCTGGCGCTGCTCAGCGGCTACAGCTTCCCGGTGCATCTGATTATCAGCGATATGCTGGAAGAGGTCTCGCAGGTGACGACCCCGCTGGCGGCGCTGCGCCACTATCTTGGAGACCGGCGCGTCAGCTATGCCAAAGGGTGCCACATTATTGAACAGCGCATGGCGGGCGCGCCGGTATTCCCCGGCGACAGCGGCGGTAAGCCGATGCAGCAATCGCCGGTCTCGTTCGACACCAGCCTGATTCCGGCTGCGGTAAGAGCGGCCGAGGAGAGCGATGTGGTGGTGGCCTGCGTGGGCGATCTTGCCGGCTTGTTCCAGAGCGGCACCGTGGGCGAAGGCTCCGATACCGACAGCCTGAATCTGCCTGGCGTGCAGCAGCGGCTGCTGGAGGCGCTGGTGGCAACCGGGAAGCCGGTTATTGTGGTGATGACCGGCGGGCGGCCCTATAACCTGCAGGGGCTGGAAGAGAAAGTTGCGGCCCTGCTGATGGCATGGGCTCCGGGGCAGGAGGGCGGTTGGGCGATCGCCGACGTGCTGACGGGGCGAGAGGAGCCGCAGGGGCGGCTGGTGGTCAGCGTGCCGAAAAGCGCGGGCGCGATGCCCTATTATTACAACCACAAGCTGAAAAGCGGCGGTACGCCGTTCGCCTTCCACTTTGGCTCCCGCTACCCGTTCGGCTACGGGCAAAGCTGGACGACCTTCAGGTATGGCGAACCGCAGCTGCTGGCGTCACAGGTGGCAATGGAGGGGGAGATTGCCCTCCAGGTGACGATCCGCAACGACGGCGAGCGTCGCGGCAGCGAGGTGGTGCAGCTCTACGTGCGCGATAAGGTCGCCTCGATGGTGCGTCCGGTTCAGGAGCTTAAAGCCTTCCGGCGGGTGACGCTGGATCCGGGAGAAACGGCGACGCTGACCTTCTATCTGCCGGTCGATATGCTTAACTTTACCCGCCGTGACGGGCAGCGCATCGTTGAACCCGGTGAGTTTGTGCTCCAGGTCGGCGCATCTTCTGCTGATATCCGCGGGACGGCAACCGTGACGGTAAAAGGCGAGGTTCGTGAGCTGGCGCAGAAGTGGCGAATGATGAGCCGCTGCGAGGTGAGTTGATAAAAAAATGCCCATCGTGGGAGATGGGCAAAGACTACACACAGCAATTCGTTGTTTCACTCAGGGGATTTCCATGCTTATAAATCAATGTGTTGATTTATAACCGTGCTCATATAGTAGCCACAGGGATTTTTTGCGTCGATCGGATTCCTCTCAATAGTTAAATTGAGGTGAAGAATAAGCGTGGGATATGTAGCGAAAGCTGTGGTTGAAGCGCCTGACAGGCACCAATGCATAAGGTTTATTTATGATTAAGGCGGGTTTCCCCGCCTTAATTTTTGTGCTGCCGGCGTTACTCGCCGCTTTTGATATTGCCGGCATTAAGCTCGGTGAGCTCGGCCAGCACCTGATCGGGATCTTTCGGCGGCGGCGGAACTTCATGCACCCAGGCGTCGTACAGTCGCCATGACACGGCGAGCAGGACCGGGCCGATAAACAGGCCAATCATGCCAAAGGCAATCAGGCCGCCGATAACGCCGGAGAGGATCAGGATCATCGGCAGATCGGCGCCCATGCGGATGAGCACCGGACGGATGACGTTATCCATTGTCCCCACCACGCAGCTCCACACCAGCAGCACGGTACCCCAGGTGGTATCGCCGCTGTAGTACAGCCAGATAATGGAGGGGATGAGCACAATCAATGGCCCCAGCTGAACGAGGCAGGTGAAGATCATTACCACGGTCAGCAGCGCGGCGTAAGGCACGCCGGTTACCGCCAGGCCGATGCCGCCCAGCACCGCCTGAGTCAGCGCGGTAACCACGACGCCCAGCGCCACGGCGCGAATCGCCTGGCCTGCCAGCAGCACCGCGGCATCGCCGCGTTTTGCCGCCAGCCGGGTGGCGAAATAGCGGAAACCATAGGCTACCTTTTCACCCTGCCAGTACAGCAGGGCGCTGAACAGCAGCATCAGCCCGCAGTAGACCAGCAGTTTGCCAATGTGCGCCGCCTGCCCGACAAACCAGGTGGTGGTGGTGCCGATATAGGGCCGGATTTTGGCCATGATCGCCGCGCCCCCCATATCCAGCAGGCCATGCCACGCGGAGTAGAGCTTGTCGCCAATCAGCGGGATGCTGTTGAGCCAGGCGAAATCCGGCAGGCTCACGCTACCGGTGGTGAACATTTTAATCAGCGGCGCGCTGTTATCGACCAGGCTGTTGACCAGCAGCGCGATCGGGATAACGAACAGTAAGAATAACAGCAGGGTCATTACCAGCACCGCGAGGGCGCGTTTGCCAAACAGCAGCCGCTGCAGGCGCAGTAGTACCGGCCAGGTTGCAATGACCACGGTGCCTGCCCAGGCAAAAGACAGGATAAAGGGCTGTACGATCCACAGGCAGGAAACAATAATCAGGGACAAAAACAGCACCGATAGCAGAACCTGCGGTATATCCCGGGGCTGACGCTCGTTAATCATAGAGAAAATTTACCTTTCCAGTGGCGCCAAAAGGCTGACGCAGCGTAATTCCATATACGGATAATAATACCAATAATTTAACCCGCCTGATTCTGCACATAAATCTGGTGGGCGCATATGAAAAAAATGTGATAAAAAGTTGACTGCACTACGCAATCGTTTAGTTACCTATACACAAAATCATCCAGGATACCTCGAACCGGCAGGTGAAAGCTCGCGGCGTTTGCCTAAGTCAGCGATCGGCGCAGCGGAAGCGGCTGACGGAAAGCGCTCCGAAGGATGAAGTTTTTACAACACAACATAGTCAGGCAGGGTCAAGCGTTATGATCCCACAAATTTCTCAAGCACCAGGCGTCGTTCAGCTGGTATTGAATTTTTTGCAGGTACTGGAGCAACAAGGTTTTACCGGCGATACCGCCACCAGCTATGCCGACAGGCTAACGATGGCGACGGACAACAGCATCTATCAGCTATTGCCGGACGCGATTTTATTCCCCCGTTCCACGGCGGACGTCGCGCTGCTGGCAAGAGTGGCGGCGGATGAGCGTTTCAAAACGCTGGTCTTTACGCCACGCGGCGGCGGCACCGGCACCAACGGCCAGTCGTTGAACGCGGGGATTGTTGTTGATATGTCCCGCTATATGAACCGCATTATCGAAATTAACCCGGAAGAAGGCTGGGTGCGGGTCGAAGCCGGGGTCATTAAAGATCAGCTCAACCAATATCTTAAGCCGTACGGCTACTTTTTCGCGCCGGAGCTGTCAACCAGCAACCGCGCTACGCTCGGCGGAATGATCAATACCGATGCCTCCGGCCAGGGGTCGCTGGTGTACGGTAAAACCTCCGATCATGTGCTGGGCGTGCGCTCGGTCCTGATGGGGGGCGATATTCTGGACACCCAGGCCATTCCCGCAGCCCTGGCAGAAACTCTGGCAAACGAGCAGTCGGCAATCGGGCGCATTTACCGCACCGTCTACCAGCGCTGCAAAGCGCAGCGCCAGCTGATTATCGATAAATTCCCTAAGCTTAACCGCTTCCTGACCGGCTACGATCTGCGCCACGTCTTTAATGACGATCTCAGCGAATTCGATCTGACCCGGATATTAACCGGTTCGGAAGGCACGCTGGCGTTTATTACCGAAGCGCGTCTCGATATTACCCGGCTGCCGAAGGTGCGTCGGCTGGTGAACGTTAAGTATGATTCGTTTGATTCCGCGCTGCGCAATGCGCCGTTTATGGTGGCGGCAAATGCGCTGTCGGTGGAAACCGTCGACTCGAAGGTGCTTAACCTCGCGCGCGAAGATATCGTCTGGCACTCCGTCAGCGAACTGATCGCCGACGTGCCGGATAAAGAGATGCTGGGGCTGAACATCGTCGAGTTTTCCGGCGATGACGTCGAGCTGATTGACGGCCAGGTGGCTTCCCTGTGCCAGCGGCTGGATCGGCTGATCGCCCAGGGTGAAGCCGGCGTCATTGGCTGGCAGGTGTGCGGCGAGCTGGACGGCGTTGAGCGTATCTACGCGATGCGTAAAAAGGCGGTAGGGCTGCTGGGTAACGCGAAGGGGGCGGCTAAACCGATTCCTTTTGCCGAAGATACCTGCGTGCCGCCGGAACATCTGGCGGATTACATCGTCGAGTTTCGCGCGCTGCTGGACGCCCACGGCCTGAGCTACGGCATGTTTGGCCACGTCGATGCCGGGGTGCTGCACGTGCGCCCGGCGCTGGATATGTGCGATCCTCAGCAGGAAGTGCTGATGAAGCGGATCTCCGATGAAGTGGTCGCGCTGACGGCCAAATACGGCGGCCTGCTGTGGGGGGAGCACGGGAAGGGGTTCCGCGCCGAGTACAGCCCGGCGTTCTTTGGCGATGAGCTGTACCGCGAGCTGCGGAAAGTGAAGGCAGCATTTGATCCGGATAACCGCCTTAACCCCGGGAAAATTTGCCCGCCGGAAGGCGTCGATGCGCCGATGATGAAAGTGGACGCGGTGAAGCGCGGCACCTACGACCGTCAGATCCCTATCGCCGTACGCAGCTCATGGCGCGGGGCGATGGAGTGTAACGGTAACGGCCTGTGCTTTAACTTTGATGTTAAGAGCCCCATGTGCCCGTCGATGAAGGTGAGCAATCATCGCATCCATTCGCCGAAAGGCCGGGCAACGCTGGTGCGCGAGTGGCTGCGTCTGCTGGCCGATCGCGGTATCGATCCCAATCAGCTGGAGAGCCAGCTGGCGGAAAAACGCGCCAGCCTGCGCGAACTGATCGAGCGTACCCGCAACAGCTGGCACGCGCGCAAGGGCGAGTATGACTTCTCGCATGAGGTCAAAGAGGCGATGTCCGGCTGTCTGGCCTGTAAAGCCTGCTCCACCCAGTGTCCGATTAAGATTGACGTTCCGGAGTTCCGTTCACGCTTCCTGCAGCTTTACCACAGCCGCTATCTGCGCCCGGTTCGCGACCATCTGGTGGCGACGGTGGAGTCCTACGCGCCGCTGATGGCGCAGGCGCCGAAAACCTTTAACTTCTTTATTAACCAGCCGTGGATGCGCAAGCTGTCGGAGAAGCACATCGGGATGGTGGATTTACCGCTGCTCTCCACGCCGTCGCTGAAGCAGCAAATGGTCGGCCACCGTTCGGCGAATATGACGCTGGAACAGCTTGAAACGCTGAGCGCCGAGCAAAAGGCGAAAATGGTGCTGGTGGTGCAGGATCCGTTCACCAGCTACTACGATGCGCAGGTGGTGGCTGATTTCATCCGTCTGGTGGAAAAGGTCGGCTATCAGCCGGTGCTGCTGCCGTTTTCGCCAAACGGTAAGGCGCAGCATATTAAAGGCTTCCTGTCGCGTTTCGCCCGTACGGCGCAGAAAACGGCGGACTTCCTCAACCGGATGGCGCAGCTCGGGATCCCGATGGTCGGCGTCGATCCGGCCCTGGTGCTGTGCTACCGCGATGAATACAACCAGACGCTGGGCGACAAGCGCGGCGACTTCCGCGTGATGCTGGTACATGAATGGCTGCCGCAGGCGCTGCCTGAAAGCGCGGTGCAGGATAACGGCGGCGAGGCGTGGTATCTGTTTGGTCACTGCACTGAGGTCACGGCGCTCCCGGCCGCGCCGAAGCAGTGGGCTGAAATCTTTGCGCGCTTTGGCGCGAAGCTGGAAAACGTCAGCGTGGGCTGCTGCGGCATGGCCGGAACCTACGGCCATGAGGTTAAAAACCATGCCAACTCGTTGGCGATTTACGCGCTTTCCTGGCAACAGGCGATGCAGCGTTTGCCGCGCAACCGCTGCCTGGTGACCGGCTATTCCTGTCGTAGCCAGGTTAAGCGTATTGAAGGCAGCGGCGTACGTCACCCGCTGCAGGCGCTGCTGGAGATTATTGGATGATTTGGAAACGTCAGACAACGCTGGAACAGCTCAACGCTATGGGCGAGGGCAATATGGTTGGTCTGCTGGATATCCGCTTCGATGTGTTTACCGATGACACCCTTGAAGCCACGATGCCTGTAGACAGCCGAACCCATCAGCCGTTTGGCCTGCTGCACGGCGGCGCGTCGGTGGTGCTGGCCGAAACGCTGGGTTCGGTTGCCGGCTACTTATGCAGCGAAGGCGAACAAAAGGTGGTGGGGCTTGAGGTTAACGCTAACCATATCCGCTCGGTTCGCGGCGGTCGGGTTCGTGGCGTCTGCAGGGCCCTGCACGTCGGCTCGCGCCATCAGGTGTGGCAGATTGAAATATCCGATGAGCAGGGGCGCCTGTGCTGCTCATCGCGGCTCACTACGGCGGTGGTTTAAGACCGCGATCGTTGCCTGAAGTGATATATGGGGGAAATTTTTCCCCCATATTGTTTATAGCGTTTCATCCTTAATTATTTCACTCGGGCCATTCTTCTGCACCGAGGCAATTCCTTTTTTCGCCGCATCCTTCGAGGAATACATTTCACTGGTGGCAATGGTTTCGTGGTTATCGGCCTTCAGTAAGAAATACCAAGGTTGGGACACGCTCTTCTCTGACTTCTTAATGACGTAATACCCCATCTTTTACCCCTTTTCACGTTAACAGCTTCCCATGATATGTAGACCATGACGGCTTGTGCGGCAAGTAATCATCTAATAAATATATAATTCATGATTCATTGGTTCTGTGTATGCTATTATTTAGTCACTATGCACTTGCAGAGCAACAAAGAGGACGGAGTTAACCATGGGTATCATTTCCTGGATCATTTTTGGTCTTATTGCCGGTATTTTAGCTAAGTGGATCATGCCGGGCAAAGACGGCGGCGGCTTTTTCGTCACCATCATTCTGGGGGTCATCGGTGCGGTAGTGGGCGGCTGGATCAGCACCTTCTTTGGTTTTGGCAAGGTTGACGGGTTTAATTTCGGGAGCTTTGTCGTTGCGGTAATTGGCGCGCTGGTCGTGCTGTTTATCTACAGAAAAATTAAGAGCTAATAGCCCTTCAGTATCAACTGAGTCATAAGCGATAAAAGCTGCCACTATTATTGGCAGCTTTTTTTTTCGTCACATAATAGCGATGCTGACGGATCGGATGATAATAAAAACCACAACAAACCGGCGGGCAAATCTATTAGACAACCCGTACATCGTACCGGCCGAAGGGGCCGCTAACCTATTTCCCTACGCCCGCAGGGTTTAATTAACCCGCCATAATCACCAGGGACCGGCCTCTGACATATCGGGTACGGCGACAACTTCGACATGAACTTCATAATGCCGGGCTTTGCTGGCCGGGATTAACGCGGTGAGCTTATTAATGGTTTCAGTCGGATTATCGCTGGCAACGGTCGCGGAGAAGAGCACCGGCTTTCTCGGCGGCAATGGCGGCATGGGCATTGGCATGGGGCCACGTTCCTGATTCATCTCAAACGGCGGCTGCCCGGCGTTATTCCGCGCTGGGGCTGGCGTTTCGTTTTTATCCGCGGCGAAGGCGCCGGCGGCGGCAATAGAAACGGTTGCTAACAGGGCAATGATTGTTCTTTTCATCTTTGTTACCTCTTAAGAGTGTGGCTAAAATCTTAGAGGTTACGTTTCTGGCCGACAATCCCACCAGGGGCGAATCCTACAAATCTCCTTATTTATTAACGAATGTGGAGGGTCAGCAGGGAAGCGTGCGGCACGGTGAAACCGAGGGCCGGTCTCATCAGGAGATGGCTGCGGCCAGCCGATAAAAGGCAAGAATTGAAACAGCGGCGACAAAGATTTGTGGCACAACACGCTTTCAGTCCAGCAGGACGCTCATCACCAGAAGGACTACCATGCACATCGACATAATACTGATATCTATCATCCGTTACGACAAAAGCTCCAGGTTATCAGCGGCTCCGGCATCATGCCGAAACCTGTAGAAAATATAGACGGAGATTGTACACCAGCTTGATCATGGTGATTAAAACTTAATCCCCGAAGGACGGTCGACTTTATAACCAAAATGTCTACACATAGCCACACAACAACCCCGGTTTTCAGATAATGCTTATAGATTGGCCGTGATATTCGTAGAAGCGGCCCATGCTATGGGGATTGGGGCATATTGGGGTCGGCGCATCCTGGAGCGAGGTAAGACGAAATTTCAACCTGATTAATACCTGTCGGTCAAATGGCCGAAGGGCGGCAGAGCGTGTCCGCTGCTCGACTGCTATGACGTCGGAGATTGTCGAGTGCGGCCGCCGGAAAACGGCGCCTGCGGGGCTAATGCGAAGATATTTCCCGGCGCTATCGCTATGAGGTGGCCCGCCCGGGATCCCTATGCAAAAGCACGAGGGCGGGCCTTGGCTATAGGGGGTCTACAACCGGCACGGATTTTACCATCCAGAATATGGCCGAAATATTAAAAACCTCTCCCGGGAAACGTTTTAAGATTTACCTCATCTGATAAGGCAATACGCTGCGACAGAGTGAGCTATTTGCAACTGCTCTGCTTAGAAGGCGTGGCAGTCAATGGTAGGAATGCCGTCATAGGGGCATAATCTATACCTCGCCCCTAAAACCCGGCACATCTTCGCCAACGCGAATGCAGAATTTATGGCATACCGCTGCCTGCGCAGGTTATAACAGCTGAATGAAAAAATAGCATTCAGGGGAGATCTATGAGCGACAAAAGCAGAGCTTTTCGTCTTCTTCACGAATCCGGGAATACCTTTGTCATTCCTAATCCCTGGGACATCGGCACCGCCAGAATACTTGAGCAAATGGGCTTTATGGCCCTCGCCACAACCAGCGCTGGGCTCGCCTTTTCTCTGGGGGTGGCGGAAGGCCAGGTCTCCTGGCAACAGACCATTCATCACTGCCGGAACCTCGCCGCAGCGACCGCTCTGCCGGTGTCAGCCGATCTGGAGAAAGGAGCGGGCAACAGTCCGGATAGCGCCGCTGAAACCATTGAGATCGCAGTGGACGCCGGTCTTGCGGGCTGTTCCCTTGAGGATTACAGCGGCCGGCCGGAAGTTCCTATCTTCGATTTGAGCCTTGCGGTTGAGAGAATTGCGGCGGCGGCTGAATCACGCGCTATTTGTGATCCTGATTTTGTTATTACTGCGCGAGCTGAAAATTTCATGTGGGGCAATCGGGATCTTGATGAAACAATCCTGAGGCTTCAGGCTTTCGAAAAGGCTGGCGCAGATGTTCTCTATGCCCCGGGGATCGACGATCTCTCTATGATTCAAACCCTCTGCAGCTCTGTTACAAAACCGGTGAATGTTGTCATGGGATTGCCCGGAAATGTTTACAGCGTCGAAGAACTCTCACAAGCCGGAGTCCGGCGTATAAGCGTGGGAGCCTCAATGGCCCGATTCGCTTATGGCGCGTTTGTTCAGGCAGCGCGGGAGGTCAGCCGTGATGGCACTTTTACCTATGCAAAACAGGCCATCGGTTTTTCAGAACTTGAGGCCTTTTTTCGCCGGGCTAATCAATAATCAGCAGACGTGGCGGCGTGCATCAATTTCACGCTGCGTTTTTCCAGCGCATAGCGGTCAATTATCATGGATACGTGTCGCCGGCGTTCAGGTGAGTTCCTGTATCCATTCCAGGTGAAAAGATCGGCAGCAGCGCCACCGTCAGCTACAATCTCTTCTTCTGGCTTGAGTCCGGCTATTTTGCGGGCCATAACGGGGACAGCGGAGCTGATGGAGGGCGCTTTTGGAGACAGCGGAATCTCCTTTTATGCCCCGGATTGTCCGCCGGTGTAATAGTGTAACCTGTTGAATATCCGATAAGTCGCTGAAAGCAGGATTTTTTCATCTCCTATCTCAAAAATCGGTATTTTCGATACATCTTTTCCATTGCCGCACCTTCTGCCAATTCGCATCAAATAACTTATTATTTTTCAATCTATTAAATAGAAAAAATGAGACCTGATAAGCAGTAAAGCAGGGTCTATGCTTATAAAAAGGGCCGTAAAAGGGTCGCAGGGGCGAATACCCCTTCTCCAGATGGGTTGAAGTGATAATCGTTATCACTAACATGGTGAGATGCCCTGATGGCGCCAACCAATGAGGTAGAGCTATGGAATTACAAGCAGGAACCTTTAATCCCGACGATTTTAGCTGGCGAGGTCTGATAATGACGCCCGCCGCCGCCGCCCATATCCGTGATCTGGTGAGCAAGCAGCCGCCGATGCAGGGGCTGCGTCTTGGCGTGAAAACCAGCGGCTGCGCTGGATTTGCCTACGTCATGGAGCTTATCGCTGAGCCCGCGCAGGACGATCTGCTGTTTGAGTTTGATGGCGCGAAGCTGTGGGCGCCGCTGCAGGCAATGCCGTTTATTGATGGTACGGAGCTGGATTACGTTCGGGAAGGATTAAATGAAATCTTTAAGTTTCATAACCCGAAAGCGCAGCACGAGTGCGGCTGCGGTGAAAGCTTTGGGGTTCAGGCGGAGTAATTATGTCTCGTAATACTGAAACAACTGACGATGTCAAAACCTGGACCGGCGGGCCGCTGAATTATAAAGAAGGCTTTTTTACCCGGTTACAGACCGATGAGCTGGCCAAGGGTATCAACGAAGAGGTGGTGCGGGCAATATCCGCCCGTCGCAACGAGCCGGAGTGGATGCTTGAGTTCAGGTTGAACGCATTTAAGGCGTGGCTGGAGATGGAAGAGCCGCACTGGCTGAAGGCGCACTACGATAAGCTGGACTATCAGGACTACAGCTACTATTCCGCGCCGTCCTGCGGCAACTGCGACGACACCTGCGCCTCCGAACCGGGAGCGGTGCAGCAAACCGGCCCTGGCGACTATCTGACCAGCGAAGTCGAAGAGGCCTTTAATCTGCTGGGCGTGCCGGTACGTGAAGGTCGCGAAGTGGCGGTAGACGCCATATTTGACTCGGTTTCGGTCGCCACCACCTACCGGGAAAAGCTGGGAGAGCAGGGCATCATATTCTGTTCCTTCGGCGAAGCGATTCACGATCATCCGGAGCTGGTGAAAAAATATCTCGGCACCGTGGTGCCCGGCAATGACAACTTCTTCGCCGCGCTGAACGCCGCGGTTGCCTCCGACGGCACCTTTATCTACGTGCCGAAAGGCGTGCGCTGCCCGATGGAACTATCGACCTATTTTCGCATCAATGCGGAAAAAACCGGCCAGTTTGAACGCACGATCCTCGTTGCCGATGAGGGCAGCTACGTCAGCTATATCGAAGGCTGCTCGGCGCCGGTTCGCGACAGCTACCAGCTGCACGCGGCGGTCGTTGAGGTCATCATCCACAAAGATGCCGAAGTAAAATATTCCACGGTGCAGAACTGGTTCCCCGGCGATAACAACACCGGCGGGATCCTGAACTTCGTCACCAAACGGGCGCTCTGTGAAGGTGAAAACAGCAAAATGTCGTGGACCCAGTCGGAGACCGGCTCGGCGATAACGTGGAAGTATCCGAGCTGCATTCTGCGCGGCGACAACTCCATCGGCGAGTTCTTCTCGGTGGCGTTGACCAGCGGTCACCAGCAGGCGGATACCGGCACCAAAATGATTCATATCGGTAAAAATACCCGCTCGACGATTATCTCCAAAGGGATTTCCGCCGGTAAAAGCCAGAACAGCTACCGCGGGCTGGTAAAAATTATGCCGACCGCGACCAACGCGCGAAACTTTACCCAGTGTGACTCGATGCTGATTGGGCCAGACTGCGGGGCGCATACCTTCCCGTACGTCGAGTGCCGCAACAATAGCGCCCAGCTGGAGCACGAAGCCACCACCTCGCGAATCGGTGAAGATCAGCTGTTCTACTGCCTGCAGCGCGGGATCAGTGAAGATGATGCGATCTCAATGATCGTTAACGGTTTCTGTAAGGATGTTTTCTCAGAGCTGCCGCTGGAATTTGCCGTGGAAGCGCAAAAACTGCTGGCGATAAGCCTTGAACACAGCGTCGGTTAACAGTCTGACCCACACCGGCTGCGCGCTGACGCCGCCTGAATCAGACTGCCGAATTAAGGAATATACATGTTAAGTATTAAAGATTTGCAGGTTTCCGTTGACGAGAAAGAGATCCTGCGCGGATTGAACCTGGATATCCGACCTGGCGAAGTTCACGCCATTATGGGGCCCAACGGCTCCGGGAAAAGTACGCTCTCCGCAACGCTCGCCGGGCGGGAAGATTATGAAGTGACCGGCGGCAGCGTTGAGTTTAAGGGCAAGGATCTGCTTGAGCTTGCGCCGGAGGATCGCGCGGGCGAGGGGATCTTTATGGCCTTCCAGTATCCGGTTGAAATTCCGGGCGTCAGCAATCAGTTTTTCCTGCAAACGGCGCTGAATGCGGTACGTCGCTATCGCGGGCAGGAGCAGTTAGATCGCTTTGATTTTCAGGATCTGATGGAAGAAAAAATTAAGCTGCTGAAGATGCCGGAAGACCTGCTGACCCGCTCGGTCAACGTCGGCTTCTCCGGTGGCGAGAAAAAGCGCAACGACATCCTGCAGATGGCGGTGCTGGAGCCGGAGCTGTGCATTCTCGATGAGTCTGACTCGGGGCTGGATATCGACGCCCTGAAGATCGTTTCTGACGGCGTCAACGCGCTGCGCGACGGCAAGCGCGCGTTTATTATTGTCACCCACTACCAGCGTATTCTCGACTATATCAAGCCTGATTACGTCCACGTGCTGTATCAGGGGCGGATCGTCAAATCCGGCGACTTCACCCTGGTCAAACAACTGGAGGAGCAGGGCTATGGCTGGCTTACCGAACAGCAGTAACGCGCTGCAGCAGTGGCACCACCTGTTTGAAGCGCAGGCGGAGCAGCGAACCCCAGAAGCGCACCAGCACCTGCAGCAGGCGCTGCGCCTGGGGCTGCCGACGCGTAAGCATGAGCACTGGAAATATACGCCGCTGGATGCGCTGCTCAGCGGCACCTTCGTCGCACCGCAGCCCGAGGCGTTAACCACGGCGCAGCGGGACGCGCTGGCGCTCTCCGTCGATGCCTGGCGGCTGGTGTTCATCGATGGCCGCTACAGCGAAGCGTTGAGCGATGCGCTGGCCGACAGCGGCTACGAAGTCAGCATCGATAACCAGCGGCAGACGCTGCCCGACGCGCTGCAGCCGGAGCTGTTTCTGCACCTGACCGAAAGCCTGGCGCCGACGGTGACGCGCATTCGCGTGAAGCGCAACCAGCGCCCCGCGAGGCCGTTACTGATTATGCACGTGACGCGCGGGCTGGAGGGGGAAGAGATGAATACCGCGCACTACCGGCATCATCTGGAGCTGGAGAGCGGCGCGGAGGCGACGATCCTTGAGCACTATGTCAGCCTTAACGAGCAGCGTCATTTTACCGGCGGACGGCTGACCGCCACGGTGGCGGACAACGCGCATCTGCAGCATATCAAGCTGGCGTTTGAAAACGCGCAGAGCTTCCACTTTGCCCACAACGACCTCTCTCTGGGGCGCGATGCATCGGCCTTTAGCAGCAGCTTCCTGCTCGGCGGCGCGGTGCTGCGCCAGCATACCAGCGTGCGGCTGCGGGGTGAGAACAGCAACCTGCGGATCAACTCTCTGGCGATGCCGGTAAAAAATGAGGTCTGCGACAGCCGCACCTGGCTGAACCATGACGTCGGCTACTGCAATAGCCGCCAGCTGCATAAGACCATCGTCAGCGACAAAGGTCGGGCGGTATTTAACGGCCTGATCAACGTTGCGCCGAACGCGATTAAAACCGACGGCCAGATGACCAATAATAATCTGCTGTTAGGCCGGCTGTCGGAGGTGGATACCAAACCGCAGCTGGAGATTTACGCCGATGACGTCAAATGTAGCCACGGCGCCACCATCGGGCGTATCGACGATGAACAGCTGTTTTACCTGCGCTCGCGCGGCATCACCCAGCAGGCGGCGCAGCACATGATTCTGTACGCTTTCGCCGCGGAGCTGACGGAAGCCATCGGCGATGTGGCGCTGAGGCAGCAAATCCTCGCGCGCATCGGCCAGCGTCTACCGGGAGAGGCAGCATGACATTTTCTGTTGAACGAGTCCGCGCAGATTTTCCGCTGCTCGGCCGGGAGGTCAACGGCCAGCCGCTGGTCTATCTGGACAGCGCCGCCAGCGCGCAAAAGCCGGAGGCGGTCATTCACGCCGAGGCGGAGTTTTACCGGCACGGCTATGCCGCCGTGCATCGCGGCATTCACACCCTGAGCGCGGAAGCGACGACGCGAATGGAGCAGGTTCGCCAGCAGGCGGCAACCTTCCTCAACGCGCGCTCTGCGGAAGAGCTGGTGTTTGTCCGCGGGACCACCGAAGGGATTAACCTGGTGGCGAATAGCTGGGGCAACGCCAACGTGGGGGCCGGGGATAACATCATCGTCAGCGCGATGGAGCACCACGCCAATATCGTTCCGTGGCAGCTGCTCTGCGCCCGGGTGGGCGCCGAGCTGCGGGTGATCCCGCTCAATCCGGACGGAACCCTGCAGCTGGAGGCGATACCGGGTCTGTTCGACGCGCGCACCCGGCTGCTGGCCATCACCCAGGTCTCTAACGTGCTGGGCATTGAAAATCCGGTAGCGGCGCTGATTGCGCTGGCGCATCAGCACGGCGCCAGGGTGCTGGTGGACGGCGCTCAGGCGGTGATGCATCACGCCGTGGACGTCCAGGCGCTGGACTGCGACTTCTACGTCTTCTCCGGACACAAGCTGTACGGCCCGACCGGGATCGGCGTCCTCTATGGTAAAGCGGCTCTGCTGGACGAGATGCCGCCGTGGGAAGGGGGCGGATCGATGATCGCCACCGTCAGCCTGACCCAGGGGACCACCTGGGCAAAAGCGCCGTGGCGCTTTGAGGCGGGGACGCCGAATACCGGCGGAATTATCGGGCTCGGGGCGGCGCTGGATTACGTCAGCGCGCTGGGGCTGGCGCATATCGGCGAATATGAACAGACGCTGATGCGCTACGCGCTGCAGGAGCTGACAAAAGTGCCGGACCTGATCATCTACGGCCCGCCGCAGCGGCTCGGGGTGATTGCCTTTAATCTCGGCGCGCACCACGCCTACGACGTCGGCAGCTTCCTCGATAACTATGGCATCGCGATTCGAACCGGCCATCACTGCGCGATGCCGCTGATGGACTTCTTTAGCGTTCCGGCGATGTGTCGGGCATCGCTGGCGATGTACAATACCACGGAAGATGTGGATCGGCTGGTCGCAGGACTACAGCGCATTCACAAGCTATTAGGCTAAAGGAAGCAATCATGGCGGCGTTACCGGATAAAGATAAACTGCTGCGCAACTTCAGCCGTTGCGCAAACTGGGAAGAGAAGTACCTCTATATTATTGAGCTTGGCCAGCGGCTGGCGCCGCTGAGCGCCGAGGAGCATACGGCGCAAAACATTATCCAGGGCTGCCAGAGCCAGGTATGGATTGTCGTGGAGCAGAACGAGACGGGCGCGCTCGTGCTGCGCGGCGATAGCGACGCGGCTATCGTCAAAGGGCTCATCGCCGTGGTGTTTATTCTCTATGACCAGATGACGGCCAAGGATATCACCGCTTTTGACGTTCGCCCGTGGTTTGAAAAGATGGCGCTGACTCAGCATCTTACGCCATCGCGGTCGCAGGGGCTGGAAGCCATGATTCGCGCAATTCGCGCGAAAGCCGCAAATCTTAGCTAGAATAAACAGGTAGATTTCATTCTGTTACGTTCGGTGGGAACGCGTTTCCCGCCGATGTACAGATCCTGGCGTTTTATTAGCGAAAGAAGGAATCTCAGTATGAAACGCGCGTCTCTCCTCACTTTATCCCTTCTGGCGGCCCTCAGCGTGCAGCATGGCGCCTGGGCGGTAGATTACCCACTTCCTCCTGCTAACAGCAGGATCATTGGTCAAAATCAATTCTGGACGGTACAGGAGGGGGATCGCAACCTGCAGGCGATTGCTCGTCATTTTGATACCGCGGCAATGCTGATCCTCGAAGCTAACGATACGCTGGCGCCGGTAGAGCCTGAACCGGGCACCCAGGTGCTGATCCCTTCGCAGATGCTGCTGCCCGACACGCCTCGCGAGGGAATTGTCGTGAACCTGGCGGAGCTGCGGCTCTACTACTTCCCGCCGGGGCAAAATCAGGTGCAGGTCTATCCTCTCGGCATTGGCCAGCTTGGGCTGGAAACGCCGGAGATGACCACCCGCGTCGGGCAGAAGATCCCCAATCCGACCTGGACCCCGACGGCGGGCATCCGCGCCCGCTCGCTGGAGAAAGGGATTAAGCTGCCGCCCGTTATTCCGGCGGGGCCAAACAACCCTCTGGGACGCTATGCGCTGCGCCTGGCGTACGGTAACGGCGAATACCTCATTCATGGCACCAACGCGCCGGATAGCGTGGGGCTGCGGGTCAGCTCCGGCTGTATGCGCATGAACGCCGCCGACATTCAGGCGCTCTTTAGCCAGGTGAAGACCGGAACGCCGGTGCGCATCATCAATCAGCCGGTGAAGTTTGCGGTTGAGCCCGACGGCAGGCGCTACGTTGAGGTACACCGGCCGCTGTCGCAGGATGAAAGCGGCGATACCCGAACCATTGCCTATACGCTCCCGGCGGAATTCCATCAGTTTTCCGGCGATAAGTCCGTCGACGAGGCGCTGCTGAAGCGCGCGCTGTCGAGAAGAGCGGGCTATCCGGTGGTGGTTTCTGGCGGTGAGCAGAGCAGTGCCGGAGGGGTGGTATCGAATTTGTCGGTGCAGAATGCGCCGGTGGATGAGAGTACAAGAGTGCAGTAAATCGGGGAGAGCAGGACAAAAAAAATGGCGCACAATGTGCGCCATTTCTATTACACAGGCACTATTACTTACGGTATTTAGTAGCCTGGTTGTCCAGACGCTGGTTAGCGCGTGCTGCGTCATCTTTAGCAGCCTGAACGTCGGAACGGATTGCGTTCACGTCGTTGCTCAGCTGGTCAACTTTAGCGTTCAGAGTCTGAACGTCAGAAGACAGCTGATCGATTTTAGCATTGCTGGAGCAACCAGCCAGCAGAGTAGAACCCAGGATTACCGCGCCCAGTACCAGTTTAGTACGATTCATTATTAATACCCTCTAGATTGAGTTAATCTCCATGTAGCGTTACAAGTATTACACAAACTTTTTTGGGATGAGAATATTTTTTTACGGTAATACGCTTATTTTTGATCGTTCGCTCAAAGAACCAACGAATTTGGAGGATTAGTTTAAAAAGCTGTGTGAAAACAGCACGCTTCCATCGGATTCATCTTAGATAATCTCTTATTAAATAGTAAATTCCGATTTGCATTTTTATTAAGAGTAGCTAGTGATTGAATAAAAAAAAAGCGCCTCACGGAGGCGCCTTTAAAAAAACGAATTAGCCTGTAAATTATTACAGCACGTGCACGGATGCGGTATTGGTTGTTCCGCTTGGAACCAGCGCTCCGGACACCATCACGACGACGTCGCCTTTACGCGCCAGACCGCTCTGCAGAGCCAGCTCTTTGCCCAGCATGTAGAAGTCGTCGGTAGAGGCCAGCTGCTCAACCAGCTGCGGTACAACGCCTTTGGTCAGCACCAGCTGGCGGGCGGTGGTTTCGTTGGTGGTCAGCGCCAGGATAGTGGCATCCGGGAAGTATTTACGCACTGCGCGAGCGGATTTACCGCCCTGGGTGGCGACGACGATCAGCGGCGCTTCCAGTTTTTCAGCGGTTTCAACAGCACCACGGCAAACGGCTTCGGTGATGCGCAGCTTGCGGTTGTCGTTGTTGAACTCCAGACGGCTGGTCATGACGCGGTCGGTACGTTCGCAGATGGTCGCCATGATGGTAACCGCTTCCAGCGGGTATTTACCTTTTGCCGATTCGCCGGACAGCATCACGGCATCGGTGCCGTCGAGGATGGCGTTAGCGACGTCGCCGGCTTCCGCGCGGGTCGGACGCGGGTTCTTGATCATTGAGTCCAGCATCTGGGTAGCGGTGATAACCACTTTACGCGCGCGGATACATTTTTCGATGATCATTTTCTGGGCGAAGATAACTTCTTCAACCGGGATTTCAACGCCCATGTCGCCACGAGCAACCATGATGCCGTCGGAGGCTTCAAGGATTTCGTCGAAGTTGTTCAGGCCTTCCTGGTTTTCGATCTTGGAGATGATCTGAATGTTGTCGCCACCGTTAGCCTTCAGGTGTTCGCGAATTTCTACTACGTCAGAACGCTTGCGGATAAAGGATGCGGCAACAAAGTCAACGCCCTGTTCGCAGCCGAAGATCAGGTCCTGTTTGTCTTTCTCAGCCAGCGCCGGCAGAGCGATAGATACGCCCGGCAGGTTAACGCCTTTGTTCTCGCCGAGGTCGCCGTTATTCAGCACTTTACAGATAACGTTTTTACCTTCGATGGCGGTAACTTCCATACCGATCAGACCATCGTCAACCAGTACGGTGTTGCCAACGGAGAGGTCAGAGGTAAAACCTTCATAGGTGACGGCTACGATTTCGTTGTTGCCGACTACGGATTTGTCGGTTGTGAAGGTGAAGGTCTGACCCGCTTTCAGGGAGACGTCGTTGCCGCCTTCCAGTTTGATGGTGCGAATTTCCGGACCTTTGGTATCCAGCAGGATAGCGGCGGTTTTACCGGTTTTGCTCACCACATTGCGCAGGTTCTGGATGCGCTGACCGTGTTCAGCATAGTCGCCGTGAGAGAAGTTCAGACGCATGACGTTCATGCCCGCGTCCAGCATCTTGGTTAACATCTCTTCGGATTCGGTTTTCGGACCGATGGTGCAAACAATTTTGGTCTTTTTCATGAAGGTATTAGTCTTTAAGTTGTGAAGGATAGGGGAATCTCGCTCCGTGGGCGCACTGCCGTGGAGGCAAACCTGTATTGCGAAAGCTGCTATGCCACGCTCTAAGGATAGGTGACAACAATAGAGCGTGCAGAAGAATGTGTGCTGGCGGTTCAGCCCATGAAAAGAGGCAATTTTTTATGCTTTTAGTCATGCAGTCCAATGTGCTGAAACCATTCAAGAAAGAATCGGTGTGCATTATACGACGATGAAACAAAAAAGGAAAATGAAAACAACGTTTCATTTTCCTTTATACAAACGCAACAAAACTCACACCAATAACAATCTTATCTGCAACACAAATTTTCGCCAGTCGCTAAGATAAACTGGCCGCAGCGTGCCGTTTTAGCCGCGGTTTGGTCATGGAAATTCGCCATTAGCGAAGAAACGGTGCGCTGGTTTGATTTATGCGGAAAAGATATCAATAATGAATTGATTGATAATGATAATTTGCGAGCGTGATTTGATGGGAAACCGAGCAAAAGACGATGAGTTGTACCAGGAAATGTGCCGCGTGGTGGGGAAAGTCGTGCTCGAAATGCGCGATCTTGGTCAGGAACCGAAACATATCGTGATTGCCGGCGTCGTTCGCACCGCGCTGGCGAATCCCAAAATCGCCCGTTCGGAGCTGACTCATGAAGCGATGACCCGGGTTATTCACGCCTTATCAGGACATGAATAACGCCGACGGCAGCGCCTCAGGCTTCAGGATATAACGAAGCGAACCACCGCTTTTACCGCGATATCGCAGTGGTGGGCGACCATCGCCTCATCGTCGATTTCCGGCAGCGGATCGTCGAGATAGAGGCTGTTGAAGGTGTAAAAATTCGAGACCTGATAAAAGCTGAAGCTGCTGATCAGCCGGTGGACGTCCCGCGGCTCAATCCCGGCCTGAAAAATCCCCTGCTGCTGCCCGCGCTGGAGAATATCCTCGAGGATGGAAAGGGCGGTTCGGTTCAGCGGTTTCAGCTGCCCGGATGACTGCAGCCACTTCCCGCGCTGCATATTCTCCATACAGATCACGCGCATAAAGTCCGCGTGGGTCGCGTGATAGCGCACGCTCCACCTCACCAGCTGAACCAACGCCTCCACCGGAGGAAGCTGCTCCAGCCCGAGCTGCTGTTCCGTTTCGCGAATACGGGCGTAGACGTGCTGCAGCACGGCCTGATACAGCAGCTCTTTGCTTTTGAAGTAGTAGACCACCATCCGCTTGGTCGTCTGCGCTTCGACGGCGATCTGTTCCATCCGCGCCCCCGAAAGCCCGTGTTCGGCAAATACGGCAATCGCGGCGGTGAAGATCCGCTCTTTCAGGGATTGCGCTTCATCATGAGCAACCACGGACATAACCACTCCTTTTTTCTGAGAGACAAAAAATACACATAACGATCACAATTTAGCAACCTTGTGTGGCGCGAATGAACCAAATGATACATATTCAGGGCTCACGTCCGCTGATGACACGAGGATCTATGCTGCGCTCAATCGCCACCGTCTCGATTTCCGGTACCTTACCTGAAAAGCTTCACGCCATTGCCGCTGCGGGTTATCAGGGCGTCGAAATCTTCGAAAACGATCTGCTCTATTATACGGGCACGCCGGCGGATATTCGTAATCTGGCGGCTGATTTAGGGCTAAAAATCACGCTTTTTCAACCCTTTCGCGATTTTGAAGGCGCCAGCCGCGCGCAGTTTGCGGCCAATCTGGCGCGGGCGAGGCGCAAATTCGCGCTGATGCATGAGCTTGGCTGCGACACCATGCTGCTTTGCAGCAACGTGCAGCCGGACTGCTCCGCCGATATCTCCCTGCAGGTGGCGGATTTACGCGCCCTGGCGGATCTGGCGGAGCAGGAGGGCATTATCGTGGGCTATGAGGCGCTGGCCTGGGGGACTCACGTTAACCTCTGGCATCAGGCCTGGGAGCGGGTAAAAGCGGTGAACAGCCCGGCAATGGGCATCGTACTCGACAGCTTCCATATCCTGGCGCGCGGCGACGATCTGGCGCGCCTCCACGAGGTGCCGGTGGATAAAGTCACCTTCCTGCAGCTTGCCGACGCGCCGCTGATGAAGATGGATGTCCTCGAATGGAGCCGCCATTTCCGCTGCTTCCCCGGCCAGGGGCAGCTGCCGCTGGTGGATTTTGCCTGCGAGCTGACCCGCTGCGGCTATCGCGGCCCGTGGTCGCTGGAGATCTTTAATGATGGTTTTCGCGCCTCGCCGAACGGCGCGACGGCGAAAGACGGCTACCGTTCGCTGCTGTGGCTGGAAGAGCAGACCCGGCGCCAGCTGGCGAGCAGCGATGCGGCGCTGTTTGACGCGCCGGAGTTAGCCCCCTACACGGGGCTGGAGTTTATTGAATTTGCCGCCAGCCCCTCCGAGGCCAAAACCCTCGGCCAGCGCCTGGCGCAGCTGGGTTTTCAGCAGGAGGGCCAGCATCGTTCGAAACAGGTGGCGCTGTGGCGTAACGGGGCGGCAAGAGCCGTCGTCAACTTTCAGCCGCACAGCTGGGCCGACCATTTCTACCAGCGCCACGGGATCTCGCTGTGCGCGATGGCCCTTGGCGTCAGCCGCAGCGCGCCGATTATTGCGCGCGCTCGCGCCTACGGCTACGCCACCTGGCAGGGCGACGCCGGGCCGAATGAAAGCCCGATTCCGGCGGTTTGCGCCCCGGATGGCAGCCTGATTTATTTGATTGAGCGCGGGGACGATATCTATGCCCGCGATTTCCACCTGCAGCCGCCTGCGGCTGTGCGCGATGATTACAGCGGCATCGATCACCTGGCGCTCGGGATGGAGGCGGACAGCCGCGACAACTGGATTATGTTCTTCCGCACGGTGTTCGGCTTTACGCTCGAACATGAACAGACGCTGCCGGATCCGTACGGTCTGGTGCGAAGCCTTGCGGTACATAGCCCGCAGGGCAACATCCGCCTGGCGCTGAATATTTCTCAAAGCCGCGCGACGCAGATTGCCCGCTCCGTTGCCTGCTATCAGGGCGCAGGCCTGCAGCATGTGGCCTTCGCCTGCCGGGATCTGCCGGCCATCCTCGATTACCTGCCTGAGGTCTCCCTTAACGCGCTGCCGATCCCGGCAAACTACTATGAGGATTTAGCGGCGCGCTTTGGCGCAGGTGAGAGCGTGGCGCTGTTCAAACGTCTGCAGCTCCTCTACGACCGCGATGGCCAGGGCGGTGAATTCCTGCATCTCTACACCCGACCCTTTTCCGCAGGGCGCTTTTTCTTTGAATTGACCGAAAGACGTGACGGCTACGCGCTCTACGGCGCGGCGAACGCGGCGGTGCGTCTTTCGGCGATGCAGTACGGCTAGTTTGTATCAAATGGTTCATCTGATACGTGTCGCCCATACAATAACAATATTCATCTGCACCCAACGCACCACATCACTCGCGCTGCGCTAAGGCGGCAACGTTCCTGCCGCCCGTACAACAGCGGCCCGGGTGATAACGTGTCTATGACAGGAAACGACTATGAGTTCTTATAGCCATAACCACGCGGCGACGGCGGCGACCGTGACCACCGCGCGCCGCTCCCGGCGGCGTATCGGGATCCTTTCGCTGCTGGCCGTCGGTACGATGATTAACTACCTTGACCGAACGGTATTAGGCATTGCGGCCCCCAGCTTAACCTCCGAGCTCGGCATCGATGCCGCGGTGATGGGGATCGTGTTTTCCGCCTTCGCGTGGACCTACGCGCTGGCGCAGATCCCCGGCGGCCTGTTCCTCGACCGTTTCGGCAACAAGGTGACCTATTTCCTGTCGTTGACCCTGTGGTCGCTGTTTACCCTGTTTCACGGCATGGCGCTTGGCCTCAAGACGCTGCTGCTTTGCCGTTTTGGCCTCGGGGTCAGCGAAGCGCCGTGCTTTCCGGTCAACAGCCGGGTCGTCAGCGCCTGGTTCCCCCAGCAGGAGCGGGCCAAAGCCACTGCGGTATATACGGTGGGCGAATATCTTGGGCTGGCCTGCTTCTCCCCGCTGCTGTTCTGGATCATGGGCAGCTTTGGCTGGCGGACGCTGTTTATCAGCGTCGGCGCGGTCGGCGTGCTGTTCGCGCTGGTGTGGTGGCGCTGCTACCGCGAGCCGCACGAGGATAAGCAGCTTAGCCCGCAGGAGCGTGACCATATCGCCAGCGGCGGCGGCATGACTACCGCGATGCAGCAGCGGACGCTCTTCAGCTGGCCGCTGGTCCGCCAGCTGCTCGGCAAACGGCAGATCCTCGGCGCCAGCATCGGCCAGTTTGCCGGCAATACGGTACTGGTCTTCTTCCTGACCTGGTTTCCGACCTACCTGGCGACCGAGCGCCACATGCCGTGGCTAAAAGTGGGCTTCTTCGCCATTCTGCCGTTCCTCGCCGCCGCCGGCGGGGTGATGTTCGGCGGCTGGGTATCCGACAGGCTGCTGAAGGCCACCGGCTCGGCGAACCTTGGGCGCAAGCTGCCTATCGTTGCCGGCCTGCTGATGGCCAGCACCATTATCTCCGCCAACTGGCTGACCAGCGATCTGGCGGTGATCCTCGTGATGTCGTTCGCCTTCTTTGGTCAGGGCATGGTCGGCCTCGGCTGGACGCTGATTTCCGATATCGCTCCACGGGGGCTGGGCGGGCTGACCGGCGGATTGTTCAACTTCTGCGCCAACCTTGCCGGGATCCTCACGCCGCTGATCGTCGGCTTTATCGTCGCGGCCTTCGGCAGCTTCTTCTATGCGCTGGTCTATATCGGCGGCGCGGCGCTGCTCGGCGTGGTGGCATATCTGTTTATTCTTGGCGACGTCAAACGCATCGAGCTGGCGAAATAGAGAGAGGGACAGGAGATGGTGATTAGTGGCAACACGCGGCTGATAGCGCACCTTGGCTATCCTACCGTCAGTTTTAAGGCGCCGATGATTTATAACCCGTGGTTTGTAAACCAGCAGGTGGATGTCAAAGTGGTGCCGATGGGGGTCAGACCTGAGGACTATGCCGACTTTATCGCGCCGCTGTTCTCGATGACCAATATCGTCGGCGCGCTGGTTACCATGCCGCACAAGATTGCCACCTGCGGCCTGGTGCAGCATCTCAGCCCCACGGCGGCAATTGCCGGCGCGTGCAACGCCATTCGCCGCGAGGCCGACGGCAGCCTGAGCGGGGATATGTTTGATGGCGAAGGCTTCGTCCTTGGCATCCGCCGCAAGGGTTTTCAGCCCCAGGGCGCGCGGGCGCTGGTCATCGGCTGCGGCGGCGTTGGCTCGGCGATCGCCGCTTCGCTGGCGGCGGCGGGGGTCCGCGCCCTGACGCTCTACGATAGCCATCCGCAGGCGGTGCAGGCGCTGGCCGGGCGTCTGCTGCGGCACTATCCGGTGCTGGATCTCAGCCTGATGCAGCGCGATCCGCAGGGGCATGACCTGGTGGTCAACGCTACGCCGCTGGGCATGAAGGCCGACGACCCGCTGCCGCTGGACCCGCAGCGGCTGTCGCCCGCCTGCTGGGTGGGCGAAGTGGTGATGACCCACGAAATGACGCCGCTGCTGCGGGCGGCGCAGGAGCGGGGCTGCGCGATCCAGCGCGGCACCGACATGCTGTTTGAAATGATCCCCGCCTACCTGCGCTTTTTCAATTTGCCGGTGGCGACCCCGGAACGGCTGCGGGAGCTGGCGGAAATTCGCTACTGAAACGCGCTCAGTCCGGTTACCATAGCCAGCATTTCCGGGCTTCAGCGAGAGATCTATGACACCTTGCATCGTTCTGCTGGCGGCGGGGAGCCTGAAGGGCGCCTTTGTCCCGCTGCTGGCGCGTTTTCATCAGCTTACCGGCATTGCGGTCGAGGCGCATTTTGCTCCCGCGGGCCTGCTGCGCGAGCGGATTGAGGCCGGGGAGCGCTGCTCGGTTTTCGCCTCCGCCAATAGCCAGCATCCGCAGGCGCTGCAGCAGGCGGGGCTGGCGGGCGAGTGCTGGCCGTTTGCCGCTAACCAGCTGATGCTCACCGTGCGACGAACGGCCGCTAGCGATGAGGCCGACTGGCTGACGCTGCTCTGCGACCCGCAGCTACGCCTGGCGACCTCAACGCCGGGCTGCGATCCTTCCGGCGACTATACCTGGCAACTATTCGAACGGATTGAAGCCGGCTATCCGGGGGCCGGGCGGCGGATGATGGCCCGCGCGAGGCAGCTGGTGGGGGGAAGGGGCTCGCTACAGGTCCCGCCTGGCAGCACGGCAGGTGCCTGGCTGATTGGCGAAGGGTTAGCCGATCTATTTATCGGCTACGCCCACTACGCCGGCCAAATGGCGGCCAGCGACGCGCTGCGTACCGTCGCCATTCCGCCGCCGTGGAACGTTCGCGCCGACTACTACCTGACACAAACCGAAGAGAGCGCCGGGGCGCAGCGGCTCAGCCGCTTTATTCTCGGCGACGAGGGGCAGGGCTACCTGCGCGCGGCGGGCTTTTTGCCGGTCAGCGGCGGATCGTAAACTGCGGCGCCAGCAGCGGTACGGCCGATCCGGGGTGATCGATTTTATGGACCGGTAAACCGTAGGCCTGCTGCAGATTGGCTTCGCTCAGCACCTCGGCGGAGCGTCCTGCCAGCCACTCGCCGTCAGGCAGCAGGAGTAAAGTATGGCTGGCTATCTGCAGGGCGTGGGTAGGATCGTGGGTGGTGAACAGCACCGTGCGCGTCTGGCGATGCGCCAGATCGCTAATCAGCTGCAGCACCACCTGCTGATTAGCGAGATCCAGCGCCGAGCAGGGCTCGTCGAGCAGGATATTCTGGCTGGCGCCCACCAGCGCGCGGGCAATCAGCACCAGCTGCTGCTGGCCGCCGGAGAGCGCGCGAAAGGATGCGGCGGCCAGATGCGCAATCCCCAGCTGGCGCAGCGCCTCCTGAACTTGCCGTCTATCTTCAGCGCCTGGCTGGGCGAACAGATCGACATGGAGTGCGCGACCCATCAGCACCACCTCCTGCACCTGCCAGCTGAATGCCGGGCGAAAAGATTGCGGCACGATGGCGGTGCCGTTGACGGACTCAAACCGGCCGCCGAGCGGCGGCAGCACGCCGGTCAGCGTATCAAGCAGCGTGCTTTTTCCGCGCCCGTTAGCGCCCAGGATCGCCCAGATCTCGCCGGCGCGACAGCGCAGGCTAAGGGGAGCAAACAGCGGCTGACGGTGGCCATAAAGCAGCTGCGTCAGGCTAAGAGAGGCCTCCATCAGACGGTTCCTCGACGACGGGAATGGAAAAGCAGCCAGCTAAACAGCGGCGCGCCGAGCAGGGCGGTGATAATCCCAATCGGGATCTCCGCCTGGGTTAAGGTGCGGGCCAGACTGTCCACCACCACCATAAAGCCGCCGCCGAGCCAGAAGGCGGTGGGCAGCAGGCGTCGATGGTCGGCGCCGACCAGCAGGCGGGCAAGGTGCGGAATAACCAGACCGACCCAGGCGATGCTGCCGCTGACCGCCACCTGCGCGGCCACCAGCACGGCGCAGCAGACCAGCACGCTACGCCGCAGCGCGGTGACCGATACCCCCAGCCCGCGGGCGTCCTTATCCTCCAGCGCCAGCAGGTTAATCCGCCAGCGCAGCCGATAGAGAATGGTTGCGGCGGCGATAACCGGCAGCGCCATCAGCAGCACCTTATGCCAGTTAGCGGTGGCGAAGCTGCCCAGCAGCCAGAAGACGATATTCGGCAGCGTCTCTTCGCTATCGGCCAGATACTGCATCAGGCTGACCAGCGCGGCGAAAAAGCCGCTGAGGATAATGCCCGAGAGGATCAGCACCAGGGTGTTTTCCCGCCCCTGCAGCGCCGCAATCAGGTACACCAGCATCAGCGCCAGCAGGCCAAAACCGAACGTTGAGGCCATCATCAGCAGCGTGTCCAGGCCTAAGAGGATCGCCAGCGTCCCGCCGAAAGCGGAGCCGGAGGTCACGCCGATGATATGCGGATCAACCAGCGGGTTTTGAAATACCCCCTGCAGGGTGGCTCCGCACAGGCCCAGCGCGCCGCCGGCCAGCAGCGCCATCACCACCCGCGGCAGACGCACCGACCAGACGATCTGCCCGGCCACGCCGTCGGCGGGCGACAGATGGCCAAGCTGGCGAAAGACCTCGCCGAGGCTCAGCGGATACTGACCCAAACAGAGTGAAGTCACGGCGATCAGCAGCGTTGCCAGCGCCAGGCCTCCCTGCAGCAGGGCCGGGTGACGATTACTGAGCATCGGGCGTCCATTTTACGCGGTAAAAGCGCTGGTAATAATCCTCCGCCCTGGCGTCGACGTCGACGGCGCTATAGCGGGACGGATAGAGCTTTTTCGCCATCCACAGTTCGCCGATCGCCAGCGCTTCCGGCATCGGGTAGCCCCAGGCTTTGGCGTATTCCGGCATCAGCCAGACGCGATGGTTTTTGACCGCGTCGATTCTCTGCCACTGCGGATCGGCGATAATCTGTTTCACCACTTCCGGATAGCGGTCCTGGACAAAGATCACCTCCGGGTTCCACTGCAGCACCTGCTCCAGCGAGACCTGACGCGCGCCCTTCACCGAGGCGGCCGCCACGTTCAGCGCGCCCGCGTGCTTCATCATCAGGCCGGTATACTTCCCGGAGCCGTAGGTATTAAGATCGGGATTAGCCATATAGACGCGGACCCGCCGGCCGTCGGGAATGTCGGCAACCGGCGCGTTGGCCTGCGCCCGGGCGCTAAAGGCGTAGCGAATCAGCTCTTCCGCCTGGGCCTTACGATCGACCACCTCGCCAATCAGACGAATACCCTGTTTCAGCCCTTCGTTATAGGCCTGCTCTTCGTCGGCCATCGACGGGTTCATTTTATTCTGCTCCCCCTCGGCGTCCTGGCGCAGCGACACGGCGACGACCGGGACTCCGGCATTCTGAATCTGCTGAATCATCGCCTGGGGAGCGTAGTTGGCGACGAACACCACCTGCGGATGCAGCGCCAGCAGGCTTTCGATGTTGACCTGGGTTAAATCCCCCGGCATTGGCAGCCTGTCGATGGCGGGCATAAAGCGCGCAAAGGCCGGGCCGAGCTGCTTTTTCCAGCTGCTCATGACGCCGAC
Source organism: Klebsiella sp. C349492 (assembly GCF_042055345.1). Taxonomy (NCBI): domain Bacteria; kingdom Pseudomonadati; phylum Pseudomonadota; class Gammaproteobacteria; order Enterobacterales; family Enterobacteriaceae; genus Klebsiella; species Klebsiella sp. C349492. The sequence continues at coordinate 523,685 of NZ_JANQCE010000001.1, forward strand.
AACGTCGTCGGCGGCGTTAAGCTGCACCAGCAGGTTCAGGGTCTGATGCTGCAGCACGACGACGCGGTTAACGCGATCCGGCAGGGTGACCTGGCGCCCCGTCTGGTCGGTGATGGTGCGATCGGCAAAGGCGTTACCGGCGAACAGAGTGCTGCCGATCAGCGTCAGGCTGAGCAGGAAACGAGGTAGTGTTGACATAGGCGGCTCGGTTAGATGGGAAAGAATCGTTGTGTATTAAAATATATAGCGTTGTCGGAAGCAACGCTAAACGTCGCGTATACCCCTTAAGATCAAGGTGATTCCACTCTTTCGCCTGCCGTCCGGCCGCCTTGCGCATCCGCCGACTTTGGCATACGGTAAATCATCATTAATTTATTTTCGCTGCCATCATGTCCTTTCAATCCCGGTTATTAAGCGATATTCCCGGCATCCGCCATGCCTTCCTTGACGTGCACGAGACCGCCGCCTTTCCCTACGGCGAAATGGCGCCGGTTAAGCTGGTTCACGGCAACGTTGTCCATCACTATCAGGCCCCTTTGGCGGAACGGCCGCACGCCGACGCGGTGTTCACCGCCCGAAGCGGGCAAAAGGTGGGGGTGGTGACCGCGGACTGCCTGCCGATGCTGATGGCCTCCCGCGACGGGCGCTACGTCTGCAGCGTCCACGCCGGATGGCGCGGCGCGGCGAGCGGGATCGTCGAAAACAGCCTGGCGCTGTTCCGCGAGCATCGGGTGGCGCCGGAGGAGGTGATAGTGGCGATCGGGCCGCATATCCACGCCTGCTGCTATGAAGTCTCCGCCGACTTTTATCGCTCTCTGCTGACGATGCCGGCGGGCGAGCTGGCGCGGCGGCATCGTGACCTCCTGTTCCATCAGCGCCCCGCGCAGCCTGCCAGAGCGGAGCAGGCCCGGGGGACGGAGGCGGATAATTTGTGGTTCGATCTGCAGGCTTTTGCCCGGCTGCTGCTGCAGCGCGCCGGCGTGGCGGATGAAAACGTCGAGTGGCTGGGCAGCTGCACCTACTGCACGCCGCAGATGCTGGGCTCGTTCCGGCGGCGCACCCATTTCCCGGCAGCGAAAACCTTCCAGTACTCGTGGATTATGCGTGCGCCTGACCGCGAGAACGGCGGCGCCGGCTAGCGCACCCTAAAGCCGTGGGTGGCGTCGCGCGCCAGCTGCTCGACGAGTCCGAACTCCCAGTCCAGATAGGCCTGCATCGCCTCGGGAGAGTTATCCGTTCCCTCATACGGGCGACGATAGCGGTCGCTACGTTCGCTCGCCAGGTGCGTATCGCCCCGCTCCAGCGGCAGATCGGCCGCTATCCACGCCTGCGTGCCGCCGCGCAGCAGCTGCACCGGCTTACCGGTAAGCGCCGCGACTTCGGTGACGGCGTAACGTGCAAGCAGGCTGCTGCCGCAGGTGAGCACATAGCGCTCGGCGGGCGGGAGAACCGCCAGCGCCTGCTTGAGCTGGGAGCGCACCAGCCACCAGGCGCCGGGAATATGCCGCGCCGCGTAGTTGGCGCTGGTGGTGAAATCCAGCACCGCGGTGCCCGGTTCATTCAGCAGCTCCGCCAGCTGGCGGGGCGCGATCTCTTCCGCCTCCGGGGCCGGCGGTACGCTGGCTGCCGGTACGCCGCGCTCGCTAAAACCTGCCGGATTTTCTTCGCGCAGCACCGCCACCTCCCAGCCCATCTGCGCCAGCCAGGAGGCGGTGATGGCCGCGCGAACGCCGTCATCATCCAGCGCGACGATCCGCGCCCCGCGCACGCTGGCATGGTGGTCCGTCTCCTGCACCAGCTGTCCCCCAGGAGCGCTGAGGCTGCCGGGCAGGTGGCCGGCGGCATACTCCTCCGGGCTGCGGACATCGAACAGATAGGTGGTCCGATCCTCCTGGCGCCGCCAGCGCTGCAGAGTCGCGTCGTCAATAAACGCCACCCCGGCGCTTTCGGCCAGCGCGCGCACCTGCTGGAGGCGCGCCGTCGACGCCTGCCGCTCAGGGTCATAGCGCCGCTGCTGGCCGTGCTCCAGCGCTAATCCGGCCAGCGTCCAGCCGATGGTTCCGTTACGCAGGGCGTAGACCGGATTACGCACTCCGGCGTTGAGCAGCGACTGGGCGCCGATAATGCTGCGGGTGCGTCCCGCGCAGTTAACCACGATCGGCGTCTGCTCCGAGGTCACGAGGCCGTCAACCCGCAGCGCCAGCTCGCCGCCGGGAACGCTGATGCTGCCGGGAATACTCATGGTCTGATACTCATCGAAGCGTCGGGCGTCCAGCACCACCACCGGCTGCGGGCCGTCAATCAGCGCCTGAACCTCCTGCGCGCTCAGCGAAGGCGTATGGCGCTGGCTCTCGACCAGTTCACCAAACGCTTTGCTCGGGGAGTTGACGTCCTGAAACAGCTCCCCGCCGCTGCGCTGCCAGCCGGATAGCCCTCCGTCGAGCAGAGCGACGTCCCGATAACCCCAGCCGCGCAGGCGTTCGAGAGCCAGTATTGCAAGGCCTTCACCGTTGTCGTAAACGGTTATCGGCGTCGTCAGGCGCGGCACCCGGCGGCTTATTTCCAGCTCCAGCTTGCTGAGCGGCAGGTTTGCGGCGAACAGCGGATGCGCGGTGGCGAAGTGCGCTTCTTCACGTACGTCGATCAGCGCCAGCTCAGCGCCGTCGAGCAGCGCCTGGCGGATCTGTGCGGCCTGGCGTAAGGAGTGAACGGGCATATTAATTATCCTTAGAGAGATCCCAGATATTGGGTAAATGGCGGTTGGAGTAGCCGGAGATAAACGGTTTGCTAACGCCTTCCGGGGTGTACACGGCACGTTTGACGGCGCCGATATTGCCGCCGTAAACGTGGATGCTGATCGATACCCTGTCCGCCAGCGCGTTGCTGACCCGGTGAATATCGCCGTCGCGGGCGGAGACTTTCTCCACCTCGCCGGGGGAGAGCCGCTGCGCGATACCGTCAGCCACCGGCGTTCCGGCGTCGTCGAGGCGATAGCGCTGATTCTCTTCCGCCCCGCGCAGCATGCCGATCGCGCCCCACACCCGGTGGTCGTGGATCGGCGTCGACTGTCCTGGCCCCCAGACAAAGCTGACTATCGAAAAACGCTGCCCGGAGTCGGCGTGCAGCAGATACTGCTGATAGTGATGGGGATGCGGCAGGGCGTACTCGTCCGGCAGCCAGTCATCCTGCTTCACCAGCGCCGCCAGCCGCAGGGCAACCGCATCCAGCAGCGACGACGGCTGGCTGACCTGGCGATGCAGGACGTCAACGTCTTGAATAAAATGGCGTAATTTTTCCAGTCGTGGAGTGCTCATCATCGGTTCCTGTCAGAGGGGCTGGTCAATACGCTAACAAAGGCGTTAATATTATTTAAATGCAATTTCCGCATATATTAATATGCAAAATAAACATTAAGAGTTTGGCGAGACTGACTCTAAGGAACCTATGCGCATTGACGACATCGACGCCCTGTTAGCCACCGTACAGTTCTCCTCGCTGAATCAGGCGGCGGAATATCTGGGCATTACCCAGTCGGCGATCACCCGCCGGCTGCAGCGGCTGGAACAGACGCTGAACGTGACCCTGCTGGAGCGTCAGACCAGGCCGTTGACCCTGACCGTCGCCGGGCATCGCGTATACGAGCAGTGCCTGACCATCAAGCGGGAAACCAAAAAGCTCTACGGGCTGCTGGACCCGGAGGCGGAGCCGCGCGGCGTTCTGCGCCTTGGCCTACCGCAGAGCGTGGCTGAAATCGCCCTCCAGCCGGCGTTGACGGCGCTGCGTCAGCAGTTCCCGCACCTCCAGCCGCAGGTGACCTGCGGCTGGAGCGGCCAGCTGCAGAAGCGTCTGGAAAGCGTCGAGCTTGACGGCGTGCTGGCGATGGGCCCGGCGCAGCAGGCCTTCGCGGAGGGCTACAGCGGGCGGCTGCTGTGTCCGCTGGATATCGTGGTGATTGCCGGCAAGAGCCTGCGCCTCTCCGCCGGGGCGCTCCGGGACTGCGCGGCGCACGGCTGGGTGCTCAACCCCGACGGCTGCGGGCTGCGGGCGGGATTGATTCGCGAGCTGCAGGCCCAGGGGCTGCGGCTACAGCTTAATACTGAAACCGCGGGGGCTCAGCTGCAGATTGGCCTGGTGGCGCAAGGGCTGGGGCTGGGCATCGTGCCCCGCGCGGCGCTGACCGCCAGCCCGTGGCGCGATGAGATTAGCATCCTGGCGCTGGCCGATTTCCAGCCCGCGGTCTGCTTATGGCAAATCAGCGCGCAGAATCTGGCTAATCTTCAGCAGCCGCTCACTTTTTTTGCCGCAAAAATCGTGCAACAGCTGGCGTCATCTGACTGAAAAACATGCGTAATTTATCTAAATGCTGATTTAGCATATTAAGATATGATAAAAATGCATTTTGTTCATTAAGCTCCCGTGTATAGGGTAACGATATCGCGCCGCCGCCGCGGCCAGCCCGTTACCCTGACCCAAGGAGTTTGTATGAGCATTCAGTTTCTCGGCATGATCGGCCACCGTCTTGTGTCCGAAACTATCGCCCCGGCAGGGCCGATTTTTGACCGCGACTATATCGTTCGTTTTGCCCAGACTCACGAGGCCGCCGGGTTTGACCGTCTGCTGGTGGGGCATTGGTCCGATCAGCCCGATGGCTTTCTGGTAACCGCCCTGGCCGGGCTGTCGACGCAAAAAATCAGCTTCCTGCTCGCCCACCGCCCGGGTTTTGTTTCGCCAACCCTCGCCGCGCGAAAATTCGCCACCCTTGAGCATCTGCTCGGCGGCCGCCTCGCGGTGCATATTATCAGCGGCGGCAACGATGCCGAACAGCGCCGCGACGGCGACTATCTCAATCACGACCAGCGCTATGCGCGCACCGACGCCTTCCTTGAAACGGTACGAAAAATCTGGACCGCGGAGCAGCCGGTCGATATCGCCAATGAGTTCTACCAGGCCGAGCAGGCATGGTCGGCCATTCGTCCGCTGCAAAAGCCGCATATTCCGCTCTATTTTGGCGGCTCTTCAGAAGCCGCCATTCGGGTGGCCGGTAAGCACGCCAACGTCTTTGCCCTGTGGGGAGAGTCGCTGGGGCAAACCCAGGAGACGGTTAAGCGGGTGCGGGCTGAAGCGGCAAAACATCAGCGGGAAATTGATTTCAGCGTCTCCTTCCGGCCGATTATCGCCGACAGCGAAGCGCAGGCCTGGGAAAAAGCCGAACATATTTTACACGTGGCCTCCGAGCGCGCGGCGCAGAGTGACGGCGGATTTAAAGCTAAACCGGAAAGCGTCGGCGCCCAGCGCCTGCGGGCGACGGCGGAGCAGGGGAACGTGGTGGATAAGCGCCTGTGGACCGGCATTGCGAAGCTGGTGGGCGGCGGGCATAACTCCACCGCGCTGGTGGGGACGCCGGAACAGGTTGCCGACGCGCTGCTCGATTACTACGACCTCGGGGTCCACAACTTCCTGATCCGCGGCTTCGATCCGCTCAACGATGCGCAGGAATATGGCAAAGCGCTGCTGCCGATCGCCCGCGAAAAGGCGGCGCTGCGGGCGGCTAAGGCGCGGGTATCGTGAGCTATCCTCCCCAGGCTCCGCCTCGGTCGGCGGCCAGCTGGCCGCAGCGGCTGACAGATATCCGCCGGCAGATGGCGGAACGGGCGGCAGAACTTGACCGCAGCGGCGAATTCCCCGGCACAACCTCGACCTGCTGCGACAGGAAGGCTTTCTGAGCCTGGCGACGCCGCGGCGCTACGGCGGCGCGCAGGCGGACCTGCTGCAGCTGCAGGAGGCGATTTCCGCCATCGCGTGGGGGGAACCGGCGACGGCGCTGATCGTCTGTATGCAGTATCTGCACCATCTGCGGCTGGCGGAGAGCGATGGCTGGACGGAGCCGCTGCGCGAACGGGTCTTTCGCGATGCCGTCGAGCGCGGCGGCCTCATCAACAGCCTGCGGGTTGAACCAGAGCTCGGTTCCCCGGCGCGCGGCGGCCTGCCGCAAACGATCGCCACCCGTACCGCGCAAGGCTGGCGGCTTAACGGCCACAAGCTCTATACCACCGGCGTTGAGGGGCTGAGCTGGCTGGCCGTCTGGGCGCGGAGCGATGACCCCGACCCGCTGGTGGGGACCTGGCTGGTGCCGGCTAAAAGTGACGGCGTCACTATCGTCAGAAGCTGGGATCACGCGGGAATGCGCGCCACCGGCAGCCATGAAGCGATCTTCAGCAACGTGCTGCTGGCGCCGGAGAGCGCGGTGGAGACCTGGCCTGCGGCGACGCCGCCTGGGCCGAATGCCGAACAGACGCGGCTGTTTGCCAACCGCCACGCGGCGCTGCTGGCGGCAATTTACGACAGCGTCGCCCGCGCCGCGCGCGACTGGCTGCTGGGCTGGCTGCGTTCACGTATCCCTGGAAGCCTTGGACAGCCGCTAAGCCAGCTGCCGCGGGTGCAGGAAAAAGTAGGGCAGATCGAGAGCGCGTTGCTAACCAACCGCTGCCTGCTGCAGCGGGCGGCCGCGCTGGGGTTTACCGCCGCTGAAGCCAATCTGGCGAAGGTGACCATCACCGACAACGCCATTCTGGCGGTAGGCCTGGCGCTGGAGCTCACCGGCAATCACGGGCTCAGCCGCCAGCATCCTCTGGAGCGCCACTACCGCAACGTGCTGTGCGGACGGGTGCACACGCCGCAGAGCGACAGCGCCTGGCAGGCGGCGGGTAAACAGGCTTTTCAATTATAAGGATAATCACCATGCGCGAACGAAAGAGAACACCTTTAGCCGCGGCGCTAATGCTGCTGGCGCTGAGCGGCTATGCGGCGGCGCAGGAGCGCGTCACGCTGCGCATTGCCGATCAAAAAGGCGGCATGCGCTCGCAGCTTGAAGCCGCGAATGCGCTGCAGAACCTGAATTACGACATTAAGTGGGCGGAGTTTCCCGCCGCCGCGCCGCTGGCCGAAGCGCTGAACGCCGGTGCGGTTGATGCCGGGATTATCGGCGATGCGCCGCTGCTGTTCGCCCTCGCCAACGGCGCGCCGGTAAAAGCGATCGCCGTCGATAAGAGCAACCCCGCCGGCACCGCGGTGCTGGTCTCCCCGGGCAGCCCGCTGAAAAGCGCGGCGGACTTAAAGGGCAAACGCATCGCTACCGGGAAGGGGTCTATCGGCCATTTTGTCGCCCTCAAAGCGCTGGAGCAGGCGGGGATATCGCCCAGGGACGTGCAGTGGGTCTTCCTCGGCCCGGTTGATGCCAAAGTGGCATTGCTCAACGGGTCGGTGGATGCCTGGGCGACCTGGGAGCCCTACACCACCCAGCTGGTGAAAACCGCCGAGGGGCAAATTCTGGTCAGCGGCAAGGGGCTGCTGCCCGGCAATACCTTCCTTGCTGCCACCGACGCCAGCCTCAAGGACCCGGCTAAACGGGCGGCGCTGCAGGATTATCTGCATCGCCTGGCGGGAGCGGAGCGCTGGGCCTATGCCAATCTGGACAGCTACGGCAAAACCCTCGGCGAGATTATCCGTTTTCCAGCGGATATCGCCCGGGCGCAGTTCGCTAACCGGCAATCGCAGTGGCAGCGCCTGGACTCGCGCATCGTCGCCCAGCAGCAGGCAACCGCCGATTTTTATCAGGCCAACGGGCTGATTCGCGCCAGGCTGGACGTCACGCCGACGTTTGATGACGGCTTTACCGTGCCTGCGCAAGCCGCTCAGCAGGAGACCACGCCATGATCCAGCACTCTTTTTCACGCCGTCGCTTTCTACAGCTGAGCGCCGGCACGGCGCTGGCGACAACGGCCTGGCCGCTGTGGGCGCATGATATGGCGGCGATGCCCGCAGAGGGCGAAAACCTGGCGCTGCGCCTGGCCGAACCGTACAAAATCAAGCTGGCGATCAACAAAAGCGCGGTGTGCCTTGCCCCGGTCGCGGTGGCCGAGCAGCAGAAGTTTTTCAGTAAGTACAACCTCGACGTGGAGTTCGTCAATTTTGGTAATTCGACCGACGTTCTGCTGGAGGCGATAGCCACCGGCAAGGCGGACGCCGGCGTCGGGATGGCGCTGCGCTGGCTGAAGGCGCTGGAGCAGGGTTTTGACGTCAAGCTCACCGCCGGGACGCACGGCGGCTGCCTGAATCTGCTGACGGCAAAAAATTCGCCGTTTGGCGGCCTGGAGAGCCTGAAAGGGCAGACTATCGGGGTGACCGATATGGCCGGCCCGGATAAAAACTTCTTCGCCATTTTGCTCAAGCGTCACGGGATCGACCCGCTAAGCGACGTGCAGTGGAAGGTGTATCCCGCCGATTTGCTGAGCGTGGCGCTCGATAAACGCGAGATTGCCGCCATCAGCGGCAGCGAACCCTTCAGCTACCGCCTGCTGGAGACCGGAAAGTATCAGCTGATCGCCAGCAATATGAGCGGGGATTATGCCGACCTCAGCTGCTGCGTGCTGGGGGTTAGCGGATCGCTGGCGCGGGACCACAAGCCGGCGGCCGCCGCGCTGACCCAGGCCATTCTGGAGGCGCATAGCTACGCTTCGGCCCACCCGCAAAGCGTGGCGCAGGCGTTTATGGCCCACGCGCTAAATACCAATGAAACCGAGGTCTCGGGGATCCTCCACGGCCAGGGCCACGGCCACCACGCCGTCGGCGAGGCGTTCGTGAAAGAGCTGACCCAGTACGCTATTGACCTGCAGCGCGTGCAGGTGATCAAGCCCGGGACCGATCCCCATCAGTTTGCGGAGAGTATTTATGCCAACGTATTCGCCTGAGCAGGCGCTGTCGCGGCCGCGGGCGGGCGGTCCGCTGTGGGCTGAAGGCCTGCTGGCCGCCGCGCTGTGGCTGGCGGGCGGGCTTTTTACCCTCAGGTGGCCGGATGCCGGGCGACGCTGGCCCTACAGCGAAGGCTGGGCAATGGCGCAGTTCGCGATAGCCGGCGGGCTGCTGCTGCTGGCGCTGAGCTACCGCTACTGGCGCCAGCGGGGCGGGCGTCTGCAGCATGCCGGGAAATGGCTGGCGCTGCTGCCGGTGCTGTTCGGCCTGTGGGAGTGGCTGACGGCGAAATCCGCGCTCCTGCCGGTACCGTTTTTTGCCCCGCCGCAGGCGCTGATCGAAGTTCTGTATGACGACTGGCCGCGCCTGCTGGATAGCCTGCTGCACTCGCTGGGCCTGCTGAGCCTTGGGGTGCTGCTCGGGACATCCAGCGGCTTTATCAGCGGACTGGCCATTGGCTGGTCGCAGCGCATTGGCTACTGGCTGCATCCGGTGCTGCGCCTGCTCGGGCCGGTGCCGTCAACGGCGCTGCTGCCGCTGTGCCTGTTTATCTTCCCTTCCAGCTTCGGGGCCAGCGTCTTTTTAATTGCCCTCAGCACCTGGTTTCCGGTCACCGTTTTGACGTGGTCCGGGGTGATGAGTATCGACAAAGCCTGGTACGACGTGGCGCGCACGCTGGGAGCCAGCCAGCGCTTTCTGATCCTGCGGGTGGCCATTCCCGCCGCGCTGCCGAACGTCTTCGTCGGGCTGTTTATGGGGTTAGGCGCCTCGTTTTCGGTGCTGATCGTCGCTGAGATGGTGGGCGTCAAATCCGGGATCGGCTTTTATCTGCAGTGGGCGCAGGGCTGGGCGGCCTACCCCAACATGTACGCCGCGCTGCTGGTGATGGCCTTTCTCTGTTCCGGCCTGATTAGCGGACTGTTTATTTTGCGCGACCGGCTGCTGAGCTGGCAGCGAGGAGGCATGACATGGTAACGACCACGGCAGCGCCGGCCGGTGCGGCCATCGACATCGCCCATCTGAGCCACGCCTTCGCGCTGGGCAGGCAGACGGTGCCGGTGCTGGAGAATATCAGCCTGCAGCTGCGCCCCGGAGAGAGCGTGGCGCTGCTTGGGCCGTCGGGCTGCGGTAAATCCACCCTGCTGCGGCTGCTGGCGGGGCTGGAGGCGCTGCAAAGCGGCCAGGTGCAGATCGATGACCGCCGCATGGGGGCTCCGGGGCCGGAGCGGATCCTGGTGTTTCAGGACCCGACCCTCTATCCGTGGCTGACGGTGCGGCAAAATGTGCTGCTCGGGCCGCAGGCGCAGGGGAGAAAAGGGCTGGAGCCAAAGGCCGACGCGCTGATTGCGCGGATGGGGCTTGAGGCGTTTAGCGCCGCCTGGCCGCGTCAGCTCTCCGGCGGGATGGCCCAGCGGGCGGCGCTGGCGCGGGCGCTGCTCAACGAGCCGCGGCTGCTGCTGCTCGATGAACCCTTAGGCAAGCTGGATTCCCTGACGCGCATCAGCATGCAGCGCGAGCTTATCTCGCTCTGGCAGCAGCAGGGCTATACCAGCCTGCTGGTGACGCACGATATTGAAGAGGCGCTGCTGCTGTGCGAAAGGGTGCTGGTGATGTCGCCGCGTCCGGGGCGAATTATTGCCGAATTTACGCTGCCGCTGCCCTTTCCGCGCCACCGCGATAATCCGCAGCTGGTTGGTCATCGGCAGGACATTTTGCGCATCCTGGGCCAGGCGGAGGACTGGTAAGATTGGCGATGGGGAGCGTCTCCCGGCGGCAACGTTGCGCTGCGCCGGGAGAGCGTCAGGCGCTTAAAAATCCATCTTCACCGTAAACTGCACTTCGCGCGGGTCGCCAATCTGGTTGCCCAGGTTATTGGTACCGATTGACGAGGTGTAGTAGGTCTTATCAAACAGGTTCTTAACGTTAACCTGCAGGGTGACCGGATACTGCAGCTTCATCTTATAGGCGGCGAACACGTCCGCGACGCCGTACCCCGGCAGATAATAGTCCGCGCCGTTGGTGGCGGAACGCTTGCTGACCGCGTGCCCCCCGGCGCCGAGCGTCAGGGTGTTGCTGGCATAGACGTTATGCACGTCATAGGTCATATACAGGGAACCGGTATGCTTTGGCACGTTTGGCATCGGCTTGCCGGCGTAGTCCGGATCGTCGAGTACCTTGGCGTCGGTATAGCCGTAGCTGGCGATGATGCTCAGGTTGTCGGTTAACGACCCGGCGACATCCATCTCTACGCCGCGTGAGCGCACTTTACCCGCCGTTTTGGCAATGGTTTCATCCCCGACCGTTTCGCTGTACAGCACGTTACGCTTATCAATATCGAACAGAGCGATATTGGCGGTCACGCCGTTGAACAGTTCAAACTTGGCGCCCAGCTCATAGGAGGTGGACTCTTCCGGCGGCAGGTTGCCGATATAGCTGGCGATGGACGATTGCGGCATAAACGACTGCGCCACGTTACCGAACAGCGAGATGGTCGGCGTCAGCTTATAGACCAGGCCAAATTTCGGCGTCCACTTCTGGTCGCTGCTGTCGGTATTGACGTTAAACGGGCGTCCCTTTCCGGCATACTGGGTGTAATACTGGTAGCGCACGCCGGCGACGGCGATCCAGCGGTCGTTCAGGTAGAGCGCATCCTGCACGTAGGCGGCGTAGCTCTCCTGCTGGATGCGCTGATCGCTGTCGGAGGCCGACACGCTGGTGCATTTATCGACGGTACCGTAGACCGGGTTGTAGATATTGAATCCCTTCACGTTTTTACAGCGGATCATGCCGGTGCGCAGCAGATCGTAGTTCTCGTAGGCGATACCGCTGAGGATCTCGTTGTAGAAGCCGCCAATCACCACGTCGCCCTGCAGATCGGCGCGGGTCGAGTGCATCTTCTGGGTTGAGCCGTGGGTGGCGTCAACGCGCCGGGTCAGGTCGCCGGTGGCCGAATCATAGGCCATGACCCGAGCCTGGTTATCGTTGTAGTGATCCTGGCTGTAGCTGTAGTCGAAGCGGGCGGTCCAGGCCTCGTTGAGCCGGTATTCGGCGTTAAGCTGCGCCAGGTCGGAATAGCCGTCGGTAACGTTAAACGGTTCGTCAAAACGCGTTTTACGATCGACGTTAACGGCCTTTTTGGTCGTGAGATCGAAAATCGTCCCGCGATCGAACGGCGTATTGTAGTCGCGATGCGAGTACGACACGTTCACCGTGGCGCGGTCGCCAAACCAGGTCAGGGAAGGGGCGATAAAGCTGCTCTTCTCTTTGCCAAAGTTGCGCCAGTAGTCTTCATTCTGATATTCGCCGATGACCCGGTACGCCAGCCGCGTCCCTTCGATGGGCCCGGTGACGTCAAACTGGCCGCTGCCGCCGCCAAAGCTGGTGGAGGTGGCCGAAATCGATCCGCCGAAGGTTTTTTCCGGGCGTTTCGTCACCACGTTAATCAGCCCGCCGGGGTCGAGAATGCCGTACAGCGTCGAGGCCGGGCCTTTCAGCACCTCCACGCGCTCGGCGGCGGCGTTGAAGCTGCGCGGCAGGACGGTGCGCAGCCCGTTGGTCATAATGGAACCGTCGCGGTTGGCGCCGAAACCGCGGCGGGTAAAGGCGTCCTGGGTGCCGCCGAGGGTATTGGTCTGCACGACGTTAGCGACGTTATACAGCGCCTCGTCGAGCGTAGTGACGTGCTGATCTTGCAGCACCTGGTCGCTGACGGTGTTAACCACCTGCGGGATATCCAGCATCGGCATTGAGGTCAGCGTCGCGGTCGAGCTGCTGAGGGGCTGATAGCCGCTGGTGGCGTTTTGCTGCGTGCCGTCCGCCACCACCGTAATGGTTTCGTCGCTCGCCTTTTTATCTTTTTCCGCTGCGGTTTCCGCTGCGATAATCCCCGGAGAAGTAAAGGAACCCAAAAAAATCAGTGAAAAAAGTGCACGCCCTTTCAATGTCGTGAAAGGGACAGTTGATTGCGTCATTTGTCTGTTTCTCATGAACGAATCTGTCCTTTGCGGACAGATAAAGCCAATTAAATCATTGCCCTTAAAAATATTATCTATCTGTTATCCGCTATAATTCGCGCCCAGATATGTAATTGAGAATCATTCAATCACGTAGCAATGTAGTAGTAAACGTTATGTAAGATAAAAAAATGCCGCTGCTGAAAACAACGCTCTGGCGCTGGTTTTAGTGATGGAAATGGTATGTATCTTTATGTTTATTATTATTTTTATTAAGAGGCTGCTGCCGCGTCATGCCGTAGGGCGCGCCTTTTCGCTACGGGCGAAACAGAGTATTGACTACTACATTCATTCACATCATGATCAAAAGAGAATGAGATGTATTTTTGTTTGAGTGCAGTACGTGCGGGCCTGATGCCACGCCGCTGCGGTGCGGGAGCGAGTTATGCCACAGCGGGTGATACCTGCAGAGCAGGGAATTGTGCTGGATTCCCTGTCGGCCGGATACGGCCAGACCCTTATCGTCAACGATATTAATCTGACGATCCCCCACGGCAAAATGACGGTACTGGCCGGGGCCAACGGCTCCGGTAAATCCACGCTGCTATCGACTATCGCCCGAATGCTCAAACCGCTCGGCGGCTGCGTGCGCCTCGACGGTCAGGTTATTCATGAGCTGCCCACCCGGGCGGTATCGCGCCAGTTGGGAATATTGCCCCAGTCGCCGCTCACCCCGGAAGGATTGACGGTCTTCGAGCTGGTCTCCCGCGGGCGCTATCCCTGGCAAGGGCTGATGCGCCAGTGGTCGGACGCCGACGAGCGGGCGGTGGAAGAGGCGCTGGCGCTCACCGGCACCGCCGAATTCGCCCATCTGCCGGTGGACAGCCTCTCCGGCGGCCAGCGCCAGCGCTGCTGGATCGCGATGGCGCTGGCCCAGCAAACCGCCACCATTTTGCTCGATGAGCCGACCACCTGGCTCGATCTGCGCTATCAGGTCGATATTCTCGAACTGCTGCAGACCCTGACCCGCGAACACGGGCGCACGGTGGTCACCGTCCTGCATGACCTGAACTTTGCGGTGAACTATGCCGATACGCTGGTCTTTCTCAAGCAGGGGCGCATTGCCGGGGTCATTGACGAAAATGAAACCTGCACGCCGGAGCTGATTAAAACGGTGTTTGACGTTGACGTGCAGATGTCGCTGAACCCGCAAACCGGTAAACCGTTCTTTATGCCCTTTCGCGCCCGCCAGGCGGCCGGACAATGAGCGCCAGCGCGCTGATGCTCCAGCGCCGACGCGCCCGGCCGCGGCTGGCCCTTGTGCTACTGACCCTGCTGCTGGTCGGCGGCTCGCTGGTGCACCTGGGGCTGGGGGCGCGCTGGATTGCGCCGCAGACGATACTGCAGGCGCTGCTCCATTACGATCCGCGCGATTTTGACCAGCGGATTATTGTCGATTTACGCCTTGTGCGCCTGGCCGCCGCGCTGCTGACCGGCGCCGCGCTCGGTATCGCGGGAATGCTGCTGCAGACGGTGATCCGTAATCCGCTCGGCGAACCGCACATTCTTGGGCTTAATGCCGGCGCGTCGCTGGCGGTGGTGGCGACCTCGGCGCTGGGCCTCGGCGAAGTGACGTTCGGCCGCCCGCTGACCGCCGCCTGCGGCGCGGGGCTGCTGTTTGGCGCCGTGATGCTGCTGGCCTCCTCCGGACGCGGCGGCATGACGCCGCTGCGCATCACCCTGTGCGGGGTGGCGCTCTCGGCCTTTGCGTCGGCGGTGACCGCGGCGATCCTGATTCTGGATGAGCAAACGCTGCTGGCGATGCGTACGTGGCTGGCGGGCGATCTTGCCGGACTGAAATGGCAGACGCTGCGTGCGGCGCTGATCCCGGCGCTGGGCGGGCTGCTGATTGCGCTCACCATCGCCCCGCGGCTTAACGTGCTGGCGCTGGGGGATAAAGTCGCGCTTGGGCTGGGCGTGAAGATCGCCCAAACCCGGCTGCTGGGGCTGACCGCGATCGCGCTACTGTGCGGTTCGGCGGTAGCCGTTGCCGGGCCGATCGGCTTTGTCGGCCTGGTGGTCCCGCACGTGGTGCGGCGGCTGATTACCGAGGATATTCGCCTGGCGCTACCGCTGGCGGCGCCGGTGGGCGCCCTGGTGCTGGTGCTTGCGGATATTGCGGCGCGTACCCTGGTGGCGCCTCAGGAGCTGGCGACCGGGGCGATGACCGCCCTGGTGGGGGCGCCGCTGTTTATCTTTATTGCCGCGAGATTCTTTAAATGAAAAGCGCCGCACGTCGTGCCGGATTCCGCCCGCTGATTGTCGGGAGTCGTCATATTCTGCTGCGCCCGGCGGCGCTGAAGATGGCCGCCGCGCTGTTCGTCGTGGTGGCGATCCTCGGCGCGTTTGGCCTGACGCGCGGCAGTTTTCCGCTGCCTTCCGGAACCTTGCTCCGGGCGCTGCTGGCCGCGGATAGCGTCACCGGGCAGCAGCGTTTTATTCTGTTCGATATCCGCCTGCCGCGGATGTTTATGGCGCTGCTGTGCGGGGCGATGCTGGGGATGGCCGGCGCGGCGATGCAGAGCATCACCCGTAACGGACTGGCGGATCCGGGGCTTATCGGCGTCAAGGAGGGGGCCAGCGTGGTGGTGCTGACGCTGATTCTGTTCTTCCCGGCGATCGCGCTGGCGTGGCGACCGCTGGCAGGAATGGTCGGCGGCGTGCTGGTGGCGCTGCTGGTGCTGGCGCTGGCGCGCGACTGTTCGCGGCCGCGCTTCATTTTGATCGGTATCGGCGTCTCCTGGACGCTGGCCGCGGCGGTCGGCATTTTTATGACCACCGCCGACGTCCGCGACGTGCAGACGGCGATGATCTGGCTGGCGGGAAGCCTGCATGCGGCGACCTGGCCGCTGCTGGCGGTCGCCTTCTGCTGGGCGCTGCCCGGGGCGCTGATCCTGTTTCTTACCGCCCGGGCGGCGGACGTGGCGCTGCTCGGCGACCGAACGGCGATCGGCCTCGGCGTCCGGCTGCAGCAGCTGACGCTGCTGCGCTTTTTTGCTCCGGTTCTGCTGACCTCAGCCAGCGTTTCATGCGTGGGCAGCCTCGGCTTCGTTGGCCTGATGGCGCCGCATATGGCGCGCTTTCTGCTGCGCGGCGGCCAGGTCTCTCTGCTGTGCGGCAGCGCGCTGGTTGGCGCTCTGCTGGTATTGGTGACCGACACCATCGGGCGGGTGGCCTTTGCGCCGCTGCAAATCCCGGCCGGGATTGTGATCGCCCTGGTGGGGTGTCCGTTTTTTATTCTGCTGCTGTGGCGTCGTCGTGATGCCCTGTAAATCTGAAGGATTGCTATGCGTTGGTTAGTTCCTCTGCTGCTTTGCGTGGCTGGCACCGCAGGTGCCGCCGCGAGTCAGACGCAAAAATTTACCGATGATTTAGGTCGGGTGGTGAACGTGCCGCTGCATCCGCAGCGGATTGTCTCGATGCACGATCTGGATATTACGATCCCGCTGATTGAGCTCGGCGTGCCGCCGGTCGCCAGCCACGGGCGTACGCGCCCGGACGGTAGCCACTATCTGCGCTCCAGCGCCCAGCTTACCGGCGTCGATTTTGATAACAGCGATATTCAGTTTATCGGTACTGCGGATATCGATCTTGAAGCCGTGGCCGCGGCCAGGCCGGACCTGATCATTACCGAGCCGAGCCGCCACGTCTCCGTTGAACAGCTGGAGAAGATCGCCCCGACGGTGAGCATCGACCATCTGCAGGGCAGCGCGCCGCGCATTTACGCTAAGCTGGCGCAGCTTACCGGCTCCGAGGCGCGGCTGGCGGTGCTTGAACGACGCTATCAGGAGCAGATTAAGCAGCTGAAGGCCGCGGTAGATACGCAGAAGATTACCGTCTCGGTGATTCAGGCCAACGGCGGTAAAGTGACCGTCCATCACGCCTATCACGCGCTGGGGCGCGTGCTGCGCGATGCCGGCTTCCGCTTCCCGCCGCTGATTGAAGGTATTCCCGACGGCCAGCGCATCGACGTCAGCGCCGAGCAGCTGCCGGAGCTGGATGCCGATTTCGTCTTTGCGACCTGGCGCTCCGATACCGGCGGCAAGCCGCAGGACGAGCTGCAGGCGATGGAGGCCGTGATGCCGGGCTGGTGCGACTTTATGCGCGCCTGCCGCAGCGGACGCTATATCCTGCTGCCGCGTGAGGACGTGATCTCCAACTCCTTCGCCGCCCTGAGCCTGATGGCGGCCGAAGTGCAGTCGCATATTGCCGGACGTCCGCTGCCGGCGGGGCTGAAATGAAAACCCCGCTAAAACGCGAGAAAGGGCGGGTTGACCTGTTTGGCGACCGCTTTCGCGCCCGGGCGCATCAGCTGTCGCCGCGCCTGCTGGCGGTGGTCAGCTATATCAACGACAACCGCGAGGTGGTGCTGGAGCGCACGGCGATGGAGATTGCCACCGCCACCCACACCTCCGACGCCACGGTGGTCAGGGCCATCCAGGCGCTGGGCTTCGCCGGGCTGCGTGAGCTGAAGCAGACGATGGAGCGCTGGTTTGGCCCGTCGATTACCTCCTCGGAGAAAATGCTCTCGACCGTCAATGCGCTCTCTACCGACGTCAATTCGAGCATCGATTTCGTGCTGGAGGGCCACCAGCGCGCCTGTGAGGTGCTCTCCCGTCCTGACAACCGCGCGGCGGTCGCGCAGGCGGTGGCCCTGCTGACCGACGCGCGCCAGGTGGCGATTTTCGGCATCGGGGCGTCGGGGATTCTGGCGGAGTATACCGGCAGGCTGTTCAGCCGCATCGGCCTGCCTTCCTACGTCCTGAACCGCACCGGTTTTAGCCTCGCCGAACAGCTGATCGGCCTGCAGCGCGGCGACGTGCTGATTATGATGGGGCAAAAATCCCCCCACCGGGAGGGCATGACCACCCTGCGGGAGGCCCGGCGGCTTGGTATTCCGACGATTCTGCTGACCCAGGCGGTCGATTCCCGCTTCAGCCAGGAGGCGCAGGTGGTTATCGAGGTGCCGCGCGGCGGCGATAACGGGCGGGTGCCGCTGCACGGAACGGTGCTGGTATGCCTGGAAATGATGGTGCTGTCGGTCGCCTCTACCGCTCCGCAAAAAACCATGAAATCGATGAAGCGCATCAACGAGCTGCACAAAGCGATCGGTAAATCTGGCGGTAAGCGTAGCTAAGAGCCAGATAAATCACCGCAGCTAAGGTTTGTGGTTGCATGCCATGCTGAGTATGTGTATTTTTATGCAAAATAAATGCATAAAAAGGAATCATCATGGTTAAGAAGTGGATGAAAGCGTGCTGCCTGATGGCGGCAATGATGGGTACCGCGCAGGCGGCACAGCAAACCTACGTTGTCGGTTCGGGCGGCACCTATCGCCCGTTTGAATATGAAAATAGCCAGAAGCAGCTGGAAGGTTTTGATATCGACATCATCAAAGCGATCGCCAAAGCGGAAAACTTTGATATCAAGCTGGTCAATACGCCGTGGGAGGGGATCTTCGCCACCCTCAACACCGGCGACCGCGACATTATCATCTCCGGGATCACCATTACCGATAAGCGTAAGCAGATGGTGGATTTCTCCGCGCCTTATTTCCCGGCCGAGCAGTCGATCGTGGTGCCTGCTGATTCGAAAGTGACCTCGCTGGCGGCGCTGAAAAGCGAGAAGGTCGGGGTGGTGAACTCCAGCACCGGCGATATCGTGGTCTCTGACGTGCTGGGTAAAAACAGCACCGCCATTAAGCGCTTCGACAATACGCCGCTGATGCTGCAGGAGCTGTTTGAAGACGGCGTCAGCGCGGCGGTAGGGGACGTTGGGGTGGTGAAATACTACATCAAGCAGCACCCGGAGAAGCAGTTCAGGCTGGTGCCGGACGCGAAGTTTGAGCGGCAGTATTTCGGTATTGCGGTGGCCAAAGGCAACAGCGAGCTGCAGGCGAAAATCAACGCCGGCCTGCAGAAAATTGTTGCTGACGGCACCTACGCCAAAATCTACAAAACCTGGTTCGACGACAACGTCCCGACGCTGCCTGCGCAATAAGATCTGTTTTTTTTGTCTTAATCACGGCTATCGGCTCTGACGATAGCCGTATTTTTTAGGGAAGGGTTATGACGGGATTCCGTTGGGAGATCATCGAGGAGTACGGCCCGCTGTTTATGGACGGCGCCTTGATGACCATTAAATGCACCATTATTTGCGTGATCCTCGGCACCCTGTGGGGGCTGACCCTCGGGCTGGGGCGGATGGCGAAGGCCGAGCACGGGGTATGGAAATACGTCCTGCGCTACCTGGTCCAGTTCCCGGTGCGCTTCTACGTCAGCGCATTTCGCGGCACGCCGCTGTTTGTGCAAATCATGGTGGTTCACTTCGCGCTGGTACCGCTGTTTATCAACCCGCGCGACGGCCTGCTGGTCACCGGCGGCATGATGAGCGCCGACTTTGCCCGCGAGCTGCGCTCTAACTACGGCGCGTTTCTCTCCTGCGTGGTGGCGATAACGCTGAACGCCGGGGCCTACGTCTCGGAAATTTTCCGCGCCGGCATTCAGTCGATCGACAAAGGGCAGATGGAAGCCTCCCGCGCGCTGGGGATGCCGTGGTGGAAAACCATGCGCCAGGTGATCCTGCCGCAGGCGTTTCGCCGCATTCTGCCGCCGCTGGGCAACAACGCCATCGCTATCGTTAAGGACTCCTCGCTGGCGTCGGCGATCGGCCTTGCCGACCTGGCCTACGCCGCGCGCACCGTCTCCGGCGCCTACGCTACCTACTGGGAACCCTATCTGACGATCTCTCTGGTCTACTGGGTGATTACCTTCCTGCTGGCACAGCTGGTTAACCGTCTGGAAAAGAGGTTTGGCAAAAGTGATTCACATTAACAATCTGCACAAACGCTTCGGTGACAGCCACGTCCTGCGCGGCATCAGCTGCGATATTCAACCGCAGGAAGTGGTGTGCATCATCGGCCCGTCGGGCTCCGGGAAAAGCACTTTTCTGCGCTGCATGAACGCGCTGGAAACCGTCAGCGAAGGCGAAGTTGCGGTCAACGGCTTTGCCGTCCACGATCGCGCCACCGATCTGAATAAGATGCGTGAAAGCGTCGGCATGGTCTTTCAGCGCTTTAACCTGTTCCCGCATATGACGGTGCTGGAAAACCTGATCATGGCGCCGATGAACCTGCGCGGCATGGCCCGGCAGGCGGCGATTGCGCTGGCGGAAGAGCTGCTGGCGAAGGTGGGGCTGAGCGATAAGCGCGACGCCTGGCCTTCCAGCCTCTCCGGCGGCCAGCAGCAGCGGGTGGCGATTGCGCGCGCGCTGGCGATGAAGCCGTCGATCATGCTGTTCGATGAACCGACTTCGGCGCTCGATCCCGAGCTGGTCGGCGACGTGCTGGCGGTGATGAAAAATCTCGCCAGCGAAGGGATGACGATGGTGATCGTGACCCATGAAATGGGCTTTGCCCGCGAAGTCGCCGACAGGGTTATCTTTATCGACGGCGGGATCATTCAGGAGCAGGGCCGGCCGGAGCAGATCTTTAGCGCCCCGAGCAACCCGCGCACCGCCGCGTTTCTCAGCAAGGTGCTGTAAGCAAAAGCGGCCGCCAGGGCCGCTTTATCATATTGCTGCAGGCGAAGCTGCGCGCTACTGCGCCGCTTCGCTAACCTCATCGACTGAAGCTTCACGCTCGTTAGCCAGCAGCGTTTTCTCGCTCTGCCCGACGCTCTGAATCAGCAGGAACAGCAGGCCGCTGGCGAAGAGGGTGACGATCAGACCATCATATCCCGAGACGCCGATCGCCAGGCTGCTGATCACCGGCCCGGCAACGCTCCCCGCCGACCAGAAGAACCCTAGCAGCGCGTTTATCATGATCAGCTTCTGCCCGGAGAAGGTTTTACCGGCGCGCACCAGCGACAGGGTATAGAGCGCGCCCGCCGCCGCCCCGAGAACCAGGCAGCCGGCAATCAGCTGAATGCGCGAGCCGAGCAGGAAGGGCAGCGCCAGCAGGGCGAGGCAGAACACCAGCGCGCAGCTGAGGTGCACGCGGCGAATGCCGAACCTGTCGGCAATCCAGCCAAGCGGCGCCTGGAACAGCGCATCGCCGGTGAGTACCACCGTCACCAGCAGCACCGCCATCGACTCGTTTAGCCCCTTATCCATGCCGTACAGCGGCAGCAGCGCCAGGATGCTGGCATCAAAGAAGGAGAAGCAGAATACGCCGGAAGCCAGAACCGGCAAAAATACGCCGAGGCTGCGCCAGCTGGCGCGTCCGGCGAGGCTCTCGCGGCTGCCGCCCGGCAGGTGGCGCAGCATAAACAGGCACACGGCGGTCAGGCCGCAGATCGCCAGCAGCGCCCATGACTGATAGTCGGGGCCGGCGGAAATCAGCAGCGGCCCGGCCAGCTGGCAGCCGGTAAACGCCGAGGCGTAAATCCCGGTCAGCGTGGCGCGATTTTTCCCCGCCGCCCCGCCGGTGATCCAGCTTTCCCCCAGCACGATAATCACCCCCGAGGCGAGGCCGGTGAGAAAGCGCGGCAGCAGGAGCTGCGTCAGATCGACGGTCAGGCAGGAGGCTACCGTCGCCAGGGCCAGCAGGATCAGGCTCGCGCTGAGCAGTACGCCCATCTCAAAACGGCGGCACAGCGCGGGAGAAAGGAAGGAAGAGAGCATCATTCCCGCCGGCGGCAGCGCGGCCAGCAGGCCAACGTAGACGGTGTCAATTTGCTGCTGCGCAAGCTCAAGACTGATAAGCGGCACCGTGTAGCCGGTGATAAAGCCTACCAGCGAGGCGGCCATGATCATCGCCAGCGTGGGCGCTAAGCGATTGTGGTCTGGGTTAAACATTTTATTCCCGATAACGGAAGTCAACAGGTGGATAATCTGGCGAATCGCCAACAGCCCTGCATATTAGTTAATCATATGCCGTCTGTCACCGTTGAAATGGCTACCATTAATGAGAAGGGCGCCGCGAGCGCTCGCCAAAGCCCGCCGGGGGACGGTTAGCGAGAGTTGTCAGCGCGCTGGCGAAAGGATATAACTCATAGAGCAGCCCGGCGCTCGCGGGGCGCATGGATAAAATGCATACCGATAACAACACTCGTTCAGCGTTGATGCTGTGCAGGAAAGGAGTACGACATGGCAGTATCGCCTTCATCCATCGCAGAGGCTATTCGCTGGCGACGCGATTTTCATGCTTACCCTGAGCTGGGCTACCAGGAACAGAAAACCTCCCGTCGCGTCGCCGAACTGTTGGCCTCGTTTGGCCTGCAGGTGCATACGGGGCTGGCGGGAACGGGGGTGGTGGCGACCCTGGAGAATGGCCCTGGCCCGGTTATTGGCCTGCGCGCCGATATGGACGCCCTGCCGATTACCGAACTCGGCGAGGTCAGCTACAAATCCCGCAATCCCGGCGTGATGCACGCCTGCGGCCACGATGGTCATACCGCGATGCTGCTGGCGGCGGCGTCGCATCTGGCGCGGACCCGCCGTTTTCGCGGCACGGTGCATTTCGTTTTTCAGCCGGCGGAAGAGAACCTCGGCGGCGCGCGAAAAATGGTCGAAGAGGGGCTGTTTACCCTGTTTCCGATGGACGCAATCTACGCGCTGCACAACTGGCCGGGGCTTCCGCTGGGGCAGGTGGCGATCAACAGCGGCGCGATGATGGCCTCCCTCGATGCGTTCGAAATCACCCTGACCGGCAAAAGCTGCCATGCGGCGATGCCGGAGAGCGGGGCCGATCCGATCGTCGCCGCCGCGCAGCTTATCATGGCGCTGCAGACGATTCCGTCGCGCCGCCTGTCGCCGCAGGAGTCGGCGGTGGTCAGCATTACGCAGATTAACGGCGGCGAGGCGATCAACGTCCTGCCGGACAAAGTGGTGCTGCGCGGTACCTTCCGCTGCCTGAGCAACCCGGTTCGCGAGCGGGTCAAAGGGCTAATTGAGAGCTACGTGGCGACGCAGCCGCAGGTATCTGACGTCAAGGGGGAGATATTCTGGTATCCCGGCTATCCGGTCACCCGCAACCACCCGGCGCAGGCGCTGAGCGTCCGCGACGCGGCGATTGCCGCGCTGGGCGAGTCGGCGGTGAATGCCCAGGTCAGCCCGTCTATGGCCTCGGAAGATTTTGCCTGCATGCTGGAAGCGTGTCCTGGCGCCTATTTCTGGATCGGTACCGATGGCGAGACGCCGTCGAAACCGCTGCATAACGCCGGCTATGATTTTAATGACGACCTGATCGGACCCGGAGTGCTGATGTGGACGGCGCTGGTGGAAAAACTGCTGCCGGCGACGCCTGATGGGGGGTGAGTGACAACGTCACGCAAGGGGAGGCGCGCCTCCCCTGAGTTTTTTAGGCGTTAGCCGCCTCTTTGAGACGCGCTTTCATCTCGTTGTAGGAGGTAAGCGCAAACTGCTCCGCCCAGCGCTGATCGGCAATGGCTTCAACCTTCACCGCGCAGTATTTGGTTTCCGGCGTTTTGGAGATCGGGTCGAGGTTATCCTGGGTCAACTCATTGCAGGCCCCCACCCACCACTGATAGGTCATATAGACGGCGCCGCTGTTGATGCGATCGCTGATATCGGCGCGGGTGATAACCTTTCCGCGCCGCGAGCTGACCCACACCAGCTGTCGGTCGACGATCCCCATCTGCTGCGCATCGGCGCGGCTAATCTGCACCCGGCCCGGTTCGTCGGCCAGCGACTGCAGCGCCGCACAGTTGCCGGTCATCGAGCGGCAGGAATAGTGGCCGACTTCGCGCACCGTGCAGAGCACCAGCGGAAAGTCGGCATCCGGCGTTTCGGCCGGAGCTCGCCACGGCGCGGCGAACAGCTGACCTTTACCCGTCGGGGTATCAAACTGATTGTCCTTATAAAGCCACGGCGTGCCCGGGTGATCCAGCGTCGGGCAGGGCCACTGCACGTGGTTCATCTCGCCCATTTTTTCATAGGTTACGCCGTAGAACAGCGGGCACAGCTCGCGCATTTCGTCCCAGATTTGCTGGTTATCCGCGTAGCGCATCGGATAGCCCATTTCGCTGGCCAGCAGGCTGATGATCTCCCAGTCGCGCTTGACGTTGCCCGCCGCCGGGATCGCCTTCTCAAAGCGCTGGAAACCGCGATCGGCGCAGGTGAACACGCCGCCGTGTTCGCCCCAGGAGGTCGCCGGGAGCAGCACGTCGGCTATCTCGGCGGTTTTGGTCATAAAGATATCCTGCACCACCACAAAATCCAGCGCTTCGATGCCCTTGCGCACCAGTCCGAGGTCGGCTTCCGTCTGCAGCGGATCTTCCCCCATAATGTAGTAGGCTTTGATCTCCCCGGTCAGCGCCTTATGAGGCACTTCGGTGATACGGGTGCCGACCTTGTCATCCATCAGCGCCGGATCGATGCCCCAGGCCGCGGCAAACTTAGCCCGCACCTGCGGGTCGGTGACCTCCTGATAGCCGGGGAAGAGGTTCGGCAGGACTCCCATATCGCAGGCGCCCTGCACGTTGTTTTGTCCGCGTACCGGGCCCACGCCGACGTGCTCCCGCCCGAGGTTGCCGGTGAGCAGCGCGAGGCTGGCCAGCCCTTTGACCACGTCCACTGCCTGGCCGAACTGGGTTACGCCCATTCCCCACATAATGGTGGCCGAAGGCGCGGCGGCAAACATTCTCATCGCCTGGCGCACTTCCTGCGCCGGAACCCCGGTCAGCGGTTCGACCGCCTCGGGAGAGTAGTCCCGCACCGCTTCCCGGTAGGCCTCAAGACCTTCGGTAAAGCGATCGACGTAATCATGGTTGTAGAGGTCTTCTTCGAGCAGGACGTGCGCGAAGGCGTTGACCAGCGCCATATTGCTGCCGTTATTAAGCTGCAGGTGACGATCGGCAATGCGCGCGGTCTCAATGCGGCGCGGGTCGCAGACGATGATCTTCGCCCCGTTCTCGCGGGCTTTGATCACCCTGCGGGCCACGATAGGGTGGGAATCCGCGCAGTTGTAGCCAAATACCAGCAGGCATTTTGAGTTTTCAATATCGCTTATCGAGTTGCTCATCGCGCCGTTGCCCAGCGCCTGCTGAAGGCCTGCCACCGACGGCCCGTGACACACGCGGGCGCAGCAGTCGACGTTGTTGGTGTTGAGTACCGCGCGCGCAAATTTCTGCATCACATAGTTGGTTTCATTCCCCGTACCGCGGGATGATCCGGTAGTCATAATGGCGCGCGGGCCGTACTGCTGTTTAATGGCCTGCAGCTTCTTCGCCGTGTAGCGGATCGCCTCATCCCAGCTGACCGGGGTGAGCTTGCCGCCTTTTTGGTAGCGAATCATCGGCTGCTTCAGGCGCGGGGTGAGCAGCTGGGTATCGTTGAGGAAATCCCATCCGTAGTAGCCTTTGAGGCACAGCTGGTTTTGGTTAGTTACCCCGTCAGCGGCTTCCGCGCGGATAATTTTATCGTTCTCGACAACCAGCTTGAGTTTGCAACCCGCCCCACAGTAAGGGCAAACGCTCGTGATTTTTTTCATCAGTAACAGACCTGTTAACAGTGAATGAAGATCGGCGGTCAGGCCGGGCCCGGCCTGCCATCGTCATTGAGTCCCTTCGTCACGATGCTGACGTCAGGTGAGGCTGTTAAGCAGGAACCGTGCCAAAAAATAAAATATTGATTTTGCTGATAAATTAAATCACGGTGCGCCGGGTCGTCGCGATGTCGTCACTAATGACGATGACGAATCGCCGGGCCCGACGCACCGGCTATTGCGGGCTCGCGCCGGCTGGCGGCGCGAAGGAAGGGATGCAGGGCGGGGGATCAGGCCATTTTTTGCCGGAAGTGGGCCAGGGTCTGCGGCGCTAAACCGGCTTCCTGCGCCGCGCTGCAGATGGCCTGCCAGCTGCCCTCGTCCAGCGGAATACCCAGCGCCAGCCGCTCCTGACGGTTGGCCTGTTCCCACTCGCCAGGGACCAGAATCGGTGCGTCCGGATCGTGCGGCGATTGCTTACACCAGTCGATAAAGGCCTCGGTCTGGCTCTGCATCTCCGGGGCATCGAAGGTTTCCGGATCCAGAATAATGGTCGTCATGCAGTTAAAAATAGCGTCGACGCAGGTTTGCAGGCTCTCCTGGTGGGTTGTCTGGCCGCCGGATACCGCGCCGCCGAGGATTTCGCACAGCGTCGCCAGCGCGTAGCCTTTATGCTGGGCAAAGGTCAGCAGCGCGCCGAGGGGCGAGGTCTGCATCACCGCCGGGTCATTGGTCGGCTCGCCCTGGGCATCGATCAGCGAGCCTGCCGGAACCGCTTCGCCCTTATGCCAGGCAACCCGGGTCTTGCCGAAGGCGATGGCGCTGGTGGCGTAGTCCAGCAGCAGCGGCGGCTGGCCTTTGCGCGGAAACACCACGCACAGCGGGTTGGTGCCGAAGCGGCTGTCCTTCCCGCGAAACGGCGCAACCATCGGGTCGCCGACGACGCTGACGAAGTGGATGGAGATCATGCCCGCCGCGGCGCACTGCTCGGCCCAGTAGCCGATGCGGCCAATATGGTGGGCGTTGCGCAGGGCAACGGCGGCCATGCCGTGCTGTTTTGCCTTTTCGATACCGATCTGCATCGCCTCATGGGCGACCACCTGACCAAACCCGGCGTTGCCGTCGAGGGTCACGACGGCACCGGCGTCCTTCATAATGCTGGCATGACGGTTAAGCTGTAGGTGCCCCCCGGCCAGGGAGCGCACGTAGCTCGGGATCATCCCGACGCCGTGCGAGTCGTGGCCGGCGAGGTTGGCGGCAATCAGATGGTCGGCGACCAGGGTCGCTTCGGTGGCGGTGCTGCCGAGATGGCTGAAGAGGGTGACGACAAACTGATGCAGATCCGTAGCTTGCAAGCGATGTCCGGTTGGCACTGAGTTTCTCCTGTGGTGGGCGGATAGTGTTGTTATTTTGTTATGTTTGCCGATCCATGCTGCTCCCCATGCCGAAGAAGATCAAGCGCTTGTCGTGAGCAGCGCCATGAGGGGCAGAGAACAGAGTTGAGGCTGGCGGGACTGGTCGCCGGGGTGAGAATCATTATGATAAAAATCTTATTCTAAATGATATGGAGAAAACCATAATGAACATCAGCTCAGTCATTTTAGCGATCGTCGCTATTGCCCTGCTGGGCATTTCCGTCTATAGCCTGCTTAGCTATATTAAAGAGCGCCGGGCTATGCGCTTTAAATCGTTTCGCCAGCGCTGAACCAATATGCCCGCAGGGTATTAACCTGCTTTATGATAATTTTCGCGCCAGGCCTTCGGCGATGCGTGATATTTTTCGCGAAAGCTTTTGCTGAATAGCGGATGACTGATAAACCCGCAGAGCCACGAAATTTGCTCGACCCGCAGCTGAGGCGCATTTTCCAGCAGCTCGCGCGCGGCTTCTAAACGCCGCTCTTTGAGCACCGTCATGACCGAGGTTCCCTGTTCGTTGAAGGCGCGGTCAAGACTGGAGCGCGAGCAGTGGAGCGCTTTCGATAGCAGATCCGGGGAGAGATCGTGCTGTTGATAGTGCAGGGCGATAAACGATTTCGCGCTATTCACCAGATGCCCCAGCTTTCCTGACGACATTAATCCCTGCTGTTTCGCGATATCGCTCAGCACTAATAGCGCCATATTATGCAGACCATCCACAACAGTCGCCGTCTCTTTCGGCGACAAGCTGGCTGAATGCGTATCGAGCAGCAGCATATGCGATTTCAGGAACATCGCCAGATGATGATTCTCCAAGGAAACTATCGGGCTATTGAGCCTGCCGTTAAAAACTTCTTTGATTTTCTCGCTGCGGGGAATGATATAGAGCTGCTTCACATCGTCGCACTGATACTGATAATAGTCATTGCGCTGATGAACAATCAGCATTCCCGGATTCACCTGCGCGGCGACGGATTTCTTTCTGCCGCTAATAACCTGATGTCCCTGCACCAGCAGCGAAATATAGATCGATTGCTCTTCGACCCGATGTGGGTCAAAGGTGGTCTGATTTTTAGAACCCATCGCACTACAATAGTCGCCGGAAATAGCGGATATAGTCTTATGTGTGGCAATAATCTCTGCCGGGCGGCGGTTGTTCGCCACTTCTATCCCATAGCAGCCGAGGTTTTGCGATATTTGCTGGAAACGCTCTTCCGGCGCGATATCCGCCGCGCTCAAAACATGAGGAACGTACAGCGCAGTAGGTCTGGGCATGTTTGTTGCCTTTCTCAAGATGATGCTGGCAGGTGAATTTTTATCCTTCGATTATAAGATTAATCCTAAGAAAAACCAGCGCCGGGAGGTTTTTTTTACTCATTTCAGCCGCCCACTACCGGGCGCCTCGTTCCGGCTGGATGATAAGCCTCATCTTTTGACCGAAAAATAGATCGGCAGCGCGTTTAATATTATTTTGGCGTTATTAATAAATGTTTTTACGGGGGTGAAATATATTTACTAAGCGCGCCGTTGGCTAATTTATCCAGTGGTAAATGATTTATTTAGCCGCTACGGGCCAGGTAACGTCGTGCTGGACAGCGGGACAAAAATAATTGCAAGCTATATCGCAGGTAGCGATCGATACGTATCGGGTAACGGGGATAATAAGCTCATGGCTAAACGTAAAATTATTGTTTTATCTTTGATGTTTTTTTGTATTTTATTTTTTGCCGCGGCGGGCGGCTATTTTTTACTGCTCAAAGACAATTTTGCCGAACCCGACGGTGATGAAACCGCCGCTGCCGTTCTCAAAGTTGCCGGGCTTGATGAAAGCGGCCAGCGCGATCCGCAGGCGCAAAGGGCGCTGTTTCAGCGCCGGGTTACCGTTCGTCAGCTTAATCTCGATAGCGGCGAGCTGCTGGCGGCGGGCAAGGGTAGCGCGGCGCAAAAACGCTGCGTCAGCCTGCCGGCGGCCGGCGATCCGGCGCAAATCAGGCAGCGCTGCTCCCTGGTGGATATCTACCTCGTTCACGATAATAACAATACGATTCAACAGATTATTCTGCCTGTTTCCGGCAAAGGGGCGAAATCGATGATGTATGCGCTGGTGGCCATCGACACCGACGGCCGCACGGTGAAAGACCTGCTGTACTACCGGCAAAATGAGACGCCGCTGCTCGGCGCGAGGGTGGAAGACCCGCAGTGGCTCAGGCAGTGGGCGGGCAAAAAAATACGCGATAATAACGGCCAGCCGGCGCTGAAGGTGACGCAGAATAACGCCGGACAGCACGACGATTATACGGTCGACGGTATTAGCGGGGCGACCTTAACCTCGAACGGCGTTGAGAAGAGTATTAATTACTGGATGGGGTCGCAGGGCTACGGCAAATTTCTCCAGCGCCTGCAGCAGGACCCGGCGCGATTAACTACGGACGCTACGCGCTATTAGCGCCGCGCGCTTTGCAATATTTGACATAAATTTTCACGCTTTGACATTTTCATGATCTGCGTCATGTACAGCGAAAGTAAAAATGGCAATGATAATTATTATCATTAAATTTCGATGGAAGGCGCAATGGCAGCTCCACGTTTTCTCTTTCTGGCGATGCTTTTTAGCCTCCTGTTTAGCGCCGCCGCGCTGGCTCAGACCCACTATGCCCCCTACATCGAGGATATCGAGCAGCGGCTGGACAAAACGGCGCAGCTGTACCAGCAGCACAGGAACGACGAGGCGCGCCGGGAAGTTCAGAGCGCCTACTTTGAAGTGTTTGAAAACCTCGAAGGGCCGATTCGCATTAATATTTCGGCGCGCAAAAGCTACGAAATGGAGAGTACCTTCGGCGACATCCGGCGGATGATTGCCGAAGGGAAACCGCTGGACGCGGTTCAGGCGCGCATCGATGGCCTGAAGCAGGCGCTGCGCGAAGTCGAACCGGTGCTTGACGGCGGGCATCGGCTGGTGGCGGAGGAGCAGCATACCGCCTTATCGCGGGACGATATCGCGCCGCAGTGGCAGGAGAGCTTCCGCACTATCGACGATCGGCTGGCGCAGGCGGTGAGCGAGTATCAGGCCGGCCGCTACGATCTCGCCAGCCAGCAGATCCAGCAGGCGCACTATCAGGGTTTCAAAAACTCGGAAATGGAAATCGCGGTGCGTAAGAATCGCTCGGCGAAGGAGGCCGCGGCGATTAACCAGCAGTTCACCGCCCTGATCGCGCTGACGGCGCAGCCGGGGCAGCTGAACGACGTCTCTTATCAGGTCACCGCGCTGCTGCAGGATTTGGAAGACCTTCTACCCGGCCTGCCGGGCACCCGCGACGACGGGCCGCAGGTCAACCCGACGGCGGCGGACGCCTCCGTGCCGAATGCCGACTGGGCCAGCGTCGCGGCGGGAATTAACCGCAGCATGGATGCGGCACTGGCGCGCTATCAGCGCGGTGAAGCGGAAGGCGCCATTCAGGATATCCAGGATAGCTACTTCGACCGCTTCGAAGCCAGCGGCATGGAGAACAAAATCGGCTCCCGCGACGCGGCGTTCAAAACCACCCTTGAAGCCTATTTCACCCGCATGGTCAGCCTGATGAAGGCCGGCCAGCCGCAGGAGAAGCTGACGGAACAGGCGGCCGCGCTGGAGCAGGATCTGCAGAAAGCGGTCGCGTTGCTCGGGGAGGGGGAAGAGACCCACTGGAGCCTGCTGCTCTACAGCCTGATGATCATCGTGCGTGAAGGGCTGGAAGCCCTGCTGATCGTGGCGGCTATCGTCGCCTATCTGATTAAAAACGACCACCGCGACAAGCTGCCGCTGATTCGCCAGTCGGTGGTCGTGGCGCTCGTCGCCAGCGTGGTGACGGCGTTTATCTTCCAGCTGCTGTTTACCAACTCCGGCGCCAGCCGGGAGCTGCTGGAGGGGATTACCATGCTGATCGCGGTGGTGATGCTGTTCTTCATGAGCTACTGGCTGCTCTCCAAAGTTGAAGCCCGCCACTGGAAAGCCTGGCTGGAGGGCAAACTCTCCCACTCGCTCTCGCGCGGCTCGCTGGTTGGGCTGTGGTTGACCAGCTTCCTGGCGGTCTATCGCGAAGGCGCGGAAACGGTGCTGTTTTACGCCGCGCTGATCGGCGATGCGCAGGGCGTTGGCGGACATCTCGCCATCGGCGGCGGGTTTATCATCGGCTGCGTGGTGCTGCTGGTGGCCTGGCTGGTGATGCGCTACTCGGTGGTTCGGCTGCCGCTTAAACCCTTCTTCATGTTCACCGGCGGCTTTATGTACCTGATGGCATTCGTTTTTGCCGGTAAAGGGGTGCTGGAGCTGGTGGAGGGCAAACTCTTCCAGCCGACGCTGGTCGGCGGTATTCCCGAAATCGGCTGGCTGGGGGTGTATCCCTATGTTGAAACCCTGATCCCGCAGGCGATATTGCTGATTGCGGCGCTGGTAGCGCTGTGGATCATGCGTCGCCGCGGCCGGGAGCCGGCTGAAAGTATAAAAAATAACTTCTGACTATTTTAATTTTAAGACGAGAGGATGTGCCAGATGACCTTTAAACAGACCCTGATTATCAGCGCCACCGTTGCCAGCATTTTTACCGCCCCGGCGGCGCTGGCCTTTAAGGAATATCCGGCGGGGGAACCGGTGACCATGAATGAGATGGAGATTGCGGCGGTCTATCTCCAGCCGATCGATATGGAGCCTCGCGGCATGGGGCTGCCGGCGGCGAAGTCGGATATTCATCTGGAAGCCGACATCCATGCGGTGGAAGGGGGCAAGAACGGTTTTGGCGCGGGCGAATGGATCCCCTATCTGACCATCGCCTACACCCTGGTTAACAGCGACACCGGCGAGAAGCAGGAAGGTACCTTTATGCCGATGGTGGCCAGCGACGGCCCGCACTACGGCGCCAATATTAAAATGATGGGCGTTGGTAACTATAAAGTGACCTACCACATCGACCCGCCGTCAAAAGCCGGGATGCACCGCCATACCGATAGCGAAACCGGCGTCGGCCGCTGGTGGAAACCGTTTGACGTCAGCTATGAGTTTAAATACGTCGGCCTGAACTAAGCGCCTGGCGTATCTGCCTGTCCGCGGCGAAAGACGCCGCCGTTGTTACGCAGGATGGCCCGCCGGTCATCCTGCGGCATGTTATTTATCTGCCGTACAGAGTTGAAGTCATGAGCTATTTTTTCGTCTCGACGCTACAGGTCTTTTTCTGCATTGCGCTTCTGTCCGCTGCGCTCTGGGGACGCGGCGACGCCCCCGCGCTGCGCCCGCTCGCCTGGACGCTGCTCGCGGCGCTGGCTGCAGGCCTGCTGGCGGGGCTCTACGTTCGCGGTAGCCAGTCGCTACAGCTGATCATCGTCGGCGCTGAAATTCTGCTTTCGTTGCTGTTTTTGCTCAGCTTCTGGTGGGCATCGCAGCGGGTTCGCTACCTGTGGCAGGGGGTCCTTGTTGCCGGCGCCGCCCGCCGCTGGGGGCTTGACCCGAACCTGACCGGCCTGACCTCAACTCACGTCCTCAATACCGATCTGCTGCTGAACCTGACGGCGATCGTCCTCGCGCTGGCAACGCTCTGCCTCGCCGCCGCGCTCTGCGCGATGCTTCTGCGGCGGATGCGCTGGCTGTACTGGCCGCTGACCCTGCTGCTGATGGTTCTGCTGTGGCTTCCGCTCAGCGGAACGCTGCTGCTGCTGCTGATGAAGCTGCAGGTGGTGCCGCTGCTGAAGCCGCTGCTGAGCTTTGTCGCCAAAGTGACCAATAATGCCGCGCTCTATAGCTGGGCCGCCGGCGCAATACTGCTGCTGATGAGCCTGCTCTGGCTCCCGGCGATGCGCGGCTATGCCCGGGCGGTGAAGGCCGCCGAACGGCCGATTGACCGCCGGCTGGCGCTCGCCGAACGCCGGGGAGCCAGCCGCCTGTGGTTAACCACCGTCGCCTGCGCGCTGGTGATTATCGGCGGCCAGCTGTGGTGGGATCTGGTGGCCTCGCAGCCGCCGCGCTTATCCGAAGCGC
Organism: Klebsiella sp. C349492; assembly: GCF_042055345.1. NCBI lineage: Bacteria > Pseudomonadati > Pseudomonadota > Gammaproteobacteria > Enterobacterales > Enterobacteriaceae > Klebsiella > Klebsiella sp. C349492. Next base: position 556,311 of record NZ_JANQCE010000001.1, read on the forward strand.
AGCCGGTGACGCTCGCCGCCGACGGGCAGGTGCATATTCCGCTGGAGCAGGTCCGCGACGGGAAGCTGCATCGCTTCGTCTGGGTGGCGGACGACGGTAAAGCGGTGCGCTTTTTTGTGATCAACCGCTATCCCGACAAGCTGCGCCTGGGCGTGGTGTTCGACGCCTGCCTGCTGTGCGGCGATCAGGGGTACGTGATGGAAGGCAACCAGGTGATTTGCGTCGCCTGCGGGGTGCACATTTTTATCCCGTCGATTGGCAAACCCGGCGGCTGCAATCCGGTGCCGATCGACGGCTGGCGCAACGATGAAACCGAGCTGACGATCCCCGGCAGCGCGCTGGCGGCAGGGGTCAATTACTTCTCGACGGTGCTGACCATCAAGGTTACCGACCCGGTGGACGGCTCAAGCCTGACCAATACCGCGGCCGACTTTAAATATAGCTATGGCGGTAAGACCTGGTTCTTCGCCTCCGAAGCCAACTATGATCGTTTTCGTCAGGCGCCGGAGCAGTTCGTTGCCGACGCGGTGAAGGAGGAGTAGCGATGCTGTGGCGAATGATCTACCGCTCATGGGGACGCAACCTGCGGCGAAAAGCGCTGGCGGTGCTGACCGTTTTTCTCGCCGCCAGCCTGATTTCGGCGCTGCTGGCGGTCTCTATCGACATCGGCGATAAGATGTCGCGCGAGCTGAAATCCTACGGCGCTAATATCCTGATTGAACCGGCGGGGCAGGCCGCGCTGCCGGCGCTGTTCAGCGAGCAAAGCAACCCGCTGGCCAGCGATGACTTCCTTGACCAATCCGAGCTGCCCAATATTAAAGATATCTTCTGGCGCAATAATATCGTCGGCTTCGCCCCGATGCTCGGCGGCGAGGTGCAGGTCAACGGTCGGGATATTCGGATTCTGGGGACCTTCTTCAGCCAGCCGGTGGCGATACCGGATGAAGAGGGCTACCAAACGGGGCAGCGTACGGTCAGCCCGTACTGGCAGGTCGCCGGCGAGTGGCCGCAGGAGCCGCCGGGCCCGCTGCCGCAGGCGCTGGTCGGCCACGCGCTGGCGCGCAGCTCCGGCTGGAAGCCGGGCGACCGCCTGACGCTGCGGACTGCGGAGCGCGATCTGACCGTCGAGGTTAGCGGCATTTTATCCAGCGGCGGCGATGAAGATAACCAGCTGGTGATGCCGCTGGGAGTCGTTCAGCAGCTGCTGGGCCTGCCGGGGAAAGTGCAGGCGATCCGCGTGTCGGCGCTGACGGTGCCGGAGAACGAGCTTTCGCGCCGGGCGCGCGAGGATCTGGAAGCGCTGAATGCCGAGGAGTATGACCTGTGGTACTGCACGGCCTACGTCTCTTCCATTGCCCATCAGCTGGAGGAGGCGATCTCCGGCGCGCAGGTGCGCCCGGTCTGGCAGGTTGCCGCCTCAGAAGGGGTGGTTATCGATAAAATTCAGCTGCTGATGGCCGTCGTGACCCTGGCGGCGCTGGCCGCCGCCGCGATGGGGATCGCCTCGCTGATGACCAGCACCATTATGGAGCGGGCGAAAGAGATCGGCCTGATGAAAGCGCTGGGCGCGCGGCAGTGGCAAATCCTGCTGCTGTTTTACCTTGAGGCGGCGCTCGGCGGCCTGGTGGGCGGAGCGTTTGGCTGCATGGCGGGATGGGGGCTGGCGAAGGTGATTGGCCTGATGCTGTTCGCGACACCGCTTAATTTTGCCTGGGTGGTGGTCCCCTGCGTGCTGGTGATTGCGGTGCTGATTTCGTTAATCGGCACCTGGTTCCCGGCGCGGCGCATTGCCCGTCTTTACCCCGTGGAGGTGCTGTATGGCCGCTAAGCGCGACATGCTGTGGCTGCTGGTGCTGCGGGCGCTGCGCCTGCGTTTACAGCGGGTTAGCGTGGTGTTTGCCGCGCTGGCGGTGGGGGCGACCATCGTAACGGCGCTCTCCGCCGTGTGGTTCGACATTAATAGCAAAATGAGCGAAGAGCTGCGCACCTTCGGCGCCAATTTCTATATTGGCCCCGGGCACGGCACCAGCATGCCGCAGCCCGAGCTGCAGGCGATTCTCGACGCCGCGCCGCCGGGGCTTATTCACGGCGCCAGCCCGTGGCTGTACGGCACGGCGCGTACCGAGCTGGAAAAGGTGGTGATGGTCGGCGTGTGGTTCGAGTCGCTGCAAAAGCTGGTGCCGTACTGGCAGGTGAGCGGCAGCTGGATCGGCGTCAGCTTTGACGATCGCAATGCGATGATCGGCGTCAAGCTGGCGCAGCGGCTGGATCTGCACCTCGGCGATAGCCTGACGCTGGTGGCGGGTAATCAGCGCAAAAAGCTGCTGGTCAAAGGCATCGTGGAGGCCGGAGACGCCACCGATAATATGCTGATTGTTAGCCTCGACGTCGCGCAGGGCTGGCTGAATAAACCCGGAGTTATCAGCCACGGCCTGCTGAGCGTCAGCAACGATCTCGGCCAGGTGGATCGCTACGCCGGCCAGCTGCAGCTGCAGTACCCCGATCTTGAAATCCGCCCGGTGCGCAAGGTTTCGGCCTCCGAAGGTCAGGTGCTGGATAAAATTAAGGGGCTGATGGGGCTGGTATCGCTCGTTATCCTCGCGCTGTCGTCGCTGTGCGTTAACACCACGCTGATGGCGATCGTTGGCGAACGCGCCCGCGAGTTTGCCTTGCAAAAGGCGCTGGGCGCCAGCAACGGCGATATCATCCGCCAGATGCTGCTGGAAACCAGCATTATCACCCTTGCGGCGGTGGTCTGCGGCTGGGTGCTCGGCTATCTGCTGGCGCAGCTGCTGGGAATGACGGTATTTAATGCCAGTATCTCGCTGCGCCTGCCGGTGCTGCCGATTACCCTGGCGCTGTCTTTACTGGTCGCCGCGCTGGCGGCCATTGTTCCGGTGCGGCGCGCGGTAAGCGTTGAACCGGCGAAAGTGTTGAAAGGAGAGTAACGCCATGACCGTCACGCCCTTGCGTCAGATGGCAATTGAGACCCGTCATTTATATAAGCGATTTGGCGAGGTCACCGCGCTGGAGGATATTAATCTGTGCATCGCCCGCGGGGAGTTCGTCGCCATTATGGGCGCTTCCGGTTCCGGGAAAACGACGCTGATGAACATTCTTACCTGCCTTGATACCGCCAGCGAAGGCCAGGTTATCCTCGACGGCACCGACGCGGCGGCGCTGGACGAAGAGGGGCGCCGCGCCTTTCGCGCGCAGAAAATTGGCCTCGTTTTCCAGCAGTTTCACCTGATCCCGTTTCTGACGGCGCTGGAAAATATCATGCTGGCGCAGCACTACCACAGCGTGGTTGACGAAGCCGCCGCCCGGGCGGTACTGGCACAGGTCGGCCTTGAGCACCGCATGACCCATCTGCCGAGCCAGCTTTCGGGCGGCGAACAGCAGCGCGTCTGCATCGCCCGGGCGCTGGTCAACGAGCCGCCGGTCATTTTTGCCGATGAGCCCACCGGCAACCTCGATGAAGAAAACGAGCAGCGGGTGCTGGATCTGCTGACCGATCTGCACCGGCAGGGGCGCACCGTGGTGATGGTGACCCACAACCCGGCGCTGGGGCAGTTTGCCGACCGTATCGTGCGGCTGCAGCACGGCAGGTATCTGGGCGAAGAGGTGAACCATCATGCGCATGCCTAAGGTGATTATCATACTGCTGCTGACGCTGCTGGTCGGCTGCAAAGAGGAGAAGCTGGCGCGCGGCGAGGCGGCGCCCGCGCTGGCGGCCTTCGATCTTCAGGATAATGCGGCCAGCCTTGAACGCTGGCGCGGCAAGGCTATCTATCTTAATTTCTGGTCCGCCGGCTGCGGCGGCTGCCTGGCGGAGATGGATACCCTGCAGGCGCTCAGCCAGCGCTGGCCGGATAAAGTGGTGGTGGTGGGGGTGAATACCGATCCCGATAGCGTAGAGATCGCGCCGCTGCTGGCAAAGCACGGGATCAGCTATCCGGTGCTGCGCGATCGGCTGAAAATAACCCAGGAGCGCTATCAGGTGATCGGCACCCCGACGTCGGTGCTGATTGATAGCCGCGGGCGGGTGGTGGATCTGCATCAGGGCTGGCGTAAACCGGAGGAGCTGCAGTCGGTATTCAGCCAGCTGGCGCAGCGCTAAGCGGCTACCCCGGGACTTTCCCGGGGTAAGCCTGGCGCAGTTTAGTCAAGCAGCGAAGGATCGGCGTCGATCATCAGCTGTTTCATTTCCTCAAAATGCTGACGGGAAAAGTCGGTAATTTTTTCCCAGTCGGCGGCGGTTTTCTCCGCCACCTCGTCGGACAGAACCTTCAGCGGCCGGCCGGTTGACCAGGCGGTGACCAGAATCTGGCAGGCTCGCTCGAGGGTCCAGATATCGTCAAACGCCTCGCCGATGGAGCCGGCGGTCACCAGCACCCCGTGATTGCCCATCAGCAGACGGCGTTTATCCGCCAGCAGCCCCGCCAGCCGCGCCCCTTCTGCGGCGGTATCCGCCATCCCGCCGTACAGCGTATCGACCGCCACGCGCTGAAAGTAGCGCGCGGTGTTTTGATCGATCGGCAGGATCTGCGGCTGCTCGAGGCAGGCGACGCTGGTGGCGTACACCGGATGCAGATGCAGCACCGCCCGGGCCTGCGGCAGCCGCTGGTGAATCTGCCCGTGGATAGCCCATGCCGTCGCGTCAACGTCCGCGCGGTGGGCGTTATCTTCATCATCGGCGTTCAGCAGCAGCAGATCGCTGGCGCGAATGCGTGAGAAGTGCCGCCACTTCGGGTTAAGCAGGAACGTTTTGCCGTCCGGCGACAGGGCGGCGCTAAAGTGGTTGGCGACCGCCTCGTGCATGCCGAGGTGGGCAACAATGCGCAGCGTCGCCGCCAGGTCGATACGCGTTTGTTCTTCAAGAGAGTAGGCCACGGGCGTTATTCCACTTTCGGCATCAGGTCGTTGAGGTCTGCCGCCGTCGGCGGCTGGAAGTTATACTTTTTCAGCAGGGCGGCATACTCCGGCGTGGCGCTGAACTTCTTCAGCCCCTCTTCAAGCGCGGTCTTCACTTCGCTGTTGCCTTTTTTCACCCCAAAGCCGTTGAGTACCGGGTAGATCAGCGTCGTGGAAGAGATGGCGATCCGATCGCCCAGCTTGTCGACCACGCCGCGCGCCACCGCCGCATCGGTGATCTGCGCCTCCACCGCCCGCGACAGCAGCGCCTGGGTGGTTTGCGGATCGGTGGCGTATTCGCTGAGCGCAATCGGCGGCAGCCCTTTTTTCACGCAGTAGTCGGCGGACAGCTTTTGCAACTGCGCCAGCCACGAGGTGGCGCCCATCGAGCCAATCTTATGGCCGCAAAACTCTTCCGGCGTCTTCGGCTGATAGCTGGCGCCTTTCAGGGCCAGTATCGACTCGCCGCTTTTCAGGTACGGAACCATATCGATAACCTTCAGCCGTTCGGCGGTGATATACATCGACGAGTTGGTGATATCGAAGCGTCCGCCCTGCAGTCCGGGGATCAGATTCGGGAAGCGGGTATCAAGGTTGACCGCCTCGCGGCCCATCGTTTTGGCAATCCCGGCGAGAAACTCGATATCAAAACCGGTGGGCTTGTTGTTTTCAATGTATTCGTAGGGGAAAAAGGTCATATCCGAACCGGCAATGATTTTTCCCGGCTGCTGAAAGGCCGCCTGGGCGCTAGCCGCGCTCAGAGCGCCAACGGTGCAGAGGAGCAGGGTATTTAAGCGTTTCATAAACATATCTCCAAAGTGGGGGGCAATCACATGCTGGCAAGGTCGTTTCCGGCCTGCTGTACGAAGAACGAGGCGCCGCGCGGCTTCTGCGGCAGACGAACATGGTTGGCGACGCTGCGTACCAGCCCGCTTTCTACGCCGGCGACCATCTGTCCGGCGTGGACGCAGGGCAGTGGATTTTCGCCGAACGGCAGGGCGTCTTCGGCGGCGTAAACGCTGATAAACAGGGTGCGCGGCAGATCGGTTTCATTGGGGCTGGAGGCGTGGAGCAGCCGGGTGTGCATAAAGCACACCGAGCCGGACGGGCCAAAGCAGGCTTCGGGCTGCTGACAGTGGGTCGCCACCACCTCGTCATCGACCGCGCCGGTAAACCGCGACTCCTGCCAGTGCGACCACAGCGGCCCCTTATGACTTCCCGGCACTACGTTCAGCGGGCCGTTCTCCGGCGTCACGTCGCTGACCATCAGCAGGGCGGTGATAATGTCGTCGTTGCTGTGCGGCGTGAACAGAAAATCCTGATGCCATTTCACCTGGGTGGCGGTATGCGGCAGCTTGGAGTTAATTTTGCTGTGATGAAAGCGGGTGCCGCTGCCGCCGATAAGCTGCGCGGCAATGGCCGCCATCCGCGAATCCAGCGCGGCGCGCCGGTAGGCCGCGGAGATCTCCGTCGGCGAGCTGACGCGGCGCAGCGACGGATGATCGGGGCGATGATCGCTTTCGAGGTCGAAGCGCGGGCGGCCGTCCTCGGTCTCTCCCCAGGCATCGCCGTGATGACGGCTTTCGTCTACCCAACCGTCAAAATCCTGCTGAAGCTCGGCGATCTCCGAGGGGGAAAGCACCCCCTCAATCACCAGAAAACCCTGCTGATGAAACTGTTCGATTTGCCACTGCGCGATCATATTTTTTCCTTTCACAAACGGAGCGGTTAAGCCAGAGAGACGTCTTTCAGGAAGGCGTCAACGCGCGGGTGATTGCCGTCGCGCATCGACTGAGGCGTGTCGTCGCAAACCACGCGCCCTTTTTCCATAAAGACAATTCGGTCAGAAACTTTGAAAGCAAAATTCATCTCGTGCGTCACGATAACCATCGTGATGCCCTCATCAGCCAGCGATTCGATAACCTGGAGCACTTCGTTGACCTTTTCCGGGTCCAGCGCGGAGGTCGGTTCATCAAACAGCATGATTTGCGGGCGCATCATCAGGGCGCGGGCGATAGCCACCCGCTGCTGCTGGCCGCCGGAAAGCTGGTGCGGGTACTTCCACGCGTGTTCGAGCATGCCGACCTTATGCAGCAGTTCGCAGGCGCGCTGCCTGAGCTCCGCCTCCGCCGCCAGCCGGTGATAGCGCGGGGCCAGCAGCAGGTTGCCGAACACGGTCAGGTGGGGGAACAGGTTGAAGCTCTGAAAGACCATGCCAATATTCAGCCGGTGCTCGGCGTTCTCCATAAAGCGCGGCTTCTGCATGCCCTGGCGATCGAGGTGAATAAACGGCTGGCCGTTGATGCGGATCTCGCCGTTGTCGATCTGCTCCAGGCCGTTGAGCAGGCGAATGAGCGTGGTTTTGCCGGAGCCGGAAGGGCCGATCACCGACACCACTTCCCCGGGCTGGATCTGCAGGCTGACGGCGCCCAGCACCTCCACGTTGTTGTAGGCCTTATGCAGTTTCGAAGCCTGCAGCGCCGGCTGGCGGGTATCGACGGCGCTGCGGGCGGCGGCCGGCCGGGCGGCGGTGGCCAGCGCCAGCATGTCGGCGTCGACCGGGCGGGTCGTTTTACGCTGGGTAACGTCGAGATAGTTCTCCAGCCGTTTCAGCAGGAAGTCGAAAACGGTGACGATCAGCACGTAGTAGAACGCCACCGCCGCCATAGTCTCCATCACCAAAAAGTTTTGCGAATAGAGGCGCTGGCCGACCATCAAAATCTCGGTCAGGGAGATGACGGAAACCAGCGAGCTGAGCTTGACGATAGCAATATACTCATTGGCCAGCGCCGGCAGCGCCACCCGCAGCGCCTGGGGAATAATCACCCGCCACTGCGTGCCGGCATAGCGCAGCCCTAAGGCTCGCGCAGCCTCGGCCTGGCCTTTGGCGATGGACAGCAGCCCGCCGCGGTGGATCTCGGCGACGTAGGCCGCTTCACTGAGCACCATCGCCAGCAGGCCGGCCCAGAAAGGATCGTTGAGCACCGCCGCGAAGGAGGGCACCGCCTGCGGCAGGTTATAGACGAAAATCAGCAGAACCAGCAGCGGCAGGCTGCGAAACAGCCAGATATAGAGCCGGGCAGGGACGTTAAAGAGCCTGCGCGGCGACTGCTTGGCGAGGGCGAGAATAAAGCCCAGCACAATACTGCAACCCCAGGTCAGCAGACTCAATTTAATGACGGTCCAGGTGGCCTGCCAAAAATCTGCGTCGCTGAGCAGACTTAACATGTAGTTCCAGTTAAACATCATGGGCTATTTCACTCGCCATAATTAACGGACATGAAGGCAATGCCGATGTTCTAAAATGGGGCATCGCCAGTATTTATCGGGCAATAACACTATGCTGGCACTCTTCGCTATGAGGCAATTAGTAAATTTTTGGCCTTTAAGTTTAAAAAAACTATATAGGCAGATTAATTTCAATAAATTTAAAGCAATGAGTGCGAAACAAGAACTAAACATTAAAAAAACAATTGCTGCTATTGGTCAACGGAATCATCGGCTAAATTCGCCGTTGCGCGATACTAGGGCGCGCGAATGATTTATTTGGTGCAGCCTGATTCATATTGGTGCAATTAATCCGACGGTTAATGATTTTAATTATTTGTACCCGTTCCGCGCGATGAATAACCCATTCGTCCGCAGGGGGAAAGCGTCTTTTAGCCGGGGAGTGGCACGATGCTTGCAATCGGCATATCAGGAAACTATGCCGTTTCTGTGAGAAACAATATTTCATAAAGGGTAAGGCTATGACGCGATTCACGCTCAAACAACTCAAATACTTTGTTACCGTTGTGGAGACCGAAAGCATCGCCGAAGCCTCCCGACAGCTGCATATTGCCCAGCCGTCGATCTCGATTGCGATAAAGAACCTGGAGGGCACCTTCGAGCAGCAGCTGTTTATTCGCCACCACGCGCAGGGCGTTTCGCTCACCCCCTGCGGGCGCCGTTTTTATGAGAAGGCCAAGGAGCTGCTGCGCCTCTCCTACGAGTTTGAGCAAAACTCGCGCGCCGATAAGGAGCTGGTTTCCGGCACTATTTCAGTGGGCTGCTTTGAGTCCGTCGCTCCGCTATATATGCCAAAGCTGGTGGCCGGGTTTAAAAAGATGTATCCCGAAATAACCCTCCAGCTCTACGATGGCGAACAGCACGAATTAATGCACGGTCTGCATCGCGGGCGTTTTGATTTAGCGCTGGTTTACGATCTGGAATTAGGTCACTCGATCAGTAAAGAGATGCTCAATGCCCCGCATAAACCCTATGCGCTATTACCGGCCAGCCATCCGCTGGCGCAAAAAAAGAGCGTCACGCTGCAGGAATTAAGTCAGGAGCCGATGATTTTGCTCGATGCGGTGCCGAGTAAAAACTATTTTATTACCATTTTTAAAGAGAAGGGCTATCACCCACAGGTGGCCTATAGCTCCCCGTCAATTGAAATGGTGCGCTGTATGGTCGGGCAGGGTTTGGGCTTCTCGGTATTAGTGACCCGGCCGCTTTGCGATATGACCTACGACGGCGAGCGGCTGGTCCAGCTGGATATTGAAGATCAAATGCCGGCCTCGACATTAATTATGGCGCACCTCGCCAATAATGAACCTACCCGGCCAACTCAGCTTTTCATGGACTATTGTCGCAGCATTGAGTTAACTCCGGCGCTGGCTTAGCCGGTCACTGACGAGGGGCGAGGATATATATTGTCACGCGTCTGAGAGCCTATCTCCAGGCTATTTTATTTGTCATTTTGAACGCCCTTCAGGGCGGCCCGGAGGGTGAGCCTGGCGAGTCCATCCTCACGTACTACGTGTACCCTGCGGTTTCTTCGCGCTGGCCGTGTTCAAACTGCCAGCAGCAATAACGCCTGGTGGGACAGGCTCTGAGGCTCATAAATTTCTATTGCGAGGATCGTTTTATAATAATTTACCATTCGACGCTGGCTAAATAACCTGAGTCCGCTGACGCCCGGCGTCATCAACTCAATCATTTATCCAGCACAGGACGGTTAGCTATGCACAATCAGCGTTATCCGCAGATCGACCGGCAGACGATCGATACCTACCAGACGGATGGAGTGGTGTTACTGAAAGGCGTGTTCACCCCGTGGATCGACGGCCTGGCGAGCGGCGTGGCGGAACTGATGGCCAACCCCAGCGAGTACGGGCACGCCAGAACGGTGGTGCCGAAAGACGGCTCCGCGCCTTTTTTCCAGGATTACTGCAACTGGTCCCGGATCGCCGATTTTGAGCAGTTTGTCAGGCAGTCGCCGGCGGCGGAAATTGCCGCCGCCCTGATGCAATCAACAACGGCGAAATTTTTCCACGAGCACACCCTGGTCAAGCCGGCCGGCGGCAGCACGGTGACCCCCTGGCATCACGATCAGCCCTACTACTGCGTTGAGGGGCGGCAGAACGTCAGCTTCTGGATCCCGCTGGACCCGGTCGCTCAGGAGATTTCGCTGCGCTGTATCCGCGGCTCCCATCTGTGGGGAGAGGAGTTCAGCCCGACCCGCTTCAACGGCTCGAAGCTCTACCAGCACGGTCGCTTTAAGGAGCTGCCGGACATTGACGCCCGTCAGGATGATTACGATATCGTCAGCTGGGCGCTGGAGCCGGGCGATGCGGTCGCCTTTCACTACCGGACGGTGCACGGGGCCAGAGGTAACGCCACGGCGCGGGCGCGACGGGTCTTCTCCGCCCGCTGGGTTGGCGACGACGCCACCTTTGTTGACCGCGGGGGCGTGACCTCGCCGCCGTTCCCGGAGCTGACGCTGCAGGATGGCGACGCGCTGGTTTCACCGCTGTTCCCGCAGGTCTGGCCGCGGGGGTGACGGAGGCTCCCCTGCCGGAGCCGGGATACCGGCTGTCGTAATGACCGGGCGCCCGGCGGCGGGGAGCATCGTTTTGCCTGACGGCGTTTGGCGATTAAATATACTGACTGAGTAAAGTCTCAAGACTGTTTTGATCGGCGGCAAACAGACGAATACCTTCGGCGAGCTTCTCAACTGCCATCGGATCCTGGTGATGCGCCCAGTAGAACTCCGCTTCACTCATCGCCTCGGGTTTGGGCTGAACCTGACCTTCATACGCCAGCGGAGCGGGTACTGGCCCCTCATTTTGCTGTAATTGCGCCAGCAGCGCCGGAGAGACGGTCAGGCGGTCGCAGCCGTTAAGCGCCAGTACCTGTTCCGGCGTGCGGAAGCTGGCGCCCATCACCACCGTCCGGTATCCGTGCTGTTTGTAGAAACGATAGATTTTTTGTACCGACGCAACGCCCGGGTCGTTATCGACAGTGAAAAGGGTGTCCGGATGGTTGTGCTTGTACCAGTCGTAGATACGGCCAACAAAGGGAGAAATCAGGAAAACTCCCGCGTCGGCGCACGCTCTGGCCTGGGCAAAGGAGAAAAGCAGCGTCAGGTTGCACTGGATCCCCTCTTTTTCCAGCGTTTCGGCGGCGCGGATCCCTTGCCAGGTGGCGGCTAGCTTAATCAGTACGCGATCTTTGCCGACGCCTTTCTCCTGGTACAGGGCAATGATATCGCGCGCTTTATTGATGCTGGCGTCAGTGTCAAAAGAGAGGCGGGCATCCACTTCGGTTGAAATACGCCCGGGTACGCTTTTCAGGATCAGTGCGCCGATGCTGACCGCGAGATAGTCGGCGATGTCGGAAGGGCGAACCGTTTTTCCGGCCTGGCGAGACTTCACCGCCGCAGCGGCATCTTTCACCAGTTTCTGATACTGCGCGAGCTGTGCCGCTTTGTAGATAAGCGACGGATTTGTGGTTGCATCCTCGGGCTGATAAGCCATGATGCTGTCGATATCCCCACTGTCGGCAACAATCGTTGTCCGCTGCTTCAGTTGTTCAAGCTGATTCATAACCATTACCTGTTTTTTAATCCGATTACTGACATAACAAGGAGGGACCCTGGCCCTCTCCTTGTTATTGATGCATGGCGTTAAGCTGGCTGAACGGTTATTTCGCCTGCGCGACGCGGGTGGTCAGGCCGGGCATATTGAAGCACTCGGCTTCGTTCTGGATCATATCTTTAATTTTATTGACCACGTAACGTTCAGGCTCCACGCCAAACGATTGCAGATTGGCAAACAGGGTCCGCATCTCTTTAACCACCGCCGGTTTTTCATAATTATAATGACCGCTGAGTTCGAGAATTTCTTTCAGCAATTCTGGCTCACTGAAGATTTGCTCTTCGGATTTATTTTTGTGCTCATCGGTCATCCACTTTTCCCATTTGTGGCTGAGTACGCACTCGCGGGTCAATACGGTTTTCAAATCAGAGGCCGACTTGATAAAGCCTTTCGCCGCCAGATCTTTTTCCACTTCCGCGAGCTTCAGATACGCGCGGGTTTCGATGGTGCCGTAAGCCGGAGCGACGTTCATCGCCGTGATCCCCAGCCCCGGATGTTTGAGCAGGATCTCATCCGGTAGATAGTCGCCGTTATGCTCTTTCAAACCCACGCCATGACGGGTGCTGATCGCTGAGAGCTCGGCGGACTGCTTGTCGTTGAAATGGCCGACATTTTTAGTCAGGCGGGTCAGGGTACCGGTCTGGCCGACAATAAACAGCGGCTGCGGCAGCGCTTCGGCGGCCAGGCGCTTATTGAGCTCGATAATAAAACCTTCATAGGCGTTGACGTCAGTCAGGCCGCCGTTGGTCTCTTCAGTGCCGACTTCATAGAAGAACTCTTTCAGGCTGTTAGCCTTGCGGTACTCTTCACAGAAGCGAATCAGTTCAACGGTACGGCTGAGGACCAGTTCAATATCAATCACTTTGCCGACAACATACGGGTCTTTGGTCGGGTCGATATGCAGCAGATCAAAACCTGCGTCCATATCAATCTGATAAGAGCGGCGGGCCAGCTTCATCGCTTCGTCTTCCGGAATATGGTCTTTACGCTCTTTATCGCGCTGCCACGGACCGCCGTGGTCGCGACAGAGGAAATAGTCGCCATCAAAGCCGACTTTTTCCGCCATGGCTTTCAGGTCGGCGGCAAAGCGGAACTGATCCCAGTTGTTGACGTAACCGGCACCAAATTCATCGGCATCGACCTGGTTACGGCTGGCGATAAACATCAGCGGCAGATCTTTTTCTTTGCCCAGTTCAAAGCATGCCTGAATTAACGCCGGAGACATTGGGCCAATACCCAACATGGTGGATTTCCCGCCGTTGACAATATAATCGACGTACTGTTTCATGGTGTTTTTCATAATAACTCCTCAGACTTTATTCATATCAGTAGTGATTGTTTTTTTAGCGGACTCTTTCTTTGCCGGTTCGCTAATATTGGGACGCAAAATATGCAGGCAGAGAGCGGTGACAACCACGCCGATAGCCATATCAATGACGTACCACAGCGGGGCTTTATTGACTCCGGCGATAGCAATTAACCCACCGTGGGGCACCATGGACTCGACGCCATGAATCATTGCCAGACCGGCGCCGACGGCGCTGCCGATAATAATCGATGGCAGAACTGTTTTAAGGTTTTTAACCGCGAAAGGAATTGCCCCTTCGGTAATGCCAATTAATCCCATAAAGGCGGCGGAGGTCCCCATTCTTCTTTCATCCTCAGCCCATTTGCGCTGAGAAATAAACGTTGAGAGAGCAATGCCCAGTGGGGGAATAGCACAGGCAATACGGTAAGCGCCGTTCGGGCCATAAATACCTTCGGCCATTAACGCGAGGGTAAATGCGGTGGCGGTTTTATTGACCGGACCGCCCATATCAAAGGCGGCCATAGCGCCGAGAATCAGGCCGAGCACCACGCCGCTGCTGCCCTGCATATTAGAGAGCATCGACACCAGCCATTTCATGGCGATACCGATAGGCCCAATCAGCACGTACAGATAGAGCATGCCGACGATACAGCTGGAGACGATAGGGATAATCAGTATCGGCATAACCGGCATGAGCGCTTTGCCGACTTTCCAGGTTTTAACCCATTTTGCGACGTAGCCACTGAGGATCCCGAGCAGCATGGCGCCGAGAAAACCGGTGACTACGTGGTCCGCGCCGAGCGGAGTGCTGGCCATAAAACCGGTGATTAAACCGGGCGTGAGCCCCGGTTTACCGGCGATAGAGTAGGAGATATACGCCGCCAGCACCGGGATCATCATCCCGAGGCCCGCGCTACCGATAGCGCCAAGGTTTAATAAGAAGGGATTGGTTACCACCATGCCTTTGCCGGCAACCGGCTCGCCGCCAATCAGGGACAGCGCCAGACAAATCCCGCCGACCACCACCACCGGCATCATATATGAGACGCCGGTGCTGAACGCTTTGACTAAATCATCCTTAATGGCTTTCATTTTATCCGACATTTTTATCCTCCAGACACCCTGTGCTTTTATTGGATAACCACGATATACGGACGTAGTCGTCCCGGGCGCTTGCGCCACGGAATACAAACGCAGGGTTCACTGAAAATTAATTAACGTTTTTATTCACCAGATTCCGCGTGTCGAAATAACTCAGGAATATGATCTTTGATTTATTTTGCTAATTTTTCGGCTTTATCAATGATCGCAACCGGATCGCGAACAACCTCGGCTGGGTTAAGTGAAATAACCCGGCCGGCATCCTCTTTTTCCTCAAAACGTTCGACGCCCTCGATGCCGATGGCAATCGCCAGAATAACCACATCGGCTTCGGCAATTTCGTCTTCGCTGAGCTCATTTTCAATCCCCATACCGCCCTGAGTTTCGACCTTTACGTCATAGCCTCTTTTTTTACACTCTTGCTCAATCGCCTCCTGAGCCATATAGGTGTGGGCGACTCCGGTAATGCACGCTGCGACTCCGACAATTTTCATGAATAACTCCTGAGTTTGATATTTGGCTGTAAGTTAAAACGTGGCTTAATAAATCCTGATTTCATATGGCTAATGTTGTTGCCATCAGGTTGTAGAGTACGGTGACGTCTTCGGCCTGTTTTATTTCATTGCGGAAATCCTCTTTCATTAGCTTTCGGGCAAGCGTAGAGAAATATTTCATGTGTTCGTTAGGATCGGCGGATTGGCTCACCGTCAGCATAAATACGGTTTCGACCTGCTGATCGCCCCACATAATGGGGGTATCAAGCGTCGCCATACTGATGGTGGAGTGGCGGATATGGTTTGAGCGCGTGTGCGGAATGGCGAAACCATAGCCTACGGCGGTGGAAAATGAGTCCTCGCGGGTCCAGATATCATCGGCTAATCGATCGCGGTTATCGCTACGATGGTGCAGCCAGAGATTGTCGGTCATCTTTTTAATGACTTCGTTTTTATCGCTGGCCTGCAGGCCAAAGAGAATAAACTCCGGGGCGAAGATCGGCATTGTGCTGACCGCTTTCACATCCGGTGAGCGAAGCAGGGCTTTGACCGCGGCGGAGCGTTTTAAGGTCACGCTCTCCTGCGCCAGCCTTTGGCATTTGGCGAAATCCAGCTCCCGTAGCGCATGTTTCACGCCGGGAATGGCGGTACCGCTCATGCTGAGCTCGTCGAAGCCCATGCCGGCAAACAGCGGGAGAAAGTCTTTGCTGGCCCCCAGTTCGCCGCAGATGCCAATCCACTTGCCCGCACGATGAACTTCATCGGCGGCGAACCGCATGGCGCGCAGAAATGCCGGGGCATAATTGTCATACACCGCCTCGACCTGGGTATTGCCGCGGTCCGCGGCAAAAAAGTACTGGGTCAGATCGTTGCTGCCGACGCTAAAGAAATCGACGTATTCCGCTATTTCGCTGATGGCGAAGATGACAGAGGGCACTTCCAGCATCACGCCGAGCGAAATCTTATCGTTGAACCCCAGTCCCTCAGCGCGCATCGCGTTCTGCACCTCTTCCAGCACTTCGCGACACCAGATAACTTCATCGACGTTAGCGATCATCGGGATCATGATTTTGGCTTCACCCAGCGCGGAGGCGGTAAGAATCGCCTTTAGCTGCATGGCGAAAAGCTCTCGATAGCGCGGGTAGGCGCGTACCGCCCGGAAGCCAAGAAACGGATTTTCTTCTTCACCGATGCACATATAGTCGACGGGCTTGTCGCCGCCGATATCGAAGGTGCGGAATATCACCGGCTTACCGTCAGCAAGCCGCATCACCCGGCTGTAAAGCTCCGCCAGTTCGTGATAGTTCGGCGGCGTTTCCCGATCCATAAACGACATTTCGGTACGGAACAGGCCGATACCTTCAGCACCGTTGCTAAACGCGGTTTCGGCTTCCGCCAGGCTGGCGATATTGGCGGCTATCTCAATGCGATGGTTATCGCTTGTCGTCGCCGGCAGATGCACGTTAGCCAGCATCTGCTGTTGCATGGTCCGTTGGACGGCGATTTCATGGCGGTAATAGCGCAGTACCTTTTCATCCGCAGCGGTAATCAAAATACCCGGATTACCGTCGATAATGATGTCACTTTCCGCATTCAGCTCGAGGGCTGAAAAATCGATATCCGTCAGCGTTGGGATCCCCAGGGAACGCGCCAATATTGCGGTATGCGAGGTTTTTCCGGTGACGGATAGCACCATCCCGGCGAGCAACGATTTATTTATGGCGAGAAACTGACTCGGCGTCAGGCTATTGGCCAGAATAATTGACGGTTCGCTTAACTCGAGACGGTTTGGCGGCAATACGCCCGCACCATAAATGGCCGTGAGCAACTGCCCGGTAATATCGAGGACATCAAGGGTCCTCTCTTTTATGTATTTACTGGACGAGCGGTTAAGTATTTCGCTGAATTCGATAGCGGCTTTAATGACCGCATTCCAGGCATTTTCACCGTCAGCTATTGCGCTGGAAATATGGTTTTGAAAGGTTACGTCGGTAATGATTGATAAATGTGCCTGGAGGATCTCATGCTCAACGCCTTGAGTTATTTCCAGGGCCGCCTGTTTGTCATGCTGCAGCATTTCCAAACCTGCCAGGAAAATACGCTGCTGTGACTCTTTGTCATATATTTCGGCGGGATTCAGCGCCAGCATTTCGTCTAATGACAGGCTCTGAATGCGCAGCGGTCTGGCAATGGCGACACCGCCGCTAATGCGTGAACCTTGAATAAACCTGGGCTGGGTTTCCCGCAGGGAGCGCGGGAGATAGCCCGTGGATGCCGGAGCTTCTTCCGCCTGGCTGACTTCGAATGAGGGCAGCTTTTTCAGCAGAGCGCCGAGCCGTTGCGCAGCAGCAGGCGCATCTTTACCGATGAGCGTAATTTCGCAGGCGTCATTGAATAATGTATCAGTAGCGACAATGGCGAGGGCGCTTTTACCATTGGCGGCAATCCCGCTGCGCATATTTTTCCAGCTTACCGCAGATTGAAAGGTATTACACAGCCGTTCGATATGCCCCGCCGGTCTGGCATGAATGCCGTCCTTCAGCTCACATTGATAATTTATTACCTGTGACATTATCACTCCCGAGAATCTTTAAGCAAAGCGAGTTAATTTTCTGGGCAGACGTGAGTGTCTGCGTTTCTTGTTATATATCCTTCATCGTTATTGCTCTGCTTTGAATAGTAAAAAAGTCACCTTTGCTATAATTAAATAACATGATTGCGATTATGTGATCGCAGTCATGAAATTAAGTGATGATACGTCTTGTGATAGTTATCACACTCTGGCTAGTGAATAATCTGCGGTCACGTAATTGCTATTAAAGGGCCATTTTTTCTATTTATTTGCTGCCGGGTGATGGCGTACAAAATAAAGCTCACACTTTCTTTTTTTGAGGTGAGGGCGATGCATTTTCGTGGAATATTATTGGATTTAGACGGGACCCTGGTCAATTCGCTGGATTTCGTGGAGGCGTCGTGGCGGATATGGGCGAATAAAAAGGGGCTGGATGCCGAAACGGTATGCCATTACCTGCATGGCAAACCGGCGCTCAGTACGCTGCGCCATTTTATGCCCGAGGCCAGCGAGCGGACGATTAACGATGAGTTTCTGGCCCTGGAAGCGTTTGAAGCACGCAATACCGACGGCATCACCCCGGTGCCCGGGGCTGATGAATTTCTTCGCCAGCTGGTGCGGCTTCAGGTTCCCTGGGCCATCGTGACCTCCGGCTCGCTTAAGGTTGCCTCGGCGCGCATTAAACAGGCCGGTTTTCCGAATCCGCCCATGCTGGTGACCAGCGAAGATGTCCGTCACGGCAAGCCCCACCCGGAGCCGTTTGCGATCGGCGCAGCCCGGCTCAACCTGTCTCCCGCCCGCTGTCTCGCTTTTGAAGACTCCACCGCCGGTCTGCTCTCCGCCACCGAGGCCGGATGCGTGGTGGTTGAAGTCCTGACCCGCCAGTCGATGGTTCACGATATCGACACCTGGCAAACCGTTGATCACTACCTCGACCTGCGCGTGATGCGCAAGGGCGAGGCGGATTTTTTCCTTAAGATGTAAAGAGGGAGTTTGTTATGTCATCAAGAAAGACCCTGGCGAATGCCATCCGTATGCTCAGCGTTGATGCCGTCCAGCGGGCCAATTCGGGTCACCCGGGCGCGCCGATGGGGATGGCGGATATTGCCGAAGTTCTGTGGCGGGATTTTCTTAACCACAACCCGAATAACCCGATGTGGGCAAACCGCGATAGATTCGTGCTCTCCAACGGCCACGGCTCGATGCTGATCTACAGCCTGTTACACCTCACCGGCTACGATCTGCCGATTGACGAGCTGAAGGCGTTTCGTCAACTGCATGCCAAAACCCCGGGCCACCCGGAGGTGGGCTATACCCCTGGCGTGGAAACCACCACCGGGCCGCTGGGGCAGGGGATCGCTAATGCGGTCGGCATGGCCATTGCGGAGAAAACCCTGGCGGCGCAGTTTAACCGCCCCGGCCACGAGATCGTGGACCACTTCACCTGGGCCTTTATGGGCGACGGCTGCATGATGGAGGGGATTTCGCACGAAGCGTGCTCACTGGCCGGGACGCTGAAGCTCGGTAAGCTGGTGGCATTCTATGACGATAACGGCATTTCCATTGATGGTCATGTGGAGGGCTGGTTTACCGACGATACCGCCAAACGCTTTGAGGCCTACGGCTGGCACGTGGTGCGCGGGGTTGATGGGCATGACCCTGAGTCTATCCGCGCCGCCATTGACGTCGCCCGGTCGATAGACTCAATGCCGACGTTGATTATCTGTAAAACGATCATCGGTTTTGGCTCGCCGCATAAGGCCGGTACTCATGATGTTCACGGCGCCCCGCTGGGAGAGGCCGAAGTGGCGGCAACGCGCGAGGCCCTGGGCTGGCCGCATCCGCCGTTCGCGATCCCTTCTGACATCTACGCGCAGTGGGATGCAAAAGAGGCCGGCCGGGCAAAGGAGGCGGCATGGAATGACAAGTTCGCCGCCTACGCTCACGCGTTCCCGGAACTGGCTGCCGAATTCACCCGCAGGATAAAGGGGCAGATGCCGCCCGACTTTGCCAGCAAAGCCCAGGCGTATATTGAAAAGCTGCAGGCGAAACCGGCGAAGATCGCCAGCCGCAAGGCCTCACAAAATGCGATTGAAGCCTTTGGTCCGCTGCTGCCGGAATTTCTCGGCGGCTCCGCTGATCTGGCTCCGTCAAACCTGACGCTCTGGTCGGGCGCGACAGCGATCAACCTCGATAGCGGCGGGAACTATATCCACTACGGGGTGCGTGAATTCGGCATGACCGCCATCGCCAACGGTATCGCGCTGCACGGCGGCTTTCTGCCGTACACCTCGACCTTCCTGATGTTTGTGGAGTATGCCCGTAACGCGGTGCGTATGGCGGCGCTGATGAAACAGCGTCAGGTGATGGTCTATACCCACGACTCCATCGGTCTGGGTGAAGATGGCCCGACCCATCAGCCGGTCGAGCAGATTGCCTCGTTGCGCCTGACTCCTGACCTCAGCACCTGGCGTCCCTGCGATCAGGTGGAATCGGCGGTGGCGTGGAAGTACGGCGTGGAGCGTGAAGATGGCCCAACCGCGCTGATTTTCTCCCGGCAAAACCTGACCCAGCAGGAACGGACCTGGCAGCAGGTGCAGGATATTGCGCGCGGCGGCTACGTATTGAAGGATTGCCTCGGCCAGCCGCAGCTGATCCTTATCGCGACCGGCTCTGAAGTTGAGCTGGCGGTTGCTGCCTATGAAAAACTGACCGCCGACGGCGTGAAGGCGCGGGTAGTGTCAATGCCCTCCACCGATGTATTTGATAAACAGGACGCCGCCTATCGCGAGGCCGTACTGCCAAAAACCGTTTCCGCTCGCGTGGCGGTGGAAGCGGGGATTACCGACTACTGGTACAAATATGTTGGGCTGAACGGCGCGGTTATCGGCATGACCACCTTCGGTGAATCGGCCCCGGCGGAGCAGTTGTATCAGACGTTCGGTATCACCCTCGAGGCGATTTTGCATCAGGCGAAAGCGCTTCTGGCTTAACCTTCCCGGCCCCTTGCACGACCTGGGGCCATTTTTTATTCAGGGGAAAGAAATGTATCCCGTCGACCTGCATATGCATACTCTTGCCAGCACCCACGCCTACAGCACGATTCATGACTACATAGCCGCCGCCGCGCGCAAGCATATCCGCCTGATCGCTATCACCGACCATGGACCGGAAATGGTCGACGCGCCGCATCCGTTCCACTTTAATAATCTGCGCGTGCTGCCGCGCGTCGTT
Source organism: Klebsiella sp. C349492 (assembly GCF_042055345.1). Lineage (NCBI taxonomy): Bacteria > Pseudomonadati > Pseudomonadota > Gammaproteobacteria > Enterobacterales > Enterobacteriaceae > Klebsiella > Klebsiella sp. C349492. Next base: position 576,855 of record NZ_JANQCE010000001.1, read on the forward strand.
GAGGGCGTGGGACTCCTGCGCGGTATCGAAGCCAACATCAAACCCGGCGGCGAGACCGATTGCAGCGCCAAAATGCGCGCTTCGTTAGATCTGGTTATTGCCGGGTTCCACAAACAGGTCTTTGCCCCGGCCGGGATGGCGAGCAACACCGATGCGCTGCTCGCGGTAATTGAGAGCGGAAAGGTGGATATCATTAGCCACCCCGGCAACCCGGAGTATCCCATTGATATCCCGGCGGTAGTCGCGGCCGCCAAAGCCTGCCACGTGGCGCTGGAGGTGAATAACGCCTCTTTTGTCCATTCGCGTCAGGGTAGTGAGGCGAACTGCCGCAACATTGTTGCCGCCGTGCGGGATAGCGGCGGGCTTATCGCGCTGGGCAGCGATTCGCACAGCGCGTTTTCAGTGGGTGATTTCAGCGCCTGTCAGCATCTGCTTGCAGAGGCTGATTTTCCCGCATCAAGGGTCCTCAACACCTCCCCGCGACGGGTGCTGGAGTTTCTTGAACGCCGCGGCGGGGATCGCATTGAGGAGCTCTACGCTGCACTGAGCTGAGAAGCATTTGCTTCTCAGCTTTACGCCCACCCGCTACAGGTCGATGACGTTGCCTCTGGGCAGATTCAGCGACTTGCGGATCGCGGCGATAACTTCCGTCGGCTTGAGCAGCAGCGAGTTAATGCACACGTTGAGAATACGGCAGCCGTCAAAGCGTGCGGGATTATCGATAGTAATATCGGACGCAATGATGGCGAGCTCGGATGCGAAAATATCCTTATCGGTAATGGGATTCTTCAGCCCCAGCACGCCCTGGGTCTCAATTTTGATCGCAAAGCGATACTGCTTCGCCAGTTTTTCCAGCTGCTCTGCGGCCATATAGGTGTGCGCCACGCCGGTTGCGCACGCGGTTACCGCGACAATATGCAGATTGCGTTCGCTTGAGAAGGGCGGGATCTCATCTCTTCCTGCGCGAGTTATCATAAGCTTGCTCCCTTATTTTTGCGCCGGTACTCAAGCGGCGTACAGTCGTTAATATCGCGAAAGACTTTGCAGAAATAGTTGGTATCAGTGAAACCGCACTTCTCTGAAACCTCGTTGATTTTCAGATTGGTATTCATCAGCAGCGCCTTCGAACGCGAGATACGGGCCAACTTCAGATATTCATTGAATTTCACGTCTGACTCCTTCGAAAACAGACGCGACAGGTAGCCGGGTGAGATGTTAAAGGTCTCGGCGACGCTTTCCCGACTGATGTCCGTGTGGTAGTGGCTATCGATATGGCCTTTAATTTCATCCAGCAGAGAGAAGGGGCCCTGCTGGTTATTCAGGCCATCGGTGATTTGGCACAGCAGATCGTTTATTAGCGCATAGGCGATGTGGGCAAAGGTTTCGCCGGTATGATCCTGCGCCCACGCTAACGATTCGGTCAGCTCAAGCAGGCGGTCACGAACCGTACTGCTGGAGTTTTGCAGGTTATATTTCTCGACTTCTTTAAACTGCGTCCCGTCCCAGTTACTGATACTGAAACCAACATCCTGCTTCCAGAACACAATCGACATGCAGATAACCGGGCCTTCCCACAGCGGTGAGTTCCAGCCGTTGGCGGGAATATAGGTAATCGTGCCGACCGGGCGCTCACATTTAACGATCCTGTCGGTCCCTTTCGGCAGCAGCATGCTCAGGGTGCCTTTTACCGTAAGTTCGATGCGCGGCACGTGCAGATGGTAGGCCATCGCCGGGGCCTGCGCGTTGCCGTTGGCCACCAGCACGTTGTCATTGCTCGCGCCCTGGGTACTAAATTCGCTGAGGATGGATTGAATAAACGTGCCCATATTATGCTCGCGGTTTGATAACGGTTTTTAATATTTTGACCGCAACTGCGGTCGTCACGGTTCCCGCGGCCACTGAAACGAGATAGCCAAAGTGGTTGCCGATCACCGGCAACACGATAAGCCCGCCCCAGGGCGCGGCGTTGGTGGCGCCGAACCATAAAGAGAGGACGGCGGCGACCGCGCTGCCGAGCATAATCGCCGGGATCACGCGGACCGGATCCGCCGCCGCAAACGGGATCGCCCCTTCCGTGATGCCCATCGCGCCCATAATAACCGCGGGCTTCCCGGCTTCTCGCTCAACATCATTAAAAATGCCTTTAAACAGAAAGGTCGCCAGCGCCAGCCCCAGGGGCGGGGTGCAGTCAGCGGCGGCAACCGCCGCCATCAGCTGTGGGTTAGTTGAGATCAGGGCGACGGCAAAGAAAAAAGCGGTTTTGTTCAGCGGACCGCCCATGTCGACGGCGATCATGCAGCCGAGAATGGTCCCGAGAATAATGAACGAGGTCCCCTGCATATTGCCAAGCCAAACGCTAAGCCACTTCATGACTCCGGCTATCGGGTCACCAATGATGTAATAAACCGCCATTCCGGTGAGGAAGGTGCCGACCAGCGGGATAATAAAGATCGGCAATACCATCCGCAGGAAGTGGGGAACATTGAGTCGGGCAATCATATTGAGCAGAAGATAGACGACCAGCCCGGCAATAATCCCGGAGAGCATGCCGCCTAAAAAACCGGCCCCCATCTGGTAGGCCATTAACCCGCCGATGGCACCCGGCGCGATACCGGGTTTATCCACCATTGAATAGGCGATAAAACCCGACAGGATCGGAATGAACAGGGTCAGTCCGGCCATACCGATTTGCGACATGGCTTTCAAAAAACCGTGGTCCGGCACGGCCGCTTCGCCATTGAACATCACCGCCAGCGCCAGCAACACGCCGCCGGCCACCACGAAGGGGATCATGTACGACACGCCGGTCATAAAATGCCGCTTGGTATTTTTTAATAGTTTTAACATCTTAGCCTCATACCGTAGTGGTGATCAGAAGGCCAGCGTTCTGGATATCAGGTCATAGAGCGCTTTCGGGTTTTGTGTCTCTTTGATTTGGCGGACAAATTCATCTTTCATCAGCATGCGCGCAAGCGTGGAGAAGTATTTCATATGCTCGTTATCCTTCGCCGATTTGCTGATTGTCAGCATAAAGAGGGTATCGACCATCACGCCGCCCCAGGCGATCGGCTGCTTAAGCGTCGCGACGCTGACGGTCGAGTCGCCAATGGCGTCCGTTCGGGCATGGGGGATAGCAAATCCTGAGCCGACAACGGTGGGGAAAGGGACTTCGCGGGCCCAGATATCGTCGCACAGTATCTCCCGCGCGGTGGTGCGGTGGTGTAACCACAGGTTATCGACCATTATTTTGATTGCTTCGTTTTTATCGGCAGCGTCAATGCCCCACATAACCATCTCCGGCGACAGCAGCGGTTTCTTCACCGCGCCGACCGCAGACCTGCGCAGCTCGGTTTTGACCCGCTCGGCGTTTGGGCTCTGGAGAAGAACCCGCGCCAGCGTCTGACAATCGGCAAAGCTAAGCTCGCGCAGGGCCTGTTTTATCCCCGCAATCGCCGGACAGCTCATGCTCAATTCATCAAAGCCGAGGCCGATAAGGAGCGGGAGTATGCTCTCGTCAGCGGCCAGTTCGCCGCACAGGCCGATGGGTTTACCGAGGCGGTGGGCCTCGCCTGTCGCTAATTTGAGGGCGCGCAGAAGCGGCGGCGCATAGCTGTCAGAAACCCCCTTGAGCCGGCTATTACCCCGGTCAGCGGCAAAAAGATACTGCGCCAGATCGTTACTGCCCAGGCTGAAAAAGTCGACGTATTCGGCCATTTCCTCCATGGCGAATAGCACGGAGGGAACTTCCAGCATAATACCGAGCGCAATCCGCTCATCGAAGGCGCGCCCCTCGCGGCGCATCTCCTGCTTAACTGATTCCAGCACCTCCCGGCACCAGATCAGCTCTTCAACGCGCGCAATCATCGGCAGCAGGATTTTGGCTCTACCGACCGCGGACGCGGAGAGAATCGCCTTTAGCTGCAGGGCGAAAAGGTCACGATATTGCGGATAAGTTCGCACTGCGCGGAAACCGAGGAACGGGTTCTCTTCTTTACCGCAGTTAAGGTACCCGACGGGCTTGTCGCCGCCGATATCGAAGGTGCGAAAGGTCACCGATTTTCCGGCGGCCAGTCTGACCACCTGGCTATACAGCTCGTTCAGCTCTTCCCCGGACGGCGGCCGGTCGCGCTGCATAAATGCGGTCTCGGTTCGGTAGAGCCCGATATGCTCCGCGCCGCCGTCGATTGCCGCCTGTACTTCTGCAAGGCTGGAGATATTGGCGGCAATTTCGACACGATGTCCGTCGCTGGTCCGCGCCGGGGTTGCCGCGCTGGCGCGCATCAGCCGCTGCATTTTCTGCTGTATCGCGATTTCATGGCGGTAATAGCGCAGGATTTTCTCATCCGGATCGGTTATTAAAATGCCCGGATCGCCATCGATGATGACCTGCCGATCGGCATCAAGTTTGAGGGCCGAAAAATCGATATCCGTCAGTGCCGGAATGCCTAATGAGCGGGCCAGAATCGCCGTGTGCGACGTTTTTCCGGTAGTCGACATGACCAGGCCTGCAAGCTGGGTTCTGTCGAGGGCCAGAAACTGGTCGGGGGTCAGCGTGCTGGCGAAGACGATCGTCGGCGCATTCAGCGTAAGCGGCTGCTGCGCCAGAGCCTGCTCGCCATACATGATGCGGATTAGCTGGCTGGCGATATCAAGGATATCCAGCGTTCGCTCCCGCAGATAGTGGCTTGATGAGCGCTCAAGTACGCGACAAAAATCGAGTGCCGCCTGCACGATCGCGGACCAGGCATTCATCTTGTCATTAAGATAACCGATCGCATTATTCTGAAAAGCAATGTCGCTGATGAGCGAATGCTGAGCCTCGATAAGATCGTGCTCAACGCCCTGGGTTTGCCCGAGGGCGATTTCTTTTTCGGCGCCTAATCCCTCGAGCCCGGTAATCAGACGCGCCTTTTCGCTCTCCAGGTCCTCAATACGGCCGGGATTGCGCGCGGCGAGCTCGCTGAACGTAAGGCTTTGCATGAACAGCGTTTTGGCGATCGCCGCGCCTTTATTAATACGGGTTCCCTGGATCACCCGCGGGTTTAGCTCCCGCAGGCAGCGGGGAAGGTAGCCGTGTAGGGAGACGGGAGCTGACGCAATGCTAAACGCAGGAAGGCGGGCCAGTAGCGCGCGCAGCTCAGATGCGGTCTGCTGTTCATCATTACCGCTAAGCACGATACGGCACTCATCGTTTAGCAACGTATCGGTGGCAACCAGCGAGAGGGCGCTTTTCGCATTGGCCTGTAGGCCGGTACGGGTATTCTCCCAGCTTACAGCGGCCTGAAACAGGTTGCATAAGCGCGCGATATATCCTGCGGGCCTGGCGTGAATACCTTCGTTAAGATCGCATGTATAAGTAACTATCACCGCCATTTCGGCTCCTGCGCGCTGTTGTACATCGATATTCGCGGTCTAAGCTCGCTATCTTTCCTCGTTCTCCAGGGTGATGAAATAGTAAAAAAGTCACCTTTACTTAAAAATAGTGACCTGATTGTGATTTTGTGACTTTTGTCATGTTTATGCTGACGCGTTTTTTTATTACCTTTTTGATTTAAAAAATATTTTTACTTTTTTCTTTCATGACCAGTTTGCTATGTCGGTCACAAATTTTAAGCTTAAGGCGCTAGCAGCCGGCGGTAAAAGCGAAATTACCGCCGAGGATCATTGCGCGCATGAATATTGTGCTGCTCGACAACCCGGCGGGCATTATATTTGCGCTCAGGTAAACGTAAGGACTATTTTGCGAAACGGCTTAGCTTAATATTTCTTAATATTCCAGCAGGGTAACGCTTATCGCCGCACGGATTCCGCTCGCCATTTATTTAGTTAAATTCCGTCAGCATCACAAAAGCCAGAAAAAAACCGCCCCCAGCGTTGCAAGGCGCGAACGCCTCGCTATATGTTAAATTTGTGTTTAATAAATGATGTCTAAGGGTTGGTTTTATGTATAAGAAAATTGGTGGGTTAGTGGTTTCACTGACGACGGTCTTCTCTGGCTCCGTTTTGGCGGAACTACCTCAAGGCTACCCGGCTGAATATCAAAAAGTGGTTGATGGCGGGACGAAAGAGGGCAAAGTTGTCATCTATTCAACGACGGACACCAAAGCGGCGGGTCCGCTAATTAAAGGATTTGAGGCGCAGTACCCCGGAATTAAAGTTGAATATAACGATATGAACAGCACCGAGCTGTATAACCGCTACATCAGCGAGCAGGCGGCGGGCGGCGGCAGCGGGGACGTGGTCTGGAGCTCATCGATGGATACGGCGCTGAAGCTTGCCACCGATTACGCCGAAGAGTACGCCTCGCCCGAGCTGAGCAAGCTGCCAAAATGGGCGGTCTGGCAGCAGAAAGCCTACGGCACCACCTATGAACCGGTGGTCTTTATCTACAATAAACGGCTGATCCCGCAGGGCGACGTCCCGGATTCTCATACCTCGCTGGCGAAGCTGATTGCCGGCCAGGCCGACAAATTCAAAGCTAAAGTTACCACCTACGATATCGAAAAATCCGGCCTGGGCTTTATGCTGGCCGTGCAGGACAGCAAGGCTGACGCCAGCTATTTCAGCGACCTGGCCGGAATGGCCAAAGGCGGCCTGACCGTGCAATCTTCTACCGGCACCATGATGGAGCGCGTCTCCTCGGGTGAAAACCTGATTGGCTTTAATATTCTGGGCTCATACGCCGAAGCGCGCGCCAAAACCGATCCCTCCCTCGGCATCGCCTATCCCAAAGACTATGTGCTGGTCCTTTCCCGCGTCTCGTTTATTACCGCCGACGCCGGGCATCCTAACGCCGCTAAGCTGTGGTTCGACTACGTGCTGTCCGAAAAAGGGCAGAGCATTCTCGCCAGCCAGGCCGATATTCCCTCAATTCGTAATGATATCGAAGGCAAAAATGATATCGACGGTATGACTAAAATGCTGGGCAACGCGCTGAAGCCGATTCCGGTGGATGAAACCCTGCTGGAATATCTGGAACCGAAAAAACGTCTGGAATTTATCAAACAGTGGCGTACCGCGGCGGCAAAATAATCCTCCCGAGGCGCGACATCCTCCGATGCCGCGCCCGTTAATACCCGGCAGGTTCTCTTTAAACGCCTGACCAAAGGGATCGCATATGAACCTATTACGCCGAAAATGGCAGGGGCTGCCGCGCGGTATTGTGGTACTGATCGCGGCATTAGTTATCTATGTCCCGCTGTTATTTATTGTGGTGCAGAGCTTTCTCTCGGCACCTTTTTTTGCGCGGTCGAAAGCGTTCAGCTTCGAAGCCTTCGAATTTATATTTACCGATCCTGATTTTTATCTGGCGCTAAAGTCCGGCTTTATTCTGGCGTTCGGCCTGGTGGCGATCGCGATCCCGCTCGGCGGGATCCTCGCGTTTCTGATGGTCCGCACCGATTTACCCGGGCGGCGCTTTATTGAACCCCTGATCCTGGTGCCCGTTTTCGTCTCGCCGATGGTGCTGGCCTTTGGCTACGTGGTGGCCGCTGGGCCGGTTGGCTTCTTCTCGCAGTGGGCCGAGCGGCTGCTGGGCTTTGTGCCGTGGAATATCTACTCGATGTTCAGCATCGTGGCGATCGCCGGATTAACCCACGTCCCGCACGCCTACCTGTACATCTCGTCCGCCCTGCGCAGCGTCGGCTCCGACGTCGAGGAGGCGGCCCGGACGGTAGGCGCGTCGCCGCTGCAGGTTATGACCTCGGTCAGCCTGCCGATGGTGCGGCCCTCGATCCTCTATGCCTGCGTACTGCTGTTTTTCCTCGGTCTGGAAGTGTTCGGCCTGATGCTGGTACTCGGCGACCCCGAAGGCAATATGGTGCTGGCGACCTATCTCTATAAGCTGACCAATAAGCTTGGAACCCCTTCATACCACCTGATGGCGGCGGTGGCGGTGGTGCTTATTTGCATCACCATCCCGCTGGTGATGCTGCAGCGTCGGCTGATGCGCACCGCCAGTCGGTTTGTCACCATGAAAGGTAAAGCCTCCCAGGCGCGCGCGCTGCCGCTGGGCAAGTGGCGCTGGGTTGCCGGGGTGGTGGTGGTGCTGTGGCTGACGGTGACCATCGGCGTTCCGCTGCTTGGCGTGGCGATGCGGGCGTTTATTTCGAACTGGGGCGTCGGCGTTTCGCTGTGGGACGAGCTGTCGCTGGCGACCTTCCGCAATATCTGGCAGCAGCCGAACCTGCTGCGGGCCATCGTCAACTCGATGGCGATCGGCATTTTTGGCGGCGCGCTGGCGGTCGTTTGCTATCTGTTTGTCGGGATCGCCATGCACCGTAAGCCGGACAACGTGACGCGCTTTCTCGACTACAGCGTGCTGGTGCCGCGCGCGGTGCCGGGCCTGCTGGCGGGGCTGGCGTTCCTGTGGGTGTTTCTGTTCCTGCCGATGTGGCTGGATCAGTCGCTGAAAAACGGCTGGCTCTCGGCGCTGCCGATGGCCGACTGGCTGCGCGAACATCTTATTGCGCAGCTGCGCGCGCTGCGCAATACCATTTTCAGCGTCTGGCTGGCCTATACCGTGGTATGGATGGCCTACGGGCTGCGCCTGATCTCCTCGACGCTGCTGCAGGTTGCGCCGGAGCTTGAGGAGGCGGCCCGCAGCACCGGCGCCTCCCGCGGGCAGGTCACCCGCCACGTCACGGTTCCGCTGTCGCGCTACGGCCTGATCGGTTCGTGGCTGCTGATGTTTCTGATCTTCGAGCGCGAATACTCCACCGGGGTGTACCTGCTTTCGCCGGGAACGGAAACGATCGGCTCGATGCTGGTCTCGCTGTGGGCGGCGGGAGCGATTGATATCGTCGCCGCGCTCTCGTTTATCAATATCCTGCTGGTGGTCGTCGGGCTGGGTATCGCCCTGCGCTTTGGAGTGAAATTACATGATTGAGCTATCTGTAGAAAACCTGCATCTCACCTATGGCGACAACCCGGTCCTGAAAGGGGTATCGATGGAGCTCAGTCGGGGGGAAGTGGTTTCCCTGCTCGGGCCCTCCGGCAGCGGGAAAACGACCCTGCTACGCGCCGTCGCCGGGCTGGAAAAGCCTACCGCCGGGCGTATTACCATTGGTAAAACCACGGTCTACGACGGCAATCCGCGCAGCGAAATTCCCGCCGAGGAGCGCAATCTGGGGCTGGTGTTTCAGTCTTACGCGCTGTGGCCGCATAAGAGCGTATTTGAAAACGTCGCCTATCCGCTGAAGCTGCGCAAGGTCGCCCGCGGCGAAATCGCCCAGCGGGTGCAGGCCGTTCTCGACCAGCTCGGTCTGGGACATCTCGGCAATCGCCATCCCCATCAGCTTTCCGGCGGCCAGCAGCAGCGCGTGGCGATTGGCCGGGCGCTGGTCTATAACCCGCCGGTTATCCTGCTCGACGAGCCGCTGTCGAACCTCGATGCCAAGCTGCGCGAAGAGGCGAGGGTCTTTCTGCGCGAGCTGATTATCAATCTCGGACTCTCGGCGCTGATGGTGACTCACGATCAGAATGAGGCGATGGCGATTTCCGACCGGATCCTGCTGCTGAACAACGGGGTGATTGAGCAGCAGGGCACGCCGCAGGAGATGTACGGCAACCCGACGACGCTGTTTGCCGCCGAGTTTATGGGCAGCAATAACCGCCTGCGCGGTAAAATCACGGCGCTGGAAAGCGGCCGGGCGCGCATTGAGGGAGCCAGCTGGGCGCTGTGGGGCATGGCGGGAGAGGGGGTTAGCATCGGCAAGGAGGCGACGGCGGTGATCCGCGTTGAGCGCCTGCGCCTCGGCTCCTCGCCGGAAGACAACATGCTTGAGCTGCCGCTGCTGACCAGCATGTATCTTGGCGACCGCTGGGAATATCTGTTCCGCACCCGCGGCGATGACTTTGCCATTCGCGTCTACGGCTCAACGCTGCGCGACGCGGAGCATTGCCATATCACGCTTCCCGCCAGCGACCTGTGGATCTTCCCGACGCCTTAGGCCGCCGGCATAAAACAGGGCGAAGTGAGGGCTGCCTCCGCCCGCAAACGAAATATGGCCGGGGGCCTGGGGTCATAAATATCGTGCGGGGAAAATTAGACTGGAGCTATCTCTATTGCGGGAGCACAACAGGGACGTACGCGGTAGGCTGCAGGAACGGGCGGGCACCCGCGCGTGAGGTCAGGTCAAAAAAAAGCCCCTGCGTTGCGGCAGGGGCAAATCATGTCAGAGCTTAATATTATTAGTTGAATACCGCGATTAGTTGAATACCATGCCGCCGTCGATCAGCAGCGATTGCCCGGTCATATAGTCCGAATCCGGGCCGGCGAGGAACGACACGCAGGCCGCGACGTCTTCGGGCTCCGACAGGCGGCCGAGGGTGATACGTTTGGCAAACTCAGCCGTGCCGTAACCCAGCGGTTTACCCGCCGCTTCCGATACCTGACGGTCAATTTCCGCCCACATTGGCGTCTTGACGATCCCCGGGCAGTAGCCGTTAACGGTGATGCCCAGCGGCGCCAGGTCGCGGGCTGCGGTTTGCGTCAGGCCGCGAACGGCGAATTTACTCGAACTGTAGATGGCCAGCTCCGGGTTGCCGACGTGGCCGGCCTGGGAGCAGGCGTTAACGATTTTCCCGCCGTGCCCCTCTTTTTTGAATGCCTCAACCGCCGCCTGAATCCCCCAGATGACGCCCTTAACGTTGATGTTATAGACCCTGTCAATGGTTTCCTCGGTGATTGACTCGATCGGCGTTGACGGGGCGATACCGGCGTTGTTGACGATAACGTCGAACCCGCCCAGGGCTTTACGCGCCTGCTCAACGGCGGCGAAAACCTGCTCGCGACGGGAGACGTCTACCTTAACGGCCACCGCGCGGCCGCCGGCCTGGTTGATTTCAGCGGCCACCGCTTTGGCCGTGGCCTCGTTGTAATCGGCGATAGCCACGGCAAATCCATCCTTCACGAGGCGCAGCGCGATAGCTTTACCGATGCCCTGACCGGCGCCGGTGACAAGTGCGACTTTTTCCATTTTTATTTCCTTATTGTAGTGACTCACAGTATTTGGCTGAGATGGAGCTGGCCCATCAGCAGGGGGTTATCGCGGTAATCGACCGGAATGGCGACCACCGCCGGGCCATCGACATCCATCGCGGCGCGCAGCGTCGGCTCCAGCGCGTCGGCGCTCTCTACCGAGAACCCTTTGGCCCCGAACGCTTCGGCGTAGACTTTGAAATCTACCGGGCCGAACTCCACGCCGGAGAGGCGCTGATATTTTTTCTGTTCCTGGATCGCCACCATGTTGTAGCCGTTATCGACCCAGATGATGTGCAGAATATTGGCGTGCAGCCGCACGGCGGTCTCCAGCTCCATGCTCGACTGCAGGAAGCCGCCATCGCCGGAAACGGATACCACCTTGCGCTGCGGATTGACCAGCCATGCGCCAATCGCCCACGGCAGAGCGACGCCCATCGTTTGCTGGCCGTTGGAGATCATCACCTGGCGGGCGCGGAAGCTGTACAGGTAGCGGGCAATCCAGATATGGAAACTGCCCATATCGACGGTTAACGTGACGTCGCTGTTGACGATATCCTGCATCGCCCGCACGATGCGCAGCGGATGGAGCGCGAACTGATTCAGCTGCGCCCCGCGGCGGTCAAGCAGCTCCCGTTGACGCTGGCGGTCGGCGAGGATTTCCGCCGCCTGCGGGGTTAACACCAGCCGATGCTCAATGCGCTGGCTCAGCTTCTCCAGGGTGCCGGCGATGTCGCCCACCAGCTCGATATCCGGCACGTAATTCCGCTCTTCGTAGGCCGGCAGCACGTCGATATGCACCAGCGTTGCCGTGCCGTTATTCCACATGGCCGGCTCGTACTCGACCGGGCTATAGCCGATGCAGATGATCAGATCCGCCTGGCGCAGCAGGCGATCGCCCGCCTGGTTATTAAACAGGCCCACCCGGCCGGCGAAGCGGGTGAAGTTATCCTGATTCACCGCCCCGGCGGCCTGATAGGTGCTGGTGACCGGAATATGGCTTTTTTCCAGCAGGCGGTGCAGGGCGCGGCTGCTTTCCGGCTGGCTGGCCATCAGCCCCAGCAGAAAGATGGGGTTCTTCGCCGCGGCGATGGCCTGCGCCACGCCGTCGACGGCGTCATCCGGCGCGGCACCCATTTGCGGCGCTTTGCTGGCGGGCAGCGTACTGCCGCGGGTGGGGCCGTCGACGATATCCTGCGGCAGGCTGACAAAAGCGCTCCCCGGGCGTCCCTGCTCGGCGGCGCGGAAGGCGTTGGAGACCACTTCTGCCAGCGCGTCGGCGGCGGTCACTTCGACGGAATATTTGGTGACCGGGCTGAACATGGCCACGGTGTCCATGCTCTGGTGGACCAGCTTGGCCTTATCCGCCCGCTTAACCGCACCGCCCAGCGCCACCACCGGGTCGCCTTCGCTATTGGCGGTGGCCATGCCGGTTATCAGGTTTGAGCAGCCGGGGCCGGAGGTCACCAGCGCGACGCCCGCTTTACCGGTAATACGCCCCACCGCCGCGGCCATAAAGGCGGCGTTGGCTTCGTGGCGTACCGGGATAATGCGGATTGAGGAGTCGAGGAGGGAATCAAACACCTTGTCGATTTTGGCGCCGGGGATACCGAAGACCTGGCGTACTCCCTGGGCCTCAAGCTGGCTGACTATCATGTCGGCACCGTGGGCCCACTGGCGTTCGTGACGCGGTTTGTCCATCTGAAGCTCCTTAGTTTTCTACCGCACGAATGGCGGCATCGAGATTGTCAGGATGCAGGTCGGCCTGCAGGAAAGCGCTGTCGGCCGGGAGGTCAATCATCAGCTTGTGGATCTCGCCGAAGGTCAGCACGCCGCTATCGAGCTGGTAATCCAGCAGATGGCCGCCGCCCTGACGATCGTCGGTTATAAAGTGCTCGTGGTAGCCGGCAACGTTGAGACCCTGCATATGCTGCGGGGTGCGAAAGCCGACCAGCGTGCCCTGCCGCTGGTTAAAGCGAAAAACCGGCTGGTCATCCAGCACGTCGGTCATCGCCCGATAGGGCGGCGTCTGCCGCGGCACGGTGCGGGTATGGGCGTGGCGGAAGTGGCCATCAATATGCAGGGCGCAGAACAGGTTATCGGAGGGGATCTGCCGGTTGATAATATCGTGCAGCTGCTGGCGGCTGACCGGGTGGTCAAAGGTTTTTCGGTACTGCGGCCTGAACCAGGTCATCACCGCGAACGGCGTTTTTTGATCCGCCCGGGCTTTACGCGCGCTGCCGTCGGCGCGCAGCTGATAGACTTCGCTGCTAAAGGCGATAAGTTCGCCGTCGAGTTCGTTAAAGGTCCCGAGGCCGAAGTCGCCGTGGGTGAGCAGGTCGGCGATGGTGGTACTGCCCTCGTAGACCCCGCTCAGGAGCGCGCTCATCAGAGAGGTCTGATAGATCACGCTATCGGGATGGTGGGCAGAGAAGCCGCGTATGGTTTCGCACAGGCTCTCTTCGCAGGAGCATTCAGGATAATGATTCACAATCCACTTCCTCGTTCAACAAATATAAGAAAGATTAAATAAATGTTGACCCGATTCAGCTCTCAGTTCCAATATAGAAACCATGCTGGTTTGAGACGTTTTCGATATGGAACTTCGTTATTTACGCTATTTTGTCGCCGTGGCCGAGGCGCGGAACTTCACCCGGGCGGCCCACGAACTTGGGATTTCTCAGCCGCCATTAAGTCAGCAAATTCAGCGCCTTGAGCGCGAAGTGGGGACGCCGCTGCTGCGTCGTTTGACGCGAGGCGTTGAGCTGACGGAAGCCGGGGAGTCGTTCTACGTCGACGCGCGTCAGATCCTCGCCTTAAGCGATGCGGCGTTGGAAAAAACCAAGGGGATTGCGCGGGGCGTCAACGGCAGCCTGGTGCCGGGCATTACCAGTTCAGCTGCTTTTCATGTGCAGATCTTCACTTTGCTGTACCAGTTTCAGCAGCGCTATCCGTCGGTGGCGCTGCGCCAGGTCGAAGGTAATATGGCGACCCTGATGAACGCGCTGGGTGAGGCGGAGCTGGATATCGCTTTTGTCCGCCTGCCGTGTGAAAGCAGCAAGGCGTTTAATTTGCGCATTATTGCCGAGGAGCCGATGGTTATCGCGCTTCACCGTTCGCACCCCTTGTCCGGGGAAACCGCGCTCTCCCTGACACAGCTTACCGACACGGTGCCGATTATTTTCCCGCCGGAGGTGGCGCCGGGCCTCTACGAGCAGGTTTACGATAGCTGCCGGCATGCGGGGGTCGATCTGAGCCGCGCCAGGCAATCTTCACAGCTCTCTTCTTCTATTAGCATGGTGGACGCGGGGTTCGGCTTTGCGCTGGTGCCTCAGTCGATGACCTGTATTCGCCACCCCAACGTTACCTGGCATCCGCTGCTGGGGGAGTCGCTGAAGACGGATATCGCCATCGCGTGGCGGCGTTTTGAACGTTCGCGAACGGTAAAACGCTTTCTGGAGATGTTTTAAGCGGGTCGTCGGTCTGGCAGGTATAGACGTTTGCCGCCGTCGGCCCGCGTAGGCCGTTAACCCGACGAAACTCAACGCGAATACCGGGAGTCATGGGGGTGGACTCAGCGGAGGATAATGCGGAAATATGAACCTGAACGTCTTTACGACCATCGGAAGGGACGATGAGTCCTCTGCCGGTTTTATTATCAAAGCTTTTGACAATACCTGTCATTTTTTGGAACAAATAAACTCCTGGTAAAAATAAAAAAGCGATAACGATACGTTATGCCAGGAAATAACATGTGGATCTATTTAAAACCCGCCATAGTGCGGGTTTTCTATTTGCCGGTACGAGGTAAAAACCGATTGTTTGATTCGTCCCAATAATAAGAATTATCTAAATAACGGGGCGGGGAGCAATCAGCGTCTGGCATTTAGGGATTAGGCGGCGTTTCTGGGTGAGGTCTGGAAGAGTTTATGGCAGTAAGGGCAGATGAGCTGGGCGCCTTTTTGTACCCGGCTAAAGCTATGTTCTGATTCCTGGGAGCAATTAGGGCAGGAACATTTTACAAGGTAATTACGGCGGGTTTTCGAGTCTTTTCGATCTGACATATGATTTTTTCCTGATGTAATGGCCTGCAACCATACATCATTCTTCTATCAATAGCTCGAAATGATTTCGCCGTGGGAAAATAAACTCCTGATTGGTCAACGCTATTTTCGCGGCCTCACCAGGGGCGCGAGGACGCTACGATAGCCGCGTCCTGCGCGCCCGCGGCAATTACCTGGTACCTGGCCGCCCAGCCGCCGTCCATATTCCACGCGCCCCGCGCACCCGGGCGGCGGCATCGCTGCACAGGAATAGCGCCATTTATCCCGGCGGCTCCGGGGGGACGAACTCGCCGGAGGGCTGCTTTTCGGCCACCCGCCGCTCTCTGACCGGCGTCGGCGCCGGGTCCGTGCCTTGCGCGATACGTCGGTCGAACCGCTGCTGCACCAGCGGGTCAGCAGCGAGCCGGGGCATATCGCATTGCCGGTGATGCCGGTTCTGGCGGTTTCCAGCGTCAGGGTTTCCGTCAGGCCGATCGCCTCTCGCCCTGGACCGCTTCGGGGCGATTGTGCCCAAAGGCTCCCCCTTAGCCAGCAAAAGTCATCTCTTGTGGCGGGCGCTGCCGCACGGGCTGAAGGTTTTTTTGCCGGTCCCGCCGCGAGGGCGATATTTACCATGATGCTTAAGGGAGGCCCTCAGCGGCGGCCTATGGAATTAATTTCTCCGTCAAAGGAGAAAGAGTGTGTTTTTTCCCCTATTTTTTGTGATTCAAATCACCATTAATAAATATATCCTTATTTTTCAGTGTGTTGAAAAATTACCCGTTTTGATTTTGGAGAATAAATTTCTCCACTTTGCCCTCCTTTGGGGGAAAATAGGTAAGATTTTCTTCGGTCGCTAATATATATTTTAACGGTGGTTGATTTATGAAAATCTCTATGTTGATAGCAACGCGGTTGGCTATTTTTTTAGCTCTTGCGCGGCGTTTTGGTTGCTGTTTTATTAGCCGGTGCTGACTGCTGTTGTTAGAGAGATAAATGTTCACTACCTAATGTCGAATAATAGTTTGAGTATATCCTATGAAAAATAAATTTAAAGATATCGCGACTCTGGTTGTCCATGCCGGGAATCAAATTGATCCGGCGAATAATGCCATATTTACCCCGATAGTTACCGCCAGCTCTTTTATTCAGCCGAATCTCGATGAAGGCGGCGATTTTTGCTACTCAAGGGTCTCGAACCCGACCCGTAAGGCGTATGAGTCGGCGCTGGCTGAGCTGGAGGGCGGTGTTTATGCCACCGCTACCGCCTCGGGAATGGCCGCCACTAATATCGTTATGGAGCTGCTGCCGAAAGATTCACATATTATTGCAATGAAGGGCGTATACGGCGGCACCTGGCGTCTGTTCGATAAGCTAAAGGCCAATACCACCGGCGTCACCGTCTCCTATATTGATCTTAATGATGAAGAAAGCCTTATTGCCAGCATTCAGGAAAATACGTATTTAATCTGGATTGAGACGCCGACTAACCCGCTGCTGGAGCTGGTGGATATTAATAAAGTCTGCACTATTGCGAAGGCGCGCGGTATTTTGACCTGCGTCGATAATACCTTTGCCAGCGCCTGGAATCATCAGCCGCTCGAAATGGGTGCGGATCTGGTGATGCTCTCCACCAGTAAATATATCGGCGGGCACTCCGATTTAATCGGCGGGGCGGTCATCACCAATAATGAACCGCTAGCGGCCCGGCTTGATTTTATCAAAACCACCGTTGGCGCTATCGCGTCACCCTTTGATGCCTATCTGGCGCTGCGCGGAATGAAAACGCTGGATGTCCGCATGCAGCGCCAGTGCGGCAACGCCCGGCGTATTGCTGAATATCTTGAGAACCATCCGGCGGTTGCCCGCGTCTATTATCCCGGCCTGCCTTCGCATCCGCAGCATGCGCTGTGCAAAAAGCAGATGCGCTCGGGCGGCGCGGTGGTTACCGCTACCCTTAAAGGCGACGTGCAGGGCCTGAAACGCTTTATCTCCGGGCTGCGCTATTTTGTTCTCGCCGAGTCGCTGGGCGGCGTGGAGAGCATGATCAATCATTCGGCATCAATGTCTCATGCCGCGATGTCAAAAGAGGAGCGGGAAGCGATAGGCGTCTACGACACCACGCTGCGGTTCTCCGCCGGTATCGAGAACGTCGAGGATCTGATTGCCGACCTCGATACCGCTTTTGCCGCTAGCGCCCGGACACAGGATAGCGATCATGCATGACTACGGTATCTGGACAATTATCACGCCAATGGTCACCATTATTTTGGCGATCCTCACCCGGCAGGTGATTCTCTCCTTATTGACCGGCATTTTTGTCGGGTATGCGGTGATTCATCAAAGCCTCATTCAGGGCGTTGGCGGAACCCTGAACGGCATTATTGAGACCTTTGCCTCCGCCGGTAACGCCCGGACGATTATCTTTATGGTGATGATCGGCGGCATTATGCGGCTGATTGTGGTAACCGGCGGCGTGCGCAAGCTGGTCCAGTTTCTCTCTGAGAAAAACGACTTTGTCACCAATAAGAAGTCGGTTCAGCTGCTGGCTATGCTGGTAACCTCGCTTATTTTTATCGAGAGCTCGATTAACCAGCTTATTGCCGGGGCGTCGACTAAAAACCTCGCCCGGCGCTATAAAGTCTCCCCGGAAAAAATGTCCTACATTATTCAAACCTCCTGCGTCTCGGTCTGCTCATCGGTGATGATCAACGGCTGGGGTGCGGCGATGATGGGCATTATCGGCGTACAGATCGCGCAGGGCTATTTGACCGGGGAACCCTTTGAAGTGCTGGCCAGCTCGATGGTCTGGAATATCATGGCCTGGTTTTCTCTGGCATCCGTCATCTTTTATATCCTGTCAGGCTGCACCTGGGGGCCGATGAAAAAGGCGGAAGTCCGGTTTGAATCCTGCCTGATGGCGCAGGAGCAGGAACAGAGCGAAACAGAGCAGGACCCGGTGATTGACCATCCGGCATCCAACTCGCTACTCAACTTCTTTATCCCTATTCTTTCAACCGTGCTGATGGTTCCGGTCGTGCTCTATATTACCGGAGACGGCCAGTTCTCCAGGGGCAGCGGCTCCATGTCGGTCTACTCCGGGGTGATGTTCGGTACCGTTGTCTCTTTTGCGTGGTTCAGACTGCGCGGTATTTTAAACGTTGAGAATTTCTTTAAAGAGCTCTATATCGGCTACGCCAGCATGGTGAAAATCAGCTCAATCATGATTCTGGCCTTTTTGATGGGACATATTTCGGCAGAGCTGAATACCGGGCAGTATATTGCTTCAATTACCTCGGGCGTTATTCCCTCCGGATTTTCGATTGGCTTTATTTTTCTGATTGCGGCGGTAATGTCTCTGGCCACCGGGACCTCGTGGGGAACTTTCGCCATTATGATCCCGATCGGCGTACAGCTGGGCGTATCGCTCGGTATCGACCCTCACTTTATGATCGGCGCGGCTATTTCCGGC
The DNA here is from genome assembly GCF_042055345.1 of Klebsiella sp. C349492. Lineage (NCBI taxonomy): Bacteria > Pseudomonadati > Pseudomonadota > Gammaproteobacteria > Enterobacterales > Enterobacteriaceae > Klebsiella > Klebsiella sp. C349492. The sequence goes on from NZ_JANQCE010000001.1 coordinate 595,351, forward strand.
TCAATCTTTGGCGACATGACTTCGCCTATTTCCAGCGACGCCATCGTGGCTTCAATGGCTACCAACTGCGATCACATTGAGCATATTCGCACGCAGATGCCCTACGCGCTGGTCACCGGGTTCCTCGCGCTCATCGTCTATTTAATCGTCGGGTTTTCGATCTAACGCTCAATATTCATATAAGGATTTATCATGACCAAGGTTATCGCTACGGCGCAGGCCCCGGAAGCTATTGGCCCCTATATTCAGGGCGCCCGGGTAGGGGGTTTTATCTTTACTTCGGGGCAGCTGCCGATTAATCCGGCAACCGGCGAGATCGCCGGGAGCGCGGGCGGGCAGGCCCGGCAAAGCCTGGAGAATATTAAGGCCATTATCGAAGCCGGCGGGTTAGCCCTCGAACATATCTGCAAGGTTAATATCTTCGTCAAGGACCTGAATGAATTTGCGGAGATTAATCAGGCGTACGCCGGGTTTTTTGACCAGCACAAGGTGCAGTATCCGGCGCGCTCCTGCGTGGAGGTTGCGCGCCTGCCTAAAGACGTCAAAGTTGAAATTGAAGCGGTAGCCTGGCAGGGCTAACGCGGCGTCAGCGTCATCATAACGGCGGCCGCATCGCGCCGCCGTTGTTATTCCTGTTTATTGAGAGCAAACGTAATGCTGATTAAAAACTATCTGCAGACATTGCCACGCGTTGAGCTGGTGGGGGCGGTGACGCCGATCCAGCATCTCAGGCGGCTGTCGGAATATCTGCAGCGCGATATCTATATTAAGCGAGACGATCTTTCATATCTTGGTATGGGGGGCAATAAGCTCAGAAAGCTGGAGTTTCTTGTCGCTGATGCGCTTCAACAAGGCTGCGATACGCTGGTGACGGCGGGGGCCATTCAGTCGAATCACGTGCGCCAGACCGCTGCCGTAGCCGCGCATCTGGGCCTGAAATGTGCGGCGCTGCTTGAAAATCCGATCGCCACGGAGGCGCCAAACTATCTCGCCAACGGCAACCATTTACTCTCCTCAATGATGGGCTGTCGTCTGGAAAACGTCGAGGCGCTTAACGATCCGGACGCGCAGCTGCGGGAGCTTAGCGAGAGGCTCGCTCGCGGCGGGGCGAAGCCGTACGTCATTCCCGTTGGCGGCTCCAACGCGCTGGGGTCGCTGGGCTACGTTGACTGCGCGTTGGAAATAGCGGAGCAGTGCGCCCGCATGGATCTCCATATCGACTCGCTGGTGGTACCTTCGGGGAGCGCGGGAACCCATGCGGGACTGGCGGTCGGTTTTGCACACTGCCGGCCGGACATGGCGGTTGTCGGAGTCACCGTCTCTCGTCGCGCCAGCGATCAGCTCCCCAAAGTCGCGCAGCTGCAAAGCGAATTATCGGCGCTGCTGAACGTGGCGACCTCTTCGCCGCTGACGCTGTGGGATGATTACTTTGCGCCGCGCTACGGTATGCCGAATGCCGAGGGGATGCAGGCGGTTGAGCTGCTGGCGCGGCTAGAGGGCATCATGCTGGACCCGGTTTATACCGGCAAGGCGATGGCGGGGCTGATTGACGGCGTGCAAACATCGCGATTCGTCGGCAGCGGTCCGGTGATGTTTATGCATACCGGCGGCGCTCCGGCGCTGTTCGCCTGTTACCCGCAGGTTTAAGCCTGAATATGGCGGCTATGCCCCGGCGGCGCAGCGCTGACCGGGGCAATGATATTTTCAGCGGTCTCCCCGCTAATAGCGCTTACTCGCCATGATGGTAATAATCTGCCGATCGGTATGCTGCATCGACTGAGCGGCGATGGCGCATAAATTACGGATCGAATTTTCGACATCGCGTTCAACGATACCGTCGCTGGCGGAAACGACGGAGTTATCCAGCGCCAGCAGGATTGCTTTCCACGCGCAAGAAATGCTGGTCGAGACCTTCATTGAGCAGCTGCTGGAGGCGCCATCGCAAATCATGCCGCTGATATCGCCAATCATGTTGTTTACCGCCATAGTGATATTTTCGTAACTTCCCTTCATCAGCCAGATAATCCCCGCCGCGGCGCCCATCGCGGCCGTGGTGGTGGCGCAGAGCGCGGACAGGCGCGGAAGCTTGCTGTGGATATAGATAGCCACGAGGTGCGACAGCGCCAGCGCGCGGGTGAGCTGCTGCCGGCTGGCGCCGAGTCGTTCGGCGGCAACCACCACCGGCAGGGTCGCGGTAATGCCCTGATTACCGGAACCGGAGTTGGTCATTGCCGGAAGCGTGGCGCCGCCCATTCTGGCATCCGAGGCGGCGCTGGTACGATAGAGGATCTCGGTAAAGATATCGTCAGCGGCCAGCCCCTTGTCGACCTGGCGCTTTAGCGTCGGCCCAATATGCAGACCCCACTCTTTCGCCAGACCTCGCTTCGAGAGCGCGTTGTTCATCTGCGCGGCGGCTAAAATGAAGTCAATCTCCCCGCAGGGAACGTCGCGAATAAAATCGTAGATTTGGCGCAGCGAGCTGGCGGCAACCTGGGTCAGCGGCTGCGGCCGATCGTCGCATGCGGCCTCCGCCGTTTTGACAAACACGGGCTGTCCCATTTTTTCAATCGCCACCACGTTAGTATGGTCGCCGATGATCGTTACCGTCGCGTGCTGGTCGCCGGCAAACACCGTGGCGCGAACGTAGATCGTTTCCTCACAGGGCTCCTGCAGGACAATGCGCACGGCGCCGACGGCGAGTAGGGCTTTAGCCGCCGAAATCTCCCGCTGGCTGGCATTTTTAAGCACTTCAAGATCCGCCTGCGGGTCTCCGGCGACAGCGCCTAAGGCCGCAGCGATGGGCAGGCCGAGCATGCCGGTACCCGGCACGGTGACCCCCATTCCATTTTTCATTAAATTGGGCGAAACCGACGCTTCGATGCGCACGATGGCCCCGGATAGCTGCCGTGCCGCAACGGCGCAGGCGAGGGCGACTGAAACGGGCTCGGTGCAGCCTAAGGCTGGCTTGACCTCTTGCTGCAGGACGGTGATGAAGGCGTTCCATTTTACGCGGGTTTCCCGGTGTGGCATGACTGAGCCTCTATAGGAGTACAGAAAAATGTCCATCGAGAAAGTGAACGGAGCGGATCTCAACTCTCCCGGGCCTGGGCTCTGCAACTGTCCAGCCAGCATCGACAGGACGGCAGGCGCTGTAGTAAGAATGTTAGCGCACCCGGCAGAGAAATAAGTTGCATGTTCACTTTGCAAAAACCAGGTTTGAGAGAAAAAAATACTTTCAGGTGTGGGATGTGTAGATAATTTTACTTTTGCGTCAGGCGAGCGGCGGGCATAAAAAAACCGGCCTGGTCGGCCGGTTCAGAAATCAGATTTTGCAGGCGTCGCCGCAATCATCATCGGCAACGATTGCCTGGGCTTTTTTATCAGCATCTTCAAGGCGTTCAGCGTTACGCTCCTGCGCCTCTTCCAGACCGCTAAAAACCAGATTGTCGAGATCAATTTCCATGAGTTACCCACTTAAGTTCAGTTTTGACCGTGGGCAGATTATAGGGCAAAACGGGCGAGGGGGCACCCCATGCCGTCGTTGATCGCACGTAGCGATAATCGCGCCAGTTAACAGTTCGCCGCGTGATGAATAATTAAGCTGACTGCTAATAATGAGAGTTGACAGGTTGGCTGAATATAATTTTGGGGATTATAGAATGATTACCTGGCTATTTATTAAATGAAAGGACAACGAACGGGTAACTAAGCGTTGACTTGAATGATTTATGATATTATTGCCGCGATTATGGTTGATTCTATGGATCTTGATCGATGGCTCAAACAGCAGCAGTCGCCATCAAAGAATGGCGAAAAAATAATAAACTCATTTGTAATGTTAAACTCAAATATAAGAAGGTGTTACGCCGATGCAGAGAAATACCGCTGGCAGGGGGCAAATATAGGGAATATCAAGCGCTGTGTAATAAATACGTTTGCGCCAGATTAACCGATGCCACGGAGGGGCTGGTCAGTTTCCAGGATAAACCCTTCAAAGCGTATTTAAATAAAAAGTTGTCAAAGAGAACCAAACTCGATATTGCCTACGGGTCGTTGATTTTTATGGAAAAAACGTTTTCTGAAGCGATCATGCCGCAGCTGTATAACGTGAAAGAGTTTGGCCTGACGGTAGCTAGCGTTCCGCTGAAAAATGGTTCCAGCATTGATGTTAAGCTGCTGGCATCGCCTTTTCAGGAAGAAGGGGAGCTGATGCTCTTAATGCTCCTGGATAATAGACGCATCTACAGTCTCTGTTTTTCCTGTACCGCAGACGGCCGCGCTTATATTGGCGGAATTCAGGGAGGGAAAGACGTAACTAATGATGAAATTAAAGTCGTGACTAAGGAGCTTTTCGGTATCCGACCTAAAAATTTAATAATCACTCTGCTGTACGGTTTTTTACAGCATTGCGATATTAAAGAGATCTATGCGGTTGACAGCCATTTCCACGTTAAAAGCGACAAAGTAATGACCAATTACGCTGCGCTGTGGCTGGAAGTAGGCGGTGAGCAGTATCGTCGCGGTTGGTATAAACTGCCGTCGCAGGAAATAAAGAAAAGCCTTGAAGAGGTCAAAAGTAAGCATCGCAGCCAGTTTATCAAGCGTGAAAGTTTGAAAGAGCTGGTGCAGCATGAGCTTGCGGCCTCAATGCAGCAGCTTGGCGGGCGTCTTAGCGCCGGTTAATCTGCAGCAGCGGGTTTGCCGGTCAACAGGGGGCTGTTGGCCGGCAACCTCCCGCAATCCTCCCGCACCTTCCCGCAACCTCCTGCCATCTTCCTTACTATCCCGTATACCCCTTGCTTTTCCGTTATCTCCCCTCGCGTTGGGCAGCTTAAAACCGCTTCATCTATCAACTTCCTTTTATAAATTAAAAAATTTTAAACATTAAATGCTGGATAGTTTTACATAAAATTTACAAACTCATATACTTTCTTACGTTCTTCGCTCCGTTCAGGAGCGTCCAACCAGTATGTTATGTGGTCTGTGCCTTAATTATGTCAATAAAGCACTGTTAAGAATAAATACATTGGTTACAACGACTAGCGTCGTATGGGATGAAATATGGACGAACAACGAGGTAGCGGCAGAGGGATGTTCTTCACCGCCTGGCGCCTGCTATTTGTGTTATTGAGTTTTTGCATTGGGCTGTTCTTAACTATCTGGGGCGGCAAGCTCCTCTCTCTTGGCGGCAGCGCCTGGTATCTGTTGGCGGGCCTGGCCTATATGGTTATCGCCGTCGGCTACCTTATCCGCAGTAAATACGTTCTTCCTTTCGCAATTATTACCTTCTTTCTGACCCTGGTCTGGGCACTTTACGAAGTCCAGCTTAGCTACTGGGGACTGATCCCTCGCCTGGTGGTTCCCGCTCTGCTGCTGATGCTGGGCCTGTGGCTGGCCGCGACCCTGCCGGTAAAACGAGCGCAGGTTCGCTACGCTAACCGCGGCGCCGCGGTAATTTTCATCGCGCTGCTGGCGACGCTGGTGTCGGCGTTCTATCCGCACGGCGGCATCCATAACGGCGTCGTCCAAGCGGCGACCGACGGCGTGTCGACCGAGGCGGCGAAAAGCGATAACTGGGCGTTCTTCGGCCGCGATGCCTCCGGTACCCGCTTCGCGCCTTACGATCAAATCACCCCGGAAAACGTCAAAAATCTGAAGGTGGCCTGGACCTATCACACCGGCCGTCGGCTGACCGGCGCGGGGATCGGGGTTGATGAAAATACCCCGCTGCAGATTGGCGATACCCTCTATTCCTGTACGCCGCTCAACGTGGTGACCGCGCTGGATGCCGACACCGGTAAAGCGCGCTGGCGCTTTGATCCGCACGCGCAGACCGCAGAGCACGTTACCTGCCGCGGCGTGGGCTATTACGACGTGCAAAGCGACGCCTCGCTGAGCGCCGAGGAGAAGGCCAGCCCGTCACTGCAGCAGTGCCCGCAGCGGATTCTGGTCTCCACCGTTGACGCCCGCCTGCTGGCGCTGAATGCGAAAACCGGTGAACTGTGCGAAGACTTCGGCACTCACGGCAGCGTCGATCTGAAGCAGGGGATGGATAACACCGAAAACAGCAAGCGCTATCACCCAACCTCAACGCCGGTGATTATGGGGCACATCGCGGTGCTCGGCGGCTGGGTTCGCGATATCGTGCACGGCGAGCCCTCCGGCGTGGTCCGCGCCTTTGACGTGCGCAGCGGTAAGGTGGTGTGGGCCTGGGACGTTGGCCATCCGGAAAATGTGACCGATCCGCAAAAAGGGCGCGTGTACACCCTCGAAACCCCGAACGTGTGGACGGTACCGGGCTTTGATAAAGAGCTGAATCTGGTTTATCTGCCGACCGGCAACGGTCCGCCGGATTACTGGGGCGGCGATCGTAATGAGGCCAAAGAGAAGTACGGCTCCTCGGTGGTGGCGGTTGATGCCGGCAGCGGCGAAACGAAGTGGGTGTTCCAGACCGTGCATCACGATATCTGGGATTATGACCTGCCGTCACAGCCGGTTCTGTTCCACATGAAGAACGACCAGGGCGAAGAGGTCCCGGTACTGATTCAGACCACCAAAACCGGCCAAATCTACGTCCTTGACCGCCGTACCGGTAAGCCGGTGACCCGCGTCGAGGAGCGGCCGGTGGCGCAAGAAGGGGCGGAAGGCGAGCGTCTCTCCGCGACCCAGCCGTTCTCTACCGGCATGCCGCAGCTCGGCGTTGAGCCGTTAACCGAGAAATCAATGTGGGGCGTGACGCCGTTTGACCAGCTGATTTGCCGTATTGACTTCAAAGAGTCCACCTACCTTGGGATGTATACGCCGCCGTCAGAGAAGCCGTATATCGAATGGCCGAGCCTGCTGGGCGGCATGAACTGGGGCGGCATCACCATCGATGAACGCACCGGGACGCTGTTTGTTAACGACATGCGTATGCCGCTGAGAATGTCGCTGGTGCGTCAGGAAGATATGGCGAAATACAAGGTTTCCACCGACGAAGTCCCGGGCTTCATGGGCACCGTACGTCCGCAGATCGCCGGGCCATACGGCGGCGTGCGGATCGATATTCTGCAGTCCGCGCTGGGCGTACCCTGCAATACGCCGCCGTTCGGCACCATGAGCGCCGTTGACCTCAATACCCGTCAGCTGCTGTGGCAGGTCCCGATGGGCTCGGTCGAGGATACCGGTCCGCTGGGTCTGAAAACCCATATGCATATTCCTCTGGGAATGCCGACTCTGGGCGGGCCAACCTCGACCGCTTCCGGGCTGATCTTCTTTGCCGGTACCCAGGATAACTATCTGCGGGCGCTGGATTCGGCGACCGGGAAAGAGCTGTGGCGCGCGCGTCTGCCGGTAGGCGCAGTGGCCGCGCCGCTGATTTACAAATCGCCGAAAACGGGCAAAGAGTATGTGGTGATCTCCGCCGGCGGCGCCAGCCACTCGCCGGACGTCGGCGACGATATCATCGCCTACGCCCTTGAAGAGTAGCGCCCGCGGGCTATTCACGCCTAACGAGGATTAGCTCCCTCCGGTGAACAAAACCTGCCGCTGAACAACCGGCAGGTTTTTTTTCGCCCGCTGCCGGGCAGGGGCGAACTAAACGGCGTGGCAGGCGACGTGATGGCCTTCGGCGACCTCCCGGAGGGCGGGGACTTCCCGGCGGCAGCGTTCGCTGGCCTGCGGGCAGCGGGAGGAGAAGCGGCAGCCGGGCGGCGGGTTTGACGGGTCCGGAATCTCTCCCTGCACCACGACCGCCGGTTCGCGGAGCGGGTCTAAGGTGGGGACCGCCGCCAGCAGCGCCCGGGTATAGGGATGCAGCGGCCGGGCAAACAGCGCGTCGCGGCTTGCGGTTTCCACCAGCTGTCCGAGATACATCACCGCCACGTCATCGCACAGATGCTCCACCACGCCAAGGTCGTGGGAGATAAACAGGAACGTGACCCCCAGATCGTCGCGCAGGTCGGAAAAGAGGTTAATGATCTGCGCCTGGATTGAGACGTCCAGCGCCGAAATCGGCTCGTCGGCAATAATGAAATCCGGGTTGAGTATCAGCGCCCGCGCGATGCCGATGCGCTGGCGCTGGCCGCCGGAAAATTCGTGCGGAAAACGGTTGTAATGCTGCGGCGCGAGGCCGCAGATCTGCATGACCGCGAGGGTCCTGTCATACAGCTCCGCCTTGCTGCACAGCCTGTGTTCCAGCATCGCCTCGCCGATGGCGTCGCCAATGCGAATTCGCGGGTTCAGCGAACTGTAGGGGTCCTGAAAGACCAGCTGGATTTTCGGCCGCAGCGCCCGCATCTCGCGCGGGGAGAGCGCGCTGAGCTCGCGGCCGCGGTACCTGACGCTGCCCGCGGTTTTCTCATACAGCCCGAGCAGGGTGCGTCCGACGGTGGTTTTACCGCTGCCGGATTCCCCCACCAGGCCGAAAATGGTCCCCGGACGGATCTTAAAGCTCACGCCGTCCACCGCCCGCAGCTCCCCGGTTTGCTGACCGAACAGCCCGTCGCGCAGCGGGAAGTGCTTTTTAAGTCCTTCGACCTCGATGACGTATTCATTGCTCATGCCACGATCTCCGCTAACTCGCTATGAAAACAGGCGACCTGTCGGGCGCGGCCCGCCAGCGGCGGTATCCCCTGGCGGCAGCGTTCGCTGGCGCGCGCGCAGCGATCGGCAAAGGCGCAGTAAGGCGGCAGGGCGGCCAGATCCGGCACCTGTCCGGGGATCGAGTAGAGGCGGCGACGGCGCTCGCCGGGCACCGGGCGGGAGGCAATCAGCCCCTGGGTATAGGGGTGCTGCGGGTGGCGTAATATCTCGGCCGTCGGGCCCTGTTCAACAACCCTGCCGGCGTACATCACCACCACGTGCTCCGCCATTTGCGCAATAACGCCGAGATCGTGGGTGATCAGCATCATCGCCATCCGGCTGGCCCGGGAACGATCGCGCAGAAGCTGGAGGATCTGCGCCTGCACGGTGACGTCCAGGGCGGTGGTGGGCTCGTCGGCGATCAGCAGCTGCGGTTCGCAGCTCAGGGCCATCGCGATCATGATGCGCTGCAGCATCCCGCCGGAGAGCTGGTGCGGATAGCTGTTCATCAGGCTCTCCGCCCGCGCCAGGCCGACGTCGCTAATCAGCCGCGTGGCGTGCTGCCAGGCGGCCTTTGCCGATTCTCCGCGATGACGGATCAGCGGTTCGCACAGCTGCTCGCCGATGGTGAATACCGGATTGAGCGCGCTCATCGGCTCCTGGAAAATCATCGCCAGCCGGTTGCCGCGCAGGTCGGCCATTTTGGCCGCCTTCAGGCGCAGCAGATCCTCCCCGTTGAATAAAATCTCTCCGCCGTCGACGCGCGCCGCCTGGGGAGGCAGCAGGCCCATCAGCGACATGGCGGTGACGCTTTTGCCGCAGCCAGACTCGCCGACGACGCCGACGGTTTGCCCGGCATGAATGGCGAAAGAGACCTCCTGCACCGCCCGCACGCGGTTTTTTTCGCCGGCAAAGGAGACCGAAAGCTGGTTAAAGGTGATTAGCGGCGCGCTCATTTCAGCCTCTGTTTCATTTTGGGGTCCATCGCGTCGCGCAGGCCGTCGCCCAGCACGTTGATGGCGATAACGGTGATAAAAATAGCCAGGCCCGGCGGCATCCACAGCCACGGGCGGCGCTGGAAGTCGATCAGGCTGTTGGCGGCATCCATCATATTGCCCCACGACGGGGTGGGCGGCACCACGCCGAGGCCGAGATAGCTGAGGGCCGACTCGCTCAGAATGGCGTTGGCGACCGCCATCGTCGCCATCACCACCAGAATCGGGATGGTATTCGGCAGCAGATGACCAAACAGGCGGCGGCGCGCCGACAGGCCCAGCACCTGGGTTGCCAGCATAAAGTCCCGCTCGCGCAGCGACAGGCACTGGCCGCGCACCAGCCGGGCCAGCTTCGGCCACTCCAGCAGGCTCAGCATAATGACCACCATGTAGATCCGCGACTCCGGGGAGAAATCGAGCTCCGAGAGCATCGCCCCGGCGACAATCAGCAGCGGCAGGCCGGGAATGGTCATCACCAGATCCGCCAGGCGCATGATCAGCCGGTCGGTCAGGCCGCCGGCATAGCCGGAGACCGCGCCGAGCAGATAGCCCAGGGTGACCGACAGCAGCATGGTCAGGAGGCCGATAATCAGCGAGATCCGCCCGGCCAGCAGCAGCCGGGTATAGACGTCGCGGCCGAGAAAATCGGTACCCAGCCAGTGCTCAGCGCCGGGGGGCTTGTTGATCATCAGCACGTCGGTGGCGTCATCTTTCCACGGCGACCACAGGGGGCCCAGCACGCACCATGCTGCCATCACCAGCAGAACTATCAGGCACAGCATCGCCAGCCGGTTGCGCCTCAGCGCCTGCCAGGCCTGGCGCCAGGGCGATGGCGCGATCTGCGCCAGCGTCGGGATCTCCGCTTTACGCAGGCGACGGTTGGTTGAAAACAGTGAACTGAGCATTATGACCTCACCCGGATTCGCGGGTCGGCCCACGCGTACAGCACGTCGGCAATCAGGTTGCCGAGGATCGTCAGCACCGCCAGAAACAGGGTAAAGCCCATCAGCACCGGGTAATCGCGGGCGGCCAGCGAGTCGATATGAATATGGCCCGCCCCCGGCCAGTTGAAGACTTTTTCGGTGATGATGGCGCCGGAAAACAGCCCCGGCAGCTCAAAGCCGAGCAGGGTGATAATCGGCAGCAGCGCGTTGCGCAGCGCGTGCCTGAAGATGACCGTGCGTTCGCGCAGCCCCTTGGCGCGGGCGGTACGAATAAAATCCATTTTCACCACCTCGAGCATGCTGGCGCGAAAATAGCGCGTCAGGCTACCGGCCTGCAGCATCACCAGCGCCAGCACCGGCAGCGCCAGATGCGCCGCCACCTGCAGGATATAGGCCCAGCCGCGCTCATCGCTGCCGGTGTTGGTCATGCCCCCCGGCGGCAGCCAGTGCAGATCGACGGCGAACCACTTAATCAGCAGCAGGCAGAGGAAAAAGGTCGGAAAGGACATGGCGGCGAAGACGGCGATGCTGACCAGGTGATCGAACAGCGAGTTGGGCTTCATGGCGGAAACAATCCCCACCGTCAGGCCAATGCCCCAGTAAAAAACCAGCGCGACGCTGGCCAGCAGAAAGGAGTTCCAGACGTACTGGTTGAGCAGCTGGCTGACCGGGATCTGGTACTGCAGCGAGAAGCCCAGGTCGCCGCGCAGCAGCTGGCCGAGCCAGTGCAGGTAGCGGGTGAACAGGGGCTGGTCGAGGCCGTAGATGGCCTTCAGCTCGGCGGCGCGGGCGGCGGTAAGAGTGATATTACCGTCGATAAAGTCGCCCGGGGTTTTAGCGAACAGCATAAAAATGATCAAGGAAGCCAGCAGCAGCATCGGCAGAGTTTGCAGCAGCCGTCTCAGGATGAAATTTCTCATAACATTCTCATATCCCCCGCCGGGAAACCCCGGAGGGGGCGATTTTTACCTGGCGATTTTCACGTCCGGCAGGCTGCCGGTCAGACCGTTATAGATATCCGGCTTAAAGCCGCTGACCCTGGCGCTGCTGGCGGAGAGGATCTGGCGGTAGCCGAGGAAGATAACCGGCGGGTCTTCCGCCAGCACTTTGTACAGCTGGTGGTAAATCGGTTTGCGCTGATTCACGTCGAGCACTGCGTTACCTGCGTTAATCAGCTTATCGACCTGCGGATTGTGATAGCCGGACTCTTTCGCCTCGCTGCTGTAGAAGTCCCATACCCCGTCATGCGGGTCGTTCAGCGTGCTGGTGCTGAAAGAGGCCAGATCGTAGTTACCCGATTTTCGCTGGGCCATCAGGGCGTTGAAGTCCACCACCTGCGGCTTAAGCAGGACGCCAATCTGCTGCCAGTTCTCTTTGGCGATGGGGATCAGCGCATCGTTGAGCACCTTCTTGCTGACCAGCAGCGTCAGCTCCAGGCGCTTGCCGTCTTTCACCCGGATGCCGTCCGGTCCGGGCTTCCAGCCCGCCTCATCAAGCAGCTTTTTCGCCTGTGCCGGGTCGTATTTATACGGGTTAACGCCTTCCGCATTGTAGGCCCAGGAGATGGGGGCGATGGGCTCAATGGCCACCTTGCCGTAGCCCTGATACACCACGTCAATCAGCTTCTGCCGGTCGAGGCCGTAAATCAGCGCCTGGCGCACTTTGACATCCTGCAGCGCCGGGCGACGAACGTTGAATTCAACCTGGCTGTAGTCGCTGGAGCCGTAGAGGTTGATGTTGGCGAAGCCGAGCATTTTCAGCTGTTCGATATCGTCCGGACGCGAGGTAAAGGCGTCATAATCGGTTTCGCCGGTCTGGAACAGCTGGAAGTTGGTGGACGGATTGGTGACGCGATAGATAAAGCGCGGCGTCGGCGGCGTACCGCGATAGTAATGGCTGTTGGCGTGGAAGCGAATCTCCTGGCCCGGGAGATATTTGTCGTAGACGTAAGGGCCGTTGCCCAGCGGTTTGCCGTGCAGCGTGCGCAGATAGTCGAGCTGCCCGCGCTGATATCCCTTGCCGTACCAGGCTTTGGACAGCACCGGGCCGCCGATTTTAGCCAGCGTCGTGGCGCCCGGTTCGCTGGTGGTCACCTGCAGCGTCAGCGGATCGATGACCTTCAGGCCGCTAACGCTGTCGGCCGTACCGGCCTTATATTCAGCGCCGCCGGCAATATTGGCGAGCGTAATGTCAGTATCGCCGTCGTATTTGGGGTCCAGCAGCACGGTCAGAGTAAAGGCCACGTCTTCGGCGGTGAGCGGCGAGCCGTCGCTGAAGGTCAGATTGGGACGCAGCTTGATGGTGTAGACCTTGTTATCGGCGCTGACGGTCCAGCTTTCGGCCAGCCCCGGCACCAGATTACCGTGGCTGTCCCAGTCAATCAGCCGTGAAAAGATGACGTTGGTGACATTTTCATCCCAGCCGTTAACGAAGAAGTAGGGGTTAAAGATGCCCTGCGGCTCGGAAATGCCGGCGACCACGGTGTCTTTACGCAGTTTGGCGGCCGCCGGGATCTGGCTGGCATCGGTGGCCGGGGTGATCCCTTCCTGTAAAATATCATCCGCAGTGGCGACAGAAGAAAATGCCACCGCGCCGCTAATGAGCGCGATTTTCAGAGCTAGCGAGAATCGCGAACGTTTGGTTTTTAATCCGGGCAGTAATCTGGACAAAAGTGCTCCCTCATCAAATGATTGCGCTTAAATTTACAATTCATGACGAAAGATAAGAGCCGCACCTCCGGCTGTCTAACAACGAAAGGCTATGGTTTATAGCGAATTAGAATTAGCAATAATGCAGAATTAAAATGCCGGATTTGTGCTAAGGAGCAGTGGTTTCCACCATTTCCTCCGTGCCGAGGGTGAAGCGGTCCGCCACCCAGCCGTGCTGGCGCAGCGCGCCGGGCTCCAGCGGCTGCGCCAGGCGAACCCGAATCTGGCCGATCGTCCGCCCCTGAATATGTTCGCAGCTGCTGGAGAGCAGGCTGGCCTGGTCCCCGAGCAGGCCGGCGATATGCTGTAAATTCGGCTCCCGTCCGCTGCTGCCGTCAAAATGGAGCGTCACCACCTGGCGACCGGCGACCGGCGCCTCCGGCTCGCCGGGACGCGCGTGGTGCAGCGTCCCGGTCATGCTGCGGGTAACCTCGTGCTGCGGGTTGCCAAAAATCTGCCACACTTCGCCCTGTTCAATAATTTTTCCCTGTTCGAGCACCGCCACCCGATCGCACAGCGTACGAATCACGTCCATCTCGTGGGTGATAAGGATAATGGTCAGGCCGAGGCGCTGGTTTATCTCTCTCAGCAGCGCCAGCACGGCGTAGGTATTCTCCGGGTCGAGCGCCGAGGTCGCCTCATCGCACAGCAGGATTTCCGGCTGAGTGACCAGCGCGCGGGCAATACCGGTACGCTGTTTCTGCCCGCCGGAGAGCCTGGCCGGCCAGCTGTCGCGCAGGGCGCTGAGGCCGACCAGCTCAAGCATTTCATCGACCCGCCGCCGCCTTTCGTCCCGGGGAACGCCGGCCATTTTTAGCGGCAGTTCGACGTTCTGCGCCACCGTCTTCGTCGACATCAGATTGAAATGCTGAAAGATCATCGCCACCCGGCGGCGCAGATCCCGCAACTGGGCGGGTAAATAGCGCCGGGTAGGCTCGCCATGAATAATGATTTCGCCGCTGTCGGCGCTTTCCAGGCGGTTAAACAGGCGCAGCAGGGTGGATTTCCCGGCGCCGCTGCGCCCGATAATGCCGAAGATTTCGCCCTGATGGATAGTCAGGTTGATATCCTGCAGCGCCCGAACGCCGTTGGGATAGGCTTTGCCTATGTGGGTTAACTCAATATGCGGTACTGCGGTGAGCGCATTGGTCACGGTGATCTCCTCCGTTAGCCAGCAAATAGCGGCAGCGGTGGCGCTGCCGGGTCAATTTCAGCGGTCAGAAACCGGGCACAATTTTGCCCTTATAGCGGGTCAGGATGAAATTGCGTACCGCCTCGGAGTGCAGGGCTTTCGCCAGCTTCTGGATCCCCGGATCGTTGATGTTGTCGGGGCGGGCCACCAGGTACTCGACGTAAAGATCGCTGCCTTTTTCCACCAGCAGCGCTTTGTCGGTATCAATTCCAGCCTCCAGCGCATAGTTGGCAAAGATAAACGCCAGGTCGACCTGGTTCACCGCCCGCGCCAGCATCGCCCCCTCCAGCTCGCGAATTTTGAAACGGTGCGGGTTGCTGACGATATCCCGGGTGGCCGACTGCGGGTCCTGCGGGTTTTTCAGGGTGATGAGCCCCGCGTTGCTGAGCATCACCAGCGCGCGGCCGGTATTGACCGGATCGTTGGGGATGGCGATGGTGGCGCCGTCCGGTACCTCTTTAATGGATTTGTATTTGCTGGAGTAGGCGCCAAACGGTTCGATATGGACGCCCACCACCGGCACCAGATTGGTGTGCCGCGTCTGATTGTAGTTATCGAGGAACGGCCGGTACTGGTAGTAGTTGGCGTCGAGATTTTTTTCCGCCAGCTGCTGGTTAGGCTGAATAAAGTCGTTGAAGACTTTGATTTTTAAATCGACCCCTTCTTTCGCCAGCACCGGTTTGACGAATTCGAGGATCTCCGCGTGCGGGACCGGCGTGGCGCCGACGGTCAGCGTTTCGTTGGCGGCGGCCGATAAAGAGAACAGGGCCAGCAGCCCGGCGGCGATAAGCGTTTTTTTCATGATCTTTTCCTTTAATGTTTGCGCGACGGATGCCCGTCAACCGGCTGTGGCAGCGGGAAGAGGGCGGGCATCTTTTATTTACGGCTTATCGACCGCACGAGGCGGTCGCCGCTCATTTGTAATATCTGCACCAGGGCAATCAGCAGCAGTACGGTGACGACCATAACGTCGGTCTGAAAGCGCTGATAGCCAAAACGGATCGCCAGGTCTCCGAGGCCGCCGCCGCCAATTACGCCCGCCATCGAGGTGTAGTCCACCAGCAAAATGGCGGTGACGGTAACGGCGGCAACCAGCCCCGAGCGCGACTCGGGCAGCAGGGTGTGCCAGATCAGCTGCCAGGTGTTGCCGCCCATCGACCAGCTGGCCTCTACCAGCCCGTGATCCACTTCGCGCAGCGCCGTTTCGACCAGCCGGGCGAAGAAGGGCGCGCAGCCGACGACCAGCGGCGGAATGGTGCCCTGCACCCCCAGCGAGGTGCCGGTGATGAAGGTGGTGACCGGGATCATCACGATCAGCAAAATGATAAACGGCAGCGAGCGCAGCACGTTGACGCACAGCGACAGCAGGCGGTAAAGCCGCGGGGTGTGCAGCAGCCGAGGCTGGCCGGTCAGGTAGAGAACGATCCCCAGCGGCAGGCCAATCAGGACGGTAAAGCCCAGCGACCAGCCCAGCATCGTCAGGGTATCGATAGCGGCCTGCGCCACGTCGTTCCAGTCGATTTCGGCAAAAAATTCCAGCACCGTCGCCACCTTAGTTCCAGTCGTGGCGCTGTGGGCGAACGCCGTTCAGCACCCAGTTGCCCAGCAGCTGATACTTCCAGCGCACCGGGTCGTGCAGGGTATGGACGCGGGCGTTGCGCCAGTGGCGATCGAGGTTGCTGCTGCTGCTGGTGGCTCGGGTGCCGCTGAGCTCGAACAGGCGGCTGGCGGCCTCCAGCGCCACTTCGGTGGTGAACACCTTCGCGCGGGCGACGGCAACCGAAGCCAGCGCCACGTTCTCCTCGTTCAGCGCGTTGCGGTAGCGATCGAGGGTTTTCCCCGCCTGCTCCAGCAGCGCCTCGGCGGCGGCCAGCCTGCTGTCGATCTGCCCGATATGGTAGATGGTGAGCGGGTCGTCGCTGGCGCGCTCTACCCCGGCGTCAATCCACGGCCGGGCGAACTCGCGCACGAAAGCCACCGTGTCGTTCAGGGCCGCCCGGGCGATGCCGGCATCGATGGCGGCGGTGGTGAGCTGCGCGAAGGGCCCGGCGAGAGTTGGGGTGGCGTAGGATTGCCACGTCGGAAACAGATGGAACGGCTGGACCGCCAGATCCTCGGCCAGCACCGTCCCGCTGGCGGTGTTGCGCTGGCCGAGGCAGGCCCAGTCGTCGACCACGGTCAGACCCGCGCTGTCGCGAGGGACAAACGCCAGCTGCGCTTTGTCGTCGGCATCTAACGCCAAAATGCCGATCCAGTGGGCGTAGAGGGAGCCGGTGCAGTAGCCTTTACGGCCGTTGATATACAGACCCTCCGCGCGGGCTTCAAGCCGGGTGCGGATATCGAGAACCGTTTTACCCCCGGTTTCTGAGAGGGCGTTGGCAAAGCGGTGCCCCTGCAGGACGAGGTTAAAAAAGAAGGCGCGCTGCTCATCGCTGCCCTGCAGGCGAATATCCTCCAGCAGGCAGTAGTGGTTCTGCGGAATTTGCCCCAGCGACGGGTCGGCGGCGGAGATAATGGCGATAACCTGCGCCAGCGTGGCGGCTGAGACTTCGGCTCCGCCCCAGCGGCGCGGTACCGTAATGCCCCATAGCCCGCTATTGGAAAAGGTATCGACGATCTCGGGTGGCACAATGCCGCTACGGTCGCGCTCGGCGGCGCCGGGCTGCAGCACCAGCGCTATCTCATGGGCGATGGCCACCGCTTCTTCATCGCTGCTGATGACGTGCGCTTGCGGTGCGTAACGCGTGTAACTAACCGGCTGTGTGCTTTCTGGCATGCTGATTCCATCCTGATTAACGAAGTTCTATATGCAAAAAATAGATAACTAAATAATCTATAATTCCAATGAGTTATATAATCATTAGCAAAGGCTGTGCCAGAAAATTAAATTTTTATTTGATTTATAATCAATGAGTTAGGTTTTTGTGTCTGCAGAGAAGATGCTGCAAATGCAGCTGCGCTGAATGCGGGCTGCTGCATTTGCGACAGCCGGCTTGCTGAAATATTCGTTATATAGTTTGATATATAACGAAAATAACGATGCAGGGGATCTGAAGTGAAGCTATTTATGTTCTATGTTGGCGGCAATGCGGGAAAATCGAATATTGAAGTGCACGATATTCAGTTTGTGGCGGCGGAAAAACCCGAGGATGCCTGGCCCGCTCTGCGCGCGGCGTGGTTTGGTGATGCCGATAAAATTCATATCGATGGCTACAGTCAGATTACCTGGGCTGATGGCTACGAGGTGGTATTAGCGAAGCAGCCCCCGACGGCCGACGTCAGGTTGTTCTTTGTTAATGCCGGAGGCTATCGGCCGGATACGCTGGCGGAGCTGCACGAGTTTGATCTTTTCGTGGCGCAGGGGCCGCGCGGGGCGAAGGAGAAGGCGCTGCGCACGCTGCTGCGGGGCGTGGATCAGCAGCATAAAGATAATCTCAAAGAGGTTGATGACTGCCTGCTGCTGGATAAGGTGGGCGACTGGTATCTGCACCTGACGCCCAACGCGGCGGGAACGGCGGCGAAACCTGAATGGCAGGGCTACCAGCCGATCGGGCGCTAGCCCCGCGCCGAAGCCGCTGAGGGGCGTCAGCGGGCGGAATGGCGTTTCAGGGCTGCGGCCGCCATAGCGCATCCGGATCGGCAAAGCCCGCTTCCACCGCGGCGAAGAAGCGGCTGGCGTGCAGGCCGTCAACGAAGGCGTGGTTGAACTTACCCGCGACCGGTATTACGCCGTTTTTCAGTTTGCCCCAGGTGAGGGCGGGCACCGCGGCGCCGACGTAATATTCGGCATGGGTTATGGCGCTGAAATGCAGCCACGGCAGGCAGCTGGCGCAGAAGAAGTGCTCCCCGTTGACGATAAGCGGCGCCGGATCGGTGGTTTTTGCCGCCTCAATGTTCGGCGTTGCCGCCTGGCTGAAGGCGGCAAAATCGGCGGCGCCGTCGCACCACACCTGGCGAAACCCCTCCTGAGCGGTCATCACCGGCGTCATCACTGCTATCTCATCGTATTCAATAATCTCGTCGCCCAGCATCCGCTGTTTGAGCTCAGGAATAGCGTTGGCCGCCCGCAGCAGGGCGTAGAGCGCCAGCTGGAAAAAGGAGACCTGCCGGTCTTTGGCGCATTCGTACAGCCGTTGCGCTTCAAGCGGTACGCAGAGGTTAAAGCTGGGGTTGGCAAACGAGCGATAAAATTCGAAATGCTCCCGGCGATGCCAGGTTTCTCTGTCGATAACGTGGTAGGCGGGCACGGCGCGCTCCTGGTTGGTTCGGATGTCAGAGACGACTATGCGACGATTTCAATCAGATTGCCATCGGGGTCTTTGATCACCGCCTCATAGTAGCCGTCGCCGGTGGTGCGCGGCGGAGAGACCAAAATACCCTGCTCGTCGGCGCGCTGCGCCAGTAAATCGACTTTTTCTGCGCCGCCTACCGCAATGGCCAGATGCACCCAGCCGGTGTGGTTATTATCCGGCGTCCCTGCGCTGAGCCCCGGTTTGGTCATCAGCTCAATGGCAATATTGTCGCCGATCTTCACAAAGTAGGAGGCAAAGCCGTGATTAGTCTGGCTGCAGTACTTATCGTTAATGTCGCCCGCAAAGAAGTCGACCCAGAAGCGGGCCTGCTGCTCAAGCTGACGGGTCCAAAGCGCGATATGGGCTACTTTCATGGTGAATATCTCCTGACGGCGTGTTGACAGAGGGAGAGCAGATGCATGATCATGCTCACTAATGCTCGATTATATTAATGTAAGGATTTAATGTGCTCGATTATGCGGCATTCCCTCAACAGCGACAAGCGCTTATTTGCCAGATTCTGCAGGAGAACGGCAGGGTGGTATGCGCCGAACTGGCGACCAGACTGAACGTTTCAGAGCATACAATTCGCCGTGATTTACATGAGCTTAGCAAAGGAGGGTTTTGCAAAAAGGTCTACGGCGGGGCGGTGATGAACCTGCCGGAGGCCGGAGACTATAGCGAACGCAAAGATAAAAATACGGCAACAAAAATCAGGATCGCGCAACAATGCGCAAGGCTGGTGAAGCCCGGCGGCTGTATTTTTATCGATACCGGAACCACCAACCTGGCGATGGCCGAGGCCCTACCCGCCGAGCTGGCGCTGACGGTGGTCACCAACTCGCCGGAAATTGCCGCCGTGTTGCTAAAAAAACCGCTGTATGACGTGGTGATCCTCGGCGGGCAGATACAGCGGGCATCCGGGGGATGCGTCGGCACTTCGGCGGTTGCGCAGCTGCAGGGCATTCTGTTTGATCAGGGGTTTATCGGCGGCTGCGCGATGGCGCCGGAGTCCGGCCTGACGGGATTTGACTACGCGGACTGCGAATTTAAGAAAGCGGTGATCGGGCAGTGTAGCGAAATTATCGTTGGCCTGACGTCTGACAAGATCCCGGCGGTGGCCCGCTTTGTGGTGGTTGAAAGCAGCGCTATCGATGTGCTGGTGGTGGAAGAGAACGTCAGCCGCGAGTACAGCGCCACGTTTCGCGAGCACGACATCCGCATCTATACGGTGTAATCCCCGGCCGGCGTATGCTGAAACCTGCGCTTCCTTTCCCTGGCGGCGACAAATTCTCGACGATCTCGTTGCCCGGGCAGGGCGTTTACGCCGCTACCCGGGAAAACGGTCTGACTTAACCTATCGCGCTTTCGCGCAGGCGGGCTTTTAGCCTGCTGTACTCATCGATCACGTACTGCTCGGCGGCCCGCTGGTCGGCAATACGCTCAACGTTAACCGCGCAGTACTTGTACTCCGGCGTTTTGGTTATCGGGCTCAGGTTCTCGGTCACCAGCTCGTTGCAGGCGCCAATCCACCACTGGTAGGTCATATACACCGCCCCTTTATTCGGCCGCTCGCTGACCTGCGCGCGGGTGATGATGCGCCCCTTACGCGAGTTCACCCACACCAGCGCCTGATCCTCGATGCCCAGACGCGCGGCGTCGGCGGTATTGATTTGCGCGTAGCCCGGCTCGTCCGCCAGCGCGGCCAGCGCCGCACAGTTACCGGTCATCGAACGGCACGAGTAGTGGCCGACTTCGCGCACCGTGGAGAGCACCATCGGGTACTCCTCGGTGAGCTTGTCGATCGGCGCAACCCAGTCGCAGGTGTAGAACTGCGCCAGCCCGTTGGGGGTATCGAACCGCTCTTTAAACAGATAAGAGGTCCCCTGGTCGGCGGCGGATTCGTCGCGGCACGGCCACATGATGTAGCCCAGCTCGCCCATCTTCTCGTAGGTGGCGCCGTAAAAGTTCGGACACAGATGGCGCAGCTCGTCCCAGATCTCCTGGGTGTTGCGGTAGCGCATCGGGTAGCCCATCCGGGTGGCGATCTCGCCGATAATCTGCCAGTCGGTTTTCAGATCCCACTTCGGCTCCACCGCCTTAAAGAAGCGCTGGAAGCCGCGGTCCGCGGCGGTATAAACGCCTTCATGCTCGCCCCACGAGGTGGACGGCAGGATGACGTCCGCCGCCGCCGCGGTTTTGGTCATGAAAATATCCTGCACGATAACCAGCTCAAGCTCTGCAAAGGCTTTACGCACCGCCGAGAGTTCGGCATCGGTCTGCAGCGGATCTTCGCCCATAATATAGGCCGCCCGCACTTCGCCGTGGGCCGCCCGGTGCGGCAGCTCGCTGATGCGGTAGCCGGTGTGCGCCGGCAGGCTCTCCACGCCCCAGGCTTTGGCGAACTTCTCCCGGTTTTCCGGGAACTTAACGTACTGATAGCCCGGATAGGTATCCGGCAGGGCGCCCATATCGCAGGCGCCCTGGACGTTGTTCTGCCCGCGCACCGGGTTCACTCCGACGCCCGGCCTGCCGAGGTTGCCGGTCATGATCGCCAGGCTGGTCAGCGAGCGCACGGTTTCCACGCCCTGATAGAACTGGGTGACGCCCATGCCCCACAGGATGGCGGCGGATTTGGCGCCGGCGTACATCCGGGCGCAGGCGCGGATCTCCCGGGCGCTGACGCCGGTTATCTCTTCCACCGACTCCGGCGTATAGCCTTCAACGATTTTACGGTACTCCTCGAAGCCCTCGGTACGGCTGGCGACGAAAGATTTATCGTAGAGATCCTCTTCGATAATGACGTGTCCGACGGCGTTGAGCAGCGCGATGTTGGAGCCGTTTTTCAAGGCAATATGCATATCGGCAATGCGCGCGGTTTCAATCTTGCGCGGATCGCAGACGATAATCTTCGCCCCGTTGCGTTTGGCGTTAATCACGTGATTCGCCACGATGGGGTGTGAGTCGGCCGGGTTGTAGCCGAAGATAAAGACGAGATCGGTGTTATCAATCTCGGTGATGGCATTGCTCATAGCGCCGTTACCGACCGACTGGTGCAGACCTGCAACCGAAGGGCCGTGTCAGACGCGAGCGCAGCAGTCGACGTTATTGGTACCAATAACGGCGCGGGCGAATTTTTGCATCACATAGTTGGTTTCATTCCCGGTTCCGCGGGAGGAGCCGGTGGTCTGGATGGCATCCGGGCCGTACTTCTCTTTAATCGCGCTGAGGCGGGTGGCGACGTAGTCGAGGGCCTCGTCCCAGGAGACGGATTCCAGCCTGCCGCCGCGCTGGCGGCGGATCATCGGAGTTTTCAGGCGCGGGGTGAGGATTTGGGTATCGTTAATAAAGTCCCAGCCGTAGTAGCCCTTCAGGCACAGGGTTCCCTGGTTGTTTTTCCCCATCGCCGGCTCGGCGCGGATAATATTCCCCGCTTCAGTCACCAGCCCTATTTTGCAGCCGGCGGCGCAGTACGGGCATACGGTCATCACCATTTTCATTGGGATAAGACTCCTTTAATCATGCGGCAGCGATGTCGCGATTAAAAAAACAAAAAAAAACCAAACCGGCTGCTGATAGCGAGATCGATCGCCGCTTGTATAACCGGAAGGCTCATCAGCAGCAGCAGGGTCGCGGCGAGGGTCAGGCGAAGTAGCATGGTGGTTTCTCCTGAAAAAGAGGGTGCTTATTCGCAACATGAAGCACGGCAGCGGGGGAGCCCGATGCCGCTCTGGTTAGCGCTATTCCTCATGCTGCTGCTTTTTAACCTTGCGCATTAATAGCCACATGCGCACCGTGCGCGGCGCACGCTGCGCCCCCTGGGCTTCCGGCACCAGACCGGTGTGCTTGTTGTAGCCGTTGAAAAACAGGTTCAGGGTGACGGCGCTAAACGTGGCCAGCATGATCCCGCTGTGCAGCAGCGGCTGCAGTACCTCGGGGAATTTAGAGAAAAACTGCGTCGACAGCGTTGGCGTCAGGCCGACGCCAAGGCTGATGGCGACGATATAGAGGTTGTAGCGATTGGTGGAGTAGTTGATGCGCGCGAGAATGCGTATCCCCGTTGCCAGCACCATGCCGAACATGACCAGCCCCGCACCGCCCAGCACGAACTGCGGAATAGAGGCCACCAGCACCGCCATCTTCGGCACCATGCCAAATATAATCAGAATGGCGCCAGATGCGACGCAGACCCAGCGGCTATGGACGCGGGTGACGCTGACCAGGCCAACGTTCTGCGAAAAGGAGGTGTGCGGAAAGCTATTAAACAGCCCGCCAAACAGGGTACCGATGCCGTCAACGCGCAGGCCGCGAATGATATCCTGCGGCGTCAGCTTGCGGCCGACAATTTCGCCAAGCGCCAGAAACATCCCCATTGATTCAATGAAAACGATGATCATGACGGCGGTCATCGTGATGATTGATATCGGATCGAAGACGGGCGTACCTAAGGCCAGCGGAGTGACCACGGCGAACCAGTGGGCGTCATGCAGGCCGTTGAGGTTAACCTCGTTCATCATCATCGACAGGCCGAAGCCGAAAACGATGCCTAACAGTACGGCGACGTTAGACATAAAGCCTTTGGCAAAGCGGGTGACCAGCAGAATAAACAGCAGTACGGCAAACGAAATGCCCAGATAGATGGGGCTGCCATACTCCGGATTACCTTTCCCTCCTGCCGCCCAGTCGATCCCGACCTGCATAATGCTCAGGCCGATGGACGTGATGACGACTCCGGTGACCAGCGGGGGAAAAAGCGGCATCAGTCGTCCGATCAGCGGCGCCAGCAGGGTGGTAATGATCCCGGCCGCAATCGTCGCGCCGAAAATACCCATCAGTCCGGTATCGGGATGCATGCCGATGGCCAGCATCGGCGTCACGGCGGCGAAGGTTACCGACATAATGACCGGCAGACGAATGCCCATAAAACGCCCGACGCCGATACACTGCAGCAGGGTTACGACGCCGCAGCAAAACAGATCGGAGCTGATCAGCAGCGCGACCGTTTCTTTGCTTAGCCCCAGCCGGTCTCCAATCATTAAAGGGACGGCGACGGCGCCGGCATACATAACCAGAACGTGTTGCAAACCAAGAACGACCAGCTTCCCCGGGGATAAGACGCGATCCACCTCATCAATTGTGTGGGGGCTACCAGTGACCGATGGTGGTTGAGAATCAATGGCGCTCATAATGTATTTCTCCTTAATATCCAACGGCGGGCTCAGGAGCCAACCGGGAGGGGGGTGAATAGAGAGAGTGCAAAGCTCGCTATTACCTATGCTTAGGCAGTGCCAGTTTTTCTTCCTGTAGGCAAAATAATGTTGAAATGAGTCAACTATCACAGAAAGAGACGATAACGGCGGCGAGCGGCGGGAGAAAAAACGGCGGAGAGAAAATAACGTCTCATAATGAGAGGGATATAATCATTCTGACTCACAATATGATTCTGAGGCGCGTCTGACTGATATTTATTAGCGTTGAAGGGGATATTTTTTTGAGGCTGCTCGCAAAAATAAGTTTGCCCTGATTGAGAATGTAAAAAGCGCCTGATTATTGCATCGCGACCCTTTGTCAATTTCAGAATAATAAAAAGGGAAGCCAATGAACCGATTTATTGTTGCCGATGCCGCGAGCTGTATTGGCTGCCATGTTTGCGAAGTGGCCTGTGCTATCGCCCACAGCGAGGATTGCTGGCCGCAGCGGCGTCATGATTTCCTGCCGCGCATTCACCTCGTCTCTGATCGTGACGCCAGCCGCGTGACCACCTGCCGTCACTGCAACGATGCCCCCTGCGTGACCTCCTGCCCGACTCAGGCGCTCTGTTTCGCCAACGACAGTATCCAGCTGAAGCAGGCGAAGTGTATTGGCTGTAAAAACTGCGCAATTGCTTGTCCTTTTGGCGCCATCGAGATGGTGGCCGTCGGAGAGGATGCGCCGCAGCTGGCGCAGAAATGCGATCTTTGTCAGCAGCATCCGTCGGGTCTGCAGGCCTGCGTCGCCAGCTGCCCGACGCAGGCGCTGCGGCTGATGGATGAGGCCGGGCTCAACCGCCTGCGCCGGGAAAGACAAATTCGCGCCGCCCAGGGGCAGCCGGTACAGGTGCGGCGCAGCGACCGTCGCGCGGCATTCCTCAGCAAACCGCCTCGGGTGGGCGCGACGAAGATCGCCGCCGAGGAGCGCAAAGCGCATTTCGCGGAGATCTATCACCGACTCGGCGCCTGCGATGCCGAATATGAGAGCGATCGCTGTCTCTACTGCGCGCAGAAAGCGTGGTGCAACTGGACCTGTCCGCTGCATAACGCCATCCCGGATTTTATTCGGTTAGTGAATGAAGGAAAGATTATTGAGGCTGCGGAGCTGTGCCACCAAAGCAGCTCATTGCCGGAAATCTGCGGCCGGGTCTGCCCGCAGGACCGGCTATGCGAAGGCGCCTGTACCATGAAGGAGCGGGGCGGGGCGGTGACGATCGGCAACCTTGAGCGCTATATCACCGATAGCGCGCTGGCGATGGGCTGGCGGCCGCAGACCGGGGACGTCAGCCCACGCGAGGAGCGGGTGGCGGTGATTGGCGCCGGGCCGGCAGGCCTGGGCTGCGCCGATATCCTGGCGCGCGCGGGGGTGCAGGTCGACGTTTTCGACAGGCATCCGGAAATCGGCGGCCTGCTCACCTTCGGTATTCCGCCGTTTAAGCTGGATAAGAGCGTGCTGGCGGTGAGAAGAGAGATCTTCAGCGCCATGGGCATTCAGTTCCATCTTAACCACGACGTGGGGCGCGACGTGGCGTTCGCCGATCTGTTGGCCGGCTACGATGCGGTATTCCTCGGCGTCGGCACCTATGGCCTGATGGCCGCCGGCCTGGAGGGGGAAGATGCGCCCGGGGTGATTCAGGCGCTGCCGTTTCTGATCGCCAGCACCCGCGAAGTGATGGGACTCGAGGCGACCGAAGAGTATCCGCTGACCGAAATTCAAGGTAAGCACGTTGTGGTCCTCGGCGGCGGCGATACGGCGATGGATTGTCTGCGCACCGCCGTTCGACGCGGCGCGGCTAGCGTGACCTGCGCCTATCGCCGGGATGAGCCGAGCATGCCGGGTTCGAAAAAAGAGGTGCTGAACGCCAGGGAAGAGGGCGTGGAGTTCCGGTTTAACGTGCAGCCGCAGCGGATCCTTCGCGGCCGTAAAGGGGCGGTGCGCGCGGTGAGTATGATCCGCACCGAAATGGGCGCGCCGGGGCCGGACGGGCGACGTCGCCCGCGGCCGGTTGCCGGTTCTGAATTTGAGCTTACGGCCGACGTGCTGGTAATGGCGTTTGGCTTCCAGGCGCACGATATGCCCTGGCTGCGCGGTCACGGGGTCCAGCTCGACCGCTGGGGGCAAATTGGCACGGGCGGAGAGGGCCGGGCCAGCACGCAAACCAGCAATGATAAAGTTTTTGCCGGCGGCGATGCGGTACACGGCGCAGATCTGGTGGTGACGGCAATGGCTGCCGGACGCCAGGCTGCGAATGAAATGTTGGCCCTCTTTGCGGATCAAAAGGGGGGGATATGACCCGATTTATCCTGGCCAGCGCGCAGGCCTGTATCGGCTGTCGGACCTGCGAAGTCGCCTGCGCGCTGGAGCATGGCGGCACCGGCGCGGCGTTCCAGCCGCGCCTCAAGGTCCAACGTCTTGATAACGTCACCGTCCCGATTATGTGCCACCAGTGTGAAAACGCCCCCTGCGTCTCGGCCTGTCCGGTGGCGGCGCTGACCATCGGCGAGGGGCGGGTTGAGGCGGATGCGTCGCGCTGCATCGGCTGCCAGAGCTGCGCGGTGGTCTGCCCATTTGGGGCCATCACCGTTGAGAGCGCTGCCGCGCATCCGCCGCTGATTATCAAATGCGATCTGTGCGCAGAACGCGAGCGCGGCCCCGCCTGCGTGGAGGTTTGCCCCACGGCGGCACTCAGCATCATGACCCCCGAGCGGCTGGCGGCGCTGCTAAAACAGCGTAAAGAGGCCGCCGCCGCGTCTGGGATATAGCGGCTTGCCAAACGATCCCCGCCCCGAAGGGTGAGGAGCAGCTTTCATGCGGGCCAGCAGGGGGGTATTCCGTTCACCGGACGCTTTGCAGAACATGCGGTGTCGGTCTCGGTGCCAGGTGACCGGGTTAAGGGGAAGATAACCGTCTGCCCCTTAACAATCCCCGCGGTCCCGCACGGAAATCGGTGCTGCGCACTGCTCTCACCTCCCGGCCTGCAGCCTGCGCTCGGCCCAACTCGACCTGCTCGCCCGTTCCGGGGCTCGCTCCTGTCTCGATTCGCCTCTTGCCGCCATCCCTGGCGGCCAGCCCTTGTCTTCCGGCCTTCGGTTCGCCGATTTCAGCGGGGAGCCAGGGCCCCGCTGCACGCCTTTTCGCTACGGGACGCGCGTCGTCGCGGTTGAGTCAGGCAGCAAGCGGTGCACTCGCGGAGCAGGTAAAAAAGCCGGTCAGCTGCTCTGCTGACCGGCTTGAGACCTCGTGGAATAACCCGCTCCGATGCATGCCGGCGCCGCCTTAAGGCAGCGCGTCCATCCGCGCCCACATTTTCACCGCCGCCTTCCGCGCCTCGGCAAAGAGCGGTTCGTGATCGAAGGTAAACTGTCGGTTCTCGTAAATCATCTCCCCGTTGACCATCACGCTATGGACGTGATGACTGCCGAGACCAAAGGCGATATGCCCGGCGATATTTTCGGCCATCAGCGGCGTTGGCGCAGGGTAGTCGCAAATCGTCAGGTCGGCTTTATATCCCGCCTCAAGGCGGCCAAAGCGGGCGTTAAAGTTGCGGCTGAGCAGCTCGTTGCCGTTGCTTAAGGCACGGGCAAAACCGTCCGGCCACAGCGACCCGCCGGCGTCACGGTGCTTAAAGAAGGCAAACTTGAGCTCTTCGAACATATCAGATCCCAGGCCGTCGGTGCCCAGCGCCAGGTTGCGGAAGTCGACCAGCCGCTGGTTATAGCCGACGTGGTTGTTCATATTGGAGCGCGCGTTATGCACCAGGAACCCATCCTGAGAATTGAGGATCTCAATATCTTGATCGGAGAGATACAGGCCGTGGGCAACCAGCGTCCTGCGGTCAATCAGGTTAAACTCCGCCAGCCTGACCAGCAGGTCTTTTGCGTAGCGATGATGGCTGTGGCTGACGTCGTAGCGGTCCTCCGCCGCATGGATATGCAGGCCGCGGCCGGTGGCGCTCAGCGCCTCGCTGAGCATCGCCAGCCCCTCATCCGGCACCGTAAAGGGCGCGTGGGCGCCAATATGCGCTTCAACCAGGTAGGGTTCGCGACCCTGTTTCCGCGCCAGGTCGATTTCGCGGGCAAAGCGAATGTTCTCCTCGACGCCGGCCCGCAGTTCTTTAATCCCGCCGTTGCGATCGGTGGTTTCAAAACAGGTCATTCCCCGCAGGCCGATCCGCAGGAAGGCGTTGCGCAGCTGGCTGAGCGATCCGGCGATATAGTTGGGCGAAGCATGGTGGTCAATCACCGCGGTACAGCCGCTGCGCACGGCTTCCATAGCGCAAATCAGCCCGCTGTAATAGAGGGATTCTTCATCCAGCGCGCGGTCGAGCCGCCACCACATATTTTTCAGCGTCGAGATAAAATCAGGGCTGGGCGCAATATTGGCCTGAATCCCTCGCGACAGGCCGGAATAGAAGTGGTTATGCGAACACACTATCCCCGGCATCACCAGACGACCGTGCATCTCTTTGACCGTGGCCTGCGGGTAGCGCTGAGCGAGCCCCGGAGCAATAGCGAGAATTTCGCCGTTTTCGATCGCAATATCGACGCTTTCCGTGACCTTCGCCGGATAGAGCTGCGCGGCGGTGGCATTTTTCAGAATTAAGATACTCATACTTCGACGCCTCCCAGCAGGTAGCGGTGGTTAAGATGAACATGGCTAATGATGCGGCAAAGATCGGCAACGGTAGGGGGAACGTCAGCGATATGGCCGCTATCGTCGATTTTTAGCAGCCAGGTTTGCTCGTTTTGCCGTACGTGGACGCTGTCGTCCTCTACGAAGAAGCCGGGGTTGCTGCTGTTGGCGAAATCCTGCGCCAGGCTAAAGACGGTAATTTTGTCTTTGTAGGGCTTGCCCTGCCAGGGGCAGAACTGCGCGCAGTTGCCGCATTCGTTGCAGTATGCGTCGAGATGCAGCGTCTGATAGCGGTTCTGGAACCCCGGCACGGCAATAGAGACGTTGGCGCGGTTTGGGCACACGTCCACGCATTTGCTGCACACGTAGTTGCACTCCAGGCAGCGGGCCGCTTCCTGAGCAACGAACGCCTCTCGGTCATCGCTGGCCACCTCCGCGACGGCGATTGTCCCTTTGCGCTGGTAGATGTCCGCCGGATCGACGTTATTCCACTGCTTATGCTGATAGCGGGTGGCAATGTTTTCTCGCGCCAGAATAGCATCCGCTGCCCGACGGGCGTTGCCGATAGCCGAGACGATGGATGACGGGCCGCGCTGGACGTCGCCGATAAGAAATACGCCCGGCAGCGCGGTTTCGCCGCTGAGATCGACCGCCGGCCAGCCGCTGCCGTCCAGCGGAATGCCCATCGCCGCCAGCGCCTCAACGTCCTGCTGTTCGCCGATGGCGGCGATCGCCGTGTCCGCCCGTAGGGTGCGGGTTTGGTTGGTTGCCAGCGGGCGACGGCGGCCCTGTTCATCGGCGTCGCCGAGCTGCATCACCCGGACGGTCAGCGTTCCGTCGGCGTAGAACTGCTCAGGATTACTCAGAAACTCGAACGACACGCCGTCACGCAGCGCCTCTTCATACTCTTCGCGCCATGCCGGCATCTCCTGCTGCGAACGGCGGTAGACGATGGTGACTTTTTCCACGCCCGGCACCCGCATCGCGGCGCGCGCGCAGTCCATGGCGGTATTGCCCGCGCCGATAATCACCACCTGTTTGCCGAGCTGGAGGGCGTCACCGCGATTATATTCGCGTAAGAACTGCAGCGATTTGCGCACGTTAGGGTTATCACCGCCGAGGCTCACGCCGCTGTTTTTGTCGGTACCGGTGCCGACCAGCACGTAGCGGTAGCCCTCGCGGCGAAGTTTCTCCACCGTCAGCAGCGGATCGCAGCCGTAGACGATATTAACGCCGTGCTCGATCACGAAGTCGATATCGTGCTGGATAAGCTCGGCGGGGATGCGGAACTGAGGAATGATATTGCGCACCACGCCGCCCGCGTTGGCCTCGCGCTCAAACAGGGTCACCGGGTGTCCGGCGCGGGCCAGGAAGTAGCCTGCGGCAAGCCCCGCCGGGCCCGCCCCGATCACCGCCACCGGGTTCATCGCACCGGAACCGGCCGGTTTGTGCCAGCGCCGCTGATACTCTTCCCAGCCTTTCTCGAGCGCGATTTTCTTCAGTTCGCGAATATTGAGCGAACTGTCGTAGTCAAGGCGGGTACAGTTATGCTGGCACTGATGATCGCAAATATGGCCGGTAATGGCCGGCAGCGCGTTACGCTGATAGATAAGCTCAAGGGCGTCGGCATAGCGCTGCTCGCCCAGCAGGCGAATATACTCGGGAATATCCTGCTTAATCGCGCAGGCGCTCACGCACGGCGCGACGTAGCAGTCGGTGAGCGGCAGCGGCTCTGCGACCACAATGCGGTCCTGAGGTTTCCAGTGCTTCTGGGTGTACTCCATGCTGATGGCCTTTTCGGCCAGCGCGCTGAGGCGCCCGACGTCCACCTGCTGCAGCTCCCAGCCGTTGGCCTGTTCCAGCTCGCGCATGCAGGCGCTTAGCCGCAGATAGCCGCCCGGTTTTAGCAGGTCGGTGGCCATAGTAATTGGGCGGATCCCGGTTTCAAATATCTCGCGGATCGTCAGCTGACTGGCGCCGCCGGAGTAGGAAATAGGCAGCCTGCCGTTAAATTCGCGCGACAGCAGGGCGGCGACGTTGATGGCGAGGGGGAAGAGCGCCCGTCCGGACATATACATCTCATCGCCGGGCAAAGCGCCTTTGCGATTGATCGTCCCGAGGGTGTTGGTCAGCTTGACGCCGAAACCTAGCGCTTTTTCTTTCGCCAGCGCCATCAGGCGATGAAGCATCTCCAGCGCCTGACCGATTTTCAGGTCGTGATCGAAGGATTCTTCACTGAGGCCGATATA
This sequence comes from Klebsiella sp. C349492, assembly GCF_042055345.1. Classification (NCBI taxonomy): domain Bacteria; kingdom Pseudomonadati; phylum Pseudomonadota; class Gammaproteobacteria; order Enterobacterales; family Enterobacteriaceae; genus Klebsiella; species Klebsiella sp. C349492. The sequence goes on from NZ_JANQCE010000001.1 coordinate 626,175, forward strand.
GCTAAAGCCGCAGGTATCGAGGATTTCACGCACTCGCGGATAGCCAAGCAGCGTCGGATTGAGCTTCACGAAGGTATTAAGCCCTTTCTCTTCCAGCATATAGCGGCAGATGGCCTCAATTTCATCAGGCGGACAGCCGTGCATGGTCGAGAGCGTGACGCCGCTAACCAGCCTGCCCGGGACCCGCTGGGCCAGCGTCGCCAGCTGCGGACGAATGTCCTCAAGCTGATTGCCGACCACAAAGCGGTCGCTATGCGTCCAGCGGTAAAGCGTATCGCGATACTGCGCGAATTTCGGATGAGATCCGGCATCCATTATATTGTCGATAAACTGCTGCATCGGCGGCTGCTTAATGCCGTCGAGGTTATAGCCGACGCTCATATTAAAAATAAACGACTTGGCGGATTTTGACGGCGTGAACGGGAATATCTCTTCCAGCAGATGGAGGATAAACCAGGCCTTCAGATATTCATCCCAGGCTTTGAGCAGCGTAAATTCGGTGGACCATTCGGTGTTAAAACACTCATCTTCGGCGTCAATGCAGGGCTTTTCCAGCTCAAGACGGTCGAGTATCTGCACGGTTTTCAGCTCAATAAACCTTCCGCCGGTGAGCCATGAGGTGATGATATTTTGCGCCAGCTGGGTGTGCGGCCCGGCGGCGGGGCCGATGGGCGTGGCGCAGCTCTCGCCAAATACGCTCACTCGTCTGGATGTCGCCGGGATATAAAACTGTTGTTCCGGGATACCAAAAATTGAACGGTGGTGCTGATACTCATCAAAAATACGCGTCAAAAGTTCCTCAAACGGGACGGGACGCATAATATCACCCATAACCCTCTCCTTAGATTCATTTATGAGATCAACGTTGCCGGTACGGGCTCGTTATTTTTAAGGCTGCCGCTTTGCGAGCGACGGAAAAATAGCGGGCGTCGCATTAATTCCGACGGATGGAAAAGGAACAGCAACATTCGCACCAGTTATTTCACAGGTGGCAGGATTAGGCATAAATTTGTGAAGGAACTCTAAATTAAAGGTGGTTATTGTCGCGATGACGTCGGTCTAAATGGGAATTAAAATCACTCAATAAAATGTCGGGGGAGTATTGTTAAAAATTATCCGCGAGCTATCACAATGATAATATTTGTTTAGCGGCTTTATTATGCTGCGCGCGAATTATTCAGGTAAATGAATAACGGACATTCCGTCGGCAAATAAAGCCGTCCGTCTGACTTCGCTTTCCGCGACGCTGTTCACGAATTTGCGCTAAAAGCCGCGGCTGAGCATGAACCTTGCATACTCAATTCTGCCGTCAGGCCGTTGTCGTCAACGCTGCCCGCCGGTTCAGGCGTGCCGGCAGGGCGTCGCCGATGTGGTTGTTGAATCAGCTGTCTCAAAGTGAGAATGGGCGGCCAGCCCGCAGACGATGCATTGGAGAGTAAAGGACCCGGCCCGGTCGGGCTGACCACAGGAATAGCCATTGAGGTTGTTATGAATATTTTCTCAGAAGCCGCAAGGCTTGAAGCACAAAACTGCCCGTTTGCGCTGGCGCAAATCGTCGAGAGCCGCGGCTCAACGCCCAGGCACTCCGCGCAGATGCTGATCCGCGCTGATGGGAGCATTATTGGCACCATCGGCGGTGGGATGGTCGAACGCAAGGTCATTGATGAAGCGCTGGAGGCCTTGGCTGAAAAGGCCTCGCGCATGTTTCATGGCCGGATGGCGCGCAGCGGCACCGACGCCGTGGGTTCCGACTGCGGCGGGGCAATGTCGGTGTTTATCAGCGTCCACTGCCAGCGACCGCGGCTGGTGCTGGTCGGGGGCGGGCACGTTAATCGTGCAGTTGCGCAGGGCGCCGCGCTGCTGGGATTCGAAGTTGTCGTCGCCGATATCCATTCTGCCAGCCTCGATCCGCAGCTGTTTCCGCCGACGACCCGGCTGCTGCATGCCGACAGCTTCGCCGCAGCCGTTGAACAGCTGGCGGTTCGTCATGATGATTTTGTCCTGATCGCCACGAATAACAAAGATCGTGAAGCGCTGGATAAGCTGATCGCCCGGCCGGTGGCCTGGCTGGGGCTGCTGGCCAGCCGCCGCAAGGTGCAGGTTTTTTTACGCCAGCTGCGGGAAAGCGGGGTGGCGGAAGAGCATATTGCGCGTCTCCATGCGCCGGTAGGTTACAACATTGGCGCCGAAACGCCGCACGAGATTGCCGTCAGCGTACTGGCCGAGATCCTGCAGATTAAAAATCAGGCTCCCGGCGGTCTGATGATGTCTGTACATCCGGAAATTGAGGGACAAAAAGCGCTGACGACCGCATGATGCGACTCCCCCGCGACGGAGGCGAGGGGCCGCTGGCGCCGGGTTGGCTACCCCTCAATCAGCGTCCCCGTTTTTCCTTCTATCCCTTCCCGGGCCTTGCTTAGCATGGTAATTAAGGCCCGGCGCCCAGGCCGCGAGCGGGCGAACGCCGCGGCGGCTTCGACTTTCGGCAGCATAGAGCCTTTGGCGAAATGACCTTCGGCAATAAAGCGGTCGATATCGTTAAGCGAGAGCCTGTCCAGCCATTGCTGATTAGGCTGGCCAAAGTTGATCGCCACTTTTTCCACCGCGGTGAGGATAATCAGCATATCGGCATCGATCGTGGCGGCGAGCCTGGCGCTGGCCCGGTCCTTATCAATGACCGCGCTAACCCCGCGCAGGTGGTTCCCCTCGCGGATCACCGGGATACCGCCGCCGCCGACGGTAATCACCACCTGTCCGGCATCCATCAGCGCCTTCACCGTCTCTTTTTCGATAATATCGACGGGCTCCGGGGAGGCCACCACCCGACGATAGCCGCGCCCGGCATCCTCTTTCAGCGTGTAGCCCTGGCGGATCAGAACCTGGGCTTCCGCTGCGCTGAAGAATGAGCCGATGGGTTTGCTGGGATCGCGGAAAGCTTCATCGGCGGCGTCAACCTCAACCTGGGTGATCACCGTGGCGACCGGAACGGGCATCCCGCGCGCGAGCAGCGCCTCACGCAGCGCATTTTGCAGATCGTAGCCAATATACCCCTGGCTGAGCGCGACGCAGACCGACATCGGCAGCATCGGGGTATGGGCCTCGGTTTTGGCGGCGGCCTCGAAGGCCAGATTGATCATCCCGACCTGCGGGCCGTTGCCGTGCGTCACCACGACCTGATGCCCCTGGGCAATGAGATCCACAATCGCCTGCGCCGTTTGCGTAACGGCCTGCATCTGTCCGGCAAGATCGTCCCCTAAGGCATTCCCGCCGAGGGCGAGAACAATTTTCTTACTCATGGATTCCTCTCTTTAAAGGCGTGCGCCGCGCGCCAATGCCTGCGCGGTTGAAAAAGGGTTACGGCGTATAAAACGGCCTTGTCCGGCGCTGCCGGTAAAGGTGCCGTTGCTGAAAATGACCCTGCCATGAGACAGCGTCTGGCGGATGGCGCCCTGGCAAATAAACCCCTCCCACGGCGAGTAGTCGGCGTTGTCGTGGAGCTGCTGGTGGCGGATGGTGGTGGTTCGTCGCGGGTCGATAATGACCACATCGGCATCCGCGCCGGGCGCCAGCAGGCCTTTTTGCGGCCAGAGGCCAAACAGCTTCGCCGGAGTGGCGCTGGTGAGCGCCACGAAGCGCTCCGGCGAGATCCTTCCGCTCATCACGCCGTGCGAAAACAGCAGCAGCAGGCGGTTCTCAACCCCGGGAAGGCCGTTCGGACAGCGGCTAAAATCGCCGCCGGATAGCTGCCGCCGCTGGGCCATCGAGAAGGCGCAGTGATCGGTTGCCACCACGTCAATGGCGCCATCGGCTATGCCGCACCACAGCGCGTCGTTGTTGCTGGCGTTGCGCAGCGGCGGGCTGAGCAGAAACTGCAGCGCGTCATCACGCTCATAGCAGCGATCGTCGAGCAGCAGATACTGCGGGCAGGTTTCGACCCAAACCGGCTGTCGACGCGCCTGGGCAAGGCGGAGATAATCGAGCCCCAGTCGGTTAGACAGGTGCACGATATACAGCGGCGCGTTGCCGGCAAGCCGGGCCAGGTTGATCGTCCTGGCGATGGCTTCGGCCTCGCACTCCGGCGGACGACTCAAGGCGTGGTAGCGGGGCGCGGTTTTGCCGGCGGCGAGAAATTCGGCGCGCTTTTGCGCAATGGCGGCATCGTTTTCCGGGTGGACGGTGGTGAGCGCTCCGGCGTGATGCAGATGCTTTAGCGCCTGAAGCACCTCGTCATCGTTCAGCTTGTACTGGTAGGTTAAATAGAGCTTAAAGCTGCTGATCCCTGCCTCAACCATCGACGGAATTTCATCAAGAATGGCGTGGTTGATATGCTGAATAACGCCGTGAAAGCTGTAATCGATTGTCGCTTTGTAGGCGGCGTAGCCGTGGTAGGCTTCGAGCTGATGGTGCAGCCGGCAGCCGGCTGGCCCGAAGCCCATATGATCGATAATGGTCGTTGTTCCGCCGCAGGCGGCGGCGCGGGTACCGGTAAAAAAATCATCACAGCTGCGGGCGAGGCCGGTATCAATATTGAAATGCGTGTGGACGTCCACGCCCCCCGGCATCACGTAGCATCCCTCGGCGTCAATTATTTCGCAGGGTTGCTCCACGGCGATGTCTGCCGCCAGCTGGCTAATTAACCCGTTTTCAATCAGCAGGTCCTGTTTGGCCTGGCCGTCAGCGTTGACGACGGTGCCATTTTTAATCAGTACGCGCATAAAAAGCTCCAGACTCCCGTCGCAGGCGGCGGGAGGGATTGCGGATCATTATTATTCTGTTGCCAGCCAGCTAAGTGGGATAGCGGCGTACATTGCGGCGCAGGTCACGAGGTGCGATTTCCAGGTTTTTTCATTCGGGGCGTGGGCTTCCGGCTCTTTGCCGGGGCCAAAGCCAATGACCGGGATCCCGTGACGGCCCATGATCGAAACGCCGTTGGTAGAGAACGTCCATTTATCGACCACCGGCGCTTTGCCGAACAGGCCTTCATAGGCGTTGCTGAGCGCCTGGACGGTAAAGTGGTTCTCCTCTACTTTCCAGGTCGGGAAATAGCACTCGGTGGGGTAGACGAGGCCGGTCCAGGAAGGGCGATCGTAGTTGTACATCGACACCACGGCCCCCGTTTTTTGTACCGCCGGCAGGGCGCGGATTTCGTCCAGCGCGCCTTCCCAGGTTTCTCCCCAGGTCAGGCGGCGGTCGATGGAGACGGCGCAGCTGTCGGCGACCGCGCAGCGGCTTGGCGAGGTAAAGAAGATTTCCGAAACGGTCAGGGTACCTTTGCCGAGGAAGTCGTCGTTGCCCAGATGTCGGGAAAGGTCCTGCAGTTCGTTAAGAATCGGCCCCATTTTGAAAATAGCGTTATCGCCGCGTTCCGGCGCCGAGCCGTGACAGCTGACCCCCTGTACGTCCACGCGGATCTCCATGCGCCCGCGCTGGCCGCGGTATATCTGGCAGTCGGTGGGCTCAGTGCTGACCACGAACTCGGGGCGAATGCCGGACTGCTCGATGATGTACTGCCAGCAGAGGCCGTCGCAGTCCTCTTCCTGGACGGTGCCGGTCACCAGCAGGGTATACTCATCCTCCAGGCCCAGGTCTTTGATGATTTTTCCGGCATACACCATTGAGGCCATGCCGCCTTCCTGATCCGACGTCCCGCGCCCGCCGATCAGCTCGTCGGTCTCCATACCCTCGTAGGGGTCGAAATTCCAGTTTTTGATATTGCCGATGCCCACGGTATCGATATGCGCATCCATTGCCACCAGGCGCGGGCCGTGGCCGATATAGCCGAGTATGTTGCCCATCGGGTCGATTTCAACTTTGTCGAAACCGACCTTCTCCATCTCTTCTTTTATTCGCTGGACGACGCGCTTTTCGTCGCAGCTTTCGCTGGGTATGGCCACCATATCGCGTAAAAAGCGGGTCATGTCCTGCTGGTAGTGGTTGGCTCTTTCGAGAATCAGTTTGAATGGAATTTGCTTTGCCATGGATTCGTTCTCCGGTCCTGTTTTCCCGCCGCGCGGGATGAGTTGAAAAGTATGCTGAGGCCTATCGCGTCGCCGGGTGTTTGCCTTCCCAGACCACTTCCCGGTAGTGCTTCACGTCGGTGTCACCTTCGGTGCTGATGACCAGCACGATGGAGTCGCTGTCCAGCCTGAGCTTGTGCATTAGCGCTTCGCGCTGGGGATGAAAATGTACGGCGGCCAGCACTCCGAGACCGACGGCGCCGGACTCGCCGGAAATCACCCGCGGATCGTCGCCGGTGGGGTTACCCAGCACGCGCATCCCGAGGGCGGCAACGGCGTCCTGACAGGAGATAAACTGGGTGGCGCAGTTGCGCAGAATTTCCCAGCCCAGCGGGTTGGGTTCGCCGCAGGCCAGGCCGGCCATGATGGTGGCCATTTCGCCGCCGACGTTGACGATTTGGCCTTTAACGCCGGAGCGGTATAAACAGTCGGCCAGCTCAGGTTCGATAATCACCGAATGCAAATTGTTGGCGCCATAGGCGTCGACCAGGTAGCCCAGCACGCCGCCCGCCATCGCGCCGACGCCGGCCTGCAGGAACACATGAGTGGGGCGGGCAATTCCCATCGAGGAGATCTGCTCGACCGCTTCGTCGGCAAGGGTGGCGTAGCCTTGCATAATCCAGGTCGGGATGCGGGTATATCCTTCCCAGGCCGTATCCTGCACCACCTCCCAGCCGTTTTGCTGCGCCGTTTGCAGAGTGAAGCGCACGGTATCGTCGTAGTTCATTTCGGTGACGATACATTCGGCGCCGAGGCGTCGGATGGCGTCGACGCGCTCCTGAGCAGACCCTTTTGGCATGTAGATCACCGCATTCTGCCCCAGCTGCTGGGCGGCCCACGCCACGCCGCGGCCGTGGTTGCCGTCGGTGGTCGTCGCGAAGGTCATCTTCTCCGTCATGCCGGGCTTGAACGTGTCGAAGGAAAATTCGTTGATATCCAGGCGGTATTTTTCGCACAGCAGCTGCGCAATGGCCCAGGCGCCGCCGAGCATCTTGAATGCGTTCAGGCCGAAGCGCTGCGATTCGTCTTTGACCAGAATCCGGCCCAGGCCAAAGAGGGCGGCAAGGTCGTTCAGGGCATACAGCGGGGTGGGTTTATAGCCGGTGATTTTTTGATGAAAATGGCGCGCCTGTTTCGCCTGCTGGCGAGAAAAAAGCGGCGAACTGATGGCGTTAAAAAACCGATTATCGGCAATATCCATTTTCAATGAGAAAGCAGACATACTCTTTCCTTATCCTTCATGGCGTGAGCGGAGAGCCGGCCAGCAGGCCGGCCTGAGGGGTTATTTGATTCGTTTTTGCGCTTCGACGAGCAGTTGTTCCAGCAGCAGGCCGGGTTTGGCATATTTACGGCAGAGGATCATCGAGGCGATGATGTACGGCTTCCAGCTCGCCTCTTTGTAGGTGGCGATGCGATATTTTTCGAAGACCGCTTCGGTGACTTCGCCTTCAGCGCAGGAGACGCCGGTGATATCGGCCGGCAGGCAGTGCATATACAGCGCGTCGCCGGTTAGCGCCATCATCTCTTCGGTGCAGTGCCAGTCTTTATGATTAGCGTTCTGTGCCAGACAGGCCGCCTCAAGGGCTTTCAGCCCTTCGCGATCCTCGGCGCGCAGCAGTTCGGTACGCTTTTCCATCACTTTGTACGGCGCCCAGGATTTCGGGTAGACGATATCCGCATCCTTGAAGGCCTCTGCCATCTCGGTGACCTGGCGGAAGCTGCCGCCGGAGGCCTCGGCGTTGTTTTTCGCCACTTCGATAACGTCGGGGATCAGATCGTAGCCTTCCGGGTGGGCGAGGGTGACATCCATACCGAAACGGGTCATCAGGCCGATGATGCCCTGCGGAACCGAAAGCGGTTTGCCGTAGCTGGGTGAGTAGGCCCAGGTCATGGCGATTTTTTTGCCCTTGAGATTCTCTAACGATCCGAAATGCTCCCGCAGCCAGGCGAGGTCGGCCATTGCCTGCGTTGGGTGATCGATGTCGCACTGCAGATTGATAAGCGCCGGGCGCTGCGGCAGCACGCCCTGACGATAGCCGTCGTCGAGCGCTTCGCCCACTTCGCGCATATAGGCGTTGCCGGCGCCAAGGTACATATCGTCGCGGATGCCAATAGCGTCAGCGCAGAAGGCGATCATATTGGCCGTTTCACGCACGGTTTCGCCGTGGGCGATTTGCGATTTCCCCTCGTCCAGGTCCTGCTGCGCAAGTCCGAGCAGGTTCAGCGCCGAGGCGTAGGAAAAGCGCGTACGGGTTGAATTGTCGCGAAAAACCGAAATTCCCAGACCGCTATTGAAGACTTTGGTGGCGATATTTTCCGCGCGCAGAGTTTTCAATGCCGCCGCAACGTCCAGTACCTGTTTTAGCTCATCCGGGGACTGCTCCCACGTCAGCAGGAAGTCCTTCTGATGAAGATGCGAGTTCAGCTTGTTGATATCCTTAATCAGGTCGTTAACAGTTTTCATTTTTTAAATCCTGGAGTGAGTGACGGCTTAATGATTGCTGTGCGGTCGGAAAAGGGTGGTGACTGAATAGCGACTGCCAGCGCTATATTTCTACTAACAATAAGCATGCCAGTTCATACAGCCCCAGGCGTAATATGGCTGAGGTGGCGAAAATTATGCGAGGGATGTCACGAAATATAGTTTCGAATGGGGGCGGGAAATAATAACCGGGCGATCCTGTCAGGAGGGGAGTGAAAGCACTTCCCGCATCCGGCGAGATATACCAGCGGCAGCGACGTTAAAACCCACCAAAGTGATAAAGGCGGCGCGTCTATTCTCATATTGATATGAAAATGTGATACTTCTTACATATTTTCGTCAAGGAATGAAAAAGAAACCTGCCTCAGTCAAATATTGTTGGCGGCTGGGTTAGTATCATGACCGAAGAATAAGAGCAGTCACATTGCCAGATATCTCAGCTGGTTAGTGATATTAAAAGGTTTATTATGATGACCTCGAACACATTTTCCGTTTTGATGCAGATTCAGCCGACCATTCAGCGTTTTGCCAGGATGCTATCCAGCGTGCTTCAGCTCGAAGTTGAAATTGTCGATAACACGCTATGCCGGGTTGCCGGGACCGGCGTGTATGCCAAATCGCTGGGGCGCAAATTAAATACAGATTCGCGACTTTTGCGCTACATTATTGAAACAAAAAAAGAGAAGGTGGTGACCCATTCCCGCTTTGACCCTTTATGTAAAGAGTGCACCAGTAAAGATAGCTGTAAAGAGAAAGCCTTTCTTGGTACGCCGGTTATTTATCAGGATCGGTGCGTCGGAGTCATTAGCCTGGTGGCATTAACCTGCGAGCAGCAGGAGCGTATTAATGACAACCTGCGCGAGTTTTCCGATTATGTCCGCCACGTCTCCTCGATATTTGTTTCCCGGCTGCTGGAGGATCAGGGCGGCAGCGATAATATCCAGAAAATGTTTTTAACGATGATCGAAAATATGGATCAGGGGGTCCTGGTTATTGGTCACGATCAGAAGGTCAAGTTTGCTAATCACACGGCGTTAAAAACTCTCGGGGTGAACCAGGGAAATATGATCGGTAAACCCATCAATTTTAGGCCGCTGACTTTTGAGCATAATTTTACTCGCGGCCATATGCAGCACGTGATCTCATTCGATAACAAGACCGAAATGATTATTGGCCAGCTGCACGCGGTTCAGGATCAGTGGCTGTTTTTAATGGCCTTCCATCAATCGCACTCATCTTCAAGTTTAAGCGCCTCTGTGGAAGAGCCGCAGATTGAGCAGATGGTGGGAGAGTGCCGGTCGATGCGCCAGCTGAAAAAGCTGATCAGGCGCATTGCGCCCAGCCCCTCAAGCGTCATGATTGCCGGCGAAAGCGGCACCGGGAAGGAGGTGGTCGCCAGAGCGATACATAAGCTCAGCGATCGTCAGGCCAAACCTTTTATCGCCATCAACTGCGCGGCCATTCCTGACCAGCTGCTGGAAAGCGAGCTCTTTGGCTACGTCAAGGGCGCTTTTACCGGCGCCTCGGCGAACGGCAAAACCGGGCTAATCCAGGCGGCGAACCACGGCACGCTGTTTCTCGACGAGATTGGCGATATGCCGCTGACGCTGCAGGCTAAGCTGCTGCGGGCCATTGAGTCGCGAGAAATCCAGCCCGTCGGCGCCAGCCATCCGGTGCCCGTCGATATCCGCATTATTTCGGCGACTAACCAGAATCTCGAACAGTTTATCGTTGCCGGCAAATTCCGCGAAGATCTCTACTACCGGCTCAACGTTATCCCTCTGATGCTGCCGCCGCTGCGGGAACGTCAGGATGATATCGAGCTGCTGATTCACTACTTTCTGCAGCTGCATACGAGGCGCCTGGAGCTGGTCTACCCCGGCGTGGCTGCGGAGGTCGTCGCCATGCTCAAGGGCTACCGCTGGCCGGGTAATATTCGCGAGCTGAGCAACCTGATGGAGTATCTGGTCAACGTGGTTCCCTCAGGCGAGGTTATCGACGCCTCACTGCTGCCGCCCAATATCATCAGCAGCGCCAGGCTGGCGGAGCGTGAGCCGGCCGCCGCCGGTCCGCTGAGCGTGCCGGGAGAAGAGGAGAGCGTCACGGCGCTGGATGAGATGGAAAGGCAGATGATCCGCGAAGCGCTAACCCGCCACAGCAATAAGAAGCAGGCGGCAGATGAGCTGGGTATTGGCATTGCCACGCTGTATCGTAAGATTAAAAAGTATGAGCTGGTGGGGCTGTAAAAGCGCCGGCCGCAGGGGCTGAAAGCGCCCCGCGTATCACTCTGAGAGTCCGGTTATCAAAATCGCTACCGGGCGCCCGCTGCGTTGCCGCTATTTGATGAATTTGGGGTTGTTCGTTTTTTGAGCATAATGTTCAAAGCGATCCGCCGTCGTGCTTGCTCGCTTCAGTCGCCATTTCATAGTCTTAACGGGATGAATGGCACCGTTCTTGCCTTGTGATGTTCTCTTCGGCCGCCGCGGCGGCCGGTAGCAAACATGATAAGGACAGGAACATGGCGCAAACCAATGACAATATCGCTCCCTCATCCGTACCCTCGCGACACGCTTTTTTTTCAAAACCGCGCATTATCGCCCGACCGGGATTTAACCGCTGGCTGGTGCCGCCGGCCGCGCTGGCGGTGCATCTCTGTATTGGGATGGCCTACGGTTTTTCCGTTTTCTGGCTGCCGATGTCGCAGCTGGTGGGCGGCAGCGGATCGCTGCCGTGCCCGGTCACGATGTCCTTCTGGCAGCAGCTTTTTACCCGCGAATGCGACTGGAAAATCTCGCTGCTAGGCTGGACCTATACGCTGTTTTTTGTCTTTCTCGGCTGCTCCGCGGCGCTGTGGGGAAGCTGGTTGGAAAAGGTCGGGCCGCGGCTGGTGAGCTTCATCGCAACGCTATGCTGGTGCGGCGGGCTGCTGCTCTCAAGCGTCGCCATCTATTTTCATCAGCTCTGGCTATTGTGGCTGGGGGCAGGGGTTATTGGCGGAATCGGCCTTGGGCTGGGCTATATTTCACCGGTCTCGACCCTGCTGCGCTGGTTCCCCGATAAGCGCGGAATGGCCGCCGGCATGGCGATAATGGGCTTTGGCGGCGGCGCGCTGGTGGGGGCACCTCTGGCAAACGCGTTGATGAATTTTTTCGCCGACGCGGCGGGTAACGGCGTCTGGCAGAGCATTCTGGCGCTGTCAGCCATCTATGCCCTGTTTATGCTCTGCGGTACCTTCGGCTATCGTCTGCCGCCGATGGGCTGGCATCCTGCCGGGGAGAAGGCGCTAAAAGTGATGAGCGGGCATTCCACCATTCAGGTACACGTCAGCGTAGCCTGGCGCACGCCGCAGTTCTGGCTGCTGTGGCTGGTGCTGTGGCTGAACGTGACGGCGGGGATCGGTATTTTAGGGATGGCCTCACCCATGCTGCAGGAGATTTTTGCCGGCAAGCTGCTGGCGACGAGTCTGCAATGGCACGAGCTTAACGCCGACCAGCTGCGGCGCATCGCGACTATGGCGGCAGGCTTTACCGGGCTGCTGAGCCTGTTTAATATCATCGGCCGCTTCTTCTGGGCTTCGGTTTCGGATCTTTGCGGCCGGAAAATGACCTTTGCCATGATTTTTCTTCTCGGCGCCGTGCTGTACGGCTCCCTGCCGCTGATCAACCACGGCGGCTACGTCGCCATTTTCGTCTGCGCCCTGTGCGTTATCATTTCGATGTACGGCGGCGGCTTTGCCACTATCCCCGCCTATCTGGCCGATATCTTCGGCGCGCAGATGGTGGGGGCGATTCACGGGCGTCTGCTGACGGCATGGTCCGCCGCCGGTATTAGCGGCCCGGTTTTAGTGAATTATTTACGCGAATATCAGCTGGCCCAAGGGCTTGCTCCACAGCGGGTGTACGATATTACGCTGATGGTCCTCACCGGGCTGCTGGTTATCGGCCTGATCTGCAATCAGCTGATCCGCCCGATACCGCAAAAATATGCCATGTCCGCCCAGGAACAGCAGCAGGCGAAGGGGCTGTATACGGTGAATGAAAACGCGCAGCTCAGCTGGGAGCCGCGGCCGTCGCGGGCGCTGATGGCCTTGAGCTGGTTTGCGGTAGGGGTGCCGCTGCTGTGGGGAATAGGGAGCACCTTCCAACAGGCGGTGAAGTTCTTTATGTAGCTATCCGTCAGGCAAGCGCCCGCCGGGGCATTGGCCGGGTGCTCGCTAAATCGCCGTTTATCAAAATAATTCCCATTCGACCCGTCGGTGATACACTACATACTGTGATCTTTGTCATACCGTAATTAAAACAGAGAAAAGAGACACTGCTATGCAACATATCATTGAGGGTTTCCTCAACTTCCAAAAAGAGATCTTTCCCCAGCGTAAAGAGCTTTTCCGCAGCCTGGCTTCCAGCCAGAATCCCAAAGCGCTTTTCATCTCCTGCTCCGACAGCCGTCTGGTACCAGAACTGGTGACCCAGCAGGAACCTGGACAGCTCTTTGTTATTCGTAATGCGGGTAATATCGTTCCTTCCTTCGGGCCGGAGCCGGGTGGGGTCTCAGCTACCATTGAGTATGCGGTTGTTGCCCTCGGGGTGACCGATATCGTGATTTGCGGCCATTCGAACTGCGGCGCGATGACGGCGGTTGCAACCTGTCAGTGTCTGGACTCCATGCCGGCGGTTTCCCACTGGCTGCACTACGCCGATGCGGCCAGAGCGGTGGTTGACAGCAAAACCTGGAATAGCGAAATCGATAAAGTGAATGCGATGGTGCGCGAGAACGTTATCGCCCAGCTTAACAATATCAAAACGCACCCGTCGGTAGCCGTCGGCCTGCGCGACGGCGCGCTGCGCCTGCACGGCTGGGTATATGATATCGAAAGCGGCGCGATTGGCGCCCTGGATAAAAACACCAAATCCTTCGTCTCGCTCTCTGAAAACCCTGAAGTTTTCTTCGAGTAATTCTTCAACAGGGCATGGAAGCCCTGCATCCCGCGCCGATCGACACCAAAGCCGAGATCGCCATCTGCAATCGGTAGCTTCTGGCGATCGCGGTCGGAACCTGCTGTTGATCGAAGCTTCTGAGCAGCGTATAGACGGCGAGAGAAAACACGACATTGGAGAAAACGTGCGCCACAAAGACCAGCGCCAGCGCCAGGTAGGGCGACGGTGAGAAGGGGAGCAGCCCGTAGCACAGCAGAAAAATCGCCAGGCAGCCGATCGACAGCCCGTTGCTGCTGCTGTTTTTTTCAAAACGCGCGGGATTGAGCAGCAATGGCCCAATCAGCTGGCCGAGACTGCGGGTAAAAAGCAGCGCCAGGGCGATCGTTTGTTCCGGCGATCCTGAAAGCCCCCTGGGAGCGAGCCCCGGGAGCAGCGCCATTGCCGGCGCGCCCGCAGCGGCCAGCAGAGGCAGCAGCAGCATCGCGCGGCGCTGGGAATGGGTCAGGGTCTGCCAGCGCAGCGGGGATACGCTGCGGATGTGATTGACAAAATGCGCGCTGAAGTGCGTTTTCGCCCGTCCGAGTATGAGGACGGCGGCGGCGAAGCTCAGCAGATCGATAACCAGCAGATAAGCCGCGCTCATATATCCGAGCAGGGCTAACCCCAGGCCAATGCCGCAGAGCACGTTACCGGCAAAAATAATGCTTTCGAGGGTAGTGGCGACCGGGAGTTCATCTTCGGCAAGGCCGGTTTTGAATATTTTACTCAGCGCCGGGAAGGTCATGCCGGTGGTGAACGCCCCGATTGCCTGAGCGATGAGAAGCAGCGGGATGGAATCCATCGCCACGGCGTAAAACGGTGCCGCCAGGCCGATAAGTCCGAGCCCCTCGCCGAGTATCAGGATCGTAAAGGGGCTCAGGTGCTGGCAAAAGCGTTCCCCCGCGATGCTGCCGAGGAGTCCGGGGACGGTGGAAAGAACGTAGGCGAGAGCCAGCGACGCGACGGGGGCCGACAGGCGGATCAGTTCACTAAAAACGACGATCCAGGTGATGCCGTTGCCTATCGAGGAGATAAGAAACGCGAGAGCGAGCAGACGCAGCCACGGCTTGTCCGCCACGGTCCGGAGAAGGATTCGAATCATTGTCATGTCCGTAATAAGCGAAAAATTACCCTTCCAGCCACGGGCTAGCTGCCGTTAGCTGAAAAATTAATACGATTGTCATCGGGCTTATTTCAGGACATTACATAACCAAGGGTCCGGCGGGGATGAGTGAATGTGTTAATTTAATATTGCATATTTGTAGCGTTGTCAACGCCGGGCGCTGACAACGCTATCGGAAGCCAGGCTATGCGCCGGGCGCCTTACAGCACGCCGTCGCCGCCGTCCGAGCACCAGACCTGGCCGGAGGTGAACGAGCAGGCGTCAGAGGCCAGCGTCACGTACAGCGGGGCGATTTCGACCGGCTGTCCCGGGCGACCGAGCGGAGTATCCGCGCCAAACTGGCGGACCTTCTCCTCAGGCTGGCCGCCGCTGGATTGCAGAACCGTCCAGTAAGGACCGGGCGCAACGGCGTTGACGCGGATCCCTTTTGGACCCAGCTGCCTGGCTAATGATTTGGTGAAGGCCACGAGGCTGGCTTTGGTCTGGGCGTAATCAAACAGTATCGGGCTGGGCTTAAAGGCCTGAACCGAGGAGGTGTTGATGATAGCGCTATGCTCTTTGAGATGGCGCAGCGCGGCTTTGGTTATCCAGAACGGCGCGTAGACGTTGGTTTTGAAGGTGGCGTCAAAATCCGCCGTCGTGAGTTCCGCCAGCGACTCGCAGTACTGCTGACGTCCGGCATTATTGACCACAATATCCAGACCGCCCAGCTCTCTGGCGGCCTTTTCAACCAGCGCTTCGCAAAAGGATTCGCTGCGAATATCGCCGGGAATAGCCGCCGCCTTGCGCCCGGCGGCCTCAATCAGAGCGATGACCTCTTCGGCGTCGGCTTCTTCCTCCGGCAGATAGTTTATCGCCACGTCCGCTCCTTCACGAGCAAACGCAATGGCCACCGCGCGGCCGATACCCGAGTCGCCGCCGGTAATCAGCGCCCTCTTGCCGGCAAGCCTGGCTGAACCGACGTAGCTTTCCTCGCCATGATCCGCAACGGGCAGCATTTCTGATGCCAGGCCGGGGGGCGTTTGCGGCTGGTCAGCAAAGGGGGGACGGGGATAGTTTGCGCTGTGTCTGGCGTTGTCGCTCATATGAAGTTCCTCCAGCTAAATATTAAGCATAGGCTCTGTGACGGCCAGCTAAAGATATTTAACGAGTCAATTAACCCGGGTTGCAAAAATTATTATGCTATCCTCTGGAGGATGTTTTACGTAATTATCTGATAATCCACCAGGTTTTATATATGTGGTCGGAGCGGACTGCGGTTATTTTTAGGATTGTTCCGGCGGCAGGGGCGGAAATTTATTGCTGGGCGCGATGGGGGTAATTTCCCTGCGCGCAGCGCGCGCCCGAGAAATTAACCGAAAAACCCGCATGGTATTAATTTTATGTTCTTTACAAACTCCCGTATTTTACCGCTGAAAATAGAGTTCAGCCCTGCTCTGTTTGTTATCCGGCAGCGGGTTACGCAGGATGGAGTGAGATGTTTAAATTTATTTCTCGCGGTATCTTTTCGTCCTGAACCGCCGAGAATACGGCGCGACGGTTTGACACCGGCCTTATATCACTTACTGTTAACGCTCGACGGCGATGATTTGCCATTGCGGATCATTTTATATTACCGCCGCCCGCAACGGAGGATAAATAATATGTCCCTGTCTACCATGAATGACCCTGATAAAGCCGGCCAGCATCCGGCAAAAGACGATCCCCGTGAGCGGGGGGAAATACCGCGTAAAAGGGATGATAGCGAGGATCGGAAAAGAGATCCCTGGCATCCGGCCCCCGAGCGGCGCTAAGGGCAGGCGCCGCCTGCCCGCTGGTGAAACGCGTCAATGTCGGCTAGCGCTCGATAAACGGCAGCCACCGCCGCGGACGCGCTGCCGGCTGCGACGCGGCTTTGGCCATCGCCGCACCGATCTCCGCGCACACCGTAAGCCCCTGAACGAACGGGCGGTCGTGCATCAGATAGGGCAGTGCGCCAAACGCAATACGCCCGCGAACGATGTCCGGCTGCAGCAGAGTGTAGTCTTCACCGACTTCGGGGATAGCGTCTCCGGCGGCGAGGATCTGCCCGCGCAGCGTCGGGAAAGGCAGGTCTTTAGTCTTAAGCGGCTTTTGCCCGCGGGCATCGATAAATGCATCGAAGGCGTACGTGGATTGTCCAACGGTAATTTCCGTCAGGTTATCCTCAATGGCGATGGCGTAATCGGGGCCAAGGGGGAGAATGTCGATCGCGCCTGCCTCGCGCAGCGCCAGCAGCCGGCGAATGGATTGTGAAGGGATCGCCGCGTAATTATCGATAAATACCCGGGCCAGGCCGGCGCTAAACCGCTTGCTGTCCCGGGAGTCGAGGTGGGGAACGATGGCCTGGACCGCTTCGTGCAGTCTGAGGATCGCGTAGCGCCAGGCTACGGTGCGCCTGTCACGCTTGTTGCGTTCCACCTCAATGAGATTCTCCTCAGCCCAGCGGAAAGGGTCACATTTCCTGCGCGCGGCGAACCAGGCATCGTGGAAGCTGTCGGCGTTGAGCGCGTGAAGGGCTATCTCCCGGCTCCACCGCGGGTCGGCGGCGTCAATTTCCTGCGCCATCAGCGCAAAGACCCGGTCGAGCAGCCCCTCGGGTCCGGCGGCGATTTGCTGTTGAATAGCTTCGTCGCTGGCGATGGCTAAAGGCTCATAGGGGATGGGGCAGTAGAAATCTGCTTCAGGTAGGATCCCGGAGCGGGACATCATCACCATCTTCAGCTCCTCGCTGCCGCGATCCAGTCTGAAGCTAAGCGACTGGTTCTCGGCCTCCACAAACTCCCCGTGCTGCGCGGCCACCGCCATGACGGCATCGATACCGCTGAGCGACGTTCCCATGACTCCGACCCGACAGGGCGCGATACGCGCGCTCATTAGTCCTGACCACGGGCTCGGGAAGTGGGCGCGCGGCGTGGTATCGTCATCAGGCCAGACGTGGCCGGTGGCGATGACCGCAAGGTCAAAACGCGCGGGTTCTGCCACACCCTGGGCGGAAAGCATCACGCCTGCGGGGGTGACCTGCAGATCCTCTACCTGGCAGGATTCGTGGATCGCGACCGCAAACCCGCGCTGGCGGGCTGCGGCAACCAGCTGCTGAAACTGGTCATGGAAATATTCGCCCAGCAGCAGGCGCGGCAGGAACTGGCGGACATGCAGGGATTCTTTACGCACCCCGTAGCGCGCCAGATGCTCAGCGCTCAGCCCCTGCAGCCACTCGATATAGGTCGAGAAAATGGGGGGGATTTCGATGCTGGCAATGTTCGCCAGCATCATCCGCGCGGTGTCTTCCTTGCTATAGGGCATCCCGACGCCGGCCCGATCGGCCTGTTCATAGATGGAGACGGCAAGCGGTACCGCGCTCTGTAAAAGCGCGTGAAAAGTATAAATCCCCGTCGGTCCGGCGCCGATAATCGCAATTTTCTTCATTGATATGGGCTCGTTGTTTTAGGCGCAGCCATCCATTAGCGGGCTGCCGCTGAAGGTGTCCCTAAGGGCACTACCCGAAGTATAAACGAGGGATGGCGGGGCAGCGGTAAAGTGCCTGTTGCTGATGGCGAATGGTTGGCTGAAGCTGCGGGGAGCGCCATGTCATTAAAGAGGGCTTAAAATCATCTTGCCCGGTAAGCCGGTACCAGGCACTGCATATCATCGAGTGAACGGGCGTGAATAATAACCGGCGCGGCATTTTTCTGGCAATAATAAAGGCGTGTCGATTTTAACAATTGTGGGGATATTATGATTAAATTGTGCTTATTTGATGTAGATGTAATTCATTTATTTTAATACGTTTAAAATTTAAATATTAATCATGTATCTAATTGATTTTGTTGTGATATTTAAATATAGCATTCTGCCGCTTAATTATCGGCTTGATAATAAATCTCATTTCTAATAACGTAGAACGGCACAATAATCCGATTGGCTGCCGATCGGAATACGCTATCAAAGAATAGCGTGGCGCGTTTATTTCTTCATTTTTCCAGGGCGGAATTTTTTCGGTGCAAATGGTTAATTAATATCCCGATATGACCTCGGGGGGCTTTGCTTACGCCCAAACCAGAGAAGATGTTCTGTGCCTGGAAGTCGCTGCCGGTGTTTATCTGACGAATGAAGAAGGCGTGCCCCGACGGCAATAAAAGAAAACAGGGCATATTCCATGAAACATTATTCACACTACTCGCTGGCCGTGCTGATTCATATGGCTATCTGGGGAGTGGGGTTGCCGGCGCAGGCCGCTGACGACAGCACTCCAGACGAAACGAAGAGATCCGCTGCGGTAACCGCATCGGAGAATCACGACGAAACGATGGTCGTTACCGCCGCCGCGCAGACTCTCCAGGCCCCCGGCGTTTCCACCATCACTGCCGATGAAATCCGCAAACATCCACCCGCACGCGACGTCTCCGAACTGATTCGCACCCAGCCCGGCGTCAACCTGACGGGCAACTCCACCAGCGGTCAGCGCGGCAATAACCGCCAGGTCGATATTCGCGGGATGGGGCCTGAGAACACGCTGATTCTGGTGGACGGTAAACCGGTGACCAGCCGTAACTCCGTGCGCTACGGCTGGCGCGGTGACCGCGACACGCGCGGTGACACCAGCTGGGTACCGGCGGAAATGATCGATCATATCGACGTTATTCGCGGCCCGGCGGCGGCCCGCTACGGCAATGGCGCAATGGGGGGCGTGGTGAACATCGTCACTAAACCGACCAGCAGCGAGTGGCATGGTTCCTGGAATACCTATATGAACGCCCCTCAGCACCGTAAAGAGGGTTCGACGAAGCGCACGAACTTCAGCCTGAACGGTCCGCTGTCGGATGAGGTCAGCTTTAATCTATGGGGCAATCTGAGCAAGACGCAGGCCGATGCCCAGGATATTAACTCCGGCCATGAAGCGGCACGAACCGGTACCTATGCGGGATCCTATCCTGCAGGGCGCGAAGGCGTTGTGAATAAAGATATCCACGGCAAGCTGCGCTGGGAGTTTGCGCCGATGCAGGCGCTGGAGTTCGAAACCGGCTACAGCCGTCAGGGCAACCTGTACGCCGGCGACACCCAGAACACCAACACCAGCACGCTGGTAAAAAGTATGTACGGCAAGGAGACCAACCGCCTCTATCGCCAGACTTATGGCGTGACCTGGACCGGCGGCTGGGATAACGGGGTGACCAGCAACAGCTACGCCCAGTATGAACATACCCGCAACTCCCGGATGAACGAAGGGCTGGCGGGCGGAACGGAGGGCATCTTCTCCAGCAGCGAATTCTCGGATATCGACCTGTCGGACGTGCTGTTGCACAGTGAAGTGAATATTCCGTTTACCCTCGGGGTTGAGCAGAATCTGACGCTGGGCACCGAGTGGAACCAACAGCGGATGAAGGATGGCGTGTCGACCACCCAGTCTCTCTCCTATGGCTCCATCGACGGCATCTCGGCTACCGGGCGCAGTCCGTACTCCAGCGCCGAAATTTTCTCGCTGTTTACCGAAGACAATATCGCGCTGACGGATAGCACCATGCTGACGCCAGCCCTGCGCTTTGACCACCATAGTATTGTCGGCAATAACTGGAGCCCATCGCTGAACCTCTCCCAGGGGCTCTCCGATGACTGGACGCTGAAGCTGGGGATTGCCCGCGCCTATAAAGCGCCGAATCTCTACCAGCTCAACCCGAACTATATTCTGTACAGTAACGGCCAGGGCTGCTACGCCAGCAGTTCCGCCTGTTACCTGATGGGTAATAGCGATCTGAAGGCAGAAACCAGCGTCAACAAAGAGATCGGCCTTGAGTATAAGCACGAGGGTTATCAGGCGGGGCTGACCTGGTTCCGCAACGACTACCGCAATAAGATTGAATCCGGCTACTCGGCGGTAGGCACGGCCAGCAACGGCACGACCAATATTTATCAATGGGAAAACGTGCCGAAGGCGCTGGTAGAAGGGCTGGAAGGCTCGCTAAGTCTGCCGGTGAGCGAAACGGTCAGCTGGAGCAATAACCTGACGTGGATGCTGCAGAGCAAGAACAAGACCACCGGCGATCGCCTGTCGGTGATCCCGCAGTTCACGCTGAACTCGACCGTGAGCTGGCAGGTGCGTGACGATCTCTCTTTACAGAGCACCTTCACCTGGTATGGCCGCCAGAAGCCGAAGCGCTTTAACTATAAAGGTGAGGCGGTGTCCGCAAGCGAGCTAAACGAAGTCAGTCCATACAGCATCGTTGGGCTGAGCGCGACCTGGGACGTGAATAAAAACCTCAGCCTGACCAGCGGCGTGGATAACCTTTTTGATATTCGCCACTATCGCGCCGGTAATGCGCAGACGACGGGGAACTCGACAACCGGGGCTTATCTGTATGGTGCCGGCGCGGAAACCTACAACGAGTCGGGGCGGACGTTCTATGTGAGCGTGAATACGCATTTCTAAGGCGTCATCCATCGCGGGCCGGAATATTTTGCTATTCCGGCTTTTTTTTGCCGCCAGCTAAAACGGCAGAGGGAAGCTTCACGACTTGTCCGTAGCGTTTGCCGGGCGGATTGCTGGCGCTGAAAGCGCTTGCGGTCCGTGCTGCCGACAGGTCCGATCAAGAATCCGGGGCTCTGGGATATCAGGTTGGCAGCAGGCGTAGGGGATTAAATGAGTTTAAATGCCGTGGAATAAGGGGGCGTTGCGTAAGGCTGAACGGCTGCAGGAAGCGCTTCTTTCGAGGAAAATGCACCAGATTAAGAAAATCTGGTGCGTCCGAGTGGACTCGAACCACCGACCCCCACCATGTCAAGGTGGTGCTCTAACCAACTGAGCTACGGACGCATTTGGTGCGTTTAATTGGACTCGAACCAACGACCCCCACCATGTCAAGGTGGTGCTCTAACCAACTGAGCTATAAACGCTTTATGGTGCGTTCAATTGGACTCGAACCAACGACCCCCACCATGTCAAGGTGGTGCTCTAACCAACTGAGCTATGAACGCAATGTTGTGGTGACAACGGGGACGCATATTAGCGATCGGGAGAGGTTGTGGCAAGAGGCAAACGTCACTTTTCTTGCAGATCGCACGCGATTGCGGAAGTTTTACTCATATTGCCTATATTTTACTGATGATAAAGGATATTTGTTGTCCCGTTCCGCCCGGCAGGCTTTATCGACCGGTCGTCAGGGGGGCTTTACCTTGCCCGGAGGGGAGTCCATTGAATAGCGGGGCGTTCAGGCGAAGCCGGATACCTCTACCGGTACTTCATACGGCCAGTTCGTAGTCATTGAAGTTGCGCCTGGGGTATTAGACGTGACGCGTCGCACTTAATTAAAAGCATCTGCGCGGGCCGTTTATAGTATTGATGTTCCCAAGATCGCCGCTGCGGCCTTTTTATGGTTTTAGCAGGCGTGAATGTTATTTAAATATAAGGCGAAGGGTGAAGAGTGCGCAGATTATCAACAGGATCAGAATGAGCTCAAAACGATAGCGTTGCAGCATAGTGCTCTCCTAAAAAAATCGGCGCTGAAGCAGCGCCGATTTACTACGAAACCAGACTAACCGGATTAATTATGCAGCCGGCTGTGCAGCAGGTTTAGCCGCAGCATGGTGTTTGGTGGTTTTGTGATGTTTTTTAGCAGCCTGAGCTTTCTGCGCTACCGGTTTAGCGGCTGCTTTGTGGTGTTTTTTAGCGGCCTGAGCTTTCTGGGCAGCGGCTGGTTTAGCTGCAGCTTTGTGGTGTTTCTTAGCGGCCTGGGCTTTCTGAGCGGCAGCCGGTTTAGCTTCAGCTTTTTTGTGTTTTTTCACAGCCTGAGCTTTCTGCTCTGCGGCCGGTTTAGCGGCGGCTTTGTGATGTTTTTTGTGATGAGTGGTCCTGGCAGTGGTGCTGTGAGTTGCAGCAGCCGGAGCCTGAGTGGTGCTTACCGCGTCAGCGGCGAAAGCAGCAGAAGACAGACCCATAGCAGCGGCAACGACCAGAGCTAATACTTTTTTCATTCTGATATCCTCGAAAATGTTTCTTCAGTTAACCCCACTGCGGGGCTGTTGAAACAACTATATGCTGGTCGTTGCGGGAGTTCAGTGAGTGTTTGGTATCGGCAGGTAACCGAATGTACGATGAGGTTGCGGGAGAGCGTAAGAGGTTATCCGCTAACGAGAAAGCGTTAGCGGAGGTGGAGCATAGCTTAGCCGCGCGGCGTTCGGGCAAGCGTTGAGACAAGCTCCTGGCGGGTCATGCGTACGCAATAGGCGGGTGTGCCGCGTTCAAAGCGCCACCCCTCGGACAGCGGCCCGGCGTCAACGGCATCAAAACCAAAGGCTTCGTACAGCGCGGCGGCGATGGCTTTCCCCTCTGCGTCATCGCCCGCCAGCGGCAGCGCCCGGCGATTTTCCGCCCCTGCGGGTAAGCCATCGCTTTCCAGTTGCGTCATCGGAATGGCATTAAAAGCTTTGGTTATTCTGGCGGCGGGCAGGATACGCGCCAGTAATTCACTGGTGGTGGTTTGCCCGCTATCGAGCTCGGCGATTTCGCCGTCCCGGTCAGGGTAGTAATTGACCGCATCCACGACCTGTTTATTTTTAATACCGGCGACCGGCAGCGCGTTTACGGCGCTGAGAGGGACGGCAATCACCACCACCTCGCCAAATTCGGCGGCTTCGTCTGCGCTGCCAACCTGACAGCCGATCATCGGCCGCAGGCTGAACAGCGTCTGCGGCCCCCGCGAGTTGCTGAGCATGACTTCATGCCCGGCCTGCAGGGCAAGTTTCGCGATAGATCGCCCCACAAACCCGGCACCTATTATTCCGATCTTCATCTTTCACTCCTGACAAATTGCCTCGTTGAGTGAATAAATTTAATTCCCTCATCACAGAAGATAAATCGTAAGATGGTTGCATGATAAACAACTAAAATGAGTGAATCATGGACCAGCTCACCAGCATGAAGGTTTTCGTCAAGGCGGCGGAAACCGGCTCATTTGCCGCCGTCGCCGAGCAGCTGCAGCTTTCGCCGCAGATGGTTGCCCGCCACGTGGCCGCGCTGGAGGCGCATCTCGGCACCTCACTCATCGCGCGGACGACGCGACGGCAAACGCTTACCGATATCGGCCGCAGCTATTATGAACGCTGCCGCGTCGTGCTGGACGAAGTCGCCGAGGCGGACGCGCTGGCGCTGGAGATGAAAGCGACCCCCTCAGGCATCATCAGAGTCAATGCGCCGGTCACCTTCGGCTCGCATGCGCTATCGACGTTTATCACCGACTATCTCGCCCGCTACCCCGATGTTCAGGTTGAGCTGACGCTCAGCGATCGTATCGTCGACCCGATAGAAGAGGAGTTCGAGGTCATTATTCGCATCGGCGATCTGGCCGACAGCACGATGGTCGCCTGGCCGCTGCTCCCTTACCGGCTAATTGCCTGCGCCTCTCCTGACTATATTTTGCGCCACGGCGAGCCGCAGACGCCGGCCGATCTGCAGCAGCACTCCTGCCTGGTCTACGGCCACTGGTCGGCCATGAACGCCTGCCGCTGGCAGTTCACCAGGGAGGGAACCACGGTAGAAGTGAAACCCGCCGGGCGCTTCCGCTCGAACGACTGGAAAGCGCTGATGAACGCCGCTCTCGCCGGGCACGGCATCACCCTCGGGCCTGAAGAGGTGCTGAGAGTTGAAGTTGAGCAGGGGAGGCTGGTGCAGGTTTTATCGGGATTTTCCGGCCCTTCGCGGCCGATGCATGTGCTGGTGCCGGCCGGACGCCGACGAACGACCAAAATAAAATGCTTTGTGGAGGCGCTGAGAAAGGCGCTAGGTCCGCGCGGACCCGGCTATCGCTGAGAAACGGCGCCCCACAAACGGGGCGCCGCAGGAGGCTAGCGCGCAGCGCGCTGTAAAATGACGTTCGACGGCTGACGCTGGAGGAAGCGCATCCGCAGCATCATCAGGATCGCCGCGGAGGTTAACCCGATAATAAATCCACACCAGAAGCCGGCAGGCCCCATACGCGGAACGACCATATCGGTTAATGCCAGCACGTAGCCGCTCGGCAGCCCCAGAACCCAGTAGGCGGTAAAGGTAATAAAGAAGATTGATCGCGTATCTTTATAGCCGCGCAGGATCCCGCTGCCAATGACCTGGACGGAGTCAGAAATCTGATATATCGCCGCCAGCAGCATCAGCTGGGAAGCCAGCACCACCACTTCCGGGTTGTCGTTATAGAGGAGCGCGATTTGTTTACGCATCAGGATGGTGAAAATCGCGGTGATCGCGGCCATACAGACGCCAACGCCGACGCCGGTTCTGGCGGAGGTTTGCGCATCCAGGGTTGAGCCCTGACCGAGGCGAAAACCGACGCGAATAGTCACCGCCGCCGCCAGCGATAGCGGTAAAACGAACATCAGCGAGCTGAAGTTAAGCGCAATCTGATGGCCGGCGACATCGACAATGCCCAGCGGAGACACCAGCAGCGCAACCACCGCAAACAGGGTCACTTCGAAAAACAGCGCCAGCGCGATCGGCAGCCCAAGCTGAACCAGACGCTTGAGGACGGCGAAATCCGGCTTGCTGAACCCCTCGGCGCCCCGAATATCACGCATTGAGCGCGACCGGCGAACCCAGGAGATCATGCTGAAAAACATCACCCAGTAAACGGAAGCCGTTGCCACGCCGCAGCCAACGCCGCCCAGTTCCGGCATCCCGAAATGGCCGTAGATAAAGATGTAGTTTACCGGGATGTTCACCAGCAGGCCGATGAAGCCCATAACCATCCCCGGCTTGGTTTTCGCCAGGCCTTCGCACTGGTTACGCGCAACCTGGAAGAAGAGGTAGCCTGGAGCCCCCCACAGCAGCGCGCGCAGGTAGCCGACGGCTTTATCCGCCAGCGACGGGTCAATATTATGCATTGAGCTGATGATATAGCCGGCGTTCCACAGCACCACCATCACCAGCACGGAGACGAACCCCGCCAGCCAAAAACCCTGGCGCACCTGGTGCGCGATGCGCTCACGGCGCCCGGAGCCGTTGAGCTGAGCGACGACCGGGGTTAACGCCAGCAGCAGGCCGTGACCAAAGAGGATCGCCGGCAGCCAGATGGAGGTTCCGATAGCAACTGCCGCCATATCGGTGGCGCTATAGCCGCCCGCCATGACGGTATCGACGAAGCCCATTGACGTCTGGGCCACCTGCGCAAGGATGACGGGAATAGCCAGTGCCAACAACTGACGCGCTTCAATGAAGTACTTCTGCACCTGTACACCTTTATATTGTTGTTATTTTGAGACTAAAAAAGCCGCCGTAAATGGCAGCGAGAAGAAAAAACAGAGGGATTAGCCAGTCTATTGTAGCGAGGATTAGCCATTAAGCCAGTGAAAAAATGGTAGGGCACGATGCGTGCTGGCAACCTTATTTACCACCTGTTATTGTTCCCGATTAATATATTGTGAGCATTTCTACAGGAGCAAAGCATGTTTACTGGCATTGTGCAGGGGACCGCTAGAGTGGTGTCCATCGATGAGAAGCCCAACTTTCGTACCCACGTGGTGGAACTGCCTGAGCACATGCTCGACGGACTTGAAACCGGCGCGTCGGTTGCGCACAACGGCTGCTGTCTGACGGTAACCGAGATTGACGGCGCGCGCATCAGTTTTGACCTGATGAAAGAAACCCTGCGTATTACTAACCTCGGCGCCGTGCGTCAGGGTGACGTGGTGAACGTCGAGCGCGCGGCGAAGTTCAGTGACGAAATCGGCGGCCATCTGATGTCCGGCCATATTATGACCACCGCGGAGGTGGTTAAGATCCTGACCTCGGAAAATAACCGCCAGATCTGGTTCAAGGTCCAGGACCCGACGCTGATGAAGTACATTCTGTATAAAGGCTTTATCGGCGTTGATGGCATCAGCCTGACGGTTGGCGAAGTCACGCCGACGCGCTTCTGCGTGCACCTGATCCCGGAAACGCTGCAGCGCACCACCCTGGGCGTGAAAAAGCTGGGTGACCGGGTGAATATCGAAATTGATCCGCAGACGCAGGCGGTGGTCGATACCGTTGAGCGCGTGCTGGCGGCGAAAGAGGCCGTGCAAAAGGCGACGGAAGAGTAATAGTCCCGGGTCGTCTGCTATGCGATCTTTCTGCTGGATTCAGCGGGGTGCCAGGCCCCGCTGCAGGCGTTTTCCGCGCCTAACGTGCAGCATCGCGGAAATAAAGACAGGATGGGGCAAAAAAAAGCCTGCCGGTGCAGCCACCGGCAGGCGTGATAGGTGGATGCAGGCTTAGCGCGCAACGCGAAGGCCGTTCTCAACGCCGCGAGAAAACACCACCTGCCACAGCTGAATATCGCGCGCGCGGAAGGCGCCGGCGCAGGCGTTCAGATAATAGCTGAACATGCGCTTGAAACGCTCGGTATAGTTATCGGCAATATCCGGCCAGCTGGCGAGGAACCGCTCGTACCAGGCCATCAGCGTGGTATCGTAATCGGCGCCTATATTGTGCCAGTCTTCCATAACGAAATGCGTTTCGCTGGCTTGCGCAATATGGCGTACCGACGGCAGGCAGCCGTTAGGGAAGATATATTTATTGATCCACGGATCGACGCTCAGGTCCGTTTTGTTTGAACCGATGGTGTGCAGTAAAAAACGACCGTCCGCTTTCATATTTCGGTCGACTACATCGAAATAGGTCGCGTAGTTTTTCGGCCCCACGTGCTCAAACATACCGACGGAAACTATCCGGTCAAAACTATCATGTAAGTCGCGATAGTCCTGCAACAGGATAGTGACGTCTAATCCTTCACACCGCTGCTGGGCCATTTTTTGCTGTTCGGCAGAAATGGTCACGCCAACCACGCTAACGTGATAATTTTTTGCCATGTAATAGGCCAGACCGCCCCAGCCGCAGCCAATATCCAGCACCCGCATCCCGGGCTCAAGCTGCAGCTTACGGCAAATAAGATCTAATTTAGCCTGCTGGGCCTCTTCCAGAGATTGCGCCTCTTTCCAGTAAGCACAGGAATATTGCATATAGGGATCGAGCATCCGACTAAAAAGATCGTTGCCAAGATCGTAGTGCTCTTTGCCGACTATCCAGGAACGTTTTTTACTTTGCAGATTGAACAGGCGAGCGGCAGCAATACGCAGCGTGTCTTTGATATGGCGGGGAAGCTGGTTTTCCAGCCCGGCGCGCAGCACCTTGTGGAAGAAAATATCCAGACGCTCGCAGTCCCACCAGCCGTCCATATAGCTTTCACCTAACCCCAGAGACCCTTCCTGTAGTACGCGCTTAAAAAAGAGGGGGTTTTTTATCCGTAGATCGGCGGGAGCGGGGCCATTAATTTCAATACCCGCACGACCGAGTAACTCAGCTGTAATTCGGTACCAGTCATCATTTGGTACACTTACTTCTTCTATACACGATGAACTCATAGCTTCTCCATCACGCCCAAGTGATCAGAACCTTAAAACAGCGTAGACGCTTTTTTTGGCATTGTGAGAAATCTCACGGAAAAATCCGTGAAGCTGCTATCCGACGTAGAACAGAGGAAGGGAGATAACCCTTGCCGAAAGGCCTTCCATGGTTAAACGGGAGGCATCCTGCCCCCGTTAATATCGATAAACTTTCTATTTATGTGATACGGGATCCAGTATAGGCCCCTATTTTAAGGCTTTCAATAAAAAGATATTAGCAGGCTAATTACTGGACCGTAACATCACTGAAACCCTTTTATGCGTGTGACGACTCGGTGCTCAGACGGGTTGTACGCAGCTGCATGACATACCCCAGCCCGGCCAGCGCGATGGAGGCCAGCATCACGCTGGTTGTGGTGAGCAGCGGGGTGGCAATCAGCGTCGACACCAGCAGGCTGGTCAGGAAGCACAGTCCGAGCTGCAGGGTATTCTGCAGCGCGGCGGCGCGACCCGTGGCCTGAGGGAATGGCCGCAGGGCCTGAGCGACGACAATCGGGTAAATCCCGCCGTTAACGATAGCCATCACGCAGAACGGTGCCATCAGCGCCACGATGGAGACATCCTGCTGCAGTCCCACCAGCCAGGTGGCGGCAACGCTGATAGCAAAAATGACCAGCAGCCACGGCAGCAGCTGCTGCCCCTGCCATTTCTGCAGCGCCGCCCGGCAGCCGTATCCGCCGATTAAAAAGGCGATAGTCTGCGGCACGTAGCTCAGGCCGATTGCGGTTGGCCCGTAGCCCATGTCATGCAGAATAAACGGCGAGCCGGTCAGCCAGGCGAAAAAGCTGGCGGAGCAGGCGGCGTAAATCAGCACGTTGCCGCTATATTCGCGTGAGCGCAGCAGCGCCAGGAAGGTCAGTTTTTTCTGCGTACCGCTCTCGGGCTTGCTCACCGGCTTGAGGCGTAACGCGGGCAGCATCAGCAGCAGGGCGATGACCAACAGGGTCGCGAAGATAGCCTGCCAGTCGAAATGGGCGAGCAGCCAGCTGCCGAGCAGCGGCGCCAGGGCCGGCGATAGACCTACCAGCGGCATAATGGTGGCGAAGATGCGGTTAGTACGTTGGGCTGGATAATAGTCGGTGACCATCGCCTGCCAGGTTACCGCCGCCGCGCAGACGCCGATGGCCTGCACAAATCGCAGCGCCAGCATCAGGGTCGCGTTCTGCACCCACAGCATGCCAAGGCAGCCGACGGCGAAGATCGCCAGGCCGCTGAGCAGCACCGGCTTGCGCCCGTAGCGATCGGAGACCGGGCCCCAGAACAGCTGACCAATGGCGAAACCGGCGAGAAACACGCTGAGGCTGGCGCTGACCGAAGCCGCCGAAGTGTTGAGATCCTGTTGGATCGCCGAAAACGCCGGCAGATACATATCGGTTGCCAGGAAGCCGAGCACGCTGAGGCCCGCCAGCCAAACCAAAAATCCTTTCCCAGGTTGTTGCATAAAGTTCTCTTTCTTCTGATGCAGGTAAGATGCCGCTGAGTGTAGGGAGTGCATTCTGGCTTGTGAAACGCTAATATTTGTTACATGCGTTCAAAAAATTTGCAGGCAGAATATGTGGTCCGAATACTCTCTTGAAGTGGTTGATGCGGTTGCGCGCAACGGCAGCTTCAGCGCGGCGGCTCAGGAGCTGCATCGTGTACCCTCGGCGGTCAGCTACACCGTGCGTCAGCTCGAAGAATGGCTGGCCGTTCCGCTCTTTGAGCGCCGCCACCGGGACGTTGAGCTCACGCCGGCCGGCGTGTGGTTTTTACAGGAAGGGCGTTCTGTTATCAAAAAAATGCAGATCACCCGCCGTCAGTGCCAGCAGATCGCCAACGGCTGGCGCGGGCAGCTCTCGATCGCGGTTGACGATATCGTTAAGCCGGCGCGGATGCGGCAGATGATTGTCGATTTTTATCGTCACTTTCCGGACGTCGAGCTGATTGTCTTTCAGGAGGTGTTTAACGGCGTCTGGGATGCGCTGGCCGACGGCCGCGTGGAGCTGGCCATCGGCGCGACCCGCTCGATTCCGGTCGGCGGACGATACGCCTTTCGCGATATGGGCATGCTGAGCTGGCACTGCGTGGTGGCCAGTCACCATCCGCTGGCGAAAATGAGCGGCCCGCTGAGCGATGACACGTTGCGCAACTGGCCGTCGCTGGTCAGGGAGGATACGTCGCGTTCGCTGCCCAAGCGCACGACGTGGCTGCTGGATAACCAGAAGAGGGTGGTGGTGCCGGACTGGGACGCCTCGGCCACCTGCCTGTCGGCCGGACTCTGCATCGGCATGGTGCCGTCGCACTTCGCCCGCCCGCGAATCGATAGCGGCGAGTGGACGGCGCTGGAGCTGGAAAATCCGTTCCCGGACGCCGCGTGCTGCCTGACCTGGCAGCAGAGCGATATCTCGCCGGCTCTCTCCTGGCTGCTGGACTATCTTGGCGACAGCGAAACGTTAAATCGGGAGTGGCTGCGGGCGCCGGAATAGCCGGCGCCACGGCAGGATTAGCGGCGGTAGTCGACGAACGGGCCGTCGATCACCGAGCGACGCTCGACCAGTCGCGGGTGAACTTCGATAGACTGCGACTCTTCGCGCTTATTGACGATACGGTCCATCAGCATATTGAATGCGGCTTCGCCGAGTGAATCCTTCGGCTGATGGATGGTGGTCAGCGCCGGGCTGAAGTAGCGGGCGTTGCGCACGTTGTCATAGCCAATGAGCGAAATATCCTGCGGGACGCGCAGGCCCATTTCGTCGGCGGCGCAGATGGCTCCCATTGCCATGATATCGCCGCCGCAGAATATGGCGGTCGGGCGATGCGGCTGGCTGAGGATCTGCTGCATGGCGCGGTAGCCGGATTCCGGCTCGAAGTCGCCCTGAACAACCCAGCTTTCCGGGACGCTAATCTGCGCTTCTTCCATCGCTTTCATAAAACCGGCCAGGCGTCCGGCGCCGGTATTGCGCTCCAGCGGACCCGGGATCACGCCGATTTCACGGTGGCCGCGCTCAACGAGGTAGCGACCGGCCATATAGCCGCCTTCAAAGGCGTTATCGATCACCGAATCGGTAAAATCAGCCTTGGACTCACCCCAATCCATGACGACCATCGGGATGTTGCGGTACTCTTCCAGCATGGACAGCACCGACTGCGGATATTCGGAACACATCACCAGCAGGCCGTCGACGCGCTTTTGCGCCATCATCGACAGGTAGGCCTGCTGCTTTTCCGGATCGTTCCATGCGTTGCCCAGAATCAAGGTGTAGCCCTTCTGGAAGCAGCTCTTCTCAACGGACTCGATAATCTCGGCGAAATAGGCCGCTTCGCTGCTGGTAGCCAGCAGACCGATCGATTTGGTGTGATTAACCTTCAGGCTGCGCGCCACCGCACTCGGAGAGTAGTGCAGCTCTTTGATGGCAGCCCATACCGCGTTGCGGGTCTCTTCAGCCACAAAGCGGGTTTTGTTAATTACATGTGAAACTGTTGTAGTGGAAACGTTTGCGCGCTTCGCTACATCTTTAATTGTTGCCATTACTTCTCTCTCCAGACCTTGACCTGATCGTCTGATTATCGATACGGAAACGTTTGCCTATACACACCCTGAGCACAATGTTCAACATTGCATCACGTCGGGAAACGACACAGAACGACAGGAAGGGGTCAATGGCCGATACGCTTTCAAATTAGCGTGGGATTTTGTCCGATCTTGCGGCAAAGGGGAAGAGTAAAAATGTGCATCACCCTAAATCTCAGAAGATTTTTGTGCAATATTGTGCAAAAATGAGCAGGCTCACTTTTCTTGTGGGGATAATCAGGGGGAAAATTGATGGATACAGATTTAAAGTTTTCGCTGACCACGACGATTATTGTTCTGGGTCTGATCGTGGCCGCAGGGCTGACCGCCGTACTGCACTAATTTTTTCGGGGGAGAGGCTCCTTTCCCCCCGTTCCCGCGCATTATTATCAAATTCGCAAAAATCTTTTGCCATTTCGTTTACTTTTGTTTTTCTGTGATTGATGTCATGCTTTTGACTTCTGATGAGATACCGTCGCTGAGGACGGTTTGCTGGAGTCATTGAATGAAAATCAACTTTCCCCTGTTAGCGCTGGCCGTTGGGGCGTTTGGTATCGGTACGACCGAATTTTCCCCGATGGGATTACTGCCGGTTATCGCTAAAGGCGTGGATGTGTCCATTCCCGCCGCGGGGATGCTGATCAGCGCCTATGCCATCGGCGTGATGGTCGGGGCACCGCTGATGACGCTGCTGCTGTCGCATCGCGCGCGCCGCAGTGCGCTGATTTTCCTGATGGCTATTTTCACACTTGGCAACGTCCTCTCGTCAATGGCGCCGGATTACACCACGCTGCTGCTTTCGCGCATTATCACCAGCCTGAACCACGGCGCCTTCTTCGGCCTCGGCTCGGTGGTGGCCGCGAGCGTGGTCCCTAAACACAAGCAGGCCAGCGCGGTGGCAACTATGTTTATGGGGCTGACCATCGCCAACATTGGCGGCGTCCCGGCGGCGACCTGGCTGGGTGAAACCATCGGCTGGCGCATGTCCTTCCTTGCCACGGCGGGTCTTGGCCTGGTGGCGATGATCGGCCTGTGGTTCTCGCTGCCAAAAGGCAGCGCAGGGCAGCGGCCGAACGTGAAGGAGGAGCTGTCGGTTTTGATGCGGCCGCAGGTGCTCTCCGCGCTGCTGACCACCGTACTCGGAGCCGGGGCGATGTTCACCCTCTATACCTATATTTCGCCGGTGCTGCATACCATTACCCACGCCTCGCCGCTGTTCGTCACCGCGATGCTGGTACTGATTGGCGTCGGCTTCTCTCTGGGCAATTATCTTGGCGGAAAATTTGCCGACCGCTCGGTTTCCGGCACGCTGAAGGGCTTTTTACTGCTGCTGATGGTTATCATGCTGGCGATCCCGCTGCTGGCGCAGTCGCAGATTGGCGCGGCCATCAGCATGGTGGTGTGGGGCGCGGCGACGTTTGCCGTGGTGCCGCCGCTGCAAATGCGCGTGATGCGCGTGGCTCACGAAGCGCCGGGGCTATCTTCTTCGGTGAATATCGGAGCGTTTAACCTTGGGAATGCGCTCGGCGCGGCGGCCGGCGGGGCGGTGATTTCCTCTGGCCTGGGCTACGCATTTGTTCCGGTGATGGGCGCTATCATTGCCGGGGTGGCGCTGATGCTGGTGTTGTTCAGCGGTCGCTCGCGGCCGGAAGAGGCCTTAGCCAGCCGATAATAATTACCGCAGAAGGGGAAACCCTTCTGCGGTAGAGTTTTATGCCGCCAGATTAGCCGCGACAAACTTCCAGTTTACCAGCGCCCAGAAGTGCTCCAGATAGTTTGGACGGGCGTTACGGTAGTCAATGTAATAAGCATGTTCCCAGACATCCACGGTCAGCAGCGGTGCGGCATTGCCGGTGAGCGGCGTACCGGCGTTGCTGGTGGAGACAATCGCCAGGCTGCCGTCGGAATTTTTGACCAGCCACGTCCAGCCAGCGCCGAAGTTTTTCACCGCAGCATCGGTGAATTGCGCTTTAAAATCAGCAAAGCTGCCGAAGGATTTAGCGATGGCTGCCGCCAGTTCGCCTTCCGGCTCACCGCCGGCATTCGGCGCGAGACAGTTCCAGTAGAAGGTGTGGTTCCAGACCTGGGCCGCGTTGTTAAAGACGCCGCCTTCGGAAGAACGAACGATCTCTTCTAAAGAGTGGCCTTCAAAAGCGGTGCCCTTGATCAGGTTGTTGAGGTTAGTGACGTAGGCCTGGTGATGCTTACCGTAATGGTATTCCAGGGTTTCAGCGGAAATGTGCGGCGCCAGGGCGTCTTTCGCATATGGTAATGCAGGTAATTCGAACGACATTGCTACTCTCCTTATTATATTAATGCGTGCAATAACCATGTAATGCACAGGGAGATAGTAGCAAATTAAAAGATGTGGCAAAAGAGAGAGTTAACCTGCCGCAGGCGCGGCAGGGGGCGTCAGCGGATGGTTTTAGGCGTCATCACGCGGCGGGCGCCAACGTAGTGGCGAACCCAATAATCTTCGCTTAACGAGGTAATCTGAATATCGCGTCCGGTACGCGGCGACTGAATAAATTTACCGTTACCGACGTACACGCCGACGTGATCCGCCGTGCCGCGGCCGCGGGTGCGGAAGAAGACCAGATCGCCGCTCTGCAGCTCACCGCGATCTACGGGGCGAGCATCGCGCAGGTGGTACATCTCGTTCGCCGTCCGCGGGATATGAATTTTCACCAGGTCTTTATAGGCGTAATAAACCAGCCCGCTGCAGTCAAAGCCGGTGCGCGGCGAGGTGCCGCCCCAGCGGTAGGGCTTGCCAATTTGGCCCATCAGCTTCGACATGGCGGTGCTCTGCGCTTTTTGCACCCGCACCTTATGCGCATCGGCCAGCGTCAGCGGCACTTCCTCTTCAACCACTGGCTTACAGCGCTTTTTGTAGCCTTTCCGCACGACGCATTTCTGCTGCACGCTGGCCATCGCCCGCGTCGGTTCGATGTTTGACTTAGCCGACGTCGCGCACTGCTTTTTATAGCCCTTGCGCAACACGCACTTTTTGGTTCCGCCGGCGGCCTGACGGTTTAATGCCGTTTGGCTGGAGGCGGTGGTGCGGGTTGGGTGTTTGGCGCGGGAGGAGGTCGATGCTTTCTTGCTGGAGGTTTTGGCGCTGGATTTTGTTTTCTGACCGGAGACTTTTTTCTTGCGTTCGGTGGTGCCCTTTGCCTGATGCGCTTTTGACGCGGCGGAGGCGTGCGTATGCCCTGAAGCATGCGCCAGTGGTGTAAATGAGATAGATGTAAACAGTAATGCGCAGAGCGAAATCGCGATTTTGTTTAGCCGCGCCACCGAGCACTCCCCTGATTAATTACAGACATGTACACATACCTGACCATGAATGA
Organism: Klebsiella sp. C349492; assembly: GCF_042055345.1. Classification (NCBI taxonomy): domain Bacteria; kingdom Pseudomonadati; phylum Pseudomonadota; class Gammaproteobacteria; order Enterobacterales; family Enterobacteriaceae; genus Klebsiella; species Klebsiella sp. C349492. The sequence goes on from NZ_JANQCE010000001.1 coordinate 661,116, forward strand.
CAAAACCCAACGATTCTAATGCATAAAAACCCTGAAAGTTAATACTCTTTTGTATCTAAAGTGTCGTTTGATTAACAATTGCAAAAAAATATGCCAGACATTGACCGCCTTGTACAGAAAGTGCGCGGCAGGACGGCGCGCTGGCTGATGAAGTAATATTTTTAAGGCAACTTCAGTCCACAGAAGATAAAATAGAACGAGTGAACAAAATGTTATTATCTGTCCTGCGTTCAGGACGCTACAATGACAAATTACTGCCGTATAGAAGTTAAGGAAGCATGACAATGAGTACTACTGTAGAAAAAATCGAACGTCAAATCGCTGAAAACCCGATCCTGTTGTACATGAAAGGATCGCCGAAACTGCCAAGCTGCGGCTTTTCCGCTCAGACCGTGCAGGCGCTGTCCGCGTGCGGCGAACGCTTTGCCTACGTAGATATCCTGCAGAATCCGGACATCCGCGCGGAGCTGCCGAAGTATGCAAACTGGCCGACCTTCCCGCAGCTGTGGGTTGATGGTGAGCTGGTTGGCGGTTGCGACATCGTGATTGAAATGTATCAGCGCGGTGAGCTACAGCAGCTGATCAAAGAAACGGCGGCGAAGTACAAGGCCGACGAGCCGAAAGCAGAATAATTTTGCTGCCAGTAAAAAAGCGACTTCCAGTGAAGTCGCTTTTTTTTGTCTCTTATTCCGCTTCAGGCTGCGGTAGCGGCCATCCGCCAAGACGCTTCCAGCGGTTGACTATCTCGCAGAACAGCCGGGCGGTCTGGTCGGTATCGTACAGCGCAGAGTGCGCCTTGGTGCCATCAAACGCCATACCGGCGGCAAGGCAGGCTTTAGACAGCACGGTCTGACCGAGCGCCAGCCCGCTCAGCGCGGCGGTATCAAAGGTGACGAAAGGGTGGAACGGATTGCGTTTTAGCCCGGCGCGCTCGGCGGCAGCCATGGTAAAACTGAGATCGAAAGCGGCGTTATGCGCCACCATGATGGCGCGATTACAATCGCTGTCCTTCATCCCTTTGCGGACCATTTTGAAAATCGCGTGCAGCGCGTCGTACTCGCTTACCGCCCCGCGTTCCGGATCGTTAGGGTTGATGCCGTTAAATGCCAGCGCTTCGGGCTGCAGGTTCGCACCCTCGAAAGGTTCAACATGAAAATGCAACGTTTCGTCCGGCATCAACCAGCCCTGCTCATCCATTTTCAGCGTAATGGCAGCGATCTCAAGCAGGGCGTCGGTTTTGGCATTGAACCCGGCGGTTTCGACATCGATAACCACAGGGTAAAAACCGCGAAAACGGTCGCACAGACCATTAAGTTGAACGTTCTCGGACATCAGATTCTCTTTACTGGAAAAAAGTAGCGCGCATTATGGCAAATTTTGCCGCGCCTTGCAGCAGTCAGGGGATAAAACAGCGGGCGCCGACGGGCGCCCGCAACCGTTAGTGGCCGAGGCCTTTGCCGGCGTCTTTCTCTTCGATCAGTTCGATTTTGTAACCATCCGGATCTTCAACGAAGGCGATAACCGTGGTGCCGCCCTTAACCGGACCGGCTTCGCGGGTCACGTTGCCGCCGTTCTGACGAATACGCTCGCAGGCTTCTGCCGCATTATCCACGCTAAGGGCGATATGGCCGTAGGCGCTGCCGAGATCGTATTTGTCCACGCCCCAGTTATAGGTCAGCTCGATAACCGCAGTATCGCTCTCCTCGCCGTAACCAACGAAGGCCAGCGAGTATTTATATTCGGTGTTTTCGCTGGTACGCAGCAGCTTCATGCCGAGCACGTTGGTGTAAAACTCGATAGAACGCTGCAGATCGCCAACGCGCAGCATGGTGTGAAGTAAGCGCATGTTTGTATACTCCTGTTTTACAACAGCCTGTTAGCCGCCGTATTTGAAAATGGCCAGAATGGCATCAGAAACGGACAAGGCGTTTCCGGCACCGGAGCACTATAACGTAAAAAGGCGACCTTTTCAGGCCGCCCATACAATCAGAGGCATCATGCGCTAAAAACGATTGGCTGCCTTGTCCTGACCGCGCGCCGGTCGGCTACGATTTCGTCAAATCGATGCTCAGGATGCGCTCCTTCGCGCCTTCCACAAAGACGTCCGGGTCCCAGTCGCGGTTGAAGCCTTCCTTTATACCGACGTACAGGGTATTCATATCCGGCGATAGCACCATCTGGTTTGGATAAACCGGAGTGCGGAATTCACGGGTCACGCTGTAGGTCGCGGCATCGATTACGCTGAGGGTGCCGCTGGTGAAATTGGTGACGTAGAGCTCGTTATATTTCGGATTGTATTTTACCGCGTTGGCCCCGGCGCCGGTATGCACATAGCCCAGCTGCCTGCCGTCGCGCAGATCGAAAATATAGAGCCCGTCGCGGGGGCCGCTGCGATCGTCATGGTCGAAAGCCACGACAAAGATCCTGCCGGAGTCGGAGTCCACCGCCAGATTCTGCGCGCTGGGCAGCTGCGGCTGCGTATTCTGGAGGGTAATGGTGCGCAGCACCTGCTGCTTTTTCGCGTCAATCTCGTTGATGTAATCCCGGCCGCCAACGTAGATTTTCTGCGTTTTTTCATCGAGCGTCAGCCCATAGGCCGTGCCCTTATAAGCCTCTTTGACCTCGCCTTTTAGCGCCAGCGTCGTGCCGTCGAGCATCAGCAGCTTATGCAGCGGCTGCGTACCCTGCGCCGTCTTGAGCATATTGCTGTAGCTCACGAACAGGGTATCGGCATCCGGGCTGTAGACCATATGGCGCAGGTGCTCGAAGCGAGAATCGGCGGCGTTAGGCGTTTTAAAGCTGAGCCTGTCGCTGGTTTTGGTTAGCTTCCCTGTGGTGGTATCAAGCATGCTTATCCGCAGCGAGGCCGACTGGGTATGACCGATATAGAGCCGGTGCTGCGGCTGATTCATCGCCAGGGAAAACGCCCGGTACGGCATATCGTAGCGATGTTCAATTTTCAATGACGTCGGGTTAAAGGCGTATAAATAGCCTCTGTTCGCCTCGCGGTTCACGCGGTCGGTTACCGCCGCAAACACGTACTGATTGGCGTTATCGAAGGCCAGTTCGTAAATCCCTTCATCCGCCTGCTGAAGGTAATTGGTCTTCAGGGCGAAGCGCGAGGTTTCGCGCGGCGGTGGGTCAATGGCTAACGCCGAGGCCGGCAGGAGAGCCGCAATAAGCAGGCATCCCAGTCGTGTTCTTAAATTGAATCGATTCATTTTTTATTCCTGATATGAAAAGTGGGGGCGCGGGATAAACCCGGGGCATTACCCCGCGCCGGGTTTTAACTCAGAACTGGATCTCTCCGCCGAAGATCCAGGTTCGTCCGCGGGCGGTGGTATTCACCGACGTGCCCGCCCGGGCGTAATCGACGCTCTGATTCATGCGGTTCAGCGCTTCGGCGTAATCGCGGTTGGTGACGTTCTGCACGCTGAGGCGCAGCTGGACGTTGTCGGTCGCCTGCCAGGTGCTGTAGAGGTCGATGATGGTCGGGATATTCGGCATGTCCTCTTTCGGTACGGTATTGCTGTCGAGGCTGATGCCCTCGGTGCTCAGGCGTTTGGTTTTACCGGTGAATTTGACCAGGCTGCCGACGGTCAGACGCCGGTCGAAGAGGCGGCCGCCGACGTCGAGCGTGGCGTAGCTATCGGGCAGGTCGCTGAGGTCGCTGTAGGCAAAGCTGTAAACCGTGCTGGCAATCGAGGTGGGCTGATCGGTGTGCTGCTTGCTCCATGAGAGGTTCGCATAGGCGAAGCCGATATCATATCCGGCCTCAATTTCGTAACCTGTGGCGGTTACCGTCGAAGGTACGTTGATGTAGATGTTGGCGTTGAAGCTGTCGGATGCGTTATCGATATCCTGACAGAGCCTGCCGTCGTGGCACAGGAAAAAGGATTCGCTGGTGATATAGTTTTTAATCCGCGAGCGGTACGCCAGCGCCTTTAAATGAAAGCTGTCCTGCTCGTGCAGCAGGCCCTGCTTATTGATATTAAAGCCGGCCTCCCAGGTCTCCGCTTTTTCCGGTTTGAGGAACGGGTTCATCGAGGCGCCGCCCTCGTTAGCGAAGAAGACCTCCTGCACGTTTGGCGCGCGGGAAGATCGGCTCCAGCTGACGAAGGGCTGTAGCCACGGGGTGACCTGGGCGGAAAACGTTGCCGATGGATTAACGTCGGTATTATCCAGCTTGAGATGGCTTTCCCCCTGCGGGAAACACTTCTCGTTATCGCCGCAGGCCGGCTTGTAGCCTGTAACCTGGCTGCGGGTGTAGTTAAGGTTGAGATCCAGCTGATAAATATCTTTGTTCAGCGTCAGGCTGCTGTATAAGGACGATATCTTTTGTTTGCCGGCGGGAGCAAAGGCGTTGTGATCGGTTTCAGTATTCTGCACAAAGCGCCGGGTATAGCGGGTATCCATTAATTTCCCGCCGACCTGGAATACGGTAAACAGATCCTCACTCATTTTAAATCGACTGGTGTTGCTAATATCGATAGCGTTGGATTTATTGGTGGTCGAAGAACTGTTGAAGTTATACAGCGATTCCGGCTTGTACGCCTGATTTCCGCGGCTGGTGCTGGCCAGCAGGTTTAATTCCACCAGCTCATTCAGCGGGGCGTAATTATAGCGCAGGGCGTAATCGTCGCTGGTGATGTCGCGACGGGTAAAGCTGTTGCTGTAATTACGGCCGGAAAACTCAATTTTATTGAACTGGTCCGGATTGAAGTTCAGCTTATAAAGCTGGGAGCGGGGCTCCTGGCGCAAATATTTATTATCTTCGCCGATAAAATCTTCGCTGCTGCGCCCGCCGCCGTTTTTATAGGTCGCATAGGTTCGTCTACCGCTGACGCCGACCAGCGCGCCGAGGGCGCCGCCGTTTTCGAAGGTATCGGTCTTACCGGCCACCGCCACCATCCCGGTGCGCCCCAGGCCGTTATCGCCCACCGAGAAGCGGGAAAGTACCCCCGCCTGGCGTCCCTCCCGCAGAACGTCATCGATGCCGATGGTGCGCATATTGGCGCTGCCTGCGAGGGCGTTAACGCCCTGAGAGCCGGCGCTGCTGCCGCGCGTCACGTCAACTTCGGCAAGAAAGTTCGGGTCGAGCGGGACGCCGGCGGCGGTGTTGGCGCCGCCGTGATAGTTGGCGGGCGCCATGCCGAAGTAGGTCTGGGTGACGCCATCGACCATCGTATTCACCCGGCCCAGCCCGTTCATGCCGCGAATATTCACGCTGATCGAACCCTGCAGCGGATCGATTTGCGTATAGGTCCCCGCCATACTGCGCAGCGACGCATCCAGGCTCTGCAAGTTTTTATTTAGCGTACGCGAACTGTAGGCTCCGGGGCGGGTATAGCTCTCCTCAGAGGAGCCGACCTGATTTTTTTCAGCCAGCGGGTTATCGGTAATAGTGAGCGGAGAAAAGACCGATTCCCCCTCATTTTCTGCCGCAAAGGTATGGCCGTGGACAATAATAAGCCCGGCCATAATCCCTTTGGCTATTTGCGATTTTTCCATAATCAATTCCTGTTTTTGTATTTTATCAATGCACCAAATGAACAAAATTACCCCGCGCAGCCGAACGGCTGCGCTACGATAAATTGCTCATAAATAAAAATAAAAGCTCCGCCGCCGCCCGAGAATACTCTCCCCGCAGCGGCCGGTTATTCAGAAATGAATAATCTAAATGACGCTATTTAAGTTTGTTAACCGACCAACGGTTAATACAGGTAACGCTCATTGTTATATTTTTAACAGCCCGAACTCCACCGGTAGCGTGACCTTCTGGACGCCGTTTTTGAGCATCTCTTTTGGCGGCGGCGGCAGCGGTCGCGCGCTTTCAAGCGCAATGAGCGCCGCCCGATCCAGTGACAGAGTGCCGGATGAGGTGACCAGTTTTGTACTAAGTATTTCGCCGCGCTCATCGACGCTGAAGGCGATGACGGCCGTCCCGGTGCGTTTACGCCGCCTTGCATCGTCCGGGTAGTTGCGCATTTTGTTGATTTTGCCCTTTACCAGCGATTCCCAGCTGATTTTACTTTGGCTGATTCTGGCGGCGTCGGTATCCAGCGGTGCCGTATTGCGCTGAGTCCGCGCGGACTGTACCGGCGGGGCGGCCAGGCTGGTGGTGGTCGAGTTTCCCTGCTCTTCTTTACGCTCCTGCGACGATTTCTTCTTTCTTTCCGTTTTCTTTTTGCGCTCTTTTTCCGGCGTTGCTGCCGCCAGCTTAAGCTCAGCGTCCTCGTGCTCGCGCAGCTTCGGCAGCTCTTTATTATGGAGCGACTCGCGTTCGGTCATGGCTTCTACCTTGCGCTGCTGGCTGACGCCTGGCGGCAGTTCGGGGCGAATGAAGGAGACCTCAAACTCAGGCGCATATTCAAGCATCACTGCGGCAGGCGTCGACTCGGGCTGGTTGAGGGAAAAATGAAGCATAAACGGCAGCACCAGCGCCGCGTGGAACAGCACGCTGCCGGCGGAGCCCTTTATCCACGGCGCGCGCGAGAGGATCGGTGGCGTGTTCATTGCGATCTTCATTTGGCCGCCGGTACCGACCAGATATAGTCGGCCTGTTTTGCCGTCAGCGTGGTGCCGTCGGTGGTGAGCATCACCACCCGCGGTTTTTCCGCGCCTAAGTCGGCCAGATGCAGGGGCACGCCGGTATCTTTGGCGGCGTGGTAGCCGCCGGCAATCAGCAGCGCCGGGCGCGGCGCTTGAATGAGCTGTTGGGCCATAAAGCGATCGCGATTCTGCTGAATGGCCATCATCGCGGTGACCTGTTCGCCGCTAATTTTGCCGTCGTGCATCAGGTAGATGATCGCCGACAGGGCTTCATGTACCTGCGGGCGGGAAGAGCGTTCTCCGCTCGGGAAAGTGGGGCGTTGGTACAGTTCGTTGACCTGCTGGCGGCTGATATTGGCGGCCAGCAGAGGCCAGGGACCCTCCAGCGCGGTCATCACCAGGTCACGATACAGATCCCACGGCCAGCCGCTGTTCCAGCGCATCGCTTCCGCCGCGCGGGTGGCGCTGACCGACGTTCCGGACGCGCTGGCCTGCTTGACGCGGTTGACCGCATCCTGCTGGCTGATATCGATCATCTCCAGCAGCACGCTGCCCTGGGGGCGGGATTGGTTCAGATTTTTTAGCAGCCACTGCTCAATCTGATGGTGGCGCACGTTGGTGTGCTCTTCGCCGACGATAACTATCGAGGCGCTGCGCACCCTGGCGATAAGCTGCGCCGGCGTCAGGGTGCTGCCGGAGGCCGTATCCACAATACATGCGCACGCTTCCACCGATGCGGCGGCGGGGGCTGATGTCGTCGAGGACGCGCTTTGGCATGCCGCCAGGGCCAGAGCGCTGCTAACAACCAGAGATTTTAACAAGCATTCCATATTAAACATAAATATCCATTTTCTGTTTCATTGGTAGCATTTATTTTCATGCTAAAATTTTTCACAGAATTATATGTAAAAATGATAATGATTATCAAGATCATTCGTATTATCATTAATGCGCTGGTTTTAACCAAAACGTCGCAGAGAGCGGCAGGAGTCATGCGGAGAAGAGCGGGAGCTGGGGAGCGTCAAACGGCGGGCGGGTTCTCGTCCTTCCCTGGACAGAGATCCGGCGTATTTTTTAGCCATCCGTGGAGCGGCTGACCTCCTCCCAGGCGTCGATCCCGGCGCTCATCTGCTGCAGCTTTTCTTTAACCAACGTCACGGCATCGCTTCCCAGCAGCAGCGACGCCGGAGGCGCCGGATGGTTAATCAGCTCCAGCATCGCCCGCGCCGCCCGGCGCGGATCGCCCGGCTGATGGCCGCTGCGCTGCATTCGCGTTTCGCGAATGGGGCCGAAGCTGCTGTCGTAATCGTCAATACTGCGGGCAGCGCGCACCATTGAGCGCCCGGCCCAGTCGGTTCGAAACGATCCCGGCTGCACCGCCGTCACGGCGATATTAAAGGGCTTAAGCTCTTTGCTTAGCGTTTCAGAAATCCCCTGCAAAGCGAATTTGCTGCCGCAGTAGTAGCTGATGCCGGGCATGGTGATGAATCCCCCCATCGAGGTGATATTCAGAATGTGGCCGGCGCGGCGCGCGCGGAACCAGGGTAAGAAAGCTTTAATTACCGCGACCGCACCAAATACGTTAACGTTGAATTGCGCCACGAGCTCCTCAATCGGCGACTCTTCCATGATGCCCTCGTGGCCGTAGCCGGCGTTATTGACCAGCACGTCAACCGCGCCAATTTCCCGCTCTACGGCCTCAACGAGCGGCGGAATGGCGGCAAAATCGGTGACGTCCAGGACTCTGCCAAAGCACTGACCCGGCGACAGGGCCTCGAACTGCTGCCGATCTCTCTCGTTTCGTAGCGTTCCGACCACCCGATGCCCCGCGCTGAGCGCCTCTTCGGCCAGCGCCCGGCCAAATCCGCTGCTGACGCCGGTGATGAAAAATAGTTTTGCTGAGTGCATACCAACTCTCCTTCATTAAATTGAGCCGGCAGAATAGGGCCGAACGGCGCTCTGGCGTAGCCCCGATCCTCTTCGGTCTTTGCCTGTTCCTATGAGCCGTCTGGACGCGGCGGGCCGTGAGTGCCACACTTCACCTACGTTCCGGCTTCTTTAACGCAGGCTTTATGACAATGATCGCTGATCGGCAAATGGTGACGCTGCTGGACCACCTGACCCCGCAGGAGGGCTATAACCTCACGGTTTTACCTGACGTTCGCTTTTTGCGATCTAACCGACCGCTGCTGCGCACGCCGGTTTTATACGAGCCGGGGATCGTTATTGTGGTGCAGGGAAGAAAGCAGGGGTTTCTTGGGAATGATGTCTATTTGTATGACGCCCGGCATTATCTGATGGTCTCCGTGCCGGTGCCGTTCACCATGGAAACCGACGCCAGCGCCGCCGAGCCGATGCTGGCTATTTACATTCGGCTGGATTTCACCTTAGCGGCAGATCTGCTGCTGGAGCTCGACGGTCGCGGCGCCCCCGTCGTCGCCGCGCCGCGCAGCATGATGTCGAGCCTGATGGATGCGCAGATCGGCGGCTCGGTGTTACGCTTCCTGCAGATTATGTCTTCGCCGCTGGACGCGGAAATGCTCGGGCCGTCGATGCTGCGGGAGATATATTACCGGGTGCTTACCGGCGAGCAGGGGCCGGCGCTGCGCAGCGCCCTGCGGATGCAGGGCCAGTTTGGCAAAGTGGCGAAAGCATTACGAAAAATTCATGCGCAATATGCCGAGAGCCTTGACGTCACCGCCCTGGCGAAAGAGGTCGGAATGAGCGTTCCGACCTTTCACAGCCACTTCAAGGCGGTAACCAACACCTCGCCGATGCAGTACCTGAAATCAACGCGCCTGCATCAGGCCCGGCTGCTGATGCTGCGCAACAACCTGACCGCCTCCGCCGCCGGCGTGCGGGTCGGCTATGAGAGCATTTCTCAGTTCAGCCGCGAGTTTAAGCGCCTTTTTGGCCTGACGCCGGTGCGCGAAGTTGAGCGCATGAAGCACAATTTTTCCCTGCCCGCCCCGGTTACGCCCTCCGCGTTTATCTCATCGCATTGAGCCGTCCGCCGGGGCCGGCACATCGTCATCCTGTAAGATATGCTGGCGCAGCAGCGTCGCCAGGGTAGAAGGATCGCCTCGCTCTATCGCCTCGACCATCGCGAAATGTTCCTGCGAGGACTGGACGATCCTCGCATGCGAGTTCCATTGCCCCAGCGCCGCAGAGGGAACCCGGCTGCGGAGTTCGAAAATCAGTTCAATCATGTCTTTGTTCGAACACGGAGCAAGCAGCGCGCGGTGAAAGGCGAGGTTGGATTCATACTGTTGCAGGATCGTGCCGAACTGAGTGTAGTGGTCAAACAATTCGGCGCACTGGCGCAGGGCGGCTAACTGCGCGGGCTGGATATGCTCCACGATATCGCTGGCCGATGCGCTTTCCAGCACCGCGCGGATGCGCGAAATATTCCTACGCTGCTGCACGTCAGGCGAATAAACATGGTACCCACGATTGGGAACATGCTGCACCAGCCGTTCAATGACCAGCTGATCGAGGGCGCGGCGAACATCGCTGCGCGTACACTCATAGCGTTCAGCCAGCTCGACCTGTTTCAGCCAGGCGCCTGGCTGGAAAACCCCGGTATTAATATCCATCGCCAGCAGGTTGGCAACGTGCACCAGAGTGCTTTTACCTTGCATCATATCCTCAGCTCCTTGTCCTGGTTCCCGCGATTTTTTGCAGCCTGATAATGAACGGTTCCCGGCTTTGGCACCAGTTTAAACCGTCGGTCTATTGGCTTTTGCTCTGACCCAAAGCTGAATTGTGACATGAACCAGATCTTTTGTTAATAAATTGTTTATTAAATTGGCGCCAATTTTGGTTTTGTGTTTGAATCAATTTTGAACAGCCGATCAACGAGAAAACAATTTATGCAACTATCAGTAATTAAAAATGATTCTGAGCATGCTGCCGGGCGTAGCCAGGCGCTTTACTATCGCGGCAGCACGACTATCTTTTCCAGCCGGCACGATCCCCGCTTCCAGTATTGCCTGTACGTTCCGCCCGGATTCGATGGCGACAAAACCGATTATCGCCTGGTCGTGGCGATGCACGGCACCGGCCGTTCGATGGTGCAATACCGGGATGCTTTTACCGAGTTTTCCCGCTATAACCGCTGCGTTGTTCTGGCCCCGCTGTTTCCCGTCGGGCCGCTAGGGGACGGCAATTCACACGGCTTTAAATACATTATTGAGCAGGATATTCGCTATGACCTGGCGCTGCTGGCGATGATCGATGAAGTTAGCGAGCTGCTGGATCGCGACTTTGGCAAGTTTCTGCTGTTCGGCTACTCGGGAGGCGGTCATTTCGCCCATCGCTTCCTTTACATTCACCCGGAAAAGCTGTTGGGAGTCTCCATTGGCGCCCCGGGTTCCGTCACGCTGCTGGACGACAGCAAGGCCTGGTGGCCGGGGGTGCAGAACTTTGAGCAAATCTTTGGCAAACCTCTGGATTACCACGCCTTAAAACAGGTAGCGGTGCAGCTGGTGGTCGGCAAAGTCGATCTCGAAACCTGGGAAATCACCCATCAGCCCGGCGGCCGGTACTATCAGCCGGGATGTAATGATGCCGGCGTTACCCGAATCGAACGGAATACCGCGCTGCTCAACAGCCTACGCGAGCACGGCGTGAAAGCTGAACAAGAGATAGTGCCAAACGTCGGCCACGACGGCATGAAAGTGCTGGATCAGGTGAAAGACTTCTTCCTGCGCGTACTGCAGGCAAATCGCTGAGGAGCGAACAACGTGACGCAACCTTTTCCCTTAATCGAAATCTCCGGTACGCCGTACGAGCGGGGCTGCCAGTACGGTGAGCAGGCTAAGGCTCGGATCCACGCCAGCGTGGCTATTTATGGCGACCAGCTGAACGCCCTGCGGATCGGTCAGGAACAGCGTGACCGCCTGATTAATAGCTTCAGCGCCATCATCCGCGAGTTTGATGCGGACTATCTCGACGAAATGCGCGGCATTGCCAGCGCATCCGGCGTTTCGCTGGAAGCGATTGTGATGATCAACGCCCGTACCGAAGTTATCGCTCAGGCGCGTAGCCTGCAGCACTGCCCGACGCCGCATGATGACAACATAAAAGATGGCTGTACCGGCGCGGTGATCCTGCCGCAGCGCAGCCCGCACGGCAAACTGATTCATGGTCAAAACTGGGACTGGCGTGCGGAGTGCGCGGAGAGTTCGGTGGTGGTGAAAATTAAGCGTCAGCAGGGGCCGGATGTCCTGACTTTCGTGGAGGCCGGAGGACTTGGCCGCAGCGGGATGAACAGCGCCGGGATCGCCATCACCGCTAACTATCTGCGGTGTGAGCGCGATTATCAGCAGCAGGGCGTTCCGCTGTCGCTGATCCGCCGTAAAGCGCTGGAACAGCAGCATATGGCGCTGGCGATGAAGGTGGTCGCCACCACGCCAAAGTCGTGCTCTAACAATATGATCCTCAGCACAAAAGAGGGCTTTGCTATCGATTTTGAATGCGCTCCGGACGAAAGCTTCACCCTCTATCCGCAAAATGGCCTGCTGGTTCATGCCAACCACTGGGAGAGCCTGCCTGCCCGCTGCAAAATTCGCGAGGAGGGCGTCGATGCCTCGCCGGATTCGCTGTATCGCGGCTGGCGCGTCCATGAATTACTCAACGCCCATGCAAAACCGGGCGCAGAGGAGATGAAAAACGCCTTTTTCGATGACTTCGGCTCCCCCTATTCCGTATGTCGTCCGCCGCGGCCGGGGTTCAGCAGCGATTTATCCGCCACGGTGGCGATGATCGTGATGACTCCCGCTGAGGGGATGATGGATGTAGTACCGCTTCCGGCACTTAACCGCGACTTCACGCGCTACACGCTCGATTAACAGAGAGATCGCTATGAAAAAATTATTATCAGCTGTTGCCCTGTTACTGCCGGGCATGGTGGCGCAGGCGGCCGATGGCGAAGTTATCCGTTTTGCGCTGAATCAGGATATCCGCAGCAGCCAGCCGGGCGTCAACCGGGACGGAAACACCGATGATGTCCTGATGCACGTGGTGGAAGGCATGGTGGGCTACCGCGAGGACGGTACCGTTGGGCCGATGCTCTCGTCATCGTGGGATGTGAGTAATGAAGGCAAAACCTATACCTTCCATCTGCGCGAAGGGGTGAAGTTTCACAACGGCGACGCCATGACGGCGCAGGACGTGGTGTGGAGCTGGAAGCACTGGAACGACCCGAAAACCCAGTGGCGATGTTTGCGCGAATTTGACGGCAGCGGGTTGATTCATGTTACCGACGTCAGCGCGCCGGATGCGCATACCGTGGTCATGACGCTGGAGAAACCGGTGGCGCTGTTTCTGGACACGCTGGCGCGCACCGATTGCGGCGCTGCCGCGGTTATCAGCTCTAAATCGGTTGCCGCGGACGGAACCTGGATCGCGCCGATCGGCACCGGGCCGTTCAGCTTTGGCGAGTGGAAGCATGGTGAGTACGTTTCATTGAAGCGTTTTGCCGACTACAGCGCGCTGGCGGGGAAAGAGGACGGCTTTGTCGGCGGGAAAAAAGCGCTGGTGGAGGAAGTGCGCTTTATGGCGATCCCCGATGCGGCAACGGTGAAGGCGGGCCTGCAGTCGGGAGCCGTGGATCTGGCGCAGGTGAGCCCGATTGACGGCATCGACCTGAAAAAAGACCCCAATATCTCCCTCGAAGTGGCGCCGAACGCCCAGCGTCACGTGATGCTGATCCAGACCGACGATCCGCTGCTGAAAAACGTCAAGCTTCGTCAGGCGATAGCCTCTGCGCTGGATAGCGAACAGATCGCGCTGGGAACCAGTCAGAATCTGGCGCAGGCGTCCAACTCCAACATTTCCGTGGCCTCCGCGTTCTACAGCAATATCCAAAAGCAGGGCTATAAGTACGATCCGGCCCGCACGGCCCAACTGCTGAAAGAGGCGGGCTATAAAGGCGAGCCGCTGGAGATTATCGCCAACAAGCGCGCCACCGTGCCGAGTTTTGATATGGCCATTATTATCCAGGCGATGCTGCAGGCGGCGGGAATTAACGCCCGCGTCACTACCATGGAGTGGGCGACCCAGCTTGAGCGCTATCAGTCCGGGCGCTATCAGATGATGACCTTCACCTACTCCGCGCGCTTTAACCCGGCGCTGGCCTTCGAGCAGCTGGTGGGGGATAAAACTAAACAGAAACGCAAGGTCTGGGGAGATCCGCAGGCGATCGCTATGACCGATGAGCTGGCCACCGTCGACGATCCGGCGCGGATCCAGGCCATCACCGATAAGCTGCACCAGCAGATGATTGCTGATGTCCCGCTAATCATCTTTTATCCTGGGCTGGATATTGTCGCGCACCGTAAGGCTATCAGCGGCTATAAATCCTGGCTGGCTGCCGCCGCGCGGCTGTGGAACGTCAGCAAAGCCTGATGAGATAAGGAGACGCGCATGTTGCAGTTTCTGCTTACCCGTATTTTGACCGCTATTCCGACGCTGCTGCTGGTGACCGTGCTGGTCTTTCTGCTGACGCGCATGGTGCCGGGCGACCCGGCCCTGCTGATGCTGGGGGATATGGCGACGGAGTCCAGCCTTGCCGATCTGCGCCACAGCATGGGGCTGGATCAGGGGATAGTGCAGCAGTTCTTTATCTGGTCCGCTAACGTGCTGCACGGCGACTTTGGCCACTCAATTCAGAGCGGTCAGGCGGTGCTGCCTTTGATTCTGCAGCGCTTCGGCGTGACGCTAAGCGTGGTGCTGGTAGCCATTGTTATCGCTTCGCTGCTGGCGGTGCCTGCGGGAATGCTGGCGGCGTGGAAACAGAACTCCTCCCTGGATACCGGGCTGGTGATGTTCTCCACGTTTCTGCTGTCGATCCCGAGCTTCTGGATGGGACTGCTTATCCTGCTGCTGCTCGGCCTGAAGCTCGGCTGGCTGCCGGTTGTCGGCTACGTCTCATTGAGCGATGACCTGAAGGCGGGGCTGCTGTATCTGCTGATGCCGGTAATGACGCTGGTGCTGGTGGAGATCGGCGCGCTGGTCCGCATGATGCGGGCCAGTACGCTGGAGGTGCTGCGGCTTGATTATGTTTCCCACGCCCGGGCGAAGGGGCTGCGCGAGCGCGCGGTCCTGACGCGCCACGTGTTCCCGAATGCCTTTGGGCCGACGTGGACGCTGATTGGCCTGACGCTCGGCAACCTGCTCAGCGGGGTGGCGGTGACGGAAACGGTCTTCAGCCTGCCGGGGCTCGGCCGCCTGCTGGTGGATGCCATTTATGCCCGCGACTATCCGGTTATTCAGGGATGTATGCTGTTTATCGCCACGCTCTATGTGCTCACCAATCTGCTGATTGATGCGCTCTATCCACTGTTCAATCCGAGGGTTTCTGCGTGAAGAGAAAACATATCGTCCTCGCGCCAAACGCGCTGCTGGGAATAGCGCTGATTGGCACCATCGCGCTGGCCGGCATCGTGGGCTTCTTCTGGACCCCGCTGGACCCGTCGCGGATCAATATTCTGGCGCGCCTGCAGTCTCCGGGAGCGGGTCACCTGCTGGGCACCGACGAATACGGTCGCGACGTGCTGAGTCGCCTGCTGGCCGGAGCCAATGCCAGTATGACTATCTCTCTGGTGACGGTTGGCTTTGCGCTGTTGGTCGGTATTACGCTGGGGCTGATCAGCGGCTACCTGCGCGGCGCGGTGGACCGGCTGATTATGATGCTGACCGACGCGCTGCTGGCCTTTCCCGGCATTCTGCTGGCGCTGGCGCTGTTGAGCATTCTCGGCAACAACCGCTACGGCATTATTCTGTCGCTGGGTCTGGCCTACACCCCCTCGGTGGTGCGCATCGTTCGCGGCACCGTGCTGGGGCTACGCGAGGCGGAGTTTGTCTCCGCGGCGAGGGTCATGGGGCACAACGAATGGGCGATCCTACGCCGTCATATTCTTCCTAATTGCCTGGCGCCCCTGACGGTGCTGGCTACCTCGATGCTGGGCTGGGTATTGATTTCCGAAAGCGCGCTCTCCTTTCTCGGCCTCGGCGTGCCGCCTCCGGAGCCGACGTGGGGCAATATGCTGGCCGCCAGCCGCAGCTATCTCGCCCAGGCGCCGTGGCTGGCGCTCCTGCCGGGCGTCTGTATATCGCTGGCGCTGCTGGGGGTCAACATGCTGGGCGACGCGTTACGTGATTATCTCGATCCGAGGATGCAATGATGAACAACACAACCGCATTATTGCAGGTCAGCAACCTGCGGGTTAGCGTCGCGGGGCGTGAAGTCGTAAAAGGCATCTCGTTTACGCTCGCTCCCGGCGAAGTGCTGGCGGTGGTCGGGGAGTCCGGCAGCGGTAAAACCCTGGCGATGCGCTCCTTAATTTCGCTGCTGCCGACGGGGGTAACCAGCTTTGCCGATTCGCTAATCTTTGACGGCCACGATCTCAATCACCTCGCCGCGGAGCAGCTGCGCGAGCTGCGCGGTGCGGGCATCGGTATGGTTTTTCAGGAGCCGATGACATCGCTAAACCCGGCGATGACCATTGGCCGCCAGCTTGATGAAGGGCTGGCGTTACACACCCGCCTCAGCGAGCCCGCGCGGCGGGAAAAGATCGTTGCGATGCTGGAGCGCGTCGGTCTGGCTGATGCCGGGAAATTATTAGGCTCTTATCCCCATGAGTTTTCGGGAGGGATGCGTCAGCGGGTGATGATCGCCGCGGTCATGCTGCTTGAGCCGAAACTGATTGTTGCCGACGAGCCGACCACCGCGCTGGACGTGCTGGTACAGCATGAGGTTATGGATCTGATGCTGGGGCTAACCGCCGAAAAGGGCAGCGCCGTGATTCTGATTAGCCACAATCTGTCGATGGTTGCGCGCTATGCATCACGCATTATGGTGATGGAGCAAGGCGAAGTGGTTGAGCAGAACGGCAGCCAGCGGCTGCTGGCCGAACCGCAGCACGCCTATACCCGGCGTCTGCTGGAAGCGCTGCCGGTACGCCAGCCGGCGCCGGACCGCCAGCGCCTGCTGGCGGCGGAAAGCGTCATTGCGCTGACGGACGTCGATATCCGCTACGTAGGACGTAAGTCCTGGTTCCGCCCGGCAAAGGTGACGCACGCGGTAAAAGGGATCAGCTTTAACGTGCGCGCCGGTGAGACGGTGGCGCTGGTCGGCGCGAGCGGTTCCGGTAAAACCACCATCGGCAAGCTTATAGCGGGAATGCTGAAGGCCAGCCAGGGCGTGCTGGCGTTTCGGGGGCGGGCGCTGGATCCAGCGGATAAGGCGCTGATGACCACCTGGCGACGGGAGTGTCAGATGATCCAGCAGGACCCGTTCTCCTCGCTTAATCCGCGGATGCGCGTCGCGCAACTTATTGAAGAGCCGCTGCTGCTGGTGGCGACGATGAACCGCAGCGCTCGCGAACAGCGGGTTCGCGAGGTATTAGATGAGGTTGGGCTGGGAAGCCTGTTTATGTCCCGCTATCCCCATCAGCTTTCGGGAGGCCAGCGCCAGCGGGTGGCGATTGCGCGGGCGATTGTCCGGCGTCCGGCCTTTATCATTGCCGATGAGCCGACTTCAGCGCTGGATATGACGGTGCAGAAACAAATTCTCGAACTGCTCAAGCGGCTCCAGCAGCATTACGGGTTTGCCTGTTTGTTTATTACGCACGATCTCGGTGCCGTCGAGCAGATAGCGGACAGAGTGCTGGTGATGGAAAAGGGGAGCCTGGTCGAGAGCGGGTGGAGTGATGACGTTCTGGATAATCCTCAGCACCCCTATACGCAGCGGCTGCTAAGCTGCCTGCCGGTTCTTATAGCGCGGGAGCAGGGAGGATACCAGCTGCAGCAGCCGGCGTGAGCGGATTAACGGGCGGATATACGAAAAATAGCGGCGGTACTCCGCCGCTATTTCTTTGGCCGCTGTAAAAGAGGGCGTTACAGCGTCGGATAATCGGTATAGCCTTCCGCGCCGCCGCCGTAGAAGCTCTCCGGACGCTGCGGGTTCAGCGCCGCTTTATGCTTCAGGCGGGCAACCAGATCGGGGTTGGCGATAAAGTCGCGACCGAAAGCGACGGCGTCAATCAGGCCTTTGCTAATCAGATCGTTGGCCTTTTCAACCGTATAGGCGCCCGCGCCGATAATGGCGCCCGGGAAGCGCGCGCGAACCTTCTGACGGAACTCATCGCTGTACGGCTGGCCGCCGGCCCAGTCCGGCTCGGACATGTGCAGGTAGGCGATACCGCGTTTAGCCAGCTCTTCAATCAGATACAGCGCGTCGTCTTCTTCATTCGGGCCGTTATCGACGTTCTGGAAGCTGCCGATTGGCGATACGCGGATACCGATGCGATCGGCGCTCCACTCTTTACTGACCGCATCAACCACTTCCAGCACCAGGCGCGCGCGGTTTTCAACGCTGCCGCCGTACCGATCGCTACGATGGTTAGAGGTCGGGGAGAGGAACTGGTGCAGCAGGTAGCCGTGGGCGGAGTGCAGTTCCACCAGATCGAAGCCGGCGTCGCGCGCGTTGCCTACCGCCTGGCGGAAGTCGTTGACGATCCCTGGGATCTCATCGAGCTCCAGCGCCCGCGGCATGGAGGTATCGGCGCGAACGGCGTGGCCGTTCTCATCACGCAGCGACGTACGGGTGCCGGCGCTGATTGCGGACGGCGCAACCGGCGCCGCGCCGCCTGGCTGCAGGCTGTTATGTGAGATACGACCGGTATGCCACAGCTGTACGGCAATATGTCCCGCTTCGGCGTGAACGCCGGCGGTGATTTTCTGCCAGGCCGCGATCTGTTCAGGGCTGTGCAGACCCGGGGCGCCGGCATAGCCTTTAGCCTGGGCGGAGATCTGCGTCGCTTCCGAAATAATCAGTCCCGAGCTGGCGCGTTGACAGTAATACTCGGCCATCAGCGGAGTAGGGATGTCGCCGGGCTCAATGCTGCGCAGGCGGGTTAACGGAGCCATAAACACGCGGTTAGGTACGGTGACCGCACCCACTTTCAACGGGGTAAACAATTTTGATTCGGACATAATGACTCCTGAGTAGACCGGTCGTCTTGAAATTGGTTAAATAAAAACGCCTGTCAAACGCCAGGCGCGGCAATAATACTTTTGGCATGGGCAAGGGCGCTTTCAAGCGGCGTTGCGCTGCGCGTAATTTTGGCCTGCAGGTTGGCGCCCAGCCACAAGGAGTAGAGCACCTGCGACAGGGTTAACGCGTCGCCGCTGAAAACCAGGCTGCCTTCCTGACGCCCCTTGTCCAGCGCTTCGCCAAGCAGGGTAATAATCTGGCTGGCCCCTTTGTCCATCTCGGTACGCATCGACTCCGACAGATCGCAAACTTCCGCCGACAGCTTTACCGTCAGGCAACCGCTGATAATGCCCTGCTGGCAAAACTGGGTAAGCGTATGCTGATAGTAAGCCAGCAGGCGATCGCGATAGTTGCCTTCGCCGTGGGCGAAATGCTCCACCAGCCGCCGCAGATAGCCGGCGTAGTGATGTTCCAGCAGCGCAACCCCGTAAGCTTCCTTTGAGCGAAAATAGTGATAGAAAGAGCCCTTCGGCACTTCCGCCGTTTTCAGCAGTTCGCTCAGGCCCATGCCGGTAAAGCCGCGGTGCATGCACAGCTGTTCGCCGGTGGCCAGGATATGTTCGCGGGTATCGCATTCGCTATGTTTGTTCATGCCGCTCACTGTAGTAGACCGATTGGTCTAATGCAAGTGATAAATTTAAATGATGCGTGGCGTAGAGGCTGAGCAACAAAAGTTGCCAACCGCGGATGAAACGTCTTCAATGAGAGAGAGAAAGAGGCAACCGGAGGCGTGAGGTGGCAGAGCAGCTGGAGTTTTTCCCGGTACAGAGTCCGTGCCGGGGAATTTGTCAGTCGGACGAACGCGGCTATTGTCGCGGCTGTTTGCGCAGCCGCGAGGAGCGTTTTGCCTGGCAAACGATGAGCGACGTACAAAAGCAGGACGTTCTGCGGCTGTGTCGCCAGCGCCTGTTGCGCAAATTACGCGCGGCTAAGGCGGAAACAGCGGAAGAACCGCAGCAACCCTCACTGTTTTAATTGCAAAAATGGGTATACTCAAAGCACTTTTTTGTTGAGGACGTTGTTATGGTTCAGCGTATTGCTATGGCTCCGCAGGGGCCGGAATTCTCGCGTTTTGTTATGGGCTACTGGCGTTTGATGGACTGGAATATGTCCGCGAAAGAGCTGGTCAGCTTTATTGAGCAGCACCTGGATCTTGGCGTCACAACCGTCGATCATGCGGATATTTACGGTGACTATCAGTGTGAGGCGGCGTTTGGCGAAGCGCTGAAGCTGGCTCCGCATCTGCGTAGCCGGATGGAGATCGTCAGCAAATGCGGCATCGCCACGATGGCGCGGGCGGAAAATACCATTGGCCACTATATTACCGATCGCGACCATATTGTGCTCAGCGCCGAGCAGTCGCTGCGTAATCTGGCTACCGACCATCTCGATTTGCTGCTGATTCATCGCCCGGATCCGCTGATGAATGCCGATGAGGTGGCGGAAGCCTTCCTCGCGCTGCACCACAGCGGCAAGGTGCGCCACTTCGGCGTCTCAAACTTCACGCCGGCCCAGTTTACCCTCCTGCAATCGCGCCTGCCGTTTACGCTGTCGACTAACCAGCTGGAAATCTCGCCGGTGCACCAGCCGCTGCTGCTGGACGGCACCTTAGATCAGCTGCAGCAGCTGCGGATCAGGCCGATGGCGTGGTCCTGCCTGGGCGGCGGCCGTCTGTTTAATGATGAAAGCTTCCAGCCGCTGCGCGATGAGCTGGCCCAGGTTGCCAGGGAGCTTAATGCCGAAAGCATCGAGCAGGTGGTCTACGCGTGGATCCTGCGCCTGCCGTCGCAGCCGCTGCCGATTATTGGCTCCGGCAAGATTGAGCGCGTCCGCTCCGCGCTGGTGGCAGAAAAGCTGAATATGTCCCGTCAGCAGTGGTTCCGCATCCGCAAAGCCGCACTGGGATACGACGTCCCGTAAGCAACGCAAGAGCGCTACCGGCGCTCGTGATACGCCCCGATAAACCCGGATACGGCCCGCGCCGCTCTCCGGGTTTTTTCTTTCAGCGCCAACGCCTCACGCCGTCCTTTCTTCTATCGTTCCGGCGACAGGCGCCTGCTCCAGCTGCGACAGCGCGCAGTAGAGGCGCCAGATAACCGCCGCCAGCTCCTTCGCCGCCGGCTGATGATGATGACTAAGCGTGTCGCAAATGCGCTGTAGCTCCTGCAGTGTCGACGCCAGCGGCCGCTGCTGAACGCCGCGCTCGCTCATCACATCCCGCAGCAGGCTAATGCACAGATCGCGCACCTGAGAGAGCGGGTCGGAGCGGGTTTCCCACTCCCGAAGCTGCCACACCACGTGGGAGCAGTTAAGCAGCACAACCCCCCAGCGCAGCAGCCAGCGGCGCGCCAGGGCATCCTGGCTGTTACTCAGCTGGCTGATATGGTGATAAACCAGAGACTCAAACTCGTGTTCGCTATGCTGCGGATGGCGGCTAAGCTGGTCGACAAAGTGACGCCGTAACGCTTTGATGTGGCGACGGCTTTTGCGCGCATCCGAGCCCGGGCTTATCACCGCGAAGGCAAGCCAGGCAAGGCCTACGCCGATGATTTTCCCGAGGTTATCGTTAAGGAATGCGGCAAAGTCGTACACCGGCGGGTTGGTCACCGAAATAAACGAGCCCATAAATACGATCAGCTGCCCCCACAGGCCCGCCAGCTTCGGCATCTGCAGCTTGAGCAGCTGCATGGTGGTGAGCAGCGGAAAAAGAAACAGCAAAAATTGCCATAAATCGGTTATCTGCACCATCAGGCCGAACTTCACCACGAAGCTGAACAGCGAAAGCAGCACCAGGGTGCGCATCAGCAGCGTCAGCGATTTGAACGGCGAGGGCGAGATGGAGTAGAGCACGCAGCAGATGGCGGAGAGGGTGAGCGCGGCGGCGCTGGACTGCCACTGGGTGCTGATGCCCCACGCCCCGACCATCACCAGCGCGCAGAAGGTTCGCACGCCGTTCCACAGCGCTTCCGCCTGATCGGTGTGGCGGGCCAGCGCGGGCGCCGAAGGAACGTTGAATTCGGTCACCGCCATCGCGTTCTCCACCCGGGCTATCCAGCGGCTGCTCTGCAGATACAGGCGGCAGAAGTAGCGCAGGCGCATCCAGAACGCCAGGTGCCGGTAGTCGGCAGCGGCTCCGGGCGCCAGCGGGGCGATAATGCGCGCGACGGAGTAGAGATCGGCGCGCGGGCTGGCCAGCTCGCTCAGCAGCGTCTCCAGCACCGCGCGGGTATTCCTGGGGGCATCGGGCCAGTTGAGCAGCATCCGGCGCAGGCTGGAGATGACGCTGGTCATACGCAGCTGCTGGTGCAGCAAATAGTTCAGCAGCGGATTCTGCCGGCGGAAGCGGTAGTGGCTCCAGAAGGCCTGAATACGCAGCAGGTTCATGGTCAGGATCTGGCCAATAACGCTTTCGTGGGCGGTGCGAATCGCATCGGTAGTTTCCGGCACCCACAGCAGGCTGGCATGCTCCAGCAGGCGCGCATGCATATTTTTCAACGCCGTCAGCAGCGTGGTGCCGTCGGAGGTGCTGGGCAGGATCATCATCATGACCCCGCCGCAAAGGATCCCGACGATGACTTCGCAAACGCGCGACTGGGCAATGCTCCACAGCTCGTTGGCGTCGGTAACGTTGATAACCGGGAAGGCAATAATGGCGCAGGTATAGCCGGCAAGCTGGAAAGCGTAGGCCACGTTGTTGGTGTACATCGCGCAGGCCCAGGTGCAAAGCGCGATCCATGCCGAGATGCTGAATAAGAACAGCCACGGATCGTTCAGGGTATGGCCGGCCAGCAGCAGGGCGGCACAAGCGCCGAGCAGGCTGCCGGCGATGCGGCCAAAGCTTTTGCTGATCACGCCGCCGACGGTAGGAAAACTGACCACCGCCGCTGAGGTCATCGCCCAGTAGGGCTCATCCAGGTTCAGCCAGTAGGCGACGCTCAGCGCCAGGCACATGGCAATGCCGTTGCGCAGCGCGTATCGCCACTGCGCCCGGCTGGCCTTAACCCAGGGAAGCGCGCGCCACGTCAGGGCCTGCACCTTCACTATGGCCGGCCGATAGAAACGGTACAGGTGGTGCCGGAGATAAGCGTGATCTCCTGCGGCAGGCCGGTCAGCTCAATGCGTACCGGCACCCGCTGGGCCAGGCGTACCCAGGGAATATTCGGTTTAATATCCGCCACCAGCGCGGCGCCGTTTTCAACGCTTTGGTCAACAATGGCGCGGCCAATGCTGGAAACGTGACCTTGTAACTTTTGCTTGCTGCTATAGAGAATCACCTCGGCGCTATCCCCGGCGCGGATATGACGCAGCTTGGTTTCTTCAAAATAGCCAATGACGTAGAACGAGTGGCTGTCCACCAGCGCGAACTGGGGGCGGCCGACGGAGGCGTAGTCGCCAACGCGGGTGGAGAGATTGGTGACCCAGCCGTCAACCGGCGCCTTAATCACGGTCTGGCTGAGCTGCCAGCGGGCGCGTTCGAGACTGGCCTGCGCGACGCCCATCACGGCTTTGGCCGCTTCGAGGACCGCGTTGGCGGTATTCAGCGCGGTGCCGGCGCTTTCCAGATCTTCGGCGGAAATCACGTTTCGCGACAGATTTCGGCGGCGGGCGGCGTCACTGGCGGCTTTTGCCTGTTCCACCTGGGCCTTCGCCAGATCGGCCCGGGTTTTGGCCAGCTGTGCCTCGGCGTCGAGCAAGGCAATACGATAGGGGGTGTCATCGATCTTAAACAGCACGTCTCCGGCTTTCACCAGCTGGTTATCGCGGACGTTAAGCTGCAGGATGCTGCCGGATACCTGAGGCGTGATGCTGACCTGCTCGGCGCGCACCTTGCCGTCACGGGTCCACGGCGATTGCGTGTAGTAGTTCCAGACCAGCCAGGCGGCAATAATCGCCAGCGCCGCAATCAGTAGGGTTGAGAAATATTTTATTTTTTTCATCGAGTTAACATTACCAGACGGTCAACAGAACCAGTGCCAGACACACTGAAAGCGCAAACAGGGAGAGATCCATCAGCAGCGGGTGCCAGATATCGCCGGCGTACATCCAGTCGCGCAGCTGACGATGAAGCACCAGCCAGATAAAGAACCCCAGCAGGACGGCTTTAAACAGAGGGGGGAAATAGATAGAAGCGCCAAACACCAGGTCCTGGAGCGACAATCCGCAAGAGTTAAGACTCAGTTTCACAAGCAAAAATCCTTTGCCGTTGCAGGGAGAATGTCAGGTAATGCTATTATTTGCATTGTAAATCATTGTTTTCATATTAGTGAATCAGGTAATTCATTTGTTTTGATTATTTAAATGCTGCACACTATTCTAAAATCAGTATAATAACTTAGCAAGCTAATTATAAGGAGATGAAATTGGAATCGCCACTGGGTTCTGATCTGGCACGTTTAGTGCGCGTCTGGCGCGCGCTGATCGACCATCGCCTGAAACCTCTGGAGTTAACGCAGACGCACTGGGTCACGCTGCATAACATCCATCAGCTGCCGCCTGAGCAGTCGCAGATTCAACTGGCGAAAGCCATCGGAATTGAGCAGCCTTCTTTGGTGCGTACGCTGGATCAGCTGGAGGAGAAAGGTCTCATTTCTCGCCAGACCTGCGCCAACGATCGGCGGGCGAAGCGTATTCGGCTGACGGAAAAAGCGGAGCCGCTGATCAATGAGATGGAAGAGGTTATCAGCAAAACGCGCGATGAAATTCTGGCTGGCGTCTCGACGCAAGAGGTTGAAATGCTGCTCGGTTTGATCCGCAAACTGGAACACAATATTCTGGACCTCCAGGCAAAAGATTAACCTGTTCAGGGCCTTGATCTCTCAAGGCCCTTCATTCTCTACTTCGACTCATGCCACACGACGACGCGGTTTTTCGCTTCGTACATTGCCGCATCCGCACTCTTCGGTCGTCAGGCGACCGTCAACGGCGGTAAATACGCCGCGCGTGATACCACGAATACAGCATGTCACTCTGCGGGATTAGCACCGGTAGCGTAAATATATAGGCCGAACAAAAGAAGGCGCTGCTGTACCAGAATATATTGCGCAATCGGCTTATATAAACCAGCAGCATTAGCGTTATTAACCAACTGGCGACTATAACCCGGCCAATACGGTTATGCCAGAGCGGATGATTACTTGAATAAAGCCATGACGGAGTAATTATCAGTGTCGTAAAACTCGGGCGGTTCGTCAGAATAACGGTATGAACCTTTCTGGTGAGGCGCGGGCTATGGCGGAAGTGATATAAAATAATCGCGGGAGTAAAGAGTATGACCAGCATCGCGTTGCGCGGAAGATAAAGAAAATCAAAGCGGCGCTAGCGTCAGGTATGGCCCTGGTTGCAGAGAAGCCAGTCCGAATGGCCGCTAAACCTTCCCGGCACCAGCAGCGCCGATCCGCCGTAGGCGCAGGCAATGGCGGTCAGATGCAGGCGCTCCCGAACGCACCAGTACTTCATAGTGAGGTGTAATATCAATAAAAATATAGTCAATACCGGCAACAGCACCGGACTGGACGTCGATGTGCGACTATAACGTCAGGGGCGGCTGAACCGCAAAACGATATGGCCGGATTCAATATCTTGATCTTTGGGGAATAATGCGGCCCCGAAAGGCCGCATGAAAGAATATTAACGCGGGGACACGGTGACCTGGCTGCCGCTGCCGGCAATCGCGACGCGCTGGCCAACGGAGAACGGGGTGCTGCCCTGTTTCTGGACCACCAGAATGGTGTTGCCGTCATCCTTACGGATTTCCAGCTCAACGCCCTGGGTTTTATTCATTGCGCCCTGGACGCCCTGGCCGGCTACGCCGCCCGCAACTGCGCCTGCTGCCGTTGCCAGCGAACGGCCCGTGCCGCCACCGATGGTGTTACCGAGGAATCCACCCAGAACTGCGCCGCCGATAGCACCGATGGCATTGCTGTCATCGCCGCCCTGGATCTGAACCGCGCGGGTATGAACGATGGTTCCGTAAGTTACGCTCTGGACCTGTTTGGCTTCGGATGCGGAGTAAACATCACCGGAAAGGCCGCTGCTGCTGACGCAGCCCGCAAGAGTAAAACCAATCATCGAGACAGCCAAAACACGTAAAATCATTTATGAATCTCCTTCACCAAATAGCGTTCTGTTGAACTTCCATGTGGTCAATTATATGGCATTTAAGCGCCAGCTGGCATAGCTTCCGCATGGACAATATGAAAAATAATAAGCAAAAACGTCTTAACCGCAGCTAAACGTAAGCGCTTTACGCGAAGCGTCGCGTTTATAACTGCGAGGCTTCGGGCTTCTCTGTTCAGGCTTTGGCGCCGTTTTAAAGCGGCTAAAACCTGATTATCTGACAGCCGGAATGATTTAAGGTTTATCCGTTTTAGTGTTAAAAAAAATTATTGTCCCATAGCAATGACCCCGTCTTTATGATGGAGTGTCGCTATACGAGAGTCATGGAATGAAGGAAGGCGTATGAAATCAGGTCGCTTTATTGGCGTAATGTCCGGCACCAGCCTGGATGGCATCGACGTGGTTCTGGCGGTAATTAACGAAAGTATTGTGGCCCAGCAGGCCAGCCTGACCTATCCCATCCCTATCGCAATAAAAGAAGAGATTCTGGCTATCTGTCAGGGGCAGCCGCTCACCTTATCGCAGTTAGGACAGCTTGATACGCGCCTGGGACGGCTGTTTTCCGATGCGGTACGGGCGCTAATGCGCCAGGAGAATTTGCAGGCCTCGGAGATCGTTGCGATTGGCTGCCACGGTCAGACGGTCTGGCACGAGCCGATGGGCGATGCGCCTAACACATTGCAAATCGGTGACAATAACCAGATTGCCGCCCATACCGGCATCACGGTGGTGGGTGATTTTCGCCGTCGCGATATGGCTCTTGGGGGCCAGGGCGCGCCGCTGGTTCCGGCCTTCCACCACGCGCTGTTGGCGCATCCGGTTGAGCGCAGGATGGTGCTAAACGTTGGCGGCATCGCTAATCTCTCGCTGCTGGCGCCCGGCCTGCCGGTCCGCGGCTACGACACCGGTCCTGGCAATATGCTGATGGACGCGTGGATCTGGCGTCAGTGCGGTAAACCGTACGATAAAGATGCCCACTGGGCCAGCGGAGGCAAGGTGCTGCTGCCGCTGCTGCAGGATATGCTCAGCGATCCGTGGTTCGCGCTGCCCGCGCCGAAAAGTACCGGGCGGGAATACTTCAACTACGGCTGGCTGCAGCGGCATCTGGCCCGCTATCCCGGCGTTAGCGCGCAGGACGTTCAGACCACGCTGACGGAGCTTACCGCGGTCACGATTAGTGAACAGGTGATGCTCAGCGGCGGCTGCGAGCGGCTGCTGGTGTGCGGCGGCGGGGCCCGTAATCCGCTGCTGATGGCGCGACTGGCGGCGCTGCTGCCGGGTACGGAGGTCTCTACCACCGATGCGGCGGGGATCAGCGGTGACGATATGGAAGCGCTGGCCTTTGCATGGCTGGCGTGGCGGACTATGTCCGGGCTGCCCGGCAACCTGCCGTCGGTGACCGGTGCCGCAGAAGCCTCCATCCTTGGCGCGATTTTCCCGGCGAATGCGCCGCAGAATCAGAGTTAACTGAATTCGCTATATTTTATTAACCGGTAAACTGGATGAAGTGAGCGGAGGGTCAGTACCCTCCTGGACCGGGAAAGTCGAAGGCAACCAAATGAAAAAAATCCTTATCGCAGCGATACCTTTTATGCTCGCAGGCTGTAGCTATTACAACCAGTTTGTCGAGCGCATGCAGACCGATACGCTGGAGTATCAGTGCGATCAGAAACCGCTGACCGTTCATCTCAATAACGCCCGCCAGCAGGTAAGCTTCATTTACGATAACCAGCAGCTGAATCTGCAGCAGGGGCTATCGGCGTCGGGGGCGCGCTATACCGACGGCGTATACGTCTTCTGGTCAAAAGGCGACGGTGCCACGGTCTACAAACACGACCGCGTGGTGCTGGAAAACTGCCAGCTGCAAACCGCCAAACGTTGAGATTTCTGTCCCGGGGGCGCACAATGACGCCACCCGACGACTATTTTCTCAATTGCCATGTCAGACAACGACGAATTGCAGCAAATCGCGCATCTGCGCCGAGAGTATACCCGTGGCGGCCTGCGTCGCCACGATCTTCCCGCCGAACCGCTGACGCTGTTTGAGCGTTGGCTCCGACAGGCCTGCGATGCCCGGCTGGCCGACCCCACGGCGATGGTGGTGGCCACCGTTGATGAAAGCGGCCAGCCCTATCAGCGTATCGTGCTGTTAAAGCACTATGACGAAAAGGGGCTGGTGTTTTACACCAACCTCGGCAGCCGCAAAGCGCACCAGATCGAAAAAAATCCCCGCGTGAGCCTGCTGTTTCCGTGGCATATGCTGGAGCGCCAGGTGATGGTGAGCGGCAAAGCTGAACGTCTGTCGACGCTGGAAGTGGTTAAGTATTTCCACAGCCGCCCGCGCGATAGCCAGATCGGTGCCTGGGTTTCCCGCCAGTCCAGCCGCATTTCTGCCCGCGGTATTCTTGAAAGCAAGTTCCTTGAGCTGAAGCAAAAATTCCAGCAGGGCGAAGTGCCGCTGCCGAGCTTCTGGGGCGGGTTCCGCGTCAATATCGAACAGATGGAGTTCTGGCAGGGCGGCGAGCATCGTCTGCACGATCGTTTTCTGTACCAGCGGCAAAACGACGGCTGGCAAATCGACCGCCTGGCGCCATAAAGGACGCAAAATGTTGTTTTAAGCGCTGGTACTACGTTCCCCGGCGCTTTATTCTATAGGCTTCATTTTTCACGCTGCATCGTAGCTGGCCATGCCTGCTCATCCGGTAGCTTACCCGCGTAAGCGCCTGAGGCTTCCCATGCTTGCCGCTTTGATGCAGCCTGAATCATTTTGTGTAGTATTTTTTCGCGTCTGGCGAAAAGTCGTGTACCGGCAAAGGTGCAGTCGTTTATACATGGAGAATTTGATGGCAAGCAGTAACTTGATTAAACAATTGCAAGAGCGGGGGCTGGTAGCCCAGGTGACGGACGAGGAAGCGTTAGCAGAGCGACTGGCGCAAGGCCCGATCGCGCTCTATTGCGGCTTCGATCCTACCGCCGACAGCTTGCACTTGGGGCATCTTGTTCCATTGTTATGCCTGAAACGCTTCCAGCAGGCAGGCCATAAGCCTGTGGCGCTGGTGGGTGGTGCGACCGGTCTGATTGGTGACCCGAGCTTCAAAGCCGCCGAGCGTAAACTGAACACCGAAGACACCGTGCAGGAGTGGGTTGATAAAATTCGTAAACAGGTCGCGCCTTTCCTCGACTTTGATTGCGGAGACAACTCGGCCATTGCCGCGAATAACTACGACTGGTTTGGCGGCATGAACGTGCTGACCTTCCTGCGTGATATCGGCAAGCATTTCTCCGTCAATCAGATGATCAATAAAGAAGCGGTTAAGCAGCGTCTGAACCGTGACGATCAGGGCATCTCCTTTACCGAGTTCTCCTATAACCTGCTGCAGGGCTACGACTTCGCGTGCCTGAATGAGCTGCACGGGGTTGCGCTGCAAATCGGTGGTTCGGATCAGTGGGGTAACATTACCTCCGGTATCGACCTGACCCGTCGCCTGCATCAGAACCAGGTATTTGGTCTGACCGTTCCGCTGATCACCAAAGCGGATGGCACCAAGTTCGGTAAGACCGAAGGCGGCGCGGTATGGCTGGATCCGAAGAAAACCAGTCCGTATAAATTCTACCAGTTCTGGATCAACACCGCGGATGCCGACGTTTATCGCTTCCTGAAGTTCTTCACCTTTATGGAAATTGACGAGATCAATGCCCTTGAGGAAGAAGACAAAAACAGCGGTAAGGCTCCGCGCGCGCAGTACGTGCTGGCGGAACTGGTGACGCGTCTGGTGCATGGTGAAGAGGGTCTGATCGCCGCAAAACGCATTACCGAGAGCCTGTTTAACGGCAACCTGAGCGAGCTGAGCGAAGCGGACTTCGAGCAGCTGGCGCAGGACGGCGTACCGATGATTGAAATGGAACAGGGCGCCGACCTGATGCAGGCGCTGGTGGATTCCGAGCTGCAGCCATCCCGTGGCCAGGCGCGTAAAACCATCGCCTCCAACGCGGTGACCATCAACGGTGAAAAACAGGCCGACCCGGAGTATGTCTTCGGCGAAGGCGATCGCCTGTTTGGTCGCTATACCTTACTGCGCCGCGGTAAGAAAAATTACTGTCTGGTCTGCTGGAAGTAATTGCGTAAAGGCAGGGGCGTGGGAAACCACGCCCCTTATTTTTTGCTGTCAGGTATCCAAGATGAAGAATATCCTCGCCATCCAGTCTCACGTTGTGTTTGGCCATGCCGGCAATAGCGCCGCCGAGTTTCCGATGCGCCGCCTTGGCGCGAACGTCTGGCCCCTCAATACCGTGCAGTTCTCAAACCATACTCAGTACGGTAAATGGACCGGCTGCGTTATGCCGCCAGCGCATCTGACCGAGATCGTACAGGGCATCGCTGATATTAATCAGCTTCAGCGCTGCGACGCGGTGCTCAGCGGTTATCTGGGATCGGCGGAACAGGGCGAACATATTCTCGGGATTGTTCGTCAGGTGAAAGCGGCCAATCCGGCGGCAAAATATTTTTGCGATCCGGTGATGGGCCATCCTGAAAAGGGCTGCATCGTAGCACCTGGCGTAGCCGAGTTTCACGTGCGCCATGCGCTGCCTGCCAGCGATATTATTGCCCCGAATCTGCTGGAGCTGGAAATTCTCTGCGAGCATCCGGTGGCGAACGTCGGCGAAGCGGTGGCCGCCGCGCGGGAGCTCATTGCCCAGGGGCCGGAAGTGGTGCTGGTGAAGCACCTGTCGCGCGCCGGGATTAGCATGGACCGTTTTGAAATGCTGCTGGTGACGCGCGACGAAGCCTGGCATATCAGCCGTCCGCTGGTGGACTTTGGCCTGCGTCAGCCGGTGGGGGTGGGGGATGTGACCAGCGGCCTGCTGCTGGTGAAGCTTCTGCAGGGAGCGAGCCTGCGCGATGCGCTGGAGCACGTCACCGCCGCGGTGTACGAAATCATGCTGGCGACCAAAGCAATGCAGGAGTATGAGCTGCAGGTCGTGGCGGCGCAGGATCGCATTGCGCTGCCTGAGCATCTCTTCAGCGCCACGCAGCTGTAGGCGCTGACAGCCTGCCCGGAGCCGCGCCCGGGCAGGGCAATCGACCTTACTTCAGACCTTCCGCTTCCAGCGCAGCCGCCACCGACGGGCGCGCGGCGATGTGCTTCATCCACGCCTCGATATGGCGATAGCCTGCCATATTAAGCTTCACCGCGTACGCCCAGCGCAGTACGGTAAACAGATAGCCATCGGCGATGGTGAAGCGATGGCCGTTCAGCCACTGCTTATCCTCCAGCGATTCGTCAATATACTGCAGCTTCTTCTCCAGCAGCGCCCGCGCCGTGGGTTTGTAATCTTCCGGCGTGTCCGGACGAAACAGCGGGGTGAAGCCTTTGTGCAGCTCCGTTGCGACGTAGTTCAACCACTCCAGCGTCTGGTAGCGGGCGATGGTGTCCACCGGGGCCAGCAGCTGTCGATCCGGGACGCGATCGGCAATGTACTGCATAATCGCCACGCCTTCCGTCAGCAGGAGATCGTCGTCAAGCAGCAGCGCCGGAACCTGGCCTTTCGGGTTAATCAGCAGGTAATCATCCCCGTTTTCAAGACGCTTTTTCATTACGTCCACGCCCTGCAAGGTGAAATCCAGCCCGCTTTCGCGCAGGGCGATATGCGAAGCAAGAGAACAGGCGCCGGGTTTGTAGAACAGTTTCATCGGTAACTCCTTGTGGCTGCAGTTTTCTGTATGGTAGTCCGCGCAGGGGTAAAAAAAAAGCCGCTAACGGCAGGTTAGCGGCTAAATTAAGTGGTTTTCCCGAAGCGCTTAGGCTGTTGCCGTCTCGCGATCTTTAGCGACGCTATCGTCGTCCAGAGTCATACGATTCAGCTTCGGCGCCGTCAGCAGCATCAGCGCGGCGATTACGGCCGTCACGATACCAATCTGCATGAATACGTGACCGTAAACGTTCAGAGAAACCAGCGGGTCGGTTACGTTTTCCGGAACGGCCATCAGGTTAGCAATCTTACCTGCAATAATTGCTGCGCCCGCGGTGGTCAGGAACCAGCTGCCCATGATGAAGCCCATCAGACGCTGCGGAACCAGCTGGGCAACCATTGCCAGACCGAGGCCGGAAATCATCAGCTCGCCAATACTCTGCAGCGCGTAGCTCAGAATCAGCCAGTTTACCGACACGATACCGGCATCGGTGGCGAATTTGGTGCCCAGCGGCAGCACCAGGAATGCGGCGGAACAGAGGATCATACCGATAGCAAACTTGTGCGGCATCGGCAGACGGTCGCCCATCTTGTTATAGATGGCGGCCAGAATCGGGCTACCGATCATAATCCAGAACGGGTTCAGCGCCTGGAACTGCTCCGGCTGGAAGCTGATGCCCATAATGGCATGCTCAACGTTGCGGATGGCGAAGAAGTTCAGGGACGTCGGCATCTGGCTGTAAAGGACGAAGAAGACGATCGCCTGCACCATCAGAATGAAGGCCACAACCATCTTACGACGCGCGGCGCCCTTCAGGGCGATAGCTTCTTTGGCGAAGATGATGACGATGCCCAGCGCAACCACGCCCAGAACCATACGAGCGATGCCCTGGTTATGCAGTAGCCAGGTAGCGATAACCACCAGGATAACCACGCCGACGAGGGTGGCCAGCAGTTTGCCGTAATGAACCGGGGCGAAGTCGGGTTTAGAACCGTAGTTTTTCACCCATTTCTTGCAGAACATAAAGTTCACCAGCGTAATCAACATGCCGACAAAGCTCAGGGAGAAGGCGATACTCCAGCCGAACTTCGCTGCCAGCCACGGGGTAGCCAGCATCGAGAAGAACGAACCGATGTTGATGGACATATAGTACATGGTAAATGCACCGTCCAGACGCGGGTCGTCTTTCTCATAACAGGTAGACAGCAGGGAGGACGGGTTAGCCTTAAACAGGCCGTTACCGACGGCGATAGTCGCCATACCCATATAAACGATAGCGGCGTCATGTCCGGAATACGCGACCAGCGCATAGCCGATCGCCAGTACGATCGTACCCAGCATAATGACGCGCTTGGTGCCGAGCACTTTATCGCCCAGCCAGCCGCCGATAGCCACGAGGCCGTAGACCAGCGCGCTGAAGGAGGAGAAGAGTGTAATAGAATCCGCTTCTGACATACCCAGCTGTTTTACCAGGTAAACGGCCATGATCCCTTGCAGGCCGTAATAACCAAAACGCTCCCATAATTCGATCGAGAAGATCAGGTAGAACGATTTCGGCTGCTTGAAAGCGTTCAAACTCACGCTTTCTGCTGGTTTATTGTTTGCAGTTGACACATATACCTCTTTTTTTACATCCCATATTAACGGGGGGTGTTCGGGGCGCAATCTTCGATGACCGCCGCCTTTATAGTTATTCTGGAGGGAAAACGGCAGGTAATGTTCACTATCCTGACCGTTCAGGCAATAGCTTTGTAATACTCTGTTACACATAACCGAGGCGTTATAATACGCCGGTCATTCAAATGTTATGCAGAGTTAAACTTCACCGTTTCGCCATTGGTGATATTTTTATCTGTCTGCATCCGCATGGCGGCGCATAAAGGCGATATATTCTGCTGATCAGCCTTGAACCCAGTGATATAGGCCATAATCCTAAAAAATGATGGGGTATTGTCCTGATAAGCAGGGCTCGGATATTGCAATTGCTGGCTTTAACTATCAAATAAGCAACAATAAATTAACATTGAGTTGCATGGATGATCTGGATCACAAATGTATAGAAATTTTTTCTTCGTAAAAAATGATTAACCTGGCTGAGAGTTATATGAGCAGACGATCACCCTGTTAACTGGCGAAATTATGGCGAAAGTGGCAGGGATGAAAGGGTATGAACAGAACCATTACCACAGACAGGGTAATGGTTCTGCTCAGGGAGCGGACATCAGGCAGCGTAGACCTTCTCTTTGAACTCGCAGAGGTCCTCGATCAGGCAGGAACCGCAGCGCGGCTTGCGGGCGATGCAGGTATAGCGGCCGTGGAGAATAAGCCAGTGGTGGCAGTCCACCTTAAACTCGGCGGGAACCACCTTCAGCAGCTTCTCTTCAACCTGCTCGACGTTCTTACCGGGGGCAAATTGTGTCCGGTTGCAAACGCGGAAAATATGCGTATCTACCGCAATCGTCGGCCAGCCGAAGGCGGTATTGAGTACCACGTTGGCGGTTTTGCGCCCGACGCCGGGCAGCGCTTCCAGCGCGGCTCTGTCCTCTGGGACTTCGCCATTATGCTGCTCCAGCAGGATCCGGCAGGTCTTAATGACGTTTTCCGCTTTGCTGTTAAACAGGCCGATGGTTTTGATATACGACTTGACCCCATCGACGCCCAGGCTAAGCATCGCCGCCGGGGTGTTGGCAACCGGATAGAGCTTCGCCGTCGCTTTATTGACGCTGACGTCGGTCGCCTGCGCCGAGAGCAGTACGGCGATCAGCAGCTCAAACGGCGAGCTGAAATTGAGCTCCGTGGTGGGATGCGGGTCGTTATCCCGCAGGCGGGTCAGAATTTCCAGACGTTTGCTCTTATTCATCAGGCTTTCCCGGTGGCGTCAGAGGGCGCAACGACCGGGGTTTCGGCGCTTACCGCCCGGGCCTTGCGCTGCTTGCTTCGCTCATCAATAAGATATTTGACCGCCAGCATCATTCCGAGGCCGATAAACGCCCCCGGCGGCAGCATCGCCAGCAGGAAGGGGGTATCGGTATGGAAGACCTCGATGCGCAGCGCTTTTGCCCAGCCGCCGAGCAGACTATCCGCGCCGTCAAACAGAGTACCGTTACCAATGATCTCACGCAGCGAGCCGAGCACAAACATGGCGCAGGTGGCCCCCATGCCAATTGCGAAACCATCCAGCGCCGACAGAGCCGGGCCCTTTTTGGCCGCAAAAGCCTCGGCGCGGCCGACGACAATGCAGTTAGTTACAATCAGCGGGATAAAAATCCCCAGCGACTGATAGAGGCCATAGGCGTAGGCGTTAATCAGCATCTGCACGACGCTCACCACCGAGGCGATGATCATCACGTAAATTGGAATACGGATCTCGGCCGGCGTCCAGCGGCGCAGGCTGGAGATAGTCAGGTTGGTCAGGGTCAGAACCAGGGTGGTTGCCAGCCCTAATCCCAGCGCGTTGGTGGCGGTGGAGGTCACGGCAAGCAGGGGGCACATCCCCAGCAGCTGGACCAGCGCGGAGTTGTTTTTCCACAACCCCTGAACAATAACGTCTTTTACTTCGCTCATGCTCTAGTCTCCACAGGCGGTGAATTCGGGAATCTGCGTTGGCAGCGTTTGTGCATACAGGCCAGCGCGCTTAACCGCGTTGACGACCGCGCGCGGCGTAATGGTCGCGCCGGTAAACTGGTCAAAATCGCCGCCGTCTTTTTTAACCGCCCAGCGGCCGTCATTCTGCCCGTGGATAACTTTGCCGGCAAAATGGGTGATCCAGTCAGAAAGACGCAGCTCAATTTTATCGCCAAGGCCCGGCGTTTCGTGATGTTCGGTCACCCGGGTGCCGAGGACGGTACCTTTAAAGTCGGCGGCGACCAGCAGCTGAATCGCCCCGGAGTAGCCGTCTGGCGCGGTGGTTTCCATTACCGCACCCACCGGGATGTCGTTATTTTTAGCAATCCAGATCTTACGCTGTCCTTTCCCCAGCTCCGGGGCGGAGACCAGATAACAGCTCTTCAGCAGATCGTTATTATACAGCTCTGCGGGCAGAACCTGGTCAAATAGCGCCTTTTGCTGCTGAGCCGCCTGATCTTCAATAGTCGATTTGGTCAGCTCATTGATAGCCGCCGTCAGGCCGGTGGAGCCGGCGGCGAAAAGCGCCAGCGTGATGCCGTGTTTGCGCATGCTTTTTAACATGACGGGTCCTCAGCGGTGGCCATACACGCGGGGACGCGTGTAGTAATCAATCAACGGAACGGTAATGTTCGCCAGCAGCACCGCGAAGGCAACGCCGTCAGGATAGCCGCCGAAGCTGCGAATGAGCCAGACCAGCAGACCCGCCAGCGCGCCGAAAATAAGGCGTCCGCGGTTGGTGGTGGAGGCGGTTACCGGATCCGTCAGAATAAAGAACGCGCCGAGCATGGTGGCGCCGGACAGCAGATGTATCTGCGGCGCGGCCAGGCTCTGCGGCGAGAAAAACCAGCCGAGCGCGGAGCATACGGCCAGACTCAGCAGGAAGCTGAGCGGAATATGCCAGCGAATCGTCTTCTGCCACAGCAGGAACAGCCCGCCGACCAGATAAGCGATATTAACCCACTGCCAGCCAAGCCCCGCCAGCGTGCCGCCGAATATCGGGTACTGGAGGATCTCCTGCACCTTATGGCCGGCGTGCAGGGAGGTTTTAAAGGTGTCCAGCGGCGTGGCCTGGCTGATACCGTCGACCCCGAGGCGCAGGGCGTTCATATCGCCCCCGGAGGCGGTATGGCCGGTGAAAATGACCCGCAGCGCGTCGGTAAAGCCTGGAATGTGGGCCGCAATCTCCTGCGGCGGCAGCCAGGAGGTCATCTGCACCGGGAAGGAGATCAGCAGCACGACGTAGCCAATCATGGCCGGGTTAAACGGGTTATGCCCCAGCCCGCCGTACAGCTGCTTGGCGATGATAACGGCAAAGGCGGTACCGAGGACAACCATCCACCAGGGCGCAAGGGGCGGAATACTGACGGCCAGCAGCAGGCCGGTCAGCAGCGCGGAGTTGTCGGCCAGAATGGCGGCAATATTCTGTTTTCGCAGTTTGAGGATGGCGGCTTCGGTTCCCCAGGCGGTTAAGGCCGCCAGGATAAGCTGCAGCACGGTGCCCCAGCCGAAAAACCAGGTCTGCACCACGATGCCGGGTACGGCGGCGAGCAGCACCAGCAGCATAATCCGCGAGGTCTGACGCTGGTTGTGGGTATAGGGAGAGCTTGCGATTCTGAAAACCATTTAATCCTCGTTAACTGCCTGCCGGGATGCTTTCCTGGCCTGAACTCGGGCGATTGCTTCTGCGACTGCAGCCTTGCGCGGGTCGACCGCCTCAGCCGCCGGCGCGGCAGCGACGTCAGCCTGCTGCTGTTCGGCCTTGCGGGCCTTGGCGCGGGCGATTGCGGCTTCTACCGCGGCCTTGCGCGGATCGACGACCTCAGCCGCCGGCGCGGCCACGACGACGTCAGCCTGCTGCTGTTCGGCTTTGCGGGCCTTGGCGCGGGCGATAGCGGCCTCTACCGCGGCTTTGCGCGGATCGACGGTCTCAGCCGCCGGCGCGGCAGTGACGTCAGCCTGCTGCTGTTCGGCCTTGCGGGCCTTGGCGCGGGCGATAGCGGCTTCTACCGCAGCTTTGCGCGGGTCGACGCCCTCAGCCGCCGGCGCGGCCGCGACGACGTCAGCCTGCTGCTGTTCGGCTTTGCGGGCCTTGGCGCGGGCGATAGCGGCCTCTACCGCAGCTTTGCGCGGATCGAGACCTGCGCTGGCCGGCTGCTCAGGCGCGATCTCAGACTGTTCGCTTTTACGGGCGCGAGCCTGGGCTTTACGCGCTTCGCGCGCGGCGATGGCTTCGCTATTATCCGGCTTAGCGCCCGCCTGAATGATAATCGGCTGCGCCGCATCCTGCTGTTTTTCCCGCACGCGGGCGAGGGCGGCGTTAATCGCCTCGCTATCTTTCGCTGCGGGCTGTACGGCAGACTGCTTATGCCGTTCAAGGCGCGCGGCCTTATCGCGCTCCAGACGCGCCTGGCGGGCTTCAAAACGGGCTTTGGCTTCGGCCGCGCGCTTCTCTTCCAGGCGAATCTCCGCGATCTCGGCCTTCTCCTGACGGAAGTACTGCACCAGCGGAATATTGCTCGGGCAGACCCAGGCGCAGGCGCCGCATTCAATGCAGTCGGCCAGATTGTGGGTCGTGGCCTTGTCGTGCTGCTGGCCTTTACTGAACCAGTACAGTTGCTGCGGCAGCAGATCGGCAGGGCAGGCATCGGCGCAGGCGCTACAGCGGATGCAGCCTTTTTCTTCTTCCGCCTCGCCCATTTCGCTGGCCGACGGGGCCAGCAGGCAGTTGGTGATTTTGACAACCGGCACGTCGAGCCACGGGAGGGTAAAGCCCATCAGCGGGCCGCCCATAATCACCATCGGCTCAGCGCTGGGGCAGAAACCGGCGTCATCCAAAAGGTGGCGCACCGGCGTGCCCAGGCGGGCCCAGACGTTGCCCGGGCGCGAAACCGCTTCCCCGGTTAAAGTCACTACGCGTTCGGTCAGCGGTTCGCCATCAATCACCGCGCGTTTAACCGCGTAGGCGGTGCCGACGTTTTGCATCAGGACCCCGATATCGGAAGAACGGCCGCCGTGGGGAACCTGCTTACCGGTGAGGATCTGCGTCAGTTGCTTAGCGCCGCCGGAGGGATATTTGGTCGGGATCACGCGCAGGGAGATGCCGTGCGCGTCGCTGAGTACCGCACGCAGCATGGAGATAGCCTGCGGTTTGTTGTCTTCAATGCCGATCAGCACCTGGCTCGGCTGTAATATATGGGCCAGGATGCGAATGCCGTCGATAATCTGCGCCGCGCAGTCCTGCATCAGGCGATCGTCGGCGGTAATGTAGGGCTCGCACTCGGCGGCGTTAATAATTAAAGTGTCGATTTTGTCGCCGCCGCCGCGCAGCTTGATCCCGGTGGGGAAGCCGGCGCCGCCCAGCCCGGCAACGCCGAACTGATGGATGCGCTCGATAAGCTCATCCCGGGATTTGCTCTGGTAGTCACTCCAGCCGTCGCGTTCAATCCAGCGGTCTTCGCCATCGGCATCAATGATAACGCTCATCTCCGCCAGCGCGGAGGGATGCGCCGTCGAATGCGGAGCGATGGCGCTGACGATACCTGACGTCGGGGCGTGTACGGGCAGCATTTTTCCCCAGCCGCGGGTAAGCGGCTGGCCGCGCAGGACGCGATCGCCAGGCTGCACGCACAGCTCGCCCTCCGCGCCAATATGCTGCTTCAGCGGAATAACAAACTGCTGCGCAAGGGAGACCTGGCGCAGCGGCGTACCGTTTGACTGGGTTTTCATCTCCGGCGGATGAATACCGCCGTTGAAATCCCAGACCTTGTCTTTTTTGAACGCGGAAAATAGCTTAAACATGTTGTTCCACAGGAATGATGCGCACCGGGATGGTGTGTAGATCCCATTTCCAGGTTGCGGTGGTCGTCGCAACCGGAACCATCTCTATACACTGCGTCGGGCAGGGGGCGACGCAAAGATTACAGCCGGTACAGAGGTCGCTCATCACCGTATGCATCGCGCGGGTCGCGCCGACAATGGCGTCAACGGGGCAGGCCTGGATGCATTTCGTGCAGCCAATACAGTTTTTTTCGTCGATGACCGCCAGCATATGCACGGGCTCGGCCTCCTGCGCATCGCCGTCAGCAGGCTGCGGGTCGACGTTCAGCAGGGTGGCAATTTTTAACATCACCGCTTCGCCGCCGGGGGCGCAGCGGTTGATTTTCTCACCCTGCAGGCCTACCGCTTCCGCATAGGGACGGCAGCCGGGGTAGCCGCACTGGCCGCACTGGCTTTGCGGAAGAAGTTCGTCGATCTTTTCAACGACCGGATCGTCTTCCACCTCAAAACGGCGGGAGGCATAACCCAAAATTAAGCCGAAAATCAGCCCGAGAAGGCTAATAGCAATGACGGCTATCCAGACAGCACTCATATTACAACTTCACCAAACCACTAAAGCCCATAAATGCCAGCGACATTAAACCTGCCGTCACCAGCGCAATGGCGTTACCGCGAAACGGCGCCGGGACGTCCGCAACCACCAGACGCTCGCGAATGGCGGCAAACAGCACCATTACCAGAGAGAAGCCGACCGCCGCCGCAAAACCATACAGCGCGGACTGCAGAAAATTATGTCCAAGGTTAATATTCAGCAGCGCCACGCCGAGCACGGCGCAGTTGGTGGTGATCAGCGGCAGGAAGATACCCAGCAGGCGATACAGCGCCGGGCTGGTTTTGCGCACCACCATTTCAGTGAACTGCACGACCACCGCAATGACCAGAATAAAGGTCAGCGTGCGTAAATAGACCAGATCCAGCGGGATGAGAATCCAGGTATCAATTAACCAGGCGCAGATAGAGGCTAGCGTCATCACAAAGGTGGTGGCCAGCCCCATTCCCATAGCGGCCTCCAGCTTTTTGGAAACCCCCATAAACGGACACAGCCCAAGAAACTTCACCAGCACGAAGTTATTAACGAGGACGGTACCAATAAAGAGCAGTAAATAATCAGCCATCAATTCGACCTGAAACGGAAAAAGCCGCCTATTATCGAATAAAACGATACCGGCGACAACAGGTTAACTGTGGGGTTATTACGGATTGACAAAGGTCCGTTTAACCCGTTCGGAGCGCTTGAAGTAAGGAACCAGCAGCGCGGCAGCAAGGAGTGGGAACAGCAGCTGGCGCAGGGCCAGAATGTCCGATATTGGCGAGAAGGCAAAGGCTTTAATCGCCAGCAGCAGTGAAATCAGCAGCCAGATAATATAGTGCTTCGGCACAATCT
This sequence comes from Klebsiella sp. C349492, assembly GCF_042055345.1. NCBI lineage: Bacteria > Pseudomonadati > Pseudomonadota > Gammaproteobacteria > Enterobacterales > Enterobacteriaceae > Klebsiella > Klebsiella sp. C349492. The sequence goes on from NZ_JANQCE010000001.1 coordinate 701,385, forward strand.
TTCGCCGTTTGAAAAAAGCCAGCGTCAGCCACAGGGTGTAGTACCACATGGCAACGGCGAACAGCAGAGACGCAATCCAAAGGATAAGATTCCCGGCGCTCATTGCGCCCAGCAAGGAGAACGTTTGGGGCGCCATTAACGCATTGGCAAATATAAGCAGCGATAGCGAAGCGCTTAATAGCGCCACCAGCAGCCACGCGAGCGGCCCCAGCAGCCATCCGCCAATTCGTTCTGCAGAGTCAGAGGACATACTTTCTCCCGGATTTAACGCCAGTGATATACCCGTTGAGCGTCAGGCTGCACGCGCTTGCCTGAGCAAGCGTCCGCATATTCGTGCTGCTCGCCCGGCGGGCCAGCGCTCAATTTATTCAGGTACAGATCAAAATCAAGGGCGGGAGTATAAGCAACTGGCGTGCTTCAGAACAGTCTTTATTGCACGTAACGCCAGACTGACTTAGGAACCTGTCCAATATCGAACAGTTTACCGCCAGAAACCAGCTCGGCCCGGCGATGGTCAGCGGCGCGGTACATGTTAACAATCTCTTCGTTATCGGTCAGGGAGTAGTTAAGGTGGTCAAAAAGTTTTTCCAGACTTTCCAGCGAGCTGATTTTACGAAATTTTAATAAATAGTCCTGAACGGTCATTTGCGTATCCATTTTATAATCGGAATAAATATAAGCCTATCCCATCAGGCTATTCTGTTTGCCATTTTGGCTCAGGGCCGCGCTCGCATCCTCACGTACTGCGCGTACGCTGCGGTTGTTCCACGTTCCCGGCCTCCAAACTGGCGGCAACAATGACCCTTGGTGGGATAGCTTCTAAGTCGAATATTACCAGCTTTCAGTAAACCTGTTCTCAACCAGCGGCACCTTGTTAACGGGCCTGGGCGGAATTATTTCGGTTGTAAATACTAAAGACAAGAACTGATTACATTCCTGGTGTAGTAATAAGAAATTTAAGAATATTCTAGCGCTGAATCAGGCGCCGGACGGCGCCTGGAGGAGAAGATTAACGCTGTTGGCCGCGGGTGGCAATAACGTTTTGATACCAAAAATAGCTCTTTTTCCGTTTGCGGGCGAGCCCCTGCTGATGGTCGACAAAAACGAAGCCGTACTGCTTCTGATAGCCGTTCAGCCAGCTCAGCAGATCGATAAAGGACCAGGGATAATAGCCGCGCACGTCGGCCCCGGCGTCCAGCGCTTTTTCCAGCGCATCAATGTGGGCGCTGAGGTAGTCGATACGCGGATCGTCGACAATTTCGCCGTCAATAATCGGGTCTTTGGCTCCTAAACCGTTTTCGGTGATGTAAATCGGGATATCGCCGTAGCGCTCCTTAATCATCATAATGCCGTCCGTTAACCCCTGCGGCCAAATTTCCCAGCCCCATTCGGTATAGGTGCTTTGCGGATTACGGACGAAACAGAACAGGCCCTCTACGCCAGGCTCGCCGCCGCTTAATCCTTCCTGCGGATGGGCAGAAACGGTTTCGCGGCGATAGTAGTTGAGGCCGATAAAATCGCTGTGGTTTTCTCGCAGCAGCGCGTCATCTCCGGGGGCAAAGCGCGGGACGCCCCACAGCGCCTGGGTTTGTTGCAGCAGCTCTTCGGGATAGGTGCCTTTCAATACCGGGTCGTATAGCCAGTGGGTATGGATGGCGTCCGCCAGCTCGGTCGCCCGACGATCCTCATCGCTATCGGTGAGCGGCGTATGCGGCTGGAGAACGTTGACGAAACCAATTTCACCCTTAACGCCCATTTCACGAAACGCTTTAATCGCCATCGCGTGGGCCACAAAAACGTGGTGGCAGGCCTGAATTGCGCGGGCCGGGTCGCGGACCGCCGGCGGATGGCAGCCGTTAATGTAGCCATGTCCAATAAAAACGATGGTCTCGTTAAAGGTGGCCCACAGTTTGACCCGCGAACCGAAACGCGCGTAGCACAAGCGCGCGTATTCGGCGAAGGCCTCCGCCGTGCTGCGGGCTTCCCAGCCGCCTTCATCCTGCAGCGCCTGCGGCAGATCCCAGTGGTACAGCGTAATCATGGGCTCGATATTATGCGCCAGCAGTTCGTCGATCAGATCGCTATAAAACTGAATGCCGGCTTCATTTACCTCACCGCGGCCGCCGGGCAGCAGGCGCGGCCAGGAGATGGAAAAGCGGTAGCTCTGCAGGCCCATTTCGGCCATCAGCGCGACGTCTTCGCGAAAGCGGTGGTAGTGATCGACGGCAACGTCGCCGTTAGTCTCCTGGAAAGTGGTGCCCGGCTGGTGAGAATAGATGTCCCAGATCGACGGTCCTTTCCCGTCGGCATCGTGGCCGCCCTCAACCTGATAGGCTGCGGTAGCGGCGCCCCATAGAAAATTTTGCGGAAATGCGGCCATCAGAAAGCTCCTTAGCAAATGATAAGGAGAGTGTAATGAAGGGCAATATGCATATGCAACCGGTTTCAGAAACCGGTTGCATACTTGCGAAGCGGGTCACTCTTTAGCGTTAACGCTATTTTGTTTGCACAACGTTAGCGGGAGGCGGGGATTGGTAGTTATCAATGTGATGAGCGATAACTAAAAGCAGGGCTGAAACGCCAAAAACAACCCAACCTATAAGCTCGACAATTCTGCTGAAAACGGCTGCCATAGTTCTGCTATTGAAAGTTAAAACAGAGGTAAATGTTACTAAATGAGGCGAACAACGCAAGTATTAGCTGGCGTTGTTTTGGTGATTGATGCAAGAGTGAGCGGTCGATAATGCATAAGTAAAGCTAATAAGACATTTGAGTCCTATAGTTATGGTGAATCCCCGAACTTTTCGCCAGAGAGGTTGCAAGATGAGTGACAATATTCGCGTCGCAATAATCGGCTACGGGTACGCCAGTAAAACGTTCCACGCGCCGCTGATCGGCGGTACGCCGGGAATGACGCTGGCCGCAGTGTCGAGTAGCGATGAAAGTAAGGTGCGGATCGATTGGCCGACGGTGCGCGTTGTCGCCGAACCCCGCCAGCTGTTAGACGACCCCAACATCGACCTGATCGTGATCCCTACGCCGAACGATACCCATTTCCCGCTGGCGAAGGCCGCGCTGGAGGCGGGCAAACATGTGGTGGTTGATAAACCCTTTACCGTGACACTGTCACAGGCCCGGGAGCTTGACGCCATTGCCAGAAGCCGGGGGCAGCTGCTTTCGGTGTTCCATAATCGCCGCTGGGACAGCGATTTTTTGACGGTCAAGTCATTGATTAACGAAGGGCTGCTGGGCGAAGTCTGCTATTTCGAATCGCACTTCGACCGCTACCGTCCCCAGATACGCAACCGCTGGCGTGAACAGGGCGGTCCTGGAAGCGGGATCTGGTTTGATCTTGGACCTCATCTTCTCGATCAGGCAATCAACCTGTTCGGCCTGCCGGTCAGCATGACCGTCGATCTCGCCCAGCTGCGCCCGGGAGCGCAATCTACCGACTATTTCCATGCGGTGCTGGTTTACCCGCAGCGTCGGGTGATCCTGCACGCCACTCTGCTGGCAGCGGCGGAAACGGCGCGCTATATCGTGCACGGATCGCGGGGAAGCTATATCAAATATGGTCTGGATCCGCAGGAGGAGCGGCTAAAAAACGGCGAGCGCCTTCCGCAGGAAGACTGGGGATACGATATGCGCGACGGGACCCTGACGCGCGTAGACGGCGCGGATCGCAGCGAGGAGAGCTGGCTAACGCTGCCGGGCCACTATCCGGCGTACTACGCCGCCATCCGCGATGCGCTAAACGGAGAGGGCGAAAATCCGGTACCGGCGGGTCAGGCTATTCAGATTATGGAACTGATCGAGCTGGGGATTGAATCAGCAAAGCATCGGGCCACGCTGTGCCTGATTTGAGGGGAAACGCCCGGCAGGAGTTCCGCCGGGCAGGAACCTAGGCGCGCTGCACGCGCTGAATCAGCGCCGCTTTTTCCTGTGCGCTGAGGAAGGCGAGCTCCAGACCGTTGATTTGCGCCTGGCGAATTTGCTCCCGGCTCAGGCCCGCGGCCGGGGCGGCCACGTTGTATTCATGAATAATATCGATGCCCTGTACCGCCGGATCGTCGGTATTAATAGAGGCCAGCACGCCGTGTTCGAGGAACGTCTTTAACGGATGCTCGGCCAGCGATGCGACGGTGCTGGTCTGAATATTCGAGGTCAGGCAGGATTCAATACCGATACGCTGCGCGGCTAAAAAGTCCATCAGCGCCGGGTCCTGCACCGCTTTCACCCCGTGGCCGATACGCTCCGCGCCCAGCTCACGAATGGCCTGCCAGATGCTTTCCGGGCCAGCCGCTTCCCCTGCGTGAACGGTAATACGCCAGCCGGCGTCGCGGGCTTGCGTAAAGTGTTCCATAAACAGGGCCCCGGGGAAACCGAGTTCGTCACCGGCGAGGTCGAGAGCGGTAATGCCGTCGCGGTGGGCAAGCAGCGCGTCAAGCTCCTGCTGGCAGGCGGCCTCGCCGAAGGTTCGGCTCAGGATACCAATCAGCCGCGCCTCAACGTTAAAATCGCGGCTCCCGTCGCGCACGCCGGCAATCACCGCCTCAACCACGCCGTCAACCGGCAGCCGGTGGGTCATCGCCATATAGCGCGGGGAAAAGCGCAGCTCAACGTAGTGCAGGCCATTGCGGGCCGCGTCCTCGACGTTTTCATACGCCACGCGACGGCACGCTTCCAGCGAAGCGAGAACCTTTACACCCCAGTCAAGTTTGGCAAGGAAGCTCACCAGATCGGGTTCATTGCTGGTGACCTGGACATGTGGACGAAGGGCGTCGAGAGTGGTTGCCGGGAGCGCGATGTCAAACTGGCGGCCAAGATCGAGAATCGTTTGGGCCCGGATATTGCCGTCAAGATGGCGATGAATGTCGGTTAATGGCAAAGTTGAATCAATCATGGTCGCACTCATTTTTTAGTAAAAGTGCACATCATTATACATCAGGGTTATAACTGTTTAAAAGTATTGAAAAAAACCTGTCTATACAAGCATCTGGGGGCATAACGGCAACGCTTAGCTCAATTTAAGATCCAGCCAGGCTGCGGCCCGTCCCGCCGCGTTGACAGTCCGCTGCGGGATATGGTTGTATTATACAACTATGCTGTCAGGAGCGGTTGTTTATGAATAGCGAAATGCAGATCGTTGAAGAAATACGCGTGGCTTCTCGTCAGATGGTACGGGAGCTCGGATTCATGAACAGCACTCTGGCAGCGAGCGATTACTCCCCCTCCGTAGTCCACTCTTTGCTCGAAGTGCACGCGCAGGAGCTAATGACGGCGGCGCAGCTGGTGCAGATTCTGGGTCTTGAGAAGTCCAGCGTTAGCCGCATGTTGGCAAAACTGGTTCGCGCCAATGAGCTGGAAGAAGTTCTGTCGGCTGAAGATGCCAGGGTCAAGTATCTGAGGCTGACGGTAAAAGGCAGGGATACGGTGGCGAAAATTAATAGCTATGGTAACGAACAGGTGCTTGCCGCGCTGAAAAAAATGCATCCCCACCAGCAGCAGACCGTGGCGCAAGGGCTTACATATTACGCTAACGCCTTAGCCGCCTGTCGTGAAAACAGCGAGAACGTTACTCGGGATAGCTTTGACATTATCCCCGGCTATCATCCGGGAATGATTGGCCGCATCGCTGAAATGCACGGCAGCTACTATGCCAGAGAGCATCATTTCGGCATCTTCTTTGAATCCAGGGTTGCCGCTGGGCTGGCTGATTTTTCTGGCCGTCTGGATAGGGCATGCAATCAGATCTGGCTGGCCATGCTGAACGGGCGTATTGTTGGCTCGGTCGCGATTGACGGCGACGATCCTGGCAACGGTGAAGCGCATCTGCGCTGGTTTATACTCGACGATGGATGTCGTGGCAGCGGCGTGGGCAGAAAGCTGCTCGCCGAAGCGATGAAATTCTGCGCAGAGAGCGGCTTCAGTACCGTTCAGCTATGGACGTTTAATAAACTTACGGCCGCTCGTCGGCTATATGAATCGTTTGGCTTTAAGCTGGTAAAAGAGTGGCAGGGCGACCAGTGGGGAACCCTTGTCATGGAGCAGCAGTTTACCTGCACGCTGCGCTAAATGGTAACGGCTTCCCGGCGGTGACGGAAAATAATGCTTGCTATCGATGGTTATCTATGTGATCAATAGCAGGTCGGTTTGGTACACAGAACCAATAAAGCGGTTTAGTAAAGCAGTCCTCATCTCAAGCGTTATTCCTAAATAATCCTTTTTTCGAGCCTCCTTATCGTTATTAATTAATTTCTGTGATGCGAACTTTTTCGCCGCAAGGCTTTGAACATTGGGATAATACTTATGTCTGGTAAGATGATTGGTTTAGTAAAATGGTTTAACGAAGGTAAAGGTTTTGGCTTTATTTCTCCTGTAGACGGCAGCAAAGATGTTTTTGTGCATTTTTCTGCGCTGCAGGGCGATGGCTTTAAAACCCTGTTTGAAGGGCAGAAGGTCGAGTTTACTATCGAGAGCGGTGCTAAAGGCCCTGCTGCCGGTAATGTCGTTCTGCGTGATTAATTAATTTTGCGTTTTTATGAATCTGCGATAACGATGACGGTGTAATCCTGAGTAGTCAGATTGATAAAAAACGCGTGCGGTCATCGTGAAGTCGGTAGCGTCTACCGGCTTTAATACCTGCGGCAGGTTGGCTTTTGTCTGGAATTTCAGCAGGCTAAACGTCGTATGGGTGCTGTGGCATGAAGCGTTTTACGGGCTGATGCACTCTAAATCATTACCCCGAGCGACCATGCATCGAAGGAGTGACCGCCTCCTGAAGCAGTACATTGTGTAATTTTTTGTATTTCGTATGCCTGCGGGCAAATTAAAAACCAACAACATCCAAAATAATCGCTGATAAAGTAACATGGTTTTATCTGAAATGGTTTTCAGATTTAGCGTTAAGAAATAATGACAATGATGTCTTTGTTCTACCAACCATTCGAACAGTGATTTCCGCTGTCATTGAAGGTCAAGAAGAGCCTTCAGTTAAATATGGCTAAATGCCCCTGCGGTAGTGAATGTTGTAGCAAATAAAAGGCTAACATCATGACTGACCACATTCATTTCAGGTGCCCATGCTGCCATGGGTCACAGTACAGAACATCAAACTACGATGTATCTGAAAGCAATCCATTCGGTGCGAAGTGTATCTTTTGTAAATCCTCGATGATTACATTTGATAATATTGCCCCCTATATTTCGGCAAAAGCAGCCGTATCTGGATTACGCAATTAAGCAGAAGGCCCCGGAAGGGGTCTTTTAATATCCGTGCGGCGGCGCTGGGTTTGTCCACAGCATCATGAAATCTGCTCGCGAGGCGTTAACGCCCGCGCATTTGATGCGCTTCTGCGCCATCCGTACATCAAGCCCCGGCCATCGCCGGGGCTTTGCTATTTTAGCGATCGGCGTAGGCTGCGCGTAGAGCGTGCGGGTCAACAGAGGCCTGGCGGCCGGGCTCATAGCAAAACGCTATTAATCATAGTGAATCAGTATTTAATTTCAGAGATGAGATTTTTTATAGTTCCTGGCGCTACTTTTCCTGCAATGACTGGCAGGCTATTTTAAAAAGGACCCTGGGACTATGGTATTCACTCTAAAAAAATTTGCTGTTTCGCTGGCCGTTGCCGGCTCGCTGCTCCTGACCGCCTGCGGACCCGCCGGACAGGACCCTAATCATATCAAGGTTGGGATCAGCGCCGGTATTGACCAGCAGGTGTGGTCGGTGGTGCAAAAGGTGGCGAAAGAGAAGTACAACCTCGACGTCGAAGTTGTGACCTTTAACGATTTCGTGCTGCCGAACGAGGCGCTCAATAACGGCGATCTGGACATTAACGCTTTTCAGCATAAGCCGTATCTGGATAAGCAGATTCAGGAGCGCGGCTACAAGCTGGTAGAGGTGGGTACCACCTTTGTTTACCCCATCGCCGCCTATTCAAAGCAGATTACCGCTATTGACCAGCTGCCGGACGGCGCGCAGGTTGCCGTACCGAACGATCCGACTAACCTTGGTCGCTCGCTGCTTCTGCTGCAAAAGCAGGGGCTGATTACCCTTAAAGAGGGCGTTGGTCTCCTGCCGACCGCGTTGGATATCGTCAACAATCCGAAGCACTTAAAAATTGTTGAGATTGAGGCTCCGCAGCTGACGCGGGCGCTGGACGATCGGCAAATATCTCTCGCGGTTATCAATACGACGTTTTCCAGCCAGATCGGACTATCGCCGAGCCGTAACGGGCTATTCGTCGAAGATAAGAACTCGCCGTACGTCAATATTTTTGCCAGCCGCGTCGATAATAAAGATAGCGATAAGGTAAAAAATTTGGTGAAAGCGTATCAGACCGATGAGGTGGCCGCGGCGGCGGCGGAACTGTATAAAGGCGATGCGGTTAAGGGCTGGTAATCTCTCTTTCGATATCAGGGCGAGGCCCTGATATCGAATATCGCCTATTTGTTCAGCATTTTATTGTAGACAAAAAAGTCCGTATCTCGCACAAAGCCGTTGCGCTCGTACAGCCCCTGCGCCGGGACGTTGTCGGTCGCGGTGCTGAGCATGATAAATGCGGAATCTGTTTCCGCAGCCAGCTGCTCGGCGCGCTCAATCAGCTTCTGCGCGACGCCATGTTTACGCGATTTGGCATCGACGAAGAGATCGTAAAGCAGCCAGATCCTTTTCATTTCTAATGAGCAGAACAGGGGATAGAGCTGCGCGAAGCCGACGGGCTGGCCGTCAATTTCCGCGAAAAAGATAACCGATTCATTAAGCTCTAAACGTTTGAGAATAAAGTCACGGGCCTGAGCCGGCTGCGCCTCAACCTGATAAAAATGACGATAGCCTAGATACAGCGGCAAAATTTTATCGACGTCCTGGGGCTGAGCTTGAAATATGTTCATTACGTACCTCACACTAAAAGTAAGATAATTGTATTACAAATAGGCTTCGGGTAAATACCTGAGGAACGCCTTCAGGCCGCTGTACGTCGAGGTTGCCGCGCGCGCGGCGTCTTATTTCCGTCCGTCCGCCGTGCGAATTGCCTGAGGGGCGGAAATAATGCGGGGGAATAACGATCGAAGTCATATCGTAGCCAAAAAATAGCCGCTTATTGTTCGACGTTGCTAATTTTCTGGCCGATCTGCCGGCCGGCGGCGGGGCGCCAGCCGGCCTTTTGGCTGATCTATTTCTGAATCAGGTAGCGGATTGTGGGCCCGTCCTGCTGAATATCCAGAACGGTATAGCCGTAGTTTTTTGCATCGTGCGGAATGTTGTTGATCGACTGCGGGCAATCGCTGACCACTTCGAGAATTTCCCCTTTCTTTAACGACGGCATCGCTTCAAGCGTCGCGACGGCAGGATAGGGGCAGGGCTCGCCGACCATATCGAGGCGATAATCAGGAACGATAGTTTTCATGCGGTTTCCTTAGCGCCGGCAAGGGCAGCGGATTTTTGACGGAAAAAGCGTTTCTCCCAGGCAATGACCAGCATCAGGGCGATAAACAGCAGGAGATAGGTTACCAGCAGGCCGCCGAAAGGACCGAAGGTGCTCAGCAGATTGACCTTATCCCAGCTTGTGGCCAGCGCCGGCGACAGGTCGTCCCAGAAGTAGGCCAGAATGGTTGAGCCGATAACGTTGCCCAGGCCGACCCACCAGTAGTGAACCTGGCCTTCAACGGCGCGATACATCCAGCCGGTTTCACAGCCTCCGGCGAGAACAATCCCAAAACCGAACAGCAGACCGCCGATGACCGCATTAGGGCCGGCCCACATAATTTTCGGCTCCATCCCGAGCTGCACGTAGCTAAAGATGCCTATTGCGCTGGCGGCCATACCGAAAATAATGGCTTTGGCCATATAGGTCCGGCCGGTTATCCACATATCGCGAAACGCCGAGGTAAAGCAGATCTGCGCTCGTTCGATCAGCAGACCGAAACCGACGCCAAACAGCATGGCCAGGCCCAGCTTCGGCCGGTCGACCGCGGTCAGCAGTCCCCAGGCAATCATGGCGAAAAAGACCAGCATCCCGAGACGAAAACGGCGCCGTGCCTGCTGAGGTTTTTGGGTTAACGGCGAGGCCGCGGAGACTTTCTGCATCTTCACCGCGATACGAAAAACCGGCAGCAGGGTAAAGCGGGCGCCAAACCAGGTCCCAATCGCGGTGGCGATGGCGAAAAACCAGGCGTGCAGCGAGAACTGTGGGATCCCGGTGAAAAATGCCGCCAGGTTACAGCCCATCGCCAGGCGGGCGCCGAATCCGGCAATAATACCGCCAGCGACGGCCTGGATAATGCGGATTCGGCTACGCGGCATACGCAGCTTAACGTTATTAGCCCAGAGCGCGGCGGCAAAACAGCCGCCAAACATGCCAATAATCATCATTCCATCAATGCGGGTTAACGGCGTCCCGTCGAGGTGAATGAGCTTATAGTAGCCCCACTGCTCGCTATGTACGCCGGCAAGCTGCAGTAATTGCCCGCCCCAGCGGGTAAATTCGCCGGTAACGGCCCAAAAGGTGCCGGTAATACCAAAGTAGTAAGTAGAAAGAATACCTGCGGCAATAACCGCCGGGGCGGGAGCCCAGAATTTAATCAGGTAGGTTTGTTTAAATTGTTGCCATGTCATAGAGCTGCCTCTGAACTCAGAAGGTAAATCACCCCTGGCGGGGTTTAAGAGGAGGGAATAATACGCTGACCGGCATGACAAAACGCTCGACGGGATCAAAAGGAATATTTTTCCTGCGCGGAATTAGCGCCCGGTTGATAAATCGAATATGTCAGCCAGGTTACTGTTTTATGAACAAATCATTAACCTTGCCAAGGTGGATAAAATAGCGAAAGATGACCGCGTTCGGGCCTGAATACTGCTCAATGAGATCCTGAGGGATATATGAGTCAAGACGTTACGTTAAAAATGTTAAAGCCCGATTTTGATATGGAAGTGTCCGGGTTGGTTTATGGCTATCTGTTCCGCGAAGGCAATGCGCCGCGGCAAATATCCTCGAATGAGGTCTGCGCCCAATATCATGAGCTGGTCGGAGGAAATGATTTCGTCTGGCTGCATCTCAACCTGAATCATGCCACTGCCGAAAAATGGCTGATGGCGCATTTTCCCGTCGATGACTTCTTCTTTGAGGAAATTCGCGATGGTTCCCACACTACGCGCATCGAACGTCAGGGCGATAACCTGTTTGCCGTCCTCAACGATGTGCTGTTTAACCCCAAAGAGACCACCTCTGAAACATCAACGCTGTGGCTGTATTGCAGCCAGAAGCTGGTGGTGACGGCGCGCTATAAACCGCTGCGCTTTATTGAATGGATGCTGCCGCGGCTGGCAACGCTAAAGGTGAACTCCTCTACCGAGCTGCTGGCCTTTTTGCTGGAAGAGCAGGAAGAGGTGCTGGAACAGGTCGTCAGGCAGGCAAGCCGCCACGTCGATGCTATTGAGGAGCGCCTGTTAAGTAACCACGTTCAGCGCAACCGTGCCGATCTGGCGCGCCTGCGGCGCATGCTGCTGCGCTTTCAGCGCCTGCTGGCGCCGGAACCGGCGGCGATGTTCCGTCTGCTGAATCGGCCCCCGGCATGGATCGACCGCGCGGTAGTTCAGGAGTTTCGCCAGTTCACGGAGGAGTTTACGGTGGTGCTGAATGATTTGTCCGGCCTGATTGAGCGTATTAGCCTGCTCCAGGAAGAGATTAGCGCCAGGCAAATGGAGCAAAGCAACCGCACGCTGTATACCCTGACGGTGATTACCGTCCTGGCGCTGCCGATTAACATTGTGGCCGGTTTCTTCGGCATGAACGTCGGCGGGATCCCGCTGTCGACCAACCATCATGGCTTCATTTTACTGGTGCTCATTGTCGGCGTCTTTACGATCGGCGCCGGCTATCTGGCCTTTCGGCGGCGGGACGATCTTTAGGCGCCAGCTATGATTTTCGGTAGAAGACCGCGGCGCCAGCTTGCGCTACCTTATTGAGAGGAATTATCAATAAGGAGTTATGGGATGACGAGACTAAGCGCAATGCTGGCTCCGGGCCTGCTGCTGTTGCTGCTGTCGGGCTGCGCCTCCGACGGCGTAAAAAAACCGTTACCGCAGCCGAAGCCGCTGAAAAGGAGCCAGCCTGCCTATCCGATCGTGGCTCGCGCCAACCATCTGACGGGCTACGTTCAGGTTGTCTATGATGTCAACGCGCAGGGCAAAGTTGCGGAGCTGCGGATTGTGGACTCGCAGCCCCGCTATCTGTTTGATGAGGAGGTGGTGCGGGCGATGGCGCAGTGGGAGTTCGAGAAGAATAAACCCTACAAGGATCTGGAGATGCGCTTTAACTTCCGCCTCGCGCAGCTCAACCCGCCCGGCCAGTGAAAGCGCGTGGATGAGCGTTACGCAGCGGCCCCGCGTAACGCCTCGCGAAGTCCTACGTCAGCGAACGCAGGGCGGCAATCAGCCCCTGAACCCCTCTCTCAAGCTTCACCCGCGGACACCCGGCGTTGAGGCGCACAAACCCCGCGCCTTCTTCGCCGTAGGTCGAGCCCGGCATGATGGCAATCTTTTGCTCGTGGATTAACGCGTGCTGCAGGGCGCTATCGTCAACCTTGAGCGCCCGCAGGTCAATCCACGCAAGATAGGTCGCTTCCGGCGGACGCCAGTTCAGCTGCGGGAAAGCCTGATTCAGCTCCCGGGCGATATAGCGCAGGTTTTCCTGCAGATAGTCCCGCAGGGCGTCCAGCCAGCCGGCGCCTTCGCGATAGGCGGCAATATGGGCAACCAGCGCCGGTACGCTGGGTGAGGAGAGGCCATCTCGTGATTTCAGCGCGCTGAGGTAGCCATCGCGGGCGGCTGCGTCGTCAATCAGGCCATAGGCGCCGGTTAGCGCCGGAATATTGAAGCTTTTCGACGCGGAGGTGAACAGCGCCCACGGGCTGCGGGCGACGTCGCACCACGGCGTATGTCGGTGGTTTTCCCACGCCATATCCATATGAATCTCATCGCTGATAACCTTGACGCCGTGCTTTTCGCACAGCTGGGCCATCGTTGCCAGCTCATCGCGGCTCCAGACCTTTCCGGTCGGATTATGCGGGCTGCAGAGCAGCAGGATTTTATTGCGCGGCTCGGCCAGCGCCCGCTCCAGCTGAGCCATATCGCTGCGCCACTGGCTATCGTGAACGACGAGCGGAACCGGAACCAGCCGCCGCTGGTTGCCGGCAATGGTCTTATAGAAAGCATCGTAGGCCGGGGTATGTACCACGACGCCGTCGCCCGCATCGGACCACTGGCGAATGGTTTCCGCCACCATGTAAATCACCGATGGCCCGTAGACGATAGTATCGCGATCGATGGGGCTCTGAAAACGGCTGGAGAACCAGTGGCTAACGGCGCCGAGAAACTCATCGTTTTTCCAGCGGCTGTAGCCCAGCACGCCGTGGGCCAGACGCTGGCTGATGGCATCAAGAATGCAGGGCGCGGCGGCAAAATCCATGTCGGAGATGGTGAAGGGCAGCAGCTCGGCGGTGCCGAAGCGGTCGGCGACGTAATCCCACTGCGTACACCAGGTACCGTGGCGATCGACGGGCGTTGAGAAATCAAACATCGGAACTCCCTTTATCTGAACCCCCTCCGGGCGGGAGGGGGCGCGGCGTTTATGCCTGGACGGTATTCATCAGCACGCTCATCTCATCCTTCACCGACTGCACCTGCGGCCCAATGACCACCTGCAGATTATGCTGGTTGAGCTGAACGACACCAATGGCGCGGTTGGCCTTCAGCGCGGCGGCGTCGACTTTGCTCATGTCGCTTACCGACAGACGCAGGCGGGTAATGCAGTTATCCAGCGAGGTGATGTTTTCTGCGCCGCCCAGCGCGGCAAGGATCGCCGGCACATTATAGCCGGACTTCCCGACGCTACCGGCCGTGGCTTTCTCAAACGCGGCGCTATTTTCGCTATCGCGGCCCGGCGTTTTGAGGTTAAAGCGGGTGATGGCGAAGCGGAAGATTCCGTAGTACACCGCGAACCAGATGGCGGCGACGACCGGAACCAGGTACCACTTCGTAGAGAGACCGTGCAGGATGCCAAAGACCACGAAATCAATGACGTTGCCGTCGGTATTGCCGATGGTCACCCCGAGCACCGCCATGATGGTGAACCCGAGGCCGGTCAGCAGCGCGTGGATGAGGTACAGCGCCGGGGCGACGAACAGGAACAGGAATTCCAGCGGCTCCGTAGTGCCGCCAATGACGCAGGCGATCACGCCGGAGATCAGCAGACCCTTAATTTTGTGACGATTTTCCGGGCGGGCGCAGTGGTACATGGCCAGCGCCGCGCCCGGCAGGCCGCCGAGGAACGCCGGCATTTTGCCCTGGGAGAGGAAGCGGGTGGCGCTTTCTGAGAAACCGTGGGTTTCCGGACAGCTGAGCTGTGCCTGGAAGATGGTCAGCGCGCCGCTGACGCTGTGGCCGCAAACGTCCATGGTACCGCCCGCTTCGGTAAAGCGGATCAGCGCCACCAGAATATGCTGCAGGCCGAAGGGCAGCAGCAGGCGTTCGCCGGTGCCGAAAATCATCGGGCCGAAGTTGCCCGCGCTGTTAATGACGCTGCCCAGCGCGTTGATACCCATTGCAAAGATCGGCCAGACCAGCGGGATTGCGAGGCCGACCAGCCCCATAACCACGGTAGTCGCAATTGGCACAAAGCGGGTGCCGCCGAAGAAGGCGAGCGCATCCGGCAGGCGGATGTTATGAAAACGCTCATGCAGCATCCAGATAATAATCCCGGCGATGACCGCGCCGAGGATCCCGGTATCGATCGACTGAATGCCGATAACGTTCTGGATATTGTTGGCTTTAAGGATGGCCGCGTCGGTGGTCGGCAGAATGCCTTTCGCCGTCAGCCAGAAGTTGACCGCGAGATTCATCACCGCATAGCCGACAAAACCGGCAAAGGCGGCGACGCCTTTATTTTCGCGGGCCAGACCAAGAGGAATGGCAATACAGAACATCACCGGCAGGAAGCTGAAGGCGAAAGAGCCGATCTTGCTCATCCACACGAACACCGCCTGCAGCAGCGGGGTATTCAGCCACGGCTGCAGGGTGAGGACATCATGGCTACTTAAGGAACTGCCGATCCCCAGCATGATCCCGCAGAATGAGAGCAGGGCCACGGGTAACATAAAGGTTTTCCCTAACTGCTGGAAAAATTCCCACAACGTAATTTTTGGAGTTGTTTTCGCCGTCATAACACGAATCCTGCTGCTTAGGTTATTGGTAGGATGTAACGTCACGGAAAGATAAAACGTTTTACCACTTTTTAGTGCGATAAAAATCACATAATCAAGCGATAATAACGTTTATAAAGGTCACTCATTGATAAAACGTTTTATCGACAGCCACAGGGAGTCGGTTGCAGGCATGGCTATCGCAAGAAAAATCACCATCAACGACGTTGCCCAGGCTGCGGGCGTCTCGGTCAGCACGGTTTCGCTGGTGCTGAGCGGCAAAGGACGCATCTCGTCAGCCACCGGCGAACGCGTCAATCAGGCCATCGAGCATCTGGGTTTTGTCCGCAACCGCCAGGCGGCATCGCTGCGCGGCGGGCAGAGCGACGTAATAGGCCTGATCGTCAGCGACCTCTCGAAGCCTTTCTACGCGGAGCTAACCGCCGGGCTTACGGATGCCCTCGAATCCGCAGGTAAGATGGTCTTCCTCACTCAAGGGGGACATCGGGGCGAAAAAATGCTCCAGCGTTTTGAAACTCTGGTTTCACAGGGGGTCGATGGGGTGATTATCGCCGGCGCTATCGATCGGGGCGGCGAGCTACGCGACCGGGCGGCGGAGGTCGGGATGCCGCTGGTGTTTGCCTCCCGGGCCAGCTACCTCGAGGATATTGATTTAATCCGCCCGGATAATATGCAGGCCGCGCAGATGATCACCGAGCATCTGATCCGCCGCGGACATCAGCGTATCGCCTGGCTGGGCGGGCAAAGCTCGTCCTTAACCCGCGCCGAGCGGGTGGGCGGCTACTGCGCGACGCTGCTGAAGTATGGTCTGCCGTTTCACAGCGAATGGGTGCTGGAGTGCGAATCGAGCCAGAAGCTGGCGGCGGAGGCGATGGCCTCGCTGTTGCGGCAAAATCCGACCATCACCGCGGTGCTGTGCTACAACAGCGTCATTGCCACCGGCGCGTGGTTTGGCCTGATGCGGGCAGGGCGCCAGAGCGGTGAAGACAGCGTTGAAAGCTATTTTGAGCAGCGGGTGGCGCTGGCGGCGTTTGCCGAAGTGCCGGAGGCCGCGCTGGATGACGTGCCCTTAACCTGGGTGACCACGCCGGCGAGAGAGATGGGCAAAAGCCTGGCCGGGTGCATTTTGCGTCGTCTTGAAAAGGGGCCGGAATCAGCGCGCAACCAAATCATGCCGCCGCGGCTGGTGACCAGAAAATAGCCCTCCGAAGAGGGCTATTTCGCATCTTACTGCTGAGGTGTGACCGGCGGGACCAGCTCTTCCGGCTCCGCGCTCTGCGGGGCGGGCTCCGGCGCCGCGGGAACCGACAGGCCGAACATACCGGCGAACTCATCCAGCGGCATTTTCTGCCCGTTCAGGGTCACCTGGCCGTCGGCATACTGCAGGCTGGAGGTGATGGCGTTATTTTCCATGGCGGTGATGCGGAACATCTGCCCCATTGCCGCCAGGCCTTTGACCTGCTGGTCCGCCAGCTTCGCTGCGTCAGCCGGCTGATAGCCTTCCAGACCCGCAATCTGCGTCATAAATTCGGTCGCCATGTCTAGCGGAACGACCAGCTTGCCATCAAGAGACTTCACGCTGCGGTCAATCTCGTCAGCCAGGGTTTGCGCCGGAGCGGTCACCACGGTCGAATCTTTCAGCAAAATTGACAGATTAAAGGTACTTTCGCCCTTCGCATTGCGCCAGCTCAGCGGGGCGATGGTCAGCGACGGGTTGCCTTTCAGCAGCACCGGCAGCGCCTTAAAGAAGGTCTCGGTCATCGCCTGCTGGTAAAGCTCCGGATTCTGGGTCAGCTCCGGCTTCGCCATCAGCGCCTGCGCTTCGCTATTGTACTGCTGGCTGAACTGGTGCCACGCCTGGCCGTCGAGATTATCCAGCTTCACGGTCAGCCTGCCGCTACCCAGATCCTTGTTTTGCAGCTTCAGGCTGTTAACGGTGTAATCGAGCTGGCTGTTGATGCCTTTGCCATCTTCCGTCAGCGTAGATTTCCCGTCGATGTTCATCCCTTCCAGCAGGGCCAGCTCTTTGCCTTCTACGCCAATCGACAGTTTCTCCAGCGAAACTTTTTGCTTGCCGATGCGCTCGTTAAAGCTGGTCATCTCGGTTGTGCCGTCGGTTTTCAGATTGCTGAAGTTCAGCTGCACTTTCTGGTTGTACTCGTTGACCGCGTTGATCTGGCCGCTGCCCGCTTCGCCGGTCAGCGCAATGGCCTTGCCGTCGCGATCGGCATTCAGCTGGAACTGGCCGCCGCTAAAGGTGACTTTTTCGTCGCCTTTACTGTAATCCAGGGGCTTCAGGTCGATAGCCGACCGGCTGTCGCCGCTATAGGCGATCAGGGTATCGATGGTAAACGGCGTGCTGCCCTTAGCGATATCAAACAGCGCCTTGCTGGCTTCATTATTGACCAGCGTTGTTTTGACCGACGCCATCGATGGGCCAAACTGGCCGCTTTTCAGCGCCGCCAGCGGAAACGGCCCGTGGCTGACGACTTCGTCAAACACCAGAGGCTGTCCGCCAGCGAGCCAGCTGCTCTCTTTACCCGCGGCCGGCTTCACAACCAGCTGCAGGTGGCTGCTGAACAGACCGCGCTGATAGTTCTGCCAGCCCAGCTCAAGCCCGGCTTCCGGGGCGCTGTTTTGTAGCTGAGCATTGGCCTGCTGAACCACCTCGGCGATCCGGTTTTCCAGCTGCTTGCCCGTATACCAGGAGCCTCCGGTCCAGACCACGCCCAGGGCCACGATAATTCCTGCTGCGACCAGCGATTTCTTCATAGTATTTGTCCATAAATAAAACCAGGCGCAATAAGACGCCTGGCGATGCTGTCATGATGGGTGAAAGTCTAGCAAGAGCGGCTAAAAAGTTCAGTAACTTACTGGAGCTTATTGAAGACGCGCGCCAGGCGGCCGGTGCCGCTCACCTGTACCGGCGATTCGTCGCAGGCAATAAACGCCGACTCGCCGGGCTTCAGGGTCAGGCGCTGCTCGTCTTTGCGAATTACCGCTTCGCCTTCGACGCAGAAAACAATCGCGGCGCTCTGCTGGGCGATGGTGGACTCTTGCGCCGACAGCGCGTGCAGGGAGAAGGCAAAGTCATCCACCGGGATCGGGAAGTCCAGCTCGGCGCCGTGCTGCTCCGGCTGCGTCAACAGCTCGGCTGCCGGTTTGGCTACGAACTTAACGTTGGCGACCAGCTCCGGAATATCGATGTATTTCGGCGTCAGGCCGGCGCGCAGCACGTTATCAGAGTTGGCCATCACTTCCAGGGCGACGCCCTGCAGGTAGGCGTGCGGAGTTTCAGCAAACAGGAACATGGCATCGCCGGGGTTCAGCTTCACCACGTTGAGCAGCAGGGGAGAGAACAGGCCGCTATCGTCCGGATAGAATTCGGCGATCAGGCGAATCGTCTGCCAGGGTTCGCCCTGCTCGGCGTCGAGCGCTGACTGCAGTACGCTCAACGCGTGAGATTTTTCATCGCCCTGCATATTCAGCAGGCTGGCAAACAGCTGGCTTAAACGTTCAGCATCCGGGCTGCTGAGGAAGTCGCCGATGGCCGGGTGGGCGTCGGCAACCGGCTGCAGGAGCGTGACGATTTCCGCAAACTCGCGAAAGGCGTTCATGGCGAGGAACGGCGTCAGGGCAAATACCAGCTCCGGCTTGTGGTTTGGATCCTTGTAGTTGCGCTCTGCGGCATCAAGTGGGATCCCGGCGGCATTCTCTTTGGCAAAGCCGATTTCAGAGGCCTGCTTATTCGGATGCACCTGAATAGACAGCGGCTGGTCGGCGCACAGCACTTTGAACAGGAACGGCAGCTCGCCGAAGCGTTCGGCCACTTTGCTGCCGAGCAGGCGGGCTTTGTCGCCATCGATAATCTCGCGCAAAGAGCGCGGGGTACCGCTGGCATCGAGGATCTGTGAGCTACTTTTCGGGTGCGCGCCCATCCACAGCTCTGCCATCGGCAGATTGTTGGGGTTAGCGATCCCATAAAGTTCGGTTAATGCGGTGTGACTTCCCCAGGCATAGTTCTGTACTGAGTTAATGAGCTTCTGCATTCTCAATCCCTGTTTCCACTTGATAGTCATCGCTCTATTAAACCAGTAAACGCCTGAGAAGCAACTGCTGAAAGAAAAAGTCGACCTTGTCTCAGTTTTTGTTAAAAAATTGTGTAAAATCGATCGACTCGCTTTTCTACAGGCAAATGGAGTGTCTGCCTGAAATATAATCAGCCAAGCAGTAAGTGAGAGCACAATGTCGAATAAACCGTTTGTTTATCAGGATCCTTTTCCCCTCAAAAAGGATGACACCGAGTATTATCTCCTCAGCAGTGACTACGTCTCCGTTACCGAATTCGCCGGTCAGGAAGTCCTTAAAGTTGAACCCCAGGCGCTAACCCTGCTGGCCCAGCACGCGTTCCACGACGCCTCCTTTATGCTGCGCCCGGCGCATCAGCAGCAGGTGGCCGATATCCTTAGCGACCCGGAAGCCAGCGAAAACGACAAATACGTCGCCCTGCAGTTCCTGCGTAACTCCGATATCGCCGCTAAGGGCATTCTACCCACCTGCCAGGACACCGGCACCGCCATTATTACGGGTAAAAAGGGCCAGCGGGTGTGGACCGGCGGCGGCGACGAAGCGGCGCTGTCGCAGGGCGTTTACAATACCTATATTCAGGACAACCTGCGCTATTCGCAGAACGCCGCGCTGGATATGTATAAAGAGGTTAACACCGGCACTAACCTGCCGGCGCAGATTGACCTCTACGCCACCGACGGCGACGAGTATAAATTCCTCTGCATCGCCAAGGGTGGCGGCTCGGCCAACAAAACCTATCTCTATCAGGAGACCAAGGCGCTGATTACCCCGGCGAAGCTGAAGGACTACCTCGTCGAGAAGATGCGTACCCTCGGTACCGCCGCCTGCCCGCCGTACCACATTGCTTTTGTCATCGGCGGGACCTCTGCTGAATCGACGCTGAAGACCGTTAAGCTGGCTTCCACCCACTATTACGACGGTCTGCCAACCGAAGGCAATGAGCACGGCCAGGCGTTCCGCGACGTGCAGCTGGAGCAGGAGCTGCTGCTGGCCGCGCAGGATCTCGGCCTCGGCGCGCAGTTTGGCGGCAAGTACTTTGCCCACGACATCCGCGTTGTGCGCCTGCCGCGCCACGGCGCCTCCTGCCCGGTCGGGATGGGGGTTTCCTGCTCCGCCGACCGCAACATCAAGGCGAAGATCAACCGTCACGGGATCTGGCTGGAGAAGCTGGAAAGCAATCCGGGCCAATATATTCCGCAAGCGCTGCGTCAGGCGGGCGAAGGTGAGGCGGTGAAGGTCAACCTCAACCAGCCGATGAGTGAGATTCGGGCGCTGCTGTCGCAGTATCCGGTGTCGACGCGCCTGTCGCTGAGCGGCACGATTATCGTCGCCCGCGATATCGCCCACGCGAAGCTCAAGGAGCTGCTGGATAACGGCGAGGCGCTGCCGCAGTACGTTAAAGATCACCCGATCTACTACGCGGGTCCGGCCAAAACGCCGGACGGCTACGCTTCCGGTTCGCTGGGGCCGACCACCGCCGGGCGCATGGATTCCTACGTCGATCAGCTGCAGTCCCACGGCGCGAGCATGGTGATGCTGGCAAAAGGCAACCGCAGCCAGCAGGTGACCGACGCCTGCCACAAGCACGGCGGCTTCTACCTTGGCAGCATCGGCGGGCCGGCGGCGGTGCTGGCGCAGCAGAGCATCAAGAGCCTTGAGTGCGTGGCTTATCCGGAGCTGGGAATGGAGGCTATCTGGAAAATCGAGGTGGAAGACTTCCCGGCGTTTATTCTGGTGGATGATAAAGGCAACGACTTCTTCCAGCAGATCCAGACCTCGCAGTGCGCGAGCTGCGTGAAATAATCGCCCCGATCGTCGGGTGAGCGCCTGCCGGCGAATCCACCGGCAGGTATTTTTAACACGCCGCCGCTGCGCTCTGCGGGGCGGTTATTTGTGTCGCTTAGCGGCACGAACGACTAAAACTAATTATAAATCTGACCAATACTTAACGCTTTTAAGCCAGTGGGCTTTGTCGAAATTACGTACTTTTTATTCAAGGAGACAGTAATGACAACGCATCGCAGTGAAAAAGACTCTATGGGCGCGATTGAGGTTCCTGCCGACAGGCTATGGGGCGCGCAAACCCAGCGTTCGCTGGAGCATTTCCGTATCTCAACGGAAAAAATGCCGGGCGAACTTATCTACGCCCTGGCGTTGACCAAGCGCGCGGCGGCGAAGGTGAATCAGGATTTAGGCCTGCTGGCCGGCGAAAAAGCGCAGGCCATCGTCGAGGCCGCCGATGAAGTGCTGGCGGGAAAGCATAGCGCAGAATTTCCGCTGGCTATCTGGCAAACCGGCTCCGGTACCCAAAGCAATATGAATATGAATGAGGTGCTGGCAAACCGGGCCAGCGAGCTGCTGGGCGGCGTGCGGGGCATGGAGCGCAAGGTGCATCCGAATGATGACGTCAACAAGAGCCAGAGCTCCAACGACGTCTTCCCGACGGCGATGCACGTGGCGGCCATTATCGCGCTGCGGGAGACGCTCATTCCCCAGCTTAACGTGCTGAAAAAAACGCTTAGCGACAAATCCGCCGCGTTCAGCGATATCGTTAAAATCGGCCGCACGCACCTGCAGGACGCCACGCCGCTGACCCTGGGGCAGGAGTTCTCCGGCTGGGTCGCCATGCTCGAACATAACCTCCGCCACCTTGAGCTGAGCCTGCCGCATCTGAGCGAGCTGGCGCTGGGCGGTACGGCGGTGGGAACCGGGCTGAACACCCATCCCGAATACGCGGTGCGGGTCGCGGCAGAGCTGGCGCAGAGTAGCGGCCAGCCGTTCGTTACCGCGCCGAATAAGTTTGAGGCGCTGGCAACCTGCGACGCGCTGGTCCATGCCCACGGCGCTCTGAAGGGGCTGGCGGCGTCGCTGATGAAGATTGCTAACGACGTGCGCTGGCTGGCCTCGGGCCCGCGCTGCGGTATCGGCGAAATTGCGATTCCGGAGAATGAGCCGGGCTCATCGATCATGCCGGGCAAGGTCAACCCGACCCAGTGCGAAGCGCTGACCATGCTGTGCTGTCAGGTGATGGGTAACGACGTGGCGCTGAATATCGGCGGTGCTTCCGGTAACTTTGAGCTCAACGTCTATCGCCCGATGGTGATCCATAACTTCCTGCAGTCGGTGCGGCTGCTGGCCGACGGCATGGAGAGTTTCAACGAACACTGCGCGGTCGGGATCGAGCCTAATCGGGAACGAATCAACCAGCTGCTCAACGAGTCTCTGATGCTGGTGACGGCGCTGAATACCCATATCGGCTATGACAAAGCGGCGGAAATTGCCAAAAAAGCGCATAAAGAGGGGCTGACGCTGAAAGCCTCGGCGCTGGCGCTCGGCTACCTGACGGAGGCCGAGTTCGACAGCTGGGTGCGCCCGGAAGAGATGGTCGGCAGCATGGCTACTCGCTAGCCAGCCACAGGTGCAGGCGCGGGATCAGTAATCTGAGCGACTGCGCCTGGGGTTTATAGCGATACTGGACATTGTCGGCATCGTAATTCAGTAACTCGCCAATATCCGGCACGCTGACCCCCTGAGTGCCGGATATCAGCGTAATGAGCGGCCCAGGGCAGGCGTACTGCACCTGTTTTTGCTCGCCGGCGTACCAGACGCGGGCGATAGGCTGGACTTTGACCGGTCGCTTAATCTTCAGCTTCGCCCGCTGCGGCAGGGCGGCGATATCCTGATATTCCCGTTCCAGCTTGCTCTGCCACTGTTCGCGGGTCCACGGCGGCACCGCGCGCGGCGACTGCAGGCTTTTTTCCAGCTGCATTAGCACCTCATCGCGGGTTAAATTCTTAATCACGTGCTTATTAGCCCAGCCAAAGCGGATGCTGCTGGGATCGAACAGCGGCGTCAGCGTGCGGTAGGCGCTAAGGGTGATTAATCCCGGCAGATGACGATGCACCCACTCAAAGCGGGCCGCGGCGGGGAGGGCGGAGTCGACGGTAATGATTTTTTCGAAGGTGGCCTTTAGCGCGTTGATGCTGGCGATTTTTTGCCGCAGGTCGGCCTGCTCCTCGGCGCTGGTTTGCAGGCAGATCGTCCCGGGAAGGCGCACCGCCGCCTTGCTGCTGCGGCTTTCCGATTGCTGCTGGATAAACAGATGGCCGTAGTGCCTGAGGGCCATCTCCAGCGCCGTTTTACCGATATGCTGCACGACCTGAATCGTCTCAAGCGGGTCGTGTTCGGCATCTTTGCTCACCGCCGGTAGCTCAAATACCCGCGCGGCTAGCAGACGACAGCGGCTTAACGCCTGCTGCAGCTCCTGTAGCTCCCGCTCAAGCTGGCGAAAGGTGCCATTGAGTCGTTCAACGAGGTCGTAATTTGCCATCCGCGCCACCTTAGTTACAACATACTAATCGATTTTTAACTATACGCAGGCCGCAGCGCCTGCGCAAGGGGGGTCAGCCAGAGGTAAAATTCGGCAGCTGGTGGTAGATAGGCCAGCTAAAGCTGAAGCATGCGCCCCCCAGCGGACTGGTGCGGCAGCTCACCTCGCCGGACATCGCCTGGGCGATGCTGTGGACGATAGCCAGGCCGAGCCCACAGCCGCCGGTCGCCCGATCGCGGCTAGGGTCAAGCCGGACAAACGGCTCAAACACTCGTTCGCGCTCGGCAGGGTCGATGCCCGGGCCGTCGTCATTGACCTGGAGAGTCGCCCGCGATCCCGCGAGCGTCAGGCTCACCTGAATCTGCTGATTACTGTAGCGAAGCGCGTTATTGACCAGATTGTCGAGCACGCGCTCCATCAGGCGCATATCCAGCGCGCCGTAGTCGCCGGCGACCACCTCGTGAAGGGTCACCTCGCGCTGCGGGTTAACCATCTGAACGTCTTCCACGTGGGCCTTAATCCAGGCCGGGAAGTCAGGGGTGGTCAGGCTCAGCTCATTTTGCGGCCGGTCAAGGCGGGCGTAGGTTAAAAGCTCTTCGATAAGGGCTTCCAGCTGTCCGATATCGCGGTTTAAGGCCTGTGATTCCGCGGCGGTGAGATTTTCACTCATCTCAAGGCGGTAGCGCAGGCGCACCAGCGGCGTGCGCAGCTCGTGCGCAATGCCGTCGATCAGCTGCTTTTTACTGGCGATCAGAGCGTTGATATTATCGGCCATCTGGTTAAAGGCCACGCCGAGCCGCTCAAAGCTGGACATGCTATCGAAATGAATGCGCTCGCTAAAATGTCCCTCGCCGAAACGCTGGGCGGCGGTCTCAAGGCGCAGCATATCCTGCCAGTGCGGGCGCATCCAGACGAAGACCGGGAACGCCAGCGAAATGGCGATAAAGGCCATCAGCGCGACGTCCAGCAGGCGCATCTCATGCAAAAAGTAGAGATAGGGCACCGGGCCTACCGACAACACGTAGTGGCTGCGCGGAATGCGCTGAATAAAGGTGTATTGATCGTCCAGGGCGACGATATCGCCGGCGCGCAGATGCTGCATCGAACTCTCCGCCAGCTTGAATTTGCTCAGCGGTTCAATATGCAGATCAAACGACAGGTTGAGGTCCAGCTCTTTGAGCGTTTTGCTCCAGTCACGCGGCGGAATTTCCCGCAATTCGCTGCGCATCAGGTACAGCGAGCTTTTCATCAGATCGTCCAGCGACTGGCGGCCCGCGCGCTCGGCGGTAAATTTATACACCAGACCGACCAGCATGGTCATGACCAGAAAACAGACGAACAGCAGGAGGTAAAACTGCACAAACAGCTTTTTCATAGCCGGACCCGTTAATTAATTGTCCCAGGCATGGGGAGCAAACAGATAGCCTTTGTTGCGTACCGTTTTGATACGGTAGGGTTCCGTTGCGCTATCGAGAAGCTTTTTACGCAGGCGTGAAATGGCCACATCGACGCTGCGGTCCATACCATCGTAGCTGACGCCGCGCAGGTTTTTCAGCAACGCATCGCGATCCATAATTTGTCCAGCGTGGGTCGCGAGCTCCCACAGCAGTTCGAAATCAGCCGTCGAGAGCGCGACGCTGTCGCCGGCGAGCAGCACCTGGCGGTTCACCGGATCGATGGAGAGTGAGCCAAAGGCGATGGTTTTATGCGGCGTCAGCGAGGCGGGCGCCGGGGTGAGCGGAACGGCAACGTGCTGGCGCAAATGCAGGCGCAACCGCGCCAGCAGCACGGCGGGCGGGGTGGTTTTGAGGATGTAATCACTCGCCCCCATCTCCAGCGACAAAATATGGTTCATATCGCTGTCAAGGGAGGTCAGCAGCACGATCGGACCCTGCCACTGCCCGCGCAGGTCGCGGCAAATCGTCATTCCGTCCTTGCCCGGCAGCATGATATCTAATAACACCAGATCGGGTTTTTCCCGCGCAATAACCTCTTCCGCCCGGTCACCGCGTGGTTCAACCACCACGTCCATATCATGCTTACCCAGATAGGCGGCAATCAGTGCGCCAACTTCCGGATCATCCTCAACAAACACGATCTTATTCATATTTTATATGTATATGTAAAAGGTTAAACATACACCGCCAGCAAATTGCCTGCCATTACTCTTTTATAAACAAATGTTCTTCCGCTATGCTGGCGTAACTTGTTGTTTAAATGTTAAGGCAAAAGGCATGGGGCTGTTGATTAAAGCGCTGCTCGGGGCGCTGGTGGTTGTACTGATTGGCGTACTTTCCAAAACCAAAAATTATTATATTGCCGGGCTCATTCCGCTATTTCCGACATTCGCCCTGATCGCTCACTATATTGTCGCCAGCGAGCGCGGTATTGAAGCCCTGCGTACGACTATCGTATTTGGGATGTGGTCAATCATTCCCTATTTTATCTACCTGCTGTCGCTGTGGTACTTCACCGCAACGATGCGCCTGCCGTACGCGCTGGCGGGCGCCGTTGTTTGCTGGAGCCTGTGTGCCTGGCTGCTGATCCTCGGCTGGAGCCGGTTCCACTAGCGCAGGTGGCGGCCGCCGTCGACGGCGAAGGAGCGGCCTGTAACAAAATGGCTGCTAAACAAATAGTCGAGTAATTCGATGATTTCCGTTTCGCCCGCCGCTATTTTCATCAGCGATTTATCCAGCGCCTGCAGGCGATACTCGGCGTCGTCGCCGTCATTAAACATAATGAGCGACGGGGCGATGGCGTTGACCTTTATTTCCGGCGCCAGCTTGCGGGCAAAGGAGCGGGTCATATTATCCAACGCCGCTTTACTGGCGGCATAGGCGATGTGCTTATCGCTGCCGCGCTCAACCACGTAGTCCGTAATATGAATAATATCGCTGCCCGCGTGACCGTGGCCGCGCAGCAGCGCTTCCAGCGCGTGATTGAGCAGATAGGGCGCATTGACGTGAATTTGCATCATGCTGGCGAGCACCGTGCTGAGAGGCGTCCCCGGCTTTTCCGCCATCCAGCCGCTGGCATTGTGGATAACGGCGCGCAGGCCTTGGCCGGCGTGGGATTTCACCGCCTCGGCGAAGGTTAAAATCCCATCGTCGGTGCTAAAATCCGCCTCCAGACAAACGGCGCCTGCCGCGCGCAGCGCGTCAATAGCCGGATAGTGGGTACGATAGCTGACGATAACGGACTGCTGCCGCTGAAGAAAATGGTGTGCCAGAGCGAGGCCGATTCGGCGGCCTCCTCCTGTTATAAGGACCGGGCGGGGCTGTAGTTCAGCCATGGGTATCTCCTTTGAGTTCCGCGGCAGGGCAACCGCTTACCCCACCAGCATCCACGTTGCCGGTACAGCGGCAACCAGCAATAAACCAATTAAGGCTAATTCACGGCGTTTAAGCATGCGATCGTGCTGGTGCGTACGGCGGGCGTACAGGAAAACCAGAAGACCCGGAGCGTAAAGTATCACTGACAGCAATAAATGCACAGGGCCCGACGCATATAATAACCATAAGCCATAAGCGCAGGCCCCGACGCCTACGGCCTTATGCAGCGGGCGTACGGCAATTTTCAGCAGGAAGGCGCCGACGAGCAGATAGGGAACGAGGATCATCTCGGAGGCGATGGTGAGCAGCGTACCGTAATCCGAACCGGTCAGCCAAATCAGCACCAGCGAGACCTGGACGCTAATATTGGTCAGCCACAGCGAAGCCGACGGCGCATTGTGGCGATTTTGCCGGGCAAACAGGCGCGGAAACGCTTTGTGGGTGGCGGCCAGCCAGGGAACTTCTGCAGCCATGATGGTCCAGCTTAGATAGGCGCCGCAGACGGAAACGATCAGTCCGGCGGCGATCGCCACCTCGCCCCAGGACCCCATCATTCTGACCATCAGCCCGGCCATCGACGGATTACGCATTTCCGCGAGCTCCGGACGCGCGACAACGCCCAGCGAGAGCAGCGTGACCAGAAGATAAACCGCCAGCGCCGAAAGTACGGCCAGCAGCGTCGCGCGGCCAACGTCCTGCTTGTTCCGCGCTCGCGCCGACACTACCACCGCGCCCTCTACGCCGATAAACACCCACAGGGTAATCAGCATGGTATTTTTCACCTGCTCCCACACCGGCACGCCGAGCGCCAGGCCGCTGAAATCGAGAGTGAAGGTCTCTAAACGGAAGGCCATCGCGGCGAGAACGATAAACGCGCCGAGCGGTATTAGCTTGGCCATCGTCGCGACCAGGTTGATGCCGGCCGCCGTCTGCACGCCGCGCAGCACTAAGAAATGAACGACCCACAGCAGAATCGATGCCCCGACGATTGCCTGCCAGGTATTGCCGTTGCCAAAAATAACCGAGCCGGGCGCGTCGGTGAAGAAGCTCAGCGCCGCAAACACGATAACCAGATAGGAGACGTTGGCGATAACCGCGCAAAGCCAGTAGCCCCAGGCGGAGCAAAAGCCCACCAGCTCGCCGAATCCTTCGCGCGCGTAGGTAAAGATACCGCCGTCGAGGTCGGCGCGAATGCGGGTCAGCAGGAGCATGGCGAAGGCGAGGAATAAGATGCCGACGCCGGTAATGGCCCAGCCGATCAGCAGGGCGGACGGGCTGGCCACGGCGGCCATATTTTGCGGCAAACTGAATACGCCTGCGCCCAGCATTGAGCTGAGGACCAGGGCGGTCAGGGCGCTCAGGCCCAGTCTCTTTTCCATTGCATTCCCGAAGTGACAACCGTGAAGTAAAGAATATTTATTTGGCGAAATCGCATAAAATGGACGATTACGCTAAGGCGCGGGATTTTACGGAGTGTCTTGTGCGCATGCAATGGCGGCGGATGAAAAAAAGCAAAAAGGCGGCAAAGCGCCGCCTTTTTGTTCAGCTGAAGTCCCGTTATTTATACAGGTCAGCGCTGATAGTTATGTTACCGCCGCGTTCCTGCCACTGGCGGGTGATGTGGTAATACTTCGCGCCTTTCTTCGCCGCACGTTTGGCCACCTGGTAAGAAATTTCGGTCATATTGCCGTAGTTACCGGTGAACTTAATGCTATCGAACGGGGCCATCTGCGCCGCGGTGATTTTGTTCACTTCTTCGACTTTGGTGCCGTCAGGAAGCGTGACGGTGTAACGCCCACCCTTAGAGGACTGCGTTTCGAAGAAGCGGCCTACGCCGGTACCGGAGCCGACGGCTGCGGTGGTCGCCACGCCGGGGATTTCAACGTTTTTGGCCGCCGCGCCGCCTTCAGCCAGCGCTGCGCGCCCGGCTTGAGAATCGGCAGGGATTGCGTCCGGACTTTGCAGAACGCGTTTTTTGGCATCGGCCTTATAAACATAAGCGGTGATGCGCTGGTTGCCGCCCTGGTTAGCATCAACCTGACGAACGATAAAGAAAGAGGCCGCGCCTTTCGCTTTTGCCGCTTTGGTGATGGCATCGTTCACTTCAGGCTGGCTGCGGTAGAAACCCTGCACGGTAACGGTGTCAAACGGTTCCAGCTCAACGGCCTGGTCTTTCGGCAGCTCCATGACTCCATTAATCATTCGATTTTTTGGAGCATCTGCCTGCGGGGCGTTGTCTTTATAAAAATCTGCCGTTACGCGCCAGTTACCGCTGTTGCCATAGTCTGAGGTGTCGACAACATAAAAGGAGGCCGCGCCGTCTTTGTCGGCTTTGCGGGAGACCGCTTTAACAGCATCGCCAATCGCAGTAAAGCGGCCGGTGATGACCACGCGATCGTAGGGCTTCAGCGCCGCCGCCTGCTCCGGTGTCAGCTCGGTCGCTGCATGGGCAGACAGTGCGGTCGTAGCCAGGAGAGCAGACGCCAGGAGTGAGTTCTTAAGCTTCATAAAAATAGTCCTTTGCCTTGCGCAAACCATGTACTGGTATTGTTGTTGACTGAAAACGCTCGATTATTGCATTTAAAAGGAGTGACTGTCTGCGTCAATTTTTGCTAACCGCCCGAAACGCGCGTCACAATAATATAACATTTTGCGATATGTTGAAAAAACAGCCTCTTGACCAGCAAAATCGATAATCGATATCGCTTTAATAAGTTAATGTAATGTTAATACCATGTTCTGGCTGGCGATTAATTGCGTATTAGTGGATAAGCTAAGCGAATTATCAGGCTCGCTTATAAATTTAAGGTAAATATTGCTGCCTGACGCAGTTTGGCGCGCGTTTTACCAATAAAATCAAAAATTCTGTTTTATCGCAGTAGATCACAATCGGGATTTTCAGTAGGTTATAAAAAGTTTGTTACTGTTTCATTTTTTCAGTCGAATATCTGAGCCGGCGGGTTTTGCCGGCGGATAGTCGGCTGTAAGAAGAGAAAACCATCATCAAAAACCGATGAAAGGGAAAACTATGCGTATCGGGGTACCAAAAGAACGGTTAGCCAATGAAACCCGCGTAGCGGCCACGCCGAAAACGGTGGAGCAGCTGCTCAAACTGGGGTTTACCGTCGCAGTTGAAAGCGGCGCGGGCCAGCTGGCAAGTTTCGATGACGAGGCGTTTGCTCAGGCAGGCGCTGAGGTTGTGGACGGCGCCGAAGTCTGGCAGTCGCCTGTTATTCTCAAGGTGAATGCGCCTGACGATAATGAAATTGCGTTACTGAATCCAGGCACCACGCTGGTGAGCTTTATCTGGCCGGCGCAGAATCCGGAGCTGCTGGCAAAACTTTCTGCCCGCAATGTGACCGTCATGGCGATGGATTCGGTGCCGCGTATTTCGCGCGCCCAGTCGCTGGATGCCTTAAGCTCGATGGCCAACATTGCCGGCTATCGCGCAATCGTTGAGGCCGCTCACGAATTTGGCCGCTTCTTCACCGGGCAGATCACCGCCGCGGGTAAAGTGCCGCCGGCCAAGGTGATGGTGATTGGCGCCGGCGTTGCCGGTCTGGCCGCGATTGGCGCCGCCAACAGCCTGGGGGCGATCGTCCGCGCGTTCGACACTCGCCCTGAGGTCAAAGAGCAGGTGCAGAGCATGGGCGCCGAGTTCCTTGAGCTGGACTTTAAAGAGGAGGCGGGCAGCGGCGACGGCTATGCCAAAGTGATGTCCGAAGCCTTTATTAAAGCCGAAATGGCGCTGTTTGCCGCGCAGGCGAAAGAGGTCGACATTATCGTCACCACGGCGCTGATCCCCGGCAAACCGGCGCCGAAGCTGATTACCCGCGAAATGGTTGACTCGATGACGTCAGGCAGCGTGGTGGTTGATCTGGCCTCGCAGAACGGCGGCAACTGTGAATACACCGTGCCTGGCGAAGTGGTAACGACCGCCAACGGGGTGAGAATTATCGGCTATACCGATCTGCCGGGTCGCCTGCCGACCCAGTCATCCCAGCTTTACGGCACCAACCTGGTCAACCTGATCAAGCTGCTGTGCAAAGAGAAAGATGGCAACATTGCCATCGATTTCGACGACGTCGTGGTACGCGGCGTAACGGTTGTCCGCGATGGGGAAGTGACCTGGCCGGCGCCGCCGATTCAGGTATCCGCCCAGCCGCAGGCTGCCGCGAAGAAGGTGGAAGCCCCTGTTGAAGCGAAAAAACCGGTTTCGCCGTGGCGTAAATACGCGCTGATGGCGCTGGCGATTATTCTCTTTGGCTGGCTGGCAAGCGTCGCCCCGAAGGAGTTCCTCGGTCACTTTACGGTCTTTGCGCTCTCCTGCGTGGTCGGATATTACGTGGTGTGGAACGTGTCCCATGCGCTGCATACGCCGCTGATGTCGGTAACTAACGCCATCTCGGGGATTATCGTTGTCGGGGCGCTGCTGCAGATAGGCCACGGCGGCTGGGTCAGCGTGCTGAGCTTTATCGCGGTGCTGATCGCCAGCATTAATATTTTTGGTGGTTTCACCGTCACTCAGCGCATGCTGAAAATGTTCCGCAAAGGATAAGGGGTAACAAATGTCTGGTGGATTAGTTACAGCTGCATACATTGTTGCCGCGATCCTCTTTATTTTTAGCCTGGCAGGGCTTTCCAAACATGAGTCATCGCAGCAGGGCAACTACTTCGGCGTTGCCGGGATGGCGATTGCGCTGATCGCGACCATTTTGGGTCCGGACAGCAGCAACGTCGCGTGGATCCTGCTGGCGATGGTTATCGGCGGCGCTATCGGTATCCGTCTGGCGAAGAAAGTCGAAATGACCGAAATGCCGGAGCTGGTGGCGGTTCTGCACAGCTTCGTCGGCCTTGCGGCGGTGCTGGTGGGCTTTAACAGCTACCTGCAGCATGAAACCGGTATGGAGCAGATCCTGGTCAATATTCATCTGACCGAAGTGTTCCTCGGCATCTTCATCGGTGCGGTGACCTTTACCGGCTCCATCGTGGCCTTTGGCAAGCTGTGCGGCAAGATGTCCTCTAAACCGCTGATGCTGCCGAACCGTCACAAGCTGAACCTTGCCGCGCTGGTCGTCTCTTTTGTGCTGCTGATTGCCTTTGTTCGCACCGATAGCACCGCGACGCAGGTGCTGGCGCTGCTGGTGATGACCGTTATCGCTCTGGCGTTTGGCTGGCACCTGGTTGCCTCCATCGGCGGCGCGGACATGCCGGTGGTGGTATCAATGCTGAACTCCTATTCAGGCTGGGCGGCGGCGGCGGCGGGCTTTATGCTGAGCAACGATCTGCTGATCGTAACCGGCGCGCTGGTAGGCTCTTCCGGTGCGATTCTGTCCTACATCATGTGTAAGGCCATGAACCGCTCCTTCTTCAGCGTCATTGCCGGCGGATTTGGTACCGATGGTTCCTCTTCCGGCAGCGATGATGAAGTTGGCGAGCATCGTGAAATTAGCGCAGAAGATACGGCTGAAATGCTGAAAAACTCGCACTCGGTGATCATTACCCCGGGCTACGGCATGGCGGTAGCGCAGGCTCAGTATCCGGTTGCGGAAATCACCGAGCGTCTGCGCGCCCGTGGTATCAAGGTGCGCTTTGGTATTCACCCGGTTGCCGGTCGTCTGCCTGGGCATATGAACGTGCTGCTGGCGGAAGCCAAGGTTCCCTACGACGTGGTGCTCGAAATGGATGAAATCAACGATGACTTCACCGATACCGACACCGTACTGGTTATCGGCGCTAACGATACCGTGAACCCGGCCGCGCAGGACGATCCGAAAAGCCCTATCGCCGGTATGCCGGTGCTGGAGGTCTGGAAAGCGCAGAACGTGGTGGTCTTCAAACGCTCGATGAATACCGGCTACGCCGGCGTACAGAACCCGCTGTTCTTCAAAGAGAACACCCATATGCTGTTTGGCGATGCCAAAGCCAGCGTGGATGCGATTCTGAAAGCGCTGTGATGCCCTGAAGAGAGCAGACGAGAGTCGCTATACAACGTTTGCTTCTGAAGCCGTCTCCGTTGAGACGGCTTTTTTATATATAGCGCCAGCCCATGAATCGCTCATAAATTAATCGCCCTGGAGTGCTATACTAAAAACGTTTTTTCATCACACTGAGGATATTATGGATACCGAATTAACCCCCGCGCAAATGGCCATCGAATTTCTGCGTCGCGACCCTACCGCTTTAACCCCCGCGCAGTACCTGAAAAAATTTAAACTTCTCGAGCTGGAATTTGCCGATTTAATGTCGCTCTCCTCTATCGAACTGAAAGAAGAGATCGATCACGCCTGGCGTTTGGGTATCCATTAAAAGCCACACTTCAGCCTGCATGCATCGCTGATGAAGGGGGCCGAAAGGCCCTTTTTTGCGCGCTACGCCAGGCTACGGGCAAAAAAATCCCCCGCGACTGCAGGGGAGTGGGGAGTGGCTACGACTGGCGGCCGGCTTGCTGGAGGTTAGTCGTCGTCTTCATCGTCCATTTCAACCGGCGTTTTGTACTGGTCCGGCTTCAGCGCCAGCAGATCGCAGCGCAGATGGTCGATCACCTGCTCGGCGGTATTGCCGAGGAAGGCCGCCGACAGTCCGGTACGTCCGATGGTGCCGAGCACGACAATCCCCGCCTGCAGATGCTCCGACAGATCGGGAATCACTTCTTCCGGTAAACCCTTCTCTACGTGGGTGCGGCTCTCATCAATACCAAACTTTTGCCGCAGCGTTTTCATCGCCAGCAGGTGCTGGCCGCGAATCGCGTCGTTATAGATGCTGGGATCGAAATCAGGTAACTCAATGGCGATATTGATTGGCGTAACCGGATAGGCGCCCACCAGGTGGACCTCGGTGTGGTTAACCTGTTCCGCCAGCTCAAGCGTCTCTTTTACCAGTTTCTCATTCAGAGCATCGTGGTAGTTTTCTTCACTGGCAAGGTTCACCGCCACCAGCGCTCTGCCGCCCTCAGGCCACGGCTGGTCTTTAACCATCCACACCGGGCACGGGCATTTGCGCAGAAGATGCCAGTCGGTCGGGGTGAAGATCACCGCTTCCAGCTTGTCGTGCTGGTGCGCCATTTTCAGCACTAAATCATGCTTGTCGCTGAGGATTTCCTGAATGATGGCTTCGAAGGGGCGGTTGTGCCATACCACCTTGATGTCAATCGGGATCCCGGATTCGATATAGAACCGGGCCTGCTCCTTGATCCAGGCGCTGCGTTGGCTGATAACGCCCTGGCGCATAGCCGTTCGCTCGTCGGGAGACAGCAGGGTCGTCATCTCATATGAAAAATCATAGATTGGCAAAAAGGCTTTAATGCGGCCACCAATCCGTTGGTGTAGGTATACCGCACGCCGTAATGCGGGCTGGTCGTCCTGATTAGGGTCGATTACTACCAGCATGTTCTGATACTTCGCCATACAGGGTCTCCTTACAACTGTAACTGCAGTCTGTAATTAAAAAGATAACCTATATAGATGGATTGAAACAGGGGATGACCCTGGCCAGATCAACAAATAAGAAAAAAATTAGCGATCTGGCGAAGGGATCGGGCAATCAGGCGACGTTACGCGCTTGACCTGCCAGCTGAGAGAGGAGGTCGCTGTTTTCGATGGTGATATATTTACCTTTAACCGCCAGCATTCCGCTTTTCTGGAAACGGCCCAGCAGGCGGCTGATGGTTTCTACGGTCAGGCCGAGGTAGTTACCGATATCGCCGCGGGTCATGGTCAGACGGAATTCACGAGGCGAGAAGCCGCGTTGGGCAAAACGGCGGGAGAGATTATAGATAAAGGCCGCCAGGCGCTCCTCGGCGTTCTTTTTGGAAAGCAGCAGGATCATGTCCTGATCGCCTTTGATCTCGCCGCTCATCAGGCGCATCATCTGCTGACGCAGATTCGGCATCTTACCTGAGAGGTCATCCAGCGTTTCGAAGGGGATTTCGCAAACCATTGAGGTTTCCAGCGCCTGAGCGAAGCTCGGGTGGAGACCGGTGCCGATAGCGTCAAAACCGACCAAATCACCCGCCAGGTGGAAGCCGGTAATCTGCTCGTCGCCCTGCTCGGTAATGGTGTAGCTTTTGATGGTGCCTGAACGAATGGCGTACAGCGACTTCAGCTCATCGCCGGCTTTGAACAGGGTCTGTCCTTTCTGGATAGGCTTTTTTCGCTCGATGATATTATCAAGCTGATCAAGCTCGTGCTCGTTCAGAGTAAAAGGGATGCAAAGCTGGCTGATGCTGCAATCCTGACAATGGATTGCGCAACCGCCAGACTGAATGCGTCGTATAATTCTCTTTTCCGGGATCATAAGTCTGCTCAAGCCTTAATTGATATTGGTCAATTTTAACATCTTTTTGGTGAGCAGGTAAGCCTCGAACCGATGAAACACGTAATATTAAAAGGGTAAAGCAATTACACCATTTATCTCATTGATAAGAAATAAGATGTCCGAACATAGCTGATTGTAAAGTTGCCTGATGCTTCCGATAAAAGGCACTTACGGTCAAAGAAGCAAATACCCCTCATGGCGCAATAACCACTCTTTACGCTGAACGCCGCCCGCGTATCCGGTCATGGTGCCGTTACGTCCAATGACGCGATGGCAGGGAACCACGATACTGACCGGATTAGAGCCGTTGGCCGCCCCGACCGCCCGCGCAGCGCCCGGCCGACCCAATGCCTCCGCCAGCTGGCCGTAATGCATGACGTGACCGCAGGGAATGGTGCGCAGCGTTTTCCAGACTTCGCGTTGAAACGGGGTGCCCGCCGTTGCCGTCGGCAGCGTCTCGATAATCGCAAGGTCACCGGCGAAATAGTCGCCGAGCCTGCTGCTCAGCCCGCCCGGATCGCGGGAATCCACGCGCTGATACCCTTCATGGCGATAGTGCAGCTCAAGCAGCTGCTCCATCCGATCGCTATGTTCCTCCCACTCAACGGCACGCAGGCGGAACTGTTCGTCGCAAATGATCCATAGCGGCCCGACCGGGGTATCGATTTTGTCCTGAAGCAGTACCAGCATCGTTTTTCCTTATTACCTGATTCAAATGATTATTACTGCAGCCTGAGCACAAGATATCACGCCATCCGGGTGGGCAACTATACTCCATAAAGGTAAACGGTGAACGGTGCGGCTGAGGGGGCGAATCAATGAGAAAGTTTTCCATTTTGCATCTGCCTGCTGAGCAGAAGCAAAATCAATACGCAACGAAGTGCGTGATATTTAATTTTGTATTCACTACGCCGCGCGGTGGTAAATGGATTTTACTACTTTCTCCGGGCGGTAAATTCCCCTCTGCGAAGGAGCGTCCGGTTCACCCCTTTATGCAGTTTGTCATCCGCACGCGGACTAGTTTGCACTGGCTAATTCATCGGGAGGCACCCGACGCCGCAATACGCTATACAGGCACTCCTTGAATCAATTATTTGTCAGCACTTCAGTGCTGGCTTTTTTTTGTTAACGAGAAAGGTGATGGTATGCAATATATGCTGACTGGCGTTTTGATATTGATTATCAGTGGTTTGCTGTTAAATGCTGTCTCTATTATGATCGAATCGCTTTATAAGTTAATGAAAGATATGCACTTAAAGAAAAAACATCTTTAGGTGCCTGAGCAGGTTCGGCAAGCGTTTTAACGACGAACGCTTGCCGACCTGTTATTCCCGCCAGCAATACAAATATTCAGCAGGTTATCCGTTATTTTCTGGCACTTCCTTTGGCGTAACCGATCTTCAGCGCGGCGGGACGGGCGATTAACGTCGCTATTCGCCCGCCGACAAACGCGTTGAGGGCGCGCGTTGCGGCGGCTATAGTAGCCTCCGGTAGCAGCCGGAGGAGTGGAGATGAACCTTGACGACAAATCGCTATTTCTGGATGCCATGGAGGATGTCCAGCCGCTTAAGAGCGGCAACGACGTGCTGTGGCATCCCGAGCGCCACGCCCGTACCCCGCAGCGCATCGACGCGCTGCAGCTGGATAACTTTTTGACCACCGGCTACCTCGACGTACTGCCGCTGACGACACCGCTGGAGTTCAGGCGCGATGGGTTACAAAACGGCGTGCTGGACAAGCTGCGGCAGGGGAAATATAGCCAGCAGGCGAGCCTCAATCTGCTGCGCCGGCCGGTCGAACAGTGCCGGCAAATGCTGTTTGCCTTTGTGGTTCAGGCGCAGAAAGAGGCGCTGCGCAACGTGCTGATTGTTCATGGCAAAGGGCGCGACGACAACGCTCACCCCAATATTATCCGCAGCTACCTGGCGCGCTGGCTGGAAGAACTTCCCGAGGTACAGGCGTTTTGCGTCGCCTCTGCGCATCACGGCGGCAGCGGGGCGTGCTATGTCGCCCTGCGCAAATCGGCCGAGGCAAAGCAGGAAAACTGGGAACGCCACGCCAAACGCAGCCGCTAGCGCAGCAGCAGCGTCAGCTCCCGGGCCGCCTTTTGTAGCTCGGGCAGCACCCGATCCAGCATTTCGCGGGTGGAAACCTGTCCGGCATGGACGCCGACGTTCAGCGCCGCCTGAACCTGTCCCTGTGGGTTAAACAGCGGCACCGCCAGAGAGCGCAGCCCCATCTCCAGCTCCTGATCGTTCAGCGCATAGCCCTGCTGGTGGACGCGCTTGAGCTCGGCGCGCAGCTTATTCACCGAATCCACCGTCTGCGGGGTATAGCGAATCATCGTCACCCGACCCAGCATATCGTTCAGCTTCTCCTCCGGCTGATGGCTTAACAGCACCCGGCCCATCGAGGTTGCCCAGGCCGGCAGCCGGCTGCCTATATCCAGATCGATAGTCATAATGCGCGAGCTGGAGGCGCGGGCAATGTACAGAATATCGTCGCCGTCGAGGGTGGCGATTGAGCAGGATTCATTAAGCATTTCGCTCAGATGCTTGAGTACCGGCTGGGCAGAACGCGCCAGCGGGGTTGAGGCGAGCCAGGCGTGGCCAAGGGCGAGGATGCGCGGGCGCAGCTGAAAATTCTTACCATCTTCGGCATAGACAAACCCCAGCTTGCCCAGCGTGTAGAGGCAGCGGCGCACTGCCGCGCGCGGGATGCCGGTCTTCTGGCTGATCTGTGAGATCGACAGCACCGGACGCTGCGGGGTGAATGCCTGGATCACCTCCAGCCCGCGGGCCAGCGAGGCCATAAAGTTCGGATCGCCCTTAAACGGGTCGCTATCGCCGGTCAATAAATCGTCTGGATGCTTCTCCATTTTGTTCTCCATATTTGCCATCGATCACATTCTTTCGCTAAAGATATACGATGTTCGATTATCGCACAATATTTCGATTATCGCCCTTGACCAACATCGTTAAGCGGGTCACATTTTGTGCGAACAACGTATATAAGTGCGATTACCGCACATAAAGGAGCGACCTGATGATTGATAAAAGCGTGTCGACGCTAAGCGATGCCATCGCCGGGATCCACGACGGCGCGACCATCATGATCGGCGGTTTTGGTCCCGCCGGTCAGCCAACGTACCTGATTGATGCCCTGATTGAGCAGGGCGCCCGCGACTTAACCATTATCAACAACAACGCGGGCAACGGTGAGGTGGGCCTGGCGGCGCTGCTGAAGGCCGGGCGGGTGAGCAAGATGATCTGCTCTTTCCCGCGTCAGGTTGACTCGCAAATTTTTGACGATCTCTACCGTCGCGGCAAGGTTGAGCTGGAGCTGGTTCCGCAGGGCAATCTGGCGGCCCGCATCCAGGCCGCCGGCGCCGGGCTGGGCGCGATATTTACCCCGACCGGCTACGGCACGCCGCTGGCGGAAGGCAAAGAGACCCGCGAAATCGACGGGCGGCACTACGTTCTCGAATATCCGATTAAGGCCGATTTTGCGCTGATCAAGGCCCACCACGCGGATCGCTGGGGCAACCTGGTCTATCGCAAAGCGGCGCGCAACTTCGGCCCGATTATGGCGACCGCCGCCAAAACCACCATCGCTGAGGTCTCCCGCCTGGTCACTCTTGGCGAACTGGACCCGGAAAATATCATTACCCCGGGGATTTTTGTCCAGCGCGTCTTCTCGCTGGAAAACGCCATTACCGCACAGAGCGCCTGAGGAGCCAACGATGCAAAAATTAACTCGTGATGAAATGGCCCAGCGCGTGGCTCTCGATATTCCGGAAGGGGCCTATGTGAACCTCGGTATCGGCTTACCGACCCGCATCGCCAACTATCTGCCGGCGGATAAAGAAGTGTTCCTGCACAGCGAAAACGGCCTGCTGGGAATGGGGGGCAGGCCGCAGCCGGGCGAAGAGGACCCGGAGCTGATTAACGCCGGGAAAGAGTACGTCACGCTGCTGAAAGGCGGCTGTTTCTTCCACCACGGCGACTCCTTCGCCATGATGCGCGGCGGCCATCTTGATATCTGCGTGCTGGGAGCCTATCAGGTCTCTGCCCGCGGCGACCTCGCCAACTGGAGCACCGGCGCGCCGGACTCGATTCCGGCCGTCGGCGGGGCGATGGATCTGGCCATCGGCGCGCGGCAGGTCTTCGTGATGATGGATCATCTGACCCGCGACGGCGAGTGCAAGCTGGTCGAACGCTGCAGCTATCCGCTGACCGGCGTTGGCTGCGTCAGCCGCATCTATACCGACCTTGCGGTTATCGATATCACCCCCGGCGGCCCGGTAGTACGGGAAATTTTCAACGGCCTCTCTTTTGAAGAGCTGCAGCGCATCACGCCGGTGGCGTTGACCTGCGAACATCTGGCGAAAAGCGCATAAGGAACCTATGATGAATCAGGCATTTATCTGTGATGCGGTACGTACACCCTTCGGTCGCTTTGCGGGCGCTCTGGCGCCGATGCGCGCCGACGATTTAGGCGCGCTGCCGCTAAAAGCGCTGCTGGAGCGCAATCCGGGGCTGGATCCTTCACGCATCGATGACGTGATTTACGGCTGCGCCAACCAGGCCGGTGAGGATAACCGCAACGTCGCGCGCATGGCGCTGCTGCTGGCTGGCCTTCCGGAAACGGTTCCCGGAAGCACCATTAACCGTCTGTGCGGCTCGAGCCTTGATGCGATCGGCGTCGCAGCGCGGGCGATTAAAAGCGGCGAGACTCAGCTGATGATCGCCGGCGGGGTAGAGAGCATGTCGCGCGCGCCCTTTGTCATGGGTAAAGCTGAAAACGCCTATAGCCGCAGCATGCAGATTGAAGATACCACTATCGGCTGGCGCTTTATCAACGCGCGGATGAAGGCGCTGTATGGCGTCGATTCGATGCCGGAAACCGCCGAAAACGTGGCCGCTGATTTCGCGATTTCGCGCGCAGACCAGGACGCTTTCGCCCTGCGCAGCCAGCGGCGAACCGCAGAGGCGCAGGAGGCCGGGCGCTTTGCCGATGAGCTCATCGCGGTCTCGATCCCGCAGCGTAAGGGCGAGCCGCTGCTGTTCACCCGCGATGAGCACCCGCGCAGCACCTCGCTGGAGGCGCTGGCGAAGCTAAAAGGCGTGGTGCGTGCCGACGGCTCGGTGACCGCCGGCAACGCTTCGGGGGTCAACGACGGGGCCTGCGCGCTGCTGCTGTCAAGCGAACAGGCGCTGATGGCGAACGACCTGCAGCCGCTGGCGCGCGTTGTCGGCGTGGCGACGGCCGGGGTCGCGCCAAGAATTATGGGCTTCGGCCCGGCTCCGGCAGTGCGCAAGGTGCTGGCATTGACCGGGCTGACGCTGGCGCAGATGGATGTTATTGAACTCAACGAAGCCTTTGCCGCGCAGGCGCTGGCGGTGACGCGCGATTTAGGCCTGCCGGACGACGCCGCGCACGTTAACCCTAACGGCGGAGCGATTGCCTTAGGCCATCCGCTGGGCGCATCCGGCGGGCGGCTGGCGATGACCGCCGCCTATCAGCTACGGCGCACCGGCGGCCGCTACGCGCTGTGCACCATGTGCATCGGCGTCGGCCAGGGAATTGCGCTGATTATTGAACGTGTTTAAGGAGCCAAAATGAGTTTGCTGACCCCGATGATGCGCACCAGCCCGCTAACCGCCTGGTTTAGCGATGCGCAGCGGGTACAGGGGATGCTGGATTTTGAAGCCGCGCTGGTTCGTGCCCAGGCCGCCTGTGGCATTGTGCCGCAGTTCGCCGTCGCGCCGGTGGTCAACGCCTGTCGCCATTCGCAGATCGATTTTTCCGCTCTGGGACAGGCGGCGACCCGCGCCGGTAACCTGGCGATCCCGCTGGTCAAACAGCTCACCGCCTGCGTTAACGCCGCGGACCCGCAGGCCGCTCGCTACGTGCACTGGGGAGCCACCAGCCAGGATGCTATCGACAGCGGTCTGGTTCTGCAGCTGCGCGGCGCGCTGGTGGAGACCGACTTGCTGCTGCAGCGCCTGACAGCTGAGTTTGCGCTGCAGGCGCAGCGGCATCAGCATGCGGTCATGCCGGGGCGCACCTGGATGCAGCACGCGCTGCCGGTGACCTTTGGCCTCAAGCTTGCGGGCACCCTCGATGCGCTGCTGCGCTGGCAGCTGCGGCTGCGAGAAATGCGCGCCCGCGTCCTGGTGCTGCAGTTTGGCGGCGCGGCGGGCACGCTGGACGCGTTAAAAGGGCGCGGGCCGGAGGTCGCCGGGCAGCTGGCGACCGAGCTTGGCCTGGCGCTGCCGGACGCCCCGTGGCACAGCCAGCGCGATCGGCTGCTGGAAGTGGGCGCCTGGTACGCCGGGGTCTGCGGGACGTTGGGAAAATTTGCCAACGACTTTTCGCTGCTGATGCAAACGGAAGTTGCCGAAGTTGCGGAGCCGGTAGGGGAAGGCCGCGGCGGCTCGTCGACGATGCCGCACAAGCGTAATCCGATCGCCTGCGCGGCGATTCTGACGGCGGCCCAGCGCACGCCGGGCCTGGTGGCCTGCCTGTATGCCGGCCAGATCCAGCAGCACGAGCGCGCGCTCGGCGGCTGGCAGGCGGAGTGGGAAACGCTGCCGGAGCTGATTACCCTCGTCGGCGGCGCGCTGCAACAAAGCGTCGATCTGGTGCGCGATATGCAGGTTTTCCCGCAAAAAATGCGCGCCGATCTCGATATGACCCACGGCCTGATTATGGCTGAAGCGGTCACTCTGGCGCTGGCGGAGTTTATCGGTAAGGCCGACGCCCATCATCGGGTCGAGGCGCTGTGCCGTCAGGCGATTGACCAGTCGCGCCCGCTGCTGGCGCTGCTGGAAAGCGATCCTCTGGTGAGCCAGCACTTTAGCGCAAGCCGTTTAACCCAGCTGCTGGACCCGACAACGGCGACCGGCAGTGCGGAAATTTTTGTGCGCCAGGTCGTGGCGCGTTACAAGGAACAACGTGATGAACCTTGATTACCAGATTGACGGGCCGGAAGGTGCGCCGGTTATCGTTCTGTCCAACTCGCTGGGCACCACCCGATCGATGTGGCAGCCGCAGCTGGCTGCCCTAACCGCGCAGTTTCGCGTGCTGCGTTACGACACCCACGGTCATGGTCAAACCGCTAAAAGCGGTAAAGTGACCCTCGCCCAGCTTGGCGAAGACGTTATTGCGCTGCTCGATCATCTGCAAATTGAGAAAGCCTGGTTTTGCGGGATTTCGATGGGCGGGCTGACCGGACTATGGCTGGGACGCTTTGCCCCGGAACGATTTTACGCCATCGCGGT
The DNA here is from genome assembly GCF_042055345.1 of Klebsiella sp. C349492. Taxonomy (NCBI): domain Bacteria; kingdom Pseudomonadati; phylum Pseudomonadota; class Gammaproteobacteria; order Enterobacterales; family Enterobacteriaceae; genus Klebsiella; species Klebsiella sp. C349492. Next base: position 743,960 of record NZ_JANQCE010000001.1, read on the forward strand.
GGCCAATACCGCCGCGCGGATTGGCGACCAGGCCAGCTGGCTCTCGCGGGCGCGGGCCGTCCGTCAGGAGGGGATGGATGTCGTCGCCGCCGGCGCGGCGGATCGCTGGTTTACCCACGCCTTTCGTCAGAAAGCGCCGGAGGTGGTGGAGTCGCTATGCCATCAGCTGACCCATAGCGATGCCGAAGGGTATGCCGCCTGTTGTGAAGCGCTGGCGGCGGCCGACCTGCGTAGCGAAGTGGGGCACATTAGTCTTCCAACCCTGATTATCGCCGGGGAAAGTGACCCTGTCACGACGGTGGCGGATGCTGACTTTTTGCATCAGCAGATCCCCGCCTCGCAGGTGGTGGTAGTGGCCGCATCGCATCTGTCTAATATCGAAGCGGCGGGGGTATTCAGCGCCACATTGCTGGGGTTCTTCCGGGGGGAACGGCATGGATGATAAAGCGCGTTATGAGGAGGGAATGGGCCTACGGCGCAAGGTGCTGGGCGATGCGCACGTCGACCGCACGCTGGACAAGCTGACCCCGCTTAATGCCGAGTTTCAGGATTTTATTACCCGCTACGCATGGGGCGAAACCTGGACCCGGCCGGGGCTGGATCACCATACTCGCAGTATGATCACCATCGCGATGCTGATAGCGCTTAACCGCGAAGCGGAGCTCAAAATGCATCTGCGCGCTGCGTTTAATAACGGCGTGACCCGCGATGAGCTCAAGGAGTTGATTATGCACTCCGCGCTCTACTGCGGTCTGCCTGCGGCCAACGCCACGATGCACCTGGTGCAGCAGGTGTTTGACGAGCTGGACGCGCAGCAGGCGTAAGCAAGCGTTCTCGGGCCGGGCGTTTGCGCCCGGCTTTCCTCGCGTTAACCCTCTATTTTGTTGACCTCTTCCGGCGCAACCGTCGGCGCTCGTCCTGACAAAATGTGCGATCTTCTTGACACGGCGTTGACAAATAGATGCCTGGTCAGTAATTTCATCTGCAATTACTGACCAGGCAAATATCATGAGTAACCATCCGGGTATTATCAATAACAAGTTCCACTTGGGTTTATTAATTCATCTGGCAAACCAGTATAAAGACCAGCTAATCAGCCAGTACTTCTCCGGCATGGATATCACTGCCGCCCAGTTTAAGGTGCTGATCAGCATCTATAAGGGCGTCACCAGTCCGGTTGAGATCAGCAAAAATCTGGTCATGGATGCCGGGGCGATGAGCCGCATGGTGGATCGCATGGTTAAGCGCGATCTCATCAGCCGTTCGCCTAATCCGCAGGATAAGCGGCAGGTCGTGCTGGCGCTGAGCGGCAAAGGCGAGCTGATTTGCGAGCGCTTTGTTAATGAAGCGCTGGCGTCAATCATCAGCGACCTTACCGCCCGACTGACCCCCGACGAGTCTCGTTTACTGGTAGAGCTAATGACAAAAATGCTGCCAGACGAAATTGTTGCCCCTCATCGCTAACGTATTCAAGAAGGTCCGGACAAGATGGAAACCACACCTGCACAGCACGCCGAGCGCGGCAGCAAGCGCAAACGCAACTTTATTATTTTACTGATTATTCTGCTTCTGGCCGCCGCAGGCGGCCTGGCATGGTACCTGCTGTACGCCCGCTACTATGAATCGACCGACGATGCCTACGTCAACGGCAACCAGGTAACGCTGACCCCGCAAATCGGCGGTACGGTGACCCAGGTTACGGTGGATGAGGGCGACTTTGTGCAGAAGGGGCAGCCGCTGGTGCTGCTCGATCCGAGCGATACCGAAATTGCGCTGCAGCAGGCGGAAGCCAATCTGGCCAACACCGTGCGTCAGGTTCGCGGACTCTACAGCACGGCGGATAACTACCGTGCCCAGGTCGCGGCGAAAAGGGTTGCCCTGCAGACGGCGCAAAACGACTACGCCCGGCGGCAGAAAATCTTCCAGAGCGGCGCCATCGCTGCGGAAGATCTCTCCCACTATCGGGATGCGGTCACCAGCGCGCAGAGCGACTTAGCCGCCGCTCAGGAGGCGTTACGCACCAACACGGCGATGGTTGATGACACGGTTATCGACAGTCATCCCGAAATCAAAAGCGCGGTGGCCACGCTGCGTCAGCGCTATCTGGATAATTCGCGCAGCACCATCGTTGCGCCGGTCAGCGGCTTTGTAGCCAAACGCGCGGTCCAGCTCGGCATGCGCGTCGATTCGGGGACCACCCTGATGGCTATCGTGCCGCTGAATGAGGTTTGGGTCGACGCCAACTTCAAAGAGAGTCAGATGAACGCGATGCGCCTGGGGCAGAAAGTGACGCTCAGCGCGGATCTTTACGGCGACGACGTGGAATATCACGGCACCATTGAAAGCCTGGGCATTGGCACCGGCAGCGCGTTCTCGCTGCTCCCCGCGCAGAACGCCAGCGGCAACTGGATCAAAATCGTCCAGCGTCTGCCGGTACGCATCACGCTGGACCCGCACGATATGCAGAAAAACCCGCTGCGGGTGGGGCTGTCGATGAACGTTCGCGTTGATATTCGCGATACCGATGGCCATCTGCTGCCGCAGCAAACCGTTAGCGCCCCGCGTTTCACCACGGATGTGTATCAGAACCCGCTGGAACAGGCGGACCAGCTGGTGGCTAAAATCCTTCATGACAACAGCAAAGCGGTAGCCGCCGGCGCCCGTTAAGAGAGACGTTATGCAAGATAAGGCCGCATTTACGCCGCCCAATATGTGGCTGGCGGTGCTCGCGCTGTCGCTGGCCACGTTTATGCAGGTGCTGGACTCCACTATTGCCAACGTGGCGCTGCCGACGATTGCCGGCAACCTCGGGGTGAGCGCCGATCAGGGGACCTGGGTTATCACCTCCTTTGCGGTGTGTAACGCCATTGCGCTGCCGCTGACCGGCTGGTTTACCCGGCGCTTCGGCCAGCTAAAGCTGTTTATCGGCTCGGTGGTGCTGTTTACCCTGACGTCGTTCCTGTGCGGCTTTGCCCACAGCATGAGCGAGCTGATTATCTTTCGCGCCCTGCAGGGTTTTTTCGCCGGACCGATGTTCCCGATGTGCCAGACGCTGCTGCTGGTTATCTTCCCGTCGAGCAAGCGCAGCATGGCGCTCGCGCTGCTGTCGATGGTGACGGTGGTGGCGCCGATTGTCGGGCCTATAACCGGCGGCTGGATCACCGATAACTACTCCTGGCCGTGGATTTTCTACATCAACGTGCCGATCGGCATCTTCGCCGCGATCGTCGTCTGGACGCAGATGCGCGCGCGGGAAGAGACCACCACCCATGCGCCGATTGACTACATCGGCATTGCGCTGTTGGTGCTTGGCGTCGGGCTGCTGCAGGTGGTGCTGGACAAAGGCAACGATCTCGACTGGTTCGCCTCAATTCACATCGTTGTGATGTCGACGATTTCGGCGATTTCGCTGGTTGCGTTTGTCATCTGGGAGCTGGGCGAGCGCCATCCGATCGTCAACCTGCGCCTGTTTAAGGACCGTAACTTTGCGATCGGTACGCTTTCGCTGACCCTGGGCTATGCGGCGTTCTTTGCCATCAATATTATTTTGCCGCAGTGGCTGCAAACGCAGATGGGCTATACCGCCATTTGGGCCGGGCTTGCCGCCGCGCCGATGGGCGTGCTGCCGCTGGTGATGACGCCGGTTATTGGCCGCTACGCCAATAATTTCGACCTGCGTATTTTGGCTTCGCTCTCGTTCCTGACGATGGGGGCTTCCTGCCTTATTCGCGCGCAGTTCAACACCGACGTCGATTTTCGCACTATCGCCGAAGTGCAGCTGTTTATGGGGATTGGCGTCGCGTTTTTCTTTATGCCGATCACCACTATCGTGCTGTCGAACCTCAGCGGGGCGGAGGTGGCGGAAGGCTCCGGTCTGGCGACCTTCTTCCGCGTGCTGGGCGGCTCGTTTGCGTCTTCGCTGACCACATGGATCTGGTCGCGTCGGGAGGTGTTCCACCATGCCAACCTGACCGAAAGCGTCTCTGCTTATAATCCGGCGGCGGTGGACTACGTGGAGAAGATGGGCGGAGCGACCCAGCAGCATATGGCGCTGATCGATAAAACCATTGAGCAGCAGGCCTATATGATGTCGACCATCGACTACTTCTGGGTTTTAGGCTGGGGCTTTATGGCGCTGATTGTGGTTATCTGGTTTGCCCGTCCGCCGTTCAGCCGCGCCGGAGCGCCGGGCGCGCCCTCGGCCGGTCACTAGCCGCGGGGTGATAAAAAACGTGCCCGAGCTGCGCCTGTCAATTCGATCGTTGCCTGCTTTTTCCTCGACCGTTGTTGCTCTCCGCAGTGATGGACATTTTGGGATGAAAAGGCGTGCAGCGGGGCCCTGGACCCCGCTGAAATCGGCGAACCGAAGGCCGGAAGACAAGGGCTGGCCGCCAGGGATGGCGGCAAGAGGCGAATCGAGACAGGAGCGAGCCCCGGAACGGGCGAGCAGGTCGAGTTGAGCCGATCGCAGGCTGCAGGCCGTGCGCAGCACCGATTTCCGTGCGGGACCGCGGGGATTGTTAAGGGGAAGACGGTTATCTTCCCCTTAACCCGGTCACCTCGCACTGAGGCCGCATGTTCTGCCTGACGTAGGGTGAACGGAATACCTCTTAGCTCAGCGCCCGGCTTTAGCCGGCAACATTACCGCTGGGCACAGCCGTTACACTGCTGGTTCTGGATCTGCTGGAAGAAGTCGTTGCCTTTATCATCCACCAGAATAAACGCCGGGAAGTCTTCCACCTCGATTTTCCAGATAGCCTCCATTCCCAGCTCCGGATAAGCCACGCACTCAAGGCTCTTAATACTCTGCTGTGCCAGCACCGCCGCCGGCCCGCCGATGCTGCCGAGATAGAAGCCGCCGTGCTTATGGCAGGCATCGGTCACCTGCTGGCTGCGGTTGCCTTTCGCCAGCATCACCATGCTCGCGCCGTGGGACTGCAGGAGATCGACGTAGGAGTCCATCCTTCCGGCGGTGGTCGGCCCCAGCGAACCTGACGCATAACCCTCCGGCGTTTTCGCCGGACCGGCGTAGTAGATCGGGTGATCTTTCACATACTGCGGCAGCGCTTCACCGTTATCCAGCAGCTCCTTGAGCTTAGCGTGGGCGATATCGCGGGCGACGATAATCGTGCCGTTCAGCGTCAGGCGGGTTGAAACCGGATGGGCCGAAAGCTGCTTGAGGATATCGTTCATCGGCTGATTGAGGTCAATGCTGACGACCTGGCCTTCACCCTGCCGGCGCAGCGCTTCCGGGATGTACTGGCCGGGGTTGCTCTCCAGTTTCTCAATCCAGATCCCGTGACGGTTGATCTTCGCCTTGATGTTGCGGTCGGCGGAGCAGGAAACCCCCATCCCGACCGGGCAGGAGGCGCCGTGGCGCGGCAGGCGAATCACGCGGATGTCGTGGGCAAAGTACTTGCCGCCAAACTGCGCGCCGAAGCCGAGATCCCGCGCGGCCAGCAGCAGCTCCTGCTCCAGCTGCACGTCGCGGAACGCCTGGCCGTGCTCGTTGCCTTCGGTTGGCAGGTCGTCGTAATAGTGGGTGGAGGCCAGCTTAACGGTTTTCAGCGTCGATTCCGCAGAGGTCCCGCCGATAACAAAAGCAATGTGGTACGGCGGGCAGGCGGCGGTGCCGAGGGTACGCATCTTCTCGACGAGGTAGTTTTTCAGCTTCGCCGGGGTAATCAGCGCCTTGGTTTCCTGATAGAGATAGGTTTTGTTGGCCGAACCGCCGCCTTTTGCCATGCACAAGAATTTGTATTCGTCGCCGTCAACGCTGTACAGATCGATCTGCGCCGGCAGGTTGGTGCCGGTGTTGACCTCTTTATACATATCCAGCGCGGCGTTTTGCGAATAGCGCAGGTTATCTTCGGTATAGGTGTTGTAGACGCCGCGCGCCAGCGCCGCTTCGTCGCCGCCGCCGGTCCACACCCGCTGGCCTTTCTTGCCCATGATGATGGCGGTGCCGGTGTCCTGACAGGTGGGCAGAATGCCCTTGGCGGCAATCTCTGAGTTACGCAGGAACTGCAGGGCGACGTACTTGTCGTTTTCGCTGGCCTCGGGATCGAGCAGAATGGCCGCTACCTGCTGCTGGTGGGAAACGCGCAGCATAAAGGCCGCGTCGTGAAATGCCTGCTGGGCCAGCAGGGTGAGCGCTTCAGGCGCAACCTTGAGAATTTCCTCGCCCTCGAACCCGGCGACGCTGACGTGCTCTTTGCTCAGCAGATAGTATTCAGTCTTATCTTTCGCCAGCGGAAAAGCTTCCTGATAAACAAACGGTTTAGTCGACATTGTTTAAGCTCCCTAAGAGTAAAACCGCCGGGAGTGACCCCGACGGTTGTGAATCAGAACATCATGGACATCCACGGATAACCAATCAGCAGCAGGGCGGCCAGGAAGATGGCGCCGAAGATGGTGCCGAGGCGCCAGTAGTCTTTGGTCGGCAGATAGCCGCTGCCGTAGTAGATCGGGCTGGGGCCGGTACCGTACGGGGTGATGATCCCCATAATGCCCAGCGAAGTGACCATCAGCAGTACGAATACCTGCATATTCATACCCGGAATGGTGGAGGCGATGGTCAGCATGGCCGGCAGCAGCGCGGTGGTATGGGCGGTGGTGCTGGCAAACAGGTAGTGCAGCAGGTAGAACGCCAGCAGCAGCAAGATGGTGGCGACTCCCGGAGAGATACCGCTCATCAGCGCGCCGCCTTCTTTACCCAGCCAGGCGATAAAGCCGGTGGAGGAGAGGCCATCCGCCAGCGCCACCAGGGTGGCGAACCAGACGAAGGTATTCCACGCCGCTTTATTATTGGTGATATCGCTCCATGACAGAACGCCGGTCCACAGCATCAGGACGATGACCAGCAGCGCCGCCAGCGCCGGTTCAATCCACTCGGCGGCGAAGATCCACATCGTCAGCGCGAAGCAGACGAACACCAGCAGCAGAATTTCATTACGCGACAGCCGACCCAGTTTTTCCAGCTCACGCGCGGCCCACAGCGGCACCTCATCATTCACCTTCACCTCCGGCGGATAGAACCAGTAGGCCAGCAGCGGCATCACCAGAATCAGCAGCACGCCCACCGGCAGGAAGGCGATAAACCAGGTGCCCCAGGAGATATTGATACCGACAATACTTTTCACCAGCGCGAGGGCCAGCAGGTTAGGCGCCAGCGCCGAGAGGAACATCGAGCTGGTAATACAGGCGGCGGTAATAGCCACCCACATCAGATAGGAACCGATCCGCCGGGCGCTAGGGTCGTTAGGCTTAGAGCCATACAGCGGCGGCAGGTTGGCGATAATCGGGTAAATCGTCCCGCCGCTACGGGCGGTATTCGACGGAGTGAAGGGGGCCAGCAGCAGGTCGGCAAAAGTGATGGCGTAGCCCAACGTCAGGCTGCGGCGGCCGAGGTATTTTACCAGAATCAGCGCCAGACGGCGTCCAAACTGGGTTTTGTCGTAGCCAGCGGCAAACATAAAGGCGCCGAAAATCAGCCACACGGTAGAGTTACCAAAGCCGCTTACCGCCCACTTAAACGAGGCGCCGGCAAGCTTGAATTTGGGGTCCGCCAGCTGCGCCGGATCGAATAGCAGCCACTGGCTGCACAGGGCGATAACCACCACCCCGGTGATCCCGATCACCGCCCCGGGAAGGGGTTCGAAAATCAGACCGACGATCACGCCGACGAAAATGGCAAAGTAGTGCCAGGCATATGGCGGCAGGCCATCAGGCACCGGGATGAAAAGTAGCAGTACGGCCACGATAATGGGCAGCGCCATCATCAGCAGACGACTTTTATCAACAGCCTTAGGACTGGCTGCACCGGCAGGCGGCGTGGTTGTCTTTTTCTCTTTCATAATGAGTATCTGCAAGTAGTTAAAAATAAGGTTTAGTCATCGGTGACTTCTGGTTTCTTTAATTTAAAAACTTTCTTTAGTTATTAATCATTGGCTTTTATTATCACCGCGACGGTTATTTAACGCATTTTTTAGGGCGCTAAATTAAATCTGTTGGTTATTTATATATTGCTCTTTGATGTCGAATTGCAATTGATTGAGATCAATAAATCCAGGGGTGTGGCGTTTTTTTTACTTCGCGTAATAACCCTACTGGAGAGGGTGGTTATTTGTGCGAAATATCGCTAAATGTTAAAAATAAGTCGGTTTTTAGAGTCTTTATGAAACAGGATTATCTTTTAACGTGTTGATTTTTATTGGTTAAAGTATTGACGATCATTTTATTTATTATTAACAAAAGTATCTTATTTGTTATCGATATTATGCTTTATGTAAACGTTGTATTTTAAAAAAATAATACGATAGAGGTAGTGATGTTATTGTTGGTATTAAATAGTTTTTTAACTAACGTAAGTGATTTGGTAACTAAAAAATTCGCTATATTATTAGCATGACAACAGGAATTAAAAGCACAACTAAAAATAAATTCCTTACCGAATTCTGAATTTCAATATTTAAAATCTGGAGTATTACTATGACCAGTAATCAACGTATTTTGCAGCCCTTTACCTTACCAAACGGAACTGAGCTAAAAAACCGCCTGTTTATGGCACCGATGACCACCTGCACCGGCTATTTTGACGGCTCCGTCACCAGCGAGCTGGTGGAGTACTACCGCGCCCGAGCGGGCAGCATCGGTACCATTATCGTCGAGTGCTGCTTTATCGATGACTATGGCCTGGCTTTCCCTGGCGCCATAGGCATCGACAATGATGACAAAATTGCCGGCCTGGCCAAAATTGCCGAAGCCATCCAGGCGGAAGGGTCGAAAGCCGTTTTGCAGATCTATCACGGCGGCCGCATGGTCGACCCGCAGCTTATCGGCGGCCGACAGCCGGTAGCGCCGAGCGCGCTGGCCGCTCCGCGCGACGGCGCCGCGATGCCGTGCGCGCTAAGCGCTGAGGAAGTAGAGGAGACGATCGCGAAATTTGGTGACGGCGTCCGCCGCGCGATTCAGGCCGGTTTTGACGGGGTCGAAATTCACGGCGCCAATACCTATCTTATCCAGCAGTTCTATTCCCCTAACTCTAACCAGCGTGACGACTGCTGGGGCGGCAGCCGCGATAATCGCGCCAGATTCCCGCTGGCGGTACTGGATATCACCCATAAAATGGTCAGCCAGTACGCGGACGACGCTTTTATTATCGGCTACCGTTTCTCGCCGGAAGAGCTGGAAGAGCCGGGCATCCGCTTTGACGACACCCTCTACCTGCTGGAAAAACTGGCGGCGCGGGGCCTCGACTATCTGCACTTCTCGGTAGGCGCCTCGCTGCGCCCCTCCATCGTCGATACCTGCGATCCGACGCCGCTGATTGAAAAATACTGCGCGCTGCGCTCCGCTAACCTCGCGCAGGTTCCGGTGATGGGCGTTGGCGGGATCGTTAACGCCGCAGATGCCGAGCAGGGGCTGGATCGCGGCTACGATCTGATCGCCGTTGGGCGGGCCTGCATTGCCTATCCTGACTGGACCGACCGCGTTGCCGATGGCGAAAATCTGGAGCTGTTTATCGACAGCACCCGGCGTGAAGCCCTGCATATTCCGGAGCCGCTGTGGCGCTTCTCGCTGGTGGAAGCGATGATCCGCGATATGAGCATGGGCGATGCGAAGTTTAAGCCCGGCGTCTTTGTTGAAACCGTACAGGACGAGGCCAGCGAGCTGGTTATCCACGTCAGCCTTGAGAGCGATCGCATTGCCGACGTGGAGCTGGCCTCCAGCGCGGTACAGACCGTGGAGTTCACCACCAGCTTTGAAGAGATCCGCGAGCGCATTTTGACCGCCAACACTCCGCACGTTGACGCCATATCCGGCGCCACCAGCCAAAGCGAGGCGGTGAAAAAAGCGGTATCCAAAGCGATGCTGAAATCCAGCAAAGCGCTGGCGATTGAAGAGGGCGGCGACGATCGCGCGGTGAAAAGCTACGACGTGGTGGTGGTGGGCAGCGGCGGCGCGGGTCTGGCGGCGGCGATTCAGGCCCATGATGAAGGCGCCAGCGTGCTGCTCGTTGAAAAAATGCCGACTATCGGCGGCAACACCATTAAAGCCTCCGCCGGGATGAACGCCGCGGAAACGCGCTTCCAGCGGGTAAAAGGGATCGTGGACAGCAAAGAGCTGTTCTATCAGGAAAGCCTGAAGGGCGGGCATAACAAAAACAACCCTGAGCTGCTGCGCCGCTTTGTTGAAAACGCCCCGGAGGCGATTGAGTGGCTGGCCCGCCGCGGGATCATGCTTAACGATATCACCACCACCGGCGGGATGAGCATTGATCGTACCCACCGTCCGCGCGACGGGTCGGCGGTCGGCGGCTATCTGATTAGCGGCCTGGTGCGCAATATCAGCAAACGCGGGATTGACGTGATGCTGGACACCTCGGTCGAAGAGATCCTGATGGCAAACGACGAAGTGAGCGGCGTACGTCTGCTCAACGATGAGCAGGAGCGCTTCGACGTGCAGACGAAGAGCATCGTGGTCGCCACCGGCGGCTTCAGCGCCAACAGCGCGATGGTGGTGAAGTACCGTCCGGATCTCGCCGGTTTTGTCACCACCAACCATAAAGGGGCGACCGGCGGCGGCATCGCGCTGCTGGAACGCATCGGCGCCGGCACCGTGGATATGGGCGAAATCCAGATCCACCCGACCGTTGAGCAGAAGACTTCATACCTGATTTCGGAGTCGATTCGCGGCGGCGGAGCCATTCTGGTGAGCCAGCAGGGGCGGCGCTTCTTTAACGAAATGGCGACCCGCGATAAAGTATCGGCGGCGATTATCGCGCTGCCGGAGCAGTACGCCTGGATCGTCTTTGACGAGCATGTGCGGGCAAAAAACAAAGCGGCAGATGAATATATCGCCAAAGGCCTGGCCACCAGCGCCAGCTCCCCGCGCGAACTGGCGGAGACGCTGGGGATGGATTACCATGCCTTCCTTGCCACCCTCGAACGCTACAACGGCTTTGTTGAAAACCAGCGTGACGATGATTTTGGCCGGACCACCGCGCTGCGGGCGCCGATTAACGAAGGGCCGTTCCATGCGATCCGCATCGCCCCGGGCGTTCACCACACTATGGGCGGGGTGACGATTAATACCGCGACCGCGGTGTTAAATACCGCTCAGCAGCCGATTCCCGGCGCCTATGCCGCCGGGGAAGTGGTCGGCGGCATCCACGGCGGCAACCGTATCGGCGGCAATGCGGTGGCGGATATCATTATCTTTGGCACCCTGGCGGGCCATGAGGCGGCAAAACGCGCCAGAGGATAACCCTTCGCGATATACCCCGGCCGCGAGCCGGGGTCATCCACAGGAGCTGCAACCATGTCTGACGATAGTCGCGTCTATAGCTACTCCGCCGTTTTAATGGGTTCGCCCATTTTGCTTAAACTGTTCCGTCACGATGATGCGCTCGCCTCCCGCACCTTCCAGCTGATTAAACGCTACGAAGATCTGCTTACCGTAAACCGCGCGCGCTCGCAGGTCATGGATATTAACCATGCCGCCGGTCGCCATGCGGTGGCCGTCAGCCGTCCGGTGTATCAGCTGATCAAATGCGCAAAAGCCGCCAGCATGGTGCGGGATAGCGCGTTCAACCTGGCGATTGGCCCGCTGGTAAAGCTCTGGCGCATCGGCTTTCAGGGGCGCAGCGTTCCGGCGGCGGCAGAGATTGCCGCCCGCCTGCCGCTGACCCGGCCGCAGGATGTGATCCTTGATGAGGCGGCGGGCAGCGTGTTTCTTGCTCAGCCGGGTATGGAGATCGACCTTGGCGCCATTGCCAAAGGCTACATTGCCGATCGGGTGCGGGATGACCTGCGGCGCCAGGGCCTCGACGCGGCGCTGATCAATCTCGGGGGTAACGTGCACACCCTCGGGGAGTGGTCCATTGGGCTGAAAAAACCCTTTGCCGCATCAGACCAGCTGGTGGGCACGATTGCGGTGAGCGGCCAGTCGGTGGTGACCTCCGGCGTCTATGAGCGCTATTTCGAGCAGGACGGCAGGCGCTGGCACCATATTCTCGACCCGCGCAGCGGCTATCCGTTGGATAACGAGCTGGAGAGCGTGACCATCATTTCTGATGACTCTCTCGACGGTGATATCTGGACCACCCTGATCTACGGCCTGGGCGTTGAGAAGGGGCGCGCAGCGCTGCGTCAACGTGAGGATATTGAAGCGATTTTTGTGACTAAAAATCGCGAAGTGATCCTCTCATCGCAGCGCCGCTTTCGCTTTCAGCTGCTGGATAGCGGCTATCGGCTTACTGACTGTACTGCTTGAGCAGGCTGTACTGCTCCGCCACCAGCCGATAGCGATAGACCGGCCGGCCGGTGGCGCCGTAGTGAATGCTGGTGTAGAGGATATTAATCTGCGCCAGCCAAATCAGATATTTGCGGCAGGAGACGCGGGAAATGTTCACCGCGACCGCCAGCTCGTCGGTGGAGAATTCGGTCGCCGGGTGCGCATCGATCCACTGGCAGAGCGTGCGCAGCGTTTGCGAGGTGAGCCCCTTCGGCAGCTTACGCGCGTCGGTTGCTTCCGGCGCGTCGCCGTGCAGCAGGCGGTCAACGTCCGCCTGCTCATAATAAGTCTGTCCGGTCATCAGCTTTCTTTTCTCGCGCCAGGCGGTTAACGCCTCCTCAAAACGCGGGAACTGGAAGGGCTTAATCAGATAATCGACAACGCCGTAGTGCATCGACGTTTGTACGGTGGCGGCATCGGCGGCGGAGGTGATCATAATCACGTCGATGGCGCGGCCGGAGGCGCGGATGGTCGGCAGCAGATCCAGCCCGCTATCGTGCTGCATATAGACGTCGAGCAGTACCAGATCGATCTCCAGCTCGTCGTCGTTAATCATCTCCCGGGCCTTATTCAGCGTAGATGCGGTGCCGCAGCAGCTGAAGCCGGAAATCCGCGCCACGTACAGGCGGTTCAGTTCGGCTACCATGGCATCGTCATCAACAATTAATACATTTATCACGCACTGTTCCTTTTACTATCCCAGGGTAGGTGGACAAAAAATTGGGTAAATACGCCGGGTTCGGACTCGACGGCAAGCGTCCCGCCCAGTTCGCGCAGCTGCTGGCTGGCAAGAAACAGGCCGACGCCGCGATTCTCGCCTTTGGTGGAGAAGCCTTTATTAAAGATGGCATCGATATTCGCCTCCGGGATCCCCGGGCCGTCGTCGCTCACTTCGCCGCTTAGCCAGCCATTTTGATAATGTAACAGCAGGCTGACTTCACCCTCGTGCTGCTCGTGCATGGCGTCGAGCGCATTCTCAATCAAATTGCCCAGTACGGTGACCAGGACGGTAATCTGCTTTTCGTTGGGGCAGTCGGGGACGAGGCTCTCCTCCGCGAGGTTAAGGCTAAACCCACGCTCTTTCGCACGCTGGATTTTACCAATCAAAAAGCCGGCTACCACCGGCGATTTTATGCGGTGCTGGATTTCGCCGATGTCGGCCTGATAGGTATGGGCGGTTTGTAGCACGTACTCCTCAAGCTTGTCATAGCTTTTCATATTCAGCAGGCCGAGGATGACGTGCAGCTTATTCATAAACTCGTGGGAAGTGGTACGCAGCGCATCCACATAGTTGACCATGCCGTCGAGTCGCTGCAGCAGCTGGCTGACCTCGGTCTTGTCGCGGAAGGTGCTGATGGCGCCGACGGTGGCGTTCTGGCTGCGCACCGGTACGGTATTGCTGATAAGCAGCAGACCGTTGCAGCCGAGCTCGCGGTCGTAAATTGGCGTCCCGGTGCGCAGGACCTCCTGTAAATCGGCGAGCAGCGGCGTATGGCCGAGGGTTTTATCGGGGCCGCTGAACAAAATTTCGCGCGCGGCCGGATTGATAAGGGTCACTTGCCCTTCGGTATCGACCGCCACCACGCCCTCTTTTAACGAGTGCAGCATCGCCTGGCGCTGCTGGTACTGGGTGGAGATCTCCTGCGGCTCCAGGCCGAGCAGCACGCGCTTGAGGCCGCGAACCAGGCTCCAGGTTCCGAGACCGCAGACCAGGGCGCTGAACAGCACGGTAAAGAGGACGTCCCAGCGGCTGTTGGCAATCTGGGTATCCACCTTGCTAAGCGAAATACCGATTGCCACGACGCCAATTTGCCGGTGGTTAGCGTCAAAGACCGGCGTAAAGGCGCGCAGGGCCGGGGCCAGCACGCCGTGGTTGACGGCAACGTTCTCCTTTCCCTGCAGCGTGGGGTTAATGTCATCGCCAATAAACCGCTTGCCGATAATCTGGCTGTTGGGGTGCGAGTAGCGAATACCCTGCATATCGGTGACCACCGCAAACAGCAGATCGTTGCGCCGGACGATCGCCTGCGCCAGCGGCTGAATAATATCGCTGTCCGCTGGCTGGGTCAGGCCGCGCTTCACTTCCGGCATATCGGCAAGCGTCCGCGCCACCGCCAGGGCGGTGTCTTTCAGCCCGTCGCGGGTGGTATCACTGATTTGGATAAACCACAGCGCGTAGACAAGCAGCAGTACCGAACCCAGCACGCTGCCAATCATCAGCGTCACGGCGGTACTCAGCTTCATGCTCTTACGGCGTTTGCGCGCGGGCGGTTCCTGCTCCGCTAACTCATTCATAACAACCCCAGGGTAAACAGCGAAGGCCTATTATCGCTGATGGTGTGAATTTCTTAAAGGCATGTAAAAAAGCAATAAACGATTCGCCGGGAACCGGGAAGCGTGACCCCACTCGCAGGAGACGGCGGTAAATATCCCTATAGTGAATGCGGAGTTATTTAAATGGAGGTTTTTATGAGCAGTAAGCCAACCGCTTCAATGACGGAACGACGCCACCCTGATACCCGCCGCATCGATAGTCTCACCACCTACGACATGCTGACGATGCTGCACGCAGACGGTCGGCAGATTGCCAACGCCATCGACGCCTGCCTGCCGGAAATGACCCGCCTGGTCGATAACGCCGCGGCGACCCTTAGCCGAGGAGGGCGGCTGGTGATTGTCGGCGCCGGCGCATCCGGACGCGCGGCCCTGCAGGCCGTCAACGAGTTTGCGCCTGAGGAGAAACATTCGCTGGTGGGGCTCATCGCCGGTGGGCCAGCGGCGGCGCTGCAGGAGATGGAAACGGCCGCCAACGACTACGATCTTGGCGCTTGCGAGCTGCAGGCGCTGCGCTTTAGCAATAACGATATGCTGCTGGCGCTGACGGTCAGCGGCAAAACGCCGTGGGTATGGGGAGCGATGCGCCACGCCTGGTCGCTCGGCGCGCCGGTCGCGGTGCTGACCCAGCAGGCGGATAGCGAAGCGGCGCAGCTGGCGGATATTATCGTTGCGCCGCAAACCGGTCCGGAAGCGGTCGCGGGGTTTGGTAACCCGAAAGCCCAGCTGGCGCAGCGGCAGCTCCTCAGCATGCTGACCACCGGGCTGGCCATTCGCGGCGGCAGGGTCTTCAGCAACCTGCGCGTCGATCTGCAGGCCACCAGCCCGCGCTGGGCTGAACGCCAAATCGCCATCGTAATGGAGGCCGCCGGCTGTTCGCGCAGTGAGGCGAAAGCCGCGCTTGCCGGCTGCAATCAGCACTGCCGGACGGCGATTTTGATGCTGCTTAGCGGGCTTGACGCATGGCGGGCGCGCGAGCTGCTGATGGAAAATAACGATCATCTGCGCATTGCGTTACAGGATAAAACGCATCAGCTGGCAGGGTCGCAGAGTTAATTCCCGGCGGCGCGCCATATTCCCGCGCGCCGCTGCTTTTACCTTATGTAACTAAAGAAACCGGCGGGGAGCGCCGTCAGCCCTTTAATTATCGCTATACGTTGACGCATTTTACTTTTATTAATCACTTTTTACTTTTTTAAGTTAAAAAAGTAAATTCAAATAATTGATTAACTGTGCGGAAAATGTAAATGATATTTTAAAATATAATGAAAGTGCGTTAACATGTTGGCACTTATTTCATTATGCTATGCGATAATTCTATTATGCCTGCAATAAAAAACTCGATCTTATCCGTGACCGCATTGGCGCTGTTCGTCAGTACGGCAACCTACGCAAATACCGACGCCGCAAAGAAAACCGATTTTCTGCTGATTGGCGGCGGGATCATGAGCGCCTCGCTCGGCACCTGGCTGCAGGAATTACAGCCGGACTGGAAGCAGGTGATGGTAGAGAAGCTTGACGGCGTTGCGCTGGAGTCCTCTAACGGCTGGAACAATGCCGGTACGGGCCACTCGGCAAACATGGAGCTGAACTACACGCCAGAGCGTGCGGACGGCTCCATTGACGTCAGTAAGGCGCTGGATATCAACGAGCAGTTTATGATTTCCCGTCAGTTCTGGACGGCGCAGGTAAAGCGCGGCATTTTGCATGACCCGCACTCATTTATTAATTCCACCCCGCATATGAGCTTTGTCTGGGGCGATAACGTTGATTATCTGCAAAAACGTTATACCGCTCTGCAGCAAACCACACTATTCCAGGGGATGAAATTCTCCACCGACCATGCGCAAATTAAACAGTGGGCGCCGCTGGTGATGGAAGGGCGCGATCCGCAGCAAAAAGTGGCGGCCACCTGGACCCCGGTCGGGACCGACGTCAACTACGGCGAAATAACCCGTCAGCTGATCGGCAGCCTGAAGAAAAATAATAACTTCTCGCTGCAAACTTCCTCTGAGGTAACCGCATTTAAGCGTAATGCCGATAATTCGTGGCACGTGACGATTAAAAACGTCAATAGCGGCGACGAGCAGACGATTGACGCGAAATATGTCTTTATCGGCGCCGGCGGCGGCGCGCTGAAATTACTGCAAAAGACCGGTATTCCGGAAGCCGACAACTATGCGGGCTTCCCGGTGGGCGGCTCCTTCCTGATGACCGAAAACCCGGCGGTGACTAAAGAGCATCTGCAAAAAGTCTACGGCCAGGCTTCGGTCGGCGCGCCGCCGATGTCGGTTCCGCATCTTGACGCCCGCTTCCTTGATGGCAAGCGAGTGGTGCTGTTCGGGCCGTTCGCGACCTTCTCGACGAAGTTCCTCAAAAATGGTTCTATCTTCGACCTGCTGAGCACTACCACCACCGATAACGTTCTGCCGATGACCCACGTCGGTCTCGACAACTTCGATCTGGTCAAATACCTGGTGAGCCAGGTGATGCTCAGCGACGATGACCGCTTTGCGGCGTTGAAAGAGTACTATCCGGACGCGCGTAAAGAGGACTGGAAGCTGATTCAGGCCGGCCAGCGCGTGCAGATCATTAAAAGAGACGCCGATAAGGGCGGAGTGCTGAAGCTGGGGACCGAAGTGGTGGTCGACGAGCAGAAAACCATCTCCGCGCTGCTTGGGGCCTCTCCGGGCGCCTCTACCGCCGCGCCGATTACCCTGAACGTGCTGAAGCAGATGTTCCCGCAGCAGTTCAGCTCCGCGGAGTGGCAGAGCCGCATCCACGCGATCGTTCCGAGCTATGGCCAGAAGCTGAACGATAGCCCGGCGCTGACCCAGCAGGTGTGGGACGACACCGCCGCGACGCTGCAGCTGACCAAACCGCCGGTGATTAATATGAGCGGCACGAAGCCTGCCGCCGCGCCGTCCGCGGAACTCAAGCCTGCGGACTCTCCGCAGCACGATATGGCGCTGTAGTCGCCGTATTAACCCCGCCCGCGTGCGTAATGCCGGTCAGCTCAGCAGCTGACCGGCATTTTTTTTGCCTATCCGCTATTGCGCTGCTCCCTGATGCCCGACAGCACCGGCTGGTTCCTTGCGCTGCGTTAAAACATTTACCGGCGTTACGGTTATACTGGCTTGAATTCACACAAGAAATAACGAGCCGCGGCGGAAAGAGGGAGTGCAGCGCCATGAAAGACGACATTAACCAGGATATTACCTTCCGTAAGCTGGCGGTATTTATGATGTTTATGACCAAAGGCAATATCGCCAGAACCGCCGAAGCGATGCAGCTCAGCGGCGTCAGCGTCCACCGGGCCCTGCATACCCTGGAAGAGGGGGTGGGCTGCCCGCTGTTTGTCCATAAGGGACGCAACCTGCTGCCGCTGCCGGCGGCCTGGACGCTGCTGGAGTATTGTCAGGACGTCACCACCCTGATGGCGCGCGGGCTGGAGGCGACGCGAAAGGTCGCCGGCGTCGGCCAGGGACGACTGCGGATCGGCACGCTCTATTCGCTCACGCTGGAGACCGTCCCGCGGATCATCATGGGGATGAAGCTGCGGCGGCCGGAGCTGGAGCTGGATCTGACGATGGGCTCCAACCAGATGCTGCTGGATATGCTGGAAGACGACGCCCTGGACGCGATCCTGATCGCCACCAACGCAGGGGAGTTCAGCAACTCGGCGTTTGACGTGGTGCCGCTGTTTGAAGACGACATTTTTCTCGCCGCTCCGGCGGCTGAACGGCTGGATACGACAAAACCCGCCGACCTTCGCGACTACGCCGACCGTAAATTCGTTTCGCTTGCGGAGGGCTTCGCGACCTACGCGGGCTTCCGAGAAGCTTTTCAGGTGGCCGACTTCGAGCCTGAAATTGTCACCAGGGTCAACGATATCTTTTCGATGATCAGCCTGGTGCAGGCCGGGGTCGGCTTCGCGCTGCTGCCCGGCCGGATGAAAAAGGTCTACGAAAACGACGTGCAGCTGTTAAAGCTGGCGGAGCCGTATCAGATGCGTCAGCTGATTTCGATCGTCTATTCCCACCATCGCGAACGCGATGCGGACCTGCTGGCGCTGGCGGCAGAAGGGCGGATGTACGCCCGCAGCCTTAACGGCTGAGGCGCTTCGCCAGATGCTGTGCTACTTCAACGCTGTTACGCTCCATGCAGATGGCATCGCCCTGCCAGCCTGCGAGGTGCGTCAACCCGGTCAGCACGCTACCGGGCGGCATCTCAATCGCCAGCCGCGCATCGCGCTGATTGGCGGAAACCATTGCGTCCTGCCACTGTACCGTCCGCGCCATGTTGAAGGCTAAATCTTCGGCGATTTTCTGCGCTTCCCACAGCACACGACCGGTAGATCCGCTAAGGTAGGCTAGCAGAGGACGTGACAATGTCACTGATTCAAACGCCTGAGCTAATTCTGCCGCCGGTTTATCCAGCAAAGCGCAGTGCGACGGCACGCTTACCGCAAGCCGGGCAGCCTTGTTGGCTCCGGCAGCCAGCGCTTTTCTCGCGACCTCCGCCATATCCTCATCCCGGCCGGCAATCACTATCTGCGTTTCGGCATTAAGGTTGGCGATGTAAGTGCCGCTACCTGTCATCAGCTTTTCAACCTGATTCAGCGTGAGGCCGACAATCGCCGTCAGGCCGTAGCCGTGGGGATACGCCTGCTCCATTAAATCGCCGCGCAGGGCCACCAGCCGCAGCGCGTCGCGAAAATCCAGCGCGCCAGCCACCACCGCCGCAGGGTAAGCGCCAATCGACAGGCCGCTGACGATATCGGGCGTCACGCCGTTACGCATCAGTTCACGTGCCCACGCCACGCCTGCAATAAGCAGGCAAAGCTGCACCGCGCGGGTGTGCTTCAGCGCATCGGGCGCGTCGAGCGTATTGGCTTCGTCGCCAAGCACCGCGCGGACTTCAGTAAGAACGGCATCGCCGTCGGGCAGGTTTTGCAGCATTCCCGGGCGCTGGGTGCCCTGGCCGGGAAAGGTAAAGAGGATTTTCATCATGACTCCCTGTGCCACGGCGTCGCGGTGAGCTGCGGCCCGGTGGCGGTTTTCAGCAGAACGCGTCCTTCGCGCAGCCATTCGTTGAGCGCAAACGCGCCAAAGGGCGTTTCAATCTGGGTGTCGGCGCGGCACGGCAGCTTTTCCACCTGCGCCTGCCACTGCCGCAGTTCGTCATCGGTCAGCGGTTCAGGGGCGCGAATCAGTAGATCGAGATCGCTGTCGGCGTGCAGGACGGGAATTTCGGTGGCGAGGGCGTAGGCCGTGCTGCCGGTAATGCCCCAGATCCACGGCCACGCAAAGGTGGTCAGCAAAATAGCCGCCTGAACGGGCGGCTGGGAAACAAACGGCGAGTGCAGCAGGCGCTGGCGCTCGACCAGCGCTTCCGGCGTGATAATGCGGGAAACGGCCTCGGGCTTAACCCATCCGGCGGCGCGCTGTTCGCGCTTTATGCCGCGCACGCCTACCGGAATATCGCCATTGTCATTCACGTCACGCCGCACGACTACGGGCAGACCCGGCTGCCACTGGCTGGCTACCCACGCCTCCTCAACGTTGAGCAGGGCGTCGCGGCTTTTCAGCCACAGTAAATCGTGAGGGCGCGAAGTGAATGTCATATCAGATACCTGAAGTTAAGGTGATGAACAGCGGCAGCGACAGGATACACAGAACCGAGCTTAACAGCAGCACCGCTTCCGCATCCGGCGACTGAACGCCAAAGCGGTTGCCGAACACCACGCCGAAGAAACCGGCAGACAGCGCAATCATCAGGATAGCGGTGATCGCCACGGAGCCGTGCAGGCCGAAAGCCAGAACGATAGCCCAGGCGATAAACGGCTGGATCAGCAGTTTGGCAATGGTCGCAATGCTCACCATCGCGTTCAGCTGCAGCTTACGCGCGGAGAGGATCACCCCGGTCAGGAACAGCGCCGCCGCGGTGGCTGAAAGACCGAGCGGTTTGATTGCCGCCAGCAGCAGCTCCGGCATTTTGATGCCGATAGCGGAGAGCACCACGCCGAGCAGCGGACCCCAGACAATAGGTTTTTTCACCGAACGCCACATCAGAACCGGCAGCATCGCCAGCGTTGAACCGCTGTTTTCACCGGCGGCGCGCGCTTTTTCACGCTCCAGAATCAGCAGACAGAACGGCGTCATCAGCACCGAACCGCAGGCGATGGAGACGGCGACGGAGAGAGACGTCGCGGAGCTTTCACCCAGTACGCTACCGAGAATCGGCAGGCCTAGCGCGGCATAGTTCGGCAGCGCCACGGTGAGGGTCAGCACGGCGGCATCCTGCGGGGACTTTTTAAACACGCTGGTGGCGAGGAAGTAGATCGCCGCGTAGGTGATCCACATCGCGCCCGTCAGCACTACAATCAGCGGCGACTGGGCAACAATACCGGCCCACGGCGTCTGCACGGTGGCGCTAAACAGCGCGGCGGGCAGGGCAAAGTCCATCACAAAAATATTAAGCAAAGAGACGTTTTTGTTATCAACCATTTTGGCTTTGCCGGCCCAGAAGCCCAGCAGCATGATGAGAAAAATCGGCGCAAGGGCATGAACAATTACATAAGTCATAGATCACCTGTAGTAAGAAAAAGAAATACGCGTCATCCTTCAAGCTGCCTCTGCGTTGGCTGCCTTCCTTATTCGGCTCATCCGTGAGCCTCACCCTTATCAGGGCCGCTGCGAGCAGCGTTCAAATCTGTTCCTGACAGATTTGTCACCCCAGTCACTTACTCAAGTAAGCTCCTGGGGATTCACTCAGTTGCCGCCTTGATCCAACTTGAATGATTTAGCGTATTGGGCTAATTGCGATGTTTTTATTTTTCTAAAAGCAGCGATCCGTGGGCGCTATGCTGCGCCCGACGGTTGCCGCTTTCGGCAGGTCTTTTTTTACGTACTTCTGATGTTGCCCGTTACCAGCTGGCGCGCATCCGTTCGCGTACCAGGGCAGAGCTGCGGCGATTCTCCGCGCCGAGACGGTTTTTCAGGCTTGGGTCTTTACGTGCATCCGAGATGGCCTTCTGCACGGTGAGTTCCACCAGCGCCAGATCGGCATCGGACGGCGCGTCCGGGTTGCTGAGGTTCAGCAGGTCGGAGAGCAGGCCGAGGGTGGCGTAGTTGCTGACGTCATAGGCCATTGGCGGAATGGTCGCCGCCAGTTTTTCCAGCGCATCGACGGTACGCAGAGTGATACGGGCGGCGGACTCTTTGCCCATCGCGTGCACCAGTACGCCTTTATCGTTGATGGCAATCAGTCGGTTGGCCTGATAACCGTGCGCCAGAAACGCCCCGGACATCGCCTTGCCGACGATCAGTCCGATTACCGGATGGCCCGCCAGGCGCGCTTTCGCGTAAGCCCCTGCGGCACCGGCCAGCGCCTGGTGAATGCCGAACGCTTCTTCCCGACGACCATAGGCCTGGCTTGGGACGTCGATGACCGCCACAATCGGGCGCTTTACGTCGCTGTTCGCGTCGGCATCGATGGTTTCATTCACCACTTTTGCCAGCGTCCAGCCTTCCAGCAGGCCCACTTCGCCTTTAGCGGCGCGCGGGTAGTGGTTATTGGCATCCGCCACCACGGCGATGAAGCGCGCGCTCTCGCCGTTCAGTTCACCGTCGGCGACCTGTACTGAAGGGCACAGGCCGTTCATGCGCGGCGCATTTGGCGCCAGTTTTTCCAGCCACAGGGCTCCACGGCTATTGGACTGAGTCATCATTTCACCTCCCCGGCGAAAAGCCGTTTAATCTGCGCGGTATCGGCCTGCTGACGAGTGTCAAAGTTGCTCAGACGGGTCAGGAAGTCGGCATATTTGTCGCTGCGATGCTGGGCCGGAACGCCTTTGGCGATGGCGGCGTTCATGGCGGTTTTTACGGCGTTGACGCCGTCGTTGACCAGCGCATCAACCAGGCCGCTCTCATAGCGGATCTCGCCGCCGGTCATGCTCCAGATGAACGGCCGATCGCGGGAGTCGTACTCTTCAATTCCCGCCTCCTGCTCGATGACCTGCGGGCCGTTGAGCCCAAGGCGCGCTTCGCGGGTGACGATCAGGTAGCTGCACAGCGCGGCGGCAATCGACATCCCGCCAAAGCAGCCCACGGTGCCGGCGACAATGCCGACCACCGGGGTATAGCGACGCAGGTCGACAATCGCGGCGTGGATGTCGGCAATCGCCGCCAGGCCGAGGTTGGCTTCCTGCAGGCGCACGCCGCCGGTTTCCAGGCACAGCACCGCCTGGGTCGGGATGCCGTTGCGGTTATCTTCTGCCGCCAGCTCCAGCGCGGCGGCCATTTTGGCGCCGGAGACTTCGCCCATGCTGCCGCCCTGGAAGGTGCCTTCGATGGCGATGACCACCGCCGGCTGACCGTTAATGGTGCCTTTTGCCACCACCATGCCGTCATCGGACTGCGGGACGATGCCCTGGGCGCCTAGCCACGGCGACATGATGCCTTCGAACGGGTCCAGCAGCTCGCGGTAGCTGCCGTCATCCAGCAGCGTGCGGGCGCGTTCACGGGCGCGGAGTTCGATAAAGCTGCGATCGTTACGCATGGGCGGCCTCCTCAAAAACCTGTTCGATGCGAATACGTGCGACGCCCGGCGTGGCGCCAAAATCATGAATAACCAGCCGTCCGGCGGGCAGGCCGTTGATTAGATTGAGCCGCTCAAACAGCGCGGTCCAGCGCGCCCGGCTGTTGTCCACCGAGGTGGTGATATCAACCTCAAGCGTGGCGTTTTGCCCGGCGGTATAGAGCACTTCCATATCGCCGGAGCCTACTACGCCTGCCAGGGCTTTGCCGCTGAGGGCGCGGTTGGCAGGGAATGACAAATTAATCTGTTCCATAACATCCTCTGAATGCGTTAGCCGGCAACCCGATCGAGAAACAGGGTGGCGGCAAGAAGATCGGCGGCGCCGCCCGGCGAGGCGTTTTGCGCCAGCATCTGCGCGTCAAGCTGCGCCAGCGTCCGGCGTCCGCACGCCGTGGCGCAACCGCCGGCGGCCAGCACCCGGCGGGCACCGTGCTGCATGGCCTCAAGGCCGGACATGCCGGCGCGGGAAAGCACGCAGGTGTCGCTCAGCGAGGTCATGATCGCCATCAGCGCGTCGAGGCGGGCCTCGTCTTCGCTGGCGCCCTCGGTCCGGCTGCGCCGCAGCTGCGGTAGCGCAAGGGTGGTGATATGCGGAAACGCGCGCTGCGCCTCTTCGCGAGCGCCCGGCACCTGCCAGCGGCGGCTGGCGCGCAGGCCTTTACTGAAGGTTTTGGGCGCCGCGGCGTCCGGCAGGGCGGCGAGAAGCGCGGCGGTCTCCGCTATCGACCGTGAATGACCCGTCCCGCCCAGCATCGCCGCGGCGCTAACCAGCAGGCCTAGCGCCCAAATTGCTCCGCGATGGGTATTCACCCCATCGGTAGCCAGCATCATCTGCCGCTCGCCTTCCCGGCCCAGGCGGCCGATGGTTTCGCGCAGCGCAATATCCGCCGGCCGCTGCCAGCTCTGTTCGGCGAGCACCTGAAAGGTGGGGAGCAGGCTGCGGGCCGAACGCTCCATCAGCGCAAGGCTTAAATCGAGATGCGCGCCGTTACCGCGGCTGTCGACCAGCCCCGGTTTGGGGCTGAGCCGCGCTTCGTCAATCAGGCACTCGCTGGCGGTGCGGGCAAGCCAGCCGGTTTGCGCTTCAGCGCGCCGGGGGGAGAGTCGTTTCATTACCAGCTCCGGAATTTTGCCGGTGGGTTATAGAGTCCGTCGGACCACTCCACCAGATCGGCTACGCTGCCGGCGGCCAGCAGAGAGCGGGTCGCATCGCTACGGCGGATGCCGATATCTTCCGGATAAACCACCTTGCCGCTCTGGCGCAGCGCGGCAACGCGCTTAGCGTCGACGCCAAGGCCGATATCGGTGATCCCGGCCACCGCGGCGACCATCGCCCGGCGCTCTTCCAGGCTTTCAGCGCGGTAGAGGTAGGCGATCCCTTCTTCGGTGAGCACGTGGGTGACGTCATCGCCGTAGATCATCACCGGCGCGAGCGGCATGCCGGAGGCTTTCGCCACCTCGATCGCATCGAGTTTTTCGACGAAGGTGGGCTTCACGCCGGCCTGGAAGGTTTCGACCATCTGCACTACCAGCTTTTTACCGCGCTGCATCGGGTCGGGCTCGGTTATCATGTTCAGCCAGGCCGGAGTCGCGTGGCGGCGGCCGTGCGGATCGTGGCCCATGTTGGGCGCGCCGCCAAAGCCTGACAGCCGGCCGCGGGTTACCGTGGACGAGTTTGCCAGGCCGTCGACCTGCAGGGTCGAGCCGATAAACATATCGACCGCATATTGCCCCGCCAGCTGGCAGAAGGCGCGGTTCGAGCGCATTGAACCGTCGGCGCCGGTGAAGAACACGTCCGGACGCGCGCGAATGTACTCCTCCATCCCCAGCTCGCCGCCGAAGCAGTGCACGCTTTCCACCCAGCCGCTTTCAATGGCGGGAATAAGCGTCGGGTGCGGGTTTAGCGTCCAGTGTTTACAAATTTTGCCCTTCAGGCCGAGCTGCTCGCCGTAGGTGGGCAGCAGCAGCTCGATGGCGGCGGTGTTAAAGCCGATACCGTGGTTAAGAGACTGCACCTGATGCTCGGCGTAGATGCCTTTAATCGCCATCATCGCCATCAGGATATGCTCCTGCTTGATCAGCCGCGGGTCGCGGGTAAACAGCGGCTCAATAAAGAACGGCTTATCGGCGACCACCACGTAATCGATCCACGAACCCGGAATGTCAACGCGGGGCAGGTCGCACTCGTCGTCGACAAGCTCATTAACCTGGGCAATAACGATACCGTCGTGGAAGGCCGCAGCCTCCACCAGCGCCGGGGTATCTTCGGTACTCGGTCCGGTATAGAGGTTGCCTTTGCGATCCGCTTTGTAGCCGGCAATCAGCGCGACGTTCGGCGAAAGATCGACGTACAGGCGGGAGTAGAGCTCGATATAGGTGTGAATCGCGCCGATTTCCAGCAGGCCGTCCTCCAGCAGCTGCGAAATACGCAGGCTCTGGGTGCCGGAAAAGGAGAAGTCGAGCTTGCGGGCGATACCCTTTTCAAAGAGGTCCAGATGTTCGCTGCGTCCGACGCTCGGCATGATCATATGCAGATCGTGGACTTTTTGCGGGTTCACTTCCGCCAGCATGCGGGAGAGGAAGTCAGCCTGCTTTTGGTTGTTGCCTTCCAGCACTACGCGATCGCCGGGGGCGAGCAGATGTTCCAGCGCGTCCACCAGCTGTGCGGTGGGGATAACCTTACCGGAGACGTTGGCGGCGGTCACTCGCCGCTGCTTTTCCGTACGGCGGCGGTTCCAGACCCGTCCCGTCGTTTGTTCGGCATTCATTATTAACCTCCTGATTCGACAAATCGTTTTGACTGTCATGGTGTGGAAGTTAGTGTGCGACGCGAGGCGTAGGGCATCAATTAAGCCCGCGGGCAGATTGTTAGCTTCAGAGTAATGAATGACGGACGTGAGATGTGACGAGGATCAATAATGCCAAAGGAGTAGTGGTCTACGGGCCGGTTAGCCCGTAGTGGGGAGTCGGGAGCTAATCCTTGCTGAGGTCGCTAAGCAGGAAGGCGATGCTCTGTCCGCTCTCGCTCTGTTCAAGGGCAATTTTAACAATGATGGTCAGCGGCACCGAAAGCAGCATCCCCACCGGCCCCAGCAGCCAGCCCCAAAAAATCAGCGACAGGAACACTACCAGCGTCGAGAGCCCGAGCCCGCGCCCCATAATCCGCGGTTCGAGGATATTGCCGAACAGCAGATTGATCACCAGATAGCCCGCGAGCACGATCAGCGCGTCATACAGGCCGCCGAATACCAGCACCTGCAAAATAGGCGGAATGGCCGCCAGCACCGAGCCGATATTGGGAATATAGTTGAGTGCGAAAGCCAGCAGCCCCCACATAAAGGCAAAGCGCACGTCCAGCAGTACCAGCATGCCCCAGACCACCAGCCCGGTAACCAGGCTAATGGCGGTTTTTAGCACCAGGTAGTGCGAGACGCTATCGAGCGCGCGCTGGATTGCGCCCATGCCCTCAACCGGGCGGGTCATCAGCTGCTGCAGCTTGGCCGGCAGCTGCGGAACCTCCAGCAGCATAAATACCACCGTCAGCAGCAGCAGGAAGATCGAGGACATGGCGTTCGAGAGCTGGGTAAGCAGGCCGGTCACCATCGTCATGACCGCGTTGGGGTCTATATATTTGTTCAGCTCGACGACGGAAACGGTAAAGCCGAATCTCTGCAGCCACGGGGTGATGGTCTGCACCGGCTCTGATAACGACGCGCGATACTGCGGCAGGGTGCGCGCCAGCTCGTTCAGGGAGGTGCCCAGCGAGGCCAGCAGAACCACCGCCAGCATAACGATGGCGCCGATCAGTAGCGAGATCGCCAGCACGCGCGGCACCCGACAGCGCACCAGCAGCTGCACCAGAGGGTTAAGGACCACCGCGAGAAACAGCGCCAGAACAAAAGGTACGATGATATCCGCGGCGAAGCGGATGCCGGTAAGGATGATGACCAGCATGCCCAGCATGATGACAATCTTTAATCCGTTAAGAGTGATGATGGGTTTGGCCATACGAATCCCTGAAAATAGAGCCTGGTTTTCCTCACAGTGTAGACGCAGATGCGGATAAAAAATCACGACTTTTTTGCGTGCAGACCGTGGAGTAATTGTTCGCCATGCTTCTGTCGGTGGCGATAAAATCATCACGCGACCCAATTAAAATAATGACGCGTAATCATAATGGCGATCGGCATCAGAAAAAGCTAATCCAAATCAAATAGTCGAAGTAAAGAAATGCAAAGGCTTTGAGTATAATGTAGCATTATGCTACAAATTAACTGTGTTTAACTACCGAGGACAATTTTCATCCGCAATGACGAGAAGCAATACCGCGGATAATTGTAATTTTATGGACAATCAGTTCAGTATGTATATTTCTAATCACCCTGCATTTTCCCGCACAAATTCCCGCTTTGTTGGCGAACAGCACTGGCGCTCGGCGCTTTAGACCCTCTCTCTCTGCCTGAGCTGGCGCAGCATGCGCACGGCTAAATCTACGTCAGAATTTTTTCGGTTTACCTTTGCTGTAGGCCGTCATGGATTATATTCTCAAGCAGGAGAAGGGATCATGTTTTATTGGGTTTTATTAGCCCTGGCCATCATTGCAGAAATTACCGGGACCCTTTCGATGAAATGGGCGAGCGTCAGCGGCGGCCATACAGGTTTTATTTTGATGCTGGCAATGATTGCGCTTTCATATATTTTTCTGGCCTTCGCGGTTAAAAAGATTGCCCTTGGGGTGGCCTACGCTCTGTGGGAAGGTATCGGTATTTTGCTGATCACTCTGTTCAGCGTGCTGCTGTTTGATGAGACGCTCTCGGTGGTCAAAATGGCGGGTCTGGCGACGCTGGTGGTCGGGATTGTCTTAATCAAGTCCGGGACCCAGAAGGCGGTAAAGCAGCCTGAAGAGAGGACCCATGCAGCAGTTTGAGTGGGTTCATGCGGCCTGGCTGGCGCTGGCCATCGTGCTGGAAATTGTCGCTAACGTCTTTTTAAAGTTTTCCGATGGTTTTCGTCGCAAGATCTACGGCGTGATGTCACTGCTCGCCGTGCTGGGCGCGTTCAGCGCGCTATCGCAGGCGGTGAAGGGGATTGAGCTGTCGGTGGCCTACGCCCTCTGGGGCGGCTTCGGCATCGCGGCAACCATAACCGCCGGTTGGGTACTGTTCGGCCAGCGTTTGAATAGTAAAGGCTGGATCGGCGTGATGCTGCTGATCATCGGAATGGTGTTAATAAAACTGGCCTGATCTAACGCCGCCTGCGTCCGCGGGCGGCAAAATCTGTTCTCTGTATTACTCTTTAAAAAAGAGTATATTCGGTGCGTTTTTCCCCAGCCGCGATGAGGATAGATAATGGTTAATTTGCCTGGTTGGCGTCATCTTCCTTCGGCCAAAACGCTTTCGGTCATTATTCTCCTGGCCGGGATGGGCCTGATCGCTTCCGTTATTTCTCTGCTTTATCTGTCGCAGCACCTGATTGGCATCAAGGCGAATGAGATCGATCGCCATCGCTCGGTACTGTCGGTTAACGGCGCGGTGCAGACCTCGGTGAATCGCGTGATGTCGCTGGTGCTGGATAACTCCATCTGGGATGACGCCGTGAAGCAGACCTACGCGCCAACGCTGGATAGCAAATGGCTGTTTGATTCCTGGGGTTCGGGGTTCAAAATAAATAACCTCTACGACGGTACTTTTGTCCTCGATCAGCACTACCGGGTGCTGTGGGGATCGTTTCGTAGTCAGTCCTTTAATGAAACGGATATCCGCTTTTTCGGCAGCGGCCTGCAGACGATGATCGCTCAGCACGCCGAGGCGCTGCGTAGCGGAAAAAGCGCCTACGCCGGGATCACCCGTACCCGGGAGGGCATTGCTTTTATTGGTATTGGCCTGATTCGCCCGACTATGGGCCGCCTGCAGGTGTACGACGATACGCGGCGCTATCTGGTCATTACCCGGCACATTAACCCCGATATGCTGCAAAAGCTCGGGGATACGTTTCAAATTCGTCATCTGCATACCAGCGAAACCCGCGGCGACTATAGCGTGGCGCTGCGCACCAACGCCGGTGAGACTATTAGCTATCTAAGCTGGCAGCCGCGGCTGCCGGGGGTGGAAGCGGCTCAGGCGGCCTCCGGCAGCATTCGCCTGATCGCGCTGGTGGCTGCCAGCCTGATCCTGCTGTTCATCCTCTTTAGCTGCCTTGGGCTGTATAAGCTGGCGCGCGGCGAGAAGCTGGCGCGTAAAATCGCCATGACCGACTGGCTGAGCCAGCTGCCCAACCGGCGGGCGCTGATTGAGCGGCTCAACGCGCTGTGCGAGCGTTCGCAGCACCAGATGCAGAGCGTGGTGTTTATCGACCTCGATGGCTTTAAAGATGTTAATGACAACTATGGGCATGACGTCGGCGATGCGCTGATTACCCATATAGCCTGCGAGCTGCAGGAGAGGGTGCCCGTCGGGGGAATGCTGGCGCGGATGGGCGGCGATGAGTTTGCCATGACCGTCGGCGGCGAGCAGGCGGTAGGTCAGGCGTCGGCGTTTGCATGGGCGGTGCTGGAAATGCTGAAATCACCGATTGACCTGAACGATCGCAAAATCTATATCAGCGCCAGCCTGGGGATCGCCAGCGGAACGCCGGCGGCCTGCTCCAGCACCGAGCTTTTTCGCCGCGCCGATATCGCCATGTATCATTCGAAGAAGACCGGAAAGGGGCGCACGACCTGGTACGACGAGGCGCTGAGCGACGCCAGGCAATATCAGCTGAATCTGGAAAACGGCATCCGTCAGGGGCTGGAAAATGATGAGTTTGACGTCTGGTATCAGCCGATAGTCAACGCCGGGACGCTGACCATCGAAGGCGTGGAGGCGCTGATACGCTGGCCGCGGCGGCCCCAGGGCGCGCTGCCGCCGGACGCGTTTATCAGCATCGCCGAGAGCAGCGGCCTGATTTACGCGCTCGGTCAGTTTGTGCTCCATCGCGCCTGCTGCGACCTGCAGCCGATGGGGGATCTGATGCTGTCGGTGAATATCTCGCCGGCGCAGTTTCGCGACCCGGAGTTCGAGTCGCGGGTGGTGCAGGTGCTCGCCCGCTGCCATTTCCCGGCCCGCCGCCTGCAGATTGAAGTGACCGAAAGCTACGTGATGGAGAACCCCGATCGCGCCCGCGCGGCCATTGAAAACCTGAAGGCGCTGGGTACGGCCGTTGTGCTGGATGATTTCGGCATCGGTTACTCCAGTATCGGCTATCTGCGCAGCTTCAGTTTTGACAGTCTGAAGATTGATAAATCGTTGGCCGGGCTGGTAGATACCGATCCGCAGGCGGCGGAGCTGGTGCGCGGTACCGTGCGCATTGCCGGCGCGCTGGGAATGACGGTGGTGGCGGAAGGGGTGGAAAATCAGCAGCAGCTGGCGCTACTGCGTCGTGCGGGATGCGACAAGCTGCAGGGCTACTATTTCAGCGAGCCCATGCCGATAGCCTCTTTGCTTCAGCTGCGCCAGCAGCAGGGCTAACGGTTACTCGCTGGCAAGCGTCTCCAGCTTGTCACGAAAACCGGTCACCGAAATGGCCCGATTATCCGCGCGCCAGCGATCTTTCGGCCCCGGAGCCGAGCTTTGGACGGCAATCACCTGCCAGCCGCTATCGGTTTTTAACAGCAGCGGCGAACCGCTATCGCCGGGTAAGGTATCGCACTGGTGTGACAGAACCGAGGTCTGCGCCCAGCCGGTAACGATGCAGTCCTGATGGTTGTACAGATTATCGAGGTGATCTTCCGGGTAGCCGGACTGGGTCACCTTGCGCTCGGCGACCTTTAGCGCGGCGGTCAGGTCGGCCTTACTGCCGGGAAACACGGGGATCGGGTCGATTCCCGAAGGCGCGTAGCGCAGTACCACTAAACCAAAGTCCGAGGGCGCGGCGGCGGAGGGGACGATCCAGCCGTCGCCGTCGGCCTTCAGGCGCTTGCCTAACGACGGGTCTACGCGACCCTCGACGCCGTGAATTTCGTAAACCCAGCCGTTTTTGCGCGAGATAAAGCGCAGCGCAACGACCTTATCCGGTTTACCCTTCGGCGGCGTCAGCAGGCAGTGCCCGGCGGTTAGCGCCAGGTTGGGGGAGATCAGGGTGGCGGTGCACAAATTGCCGCTGGCCGTTTCCAGCTGGCCGATGGCGTCCCAAGGGGCTTCGGCGGGGTTGCTTACCGGCTTGCGGTCATCATGACCAAAAAACAGGGTCTTGATATCTTTCGCGCTCATGCCGTCATCGTCAGCGTGCGCAAACAGAGGAAACAGGCAAAATGAACACAGTAATAACAGTACGTCTCTACGCATATCACTCTCTGAGGAGATAATTATACTCACCATCCTGCAGGACACCTTAGTGAGCGCGGCGGGGATGATTTTGGCTATATTGAAAGTAGCAGGAGATTTAAGTTTATGAAAGTTAACAGTAATTTTAATTAAACCAGCAGGCCGTCAGCATTCAGTAAAAGTCCCTTTTTTCACGCAAAGAAGGTCGATAACTCAACCAGTTAGCGCGCATTTCTTGCTGCTGTCATTTCCGCAGAAACCGGCTCCGGAAGCAACAGATATCGGGTTACAGAAAGTACCAAAAAGAGGACGCCGTGTACGCAAGGGCATGATGCGTTTTGCCAGCGTTTGTTCATGATAATTAGTCAACTAATGTCATAGAAAACAAACAACTTCACAAAAACCCGCCCATTTTTACACCATTTGTGCTTACTTGCAAAACGAAACATTTTCTCACTCAAAATGCTGTTATTGATAGCTGCCGTTGAGCAAGCAGAGATGTTGTCCCCGCGATGATATCGGTGATTTCTGGTTCCTGTCTCGGGAGGACATATGTCAAAAAAAGGTATTCGTGCGTTGGTTTATGTTTCCGTTGTCTCCGTCTTTATCTGGGGGGCTGCGGGGTATCTGGTGGCGCAGGCGGTTAGCGTTTTGTAAACCACCGCCCCAATCGCGGCACGTTATCGCGGCACCTTTCCCCGACGAAGGACCCCGTCGGGGAAAGGCCCCGGGAGGTGAGCGAGTAAAAACGCCTGCAGCAGGGCGATGGGCTGCGGGCTGAGCGTATTTGCGGACCACACCAGATAGTATCCCTCACCGGTCGCGACGGCCTGCCTGAACGGTAGCGTCAGCAATCCCGCCTGCAGCGCCTGTTGGCTAAGCAGCAGATCCCCCACCGAAACGCCGTGGCCGCTCATGGCCGCCATATTGCCCTGTTCAAGGCTATCGAAAACCAGCCCCTGGGCAAGATCTACCGCCGGCTGCTGCCCGCTATGCTGCAGCCAGCGCCGCCAGTCCCGGCGATCGGTGGTCGGATGAATCAGCGGGCAGGAGGCTAAGTCTTCACGCGCCGCTGAGGCCATTGCCGGCGAACAGACCGGGATCAGCCACTCCGCGAACAGCAGCGTCTGGCGCTTATCCGCGCCAAAATTCCCGTCGCCGAGGAGGATGGCGCAGTCGTACGGTTCCAGAGCAAAATCCACGCTATCCTTGTCCATCCACACGCTGCTGAGCTCGATTTCAGGGCGCTGATGCTGCTGGCGAAATTGCCGCAGTACGTCCAGCAGCCAGCGCATGGTTAGCGTGGACGGGGCCTTCAGCCGCAGTTTTCCCGCCTGTCGGCGCAGCGTATGACAGGCTCTGTCGATAGCCGAAAAGCTCTCCTCCAGCGCGTTTGCCAGCTGCCGCCCGGCATCGGTGATGATCACTTTTGGCCCCTGGCGAATAAAAAGTCGGCATTCGAACCAGGCTTCCAGGGTGCTGATATGCCGGCTGACGGCGCCGGGGGTAACGTGCAGCGCGGCGGCGGCCTGGCTAAATGAACCCAGCCGCGCGGCGGTCTCAAACGCGCGCAGAGCATACAGCGGAGGCGTTGACATCGTTATGGATCTCTATGGTGAGTAATACTCACATTCAAACTCACCATTTCTCGTTTTTCAACCAGGAAATCAAAGGACAGAATGCATCAATCTGAATAATTGAGTGAGTTATTGTCATGAACTACGTGCTGGTGGCGGGATATTGTCTGACGGTTGTGGCCCTGATTGCGACTCCGGGTCCGGTGGTGCTGCTGGTGACCGGTACGGCAGCGCGGGAGGGCTACGCCCGCGCGGTACGTACGATGGTCGGCGGAAATCTGGCCTCGCTGCTGCTGATTGCCGTAGCGGCGGCAATGCTGACCGGCGCGCTGCGCCTCGACCCGCAGGCGCTGGCGCTGGTGGCTATCGGCGGATCGCTGTACATTGCCTTTCTGGCGATAGGGATGCTGCGCGCAACCTCAGCCGCTCACCCGGCGGCCCGCCGCAGTGGTGGGCTGGCGGTGGGATTTATCACCGCGCTGGCTAATCCAAAAGATATCCTGTTTTTTGTCGCGTTTTTTCCGCAGTTTATTCATATCACCGCTGATACCGGCGTAAGCCTTGGGATACTCACCGCGCTCTGGGTCGTTATCGACCTCAGCGTACTCTCACTTTATATTCTCGCCATTCATCGCTGGCTGACGCTGGCGCATACCCGGCGTTTGACGACGATTTCAGCCGCTTTTTTGCTGGCCCTGGCCCTTTACGGTTTTGGTTACAATCTCTGGCAGCTGATCGGTAGCCGGGTATAAGAAAGCGGCTATGCTCGAAAGAGAGGAGAAAAAACGATGATAGAGAACGACGCGCTTCGCGCAGCTGCGAACGGTGAAAGAGACGATATTGCGCCTGCGGTATTCGCCGCCGGGCTCCTGGCTGCCAGGGAGAGAATTACGCAACTCGAACGGCAGCTGGCAACGCCGGTCAGGCTGCCCGTCTGTTGTGCGAGTCCGGTATGTGAAATTGAAGCGGGCTATGCGGCAGGGGTCAGCGATTGTCGAAATGCGATCCGCCTGGCGGGTTATCCGATCGAAGGGGATGATTAAGCGGTGCCGCGTTAGTAGAGGAAAAAGCGCGTCGCAACCAGCGCACAGATAATCAGCAGGATCAGAATAAGCTCGAAACGGTAGCGCCGCAGCATAGTATCCTCCAGAAAAAAACGGCGCTGAAGCAGCGCCGATTTATTACGATACCAGACTAACCGGGGTAATTATGCAGCCGGCTGTGCAGCTGGTTTAGCCGCAGCGTGGTGCTTGGTAGTTTTGTGGTGTTTTTTAGCAGCCTGAGCTTTCTGCGCTACCGGTTTAGCAGCGGCTTTGTGGTGTTTCTTTGCGGCCTGGGCTTTCTGAGCAGCGGCTGGTTTAGCTGCAGCTTTGTGGTGTTTCTTAGCGGCCTGGGCTTTCTGAGCGGCAGCCGGTTTAGCTTCAGCTTTTTTGTGTTTTTTCACAGCCTGAGCTTTCTGCTCTGCGGCCGGTTTAGCGGCGGCTTTGTGATGTTTTTTGTGATGAGTGGTCTTGGCAGTGGTGCTGTGAGTTGCAGCAGCCGGAGCCTGAGTGGTGCTTACCGCGTCAGCGGCGAAAGCAGCAGAAGACAGACCCATAGCAGCGGCAACGACCAGAGCTAATACTTTTTTCATTCTGATATCCTCGAAAAGGTTTTTTTCATTCAACCCCACTGCGGGGCCGGTGAAAGAACTATATGCTTCTCTTTTCGAGCTTTCCGTGAGTGTTTGGTATCGGCGTGTAACCGAATGTACGGTGGGGATAACGCGCCGGGACGCCGCCCGGCGCGGAGGCTTACAGATAGCGGGAGGTCAGATGCTGGCGGAAGTAGTCGCTGTTCAGGTCTTCCCCGGTGGCGTTGTGGATCAGCTGGGAGGTCGTGAAACGGCTGCCGTGCTGCCAGATATTCTGCTGCAGCCAGCCGAACAGGCTGGAGAAATCACCGCTGGCAATCTGGCTCTCCAGCTGCGGTAAAGCGCGTCTGGCGGCCGCCATCAGCTGCGCTGCGTACATCGCCCCCAGCGTGTAAGAAGGGAAGTAGCCAAAGCCGCCGTCGGTCCAGTGGATATCCTGCATACAGCCGTTGCGATAGTTACCGGTGGTGGACAGGCCCAGCCAGCTTTGCATTTTTTCATCCCAAAGCGCCGGAATATCCTCAACCTCGATGTCGCCATCAATCAGCGCCCGCTCAATCTCATAGCGCAGAATAACGTGCGCCGGATAGCTGACCTCATCGGCATCCACGCGAATAAACCCGGGCTTGACGCGCTGATTCCAGGCGATGAAATTGTCGCTGCCGAACGCCGGCTGCTCGCCGAAACGCTGGCGAACGGCAGGCAGCAGACGGTTTAAAAACGCTTCGCTGCGGCCCAGCTGCATTTCGAAAAACAGGCTTTGTGATTCGTGAATCGCCGTTGAGCGGGCGAGGGCGACCGGCTGGTCGAGCCATTTGCGCGGTAAATTCTGTTCATAGCGGGCGTGACCCGTTTCGTGGATAACGCCAAACAGCGCGCTCAGCAGATCGCTTTCGTTGTAGCGGGTGGTGATGCGCACGTCCTGCGGCACGCCGCCGCAGAACGGATGGGCGCTGATATCCAGACGCCCGGCGTTGAAGTCAAAGCCCAGCACGCGCATCGCTTCCAGCCCCAGCTCGCGCTGGTCGGCGATGGGGAACGGGCCCTGCGGCTCGATTAGCGGATGCTGCGCCTGTTTTTCAACGACGTTAGCCAGCAGCGACGGCAGCCAGGATTTGAGGTCGGCAAACAGCACGTCCAGCCGGGCGCTGGTCATATCGGGCTCGAAAATATCCAGCAGGGCGTCGTACGGCGAACAGCCCTTAGCTTCGGCGCGCAGGGCTGCCTCCTGGCGGCTGAGCCTGACGACTTCGCGCAGGTTTTCGGCGAAGCCCTCCCAGTCATTGGCCGGTCGCTGGCTGCGCCAGGCGTGTTCGCAGCGGCTGCCGGCCAGAGATTTAGCCTCAACAAGGCTCTCCGGCAGCAGGGCCGCCTGGGCGTGCTGGCGGGTCATTTCGCGCAGGTTGGCCTGCTCAACATCGTTAAGATCTTCCTGACGGGCGTCCTGGAGCGCCTGAGCCACGCTCTTATCGGTCAGGATTTGGTGCTGCAGCACGCCCAGCTCCGCCAGCGCCTCGCCGCGCGCCGCGCTGCCGCCCGGCGGCATCATGGCGAACATATCCCATCCGGCGATGGCGGCAAGATGCGAAAAGCGCGACAGACGTTGGAAAGTACGGGTAAGCTGCTGATAGTTTTTATTTTCTGCCATAGTAAATTCGGACCTGTTGCAAGTGAACGAAAGGCATAGCCTGTTGACTCCTACACTATCCTGATCCTCCGCACGGGTCGAGTGATGCGCGTGAATTGCCTCCCGGGATAAGCGCGGCGACAGCTGCAACTGAAACCACCGGGGCGTCCGCCTACGACCCGCATCGCCGCGGCGGTCAGTCATCATAATGTCATCGTGATGTGGCCAGGATAGCAGATTCTTTCTGAGCCAGCGGCTAAACTCATCAAGAGCCAGGGCCGCTGCTGCGGGGTAAATATGAATCCGTTCACCTTGCTGTTTATCGCACTACTTTCAATCGATGCCGTCAGGGAGCTGCTGGGGGCGTCATCGGTGCTA
Source organism: Klebsiella sp. C349492 (assembly GCF_042055345.1). Classification (NCBI taxonomy): domain Bacteria; kingdom Pseudomonadati; phylum Pseudomonadota; class Gammaproteobacteria; order Enterobacterales; family Enterobacteriaceae; genus Klebsiella; species Klebsiella sp. C349492. The sequence continues at coordinate 780,707 of NZ_JANQCE010000001.1, forward strand.
GGAATGTGGTGAGCAGCGTGGCCGTGAAGGCCACGTGATGACTTGCTATTTGAGACGGTTGTGCAAACAAGCGCCGGTAATGAGTGCTGCCGTTAACATCAGGGCGATAAAGCCGCCAACGCCATTCCAGCCGTAGTTATGCCAGAACACTCCGCCTAAGGTCCCGGCAATACTTGACCCCAGATAATAGCTAAACAGATACAGCGACGATGCCTGCCCGCGGGCGCGTCGGGCGCGTGGGCCAATCCAGCTGCTGGCGACCGAGTGCGCGGCAAAAAAACCGGCCGAAAAGAGCAGCATGCCGCTGAATATCAGCCACAGCGAGGCGAAAAGCGTCAGCAGCAGGCCGCCAAGCATTACTGCGATGGAGAGCAGCATCACCGGGCCGCGCCCGTAGCGGGCGGTCATTGCCCCGGCCTTCGGCGAGCTCCATGTTCCGGTCAAATAGGCGACCGAGAGCAGGCCGACCACCGCCTGATTCAGCGACCACGGCGACATCATCAGACGATAGCCGATGTAGTTAAACAGCGTCACGAAAGACCCCATCAGCAGGAACCCTTCGAGAAAGAGCAGCGGCAGACCGCGATCGCGCCAGTGCAGGCGGAAGTTAATCAGCAAGGATTTTGGCCGCAGCGAGGTCGGGCGGAAATGGCGCGACTCCGGCAAAATTCGCCAGAACATAATGGCTGACGCGAGGGCAAAACAGCCGATCGCCGCCAGCGCTACGCGCCAGCCGAAGAAATCGGTAAACACCCCGGTGAGCAAACGTCCGCTCATCCCGCCAATAGAGTTGCCGCTGATGTACAGCCCCATCGAAAAGGCCACCACGCTGGGGTGGATCTCCTCGCTCAGGTAGGTCATGCCGACGGCCGCTACGCCGCTGAGCGACAGGCCGATCAGCGCGCGCATGATAAGGATCCCGTGCCAGGTGGTCATTACCGTTGACAGCAGGGCGCAGCAGGAAGCCAGTACCAGCGCGGTGACCATCACCTTTTTACGCCCGATGGCGTCGGAGACAGGACCGGTAAACAGCAGCCCGACGGCGAGCATGGCAGTGGAGATCGATAGCGATACGCTGCTGCTGGCCGGGGTGATGCCGAACTCGCTCGACAGCACCGGCAGGATCGGTTGAACGCAATAGAGCAGGGCAAAGGTTGCGAGACCGGCAGAGAAGAGCGCCAGGGTGACGCGCATAAACTGAGGGGTACCGCGTTTGATGAACTGATTTGGCTGGGATACGACATTGTCGATGACCTCGCTTGCCGGCGCGGTGTCAACGGTAGTTGTGCGACTCACGGAAAATCCTTGCTGAGAAACTCGGGGGTTATGTGACCTCACAGATCACATTTTTAGGGTATGAAAATGTAAATATTCTGTCTAATATATTAATAATCTCAAATAAGACGTTTTAAATATGAATATCGAGCTGCGCCACCTGCGCTACTTTATTGCCGTTGCCGAAGAGCTCCACTTTGGTCATGCGGCGGCGCGGCTGAATATCTCTCAGCCGCCGCTCAGTCAGCAGATTCAGATCCTTGAGCAGCAGATCGGCGCCCGGCTTTTTGCCCGCACCAACCGCAGCGTAAGCCTGACGGCGGCGGGAAAACAGTTTCTTGCCGATAGCCGCCAGATCCTCACCCAGGTTGAGGATGCCGCCGCGCGGGCGGGGCGTCTGCACCACGGCGAAACCGGCGAGCTGCATATCGGCTTTACCTCCTCGGCGCCGTTTATTAAGGCCGTCTCCGATACCCTGTCGACCTTTCGCCGCCGCTATCCGGACGTGCACATCCAGACCCGGGAAACCAATACCCGGGAACAGATTGTGCCGCTTAACGAAGGGGCGCTCGACCTGGGGCTGATGCGCAACACCCAGCTGCCAGAAACGCTGGTGTGGCAGTGCATTCTGCGCGAACCGCTGCTGGCAATGGTGCCCAGCGATCATCCCCTGGCGCGCCAGGATGCGGTCAGCCTGGCGGAGCTGGCGCGTCAGCCGTTTGTCTTCTTCGACCCGCACGTGGGCACCGGGCTGTACGACGATATTCTGGGGCTGATGCGCCGCTATGGCTTAACGCCGACGATAGCTCAGGAAGTGGGCGAGGCGATGACGATTATTGGTCTGGTGTCGTCCGGGCTTGGCGTATCCATTCTGCCAGCCTCATTTAAGCGGGTTCAGCTCAATGAAATGCGCTGGCTGCCGATCGTCGAGCAGGATGCTGTTTCCGAAATGTGGCTGGTCTGGTCAAAGCATCGCGAGCAGGGGCAGGCGGCACAGCGCTTCCGGGAACAGCTTCTTCACGCCGCCGTAAGGCATAATTAGGACAAAATCAGCTCAAAATTGTGCAGTAAATCACAAGGCTAAGCAAAAATTTGACGTGCACCGTCGAAGTGCTTCACCATAGCTGAAAGTTTATTTCGAAGCGCGAAAATAAAGGGAGTCAACGGTGGTAGCGGATAGTCAGCCTGGCCATATCGATCAAATAAAGCAGACCAATGCAGGAGCAGTGTATCGCCTGATTGATCAGCTTGGCCCGGTATCGCGCATCGATCTCTCCCGTTTTGCTCAGCTGGCCCCCGCCAGTATTACCAAAATTGTCCGCGAGATGCTGGAAGCGCATCTGGTGCAGGAAACGGAAATCCAGGACCCGGGCAGCCGCGGGCGCCCGGCGGTGGGCCTGATGGTTGAAACCGAGGCCTGGCACTATCTTTCCGTGCGCATCAGCCGGGGAGAGATTCACCTCGCGCTGCGGGACTTAAGCAGCAAGCTGGTGGTCGAAGAGCAGCTCGAGCTGGCGCTGCAGCATGAGCAGCCTTTTCTGACGCGGGTCGTTGAGCATATCGATCGTTTTTTTATCCGCCATCAAAAGAAACTGGAACGCCTGACCGCGATTGCCGTCACCATGCCGGGAATTATCGATACCGAAAATGGCATCATTCATCGGATGCCGTTTTATGATGACGTGAAGGATCTGCCGCTCGGCGAAGTGCTGGCCAACCATACCGGGGTTTCGGTTTATATTCAGCACGATATCAGCGCCTGGACTATGGCGGAATCGCTGTTTGGCGCCTCCAGAGGGGCGAGGGACGTGATTCAGGTGGTTATCGACCACAACGTCGGCGCCGGGGTGATTACCGACGGTCGCCTGCTGCATGCCGGGAGCAGCAGCCTGGTGGAAATAGGTCATACTCAGGTCGACCCTTATGGCAAACGCTGCTACTGCGGCAACCACGGCTGTCTGGAAACCATTGCCAGCGTGGAGAGCGTGCTGGAACTCACCCAGGTGCGGATGACCAAATCGATGAGCTCAATGCTGCACCAGCAGCCGCTGAGCGTTGAGTGGCTCTGTCAGGCCGCGCTGCAGGGGGATTTGCTGGCCCGGGATATTATTAGCGGCGTTGGTCAGCACGTAGGACGGATTCTGGCGATCATGGTTAACCTCTTCAATCCGCAAAAAATTCTTATCGGCTCTCCGTTTAGCCTCGCGGCGGATATTCTGTTTCCGGCTATTTCTGACTGTATTCGTCAACAGTCGCTGCCGGCCTATAGCCGACATATTACCGTCGAAAGCACCCAGTTCTCCAACCGCGGAACCATGGCCGGTGCCGCGCTGGTCAAAGATGCCCTCTATAACGGATCGCTGCTGATACGACTGTTACAGGGTTAACATTTTTTCATAGTCACACTAAAAATTGCGCTATCTCAAGCTGGCATTCATCGGCTTCGCGTAGACTTTTCCCACAGTTTAGTATCCATTTTCTGTATATATCCGCAAAAATCACGCAGCAGGAAGGCCGCCACGCAGGGAATCCCGATCCTTACTCCGGTAAGCGTCCAGGGGGAGCGAGGACGCTAACCGCAATGCCGCCTGAGGGCTGACGGATATATATTTCATCAATATAACTGTGGGGTTAGTGATGTTTAAGCGTTTCTTTATAACAGGTACTGACACTGCCGTCGGGAAGACGGTGGTTTCGCGTGCGCTGCTGCAGGCTCTGGCCGCTGATGGCAAAAGCGTAGCCGGGTATAAACCTGTGGCGAAGGGCAGCAAAGAGACGCCGGACGGATTGCGTAACAAAGACGCGCTGATTTTACAAAGCGTGTCGACGCTGGCGTTACCCTATGATGCTGTCAATCCCATAGCGTTAAGCGAAGATGAAAGTAGCGTGGCGCACAGCGGGCCGATCAACTACGGGCTGCTGACTGACGGCCTGCAGCGCCTGAGCGGTCAGGTTGACCACGTGGTCGTTGAAGGGACCGGCGGCTGGCGCAGCCTGATGAACGATCTGCGTCCGCTTTCCGAATGGGTGGTGCAGGAGCAGCTACCGGTACTGATGGTGGTGGGCATTCAGGAAGGCTGCATCAACCACGCTCTGCTGACCGCCCAGGCCATCGCCAATGACGGCCTGCCGCTTATCGGCTGGGTCGCCAACCGCATTAATCCGGGGCTGGCGCACTACGCTGAAATCATCGACGTATTAAGCAAAAAGCTGCCGGGGCCGCTGATTGGCGAACTGCCCTATCTGCCGCGCCCCGAGCAGCGCGAGCTGAGCCAGTATATTGACCTGGCGCGGCTAGGCGAGGTGATGGCGGTAGATCGAGTCCTGGCGTAGCGTCCGGGAAAGCACCGATGCCAGCACGCTGGCCTTCAACAAACCGGGCAGGAGCGCATATTGCCCGGTCATTTCACAAATCATCAGGGTCGACATAATCGGGGGCATGCGTTGTTGCCGCCAGAAACGTCGCCATTCCAGCCAGACCCAGCATAATTGCCGCTGCAGAGCTATGCCGCCACAGGCCGCTGAAGCTGGCGAACAGCATCCCATTGCCAGCCCGACGAACAGCGTCGGCGTAAACACGCCGCCAGGCGCTTCCGAGCCGCCACCACCGGGGGAGATGGAAAGTTTTTATGTGACGTTGTCACTCATGGGTTGACCATGCCGAGGTCGTCGGCATGGTCATAAGGCTAGCGATACAGCGGTTTATCGGCGACGGCAAGAGTCAGCGCGTTTTGCCACTCCGCCAGCGTTGCCTGGCTTAGCTGACCCAGGGCCTGGTAGAAAGGATGTCCGGCTTCGCTGACGAAAACCGCCAGGAAGCGGCCCGACCAGGGCAGCAGATGCCGGGCCAGCAGCTGCGAAAAGGCCTCGTCCTGCCCGGACTCACATAGCCAGGCGGCCAGCAGCAGAAGGGTGCCGAAACTATCTTCCGGCTCGTTATTCTGCGCGGCGCGGGCGATGCCGTTCAGCCGCATCCACTCCCTGAGCTCCAGCGTCGAGTCGCCAAACAGGACGTTTTCTTTATCCAGCCAGACGGAACCCCACGGCGGCGCCGGCAGGGCCCAGGGGCCGATAAACAGGCGCTGCCACGCCTCGGCTAGCGGCTCGTCGTTTTCTTCAGCGAACCGGGCAACCAGCGTAGCGGGCACCGTATAGGGCCACTGGCTCTGCCAGCTTCCGTCGCGCAGGGCGTTGACCAGCGGGGCGGCCTGCTCGCTCTGCGGGGCAAATGAAAATAGCGCGCCCAGAGTGCGGGCGCTCAGCGCGACGGCGTCGCGGAATGGGGGTTGCATCATGCTCATGTTCCTTACGCGCGAAAAATTAACCGGCAACCGCCGTGCCGACGGTCATATGCAGGCCATAAAACAGCCCGCGGCCAATCAGCTCTCCGGCCAGTACCAGCAGCAGCCCGAGGGATAACCCGCCGATACGCGGGCGGGTGCGTCGGATCAGCGGGCACAGCCAGCAGCCCAGGCCAAGAGCCAGCAGCGCGATGCGCCAGATTTGCCAGCTCCCGTACCCGGGAACCAAGGCGTCGGCGCGCTGCACCGGGCTCTGAATATCGCCGAGGCCAAAACCTTGCAGCACGACGATGGCGATGCTGGCCAGCAGCGCCAGAACGCTCAGCGAGGCGAAGACGCGGCCGTCAAACTCCACGTTGGCGGCGCGCAGCAGCAGCGCGGCAAACAGCGGGCCGCAGAGCAGCATGGTCAGAAAAAAGGCGCAGGTGGTATAGCCATTATACCATGTCGGGACGGTATCAATCTGGTAAACCCGGGTCATCGCAAAGACAAAAACGCCCCCCAGCAGCATGCTCGCGGCCAGCCATATCGTGCTCAACGCGACGGGCATTTTTTGCGTTATTGCCAGCAGCCACCACAGGCCGCCGATGGCAAAGAAGAGCATCCCGCTGGCGATTTCGTTACTCAGCGCCGACTCGCCGAGGCGATTGAGCAAATTGAACGCCCGCAGCGGTGAGCCGAGGTGCAGCGTGGAGGCGAGAAACCCGATCCCCATCAGCAGCCAGATATAAAACATGCTGCGCACCAGGCGCTGCCGGGCCTCGGAGTTATTTTTCAGCGACAGCCAGCCCAGACCGCTCACAATAAGCGCCCCCGCAGCGCATTGCCCCAGCACCGTAAACAGCACCAGCGGCCATTCATGCCATCCGTTTCCCATACTCGTCCTCCTCAGACTTTGGCGATTTCAACCAGGTTGGTGTGCTGCGGATTACCTTTCGCCAGCGGCGACGGACGATGGGTGGTCAGCGTATTAATGCAGGCGCCGCGGTCGATACGATCGCCGAGCATGTTGGCGTCATGCCACGCGCCCTGACCCATTGCCGATACGCCGGGCATAATGCGCGGCGTCACTTTCGCCGGAATGCGCAGCTCGCCGCGCTGGTTAAAGACGCGTACCAGATCGCCGTTTTTAATCCCGCGCGGTTCCGCGTCCAGCGGGTTAATCCACACCTCCTGGCGGCAGGCGGCCTGGAGAATATCGACATTGCCGTAGCTTGAGTGGGTACGTGCCTTATAGTGGAAGCCAAAAAGCTGCAGCGGAAACTGGCTGCGCAGCGGGTCATCCCAGCCTTCAAAGGTGGAGGCGTACACCGGCAGCGGGCTGATGGTTTCATCCGCCGCCAGCTGCCAGCTGGCGGCGATGTCGGCCAGCCGGCTGGAGTAGATCTCAATTTTACCGGAAGGCGTCTTGAGCGGATTGGCGAGCGGGTCGCGGCGGAAATCCCGGTAGGCGACAAAATGTCCTGCGGGATCCTTACGCTTATAGATCCCCATTGCTTTGAGTTCGTCGTAGCCGGGCAGCGCGGGGTCTTTCGCCAGCATCAGGGCGTAAAGGTGCTGCAGCCACTGCTCCTGGGTTCGTCCTTCGGTGAACTTTTGCAGGACATCATCGCCAAGGCGTTTTGCCACTTCGCTGAGGATCCAGTAAATCGGTTTTCGCTCAAACTTCGGCGACGTGGCGGGCTGAATAAAGATCAGGTAGCCCATATTACCGGCGTAATCGTTAGGAATAATGTCCTCCTGCTCGACGGTCATCAGGTCCGGAAGCAGGATATCGGCATACTTAGCCGATGAGGTCATAAAGTTATCAATCACCACGATGGTTTCGCACTTTGTCGCGTCCTGCAGAATCTCGTGGGTCCTGTTGATGTCAGAGTGCTGATTGATGAGGGTATTCCCGGCGTAGTTCCACAGGAACTTGATCGGGACGTCCAGCTTATCCTTCCCGCGTACGCCGTCGCGCAGGGCGGTCATTTCCGGCCCGCGCTCGATGGCGTCGGTCCAGCTGAAGCAGGAGATGGCGGTTTTCACCGGGTTGCTCAGCACCGGCAGGCGCTCGATGGTGATGGTATAGGTTGATTCACGCGCGCCGCTGTTGCCGCCGCTGATTCCGACGTTACCGGTCAGAATGGGCAGCATAGCGATTGCCCTGGCGGCCAGCTCGCCGTTGGCCTGGCGCTGCGGCCCCCAGCCCTGACAAATACAGGCCGGTTTGGTGCTGCCGATTTCTCGCGCCAGCTTGACGATACGATCGACCGGAACGCCGCAAATCAGCGACGCCCAGTGCGGCGTTTTAGCGGTTCCGTCATCACCTTCGCCAAGGATGTAGGCCTTATAATGGCTATTTGCCGGCGCGCCTGCGGGCAGCGTTTTTTCATCGTAGCCCACGCAGCAGGTATCAAGGAACGGCTGGTCGACAAGGTTTTCAGTAATCAGCACCCAGGCGATACCGGCCACCAGCGCCGCATCGGTTCCGGGGCGAATGGGTATCCATTCGTCTTCACGCCCGGCGGCGGTATCGGTATAGCGCGGATCGATAACGATCATTCTGGCGTTGGAGCGCTCGCGGGCCTGTTCGAGATAATAGGTTATCCCGCCGCCGCTCATGCGGGTTTCCGCCGGGTTATTGCCGAACATCACCACCAGCTTGCTGTTCTCGATGTCGGAGGTGCTGTTGCCTTCGTTGGTGCCGTAGGTGTAGGGCATGGCGCAGGCAATTTGGGCGGTACTGTAGGTTCCGTACTGGTTCAACGAGCCGCCGTAGCAGTTCATCAGGCGGGTCACCGGGGAAGCGGAGGGCGACGAGCGGGTCATATTGCCGCCGACGATCCCGGAAGAGTAGTTGATATAGACCGCCTCGTTACCGTACTCCTTAACGATCCGCTGCAGGCTGCTCGCCAGGGAGTCCAGCGCTTCGTCCCAACTGATGCGTGCAAACTTTCCTTCGCCGCGTTTACCGACTCGTTTCATCGGATAGTTCAGGCGGTCAGGGTGGTTGATGCGCCGGCGGATAGAGCGGCCGCGCAGACAGGCACGCACCTGATGATCGCCATAAATATCCTGCCCGGTGTTATCGGTCTCAACCCACACCACTTCGTCATCGCGGACGTGCAGACGCAGGGCGCAGCGGCTGCCGCAGTTAACCGAGCAGGCTCCCCACACCACCCGCTCTTCGCCCTGGGCGGCCTGCTGAACGGCCGCCGCCGCGCCGCGCAGGCTAAACGGAAGCGACAGTCCGCCGGCCGCTAATGCCAGTGAACCGATCGCTGAGGATTTTATTAGGGTACGACGGCTGAGGCCGCCATCATATTCCGGATCAGACATTACTCACTCCCTGATTGTTATTATGATGAAATTCCGCCGGTGGCTTAATTCGTGCGGACGGGAGAGTAATAATACTTATATAGAGGTAGGTGGATATTATCCCTGGTCAACCCAGGGATAATATCCTTCACTTGAAGCAGCGGAGAGCTACTGCGCTTCGCTGTCGGTACCGGCGCCGCGGGTATAGGTAATTTTATAGGCGTCGTTGGCGCAATGTCCGACAACCTGGGTGCCGGGCTGGTCAGGCTGGTCGCTGGGGACAATGCTCAGGCTAAAGCCCGTCGCCGGTACGCCGTTATTGATAATTTTCTGCTGAATATCGTTTTTTACGCGTTCGCAGGAATCCGGTGCGGCAAGCGCTGATGTCGAACCCAGCAGCAGAGCCGCGCATAGCCAGGGTGATATTTTCATCATAAACTCCTTATTAACGTCATCCAGATCTAAGCATAGCAGAACTGGTGTAAACAATTGTATTTGCTAATATGATTGCATATGTACACAGAAGGAACCGGGCGTGAACAAACTGTTTTTACTGGTACTGGCGGCCGTGGCGCTCAGCGCCTGCGACAATAAATCCGCGCCGCAGGCTTTTACGCCTGAAATGGCGAGTTTCTCCAACGAATTTGAATTTGATCCGCTGCGTGGCCCGGTGAAAGATTTCAGCCAGACGCTGCTCGATGAACATGATGAAGTGGTGAAACAGGTCAGCGGACGATTATCCAGCGAGGGCTGCTTCGATCTGCTGGCTTTCCAGGATCGCGAAAACAACACCGGCGCGACGCTGCTGCTTGACGCGAACTACTATCTCGATGCGCAAACGCGGGAAAAGCGCCTGCGTCTGCAGGGTAAGTGTCAGCTTGCCGAAATGCCGTCGGCGGGGATGAGCTGGGAAACGGATGATAATGGCTTCGTGGTGACCGCGCGAGGCAAAGAGACCACGGCCAGCTACCGGTACGATGACGAAGGCTATCCGCTAGGCAAAACCACCACCGCCAAAGATCAGCGCTTTACGGTGGTCTCAACGCCGGCGGCCGATCCGCGTAAAAAGCTGGACTACACGGCGGTGAGCACCTTTAACGATCGTGAGCTTGGCAGCGTGCGGCAGACCTGCGACTACGATGGTCACGACAACCCGGTGAAGTGCGAGCTGCAGGTTGTCGATGAAAGCGTGCAGCCGCCGTTAACGCGCCGCTACACCATCAAAAATAGCATCGAATACTACTGAGCGGTTGGCTTCAGCAGCGTCGGGCCCGGCGTGCGATGTTCGCTAAGATACTGGTGCTGGAACAGGCACATCCGAATGGTATTACGATATTCGCCGTTAATGAAAAACTCGTGAATGAGTTCGCCTTCCACCATAAACCCAAGCTTGCGGTAGATGTGGATCGCTTTTTCATTTTCGCTGTCGACGATGAGGTACAGCTTATAGAGGTTGAGTACCGTAAAGCCGTAGTCCATCGCCAGCTTAGCGGCGCGGGTAGCAAGACCTCGCCCCTGATAATCCGGGGAGATAATAATCTGAAACTCGGCGCGACGGTGGACGTGGTTAATTTCAACCAGCTCGACCAGTCCGGCTTTTTCGCCGTCGCACTCAATCACAAACCGGCGTTCGCTCTGATCGTGAATATGCTTGTCATAGAGGTCCGAGAGCTCGACAAAGGCCTCATACGTCTCTTCAAACCAGTAGCGCATCACGCTGGCGTTGTTATCGAGCTGGTGAACAAAACGGAGATCTTCGCGCTCTAGCGGGCGCAGCTTGACGGTATGAGCGTCAGTCATGGGAGTTCCTGTGCAGCAATGCTGGAGATAATAGTGGATTATGGCGCCCGCAGGCGCCATGCGTGACGGGTTACGGTGCTACCGCGCGGCCGGTGCGGCGATCGAGGCAGCGCAGGGTGTTCGGCTCCCAGTACGCGTTGACGTTCGCGCTTTTCTGGCAGTTATCCTGGGCATCAAAAGCGACGTCGGCCTTATCCCATTCTTTCTCGGTGCGGGTGTTGACCTTATGGCGTAAAGAGCGGGTATCGTTCCACTGCTCTTTTTCCATGGCGGCGTGCTGACGGCTCTGCGCGCTATCGCCGGATTCAATCACCAGCGTGTCAGTTTTGGCAAAAGACGATGCGGTGTAAGCCGCGGCGCTCAGCGCCAGCATGGCGGTCAGGCACCAGCGTTTATTCAGTGTCATTTTCATCACGGTTTCCTTTGAGTGATAAAAAGGGTTAGCCCTTAATATGAGTTTACTACATCTCTTTTCTACGGCATACCCGGCAAAAGGAAGTGGGAGCGGAGCAATTATCGCGTAGAATGGCGCCATTCTCTGCGCTATTTACGTATCTTTAATGCTTAAAACCACGCTGCTCTTTTTTGCGACCGCCCTGTGCGAAATCCTCGGCTGCTATTTACCCTGGCTCTGGCTAAAGCGGGGCGCCACGCCGCTGCTGCTGCTCCCCGCCGGGCTCGCGCTGGTTATGTTCGTCTGGCTGCTGACCCTGCACCCGGCGGCGAGCGGGCGCGTTTACGCCGCCTACGGCGGAGTATATGTCTGCACCGCGCTGCTGTGGCTGCGCTTCGTTGACGGCGTTAAGCTCAGCCATTATGACTGGGCCGGCGCCGTTATTGCGCTGTGCGGAATGCTGATTATCGTCGCCGGGTGGGGCCGCGCCTAGCCCAACCGTCAGCTGCGGCGTAGGGCAAACGCCGCGCCGTTCGCGCGGCATTGTGCCCGTTTCCTCCTCTGTTTTCCGCCTTTCTTTCGCAAATGACCGCCGCGTCACGCCCGGGCATTAATGTGATCGATGACATCTTTTTCGATCATCATACTTGTATGGTAGTAGGTCTGGTGATTTAATTTTATTCACTAACCGCAGAGATGTAAGGAATAAAAAAAGATGAAGATCGTTGCCGCTGAAGTTTTCGTCACCTGTCCCGGACGTAACTTTGTTACGCTAAAAATTACGACCGATGACGGGATCGTCGGGCTGGGGGATGCCACCTTAAACGGCCGTGAGCTGTCCGTCGCATCGTACCTGCAGGATCACCTCTGCCCGCAGCTTATCGGCCGCGATGCCCAGCGTATCGAAGATATCTGGCAGTTCTTCTACAAGGGAGCCTACTGGCGCCGCGGCCCGGTGACCATGTCGGCCATCTCCGCCGTCGATATGGCCCTGTGGGATATTAAAGCGAAGGCGGCGGGGATGCCGCTGTATCAGCTGCTGGGCGGGGCATCCCGTGAAGGGGTAATGGTTTACTGCCACACCACGGGCCACTCCATTGACGAAGTGCTGGATGATTATGCCCGCCACAAAGAGATGGGCTTTAAGGCCATCCGCGTGCAGTGCGGTATTCCGGGAATGAAGACCACCTACGGGATGGCAAAAGGTAAAGGGCAGGCCTACGAGCCGGCGACCAAGGGCCTGTGGCCGGAAGAGCAGCTGTGGTCGACGGAGAAGTATCTTGATTTTACCCCGCAGCTGTTCGCCGCCGTGCGCGAAAGATTTGGCTTCAATGAACACCTGTTACATGACATGCACCATCGCCTGACGCCGATCGAAGCCGCGCGCTTTGGCAAGAGCATCGAGGAGTATCGCCTGTTCTGGATGGAGGACCCGACTCCGGCAGAAAACCAGGAGTGCTTCCGCCTGATCCGCCAGCATACCGTGACGCCCATTGCGGTGGGGGAAGTCTTTAACAGCATCTGGGACTGCAAGCAGCTGATAGAGGAGCAGCTGATTGATTATATCCGTACCACCGTGACCCACGCCGGCGGGATCACCGGCATGCGCCGTATCGCCGATTTTGCTTCACTCTATCAGGTGCGCACCGGCTCCCACGGGCCGTCCGACCTGTCGCCAGTCTGTATGGCGGCGGCGCTGCACTTCGACCTGTGGGTACCGAACTTTGGCGTGCAGGAGTACATGGGCTACTCCGAACAGATGCTCGACGTTTTCCCTCATAGCTGGACGTTCGACAGTGGCTATATGCACCCAGGGGAAAAGCCGGGGCTGGGAATTGAGTTTGACGAGAAGCTGGCGGCGAAATATCCCTACGATCCGGCCTGCCTGCCGGTTGCCCGGTTAGAAGACGGCACATTGTGGAACTGGTAAGGAGAATAAAATGAAAAGTATCGTTATTCGCCAGCCAAATGAGCTGGTTATCGAAGAGCGCACGCTTCCACAGCCTGCCGCAGGGGAAGTTCGGGTCAAGGTGCAGCTGGCGGGAATATGCGGTTCGGATAGCCATATCTATCGCGGCCACAACCCCTTTGCAAAATACCCGCGCGTTATCGGCCATGAGTTTTTCGGCATTATCGATGCCGTCGGCGCCGATGTGGCGGATAAAGCCATAGGTCAGCGGGTGTGCGTGGACCCGGTTATCAGCTGCGGACACTGCTATCCCTGCTCGGTAGGCAAACCGAACGTCTGCACCTCTTTGGTGGTGCTCGGCGTGCATCGGGACGGCGGCTTCAGCGAGTATGCGGTGGTGCCGGCGAAAAACGCCTGGCGGGTGCCGGACAGCGTTCCGGACAGGCATGCGGTGATGGTTGAACCCTTCACTATCGCCGCCAACGTGACCGGGCAAGTGACGCCGACCGGGCAGGATGTGGCGCTGGTTTACGGCGCCGGCCCGATGGGCTTAACCACCATCCAGGTACTCAAGCAGGTGTACAAAGTCGGCCAGGTCATTGTGGTTGACCGAATCGAAGAGCGTTTGCAGATGGCAAAACGCAACGGCGCGGACCGCGCGATCAATAACGGCGAAGCGTCATTAGCTGAGGTATTACAGGTGAAGCCAACGCTGATTATCGACGCCGCCTGCCACCCGACAATTCTCCAGGAGGCGGTTACGCTGGCGTCGCCGGCGGCCAGAATTGTCCTGATGGGGTTCTCCACTGAACCGTCCCAGGTGGCGCAACAGGGTATTACCGGTAAAGAGCTGTCGATATTTTCCTCGCGGCTTAACGCCAATAAATTCCCGGTTGTTCTGCAATGGCTGGAGCAGGGGCTCATTAATCCAGAGATGTTAATTACCCATGCCTTTGACTATCAACAGGTCGCTGAGGCAATTGAGCTATTTGAAAATGACAGGAAGAGCTGCTGTAAGGTTTTATTAACCTTCTGACACTCAATACAACGCCAGACTCTATATCCTACACAATTAGAGATTATAAAGATGACGACAGTAAAGAATGAGAGAACAACCTCCGATCTCATCCGCGCGGCTGTATCCGGCTGGTTAGGCACCGCGCTGGAGTTTATGGATTTCCAGCTTTACTCTTTAGGCGCCGCGCTGGTATTCCATGAAATATTCTTCCCCGAGCAATCCGCGGCGATGGCGCTGATTTTAGCGATGGGGACCTACGGCGCAGGATATGTTGCCCGCATCGTCGGGGCGTTTATTTTCGGCAAAATGGGCGATAGCATCGGCCGGAAGAAAGTGCTTTTTATTACGATCACCATGATGGGCATATGTACGACGCTAATCGGCGTTTTGCCGACCTATGCCCAGGTGGGGATCCTGGCACCGGTGCTGCTGGTTACCCTGCGCGTGATTCAGGGGCTGGGGGCCGGAGCGGAAATATCCGGGGCCGGCACGATGCTGGCAGAATATGCGCCGAAAGGTAAGCGCGGGATTATCTCCTCGCTGGTGGCGATGGGAACCAACTGCGGCACCCTCAGCGCCACGGCTATCTGGGCGGTGATGTTCTTCCTGCTCGACCGTGAGCAGCTGGTGGCGTGGGGCTGGCGCGTTCCGTTCCTTGCCAGCGTGGTGGTGATGATCTTCGCCATCTGGCTGCGTTTAAACCTCAAAGAAAGCCCGGTATTCGAAAAAGTCGCCGAGGGCGGCAGCCGGCAGAGCGCCGCCAGCATCCAGGAGAATACCTTCGGCGCGATGCTGAAGAGTAAATCGTTCTGGCTGGCAACGGGCCTGCGCTTCGGCCAGGCGGGCAACTCGGGGCTGATTCAAACCTTTCTTGCGGGCTATCTGGTGCAAACCCTGCTGTTTGATAAAGCGATCCCAACAGATGCGTTAATGATTAGTTCGGTGATTGGTTTTATCACGATTCCGCTGCTGGGCTGGCTTTCAGATAAGGTAGGGCGGCGCATTCCATATATTATCGTGAATATCTCCGCGATTATTTTAGCCTATCCGATGCTGGCGATTATCATGGATAAAAGCCACAGCGTGAGCACCATTATGGCCTCGTTGGTTGTGATCCATAACGTGGCGGTGCTGGGTCTGTTTGCGCTCGAAAATATTACGATGGCCGAGCTGTTTGGATCGCGTAATCGCTTCACCAGAATGGCTATCTCAAAAGAGATGGGGGGACTGGTTGCCGTTGGCTTCGGCCCGGTGCTGGCGGGTATTTTCTGTAATATGACCGACTCGTGGCTGCCCATCGTGGTGATGCTGGTGAGTTATTCGGTTATCGGCCTGCTTGCCGCATCCCTGATGCCGGAAGTACGCGACCGCGATCTGAGCCTGGCTAACGATGCGGCTGATACTGCCCTGTTGCGTGAAGAACAGAAATCCGGTCAGTATATTTAAAAACAGAGTCAGGCTCCGCGCCATTATCATCTCTGTTTATATCTGAAATGTATTTATTGATATTAAAAATGGCCTCCCGGTCGTAGAACGCACTTCGCCTAAGGCTAATTTGACCTGTGGGTACCGAACTTTGGCTTCCGGGAGTACAAGCGCTATTCCGAACAGATGCTCGACGTTTTTTCCCGTAGTTAAACCTTAGATAATGGCTGTACGCACCTTAGTGACATCCGGGCTGAGTAATAAGTTTGACGAGTGCTGAGGGAAAAATACCCGTCCGACCCGGACTGTCTACCGATTACCCGGATAGGAGACGGCACCCTGGGAAACGGGTAAGCATAATGTGTACGCACGAAAGATGTTGATTAACCCAATACCCTATAAAAGGTAAAAAAAACCTATGGTTAGTTCAGTCGAAGTTAAAAGTGGTGCAGGTAATAAAACTATTATTCGCCGAGTAGCCAGTGCATCTGCAATTGGGACCGCTGCAGAATATTATGACTTTTTTGCATACGGAACGGCAGCGGTACTCTTTTTTGGACATCTATTTTTCCCAAGTGACGATCCTTTAATTAGTACTCTTGCTGCTTTTGCAACATATGCAGTTGGTTTCTTAGCGCGGCCATTAGGTGGAATTGTTTTTGGTCATATCGGCGATAAGGTTGGCCGTAAAAAAGCGCTGGTGATTACAATATTAATTGTAGGGTTAGGTACGTTTTGTATTGGGCTGTTACCGACGTATGAAAAAATTGGTATTTGGGCTCCAGCATTGCTTATCTTTATTCGTGTGTTACAAGGCTTTGGTGTTGGCGGTGAGCAGGCCGGTGCGGTATTGATGACAGCTGAATATTCTGAACCAAAGCATCGTGGATTCTTCTCCAGTTGGGTTCAAATCGGTGCACCAGTTGGTTTTCTGCTTCCATTAGCTCTGTTTGCTTTATTGAATGCCACGCTCTCTCCAGAGGCGATGATGGACTACGGGTGGCGTATACCGTTCCTGTTAAGTCTGCTACTGGTTATTGTAGGGTTGTTTATTCGTTTAAAAATTGATGAATCGCCAGTGTTCGCTCAAATTCGTGAGACCAAGGCTGAAGAATCTCGCCCATTGGTTGAAGTTATTCGTGATTTCCCCGGAATTGTTGTAAAGGGAGTGTGCGCAAAATTGATCGAAGCGTGTACATTTGCGATGTTTACAGTCATTGTTTTGGCCTATGGTAAGGCAAATAATCTCGATGCTAATATTTTGATGGAAGCAATGATTGTTGCTGTAATAATAGAAATTATTGCAATACCGCTGATGGGATCGCTATGTGATAAAATCGGGCGCAAACCAGTTTATATTATTGGGGCGTTGATTCAAGTTATTATGATTGTTCCATTCTTCCTTGCTATTAATCAGGATAGTTTCTGGCTTACTCAGTTAGTGATGATTTTGGTTCTGAGCGTAGGGCACAGTATGTGTTATGCCCCACAGGCATCATATTTCCCTGAACTGTTCCCGACCCATATTCGTTGTAGCGGTATTGCATTGATTTGGCAGATGGGATCTCTTATTGGTAGCGGGATCCTTGGCCTGGTGGCGGTGAAGATTCTGCAAGTTACAGGTGGCCATTATTACGGACTTGCAACCTACGTCATTGTTTTGGGTGTTATCTCAATAATTGGCTTGCTGATGATGCCAGAAACTGCACCACAGCGGCTCAAGCGTGAATACCAGCAGTGGCAAAAACACTAACAATCCCTGGCGGCTTCAATGCCGCCAAAACCTCTCCGTGTGGTACATAACTTCAAAATGATGTCATACCAATACTGCAAAACTTAATTCAAATCAAAACATACAACCATACAGGCGTTACTCTGAGACAGTCCTGATTTCATTTATAAGTAGGTTATATAATGCAAAACAAGCTATTGGCGGCAAAGGCTGCACTTCCTGACTACGATCGTACAAAACTGATTTCCCGTATTGTGCACCTCGGTTTCGGCGCCTTTCACCGCGCGCACCAGGCGGTTTATGCCGATATTCTGGCCGCGGAACATGGCAGCGACTGGGGATACACCGAAGTAAACCTGATTGGCGGCGAGCAGCAAATTGCCGATTTGCAACAGCAGGACCTGCTGTATACCGTCGCCGAAATGTCGGCGGATGCCTGGACGGCGCGGGTGGTTGGCGTCGTTAAGCAGGCGATGCACGCCCAGGTCGAGGGGCTGGAAAGCGTGCTGGCAAAAATGTGTGAGCCGCAGGTGGCGATTGTTTCGCTGACCATCACGGAAAAGGGCTACTGTCATTCGCCGGCCACCGGTGAGCTGCAGCTGGATCATCCGCTGATTGTCGCCGATGTCCAAAACCCGCATCAGCCGAAGTCTGCGCCCGGCGTTATCGTGGAAGCGCTGGCGCGTCGTAAAGCCGCCGGTTTACCGGCATTCAGCGTGATGTCCTGCGACAATATGCCGGAAAACGGCCACGTATTGCGCAACGTCGTCTGCGCCCTGGCGCGGGCGATTGATGGCGAGCTTGCCGACTGGATCGCCGCTAACGTGACCTTCCCGTCAACGATGGTCGATCGTATTGTTCCTGCGGTGACCCCAGCGACCCTGGATAAAATCGAACAGCTGACCGGCGTGCGCGATCCGGCCGGCGTCGCCTGCGAACCGTTCCGCCAGTGGGTGATTGAAGATAATTTCGTCGCCGGTCGCCCGGAATGGGAAAAGGCCGGCGCGGAGCTGGTGGCGGATGTTGTGCCGTTTGAAGAGATGAAGCTGCGCATGCTCAACGGCAGCCACTCTTTCCTTGCCTACCTCGGCTACCTGGCCGGATATCAGCACATTAACGACTGTATGCAGGACCAAAACTATCGTCGCGCCGCCCGCAGCCTGATGCTGGACGAACAGGCGCCGACGCTGAAAGTGCAGGGCGTTGACCTGGCTCGCTACGCCGGGCTGCTGATCGATCGTTATAGCAATCCGGCGCTTCAGCACCGGACGTGGCAGATTGCGATGGACGGTAGCCAGAAGCTGCCGCAGAGGATGCTGGATTCGGTACGCTGGCATCTGGCGCAGCAGAGCGACTTTAGCCTGCTGGCGCTGGGCGTGGCCGGCTGGATGCGCTACGTCAGCGGCGTCGACGACCGGGGAGAGGCGATTGAGATTTGCGACCCGCTGCTGCCGGTGATCCAGCAGGCCGTGCGCGAGAGCGCCGATGGCGAAGCGCGGGTGAACGCGCTGCTCGGCATCGAGGCGATTTTCGGCGCCAGCCTGGCGCAGGATGCGCGCTTTGTCGACGCGGTGACTCAGGCCTATCTTTCGCTGCAGCGTCAGGGAGCTAAAGCGACCGTTGCGGCCTGGGCGCTGGCGCAGTAACCGCTCTTCAATGCCGCCGGCTCCGGCGGCATTAACGCTGCTACGGGTAATAGAGCCGGCCGGCGCCTCTTACCCGTACGTAATTCTGCCGATCTTCACTCTTTCTGCAATAAATATGATCGAGACCATTGAATATACATAACTATAGCTATCCATAACTAAATAAATATAATTTGCATCTGTTTTAATGGATTAAATATTTATTCGGCGGATTGTTTGTTCTCCATTTAGGATAGTTATGTCATAGTGAGGCTACTGAAATACACTTCCTCGGGAAAAAGGAGAGCGGGCTATGTACAAAAAAATTTTATTGCCTGTAGATGTTTTTGAAATGGATTTAAGCGATAAGGCCGTACGTCACGCTGAATTTTTAGCATCAGCGGAAAACGGCGAAATTACGTTATTAAACGTTCTGCCAAACAGCAGTCGCTCTATTTTGCGCGGTTTTGCGGCAGATATTCATAAATTCGAAGCGTTTATGAAAGAGGAGTCTGAGAAGAAAATGAAGACCTTGTCGCGTCTTTTTTCAATTCCGCCAGAGCGTCTTCATACCCGGGTCGTGTTTGGCAACGTGCGTGATGAAATATTAGCTATCAGCAATAGCGATGAGTATGACGTGATTGTTGTCGGCTCGCGCAAGCCGGGTATTTCCACCCATCTGCTGGGCTCTAACGCCGAGTCTATTTTACGCTACGCTAAAATACCGGTGCTGGTGGTTCGATAACGGCGCCGATCTGCATCTGTAGCGGCAGGAGAGAGCGCCTGCCGCTGGTTCAACTACTCTTCGCTAAACCAGTCACGGTTTTCCTGGCGAATTAATAATACGGATTCGCTAATTTCATGCAGATGCAGATTCATCGCTGCGTCTACCGCATCCGCATCGCGATTTTCCAGCGCCTGAAAAATTTGGTGATGCTGACGTAGCAGCATTTCCGGCGAGCTGATGTGATCGAGACTCATATAACGCACCCGGTCAATCGTCGCCTTAATATTCTCAACGGTGTCCCAGGCAAGCTGGCAGTCGGCTATGAGAGACAGCTTCTGATGAAATTCATCATCCAGCTGGAAGAAATCATTAAGCTGCTGGCGCTCAACCGCCGTGCGCTGCTGGTTAAGATTTTGCTCAAGCTGATAAATTTGCTCGCTGTTCACCATTCCCGCCGCCCGACGAACTACCGCGCACTCGATAGCCTGGCGCACGAAGCAGCCGTTGCGGACCTGAGAAAGGGATATTTTATTCACGTAGCTGCCGCGCTGGGGGCGAATTTGGATCAGACCATTTTCCGCCAGCTTAATAAACGCCTCGCGCACCGGCTGACGGGAAACGTCAAAGCGCACGGAGACTTCCTTTTCAGACAGCGGCGTGCCGGGTGGGATCAGACAATGGACGATATCCCGGCGAAGGATCCGATAAATTTGCTGATTTACAGGCTGTGTTGGATTGAGCTGTGATTCTGCGGCCATTGATGATTACTTTTTAATGGATTATGTGCGCTATTTTACGCGTTTTTTGCCTTTGCGCCCATACCCGGCCCGCAGGCCGGGCAACGGGATTAGCCCTGGCGGTGTACGCTGAGGCCGGCGAAGCTTTGGCTGACCGGCATCATTTCCAGCGTGTTGATATTGACGTGCTGGGGCAGGTTGGCGACCCACCACACGGCTTCCGTCACGTCATCCGGCGTCAGCGCCTGGGTATTTTCATAGGCTTTACCGGCTTTGGCGTCGTCGCCTTTAAAGCGGACGTTGGAAAACTCGGTCCCGCCCACCAGCCCAGGCTCGATGTCGGTTACGCGAATCGCCGTGCCGAGCAGGTCGGTACGCAGGTTGAGGCTAAACTGGCGAACGAAGGCCTTGGTCGCCCCGTAGACGTTACCGCCCGCATAGGGCCAACGGCCTGCGGTTGAACCGATATTGATAATATGACCGCGGTTGCGCTCAACCATTCCCGGCAGCACGGCGCGGGTCATATAGACCAGCCCTTTGTTGTTGGTATCGATCATATCTTCCCAGTCCTCAACGCTGGCCTTGTGCGCAGGCTCCAGCCCCAGCGCCAGACCAGCGTTATTGACCAGCACGTCGATGGCCTGCCATTCCGCGGGCAGACCGGCGATCATCTCTTCGATGGCCGCGCGATTACGCACGTCGAGCCGGGCGGTGTAAATGCCGTCGCCGAGCTCATCTTTCAGCGTTTGCAGACGTTCGTCACGACGTCCGGTGGCGATCACTTTATGACCATTCGCGACAAAGCGGCGGGTCATGCTTTCACCAAAACCTGCTGTTGCTCCGGTAACCAGGATAATCATCTTACTGTTCCTCAACGCTTTTGTGTCGTCATACCATAGCATGCGTTAACGAGGACCGGTAACGGAAATCATTGCGCCTGATGCGGTTAGCGACGATGAAAAATGAGGCGCGGCCAGGCGCTTCCGCGATAAATGATTGCGGTCAATCAATGAGTTGCCTAATCTAACCTGATGCCCGCTGCCTGGAGATAATAATGTCGGAAAATAACCCCTTTTTAAGCGTCAGCCTGCTGCCTTATCAGGCGCCGCATTTCGATCTGATCAAGGATGAACACTACCGTCCGGCCTTCGATGAAGGGATGCGGCGCCAGCGCGAAGAGATTGCCGCGATAGTGAATAATCCGGCGCCCGCGGATTTTGCCAATACGCTGGTGGCGCTGGAGCTGAGCGGACAGCTGCTGTCGCGCGTGACCCGGGTCTTTTTTGCGATGGCCGGGGCGCATACCAATCCGCTTCTGCAGCAGCTTGACGAGCAGTTTTCCGCCGAGCTTGCGCAGGCAGGCAACGATATCTGGCTTAACACGGCGCTGTTTGAACGCGTGAAACGCGTGTGGGAGGAGCGCGATAATCTGCGCATTGATGCAGAATCCCGGCGCCTGCTCGAGGTCACCTGGCAGCGGTTTATGCTGGCGGGGGCGCGGTTAGCGGAGGAGCAAAAATCGGTGCTGCGGGGGCTGAATACCCAGGCCGCAGCGCTACAGAGCCAGTTCCAGCAGCGGCTCCTGAGCGCGGCAAAATCCGGCGGGCTGGTGATTGATTATCTGCACCAGCTGGACGGGCTCAGCGCGGAGGAGATTAGCGAGGCCGCAAACGCGGCTGCTGAAAAGGGCCTCCGCGATTGCTGGCTGCTGCCGCTGCTCAACACCACCCAGCAGCCGGCGCTGCTCTCACTGCGCAGTCGCCAGACCCGTGAGAACCTCTTTGCCGCAGGCTGGACGCGCAATCAGAAGGGGGATGCTAACGATACCCGCGAACTGCTGCTGCGGCTGGTGGCGATCCGGGCGCAGAAAGCGGAGCTGCTGGGGGCCGCTGACTATGCCAGCTGGTCAATGGCCGATCAGATGGCGGGCGCGCCCGAGCAGGCCTTGGCGTTTATGCGCCGAATTGCTCCGGCGGCGCGCGCCAGAGCGGAGCAGGAGCTGGCGGATATTCAGCAGGTTATTGATGATGAAGGCGAGAATTTCACCGCCGCCGCCTGGGACTGGCCCTATTATGCCGAACAGGTGCGGCGCGCCAGGTTTGCTATCGATGAGGCGCAGCTCAGGCCCTATTTTGCCCTCGATCGCGTGCTGCAGGATGGCGTATTCTGGGCCGCATCGCAGCTGTTTGGTCTGCGCTTCGTCGAGCGTTTCGATATTCCGCTCTATCATCCGGATGTGCGGGTGTGGGAAATTTTCGACGCTAACGGCGCCGGTATTGCGCTATTTTACGGCGACTATTACGCGCGAGATTCGAAAAGCGGCGGCGCGTGGATGGACGTATTCGTTGAGCAATCCACGCTGCTGAAGCAGCAGCCGGTTATCTACAACGTCTGTAACTATCAAAAGCCCGCTGCGGGCCACAGCGCGCTCCTGTCGTGGGATGAAACCATCACCTTATTCCACGAATTCGGCCACGCGCTGCACGGGCTGTTCGCCAGCCAGCGCTATGCCAGCCTGTCGGGAACCAATACGCCGCGTGATTTTGTCGAGTTTCCGTCGCAAATCTTTGAGCACTGGGCCAGCGAGCCGCAGGTATTCGCCCACTACGCGCGCCATTATCAAACCGGCGAAGCGATGCCCGACGCGCTGCGTGAGAGCATGTACCGTGCGGCGAAGTTTAACAAAGGCTACGACATGAGCGAACTGCTGGCGGCGGCGATGCTGGATATGCACTGGCATAGCCTGTCGTCGGCGAACGTCCCGCAGGATGTTGATGTGTTTGAGGCTGCGGCCCTGGGCGCGGAGCGTTGCGATCTTGCCGCCGTACCGCCGCGCTATCGCAGCAGCTTCTTTTCACATATTTTCGGCGGCGGCTACGCCGCGGGCTATTACGCCTATCTGTGGACGCAGATGCTGGCGGACGACGGCTATCAGTGGTTTGTTGAGCAGGGCGGCCTGACCCGCGAAAACGGCCAGCGCTTCCGCGAGGCTATTCTGTCGCGCGGCAACAGCACTGATTTAGCTGAACTGTATCGCCAGTGGCGCGGGCACGATCCAAAGATTGAACCGATGCTGGCGAATCGCGGGTTGAGTGCCTAGGGCCACCGGGAATCCTTCAACCGTCCATCATTGCACTGTTAAGGTGCAATGATGCGCACCCCGACCCGTTCGCAGATCGTCAAGGGAACGCAGTAAGTCAATTCATCGCTCCAAACCCCGCAGCCATTCTCTGGGGGGTTATTGTCTAAATGACGTACGGAGCCATCTTATCGGCAGGGCGAAAAACAGGATTGTTCTAGCCCCATTTCTCTGTGGGCGGGGCGTTGAGTTTTTCTTTCATATATTCGTATAACTCTGCGTTTTCCGCCCAGCGGAGCAGCGTCTGCTCATCGATATCTATTCGATTCGGATGTAGTCCCACGTACCGAAAGTAGCTGCTGTTGTTTGCATATGCAGGCGGCGGGGGGCCAAGCGGGTCGCACCAACATAGTCGCCCCAGTTTCAGCAACGTCATTAGCCCTTGTTCGCTCGGGGAAATTTTCCGAAACATCATCACCTCCTGCCATTTGCATCTTAGTAAGAGGTGATTTTGCAAAATACTTGCCATATTCAGAGTGGCGCTACAGGGCGACAATGAGTTTATTTGAATACGGGAATGAGGGCATAAATTTCGATCCCTCTAATAATACGCCATGTTATCCTGCTAAAAGACCGCAGGAGGTGTGTGGTTATGTTAAAAGAAAATGTGTTTTTTATGCGAATGCGACCTCAAATTATTAACGTGATAGGGACTGCGGTAGTGCAGCTAGTGGAGGAAAAGGCCGATATATCGAAGGAATCTATCGCCGAGAAGATTAAGGGGACGTGGCAGGAAGATGATATAGGTTTAGCGGTGGAGTTAGCGGTTTATATGCTGACCATCTCGAAAAGGTAGAAGGAGGGGGGAATGCGCGTCGGTTAGCCTAAGCCTTGCCTGTGGGAAGAATACGATGATGGGTAGAGACTTTAATTAAATCTGTTTGATTCATGAATGCCGCCGCAGCGGCATTCTTATCGTTAGTGGAAACCGAGGCGAATCAGTTCAACGGGTTCAAACTGGCCTTCACAGCCTTCCACTTCGACGGTTTTACCGCGGCGCAACTGGGCTGGAGTTAACCCATTAGAATGTATGGCAACGATCTTACCTGTTCTACGAGTCCCATTAATCATAACCCGGCTGCCATTGGTAATAGGGTTACGATTACGATCATAAGTGATCATGGTTATTTCTCCTCTTAATGTCTGGGTATAAAAAATCCGCTTAACAATCAGGTCCGTAGTTAACAAGCGGATGTAATACAAATACACCTTTGACATAAATATTTTTTGTTTTTGATCAATGTCACACTTTTTTCTCCGTTTCCCGGTGAGTGGCTTGACCTGCCGGTGACCCGTGCGCCCAGCGTATGACGGCTAAAAATCGCTATCATTTCAATCCGCTACGGCGCGTTTCTTATGCGACAATCCCGTGAAATAGATTGACGAAATTATTATCTACTGGATAATTTTACTATGTGGTGAATCCCCCTATGCGGAGGGGCGTACTGACCAGGTAATGTCGCAGAAGGTATTGCCAGCTGATGATAACGCGGGTCATAGTCGGTCAGGCAAAGGCTCACCGGGAGGCACCACAGCATTTCTGTAATATTTTATCCCAATGGAAGGGTTGAAAATGATTAAGTTTAATATATCTGCACTGGCTATTTTCCTGCTCTCTGGGTGTAGTTCTGATATTGCGATCGCTCCGGCGACAAAGCCTGTTTACAAGCCAATGCCTGAAATAACCCAGTCGGTGACGCCATCGCAACAGCGCGCGATTATGGCTGGTGAGCGGCCTGACTGGTCAGAAAGAACGCCGATCAATACAATGAAGCGATATTAATCGACTCTTATTAGTTTAAGGCTGCCCTGCGGCAGCTTTTTTATTTGTGCCGACAGAACGATATTCATTCTGTAGTTGGAAAAGATGTTTCTTCAGGGGCGATTGTGTGGAGCGCTGACGTTGGCATTCGCATCCGCTGAAGAGGACGAGCGTGTCGATCGCCCGAAGGGGGCCGCAGCCGGGCGCCCGGCGATACCGGTGATAAGGCTGACCAGTTGGAGGGGACGTCCGAATAAGCCGATCCTGACCCAAAATAAGGTATCGCGCTTGAGCCTTCTGTTTACTGAAGCCTGAGAGCGGACTCAAACTTCAGCTGGCGGGTCATCAATCAATTATTTGATTGGTTTACTTTCAGAAGGAAGGAAAATATTGCCGCAGTAGGGGCAGATTAACGTTATATCGTTTTTAATTCTCGACAGGCTATGCGTTGACTGGCGAGAGCAGTGGGGGCAGGTACTTTTTAACGGTCGTAACGTACGTACCTTATCTTTGAGAATAGACATGATATTTGTCCTGGTGAGCGGTTACTAACCATATACCATTGGAGAGAAAATAGCTTGCTTTATAACCACCGATCTTTCGCGGTTACTTAAACCTTAAATGTGCAGTACGGCAGCGAAGAACCGACTCCCTATAGATGTAATGTAATAAAAAATAATGGCTTACATGACTTTCCAGATTGGCGGACTCCGCTTAAACTCGCTGATGGTATAGCAGACGCCGTCCACGTCGCGGCGCGGGCAGCATCCGCGCATTGCGCGGATGCTAAAAAAACCGGGCAGCAGTCATATGCCCGTTATGCTCGCCAGGCGCGACGGGCATCCGTTGGCCGCTGCCGCCTCGCCAGCGACAGCGCCTGCCTTACCAGTGCTTAATCAGCGTCTCGCCGATCCCGGCAATCTCCCGGTTTCTCTCTTCCATCGATGCCTCGGTGCCGGTTAAATAAATAATAACGATGCGCGCGGGCTGCCCGTCCGGGCCGAGGGCGGCGATAATACCGCGCGAGCCGCGATTGCCCGCGCCGGTTTTGTCGGCGATAAACCAGCCGTTCGGCAGCGCCGAGCGCAGCAGCGGGCCGGCGACCTTGTCGTCAACCATCCAGCGGCGCAGCTGCTGCCGTGATGAAGCGGAGAGCACGCTGCCGGTGAGCAGGTTGCGCAGGGTTTTTGCCATCGCCTGCGGGGTGGTGGTATCACGCGCATCGCCGGGCAGAGCCTCATTAAGCTCGGTCTCCAGGCGGTCGAGCCGTGAAGTCTGGTCCCCGCTGCGGCGCAGGAAGGCGGTTAACCCCTCCGGGCCACCGACGCTCGCCAGCAGCAGGTTAGCGGCGCTGTTATCGCTGAGGGTGATTGCCGCAGCGCACAGCTCGGCGACCGTCATGCCGTCGGCGAGGTGCTTTTCGGTCACCGGGGAGTATTCAACCAGATCCTGCTGGCGATAGCGGACGCGGCGGTCGAGCTTTTCCTCTCCGGCATCCACGCGCGCCAGCACCGCCGCGCAGAGCGGCACTTTAAAGGTGCTCATCATCGGGAATCGTTCGTCAGGGCGATAGCTGGCCAGCAGTTGCCCGCTAGCTAAATCCAGTTCCGCATAGCCCACTCTGGCCTTGAGCTGGCTCTCTGCGGCTTTGACTTTATTCACCGTAGCGTCATGAGCCCAGCCGGGCAGGGCGAATACGGCGAGCAGGGGGATCAGGGCAAAACGATAGTGGCGCATTCCGGGTACTGTTCCTTAGTTTTTAATTCTTCACGCCGCGCTGGGCTTAGCCCGGCGACTCTCATACAAATAATGCGAAATAAGAGATGTGAAGATTCACAATTACCCTTTTTTCCTTCATCATTCGTCAGCTTTTAGTCGTAATAATCAATGCTTAGCTCAATATAAGAAAGAGTTTTTTTATTTAAGGCCGGTATGAACTATAAGAATGTACTGAAGGTAGCGTTATTGCTACCAGACGTCGGCTACCGAACGTTAATCATTGACCCCAATCCGGGAGGAACATGGTGGACCCGCTAATTAAGGTCATGCTGGTGGGGGGGAAGGCGGATGGCCTGCTGGTCAGCGTCGCCGATACCGCGACGGAACTTTCCGTCACCGCCGCGCAATATGGCGCGAAATCCGGGCAGCCGCTGAGTTATCGGATCGTCTCGCAGACTATCGATAATGAGCGTTACTTTTTTGGCGTGTTTAGCGATACTCACGACGATACGGATAAGCTAACGCGAGTTGCGCTGACCCGGGGTATGAAGAAATCGCTATGCTGAGCCTGTACCGGACGACCGATCGTCGTCCGGGCAGGCGGCGTTCTCCCGGCGGCGGCAAATGATTTCGCGATCTTAGGGAGCACCATGATCCACCATCTCCGCATACAAAATTTCAGATCGGTCAGGGATATCGAGCTGGAGCTGGGGGCGCTGAATATCGTCTTTGGCCCAAATGGCTGCGGCAAGTCCAATATCTACAAAGCCATCCATCTTCTCACCGCCTCCGCGGACGGTAAATTTTCCAGCTATATCAGCGAGGAAGGCGGCCTGGAAAATATTATGTGGTCCGGGAAGAGCGCGCCCACGGCCCGCTACCCGAAACGGCTGCAGATCTCCTGCCTGACGGAACAGTTCGACTATGAGCTGCAGGTTGGATTCCCGGAAAAGCTGCCGTATCCCACCCAGTTTATGCTCGATCCGATTGTGAAAGAGGAGTCTATCTGGCTTGCCGGCTTCTCCCGCCGCCCCTCGGCCAGAGTGCTGCAGCGCAAAAACCAGGCGGCGTTCCTGATTGACGTGCACGGCGAGAAAAACACCTTTACCGACACCATCTACGAGAATGAATCGATCTTCGGCCAGCTTGGTGAACCCCATCGCTTCCCGGAAATATCCCGGGTCCGGGAGACCATGCGCCAGTGGCGCTTTTATCACGAATTCAATATCGGCCGCCATTCCGCGCTGCGCCATCCGGCGGTGGGCTACCGATCGCCGGTGCTGGATAGCGACGGGCATAACCTGGCCGCCGCGTTTCAGACGATTGTCGAAATTGGCGCCGAGGAGCTGCTGCACGAAATCCTCGAGAGCGCCTTTCCGGAGTGCCGTTTCTTCTGTGAAAATGAAAATTCGCGCTTTTCGATAAAGATGCGGCGCGACGGCATTTACCGGCCGCTGCTGGCGGCGGAAATGTCTGACGGCACCCTGCGCTTTCTGTGCCTGGCGGTGGCGCTGCTGAGCCCAAGGCCGCCGGCATTTCTGGCGATCAACGAGCCGGAAAATAGCCTGCACCGGCAGATGTTTCCGGCGCTGGCGCGGCTGATTGTCGAAGCATCGCGCTATAGCCAAATCTGGCTGACCAGCCACTCGGCAGAGCTGACCGAGCTCATCTCGTCGCTGGCGGAAAGCCAAATTTACGAGCTGGAAAACAGCGGCGGCGAGACCCGGATCAGGACATAAAAGCCCGCCGCAGGCGGCGGGCGACGCGCTCTGCGCCTCAGGCGGCGTTGTTATATCCCGGGGCCGGCAGCAGGGTTTTACTGCCTTTCAGGGTAAACAGCGAAATAATCGTAAAGCAGAGCGTAATCGAACCGAGGATCAGATAGGCCTGATGGAATCCTACGGTGTCGTACATGCGTCCCACCCACGCCGACAGCACCACGCCGGAGAGCTGTTTCGATAAGTTAAAACCAATCAGGAACAGGGTGGCGGAGAGCTTCGGGTTAAACGCGGAAGAGATATATTTAAAGGTGCCGACCAGCAGGAACGGAACTTCAAACATATGCAGCATTTTTAATATGACGACTTCGACCGCGGTGGTGGCGAATGAGGAGCCGAGAATGCGCACCGACATAATTACCCCCGCGGTCAGCAGCGCATTTTTCGCCCCGATGCGGTTAACAATTGCCGGGGCGCAGAACATGACCAGCGCATTAAGCAGTTCGCCGCCGGTGGTGACAAAGCCAAAGACTTCGGTTCCGCGCTGCGGGCTGGCAAAGAAGCCTTTAAAGAAGTTAGCAAACTGCTGATCGAAGACGTCATAAACGCTGGCAACGCCGACCACGTAGATAATAAACCCCCAGAACCGCGGCATGCGCAGCAGCTCGGCGGCAACGCGCAGTGAGAAGGCCTGGCGGTTTGCGCCCAGCGCGTCCATCACCTGGGCGCTATTGCTGCTTTCCGGACGCGAAAACCACAGCAGTCCCCCTAGCACCAGCGCGAAACCGGAGGCAATCCAGAAGGTAATATTCGGGTCGATGCCGAACAGAATCCCGGTAATCGACGCGCAGATCGCCCAGCCGACGCAGCCGGCAACGCGCACCTTGCCGTATTCAAAACGGTTGGCGCGGCTGACGCGTTCGATATAGGCCTCGACCGCGCCGGAGCCGCTGGAAAAGACGATCCCCAGATAGACTCCGCCCACCAGCGCGCCGACAATAATATTCATCTGCAGCAGCGGTGAAAAAACGAATATAAAGAACGGGGCGAACAGGATTAATAAAACCACGATCGTCCACAGCAGATGCTTGCGCAGCCCGAGCTTGTCGGAAATCAGGCCAAATATCGGTTGGCAGATAATGGCGAACAGCGAAATTGAGGAGAAGACGATCCCGGTTTCCGTTTTGGTTAAGTGGTTAACGTCCGCCAGCCACACCGGGAAAAAGGGAAAATAGGCCGACATAATGAAGTAATAGAAGAAAAAGAACAGCATGAAATAAATAAAGTTATGCCGTTCTCGCGGCGCGAGTTCAGAGAATTTCATAGAGAGGTTCCATTTTTATTATGCCTGTAAGGTTGGGGAAGTAACGCCCCGTTTATACCCGTCATACCTCAGATCGCATGCGCGTTGCTTTTCCTTGCTCACCCCAGCCGCTGACTTCAGTAAGCTCCGGGGAATTCCTGCGTCGCCGCCTGCCTGCAACCCGAATTATGAGAGTACATACCGTCATGCTCCAGGCGGCCGACGGGCGATTCACTTGACGAATCACCCGCGGCGCGGCCCGATTATTCAGGGTTTATTATTGGAAATGAATGCTTATCTGATACTGCCACTGCGTCTCCTGCAGCAGCCATTGCGGCAGGACGCTCGGGGTCCAGGAGTCGTCGCCGCCGACGCCCATATGTTGGCCGTCG
Organism: Klebsiella sp. C349492; assembly: GCF_042055345.1. Taxonomy (NCBI): domain Bacteria; kingdom Pseudomonadati; phylum Pseudomonadota; class Gammaproteobacteria; order Enterobacterales; family Enterobacteriaceae; genus Klebsiella; species Klebsiella sp. C349492. Next base: position 810,986 of record NZ_JANQCE010000001.1, read on the forward strand.
AGGGTAATCCAGACGCCGCTCTCCGGGCGCATCCGGTGCCAGTGATCCGTCGCCATCAGCTGCCCGGTGCCGTAGGGTTGCACCGAGAAGTGGAAGTTGCCCGCGACGTGCCAGCGTCCCCAGTCCAGCGCTTTGCTATCGCAGCGCAGGCCGTTCTCGGTGGGGAAGATGTACGGCGTGCTCATCTCCTCAAGGGGCAGCTGCCAGCGGGAGAACTCCGCGCTGCTCCGGCGATCCGGGTAGTTTTCATGGGGGCCGTAGCCGAGCCAGGAGACCGGCTGCTGCTGATCGGCGACCTGGAAATTAAGGCCGACTCGCGGCAGCGGCGGCAGGGTGCCGGCGCGCTCGCCGTCTACCGCCAGATGTAAACGGCCTTCGCTATCAAAGGTCATGCGCCAGCGGCTGACGATGACCGCTTCATCGCCGCGCAGATAGTGCCAGCGGCTGTCGATAACCACCTCATGGGCCAGACGCTGGGCTTCGCAGTGAACGCAGCGCGCTTCAAGATCGTACAGACCGGCGCTTTTCCAGCGCTCAACCCAGGCGTTAGGGTCGATGCGTTCCACTTCGCTGACGCCGATATCGTTATCCAGCGGGGCGCGGACAAACTGGTCGCGCAGCGGAGTGAGCAGCTGCTCCACGCCATCCGCGCGCCACTGGCTGAGCAGCCCGCTGTGACGATCGACGGTCCACTGCTGCGATCCCAGGCTGACGACATAGATCCCTTCATCGATCTCCAGCGTCGGCGCGCTACCGGCAGGCTCGGGTTTGGCGAGCGCGAGCGGGGCGGCGAGGGCAAACTGCTCCCAGGCCACGCGGTGTTCGGCTGGCGACCAGACGGTAGCCTGCGGCTGAACCACCTCCAGCAGCAGCCAGACCTCTTTTGCTCCCGCAGGCAGGGTCAGGGTATCGCACAGCGTAAGCTCCGCCTGGCCCTGCGGCGCGAGTTCGAGGGCGGCGCTGCCGCTGGCGAAGGTTTCGCCCGCTGACTGAACCTGCCAGCGCAGCACTTCATTGTTGGTCGCGCGGAACAGGTATTCACTATTTACGCTGACCCGCAGCGGCGACTGCGCCAGCAGCGCGAACTGGAAGAACTGCTGCGCGTGTTTGGCTTCGATAAGCGACGGGTGCGGGCGGCGATCGGGGAAAACAAGCCCGTTCATGCAGAACTGACGGTCGTTGGGTTTATCGCCAAAGTCACCGCCGTAGGCCCAGCCGGTGCTGCCGTCATCGAAAGTTTTGCTAATCGCCTGATCCGCCCAGTCCCAGATAAAACCGCCCTGCAGGCGCGGATACTCGCGGAACGCCTGCCAGTAGTCGGCAAAGTTGCCCAGGCTGTTGCCCATCGCGTGCGCGTATTCGCAGAGAATAAGCGGGCGCTGCTCGCCCGGCATGCTGATCCACTTTTTGATGCCCCATTTCGGTACCGCCGGAATGAGCTGGTCGCGCTCAACGCGGGCGTACATCGGGCAGATAATATCGGTGGCGCTGCTATCCGCTCCGCCGCCCTCATACTGCACCGGCCGCGAAGGATCGTTGCGTTTGAGCCAGTGATAGAGGGCTTGATGGTTGTCGCCGCCGCCGGATTCATTGCCCAGAGACCAGATAATAATCGACGGATGGTTGCGGTTGCTTTGCACCATGCGCGTCACGCGGGCGCTAAACGCCGGCAGCCACGACGGGTCGTCGGAAAGGCGGTTCATCGGCACCATGCCGTGGGTTTCGATATTGGCTTCATCGACCACGTACAGGCCGTACCGGTTGCACAGTTCGTACCAGCGGGAGACGTTCGGATAGTGCGAGCAGCGCACGGCGTTAAAGTTGTTCTGCTTCATCAGCAGGATATCCTGCAGCATATCCTCTTCGGTCACCACCTGGCCGCGCTGATGATGGTGCTCATGGCGGTTAACGCCGCGGATCAGCAGCGGTTTGCCGTTAAGCAGCAAAAGCCCGTTGTCGATCTCGACCCGGCGAAAACCGATGTCCCAGGCTTCAGCCTCAATCAGCCGATCGCCGTGCCACAGCGAGACGACCGCGCGGTAGCAGTGCGGCGTTTCGGCGCTCCACAGCGACGGGCGCTCGACCGCCAGGGTCAGGCTGGCCCGTTCGGCATAGTTACCGCGTTCGTCGATGGCCGGCGAGCCGGGACGCTGGCGGACGCTGGCAACCTGTTTATCTCCTTCCCACAGGCTGACTTCGGCGATCAGCGCCTCGAGCTCTCCGGCAGGCGCGGCAATGGTCAGATCCACGGCCAGCTCGCCGTCGCGGTACAGCGCGTCCAGCCTGGGGGTGATTTGCACGTCGCTGAGGTGCTGATGGGGCTTGTTGAGCAGCCACACCGAACGGAAAATGCCGCTCATGCGCCACATATCCTGATCTTCCAGCCAGCTTCCGGCGCTCCAGCGCATCACCATCACGCACAGGCGGTTATCGCCGGGCCGCAGGTGCGGCGAGAGGTCAAAAGCGGCAGGAAGACGGCTGTCCTGGGAGTAGCCGACCCACGCGCCGTTGCACCACAGGTGGAAGGCCGAGTTGACGCCGTCGAAGATCGCCTGGGTCTGGCCTTCCGCTAGCCACTGCGGATCAACGGTAAAGGTCAGCGAGTAGCAGCCCGTCGGGTTGTCTTCCGGCACGCGCGGTGGCGTGGTGTCGATAGGATAGCGGACGTTGGTATAGATCGGCGCGTCGTAGCCTTCCATTTGCCAGTTTGAGGGAACCGGGGTGCTGCGGCTGTCCGGCAGATCGTCGTCGATCCAGCTGGCGTCAACGGCAAACGGACTGCGGGCGTAGGAAAACTGCCACCGTCCGTCCAGCAGACGACGGCGATCGCCGGGCAGGTTATCGCGCGCGTCGGCGATGCTTCGCCAGCTGGCAAACGTCGGGTGAGCCGCTAAGCGGTTAAGCTGAGTAATGGTCTGGTTTTGCCAATCTTCACGGGCCAGCACTTCGTGGAACAGCGGAGAGCGGGCGGCGGTTGAGTCGTGTTGTTGCATACGCATACCTGACGGATAAGTGAAGGAAATGTCATTCGCTAGACAAGAATGAACGTGTTATCAGATATTTTTTCTTATGCCGCAATATTGTTGGAAATGAAACCCATTAACGATCACGAAATGCCGGAATTAGAGCTGATTTTTGTCGTGAATTAGACATAAAATGTTAGCGTGAGACATTTAACGCATTCGGACTCAATTTTGGCGACCAGGAGATGAGCATGCAGCGGCGTTCGGCAACCTTAGATGATGTGGCTAAAGAGGCCGGGGTGTCTCAGCAGACGGTTTCCCGGGTGCTGAATAATCCGGACGTGGTCTCTGAACGCACCCGCGATAAGGTGATTCGCGCGATGCAGGCGCTGCACTATGTGCCTAACCGCTCCGCCCAGCTGCTGGCGGGGAAGGCGGCGCCGTCCATAGGGCTGATCACCGCGTCGTTGACGCTGCATGCGCCATCGCAAATTGCCGCGGCGGTGAAGCGTCATGCCGGAATGCACCGGCTGGAGGTGTCGATCGCGATGCCGGAGCAGACCGACTATTCGTCGCTGCAGGCGCGGCTGGATGAGTTCCGCGCCCAGCATATTCGCGGGGCCATCGTGAGCCTGCCGCTGGAGAGCAGCACAGCCGAGCGCCTGGCCGCCGAGAATCCCGATATCTCCTGCCTGTTTCTCGACGTCTCTCCTGAAACGGACGTTTCCTGCGTGCGGTTCGATCATCGCGATGGCTGCGGCGCCTGCGTGCGTCATCTTTGGGAATCAGGGCATCGGGAATTTGGCCTGCTGGCGGGGCCGGAAAGCTCTGTTTCTGCGCGCATGCGCCTCGGCAGCTGGCGCGAGGCGCTGCATCGTCTGGGCATCAGCAGGGCGGTGACGGTCTTCGGCGACTGGAGCGCGGCCAGCGGCTGGCAAAAGACTTTTGAGCTGCTGCATCTTCAGCCGCGGATCAGCGCCATTGTGGTGGCCAACGATCAGATGGCGCTGGGGGTGCTCAGCGCGCTGGCGCAGCTTAACCGCACCGGCAGCAGCGCCATCTCGGTGACCGGCTACGACGATACCGCGGATAGCCTCTATTTTCAGCCGCCGCTGACTACCGTCGCGCAGGATTTCGATCTGCTGGGGAAAAGGGCCGTGGAGCTGCTGGCTGAGCAGATGGCGACGCCGCAGCTGCGCATTCGTGAACTCCTGCCGACCACGCTGATTGTACGCCAGTCGACCTGGGCGTACGGCGCGGAGCCCGCCCGCGATCCGCTGATCGCGGAGCTAAAAACGCTGGTGGAAAAGCTTTAAGCCGGGTTGGTTTAATCTTCATTGAAGTAGGGGATGCTAAAGTGCGCGGCAGGCGTAAAGAAAGATGGACTCTTACTTTGCGTACAATGCAAAACACAATCTATCCATGCAAGCATTTATTTACCGCCATTTCACTGGCGGTTTTTTTTTGCCTGCGTTTTGTCCATCTCGCCGGGCCGTATTTTATTTAACTCTGCTGATTGAGCGTTTATTATCCTGTTTCTGGAATAAATGCTCTGTTTCTGGAGGGGGCGGTGCGCCGAGCTTCCCGGGCCATAGTTTTTAACCCAGCATAAAATGCTGTGGAGACGACGGTCAGGCGGACGGTCCCGGCCGCAGGGGCCGGAGCTTCCGGTTATCGTAAAATATTGACGCGCTTGACCAGGGGATTTATGCGCCCGACTGCGCCATGCTGTTTGCTCAGGCAGGTCAGCATCACGCTATCGGACCACTGGCATTGACTGCGCCCGCGATGGGATGACGAAGAGTTAAACAAAGCGCTGACGATAAGCCCCACGAAAAGGGTCAGCAGCGGGAACGCGAGCGAGGTCTTCACTTTATGGCTATCCTGGCGGTCAATTCAATTTTTAGTACCCTACACTAAAAATGTGACAGTTATCCCATTTATGTTTTGTATGGTTTATGCAGTGGCGGGGGATGTCGGTCTTCCGTCCGACCGTTTTCGACGTTGACGGCAGCGCCGAACCGCGTGACTTCAGGCGCCAGAAAGTATACGATGCGCATATGTTTTATAACGGTATATATATATGGGAATCGTAAAAATTTCAGATCTGCTGCATGACGATATCCGTGATGCCAGCCGGGCCATGTCGCGGTCGGTGAACGCCCAGGCCGAATATTGGATCCGCGTGGGTATGCTGAGCGAGCTCTATCCCGAGCTGAACCACCAACAGATTAAGCTGCTGATGCTTAAGTCAGGGTCCGATCGTCTGCTGGAGGTGATTAATGCAATCAATTCCCATTAAAACCGCCGAAGAGCTCGCCCTGCAGCGCCATGCCGGCGAACTGCTAGCCGCCGTTTTTGCGATGCTGGACGAGTTTATTCAGCCGGGCGTGACCACAATGGAGATTAACAATCGCGCCGAGGATTTCATCGTCAACCAGCTGCATTCCCGCCCGGCCAGCAAGGGACAATATGATTTTCCCTATGTGCTGAATACGTCCATCAATGAGGTCGTGTGCCACGGGATGCCGAAGGAGACGGAGCACCTGAAATCGGGGGCGATTGTTAACGTCGATATTACCCTTGAGAAGGGCGGGCTGATCGCGGACTCCAGCAAAATGTACCTGATCGGCGACGTTTCTCCGCTGGCCCGCCGGCTGGTGAAAACGACCTATGAAGCGATGTGGAAGGGAATCAAGGTCGTGAAGCCCGGCGCCACGCTGGGCGATATCGGCCATGCGATTCAATCCCATGTGGAAAAAAATGGCTACAGCGTCGTCAGGGAGTACTGCGGCCACGGCGTGGGCAAAGAGATGCATGAGGACCCGCAGGTGCTGCATTATGGTAAACCCGGCGAAGGAGCCGTTTTGCGCGAGGGAATGGTCTTTACCATCGAGCCGATGGTCAATCAGGGCGGCAGCAAAACTAAGCTCAAGAAAGATGGCTGGACGGTGGTGACCCGCGACAAGAAGCTTTCGGCGCAGTGGGAACACACCATCGCGGTGACCGACACCGGCTTTGAAGTTCTGACGCTGCGTCAGGGAGAAGAGCAGCTGCTTTGACAGAACCGCTGCGCCGGCCATCTCTTATCGATGGGGAGGGGGGCCGGCGATGAAAACGAGCCCGTCAGCTATGCGCGGAACCCTGCTTCTGTTTCAGCCACAGCCCCAGTTCCTGAACGACCTCGACAACTTTAACCAGCCTGAGACCGTCCTCCGTCAGATTGTAAACAACCTTAACCGGCACTTCGGGATAAACGGTACGCTGCACGACGCCCGCCTCTTCTAACGCCCTGAGATCCATGGTGAGCATCCGCTGAGAGATTGCGGGTATATCCCGACGGAGGTCGCTGAATCTTTTCGGCCTTTCCAGCAGGTACGACACAATAAGCAAACGCCAGCGGCCGCCGATAAGGTTCATCGCGACTTCGACGGAACAGCCGGAGATAACGTCCTTCATTTTAATTCTCAGTATAATTTATGTACCTACCCTACAATAATGTGCCTTCTTTAAAGTATCAACCAACTTTGTTAACCTCCCGACATACTTAAACGGCGAGGGTATTACTGAATGAAACTATATTATTCCCCGGGCAGCTGCTCTCTTTCTCCCCATATTGCTTTGCGTGAAGCTGGCCTTGATTTTGAACTTATCCGCGTCGATACCAAAACGCATACCTACGGCGGCGGACAAAACTATTATGATATTAATCCGCTGGGCTATGTCCCGGCATTAGAGACCGCGCAGGGTGACATATTCCGCGAGGGCGTCACGCTCATTCAATATATCGCTGATTTAGCGCCCGAGGCCGGGCTGGCTCCCGCCAGCGGAACTATCGCACGCTATCGTCTTGAGGAGTGGCTGGTTTTTTTCAATAGCGAAATTCATAAAGCGTTTATTCCACTCTTTTATACCGAGCTCGGCGGAGCTTATATCGATATTGCGCGACAGAAATTACTTTCTCGTTTTGCGTGGATCAACCAGCAGCTGGCGGATAAAAAATATATTACCGGAGCTCGCTTCTCCATTGCCGATGGGTATTTGTTTGCGCTGGTCGGCTGGGCGAAAGCGGACTGGCTGATATCGGTTTATAACCTCGATATTAACCTGACGGAATATAAAAATATTGCCGCCTGGTACCGGCGGGTGCTTGCGCGACCGGCGGTGCGGCAATCTTTAAAGGAGGAGGGCATCGACTTCCTGCCGTTCATATAATGCCGCCGGTTTCCTGTGCTATTATGGGGCTCCACAAACGCTCATAGGGATGAAAGGATGTTAGAAGAATATTTTGGTAATGATGCCACGGCAGAAGAGAAGAAACGACTCCTTGCCGTCCAGGCCGCCTTAGAAATCTCGAAAGCAGCCGTCTCTTCATCAACCGCGAATGCAGGGATCCGCAGCCAGATGGATCTGCGCAACGTGGCGCAGGAGGTTTCCTCCTTAGCTGACGCTATTCAGGATGCTCTCGAAGAGAGCGAGTAAACCGGCATCGGGTTAATCTTTTAGCCCTCCGGCAGTAAGCCCCTTGATGTAGCGGCGCAGGGGGCGTTCTGAACAGCAGGCTGCCTGTCTACGGGTAACCGCGATGGCTGGAGTGAACTCTTTTTTTGCTCAACGCCCGGCATCAAATATTTTGCATCACGGCCTATAAATGCCGCCCCCAACCGCTATTGATTTTTATTCTCCGCATGCCGACAAATTGCGCCAAGCTCTATTACCGCCGCCAGCAGCTGCGGCGTCGGTTCGCAGGCACAATTCAGCCGGAGACAATGGGCCATATCCTGCCGTGGTGAAAAAAGCTGTCCCGGACTCACGCCAATTCCGGCTTCGAGCGCGGCGCGGTGCACGTCGAGCGCATTAATTGTTTTAGGCAGCTCCAGCCACATCAGAAATCCGGCCTGAGGGATAACGACCCGGGTCGGTTCGGGAAAGTGAGCCGCGACCGTGCGGGATATGATATCGACGCTTTTTTGGATCCGGCTCTTCAGCCGTAAAAGGTGGCGATCGTAGTCCCCTCGGGACATAAAATCGCTTACCGCCGCCTCCGTTAGCGGCGAGCCCGCCCAGTCGCTTGCCAGCCGAATTTTCATCACCTCTTCATAGTAGCGGCCCGGCGCAATCCAACCGGTGCGCCAGCCTGGCGTCAGGGCTTTCGACACCGAGGAGCAGTAGAGAACGGAGCCGCTGCGATCAAATGCCTTACAGGCCGGCGGACGAACGGCATCCCCGGCCAGATCGCCGTAGACGTCATCTTCAATCAGCGGGACGTCGTGTCTCTCCAGCATCGCGACCAGCTCCCTTTTGGCCGCAACCGGCATCACGGCGCCCGTGGGATTCTGTGCGCTGGGGGAGACCAGCACCGCCGCTGGGCGATACTTTATGATGGCCTCATTCAGCGCCGTAAGGGAGATGCCTTCCTGAGGATCGGTGGTGATTTCCAGCGCTTTGAGGCCCATTGATTCCAGAAGAAGTAGTGCGCCAAACCAGGCAGGACGTTCAATCGCCACAACATCGCCGGCAACGCAGACGGCCTGCAGCGCCAGACGTACGGCCTGGGTGGCGCCGGCGGTCACGATCAGTTCGTCGGGGCCAAAGGTCGCGCCCCACTGAACGGCCCTGCGGGCTATCTGATAACGCAGATCGGACCTTCCCGGCGGCATGCTGTAGGTCTGTCCGTAGGCTTCCAGGCGCCGGCTTGCGGACTGCAGGACCCGCTGCAGCCTGGCCGCCGGCAGCCAGGCCGGATCGGGCTGCGCGGCGCCCGGCGGAATAAGGCGGCTCTCCTGGCGGCTAAACAGCGTTCTGGCCAGGGTCGACATATCCACCGAGACCGGAGCGGCGTTGGGGACGGCGCTGGAAGAGGCCGCGGGCGGGGCGAGGCTGACATAGTACCCGGAGCGCGGGCGGGCGACGATCAGGCCTTCGGCTTCCAGAAAACGCAAGGCTTCCTGAGCCGTAGGGATGCTGACCTGTTCACGTTCAGCCAGCTTGCGTACCGAAAGCAGACGGTCGCCGGGATGCAGCGCGCCGGCAATAATGGCCTGTCGAAGCGAAAGAGCAATGCGCTGATAGCGGGGAAGCATGGGATCTGTACAGGCTGGTTTTCAATAAATCTGAATATATCCGCTTCGCGCCCGCAACGCTATTCTCGGCTGCAGATGACGAAGATACGGAGATTGCTATGAAAGCTAAAAATTTTGACCTCGCCGCCTATTTTCAGCGTATTGATTATCACGGTTCGCCGGGAGCGGATGCCGCCACGCTGTATGAAATAATGCAGAAACAGCTGTTTTCAATCCCGTTTGAGAATATTGACGTGCGGGACGGGAAAGGCGTCTCGCTGGTCCCGGAAGATATTGTAGAAAAACTGATCGGCCGGCAGCGGGGCGGATATTGTTACGAAGTCAACGCGCTGTTTGCTATGGCGCTTGACGCGCTGGGGGTTCCCTACCAGTTTGCCGCCGCGCGCCCTATGTTCTATCCAGCCCGTCGGCCGCGGACGCATATGGTGGTGATTGCTTTTGTCGGCGGCAGGCGCTGGCTGTGCGATCTCGGGTTTGGCCATTATGGCATCCGGGCGCCCGTCGACCTCGCTATTCTTGATACTGAGCAGCGGCAGAGCCCGGATACCTTCCGTCTCAGCCTCGATTCTGCCGGCGTGTATACGCTGCAGGCGCGGGTGGATAACGGCTGGCACAGCCAATATAGCTTCGATCTCTCCCGCCACGAGCTGATCGATTTTGAGCCCGCCAACTATCTGAATTCAACCCATCCGGAGACCATATTCGTCAGGCAGTTAGTGGTTGTATTACACCACCCTGACGGCAGAAGCATTCTCTCCGGCCGCGCGCTTAAGACGATCCGCGGCCAGGAGACGCGGCAGCGGATGCTCTCCGGGGGCGAGATCCCGCAGGTATTACGCGACACGTTCAGGGTGACCGCTCCCGAGCCTGCCATATTCCGCGCGGCGAAAGATCGCCCGTAGTGTGAGCCTTTTATCATCAGAAAAGAGGCAAGGGATTATCTTGCCTCCGTCGCTGAAAAAAGGCGCGCTGATGACGGCGCGAGAGCGGATGCTTCTCGCCGGTTATGGCGTCAGTTCGGCCGTTGGCAACCCTTTGCCGGGGAGTCTTACCGGCCAGCGGACTTCTCCTACGCCGTTCAGCTGGGGCCGCGAAAATAAAAAGCCCTGGAAAAGACGAATTCCGATGGCGTGCAGCCAGCACCACTCCGCAATGCTCTCCACGCCCTCGGCGACGACGGTGATCCCGAGGTCTTCGCAGCATCTGACAATGGACACCACAATCGCCTGCTTCGCTCCGCTCATATGAATATTGCGCACCAGTTCGGCATCGATCTTGATTTTATTCGGCTGGAAGCGGGTCAGGAGCGAGAGCCCGGAATAGCCGGCGCCAAAATCGTCAATGGCCAGGCTCATGCCGGCCACGCGGATATCCTTCAGCACCTGCTGAAACTCGGTAAAACCGGAAATAACCTCGGTTTCCGTGACTTCTATTATAATTTGCTCTGGCTTCAGCCCGGCGTCGCGGATTTTATCCAGTAGAAACGCCACCGAGCCCGAACGATTATATAGCGAGCCCGGCAGCAGATTAACCGCCAGCCGCTGCTCCCCGAGATTAATGCTGCCCGCAAGCGAAAAGGCGTAGGCCTTGGTTTCGAGGTCGAAATCGTAGCGCTTCTTTTCCGGGACGGAGGAGAACATCTCCGCCGGCGAGCCGCCTGATGGACTGCGGATCAGCGCCTCAAACGATGAGATATGGCCGCTTTCCGGCTCTACAATCGGCTGAAGCGCAAACTGGCAGGGCTGGCCGGACGATAATCCCGGCGACGAGCAGCGCGAGGGCGCCCCCCGGCTTTCCATCGTCCACAGCGCGGGGTTTAATGCTTTCGGCAGGATATAGCGCCCGCCGTGAGCGATAAAGGCCTTGATAAATTTGAACATCCGGTCATCCGGAGAGAGAGCGTTTCGGAACTCGCCCAAATGGAGGATCTCTTCCGTCAACGCTCCCGGCTTCTTTAGCTGCAAATCAAACAGGTGCATACCGATATCGCGAAACCGCCGGTAGGCAGAGTAATCGCGCATCAGCTCCACCACGTCGGTGTGGCGCGGATCGTTGCGAATTTGGTCGAAAAGCGCATCGACCACCTGCTCATCTCCCTCCAGAACCTGAAAAAACTGGGAACCACTAAAAATCAGGATTCCCGTGACGTGGAGGTTTGTGTTTTTCTGTCGTGCCCGGCTGACAAGATTGCTCAGGCCGTTCGGCCGCCAGGTGGGAGCTAACTGACTCCGGTAGATCAGTGTGGTCAGCATATATTTCCTTGTTGGATCGGACTAATGGGTACCAGTCTGCGCGAGGGAATAAATCCTGGCCCGAGGTCCTCTGACCTTAGCGGGTACGGTGTTCATGCCTTTGCCAATCATCAGGCCGTGAAGCCCGGCATTTGAGACTGCCGCTATCACACTGAGAGTCGCTTACTTTACCCTGAACGGAGCGGTATTCCATGTTTATCTTAGTTCCGGCTGGCGTTTGAGGGAAACTCTCCGGGCACGCGCGTCCGCTGCCGCGCAACGTATGCACCCACAAATTAATGAGGAGTCGTAATGAAGCTAATTGGCATGTTGGATTCACCCTATGTACGGCGCGTGGCGATATCGCTGGCGGCTTACGGTCTGGCTTTTGAACACCAGCCGCTCTCCGTGTTTAGCGACTATGCGGCCTTTGCCGAGCTGAATCCGGCGGTTAAGGCCCCGACGCTGCTGCTGGACGATGGCACGGTGTTAATGGATTCCACGCTGATATTGCACTATCTCGAAGCGCAGGCGGATGACGCTTCCAGGCTGCTGCCCGCGGATATTGCGGCGCTGGCGGAGGATAGCCGCCTGCTCGGGCTGGCCCTGGCGGCGAGTGAGAAAGCGGTGCAGCACGTCTACGAGCATCGGCTGCGGCCGGAGGAAAAAAGGCACCAGCCGTGGATAGACCGCATCACCCGGCAGCTGCTGGCGGATTGCGCCGCATGGGAGGCCGGATGGCGGCATCGTCAGGTCAACGCGGCAAAGCTGGACCAGGTCGCCATTACCAGCGCCGTGGTGTGGGGGTTCATTCAGATGATGATTCCAGAGGTGGTCAATGCCAGCGGCTATCCCCGCCTGCAGGCGATTTCCCGGGAGCTTGAGGGGTTGCCGCAGTTTGCGAAATATCCCGCCCGGTAGCAGAGGCGGACAATCGTTTGTGGTTCGCGGCGAAGGTGCTGCGCTCACTCTCTGCCCGGCGTGCCGCCGGGCTTTAATGATGGGGTTTCCGGCCGAGCTGAAGCCACCGCCGCTAATTCCGCCCGGCGCTAGCGGATTGGCATACGGTATTCGATCATCCCGCTTTTGTTGGCGATCCAGTCGTAAAGCCGCTGCCCGCGCAGGTTCGTTTCATGAGTGTGCCAGTAAAGGTGGGCGCAGTGCCGCTTTCGCGCCTGCCGCTGAACGTACTCGATCAGCCGTTTGCCGATCTGTTGGCCGCGCACGTCGGCGCTGACAAACAGGTCTTCCAGATAGCAGTAATCCGTGTCGGCCCAGGTCGAGCGGTGAAACAGGTAGTGCACCAGTCCGACAACGGTTCCGTTCTCTTTGGCGACGGCGCAGTACACCGGCTCGATGGGATTGAAGAAACGGTTCCACGTCAGTCGGGTCGTACTTTCCGGGATATCGACGCGATAGAACGTCTGATAGTTTTTCCATAACGGGAGCCACTGCGGGTAATCATCTTCGGCGACGATGGCGACAGTGATATTGTCTGAATCGCGGCTCATTTCTGCTCTATGCATCTCTTTTCCTTATTGTTTCATGACCTGATTGTCTCTACGTCGCTGATGTTAGGTGGAATTTTGGTTCCAGGTAAGACACACTTTTTGTATATTTACAGGAACCACTTTTACTGCAAAGGTCGCGGGCACCTGTGAAAAAAGCCGTTTCTCCTCTGTTTCAGGAGCTGTTGTTGCATAGCGGGACCATCAAGGATCAGGTCTATCATGCTATCCGCCGCGCCATCCTCGACGGCCGCCTGCCGGCGGGCGCAAAAATCCCCTCCAGCCGCGCGTTGGCCGAAGTGATGGGGATCGCGCGCAACTCGGTCATTGCCGGGTTTGAGCGGCTGAGCGATGAGGGCTATCTGGTCACGCGGGAGGGGGCGGGGACGTTTGTCGTCACGCATATCCCCGACTGGCTCATCCATACGGACAGCGCGGGCGCCGGGCGGGATGACGATCCGCCGTCGGTCGGGGCGCTTAATCCGGACATCACCGCGCTGCGGCCTCTGTGGTCAGAAAGTCAGGCTGGGGGCGCAGCAAACCGCCTTTTTGCCGTGGGGGTCGGCTGCACCGACCTCTTCCCCTATGATTTATGGGGCCGCCTGCTGGGGCGGGTCTGGCGGCAGTCGCGCCGCGAGATCGGCCTCCATGCCAGCCCCAATGGTTATCAACCTCTGCGGCGGGTGATATGCCAGTATATTCAGTCGACGCGAGGGGTTAACTGTAGCGAAGATCGCGTGATTATCGTCAACGGTATCCAGCAGGCGCTGGATATCACCGCGCGTTCGCTGCTTTCACGCGGGGATGAGGTGTGGCTCGACGATCCCGGCTATAACGGCGCGCGCGGCGCTTTCGCCTCGGTAGGGGCAACGATCAGGCCGGTGAGAGTCGATAGTCAGGGAATGGATGTTGACGACGGAATAACGCATTATCCTCATGCCCGGCTGGCCTATACCGCTCCCTCGCACCAGTTTCCGCTGTGCGGAACCCTTAGCCTCGCGCGCAGGCTCGCCCTGCTGGAGTGGGCCGAGTCCCGGCAGGCGTGGATCTTCGAAGACGATTACAATAGCGAATTTCGCTACGCCGCGCGTTCATTGCAGGCCCTGCAGGGGCTGGATAAGCATAACCGGGTCATCTATGCCGGAACGTTCTCGAAGATGATGTACCCGGAGTTTCGCCTCGGTTTCCTGGTCGTTCCGGGCCATTTACGTGAACAGTTTGCCACGACTAAATATTTCTCCGATCTGTGCAGCGGCTATCTTGAACAGGCGGTCCTGGCCCGTTTTATCGAGGAGGGCCACTACGCCAGCCACGTTCGCCGGGTGCGTAAAGCCTGCTATGAACGTAAGCTGGCGCTGGCCGCCGCCGTTGAACGCTATTTGCCGGAGAAAATGACCGTTCATCCGACGGATTCTGGCGTGCATCTGGTGTGCTGGCTGCACGGCGGCCTGACGGCGAAGTACGTGGTGGATAAAGCCCGCCAGCTAGGAATGGGGGTGCAGACGTTTGCGCGCTACTGCCAGCGGCCGATGCAGCGGGAGGGGGTTTTGCTGGGGTTTGCCAACCATTCGCCCGAGACCCTCGAGGAGGGAATTCGCCGTCTGGCGCAGGCGCTTTAAGGCTTGCCGTTCTGGTGTGCTCAAACCGCCCTGGCTGGAGCCGCGCTATTCCGCGCGATAATAAGCCGGAAGAGATATCCGCGCTTATTATGCTGCCGGGTCGAAGAGCTGGCGGTTATTGTTCACTCCGCGGGCAAGATAGTTAAAATGTCCAGCTGACGGCCATAGTCGCAGAACCTTCATTGCGGCGTAGGACTATCGGGCTAGCGGCAGCATGGTCGCCAAGCCAGCTATACCCTGCGCTAAGCGCCGTTCCCCAATGTTCATCAAATTGATGGCTCCACGTCAGGCTGCTGTCAATGCCATAAAATCCGCCGGGCGCCGAAAAACGCGGGTACCCGGAGCGCCGGCTCTGCTGCTGACTGACGCCATAAAAGGTATTCATATATCGATTATCGCCAAACAGGGCGGCAGACTGAAAAGCAACGACATCCTGTGAGTTCTGGAGGGGAATGAGCATAACCGACGTTTGATATTTTACCCCCTGGCTCCCGGTGAGCGGGAGCGCTGCTTTCGTCTCTAACACCAGCCATGATGTGGCCGCCCAGCCGACGGCAAATGCGGTATTGAGAGTCGCATCAATGTTCCCCATGCCTTTCAGATTGTTGGCACCGTCCCGCCAGCCGGAGTTTTTTTCCGCGCGCCCTGGATCGTAGCTAAGCGTATGCTCCAGATACAGGCCGTCCTCGTTTTGCAGGTCGTAGCCGATCCCTTTTTGGCTATCAACAAAGAAGGCCCCCTTGCGCCCCTGGAGTACCGGCACCGGGTGCCACACCTGTTTGTCCGAGCCGCTGTATCGGGGGCTAAACTGACCGCCCAGCCCGACGGTTAGCGAGTCTGGCTGGGCTGCTGCATCGTCAGCGATGGCATGCGTTGATATCGCCCCCAATAGCGAAATTGCCACATACAGCGTAGATTCCGTCGATATCATACTGTCTCCTCATTAATGGCGGGCACCGCCCGGTTCGCGTTGTGCCGTGATTTGCGCCCGGAGTATGATTCGGTCGTATCAATGAACGGTCGGGATATTGTTAAGAAACGGTCAAGGTGAGCTGATGTTATCCAGAAGAGTGCTGGTGGTTGAAGATGATGCCGACGCAGCGGGCGTGCTTGAGGCCTATTTGCGCCGCGAAAATTACGAAGTTATCGTTGCCGGGGACGGTCTGGCGGGGCTGGAAATCGCGCAGCGCTGGAAACCGGATCTGATCCTGCTTGATGTGATGCTGCCGGGACTCAACGGTACCGAGGTTTTGGCAAGACTGCGCCGCCTGAGCGATGTCCCGGTGATCATGGTGACTGCTATGGGCGATACGCCAGATCGCATCGGCGCGCTGCGCTACGGCGCTGATGATTACGTGGTGAAGCCGTATCATCCGGGCGAAGTGGTGGCTCGCGTGCAGGCGGTACTGCGGCGCAGCAATAAAACGGAAATGCGTGAGGAAGTATTGCGCTGGCAGGCGCTCGAGGTCGACGTAACCGCCATCACGGCGACCATCACCGGGCAGGGCGCGTCGCCCCGATATCTCGATTTTACCCCGACGGAATTTTCGCTGCTGACGACTCTGATGCGGCATCCCACGCGGCCTTTTTCCCGACAACATCTGCTGGAGAATTGCCTGCCGGAGAGCGAAGCGCTTGAGAGAGTCGTTGATACGCACGTTTATAATCTGCGCCGGAAGCTGGAGGTGGCCGGGGTATCCGGAGTGCTGGTCAACGTGCGCGGCATTGGTTACAGGTTCAGACAGCCATGATAAATAAGCGATACTCATCCCTCTGGCGCTGGATTTGCGGACGTATCCTCGCGCTGGCCATCGGTAGTGTCGTGGTCATTGCGGCATGTATGTGGCTGCGTTATGCGGTGCAAAACTACTGGATACTCCATAAGATGCCCTCCGCCGTGCGCCAGGAGTTTGTTACGCTCAGCCAGGCTCCGCAGATCAATCCGGGGCGCTTTCATGACATTGTGGATACCTGGTGGGGGCTGAGCTATTCAACGCCCTCCATCGCTTCGGCCGACTGGGCCACCGTCGCGCTTCTGGTGCTGGTGATGATCCCTTTTATTGTTCTGATGGGACTCAAATACGCCCGGCCTTTATCCATGCAGTTCGGCCATCTGCGCGATGCGGCGCAGGACGTGACCCAGGGGCAGTTCGGGCGTCAGGCGGAACTGATCAAGGACGCTCCCGCCGAAATGATCCGTTTCGCCGCTGACTTCAACACCATGACCCGCCAGCTGGCTCGATATGATAAGGAGATCCGCGCATCCCATGTGGCGATGGCGCATGAGCTACGCTCTCCGTTAACCGCCGCTATCGGCCGCTTACAGGGGATGCTGGATGGCGTTTTCGAGGCCAGCCCGCAGCAGCTGACGATGGTGATGAAACAGCTTCAGCATCTGAACCGCCTGACGGACGAACTCCATCTTCTATCCCTCGCCGATGCCGGAAATCTGGTCCTGGATGACCAGCAGTTTTGTCTGCTTGAGCTGCTGCAGGAAAGGGCTGCATGGATGATACCGCAGTCAGACGTGCACGGTATGACGGTACGCGTTCACGGCCATCAGCCGTGCCCGTTTCGCGGGGATGCCTTTCGGCTGGGGCAGGTTTTCACCGTGTTGATGGAAAACGCGCTGCGATACGGACGAGAGGGCGGACATCTTGATATCACCCTGCAAAACCGTGACGGAAATTATGTGCTGGAGTTTCTTGATGATGGGCCCGGCGTGGCGGTTCAGTTTTTACCGGAGATGTTTGAGCGTTTTACTCGCGAGGAGGCGTCGCGAGCAAGGCATTCCGGAGGAAGCGGTCTGGGATTATCGATCGCCCGCGCGATATGCGTCGCGCACGGTGGCGGCATCAGCGCCGCGCTTCCGCCTGGCGGCGGCCTGCTGATTCAGATCCTCCTGCCGTACCAGCCCTGCGCTGCGCAAAATTAAAACGTCTTGATAAACTCTTGACACAACGTCGAGTGAATCTCGATTAATGCACTATTTAATGACGCCATTCCCTATCTGGAGTGGCGTCATGTCAAACGAGTTTATTTTATCCCTCCGTCAGTGCCTGCACCATCTGTCCGGCGCAGCGCGCAATATCCCCTTATTGTCCTTCATCCCGCTGGTCATAATGGTATTCGCCATTAGCCTGCTTACCGGCTGCGGTGAAAAAACCGTCGATACGCCGAAGCCGGCGCGCCCGGTTCGCTACCTTGTTATCGCCTCCCCGACGTCGTTTGCCGATCTGCAGCGAACCGGCGAAATCCATGCCCATGATGAGACCGCCCTAAGCTTCCGCCTGGACGGCCGGATACTGAGCCGCAGGGTTGATATAGGCGATCGGGTTAAAGCGGGGCAGAGGCTGGCCACCCTTGATGATGTCAGCGTAAAGAACCGGCTGGCCGCCGCGCAGGCTGATGTTGAGAGCGCAAAAGCATCTGCGCAGGCGGCGGGGCTGAACCTGAGCCGGATGCAGAAGCTGATGCCAACCGGCGCCATCGCGCGGGCTCAGTTAGACAGCGTCCGTGCAGACTGGCTGGTGGCAAACGCCAGGCTGAAAAGCAGCGTCGCGGCACGGCGTGACGCCGAGGAAAATCTTAGCTGGACCCGGCTGGTCGCACCCGCCGATGGCGTCATCACCGGCGTAAGCGCATCGGCGGGAGAGGTGGTCAACGCGGGGCAGACGGTCCTTACGCTAGCGGCCGGTGACGCCCGCGACGCGGTGTTTGCTACGACCGAACCGGCGCAGCTTCTGGCGCAAAAAGGTGCGGCCTTCAGGGTCTATTTACTCGATGATCCCGCGGTCAGCACTACGGGAATATTGCGCGATATCAGCCCTCAGGCCGATCCCCTGACGCGGACCTGGCGTGTCAGGCTGTCTCTTCCGCAGCCGCCAGCCGCGATGGCGCTGGGCGCGAGCGTTACGGTCGCGCTGCCGGTTCCACGTGCATCGGGTTACGTCATACCGGCTTCAGCCTTGAGCCGCTCGGGAGATCGTCCGGCGGTATTTGTTATTGACTCGCGGATGCAGGCGCAGCTGCGGCAAGTCGTGCCGGCGGGCTACACCGCGTCATCAATTATTATCGCCTCCGGCCTGCACCCTGGCGACAGGGTCATCACCGCCGGCGTGAGCAAACTCCGCAGCGGAGAAAACGTGACCGCCGGGGAGAGACAGCCGTGAACGAGAGGATGCCGGGAGATAAATTCAACCTTTCAGCGTGGGCCCTCGAACATCAGCAGATGGTGAGTTTTTTTATGCTGCTGATTATCGCCGCCGGCGCGTTTTGTTATGAGCGGTTGCCGCAAAATGAAGATCCTGATTTCACCATTAAAACGGCCGTCGTCTCCGCACAATGGCCCGGCGCATCGGTGAAAGACACGACGAATCTGGTGACCGATGTGCTGGAGAAAAAGCTGCAGGAAACGCCCTGGCTGGATTATATCGAAAGCGAAACGCAGGCTGGCCGGTCGGTTATCTATGTGAATTTACGTGACGACACCCCGCCGCATAAGGTGGCGGATATCTGGTATCAAATTCGCAAGAAAATGCAGGATATTGCGCCATCGCTACCTGAAGGTGCGCGGGGGCCGGTCGTGAATGATGAGTTTGATGACACCTTTGGGACGATTTACGGATTTATTCCTGAGGGATATACGCTTCGCGAGGTTCGCGACCGCGTGGAGAAGATACGTCTCAATCTGATGTCACTACCTGATGTCGGCAAAATTACGCTGCTTGGCGAGCCGCAGGAGCAGATCGTTATCGCCTTTTCACCACCGCAGCTGGCAGGCATGGGGCTCGATATTCAGCAGGTCGCGGATGCCCTCAAAGCGCAGAACGCGGTTGTGCCCGCGGGGATCATGCGCACCCGGCAGGAAAATATGGCGATAAGGGTAAGCGGGGCGCTATCGTCGCTGGAGAGCTTACGCGCAACCACCTTACACATTAATGACCGATACGTTCCGCTAACGGATATCGCAACGGTTGAGCGCAAGGTCTCAGAGCCACCGGCACCGACGTTTCGCGTCAACGGCCGGCCGGCTATCGGACTGGCGATATCAATGGCGTCGACGGGAAATATGGCGCGGTTTGGCGCCGCGCTGAATGGCAAAATCGACGTCCTGAAAACCGAGCTGCCGCAAGGTATTGAGGTGGTGAAGGTTGCAGATCAGCCCGCGGTAGTCAGGGAGGCGGTCAGCGGATTTGTCCGGGTGCTGATCGAGGCGATACTTATTGTCCTCGCGGTCTCTTTTGTATCGCTAGGGCTACGGGCGGGACTGGTTGTGGCGGCGGCAATCCCACTGGTGCTGGCGATGACCTTCGCCGGAATGCTGCTGGCCGGCATTGGTCTGCAGCGCATTTCACTCGGCGCGTTGATTATTGCGCTGGGCCTGTTGGTCGATGACGCCATGATCGCCGTTGAAACGATGGTCTCCAGGCTTGAAGCCGGTGAAACCCGCCGCCGGGCGGCCAGCTACGCTTTCAGAACCACGGCATTCCCAATGCTGACCGGAACGCTGGTGATGATTGCCGGTTTTATTCCCGTGGGCTTTGCCGCCTCCAGCGCCGGGGAATACTGTTACTCATTGTTTGCCGTCGTATTTATTGCGCTACTCTGCTCGTGGGTGGTGGCGATCCTGTTTTCACCTCTGACCGGAACCTGGCTGTTATCTGAGGCGATGAACCGACGCGCTGCGGGCCGAGGAAAAATCGGACGGCTTTATAGCCGGCTCTTGCATCTGGCGCTTCGTCACCGGCTGTTCACCCTCGGTATTGCGGTGGCCGCCTTAGGCTTAGCGGTTTTTGGCACAAGATATATGCCGGGCGAATTTTTCCCGTCCTCCGACCGGCCTGAGCTGCTGGTAAGTTTAACGCTTCCGGCCAACGCGGCGCAGCCAGAAACGGAAAGACAGACCCAGCGGCTGGAGAAAGTCCTTGCCGGGAATGAAAACGTCGAACGCTACTCTGCCTACGTGGGCTCGGGCGCCGTACGATTTTATCTGCCGATGGACGTTCTACGCGAAAACGAAAACACGGCGCAGATCGTTGTGGTGGCCAAGGATCTTGCGGCGCGAGATCGCCTGCGACAGCAGTTAAATACGCTGCTGGCGGCTCAATTTAGCGACCTGACTTCGCGCGTATCGCCGCTGGAGCTGGGGCCACCGGTAGGCTGGCCGGTAAAATACAGGGTCAGCGGGCCGGATTATGAGCGCGTACGCGAGTATGCGAACCGTCTGGCCGAGGTGATAGGGCGCTCGCCGCTGTCCCGGGAGGTTAATCAGACGGCGGGGGAGCCTGAGAGGGTGATGACGCTAAAGGTCAATCAGACCGCCGCGCGAGCGGCGGGGATCTCATCCGAGAGCCTGGCGCAGACGCTTAATACCATCTGGTCCGGCAGCATCATAACGTCTGTACGGGACGGCGATCGGCTGGTGGATGTGGTTCTGCGCGCTAAAGACCAGGACCGGCTGAATATCGCCACCTTATCCTCACTGATGCTGACCGGAAATAGTGGGCGAAAAATCCCCCTCAGCGCCGTGGCGACGCCCGTTTGGGGCGTCGATGATCCGGTGGTGTGGCGTCGTCAGCGGCAACCGTTTATTACCGTTCAGACCGATCTTGCGCCAGGGCTGCGGGCAGCTGAGTTATCTTCCGGGCTGAGTCCGGCGATTGAAAAACTGCGCGCCTCGCTAGCCATCGGCTACAGCATCGAGGAGGGCGGCGCGGTAGAGGAGTCCGACAAGGGGAACGGCTCCGTTTACGCGACGTTACCGATCGCGATCGTCATCATGTTGCTATTGCTGATGCTCCAGCTTCGGCGCTACTCGCGTATGTTCCTCGCCCTGCTTATGGCGCCTTTTGGCCTGCCGGGCGTGGTGATGGCGATGCTTCCCGGGGGGACTCCGCTGGGATTTGTCGCTTTGCTGGGGGTGATAGCGCTGGCAGGTATGATTATCCGCAATGCCGTGATCCTGATTAGTGAAGTGGACAGTAATCTAGCGCTCGGTATGGCGCAGGAGGCCGCTATCATTGCCGCCGCGGAGCACCGTGCCAGGCCCATATTCCTGACGGCCTGCGCAGCCATTCTCGGAATGCTTCCCATCGCGCACCAGGTTTTCTGGGGACCGATGGCGTACGCCATTATCGGTGGGCTTGTTGTGGCCACGCTGGTGACGCTTACGGTACTGCCCGCATCCTTTAGCCTTTTGCTTCAGGCGAGCGCCAGGTTCGTTCCTGCGGGCGGCGTTCGACAGAAGATTCACTCAGACAGGAGCTAAATAGCGGGTTCAGAAAGAGATGTCATTAACGGGATCGATAAGCGATCCCGTTATTTGAAGCTTAGTCTGGCGCGATGCGCAGCCGGCTGGCGGCCGTAAAAGACGTAAACTTACTGCATTTTGGCGCGCGTCTTTTTATCGCCTGTTTTCGCAACAACCCGCGTGACGGTAATAAAAAAGAGGGGCACAAAGAAGACCGCCAGCAGGGTGCCGCCGATCATACCGCCGAAAACCCCCGTGCCAATGGCATGCTGCGTTTTGTCACTGGCTCCGCTGGCCAGCATTAATGGGACAACCCCTAACGTAAAGGCCAGCGAGGTCATCAGAATAGGGCGAAGCCGCTGCCTTGCCGCCAGTAACGTGGCGGCCATCGTCTCCATGCCCTGAGTGCGCAGCTGGCGAGCAAATTCGATAATCAGGATCGCGTTCTTGGCTGAAAGGCCAATGATGGTGATTAAGCCCACTCTGAAAAAGACATCATTCGTCATGTCTGCGACTATGACCGCTAAGACGGCCCCCAGCAGACCCAACGGCACCACCAGCATCACCGCAAGGGGAATGGACCAGCTTTCATAAAGCGCCGCCAGCACCATAAATACCACCAGCACGGAAAGCGCAATGAGCCCGGCAAGCTGGGAAGCGGACGCCTTTTCCTGCAGCGAGCTACCGGCCCACTCGGCGTTGAAACCGTGCGGCAACCCGCCGGCCAGCTGCTCCATTTCAGTCATGGCCGAGCCGCTTGAATATCCTGGCGCCGCGCTCCCGGTGATTCGGATGGCCGGATAGCCCTGATAACGGTTCAGCTGCTGCGGAGCCTGAGTCCAGGAGGCGGTCATAAAAGCGGAGAGCGGCACCATCTCGCCGACTCTGTTTTTGACCGAGATGTTCATCAGGTCATCGGGCTGCATGCGATATGGGGCATCGGCCTGCACGATCGCCTGTTGAACCCGGCCGTCGTCACTGTAGTCATTGACGTAATTTGAGCCGGAAGAGGCGGAAAGCGTCTGGTTAATTTCATCGAACGAGACGGCCATCGCTTCGGCCTTTTCTCTGTCGACGTTCAGCGAGAGGCTTACCCCTTCAGGCAATCCGTCTATCGTTACATCGGAGAGGAGCGGGCTGCGCTTCGCGCGGGAAACCAGACTATCGGCAGCCTGCTTCAGGGCGCGATACCCTTTACCGGCCCTGTCTTCGAGATAGAGGGTAAAGCCGGAAGATGTCCCCATGTCGGAGATCGACGGAGGTAACAGGCTCATGGTCACGGCATCGGCGACGGGCTCCATTCCGGCTTGTATAATATTGGCCTCCTCCTGCGCAGTGGCTCCGTTGCGCAGCCGCCACTCTTTTAACGTGGTAAAGGACATTGCCGTATTCGGCCCCGAGCCCGAAAAGTTAAACCCGAGGATCATCACATTACTCTTGATGGCTTCGCGAGCGGCGATCTGCTCCTCAAACTGTTTCACCACCTGCAGCGTTCGCGTCATTGTTGCATCTGAAGGGAGGTGAATCGAAGACATGAAATACCCCTGGTCTTCTTCAGGTAGAAACGATGACGGCAGTTTGGTCAGGGCGATGAACAGCGCCCCGCAAATCGCGACATACAGCAACATCATCCTGGCGCCACGCTTCAGCACATACGTCAGACCTGACTCATAACGGCAGGAAAAACGATGGAAATGACGGTTAAACCAGACGGAAAACCCGCCGGCGGCCTTGCCGTTTTTGTCGTGCGCTTTCAGCAGGGATGCGCACAGAGCGGGGGTCAGCGTCAGGGCCAGAAATGCCGAAAACAGTATGGAGACGGCCATCGACAGGCTGAACTGGCGGTAAATAACGCCAACCGAACCGTTTGCGAAACCCATCGGTATGAATACCGCGGTCAGTACCAGCGTAATGCCAATTATCGCCGGCGTGATTTCCCGCATTGCCTCACGGGTCGCCTCGCGCGGCGGCAGACCCTTTTCTTCCATCAAACGCTCAACGTTTTCAACCACCACGATCGCATCATCGACGATGATACCGATCGCCAACACCATGCCGAACATGGTCAGAACGTTGACGGAGTAACCGCAAAGCAGCATCACCGTAAAGGTGCCGAGCAGGGCGACGGGCGCCACGATCGCCGGGATAAGCGTGCAGCGTATTTTATGCAGAAATAGCAGCATTACGAGAAACACCAGCACCATTGCCTCTATAAAAGTCTGGATAACTTTCATAATCGACAGCTTCACGAAAGGGGCGGTATCAAAGGGAACCGAGAACGCCATACCATCAGGAAGTACCGTTGTAAGCTCAGCAAGACGTGCGTGAATACCGGCCGCTGTGCTGATGGCGTTAGCGCCGGGAGATAGCTGGATCGCCGCCGCCGTGGCCGGCAGGCCATTCTCGCGGATGGCAAATGCATAGCTCTGCAGGCCAGACTCTACGCGGGCGATATCCGCCAGCTTTAAACGGGCTCCGCTGGTGTTGGCTTTAATGGTTATATTGCGAAACTCTTCCACCGTCGCAAGCTGCCCTTTGACCATCAACGGATAGGTAACCTGCTGGCCGACGATGGCGGGCTCATCCCCGGTGCGGCCCGGTGAAACCAGAACGTTCTGCTGGCCGATCGCGCTAATGACGTCTCCCACGGAGAGCCGATAGTCATGCATCCTGGCGGGATTTAGCCAGATGCGCATCGCCTTTTCTGCGCCAAACAGCTGTACCTTTCCCACGCCAGGAACGCGACGCAGCTCATCGGTCACGTTCCGGGCAAAATAATCGCTAAGGTCCGCCTCCTGATAGCCGTCCGTTCTGGACTTCAGCCCAACCATCATCAGAAAGCCTGAGTTTGCGGCCTCGACGCTGATGCCATTTTGCCTTACCGGCTGCGGCAGGCGCGGCTCGACAATTTTAATGTGATTTTGGATATCCATCTGCGCGAGCTTGATATCCGTGCCGGGCTTAAACGTCACCGTTATCGAGGCCATTCCGGAAGTGTCGCTGGACGACTCGAAATAGAGCAGATCGTCAACGCCGGAAATTTCACGCTCGAGCAGTGAAATCACGGATGTATTCATTATTTCCGGCGTAGCTCCTGGGTAGCTGGCGGTGATAATGATACCCGGCGGGGCGATGGCCGGATATTGCGCCACCGGCAATTGAGGGATCGCCAGCAGCCCCCCTAATACGATAAATAGCGCGATTACCCAGGCAAACACGGGGCGGGCAATAAAAAAATAGGGCATCAGTTATATCCAGTATGCGAGCGGTGTATTAATCAGCTTAACGAGAGAGATTGGAAAAATGGGGGCTAAATCTTGTCTGGCAGCATTAAAGTAATCTGAACAGCAGATATAATGGTGAAATCCCTAAATTAACAATCAAAAAGCATTCGTAGTAAAAGGTCACATCAAAAATATCCAGTGGTAAAGAGAGCAGGACGTGAAAAATAATAACCAGGTAGGTAAACGTCAGCATCAGCATCAGCGTTATGATGTTTAACTCGCGCAATGCCTCCGGCTTCTTTTGAAATAAAAGGAGCAGGCTCGTCAGCACGATGCTGGCATACGTAAAGGGCGACGCCACTATGGTGAAACGCACTTTTTCTGCAATTGCATGTACCAGCGCCAGCCATCCATAGAGCATCACCCAGGTATAAACAAGAAATAGTGCCACTGAAGTTATCTTTGCCGTACTGAATACCGGCGTATTGTTGATGTTTGCCATAATCATTCAACCCCGGAGTATGACGCGCAAGAATCGGTAAAGTTCGTTGATATAATATTCATCCTGACGGCCCACGCTAAATATTTCTGTTGCTAAGGGCCATGAGTGCTGGCCTACCCATATTGACTGCAGATTAGTTGCTTATCGATAATATGGCATATCATTATGGAGTGCTGATTACTCTAATGTGGAGAGAGTATGTAGCGTGGAGTGTTCTACGGGGCATTGAGAATACTCAGGGTATTATTTTGTTAGCGATGCAACTTCCGCAGGAACACCCTGTCTTAATCTCGCGGATTAACTTCATCCCGAGCGACAAGACCGCCACAATAGATGCAGGACCGAGTAAAATGTAAGCATAACAAGCAACGATGTAGCAAATGACCAGGCTATATTCCTGGAGTGATGTTTTTTTGTGTAGCGCGCTTAAGATTAATGAGGGCAGGATCAGTGCTTTTCTCATGCCAACCCACCGTAGAGACTTTCGTCAGAACATACCGGGAACGGAGTCATCATGAATGATAAACCGCTTATTCTTGTGGCCGAAGATGATGACGAAATAGCCGACATACTAATGAGTTACGTTCACCGTTCAGGGATGAATACCGTCCGGGCGGCGGACGGCGAGCAGGCGATTAATACATTCGGCCTGCGCAAGCCCGATCTGGTTCTGCTGGATATACAGCTTCCCATTATTGACGGCTGGAATGTGCTTTCGACCTTAAGAAAAGAGAGCAACGTCCCCGTGATAATGGTGACCGCGCTCGATCAGGACGTCGATAAATTGATGGGGCTGCGGCTGGGTGCCGATGATTATGTAGTGAAACCTTTTAATCCGTCTGAGGTTGTGGCACGTATAGAAGCGGTACTGCGGCGGACTAAAGCCGGTAGCGAGCAAAGCTATCGCAAACCGATCCGCACGCCAAAGTTAACGATTTATCCGGACGACTTTTTTGTGGAGATTACCGTTGGAGATGACATGGTCACCCCGGTACTGACTACGACGGAATTCAAACTATTGACCTGTCTGGCCAGAAATCCCCGAAAAGTATTCTCCCGCGACGAACTGTTAAACTCTTGCCTGCCGGAAGGCGATACACTCGACAGAACGGTTGACAGCCACATGAGCAAGCTTCGTAAGAAGCTGGAAAACTGTGGATTAAAAGGCGTTCCTGAGAGTATCCGCGGCATAGGTTACCGGCTCGGAGAACACAAATGAACAGAGACCAGGCGTTAAGCCGGCAGATCCTGCGATTTATGATATCGCTAACGCTTATTGTTATTGCTATTTCAGTGATCGGCTCATATCTGTTCTATGCGTTTATCATTGATTATATTCCCGGAGGCTCGGCCGCCGGGAATGAAGACAGCGTGACTTATCTCGACTGGCTGTGGATTATGGTCATTTCCGCCACCGGGTTAATTATCTCACTCTTCTTCGCCGTCAGGCTTTCCGCGAGAATACTCACTCCATTAAGCTCGGTGGCCACCAGCCTGCGCCGGGTTGCCCAGGGCGATTTAGGCGCCCGGGCGTTTTGCACCAGCTCGCGTCTCGGGGAGCTTAACAACCTGGTTAATGACTTCAACGAGATGGCGGAAAAATTGCAGGCGCTGGATTCACAGCGTAAATCCTGGAATGCCGCTATTGCGCATGAGCTACGAACCCCGGTAACCATTATCCGAGGAAGGCTGCAGGGGCTGGTTGACGGGGTGTTTGAACCTACGCCGCCGTTATTCAACAATCTGCTGAAACAAACTGAAGGGCTATCCAGCCTGATTGACGATCTGCGGATGGTGAGCTCGTCCACGGCGGCTGAATTTACCTTAACCCTGGCCCGGGTTAATCTGCAGGAGACTATTCAGAGTGCGCTTGAGGCTTTTTCACTTGAATTCAGACGCAGCGGCTTCGAGGTTGTAACCGAGCTCCAGCGTCTGGAGTCGGTGTGCGATCCTTTACGTATTATTCAGTGCCTTACAGTCCTTTTTGATAATGCGATAAAATACTCGACCTCCAGAACGATGCTGGTTAAAAATGGCATCGCCGGCAACCGCTTTTATATTGTGGTTGAGGACTATGGCCCCGGCATTGCGCAAGAGTTTCAAAAGTTTCTCTTCCAGCCTTTCCAGCGCGGATCGGCCGCAAGAAATATCAATCCTAAGGGATGCGGCCTCGGGCTGTCCGTTGTTAAAGCGATTATGGACGCCCATGACGGGGAGGTCACCTATACGCTGTCGGCGAGTCATCATTCGATTTTTACGCTGTCATGGCCGCTACCATGCGATATTTAACCGCGGCGGTTAGCAGGCCTGCCGAGGCCTGTTTTCTCCGCCGCGGGCTACCACATTTGACCCAGTTTGATATCCCACTCGGCAGGATATATCTGCAGCTTACCGCGTCGGGGACTAAGCGTAATTTCACTAAAATAGATATCATCGCGCTGCAACATTAAATCCACCCGACAATAGTCCAGATCTCTTGATAGCTCCTGGGCTGCGGTTATAGCCTGGTGTAATAAATCGGGCGGTGGGATCCTGGCTGGCGTATTTGGATATTCCATCAGAAAGGGCTGGAGCCGCCAGGCTCTGTCGTAAACATTGATGTAATCATTTCCCCGCTCATCGGTGAAGTCGGCTTCGATCACCCCAGCAATGCCGTGAAAACAGTGGATACGCAACATTTCCGGCGTGGTATTCTTGTCTCTGCCGGTAAATAGATCAATATATTCCTCGCATAGAATTACCGGCGGTATATTTTTGTACTGCCACTCTCGGGTGCTGTAATACATGTTTTTCTTGAGCGCCAGACTCAACGAGCTCAGGGCTCTGGCCGTATTAAATTTCTGCTTGTCGGTACATATTACGCTACTGCCGCTATCATGATTACATTTCAGGACAAACCTGTCCGGCAAACTGTTCAGGTCAATATTCTGAATATCGCTATAGACGCCAACCAGCGCGGCCATTTTTAATTTGTCGGTTTTGTTATAAATATACTCGCGGACCGCAAGCTTATCGGCCAGCAGGGTGTAAAACGGATTGTGGTCATAGATCATGCGGTGACATATTTTCTCACTCAGCGTCACCGGGTGCACTAAATCTGGTTTCCTTCCGGATATTTTTTGTAATCTCCTGGTGTGAAATTCTTTGTCATTTAAAAGGTGAGTTCTTAATATCTTGACGAGATATTCGCTATACCGTAGAAAATAATTCAGTCTGTTCATTGTTCCTCCTGAGAACTCTGAACATTGTGAAAGAGTTTTATTGCTTGCTTTTGCGCAAGTTGTGGAGTCAATGTGGAGAGCGGCGTTTAACGGTTCGCAGGAGCAGGCGGTAATAGCCTGATGGCAGTATCCTCAGTCAAGGATACTGCCTGGGACGGCAAACGGACTTTAGGGGAATATTATCCAGCCGACTCTCTTAACCCTCACCGTCGGTAACGTAGTAGGTTACCGGATAGCTATGGCTCTCTTTGAGGCCACGGGTGATCAGACCGGCTTTGGCGGCCTCATCGACTTTATAAAATACGCGGCCGGTTTCCGATGACGTTATTTTGTTCAGTTCATCGGCGGAGATTTTTGTGCAGGTCGAATAGATAGTGCGGAACAGAACGTTGTAGCTTTCAGCATCTTCCAGAATGCGCCTCGCCTGATCGGGTTTCAAATACTCGGCTTTGTCGTTCCACGCTGCGGCAGGATGAAGCATAAACCTGGCAAGCGGCATGGCGTAGCGTTCATCCGATCCGCAGTAAACCATAGTTGCCGCTGAGGCTATTACTGAAGCATCGATCATATTCAGTTTGACTGGACTCTTACGCAGCGCTTCGTAGGCCACGTACCCCGCATCCATATCTCCGCCCTCGCTGTTAAGATATATGTCGACATTTTTGATATTACGGTAGTTACCCTCTATTTCTGCCAGCGAAGATAATAGCCAGGTAACGGTCCGGTTGTTGATCGCGCCATTAAAGTAGATGGCGACTTCGCTAACGTTGGTATTCTTGACTGTGTCGGCTTTGATAAAATAAACGTTGGCCTGTGTGCTCAAGGGGAGTATGAGGGCCAGCAGGGGGAGCAACCGCTTATTCATGGTTAGAATCGTCCTTGTATTAGGAAAAATTTAAGATATTGATGTCAGGCGCCCAATCAGCCACAACCAGGCAGGATAAAGCATATGCATAATTCCGCCAGCTGCGAAATGTAATAGCATAAGGTGGATCGGATATGGCCGATCTGCATCAGTTCTTGCGTGGTCCGTTGAAAGCGTGATGGCGTTGGTTAACAAAGTGCGCTGCTCTGCGGTTTCACTATTTCGCCGCCGCGTCGCGTTGCCCCGCGCAAGCGAACAAATAGTATTGCCAATGGCGCAATGAGGCCGTGTAGCAGAAAGGTATGGCTATAGCCCCATTTCTCAACAACGGCTCCCGCGACGACGCTGCTAAGGGTGGCGCCAATAACCTGCACGGTTAATATGTTCCTTCGGTCCTGGGGCAGAGAGTTTTTAGAATCAGCTCAGACTATTTATCGCGCCACTCTTTGGCCAGGACAGCAAACACCAGCGTGCTTTCGTAGACCACGGTTTCATCGTCCGTGATAAAAGAGACGTGTTCCTTAAAACATCCCTCCAGGCGCATACCGAGGTGGCGGCAAAGGTTTTGTGAAGGTTCATTATAATCAGCGACATAGGCATATATTCTTCTGGCGTTCTTATGATTAAACAGGTAGTCGAAAAATGCGTGTGCCGCTTCGCGGGCGAACCCCATGCCTTCATATTTTTTATTCAGAAGCCAACCCACACAGTATGTATCAGGGTCAGGTTCTCCGCTGTTATCCGCAAACAGCTCGCCTATCAGCGCCCCGGTTTCCTTCAGGCTAATCGCATAGTAGTGTTCTTCTTTTTGCCGGCGCGCAATTTCGTTAACAGCTTCATCACAGGAGTGAAGTTTTTCATCCATAAAACAGGCTACGCGTGGGTTTGATAAATATTCGAACAAGCCCGCGGCATCATTATCCTGAAAAGACCTGATGATTAGCCGGGGAGATTCAGTATATTTCATGAGGTCACTCATCGGTGTATAAGCTTTCGTCGATTTTATCTCTAATTGTATTGGATTGCCTATGAGATTGTGTATCGCAGTGCAATATTTTATGCCTGACGGCAGCCTTAGCGACGATGTCTGTAAAGGCGTCGATTTTTATGGCGCGCAGCGGGCATGGCAGGGCGTCAGATGGCGGCGGCAGGGCGAACAGCGCTAAGCGCAAGCTGCCTTGCCCCTGACTCCATCTTTGGCGTGGCGGTATAAGAAAATAAATACACCGAGGGGCCGCTGCCCCTCTGATTTTTTTCAGGGTTTTATTTCTGCCGTAATATGTACTTTATTGCCCATCCTCGCCTCGATTATTTTATACTCTTTTGCCCCTTGTTGTTTCGTGATTTGGCGGATTTTGTTTTCAGCATTTTCCAGCGTATCGCCGGTGGCGGTTACCGTTTTGGCGAATACCGAAAATGGCAGAATTAAATAGATAAATAAAACGGAAATTAAGGTTTTCATCGAGAATGTTGCTCCTTAGAGCCAGGGAATTAAATAAATGCCTTCAGCCAGTCTTCAACGTTTTGCGTGCTGATATTATTTCTCGCATTAAACGTTTCGCTCATTGGCCACCACATGCCGGCTCCACGTGCAAATGCGGTACGGTAGCGCAGCATTTGTTCATCTGGATCAGCGCGGAGCTCATCAAGCAGCGCAGGCAGGGTCAATACGCTTTTTCTAAACGTTTGTTCCGTCACGCGTTCTACCGTCGAAGCGAGCTGCCCGTAGGAGATCGTGTCGCCTGCAACAAACACCACTTCATTCTTGATTCGGGGCTGATGCAAATAAATGGCGGTAGTCAGACGCCCAATATCTGCGGGTGAGGTGACCGTGACCCGGGTATCCCAGCTCCCGAGGGCGTTAATTGTTTTTTCGGCGAGGTTCACGACATTAAATGCCGGCTCAAAAAGAAAGCTGGTAAACATTCCGGTTGAAACAATGACCCATTCCGTTGCGTTTTGTGCGCGTAGCAGGCTTCTGACATCATACTGCTCATCCCACACCGGCTGTCCGCTTCCTTTACCCACCACATCGTAGTTAACGCCGAACTGCCAGGGGAAATAACGTTTCACCTCGGCGGCCAGCGCTGCCTTCGTGATCTTCACCTGTGTGCCAGGGCCAGCGACAAAGCCCATGCAGTTTATGATGGTGTCATACCTTTTGAATGTTTCTCGCAGCGACTCTGCCGCGGCGCCGGCCATATCAAGCGGAATAAATTTAGCCCCCGCAGCTGCGTGTTTTTGATGACCTGCAGAACGAAGGTGGCCCTGTGCATCCCATGATTCAGGAGAAACGATGACGGTGACCGAACCATGAAGCTGCGCCACCGCAGGTACCAGCGCGCTTAGTATGGTATCGCCAAGTTGTCCCGCTCCTAGCACCAATACGTTTTCTGGAGAAGTGAGTTTACGATCTTGCATTTTGATTCCTCAGCCTATAAAGCAGCGAATTTACTGCGATGAGGGCAAGTTTACTGGCGCTAAGGTCATTCGATAAGTATACGAATACAGGTTAAACTGTTAGCGAAAATGGGATAGTCGCTTCTCAGGCTGCGGGTGAAATGATGGATAAGCTGGATTCAATGCAGGTATATGTCCACGTGGTGGATACGCACAGTTTCGCGAGGGCGGCGGAAGTTCTGGGCCTGCCGCGATCGACCGTGTCTCGCGTCATAAAGGAGATGGAAACCTATCTCGGGCTTCAGCTTTTACAGCGAACCACGCGCAAGCTGAGCGTCACGGCCGACGGACGCAGATACTACGAAGAGTGCAAAAGGATCCTGGCAGATATTGCTACGGTTGAATCTTCTTTTCCCGGCAGGGCTGGCCAGCCGCGAGGGCGCTTTAAGGTGGGTATGCCTCAGTCCCTTGCGAGGTCCAGCTTTATTCCCAGGGTGGATGAATTTTTGCAGCTGTATCCCGAGCTGGAGATGATCCTTTGCTCAAGCGACAATATTGAGGATCTGGTGCAGGAAGGGTATGACTGCGCGATCAGAGCGGGAAGAGTCGAGGATTCGACGACCCTGGTTGCCCGCCCGCTCGCAAACTTCAAATGGGCAGTGATGGCCTCGCCGAAATATATCGAGGCGCATGGCAGGCCTGAATCGCTGGACGATCTGGAGAACCACCGGGCGGTTGGGTTCCTGAATCATCGAACCGGGCGTACCACGGAGTGGCTATTTACCCTGGATGGCGAAGAGAGGGCGGTGCGTATGCAAGAAACCTTCGTCGTTGATGATACTGATGCCTATATACAGGCCGGTATTGAGGGGATTGGATTAATTAGGGTAGCGAGCTATCTGGTTGCTCCCTATCTAAAAAATGAAACGCTGGTTGCCTGCCTGAATGATCTCTCCTTCGATTTACCGCTGTCTTTGATCTACCCGCAGAACAGGTATCTTCCCCCAGCGGTGCGCTCGTTCTATGAATGGAGCAAATCGGTTCTTAATACGCCGGGCAATAGTTAATACTGCCCGGGTAGCGCCGGAGGAAGATTAGCCTTTCCAGGGCGACTGACGAATGATGCGACAGAAATCGAACGGCGCAAAGGCGGGGTCTTTGTCTTTCAGGACATCCCCCTTCACGTTGCCAAACGTCGTTTCAGGGCGGTGTTTGATACCGTCGTAGAAGGCCTGAATAATCTCCTCCTTGAAGTTGTCAGGGCGCGGATGCTGGCTAACGACGGCCATTCTCTCCTCATCGCCGAACGTATCGTAGCCTATTCCCAAAACGTCCATTTCCACCCCGGCGGTGACAAGCGCAATTTCCGGGGCCATAAACTCCGGGATGCCCGGCGTGGTGTGCAGGGCGATAGCGGTCCACACTTTATCCATATCCTCCTGCTTCACCGTATAGCTTTGCATAAACTCGCGGGCCGCATTTGCGCCATCCACCTCGAAACGTTTGTCACAGCTGCAGTGCTCATGCGTTAAACCAATATCGTGGAACATGCATCCCACGTATAAAAGCTCATGATCGACTTTTGCGTCACGCCTGCGGGCCGCCAGGGCCGCCCAGTAGTAGACTCTGCTGGAGTGGTTGAAGAGTAAATCCGATTCGGTATCACGGATGAATGCCGTGGCGTCACGGGCCATCTGCGTGTCGGGTATACGGATACCCTGTACGGTAAACTGCATGATTAATCTCCTTTGGAACGTTTCGCCACCATTCTAAGCAATCGCGCTTATGTCTATAATGGTCATTTTCATGCAATTTAGGACATCCGGTTAAATTCGGACCTGGAGAGAAAGAATAGTGCACAGTATCGTCATTTTGGCCGTTCCAGGAGTACAGCTGCTCGACGTCGCGGGGCCGCTGGATGCCTTCGCTGAGGTAAACCGCATTCTCCGTCGGCAAATATACCATTCGGTCGTCATATCGATTGATGGGGAGACTATTCACGCGTCTTCCGGGGTTACCCTCAGCGCGAACGGCTCTCTTTCTGACTATGCCGTCAACGGGCCGACGTCGTTTCTTATCGCCGGATCGCCGGATATGGCCGATCGCGAGCTCTCTGAAAAACAGAGCCAGGCAATAACGGCGCTTTGCCGGCTCAGCCGTCGGTACGGTTCAGTGTGTACCGGCGCGCTATTGTTGGCGCAAACCGGGTTAATCAACCACCGTCAGGTCACCACCCACTGGTCCGTCGCCGGGGAGCTTGCCAGACGTCATCCGGAAATTCAGGTTAATGCCGATGCCCTGTACGTTGCTGATGGCCCGGTGAGAACGGCCGCCGGAGTCACTTCGGGTATGGATCTGGCGCTGAGATTTATTGAAGAAGACGTGGGGCGCGAAATCGCGTTAGATGTCGCGGCGAACCTGGTGATGTTTTTTCGCCGTCCCGGCGGACAGGGCCATTTCACGCGCAAGCAGCAGGTGTCGACCACCGGGCGGGCGGCTCTGCAGGATTTACAGCGCTGGGTGCTGACGAATCTGGATACAACGGCTACCGTCGCGGAGATGGCAAATCATATCAACCTCAGCGTTCGCCATCTGAACAGGGTGTTTCAACAGGAAATGGGCGTGAGTACGGGAGAGTGGCTGGAGCAGGCGAGAATATCCCGCGCCAGGGAGCTGCTTAGCGAACGGCAACCGATCAAGTCAGTCGCCGTAATGTGTGGATACAGCAGCAGCGACGTCATGCGCAGGGCGTTTATCAAAGTGACGGGAATGAGCCCGGCGATGTACCAAAAAATTTATGCCGCCGGCAAATAAAAACGTGTCCGGGATGCGCCAGCGCCTTTTGCGCGCATTCGCACGATCGTAAAAGCGGTCAGCGAAGCACGGGCGCTCGCTTTCTAGCGTAAATGCCTGCGCTTCCACTCATCGACAGCGTCACCCAAATTTTTGGGGATATCGTTACGGATCCAGGCCATGAATTCACGGTTAAATCGAAAGTCCTTCCCACACTCCGCGAGCATAAAGCGACGAACGTTTTGCGTGTTTTTATAGTCTTTATCAATAACGGTAGTACGTGTGAGTAATGCGCTATGCCAGTCAATTTTCAATTTTCAATTTTTCCGCTCCCGCGATGAAGCATCGATACAACGCCGCTCGACAACTTAGCCTGACCCGATGAAATGTTGAAAGGGTGACGAACGGCCTCAGCCAGAGCCGGAATCGTTCGTCACATCTCTACAACGAGGGATTTTATCTTTTCCGCCTTTTCAAAATGATCCAGCTTCATCTCCATAATCCACCAGCGCGCAACCTCCATCAGCAGTTCGGGATCGTCATTTTTATTGGCAAAAAAGGCATAGAACGAAAGCCCTACGCTACTGCCCTTAGCCACGATTTTCGCCTCACAGATTCTGATGATTTTTTCCTTCATTTCTGCCCGCACGCTCTCTCCTTATTCAGTTTCGTTATCGCCATAAAATACCTTGCCAAGCTTAATCAGTGGCCTTCCCTGCGATTTACGATGCATATTCGAGTCACGTAGTGAATAAACACACCCGCAGTATTCTTGCTGATAGAAACGTTCGCGTTTACTGATTTCTATCATCCGAGCAGACCCTCCTTGCTTGCGCCAGTTATAATCCCAGTACAGCATACCGGGGTAGGGATTTACGGCTCGATGCCCGCAGTCGTTAATCTGTTGCATATTTTTCCATCGTGAAATGCCCAACGAACTGCTGATTGCGCTGAATCCATTTTCCCATGCATAAAGCGCGGTGCGTTCAAAACGCATATCAAAGCACATGGTGCAGCGTATGCCTCGCTCAGGTTCCCACTCCATTCCTTTGGCGCGTTCAAACCAGTTATCGGTATCATAGTCGGCGTCAACGAAAGGTACCCCATGCTTTTCAGCAAAGCGGATGTTTTCCTCTTTGCGTAACAGATACTCTTTCTGCGGGTGGATATTCGGGTTGTAAAAGAAAATCGTGTAGTCAATGCCGGATGCCTGAATCGCCTCCATCACTTCACCTGAGCAGGGAGCACAGCAGGAGTGCAGTAAAAGTCTGGATGCGTTTTCAGGTAAGACGAGCTTTTGGCGTAGTAAATCAGTCATTATTGGCCTGGAATATATTGAAGGTCATACGCAAGTATACCCTGAGGGACTCGTTTGGGTAGCGCCGAAATGGCATTACTTCTGGGGGATCATCAGCTGAAGATAAGTACAGTTCTGCAAGTGCAAAAGCCGTAGTTGGTTAGATTTAGTTAACACATCCGATTTCCCTACCAATTTTAATAGGGGTGGTTCGGGCTGGCGAAATTTAATTTCGGCTTAATTGTATAACTAAGCGTATAATTCTGGCAGGTTGCTGGCTTACCGGGCAACTATCATGGACGAGCAGACCCTCACTTAAGAAAAAAACATGAATAACACTATTTTTATAAAACTTGTAAAAGTGATGTCCACACTATAATTTTAAAATATGCAAGCACTGTGCTTGTCCTGCGGGGGATACATCCTTAACGGCAAAGCGTGGGCGAAGTTATTCAAAAAGGATTTACTATGATAAATAAAATGCCTGATGAAAAATACCTTTCCGAAAGGAATGTATCATTTATTAAACGAGTTTATTTATTACGCCAGGCGGGAGTCATTCTGTGCTTTATCCCTGTATATTCAGTTTTGGATGAGCAGCTGTCAAGTAAATATACAATTGCATTGCTGATTTTAAACGCTTTAATTTGGCCGTCAGTTGCTTATCTGGCCAGTGCCTGTGGTCGCGATATGCTAAATGCCGAAAAAAGGAACATGATACTTGATTCATTCTGGGCCGGTATTTGGATAGCTGTCATACAGGTTAGCCCGCTGCCGTCTATATTCATAGTTTCAATACAGATAGCCGATCGCTACGCAGCTGGTGGTTGGCGAGTTTTAAAACCCGCATTGCTATGTATGGCTTTAACTTTTTTATTCGTATGGGCATTGAATAACTTCAATTATGTCACCGGGTTTAGTGAGAAAACGGTGTGGCTTTCTTTGCCCCTTGCAACGTGTTATCCCATTTTGTTGAGTATTGTTTCGAGACGTCTGTCTCTAAAATTGAGAAAACGGAGAGAGTTGCTTGAAAAACAAGCTCTTATGGACCCTGGATTAGACCTCCCAAACCGACGTTTTTTCGAGCAAAAGATGGAAAGTGCATATCGGGCAACCCGCAATAAACGTACTTTGGCCTATCTTATGCTAATTGATATCGATGATTTTAAATACATCAATGATACTTACGGTCATGAGGTTGGCGATGCGGTATTGTCGCGGATATCTACGATATTAAAAGAGTGCGTCGGCGAGCAAGATATTCCTGCAAGGTTCGGTGGGGATGAACTGGCCGTTATTGTTAATAATAGTAATGACCAGCTGGTGGTTGAGATGGTCCGGACAATTCAGCACAAGTTAAAAAATCTTTCATTACCTTCCTGTGACGGCATTTGTTGCACCGTCAGTATCGGTATCGCCGGGGCTAAAAATAAAGAATCGATGACAAGTTGGATAGGCGTTGCAGATAAAATGCTTTATAACGTGAAGAGAAATGGGAAAAATGGATACTGTATGGAGAACAATAATAATGTCTGGCGAGCAGCGTCGGCATAATCTTTTGAATGATTAATATAAATTAAAAGGTCAGAGAGCGTAAGGAACATAAAGCCAAACTTTCTTCACTAAAACACTTCCAACGCAAAGGGCATTCAGTTTACATAATTAAGATGATTTAATTTAACCTGTTGATTTTGAATCTAAAACAAACCCAGTCAATGTTCGCACTCCCTGGTTCCTCAATCAATCGATTCGTCTAATCGATCGATATAGATCTTGTGATAGGTTTTGCCTATCAAATGATCTTTATCGATCATTTTAAACTATTTCTTTTTGGTTTTTATTTATGTGATGATTAGGATTAATCCTACTCACGGTGTTTTGTTAATGATAAAGAATAGTGAGGAAATTGATTATTACAGTTTTGTTTTAGAGCCATCATTCAAGAGTGATGGTTCTGTACATTCATGGGAAATATTGACCAGAAATGTATGTAAAAAGAATTCTAATAATGAGTTTTCCAATGAAAAACTATTGCCTTTCTACTTGTTAAATGAGCAGGAGAGGATAGATGTTTTCAATAAACAGTTATTGATAATCCCTACGCTGGATCCTTCGAGGACAGAAGGTAAGCCAATTTCAATAAATGTTGATAGCTTGATTAGTGATTACATACTGCGTGACAGATATCTGTGTGATTACATTAAGCAACATAGCAATATTACTGTTGAGATTAATGAGGGATTTCATGAATTCAAAAAATGTAGCAGTATGGTAGAGTTAAATTCGCTTTCAAAATTGTGTCCGGTGTGGTTGGATGATTTTGGTCGCGGATTTACAAGTGTTAAATTACTTGAATCATTCAGGTTTGGGTGTATCAAGATCGATAAGGATTATTTTTGGGAAATTGAGAATGATTTTTATTTCTCTGAAAAACTAAAAAAAATAAAAAGCTATAGCGACTTCGTCATAGTGGAAGGAGTTGAAAAAATAGAGCAAAAAAAGAAGGTTTTCTCTGTTGATGAGATCGCATGTCAAGGGCGACTATGGGAAAGTCATTACTACTATATTAAATGTTAATATAAATCATGCACAACGATAAGAAATGTCCATTTTGTGGCGCTGGTTTAATCAATGAAAATCACTGCCACAGTTGTAACGCTTTATTGTCAGCCTCGCACAGCGGGGCTTTTTTCGCTTAATTTCAGAGGGTACTGGCATAAAAAAGAATATCGCCAGTCATGCCGCCAGTACGCCTTGGCTCTTAGCCTGCTAACCATGCGCTGAGTGATGCTGAGGTGCAACTGACGTATGGCGGGTATCTGCAGGGATACTTCGCCCGAAGAGGGCTGCCAGCTGCTCTGACCTCTGAAATAAACCTCGTAGAACTGAGATTTTTCTTAGATGATGCGTAGTGCGCGAAGACGCACACAGCAATAATATCAATCAGTATTTTCCCCCGGTGTGCCTCCGGGGGAGTTTTTTGGTTTTAATCAGTCTCTATTGTTCCGTATGCAGGCGTGGCGCCAAATGCCGCTAGTATTTACAGCTAAACGGTGAAACAGGTTCATAACCAACGGTAAACGCTACGGCAGCACCGCGGTATCCCTCAAAGAGTAATAGCCGGTGTGCTTACATATTTATCCTGATAATTAGCTCTCTTCAGGGTTTCTTTTCCAGCGCTTCGTTTCTGGCGTGATACCAGGCTTCAAAGGCAACAGACATCATCGGCCTGGCATAAAAATACCCCTGAACCTCATCGCAGCCCAGGCCTCTTAAAATCTCAACTGTTTTGGCATCCTCGACGCCTTCGGCCAGCACGACATAATCAAGTTGCTTGAGGAGCCTGACAACGTTGCGCACAATAATGCGGCTGGCTTTGTCGCGGTCAATCTTACTCACAATGGAGCGGTCGAGCTTGATGATGTCCATTGGAATTTGCCGCAGGTAATTAATGTTGCTGTATCCGGATCCAAAATCGTCCAGAGATATTTTAAATCCGCGTAATTTGAGCATGTCCAGTCCGTTAAGAGCGGCCGGACTTTCAAGCATCTTCTCCGTCTCCAGACACTCCACTCCCAGCAGGGATGGATCAAGACGCGCATCCCGCAATTTCTGCTCAAGTTCCTCGGCGAAATCTGGTCGAGAAAAATCGCTGGCGGCCAGATTAATTGACACCGGCAGAGAAAGCCCCCGGTCCCGCCAGGCACTCAGCTGTGCGATGGTGTGATCGATTACCCAGGCTGTGAGCTCACGCATCAGGCTGGTCTTTTCGACCAGAGGAATAAATTTCCCCGGCAGCACTTCGCCGTTTTTAGGATGCTGCCATCTTAGCAGCGCTTCAGCCCCCGTCACGCGTCCCGTCGCCAGTGAGATTTTCGGCTGATAGACCAGATATAACCCTTGGTTTTCCTGCAGCGTTTGTCTGAGTTCGGTCAGAAGGCTGAAATCACTCTTCTTACGAGTATCCAGGGCGCCATCATAGGTACTAAAACGATGCCCCTGACTTATCGCCTCATGCAACGCGCTGACCGCACGACGCAGAATTTCATTCGGCGTCAGGGTGTTATCACAAAGTCCGGAGTCACCCATGTGGATATCCAAATCCAGGGGGACTTCCGGGTTGATCCTGGCCTGGGTTCCCTGAAGAGTTAGGGCGATATTATCCAATGACAGAGCCATTTGCGTATGGGTGAAAAAGGCAAATCGTCCGACCGCCACGGCGTAGAGTTTCCCCGCCAACGGCAGCCGGGTTTGCAGCTCTGCAGCCATGTCGCGAAGTAGATTTTCTACGGCAATCATCCCCAATGAGCGGGCCATCTCGTAGGCAAATGGCATATCAATGCAGTCAATGATGACGAGCCTGAAGCTGCCCACCGCTGAAACCTCGATGTCCTTCAGTAGTCGCTGGCGATTTGGTAAAAGCGTGACAACATCGATATAGCCGACTGCGTACCAGGAAGCTAAAAAATCCGATATCAGCCCGGCGAGCGTTTCAAAAATACCGATTTGCTCATCTGAAAGTACCCTGGGCCGAGTATCTAAGATACACAAGGTTCCCACGGGCACTCCATCCCGGGTTTTAAGCGGGCACCCCGCATAAAAGCGAATGAATGGGGCTTCTCTGACAGCCTCATAGCGACGAAAGGCCGGGTGCTGATGTGTATCATGGCAAATGAAAGTTTCGCTCTGTTTCAAGGTCTGTACGCAAAATGCCTCGCCCAGGCTGGTCTCCGTGACTGCGATATTCTGAGCAGATTTGATGTATTGCTTTTCATCATCGAGAACCGACACAAAGCCCATCGGCATTTTCAGCAACTGGCAGACCAGATGCGTGTATTTTCTTAACGCCTCGTCCCGGCCTTCGTCAGGATTTTTCAACAGGTCAATCGCCGCGCGTCTTTTATTTTCATCGCTGCTGAGATCAGTCAACATTCCAATGCTCCCCGGTGCAGTAGATTTTTGGGTCATCCCAACCCGCTGATGGTGTGTATCTCTATACTAACGACTGGCGTCAATACGCGCACCATCACCCGCCTTGTCCCCAGATTAAAATGTTTGCCATTGATTGTCTGCGAAAAATATCGCCCGCCAGAAGCGTCCGGAAGAATCTGCCGCACGGCGGTAGCCTGC
Source organism: Klebsiella sp. C349492 (assembly GCF_042055345.1). Lineage (NCBI taxonomy): Bacteria > Pseudomonadati > Pseudomonadota > Gammaproteobacteria > Enterobacterales > Enterobacteriaceae > Klebsiella > Klebsiella sp. C349492. The sequence goes on from NZ_JANQCE010000001.1 coordinate 852,074, forward strand.
TCCCGGCCAGAAAAATACGTTAAAGATGGCCTGTAGGACTCACAGCGAAGAGCGGACGTTAACTACACGCGGATATAATCAGTTTGTCGGAAGCTTCCTAAAGAGATTCTAATTACCGGAGCACTTAGACTTCAAGTGCGGCAAGGATTACGCTTTCCATTTTCTCTGGGGTGATGAACGGCGCAAAACGCTTGAGAGGCTTGCCGTCGCGTCCGATCAGGAACTTGGTGAAGTTCCACTTGATCCGTCCCCCCAGCACGCCGGGTAATTCAGCTTTTAGGTAACGAAACACCGGATGCGTAGCGGCGCCGTTGACCGCCACTTTCTCGAACATCGGAAAGCTCACACCGTAGTTAATGTGACAGACCTGCACGATTTCGTCGGCGCCGCCGGGTTCCTGATTACCAAACTGGTTGCAGGGGAAACCCAGCACCACCAGACCCTGGGCGGCGTACTTCTTGTAGAGCGCTTCAAGGCCCGCGTATTGGGGCGTGAAGCCACAATGGCTGGCGGTATTAACCACCAGAACCAGCTTGCCAGCGTAGTCGGCCATCGAGATGAGCTGACCACGCAGACTGGTAGCAGTAAGTTGATGAAAGGCGGTCATGTTGGGATCCTCATAGCAGAACATGTTCAACGTCGATATTGCCATGTAGCGCGGTATTTCATAAAGCGATGGATGGAACGTTATCCCAGGTTACAGCTCATCGCTCCCGCATAACCACAATGTTTAAGTATCAATCCCTGGAGCAGCCAGGCGTGGGCTCTGATTGCCGTTTCGCCGATAAGGGAGACGTTAAGGTGGGATCGGTTGTTCCGCCAGCGAACTCACTTCACTATGCTGCCATGCGACGACTTACAAGCGACAGATATAAAAAATCCACGCCAGGCGTGGATTTTATAGGAGTGTGAGAGAAGGGGGCTAGCGTTCACGCCTTGCCATCAACAGCGCCAGGTCGACGAGGCGCCTGGAGAATCCCCATTCATTGTCATACCACGCCAGAATTTTGACCATATTGCCGCCAATCACCAGCGTTGACAGACCGTCGATAATGGAAGAACGCGGATCCCCCTGGTAGTCGCTTGAGACGAGCGGTTCATCGCTATAGCCGAGGATGCCTTTTAGCGGTCCCGTCGCGGCGGCTTCGCGAAATGCATTATTGACCTCTTCTGTCGTCACATCCCGCTCAAGCGTTACGGTCAGGTCGACAATAGAGACCACCGGAACCGGTACGCGCAGCGAGTAACCGGTTAAACGGCCATCCAGCTCAGGGATGACTTTGCCAAGCGCCTTCGCGGCACCGCTGGAGTAAGGCACAATCGACAGCGCGGCGGCGCGGGCGCCACGAAGGTCTTTTTCCGGCTGCTCGTGCAGCGCCTGGCTGTTGGTGTAGGCGTGGGTGGTGTTCATCAGACCATGCTTAATACCGAAATGCTGGTGCAGAACCTGCGCGGCAGGTGCCAGACCGTTGGTTGTGCAGCTACCGTTGCTCACCACGTAGTGTTTATCCGGAGAGTAGAGGCCATCGTTAACGCCCATCACGATGGTTAAATCATCGTTTTTACCGGGGGCGGAGATAATCACTCGTTTTGCGCCACCGCTGTGGATATGTACCGCCGCCTTGTCCCGGTCGGTGAATAGGCCGGTTGCTTCAATGACGATATCGACTTCGCTCTGACGCCACGGGATGTTGGCCGGGTCGCGTTCGCTGAACACGGTAATGGATTTACCGTCAACCACAAGCTGCCCCTCACCAGCGGTGACGTCGGCGTCGAGTTTACCGAGCAGCGAGTCGTATTTCAGCAGATGCGCCAGGGTTTTACTGTCTGTCAGATCGTTGATTGCCACAATCTGAATATCCGGGTTACCCAGTGCAGCACGCAGTACGTTACGTCCGATACGGCCAAAACCGTTAATACCGACCTTTACCATGATCAACTCCTTATCTGTTGTCTCTGAAGCTAATGTAGGCCGGTCACCAGTTGGCGTAAATGACATAAAAGGATCACTTTACGCCATTTTACGACAGTGAAAGCGCTGGCGATATTCACCAGGCGTGATGTGAAGCTGTTTTTCAAACAGCCGTCGCAGGTTAATGCTGCTGCCAAATCCCGTTTGTTCGGCGATACGATCCAGCGTCTCGTTGGTCTGCTCCAGACGCTGTCGGGCAGCGGCCAGACGGGCTTCGGCGACGTAGCGCGCCGGCGAAACGCCGGTTTCCCGGGTAAACACGCGGGTGAAATTACGTGGGCTCATGGCGACTTTTTCCGCCAGTTTATCCACACTGAGGTCGGCGGTAAGGTTCTCGAGCAACCAGGCCTGCAGATCGCTAATGGGGCCCAGGGTGCTGGTCTGCTGCAGGTTGTAGCGGCTAAACTGCAGCTGGCCTCCGGGACGGCGCAGGAACATGACGAAGTCCTGGGCGATGTCGCGCGCCAGATTGAAGCCGTAGTCCTCTTCAACCAGCGCCAGCGTCAGGTCAAAGCCGGAACTAACCCCGCCTGAGGTCCAGATGCGTTCGTCCTGAACGTACAGCGGACCGCCTTCGACGCGCACCTGAGGAAATTCTGCCTGCATGGTTTCCAGCAGCTTCCAGTGGGTGGTGGCTCGTCTGCCGTCCAGCAGCCCGGTTTGCGCCAGCAGCATCGCACCGCCGCAAATGGATGCAATGCGGCGGGCATGGGGAGCGGCAAGGCGCAGCCAGTCAACCACCGCAATCCCTTCCTGCGGGTTTTGACCTCTGCCGGTAATAATGATGGTATCGAGAGGCTCGCGAGGGTCTATCTCATGCAGGCGATGATCTGCCAGTAGATTTAAGCCGGACTGACCATGAATCACCTGATGCGGCTGGGTTGTCGCTAACTGAACCTGGTAACAGATATCCAAAGCGCCTTCCGGGTGCAGGCGGTTGGCCTGCATCAGAATGTCGGCAATACCGGCGGATTCAAACAGCATGCCGCCATCGGGGACAATGATGAGTATTTTCTTCATGTCCTGAAAAGTAATCTTTTTACAGAGTAAGTCAACAGAAGATACGCAGACGGAAAAAGTCTTATCCCTGCCGTAGCGACAGTACCGCTTCTGGCTGATGGTTTGATGTGGAGTTGCCTGCAAATGTCCGTCATTTGTTTAGCGCGTCCGCCAGCGCTGCTCTGATGCGCAGGCTAAATAACGCAACGCTGAATTTTTCGTGATGAGTGTAACGCGATGATCGTGAAGCAAAAAGCAGAACGCCCCTTGATGCATAAGCAGCAAGGGGCGTTTAAGGGTGGGGATTATCGCCGTTCATCAGTCATCCCATTTGTGGCTTAGATACGCGGCAAGAAAACCAAAGAACAGGATTGTTCCCAGTACTGCCATAAATACATGCATATTTCCCAGCATGATTAACCTCCATAAAGTTTCGATTTGCGCTAAGTTGTCCTTATTGAACAGGGTGTACGGTTGTTGAGCATAGAGTAGCCGGCGAAACTTCAACCGGATGTTAACAAAAGGTATTATTTACGATCTAAATAAATAGCCCGCGCCAGCGGCGGGCGGGCGAAGAGGGGGATCAGAGGGCGCGTTCAGGTACGAAAAGATAGGCTTCCCGCGACCAGAAAAGGCCGGTACGGCGCCTTTCCACGGACATCGTTTTCACTTCCCAGCCCTGCATGGTGTACTCATTCAGGAAACGGCTCATTTTATCGGGGTCCGCTTTTGCCTCACCGAAAAACATACTTCCCAGTATCCCTTCCTTATAAAGAACCACGCGACACTCTTTTTTCATCGGGGCAAGCTCCTTGCGCTAGCTATATAAAGTGAAGCCATTGTGCTCTGTCGCTACGGTTTTACAACCGCGGGGGGAGAAAACTTCTTGCGGTACTGCAGCGGGCTGAGGGCAAACTGCTGGCGAAAATGATGGCGCAGGGCGCCGGCATTGGCGAAGCCGCAAAGCTCGGCGATCTTCTCCACGCTAAGACGGGTATCGACGAGATGCTGCGTGGCGCGCTGCAAACGTTCATCCAGCAGCCAGCGCGCGGGGGTTTTGCCGGTTGCCGCCTCAAAGCGGCGTAAAAAGGTGCGCGGGCTCATGCCGACGCGCTGCGCCAGCGAGGCGACGCTATGGCTGACCGCCAGCTGCTGATGCAGGAAGTCGAACAGCAGGCCCAGGCGCTGGCTTTCCCGCGCTTTCGCCACCGGGCGGACAACCTGCTGGGCCTGGGCGCCGTCGCGGTGCGGCGAGATAACCAGCCGGCGGGCAACCGTATTCGCCGCATCAATGCCGTAGTCTTCGCGCACCAGATGCAAACATAGATCGATGCCCGCGGCGCTGCCTGCCGATGTCATCACGTTCTCGTCGCCCACGTACAGCACATCGTCGATGACCTCCACCTGCGGGTAGCGCTGGCGCAGCTGGTCGGTATAGCGCCAGTGGGTTGTCGCCCGGCGGCCGTTAAGCAGGCCGGCGGCGGCGAGCACGAACACGCCGGAACAAATCGAGATGATGCGACAGCCGCGGGCGCGGGCGGCAACCAGCGCCGCGCAGAGCTCTGCGGGAACCGGGGCATCAATCCCGCGCCAGCCGGGTACCACAATGGTCTGCGCCGTGTTGAGTAAATCCATGCCGCCATCGGCCACCAGCCGTATACCGCCGGTCGCGCGAAGCTCGCCGCTGTCGACGGCCGCTACCGCAAACTGATACCAGCCGGCGCCCATTTCCGGGCGCGGCAGGCCGAAGATCTCTACCGCCACGCCAAATTCAAAGGTACAGAGGCCATCGTAGGCCAGCGCAACCACCCGATGGCGTGACAACGTCACGGTGGAGATTGGCATGATTTCAGCGTTTTCTGTCATGGTTGCCAGCGGATAACAAAGAGAAGGTGTCATTAAATTAGTGGTATCACAGACAAGGAGAATACGCCATGAGTGTTGTTACCGAATTTACCCCTGCCGTACCCGCTGAAGCCGCCGCCTGGTTCCGCAAAAAGCTGGGTCTTGAAACCGATTGTGCTGACGTCTACCGGGCGATGAGCGAAGGCGAAGCCGATTTTGTCCTGCTGCACGTCGTCGGCAGCGCGGAAGCTTTTGCCCGCCGCCATCTTCCCGGCGCGCTGCATATCCCGCATCGACAAATTGATGCCGCCAGAATGAGCGAATGGCCGGCGGAGACGCTGTTCGTGGTTTACTGCGCCGGCCCGCACTGTAACGGCGCGGACGTCGCGGCGCTGCGGCTGGCGCTGCTGGGGAGGCCGGTGAAGCTGATGATCGGCGGCCTGACCGGCTGGCAGGACGAAGGGCTGCCTTTCGCGGATTGAGGCGAGCGGCGGTCAGCCTGCGCAGATAAAGCTGACCGCTGGATGAAATTATTTCATCAGCCATGAAATTTTCTCGTTTGCCGATCGCCATATCGCGTGCCACTATTTGGACATATAGCCATCCAGAAGTCTATAAATTCAAATAATGAACTATCACGGTGGGCAACTAAACCGGCCCGCCGCTAAGGAGACACCATGCAACGTTCACAGGCCCCGTTCCGCGCTGATATCGTCGGCAGCTTCTTACGTCCGAATGCGATCAAGCTGGCGCGCCAGCAGTTTGCCGAAGGCGCCATTGATAGCGGGCAGCTGCGGCGGGTGGAAGATGAAGCGATTCGCCAGCTGGTACAGCAGCAGTGTGACTGCGGCCTGCACGTGGTGACCGACGGGGAGTTTCGTCGCGCGTGGTGGCACTTTGATTTCTTTGACGGCCTGCAGGGCGTCGAGCGCTACGATTCGGATCACGGCATCCAGTTCAACGGCGTGCAGACCAGGGCGCACGGTATCCGGGTGACCGGTAAGCTGGGGTTTGGCGAACATCCGATGCTGGAAGACTTTCGTTTTCTGCAAAGCATCAGCGGCGACGCGCAGCCAAAAATGACCATTCCCAGCCCGAGCGTGCTGCATTTCCGCGGCGGGCGTAAAGATATTGATTCCACCGTCTATCCGGACCTCGCCGACTATTTTGCGGACCTGGCGATCACCTGGCGCGATGCGATTCGCGCGTTTTATGACGCGGGCTGCCGCTATCTGCAGCTGGATGATACCGTCTGGGCCTACCTGTGCTCCGACGAACAGCGCCAGCAGGTACGCGACCGTGGGGAGGACCCGGACGAGCTGGCGCGGATCTATGCCAGGGTGCTGAATCAGGCCCTGGAAGGCAAGCCGGATGATTTAACCATCGGCCTGCACGTCTGCCGCGGCAACTTCCGCTCCACCTGGATCTCCGAAGGCGGCTACGAGCCGGTAGCGGAAGTGCTGTTTGGCAGCGTGAATGTCGACGCGTTCTTCCTTGAGTACGATAACGACCGCTCCGGCGACTTTGCGCCGCTGCGCTTTATCCGCCCGGGCCATCAGCAGGTAGTGCTGGGGCTGATTACCACCAAAAATGGCGAGCTGGAAAATCCCGAAGGGGTTAAGGCGCGGCTGGCGGAGGCGGCGCAGTACGTTTCTCTGCAGCAGATTTGCCTCAGCCCGCAGTGCGGCTTTGCCTCGACCGAGGAGGGAAATGCGCTGACCGAGTCGCAGCAGTGGGATAAAGTCCGCCTCGTCACCGGGGTGGCCGCTCAGGTCTGGTAATCTCTCTTCTTAGCGCAGCGTTGCACTATTTTGAGGCAACGCTGCGCCTCCAGTTTTACGCTCCCGCCGCGCGCCGCGCCTTCAGGTTGTTCAGCAACCTGGCATCTTTTTTGCCTTATCACTTCCGGTTAGTCGTTAATTCATTTTTTGTTTTTGCGATATTCAGGAGTGAACATGCAGCGTCGAACACTATTAAAAGCTTTTGCACTCTCCGCCTCTGTCATCAGCATGGGCTACACGTTTCCGGCTTTCGCCGCCGACACCATTAAGGTCGGCATTATGCATTCGCTCTCCGGGACGATGGCCATTTCCGAAACGCCGCTAAAAGACGTCGCGCTGATGGCGATCGACGATATTAACGCCAAAGGCGGCGTGCTGGGCAAAAAGCTCGAACCGGTGGTGGTGGACCCGGCCTCGAACTGGCCGCTGTTTGCGGAAAAAGCCCGCCAGCTGCTGACTCAGGACAAGGTTGCGGCGGTCTTTGGCTGCTGGACCTCGGTGTCGCGTAAATCGGTTCTGCCGGTATTCGAAGAGCTCAACGGGCTGCTGTTCTACCCGGTACAGTACGAGGGCGAAGAGATGTCGCCGAACGTCTTCTATACCGGCGCGGCGCCAAACCAGCAGGCTATCCCGGCGGTGGAATACCTGTTAAGCGAGGACGGCGGCGGCGCGAAGCGTTTCTTCCTGCTCGGGACGGACTACGTCTATCCGCGCACCACCAACAAGATCCTGCGCGCCTTCCTGCACGCCAAAGGGATTCAGGATAAGGACATCGAAGAGGTCTACACCCCGTTCGGCTACAGCGATTACCAGACGATTGTCGCCAATATTAAGAAATTCTCGGCGGGCGGAAAAACCGCGGTGGTCTCAACCATCAACGGTGACTCCAACGTTCCGTTCTATAAGGAGCTGGCGAATCAGGGACTGAAGGCCACCGATGTCCCGGTCGTCGCGTTCTCGGTAGGGGAAGAGGAGCTGCGCGGCATCGATACCAAACCGCTGGTCGGCAACCTCGCGGCGTGGAACTACTTTGAGTCGGTCGATAACCCGACCAATAAGCAGTTTGTGGCCGACTACCGCGCCTATGCCAAGGCCCATAAGCTGCCGAACGCCGATACCGTCGTCACCAACGATCCGATGGAAGCCACCTGGGTCGGGCTGCATATGTGGGCTCAGGCGGTGACCAAGGCCGGCACGACCGATGTTGATAAGGTTCGCGCGGCGATGGCCGGGCAAACGTTTAAAGCGCCGTCCGGCTTTACCTTGACCATGGATGCTACCAACCATCATCTGCATAAGCCGGTGATGATCGGTGAAATCGAAGGCAACGGTCAGTTCAACGTCGTCTGGCAGACCGACGATGCGGTTCGCGCCCAGCCGTGGAGCCCGTGGATCGCCGGTAACGATAAGAAGCCCGATCATCCGGTAAAAACCGCCAGTAACTAAGCGTCACTCAGCGTCACCTTCCCGGGCTACGGCCCGGGCGGGTGGAACGTGCTTTAACGAGCGTACGGGCGACCCGGAACGCCACAAGGAGAGCAATCATGAACGCGCTGCGCATCATGGGTTACTACTTCGCGCTGCTGGTGATGATTTTGCCGTGGCGCACACAGGCGGCGGACGCGGATGATTTCGTGACGGCCAATCGCAGCCAGCAGGCGCGGTTGCTTGAGCAGTGGGCCGCGGCCCCGCAGGCCCAGCGTCTGCCGCTGCTGCGCGCATTAGCGGCGGAAACGCTGCAGGTTGACAACAGCGGCCACGCCTTCAGCAATCAGCAGGCGCTGGGCGCGGCGGCGGAACCTTCAGGCACCCCCAAACCGGTGCGGCTCACCAACCGCCTGCGCAACCTGGCCGCCGGCGCGCTGGCCACGCACCTGCTGGTGAGTGACAGTGTCACTGAAAGAGCGGCGGCGGTGAAGATCCTCCAGCGGGAAGCTACCCCCGAAATGAGCGGTCTGCTGCAGCAGCGGCTGGCGGCAGAAACGGATGACGGAATCAAAACGCAGCTGGAGATGGCGCTGGCTCGCCTTCAGCTGAGCAGCCCTGCCAGAGAGCTGCGGCTGGCGGCGGTTGAGCGGCTGGGCCACTCCTCCGACCCCGAAACGCAGGCGCTGCTGATGCCCTTTACCGATGCGCAGCATGAGCCTGATGCCGGCGTACGCAGCGCGGCGGCCGACAGCCTGAGCCAGATCAAACAGCGGCTGCTGCTCGGCGAAATCCTCGGCCAGGCCTTTATGGGGCTGTCGCTCGGTTCGGTGCTGCTGCTGGCGGCGCTGGGGCTGGCGATCACCTACGGGCTGCTGGGGGTCATCAATATGGCCCACGGCGAAATGTTGATGATAGGGGCCTACAGCTGCTGGCTGGTGCAGCAGGCTTTGTCCCAGTTCGCCCCGCAGTGGCTGGCGCTCTATCCGCTGATTGCGCTGCCGGTGGCCTTTCTGGTCACCGCCGGGATCGGCATGGCGCTGGAGCGTACCATTATTCGCCATCTCTACGGACGCCCGCTGGAAACGCTGCTGGCGACCTGGGGGATCAGCCTGATGCTCATCCAGCTGACGCGCATGCTGTTTGGCGCGCAAAACGTCGAGGTGGCGAACCCGGCGTGGCTATCCGGCGGCATGCAGGTACTGCCCAACCTGATCCTGCCGTGGAACCGGCTGGCGGTCCTCGGCTTTGTGATCCTCGTCCTGTTCTTTACCTGGCTGATCCTGAATAAAACCCGTCTGGGCATGAACGTGCGGGCGGTCACGCAGAATCGGGCAATGGCCGCCTGCTGCGGCGTGCCGACCGGCCGGGTCGATATGCTGGCGTTTGGCCTCGGCTCCGGGATCGCGGGCTTAGGCGGCGTCGCGCTGTCGCAGCTCGGCAACGTCGGGCCGGAGCTCGGTCAGGGCTACATCATCGACTCGTTTCTGGTGGTGGTGCTGGGCGGCGTCGGTCAGCTGGCGGGAAGCGTGGTGGCGGCGTTTGGCCTCGGGATCTTTAACAAAATCCTCGAGCCGCAGCTGGGCGCGGTGCTGGGCAAAATTCTGATCCTGGTGCTGATTATTTTGTTTATCCAGAAACGCCCGCAGGGGCTGTTCGCGTTAAAAGGCAGGGTGATTGACTGATGAGCCAACCGATGACCTTACGACTTGCGCGCAAAGCGCCCCGGCCTCTGCAGTGGCTTGGGCTGCTGGTGCTAATCGCGCTGCTGAGCATGCCGTTTCTGGCGCTGCTGCCTCAGTCACACCCGCTGGCGGTGCCTACGTGGCTGCTGACCCTGACCGGTAAGATCCTCTGCTACGCCGTCGTCGCGGTGGCCTTGGATCTGGTGTGGGGCTATGCCGGCATGCTGTCACTGGGCCACGGCATCTTCTTTGCGCTGGGCGGCTATGCGATGGGCATGTATCTGATGCGCCAGGCGGCCGGCGACGGTCTGCCGGCGTTTATGTCATTCCTGTCGTGGACCGAGCTGCCGTGGTTCTGGTGGGGAACCCAGCACTTTGCCTGGGCGATGCTGCTGGTGGTGCTGGTTCCCGGGCTGCTGGCGCTGGTTTTCGGCTGGTTTGCCTTTCGCTCCAAAATCAAAGGGGTCTACTTTTCGATAATGACCCAGGCGCTGACCTACGCCGGAATGCTGCTCTTTTTCCGCAACGAGACCGGCTTCGGCGGCAACAACGGTTTTACCGGTTTCACCACGCTGCTCGGCTTTTCCGTCACCGCGACCGGCACCCGTGCGGCGCTGTTTATGGCGACGGTACTGCTGCTGCTGTTAACGCTGTGGATAGGCTTTCGCCTCGCCACCAGCAAGTTCGGCCGCATTCTGACCGCGGTGCGCGACGCCGAAAACCGGCTGATGTTCTGCGGCTACGACCCGCGCGGCTTTAAGCTGCTGGTGTGGACGCTTTCCGCCGTGCTGTGCGGGCTGGCGGGGGCGCTGTACGTCCCGCAGGTGGGGATTATTAACCCTGGCGAAATGTCGCCGACCAACTCGATTGAGGCCGCTATCTGGGTGGCGCTCGGCGGCCGCGGAACCTTAGTCGGCCCGGTGCTGGGCGCGGGGCTGGTCAACGGCGCGAAAAGCTACTTCACGATGGCGATCCCGGAGTACTGGCAGCTGTTTCTTGGACTGATTTTTATCATCGTCACCCTCTTTTTACCGCGTGGGGTGATTGGCCTGCTGCGTAAAGGAGATCGCTGATGCAACCGGATGAAGGCCTGTTTACCCGCCAGCAGCCGACGGATCGTTTTCGTGAGCAAACCGATCCGGTGCTACAGCTGGAAAAGATTAACGTCAATTTTGACGGCTTCCAGGCGCTGACCGACCTCTCGCTGCAGATTGGCGTTGGCGAACTGCGCTGTATTATCGGGCCCAACGGCGCCGGGAAAACCACCCTGATGGACGTGATTACCGGCAAAACCCGGCCGCAGAGCGGCAGGGCGCTGTACGATCAGTCCATCGACCTGATGTCCCTTGACCCGATCGCCATTGCCCGTCAGGGGATTGGGCGCAAGTTTCAAAAGCCGACGGTCTTTGAAGCGCTGACGGTGGCTGAAAATCTTGAGCTGGCGCTGAAAAGCGATAAATCGGTCTGGGCCAGCCTGCGCGCGCGGCTGAGCGGGGAGCAGGAGGATCGCATCAGCGAGACCCTGCGCCTGCTGCGTCTGGACGCCGAACGCGGCCGGCAGGCGGGGCTGCTGTCGCATGGACAGAAGCAGTTCCTTGAGATCGGCATGCTGCTGGTGCAGGAGCCGCATCTGCTGCTGCTGGATGAGCCCGCCGCTGGTATGACCGACGCCGAAACCGAATACACCGCCGAGCTGTTCCGCACCCTCGCCGGGGAGCATTCGCTGATGGTGGTCGAGCATGATATGGGATTTGTTGAAACGATTGCCGACCGGGTGACCGTTTTGCATCAGGGACAGGTGCTGGCTGAAGGCTCGCTGCGCGAGGTGCAGGCCAACGAACAGGTGATTGAAGTTTATCTTGGACGCTAAGGAGCGCCGATGCTGCAGGTTAACCAGTTACATCAATACTATGGCGGCAGCCATATTCTGCGCGGCGTTGATTTTGCTGCCCGACCGGGGGAGATTACCTGCCTGCTGGGGCGCAACGGCGTAGGTAAAACCACGCTGCTGAAGTGCCTGATGGGGCTGGTCCCGGCGCGCAGCGGCGAAGTGATATGGCAGGATAAGACCATCACGGCGCGCAAACCCCATCAGCGCGTACAGGCGGGGATCGCCTATGTCCCGCAGGGGCGGGAGATTTTTCCGCGCCTCACCGTTGAAGAGAACCTGCTGATGGGCCTTTCGCGCTTTGCCGCCCGCGACGCCCGGCAGGTTCCGGAGGAGATCTATCAGCTGTTTCCGGTGTTAAAAACGATGAAGCAGCGGCGCGGGGGCGATCTCTCCGGCGGTCAGCAGCAGCAGCTGGCGATTGGTCGGGCGCTTGCCAGCCGGCCGCAGCTGCTGATCCTCGACGAGCCGACGGAAGGTATTCAGCCCTCGGTGATTAAGGAAATCGGCGAAGTCATCCGCCAGCTGGCGAACCGTGGCGATATGGCGATCCTGCTGGTCGAGCAGTTCTATGATTTTGCCGCAGCTCTTGCCGACCACTACCTGGTGATGTCGCGAGGAGTGATTATTCAGCAAGGAAAGGGCGCGGATATGGAAGCCGAGGGCGTGCGCGGAATGGTGGCTATCTAAGCCGCAATAGCCGTTAAGCGCGGCGCCGGGCGTCGCGCTTAACGGAGTCTACTTACGCAACAATCGCTGCAGCCGCGCCTGGCGCCAGCTGCGGGTCAATCCGCCGAAGACAAACAGCCGTGCCGCTCTCACCAGCAGCAGCGCGCCCCAGATAGCGGCTACCCATGCGGACCAGTAGTTTTCGGGGCTGGTGACCCGGTTTAGCACCGCCAGCAGAACGCAAACCACCACCGCTACCGACAGAGAGCGGAAGAAGCGGCTCTCCTGATGGACCCGCTCTTTGGCTTCCTCAATACGTAAATCAAGGGATTCTTCGTGCCCGACGGGGGCGTCGCCGCTCAGTTCGGCTACGTTAACCTCAAACACGGCGGCGAGGGCGCTGAGCGTTTCCAGGCCCGGCCGATCGCCGTTTTCGATGCGCTGAATGGTGCGCACGCTGACGCCGGCCAGTTCGGCCAGCTGCTCCTGAGACCATGCGCGCTGCAGACGTAACTGTTTAACCTGATTAATGCTGTTCATCATATCTATCTCCGGGTGAAACCTGAGATGCAGCGTGATGCTTTCCGCCGTCGGCCGCCACGATCTCCTGCCGACAGTAACCCGACACCGACCCGACAGCCGCATGACGGCAGGCTTCAGGCGCTGGCGACCGGATAACCTTTTTGCCGGGGAGGATTGTTCATGCCGCGGAAAATCATCAGCCATGCGGCGATAATCGCCACCATCAGCACCACAAACAGCGACCAGTGCGGCATGTGGGTCAGGATCGCCCCGGTGATCATCGGGTTAAACGCGGCGCCAAGCCAGCCTAACGACTGGGCGGAAAAATAGCTGGCCTTCATGCCCGCCGGCGCAATGTTGTCGATCAGCATATATTCCCCGGGAGCATAAATAATTTCCCCCAGGGTAAAGACCGCCGCCGACACGCCCCACAGCAGCAGGCTGCTGCCGGAAAGAATAAACCCGCCCAGCCCGATGACAAAGCATAGCGTGCCAAAGGTCATCAGCGGGCGGATATTGCGCGCGTTCAGCCTGCGCCCGACGGCGTACTGCAGCGCCACCACCACGGCGGCGTTAACCGGTAAAACCACCGCCACCACTTTTTCAGCAAAGTCGCTATCGGCGACCACCAGTACATACTGGGAAATACAGGAGGCGAAAGAGCCGCCGACAAACGACGCCAGCAGCCCGGAGAGCGTAAACCACATTAGTGCCCGGTCGCGCAGCAGAACCGAGGGCGACCACTGGCTGCCAGTATCCGCAGCGATAGCCGCCGATGTCCGCTGGACGAAGAGCTGGATAAACACCAGCGGAAACGCAGCGCAGGCCGCGGCCAGCCAGAACGGCAGGTTAATGCTGTGCATCACCAGCAGGGTGCCAAGCGGGGGGCCAACGGTCCAGCCGATATTCAGGAAGGTATAGTTGAGCGAGAAGATCCGCGCTTTTTTTTCCGGCGACAGAACGTCGGCAAACCACGCCTTTAGCACGGTGGAGAAGACGGAATAGGCGCAGTTGATCAGGGCGAAGAAAAAGACCACCAGAGAGACGCTGTTCACCAGCGGGATCGCTACAAAGCCGCAGATAAAGGCCGTCACGGCAATCAGCATATAGCGCTTTTTATCGAACTTATCGGCCAGAATGCCGAACCCCATGCTGAACACCACGCCGACCGTCAGGGCGATAGACATGGCATAGCCGATTTTATCTACCTCCAGCTGATACTGGCGGGTAAGAAAGATGGTCATAAAAGGAAGCGTCGCGCCGCGGCCGATGGTGAGCAGCAGCGATGAGGCCAGCAGCGCTATCGTTGAGCGCCTGAGGGTCGGTATCATTTTTTCCTTGCCTGATAAATGTTATTTTTTGTGGTGCTATTCACAAATAACATGGTCTTTCAGGCTTGTATAGCATTCCCCTATGTCGGAAGGGGCATTACGACCCTGCTAAAAATAATGATCTATCCGGATGACGATTTTTTCGTTACTTTGATTTCATTGATAAAAATTAGCGTAGTAACCGAGGCGGGGTATGACACGTAAAGACGGGCTGCTGGCACTGCTGGTGGTGGTCGTTTGGGGGCTTAATTTTGTGGTTATTAAGCTCGGGCTTCACAATATGCCGCCGCTGATGCTGGCGGGGCTGCGTTTTTTACTGGTCGCCTTCCCGGCGCTGCTGTTTGTGGCGCGGCCAAAAATTCCCCTGCGCCTGCTGCTGGGCTACGGCCTGACGATCAGCTTTGGGCAGTTCGCCTTTCTGTTCTGCGCCATCGGCCTCGGCATGCCCGCCGGGCTGGCTTCGCTGGTGCTGCAGGCGCAGGCGTTCTTCACCATCATCCTCGGGGTGTTTACCTTTGGCGAACGTCTGCAGGGCAAGCAGCTGGCCGGCATCGCGCTGGCGATTTTCGGCGTGCTGGTGCTGATAGAGGCGAGCCTCGGCCCGCAGCATGTGCCGGTGGTTGGGTTTATGCTGACCCTCGCGGCGGCGCTGAGCTGGGCCTGCGGGAATATCTTCAATAAAAAAATCATGTCCCGGCAGGAGAAGCCGCAGATCATGTCGCTGGTGGTGTGGAGCGCGCTGATCCCGGTGCTGCCGTTTATGCTGGCCTCATACCTGCTCGATGGCCCGCAAAAAATGGTCGCCAGCCTGCTGCAGATCGATCTGCTGACCGTGCTTTCGCTGCTCTATCTGGCGTTTATCGCCACGATTGTCGGCTACGGGATTTGGGGTTCGCTGCTCGGGCGCTATGAGACCTGGCGGGTGGCGCCGCTCTCGCTGCTGGTGCCGGTGGTCGGGATGGCCAGCGCCGCGCTGCTGCTTGGCGAAACCTTGAGCGGACTGCAGCTCGTCGGGGCGGTGCTGATTATGGCCGGGCTGTATATTAACGTGTTTGGCCTGCGGCGCATTCGCGTCGGCGCGGCGCGGGGATAAAAAAAAGCCCCGAATATCGGGGCTAAAAAACCGGAGTCGTGCGGTTAGTTGTAGTAGGGCACGCCTAGCTCATCTGACTTGTCGCTACCGGCAGCCATATGATTGAAATCAAACGGCGAATCGTTATGTTCGGAAGGCATTATCATCGCATCGCGGTGGTTATGACGAACCGGAGTAGTGGTTTGCTCCGCATAGCTCTGACCAGAGGTCAGCGCTACCAGCACAAGGGCGGCGGAAGCCAATAGTTTCATGATTTCCTCAATACGTCTTTTTGCAGGCGATTAACAACAGTTGTTCAGTGGCATCAGATAGCGGGATTCACCCGGCATATTTGTCATGCGATATTTATGCGGCGGAACGTCGAAATAGTTTTTAAAGGTTCGGGTCAGCGTTTGCTGTGATTCAAAACCGTAGCGCTCCGCCAGATAGAGGATCGGCTCGTTGCTCTGCTTGAGCTTCTGCGCGATCTCGGTCAGCTTGCGGCTGCGGATGTACTGGCCTAGGGAGTGACCGGTCTCTTTCTTGAACATTCTTTGCAGGTGCCATTTAGAGTAACCTGAGCGCTCAGACACTTTTTCCAGCGACAGCGGCGATTCCAGGTTATCTTCAATCCACGACAAAATACTATGGATAGTGATGGCGTCGTTATTGCGTCTGGACATCATCTTACCTCTTCTTATTACGGCAGGACTTTCTTGAGTAAATACTCAAGGGTGACCACTTCATCCGCCGACAGATTTTTTGTTAACTCCTGGTGCAATTTCTGACCCACAACCTGATGACATTGCTCACATAGCGCCGCGCCGTCTGACGTTAGCTGCACCAGCACGCCGCGTTTGTCAGTGGGGTTGGGTAACCGTTCAATCCAGCCTTTACAGACCAGGCGATCGAGCATGCGCGTCATTGCGCCTGGGTCGACCGAGAGCACGGTTTTCAGCTCAACGGGGGTAATGCATACTTCGCAACGAATGGAACAGAGCACCCGGAACTGGGTGGAAGTGATATCCATCGGTGAGAGGTACTCGTTGAGCAGGCGATCTTTTTTCTGGTTAACCATCTGGATCAAGCGACCGAGGGGGATCATTTCGTTAAACAGGTCACTTGTGCTTTTCACAATGGTTGCCCAGGCAATTATTTAATTGCTGTGGATATTATTGCCCAGGCAACAATAAGTCAACCTGATGGATTCGGCGATGACACGATTTGCTAAAGCACGCCCGCGCAGGGGCTGCGAGGAAAATATCAGCGCTGGTATGATACCGACGACCAACGTTATACTCAGAGAGTAAAATTTTTAATTGTTTAATATTAACAGGGGCTTAATTAATCATGATGGAACTTTTTAAAGCGATAAGTCTGGGGCTGGTGGTGATTTTGCCGCTGGCAAACCCGCTCACGACCGTCGCATTGTTCCTCGGGCTGGCGGGCAACATGAACAACGCCGAGCGTAACCGACAATCGCTGATGGCCTCGGTATATGTCTTTATCATTCTGGCGGTGGCGTGGTATGCCGGCCAGGTGGTGATGAATACCTTCGGTATCTCAATCCCCGGTCTGCGTATCGCCGGCGGGCTGATCGTGGCCTTTATTGGTTTCCGGATGCTGTTTCCGCAGCAGAAGGCGCATGACTCCGTGGAAGCCAAAATGAAATCGGAAGAGCTGCAGGACGAACCGACGGCCAATATCGCCTTTGTCCCGCTGGCTATGCCGAGTACCGCCGGGCCGGGTACCATCGCGATGATCATCAGTACGGCGTCGACGGTGAAACACGGCGTTGAGTTTCCGGAATGGGTGATGCTGGCGGCGCCGCCGATCACCTTTGCGCTGGTGGCGCTGATTCTGTGGGTCAGCCTGCGCAGCTCCGGGGCGATTATGCGCATGGTCGGGAAGGGCGGCATCGAGGCGATCTCCCGCCTGATGGGCTTCCTGCTGGTGTGCATGGGCGTGCAGTTTATTATTAACGGGGTGCTGGAGATCATTACCACCTATCATGTCTGACGGGTGAATGGATAAAAAAAGCCGGGCAGCGTCGCGCTGCCCGGCTTTTTTATGGTGGCTATCAGGAGTGGTGAGGCCGCTCTTCCAGCGACACCGGCCAGCGGCGGAAGATCATCACCGACCAGACCAGCGCCACCAGCGCCGGAATGGCTCCGACGTAGCCGATGGAGGCCATTGACATATGGGTGCTCACCTGGCTGCCGACCAGCGCGCCGGCGCCGATGCCAATATTAAAGATCCCCGAAAACAGCGACATGGCCACGTCGGTAGCATCCGGCGCCAGCGCCAGTACCTTAACCTGCATTCCCAGGCCGATTATCATAATCGCCACGCCCCAGAAGATGCTCAGCAGCATCAGGTGGTTGGCATTTTGCGATGCCGGCAGCAGCAGCAGCAGACAGGCCAGCAGCAGGCCAATCGCGACATTAATCAGGCCCGAAGCGTGCTGATTGCCCAGTTTACCGAACAGCACGCTGCCGATAATCCCCGCGCCGCCGAGCACCAGCAGCAGCACGGTGGCGAAATTGCCGCTCAGACCGGCCACCGTCTGCACAAACGGTTCGATGTAGCTATAGGCGGTGTAGTGCGCCGTCACCACGATAGCGGTCAGCAGATAGATGCTGAGCAGCGCCGGGCGGCGAAACAGCAGCGGCAGGCTTTTCAGCGAACCGGAGTGCTCGCTGGGCAGCTTCGGCAGCAGCTTGTAGAGACACACCAGCGTCACCAGCGCGCCGAGGCCGATGACCAGGAAGGTCGTGCGCCAGCCGAAATACTGGCCAACGATGCGGCCGATTGGAATACCGAAGACCATAGCCAGCGCGGTGCCGGTAGCAATCAGGCTCAGCGCCTGGGCGCGTTTTCCCGCTGGCGCCATGCGGATCGCCAGCGCCGAGGTAATGGACCAGAACACCGCGTGCGCAAAGGCGATACCGATACGGCTGATCACCAGCACGTTAAAGCTCCACGCAAAAAACGACAGCACGTGGCTGGCGATAAACAGAATAAACAGGCCAATCAGCAGGCGGCGGCGCTCCATCTGGCTGGTGAGCAGCATAAACGGTAGCGACATCAGGGCCACGACCCACGCGTAAATAGTCAGCATTATGCCGACCTGCGCGGTTTCCATGCCGAAGCTGTCGGCAATATCTGACAGCAGGCCGACCGGCGCGAATTCAGTGGTATTAAAGATAAAAGCGGCGATCGCCAGCGTGACTACCCGAAGCCACGCGACCTTGCGTGAAACCGTGTTTGTAATCATAGGTTCTGAACTGAGTGCTTAGAAGAAGAATAGAAGGCGATCTTAAAACGATTGCTGCTGAAAATACAATCATTTTGTGATCTGCGTCTCATTATGCCGTCGCGGAAATAAAATGGCTAACAGATTAATTTTTATATAGATCGTGTGCATATCCCGCTTTTATGTCATGTTGAGGATAAGTAAAAAAAAAGGACTACGACAATGCAAAAAATTGATTTTTATCTGGTGGATGCTTTCAGCGATCGTAACTTTGGCGGCAACGCCGCGGCGGTATGCCCGTTAACCGAGTGGCTGCCGGACGAGACGCTGCTGAAAATGGCCCAGCAGCACAATCAGTCGGAGACCGCCTTCTTCGTGCGCACCGATGAAGGCTATGAGCTGCGCTGGTTCACGACGCAGTATGAGATAAACCTCTGCGGCCACGCCACCCTGGCGGCCTCGCACGTTATTTTTGAATATCTTGACTATCCCTCTACCACCATCGTTTTCAGCACCCGTTTTGTCGGCGAGCTGCGGGTTACGCGCAACGGCGACTGGCTGACCCTGGACTTTCCGGCGTGGTCAGCGGAGGAAGTCGCCGCGCCGCCCGCCGAGCTGTTTGCCGGGCTGGGAATCAGCCACGCGGTGGACGTGCGGGTTGGGCGCGACTACCTGGTGGTGCTGGCCGATCGCCAGCAGGTCGAAGCCGTCCGTCCGGATATGCACCAGCTCCAGCGGCTTGGCAAAATGGTCTGTATCAGCGCGGCGGATGAGGAATATGACTTTGTCAGCCGTTTCTTCTGTCCTGGCGAAGGGGTTGCCGAAGATCCGGTCACCGGCTCTGCTCACAGCATGCTGATCCCTTACTGGGGCGAAAGGCTTGGCAAAACGCAGATGCAGGCGCGTCAGGTATCGGCTCGCGGTGGCGATCTGCGCTGCCAGTGGCAGGGGGAGCGGGTGCTGATCGGCGGTCAGGCGATAATCTATCTGACTGGCACCATCACCCTACGCTAAGGAAAATCGTGAAAGAGGCTGCAATGTCTCCTGGCGGCAGACTCTTTCTGCGCTGAGTGGCGTCGCGGGGGCCGCTCGCGACGCCTGTGGCGCCAGGCCATATCTTATTCGAGGCGGGCGATATTGGCTTTTATCACCGCCACTGAATGACGGAACTTCTCACTTTCCTCCGGCGCTAGCTGCAATTCTATAATCTGCTGCACGCCGTTTTGCGCCAGCACGGCCGGTACGCCGACTGCTGCGCCGCGAATACCGTACTCGCCATCGAGAATGCAGGAGATGGCCAGCGCGCGGTGGCTACCGGTAAAGATATTGCGGCAAATCTCGGCGATGGTTCCGGCGACGCCATATTCGGTGCAGCCTTTACCGGCATAGATCTCAAACCCGAGTTTGCGAACCCGGTCGGCGATTTGCTGACGGTCCAACGCCTTACCGGTATGTTTTTGGTAAACCTCGGCAATCGGCGAGCCGTACACCGACGAGTGGGACCACACCGGAAACTGGGTATCGCCATGTTCGCCGAGAATAAAAGCATCGATACTCTGGGCGCCAATATCCAGCGCCTGCGCCAGCAGGCGGCGCAGGCGGGTGGTATCCAGCCAGACGCCGGTACCAATCACCTGGCCGCGCGGCAAGCCGGAAAGCTGCCACACCTGCCAGGTAATAATATCGCAGGGGTTGGTGGCAATCAGGAAGATACCGTTGAAACCGTTGTCCATCATCCGCGGGACAATGCCGCGGACGATTTTCGCCGTACGGGCCAGCTCGTCCAGGCGACTTTCGCCCTCTTTCAGCGCGCCACCGGAGACGGTGATCACCGCGATATCCACATCGGCGCAGTCGCTGGCATCGCGTACTGAAATGGCCATCATTCCCGGCATATAGGCGGCGGCGTCGCTAAGGTCCTGAGCGTGCGCCTGGGCCCGCGTTTTATCGAGATCGACGAGGATCAGCTCTTCGCAGATATTCTGGTTTAATAATGCATAGGCCGCCGAGGTGCCGACATTGCCTGCACCGATGATCATCACCTTGCGCGCTTTGCTATTCATGGTCCGCTCCTGATATCAACCGTCATGGCATAAAATTACTGCGGCTCAATTGGTTAGCGCAAGAGGATGCCGGAGGTATAAGTTAATGCTATGAGAAACAGCTGTACGCGTTGCGCTACAGTGGCTCAAAAAAAGGAGCTCGCCTATGTACACCATCGCCCCGACCTCGTTGTCCCATCCCGATCTCACCGCCCTTATTGCCCAACTGGACGCTTTCCAGGAGTCGCTCTATCCGGCGGAGAGTAACCACCTCGTTGACCTGAGCCAGCTAAAGGCGGAGTCGGTTATCGTGCTGCTTATCCGGGATGAAAACCAGCAGGCGGTGGGCTGCGGAGCTATCGTCCTCGGCGACGATGGCTTTGGCGAAATGAAGCGGGTGTTTATCGACCCCAGCCATCGCGGACAGATGCTGGGTGAAAAGCTGCTGCAGGCGCTGGAAGAAGAGGCCCGCCGGCGCGATTGCCACACCGTGCGTCTTGAGACCGGCATCTATCAGCAGGCCGCCGTCAGGCTCTATACCCGCAGCGGCTATCAAACGCGCAGCGCTTTTGCTCCCTATCAGCCCGATCCGCTGAGCCTGTTTATGGAGAAACTGCTCGTTGCCGATCTTCGTTCAGCAGCGCTATAAACGCCTCCAGCTGGCGGGTTTTCGCCCCGCGCCGCCACACCAGCCAGGTGGTTAGCCAGCGCCACTCTTCGGCAAGCGGCCACGCGGAAACCTGCTGATGGCCGGGCATACTCTCCAGCATGCTGCGCGGGATCAGCGCCAGCCCGGCCCCGGCAATCACGCACGCCAGCATGCCATGATAGGACTCCATCTCATGGATCCGCCCGGGCGTGGCGCGATCGGCGTGAAACCAGCTTTCAAAATGCCGTCGGTAGGAGCAGTTGGCGCGAAACGCGTAGACGTTGACGCCGTTCACCTCGCTGGCGCGGGTAATGGGGGCATGACCCACGGGCGCGACGATCATCATCTCCTCCGGAAATACCGGCAGGCCTTCAAGGCCGGGGTGCACCAGCGGGCCGTCGATAAATGCCGCGCTCAGGGTGCCTTCGAGCACGCCGTCAATCATATTGCCGGATGGGCCGGTCGAGAGCGCCAGATGGATTTTCGGATAGCGCTGGTTATAGAGCGCCAGCGCCGAGGGGATCCTTACCGCGGCGGTGCTCTCCAGCGACCCTAGCGAAAACAGCCCCTGCGGCTCATCGCCGGCAACCACCATTCTCGCCTCGTCGACCAGCGCCAGGATCTGCTGGCTGTAGCGCAGAAAGCTATGGCCGGCAGGAGAAAGGCGCAGGCGCTGGTTCTCGCGGATAAACAGCTCAACGCCGAGGTCGGCCTCCAGCTGGCGAATGCGGGTGGTGAGGTTAGAAGGGACGCGATGCACCTTCTGAGCCGCCTGGGTAATGCTGCCCGTCGCGGCGACGGCGTTAAACATCTCAAGCTGGGTCAGGTCCATAGTCTTCTTCTTTTGTGAACAGGTTGCTTAATATTATTCATTTTCAATGAATGGAAGCGTAAGCCAGAATGAGGTCAGTTCGCAATCAACATTCGCCATCAACACAGAGAGAATAACGATGAATTTATCTGCAACTCATGCGGTTTCCCTGAACCCGACCACCGGTGAAATTGTGTCGTCTCTGCCCTGGGCTACTGAACAGGAGGTCGATGCGGCTATTGCTCTCGCGGAGCTGGGCTATCGCCAGTGGCGCGCGACAGGCGTAGACCAGCGCGCCGCTGCGCTGCGTCAGGTCGGCAGCGTCCTGCGTAGCCGGGCGGAAGAGATGGCGCAGATGATAAGCCTGGAGATGGGTAAGCCGATTGCCCAGGCCCGCGGCGAAGTGACCAAATCGGCCAATCTCTGCGACTGGTATGCCGAGCACGGTCCGGCAATGCTGAAAACCGAAGCCACCCAGGTCGAAGATAATAAAGCCGTTATCGAATACCGCCCGCTGGGCGCCATTCTGGCGATTATGCCGTGGAACTTTCCCCTGTGGCAGGTACTGCGCGGCGCGGTACCGATCCTGCTGGCAGGCAACAGCTATCTGCTCAAGCATGCGCCGAACGTCATGGGCAGCGCGGCGCTGATCGGCGACATCTTCACGCAGGCGGGGCTGCCAGCCGGCGTATTCGGCTGGGTCAACGCCACCAATGAAGGCGTATCGCAGACCATTAACGATCCGCGCATAGCCGCCGTGACGGTGACCGGTAGCGTTCGCGCCGGGAAGGCGATTGGCGCCCAGGCCGGAGCCGCGCTGAAGAAGTGCGTCCTCGAACTGGGGGGATCGGACCCGTTTATCGTGCTGAACGATGCCAGCCTGGACGAGGCGGTGAAAGCGGCGGTGATCGGACGCTACCAGAACACCGGACAGGTGTGTGCGGCAGCGAAGCGCTTTATTGTCGAAGCCGGGATTGCCGATGCGTTCAGCAAAAAATTCGTTGCCGCCGTTGAGGCGTTGAAAATGGGCGACCCGCGCGATGAGGCCAACTATCTGGGGCCAATGGCGCGTTTCGACCTCCGTGACGAGCTCCATCAGCAGGTGGCGGCGACGCTGGCGGAAGGGGCGACCCTGCTGCTCGGCGGCGAAAAGGTTGCCGGCGCCGGTAACTACTATGCCCCGACGGTGCTGGGTAACGTGACCGCTGAAATGACCGGCTTCCGCCAGGAGCTGTTTGGTCCGGTCGCCACGATAACCGTGGCTCGCGACGCCGCGCATGCCCTGGAGCTGGCTAATGACAGCGAATTTGGCCTGTCGGCCACCGTCTTTACCGCCAGCGTCGAAGAGGCCGACCGCTTCTCCCGTCAGCTGGAGTGCGGCGGGGTCTTTATCAATGGCTACAGCGCCAGCGACGCGCGGGTGGCCTTTGGCGGCGTGAAAAAAAGCGGTTTCGGCCGCGAGCTCTCGCACTTTGGGCTGCATGAGTTCTGTAACGTGCAGACCGTATGGAAAGACCGTCGCTAATCGACGTTAGCGCCTGACGCCCGTCGCCGCGCTCTGCTATACTCGCAGCCCGAATTTGGATGTGGGCAAGGAGCCGGGCGTGGCGACGGTCATCAATAATGCAATGCTGGATGCGATTCTGGCAGAAATCAGGCCGCTGATTGGGCGCGGTAAGGTGGCGGACTATATTCCGGCGCTGGCCAGCGTGAGCGGCAATAAGCTTGGCATCGCGATCAGCACGGTTGACGGGCGGCACTATTTTGCCGGTGACGCCCATGAGCGTTTTTCCATTCAATCCATCTCTAAAGTGCTCAGCCTGGTGGTGGCGATGAACCACTATCAGGAAGACGAGATCTGGCAGCGGGTGGGGAAAGATCCCTCCGGCCAGCCGTTTAACTCGCTCCTGCAGCTGGAAATCGAGCAGGGAAAACCGCGCAACCCCTTCATTAATGCCGGGGCTCTGGTGGTTTGCGATATGCTGCAAAGCCGCCTCAGCGCGCCGCGCCAGCGGATGCTGGAAATTGTCCGGCGGCTGAGCGGAGTGGCGGATATCGCCTACGACCCGCTGGTGGCGCGTTCCGAGTTTGAGCATTCGGCGCGCAATGCGGCGATTGCCTGGCTGATGAAGTCCTTCGGCAATTTCCATAACGACGTCGCCACGGTGCTGCACAACTATTTCCACTACTGTTCGCTGGAGATGAGCTGCGTTGAGCTGGCGCGGACCTTTCTGTTCCTCGCCGATCGCGGTATCGCGCCGCACCTCGATACGCCGGTGATTGCGCCGATTCAGTCGCGTCAGGTGAATGCCCTGATGATGACCAGCGGAATGTATCAAAACGCCGGGGAGTTTGCCTGGCGCGTCGGGCTGCCGGCAAAATCGGGCGTTGGCGGAGGGATCGTGGCGATCGTTCCCCAGGAGATGGCTATTGCCGTATGGAGTCCGGAGCTGGATCAGGCCGGGAACTCGCTGGCCGGGGTTGCGGTGCTGGAAAAACTCACTCAGCAGGTGGGAAGGTCGGTATTCTGATGGTTAACATGAACAGTTTATTTAGCCGGCTGGAGCGTTCCGCGTTTCGCTCCCGTTTTAAGCTGGGAATTAAAGAGCGGCAATACTGTTTCGATAAAGGGGCGGAGACCATTGACCAGCACGCGGCGGATTTTATTGCCCGCCGCCTGGCGCCAGCGAATATCCCCAATGACGGCAAGCAAACGCCAATGCGCGGCCATCCGGTCTTTATCGCCCAGCACGCCACCGCCACCTGCTGTCGCGGCTGCCTCGAAAAGTGGCACGCGATCCCTCCAGGCCGGGCGCTGAGCGCCGACGAGCAGCGGTACGTCGTGCAGGTTATTCACCATTGGCTGGTGCTGCAGATGAATTCTTCCGGCCATTGATAGTGAGCAACAATCAGGCATATGTATGCCTGATAAATATTCTCATGCTATGATAATCCGCTAACTAATTATTAACATAATAATTGCCTGAAACAATTAGACGGATAATTACTGAATGTCTTCACTGTCGATTCGGTCATTCACGCTGTTTCGTGAGGAGCAGCCCGTGCGTGATGCGCTGGTGTTATTCACGTTAACGCTGCTGCTTCATTTCTTTGGCGCCATGCTGCGTCTGGTGCAGGAACTCTCGTTTTTCTGGCCGCTTAATGCCGTGATGGCGGGGATCTTTGCGCGTTACGTCTGGCTAAACCGCAGCTATTTTTATGCGGTTTGTTTTGCCGCGATGCTGGTTTATGACGGCCTGACGTCGCGCTGGGGAATGGGCTTCGCTTCGCTGCTGATTAACTTCTCCAATATTGTTTTTATTGTGATCCTGGCGCAGCTGGTGCTGTGGGATAAGCGACGCGCTGATTCTATGCCGGGGCCAATTAATGCGCTGAACCTGTTTTGTTATTGCCTGCTGGCGGCGCTGCTGTGCGCTGCCGTCGGCGCGCTGGGGTCGGTGGACGTAGAGCGCGCCACCTTTATTCCTCAGCTGGCGGACTGGTTTAGCGAGCAGTTCTCGACCGCGGTGCTGATCCTGCCGTTTATTCTGACGCTGACGCTGCCTTCCACGCTCGGCGCCTTTCGTTTCCGCCAGCTGCTGCCGGTTATCGCGCTGGTATTGTCGATTATTCTCGGGGTTAGCGTCGGCGGAGCGGGGAGCATCACTTTCCCGCTGCCGGCGCTGATTTGGTGCGCCATTCGCTATCCGCTGCCGCTGACCTGTCTGCTGACGTTTATTACCGGCATCAGCGAAATTCTGCTGGTAGCCAACTCGCTGATTCATCTCTCTCCCGACGCGCGGATGCAGCCGTGGCAGCTCTTCTCCACGCGTCTGGGGATCGCCGCGATGCTGATTAGCCCGGTGATTGTCGCCTCGAGCGTAGAAGCGATTAATAACCTGGTGAAACAGCTGGCGCTGCGCGCCGATTTTGATTTCCAGACCCGCGTTTACTCACGCTCCGGGCTCGGCGAGGCGCTCAAACGTCAGACGCTGGCTGAAGGGCAGCTGCTGACCGTGATGGTGCTGGATATTGACGGCTTTAAGCGGGTCAACGACAGCTGGGGGCATGAGTGCGGCGATTGCGTCCTGACGCAGTTTGCGCAACAGGTGCGCCAGCTGGCGGGCGAGCAGGGGCTGGTCGCGCGGATTGGCGGGGAGGAGTTTGCCGTGGCAACCCTGAGCTCGTCGATGCAGGAGAGTCAGGCGCTGGCGGAGAAAATCCGCCAGGGCGTCGAGGCGCAAACCTTTGTCTGGGGGCAGAACAAGATCCGCCTTACCGTGAGCATGGGGCTGGAGTCTCGTCCGGTGGGGAGCGAGCGGATAACCGAGCTCTTTAATCAGCTGCTGATGGCCGCTGACGACTATCTGGTGAGCGCCAAGAAAGCGGGACGCAATCGGGTTTGTACGCCCGGGCTGGTCTGAAAGCGGTAATAAGAAAATACGATAGTGATTTTGCTTGAGTTAAATTTAGGTTAAAAACATAGTGATGTGGTCAATTTTAAGGAACTGATCATGGCCACATCCTTTTCCCTGCGCACGCTCTCGCGTGAAGAAATCCTCGAACAGCTTCAGCCGTTAAGCGACATTTTGACCAGCTGCGTGAACGGCGGAGCGTCGGTCAGCTTTATGCTGCCGTTCTCACCGCAAACTGCCAGCGACTTCTGGAACCGTACGGCGCAGAGCGTTGCCGCGGGAGAGCGTATTGTGATGGTGGCAGAAAATGAACGCCATCAGATCGTCGGTACCGTCCAGCTCATTGTCAGCCAGCCGGAAAACCAGCCTCATCGCGCCGACGTGGCCAAACTTTTGGTTCACCAAAATGCCAGGCGTCAGGGGCTGGCTAACGCGCTGATGAACTATCTCGAAGAGGTCGCCCGCGACCAGGGCAAGTCCGTGCTGGTACTGGATACCGCGACAGGGAGCGGCGCAGAGCGCTTCTACGTTCAGTGTGGCTGGGAAAAAGCCGGGGAAATTCCGCGCTATGCGCTGATGCCGGACGGAAAGATGACCGCCACCTCGTTGTTCTATAAGTTCCTGCAATAACTGCCGATGGTTTGATCAAAACGGGGTTTTACTGGTAGAGAAAGCTGATAAGTTATTACACCAATTACTCAGGCTGTATGACTACTCTATGAGGGAACCCCTTGTGAAAACACTCAACCGTCGCGATTTTCCCGGCGCGCAGTATCCTGAACGCATTATCCAGTTCGGTGAAGGCAACTTCTTACGCGCCTTTATCGACTGGCAGGTCGATCTGCTCAACGAGCACACCGACCTGAATGCCGGCGTAGTCATCGTGCGCCCCATTGAGAGCGAATTCCCGCCGTCGCTGAGCGTTCAGGACGGTCTCTATACCACGATTATTCGCGGGCTTAACGAGAAGGGCGATGCGGTTAGCGATGCGCGAATGATCCGCAGCGTCACCCGGGAAATCAGCGTCTATGCGGACTATGCTGAATACCTGCGCCTGGCGCACAACCCGGATATCCGCTTTGTGTTTTCTAATACCACCGAAGCGGGAATTAGCTACCACGCGGGAGATCGTTTTGACGATGCGCCGGCGGTGAGCTATCCGGCTAAGCTGACTCGCCTGCTGTTTGAGCGCTACAGCCGCTTCTCTGGCGCCAGCGATAAAGGCTGGGTGATCATACCATGCGAGCTTATCGACTATAACGGCGAAGCCCTGCGTGAACTGGTGCTGCGCTACGCCGAAGAGTGGGCGCTGCCGGAAGCCTTTACCGCGTGGCTGAATGAGGCGAATACCTTCTGCTCGACGCTGGTGGACCGTATCGTCACCGGCTATCCGCGCGATGAAGCACTGCAAATCGAGCAGCAGCTCGGTTATAAAGACGCCTTCCTGGCCACCGCGGAACACTTCTATCTGTTCGTTATTCAGGGGCCTAAATCGCTGGCAGCGGAGCTGCGCCTCGATAAACTGCCGCTTAACGTCCTGATTGTCGACGATATTAAGCCTTACAAAGAGCGTAAAGTGGCGATTCTCAACGGCGCGCACACCGCGCTGGTGCCGGTTGCCTTCCTGGCCGGGCTGGATACCGTCGGTGAAGCCATGAACGATCGCGAGATCTGCTCTTTCGTCGAAAAAGCGATTTATGAGGAAATTATTCCGCAGCTGGATTTGCCGCGCGAAGAGCTGGAGACTTTCGCCCGCGCGGTTACCGGGCGCTTCCGCAATCCCTATATAAAGCATCAGCTTCTGTCGATTGCGCTTAACGGCATGACGAAATACCGCACCCGCATTCTGCCGCAGCTGCTGGCGGGGCAGGCGAAAAACGGTAAACTCGCGGCCAGGCTAACCTTTGCGCTGGCGGCCTTGATTGCGTTCTATCGCGGGGAGCGCAATGAGCAAAACTATCCGGTGCAGGACGATGCCGAATGGATGGAGCGCTATCGGGCGCTGTGGTCCGCGCATCGGGATGCGCAGTTGAGTACCAGTGAACTGGTGAAAGCCGTACTGTCGGTTGAGGCGCACTGGCAGCAGGATTTAACCAAAATCAGCGGTCTGGTGGAGCAGGTGACTCTCGACCTTGATGCCATACTGCTCGGCGGAATGCGCGCGGCGGTGAAGCCGCTCTGCTAATTCAAATTTGACCCGGCGCGTGCCGGGTTATTTATCCCGTCTTATTAGTTACAACATACTTTTGAACGACAGATAAATAACCCTGCCAGGCCTGATACTCCTTACCCGCTTCGTCATGCAGAACGGAGGGAGGCGCTTTCTGCCGAGGGTGCGCGGCATCCTGCGGATGACGAAAAACACTGAAAATGTGCGAATTTACGACCTCGATCGTGTTTTGGGACGCCCTGACGCCGCGGCTCATCTATAAATGAGCCTCAATTCAGCACCGCAGGAGCGATCATGATGTTCAGAAGAGGGTTTGTTTTATTATCGGCTTTACTGGTCTGTATACAGGTCCACGCATATCCGGGTTTTCGTCAGCTGGCGTTAAGCGACCCGCAGGGGGAAAAGCTGGATGTCGCCGTATGGTATCCAACGTCTGCAGAAGGAAAGACGGAAAATGTCGGCGCGAATCCCGCTTTCGAAGGGGTCACCGTTATTCGCAATGCGCCTCCGCGGCCCGGAGCGCACCCTCTGCTGGTTATCTCCCACGGCTATAACGGCAACTGGCGCAATTTGTCATGGATTGCGGCGGCCCTGGCCACGCAGGGATATATTGTCGCCGCCCCGGATCATCCCGGCACCACCACTTTTAATCAGAATCCGCTCGACGCTAAGCGCCTGTGGCGACGCCCGCAGGATCTTACCCAGGTGATTGATTTCACTCTGCGCTCCTCCGCTCTGCTCGGGGAAGCGGACGCCGGTCGAATTGCCGCTTTAGGGCACTCCCTCGGCGGATGGACGGTCATGTCTCTGGCGGGAGCGCGCTTCGATTCCGCCCGCATGCTGCGCGACTGCCGGCACCATGCGCAGCGCGGCGACTGTCGGTTAACGCACAAACTCGGCGTCGATGGCGCCCGCTCGCAGGATGCGCGCTTTGCGGACCTGCGGGATGCCAGAGTCAAGGCGGTAGTCTCTCTGGATCTCGGCTTCGCCCCCGGCTTTACCCCCCGGAGCCTGCGCGCGGTCAGCGTTCCGACGCTGATTCTTGCGGCCCAGGCGGACAAGCTGGCGGATCTTGATGCGCAACAGGAATCCGGCTACCTTGCGGCCGGCATGAACAGGCAATACGAGGTCGTTGAAGGGGCCACCCATTTCAGCTTCATGCAGCTATGCAAGCCTGCCGGCGAGGCGCTTATTGAGGAGGAAACGCCCGGTGATGGCATCGTTTGCCAGGACGCAAGCGGAGGAAACCGCTCCGCTATTCACCAGGCGCTGATACCTAAGATCGGCATGTTTCTCAATTCGGCGCTGGATTATCACGCGCCTGCTGACGGAACGAGGTCGGCGACAGGCCGCTAATGCGCTGAAACTCGCGGTTAAAATTGGACCTGGTGGTAAATCCCGACTCGAACATGATTTCGGTAACGGGCAGCGGGGTGCTTCGCAGCAGCGCCTGCGCCCGTTCAATCCTTAAACCGTTAATCCACTGCGAGACATTACATTGACTGATAGCGTTGACCGCGCCTGAGAGCTGACGCGCGGGGATCCCCGTTTTTCGGGCAAGCAGGCTGAGCGTAAGGTCGGGATTGAGATAGATCTCCGTTTCCCGAACCAGCTTCTCAAGGGTGGCGTAAATTCCCGCCAGCTCTCCCGCAGGAAGCGCGGCCCGCGTCGGTGGCGCCTCCCGGCTATCAGACTGCGCAACCGCAGCCGGCCGCCCCGCGCAGACGATCGCCGCGCCAATAAGCGGAAGGAGCGCTGCCTGAAAACCCATCACGATCGCCGGAGCCAGCTTGCCGCCGGTTACGCTGAAGTCAAACGCCACCGCGAGATCGGTCAGCGCCGATATACAGAGAAAACAGCCGGCAAAAAAGGCCATTTTCGTCGTATGCGGCGACTCTGTGAGTCGGCTGAGGGTAAAGCGGTGCTCCCCGCGCCAGGCGAGCCGCAGCAGGCTGTATCCATAGCCGGCAAAAAGGAAAAAGAGGATCGAATCCGTCGCTGGCGGCCAGAGTATCCTGATAGCGATGGCGAGAACGGCGGGGGCGAACAGCAGCATCAGGTGACGCCGCCGGCTGATTTCAGTCAGCGAGATAAAACAGTGCCAGGCGATCGGCGGCAGCATTATGGCCAGCCCGGACTGGAGATTGCGCAACATGCTGGACTCATATTCCCAGCGCAGCGTGCTGACGGCAATAAGGACGATACAGGAAAGCAGAAAACGCAGGGTACCCGCGTGGCGCTGCTTGTGTGCAAACAGAGCCATTGCCAGCAGAAAAAGCAGGGCGGATAAGGTAATAAGCGGAAAAGGAACCGAAAGCATGTCAGCCGTACCACAACGAAAAGTTACCGGGAATATTTACACATATCCCGGCGCGCTGTCGCCTCTGACGTGACGTTCTGTAACGCTGGCCTTTATGAAGGGCTTTATTTCCGGCTGCTGGAGGATCTGACCTTTAGCCTGCCGGCCAGCATAACGTGCGTCGCCGCATCTTCCTGATTGCACAGATACTCCACCGCCAGCCGCCCTAATTCACTGTAGGGCAGCTGAATGCTGGTGAGCGGCGGGGTGAGCTGTTCCGATATTTTCTGATCGTCGTATCCCGCCAGCAGAAGATCCTGCGGCAGCCGTATGCCGTTGACCGCCAGCGCCTGATAGCAGCCGATCGCCAGCCAGTCGCTGGCGCAAAAGATGGCGTCCGGGCGATCCTGCTGTTCCAGCAGAGAGCAGGTGGCCGTAAAGGACTCGCTGAACTGCCAGTTTGTCCGGCGCACCAGGCTCTCATCGTACGCCTGTCCGGCCTGCTCCAGCGCCGCCTGATATCCCGCCAGCCGCTGGCGGGTTGCCTCCATCCAGCTTTCGCCGGTGATGTGCGCGATGCGCCTGGCGCCCATGGAAATCAGATGACGGGTCACCTGAAACGCGTTGGCGTAGTCGTCGGGGACAAACGAAGGCAGCAGCGGCGAATCCGGGTCCCGCTG
This sequence comes from Klebsiella sp. C349492, assembly GCF_042055345.1. NCBI lineage: Bacteria > Pseudomonadati > Pseudomonadota > Gammaproteobacteria > Enterobacterales > Enterobacteriaceae > Klebsiella > Klebsiella sp. C349492. Next base: position 883,585 of record NZ_JANQCE010000001.1, read on the forward strand.
GTTGAGCAAAACCAGCGGCAGGCGGGTGCAGTCCTGAAAATCGGTCATATCCACAAGCGTGGTCACCGGGGAGGCGAGAATAATTCCGATGCAGTTACGCTGCTCCAGCTGACGGATAATATTGATCGCCAGCTCCACGTCGTCGCCGTAATCATATACGGTCAGCAGCACTTCATTGCGCCAGGCCGCTTCTCGCGCCTGGCTGATAGCATCGATAAAGGGGTCGTAGCTTTGCAGCGTGCTGACCAGCAGCGCCACTTCTTCCTGATTCCGCGGAGCGTGAATCGCCGGAAGGCGGTCATAGCCGAGCTCAGTCGCAACGGCGATCACCCGCTGACGGGTCTCCTCGCTAAGCTTGATATTCCGGGATTGATTAAGGACCAACGATACCGTTGCCTGTGAGACGCCCGCCGTACGGGCGATATCGTTCATCGTTACTTTGTTTTTCCGCTTCATCATCCCTCTCCCCTTGAGAAGCCGCATTATACCTTAACGACCAGGCACATAGGCAGACTAAAGCGATGTCGATCGCGTTTCCGGTTCGTTATCGGGCAAGGTTTGTGACCCTCATCGCTTTTAGCGGCCGTAGTAAGGGAAGCAATAGCCGTTAACCCTCCTGGGATGGCAAATTGCGTCCGTAGCGCTTGAAGTAATTTCCTTCCGGGAAAATAATGGCTTATTCGCATGAGGTGGGAGGGCACGATGGTCATCGATATACGCGAGCTGCATTCGCAGGACAAATCGCAGTGGCTGCAGCTGTGGGAGGGCTATACCAGTTTCTACGGCAGCCCGCAGCCTGACGATGTGACGGAATACACCTGGCAGCGCCTGCTGGACAGCGCCTCTCCCGTTATTGGCCGGGTTGCGGTGGTCGATAGCCGGGTGGTCGGGTTTGCGATTGGCGTTCTTCACGAAGGCACCTGGGTGAAAACGCCCGTTTGTTATCTGGAAGATCTGTTCGTCGACCCGCAAATGCGCGGGCGCGGAGTCGCCAGAGCGCTGGTGCAGGCCCTGCATTCGGAAGGTAAAGCGAAAGGGTGGTCGCGCTTATACTGGCATACGCGCGCTGATAATCCTGCTCGCAGGCTGTATGATGAATTCACCCCTGCGGATGATTACGTCCGCTATCGTGTGATGCTATAAGCCGTCAGAGATAAGAAGTTATTAAGATTTTCCCTGTCTAATAGCGGAAAACGACTCAGGAGAATCAAATATGGAAAAACGAATCGAGACAACCGTTAATCTGATCATCTTTCTTTCCCTGCTGGCTACCGCCTGGGATCTCTCCCTGGTGCACCATCTCCCCTGGTAAATCCGGCAGTACGGCGCCTGCTGTGGCGCCGTTAATTATCCCTTGAACTATCCCGGCAGCATCTCGCCGCGGCTAAAGCTCCAGTCCTCGGTATGATTAAACTGAATGACCACCATCACATCATCGGGGGCAATACCGAGCTCCGCCTGCAGCCGATCGCACAGTCGCCGGTAGAGGCGCTTTTTCTGCTGCGCGCTGCGGGCTTTGCCGGCAAAAATATGAAACAGCACAAAGTCGCCGCTGCGCCCGCCGCTGAGGTAGTGCGGATCGACGATGCGCCGGGCATCGGGCAGAGCGTCGATAAACTGGAATTTATCCGCCGGGGGAACCGCAAACTCGTCCACCAGCGTTTGATGGAATAGCGCTGAAAGCCGCGCAATCCATTCATCGTCATAGCCGGCGCGCAGCGTTATCCGGGTCAAAGGCATGTTGCTCCCTCCGGCGGTATGCAGGAGAGCGCGGTGACGGCCGCCGGCCAGCCGGCATAAAAGGCCAGGTGGGTAAAAACCTCGGTTATTTCGGCGCGGGTCAGGCCGTTGTTAGCCGCAAACTCAATATGCCACGGCAGCTGTCGTTCTCTGCCAAGCGCCGTCAGGGCAGCAAGGGTTATCAAACTTCTTTCCCGGGGCGACAGCTCGCCTCGGGCCCAGATATCGCCGAAAAGCACGTCTTCAGTCAGCTGGGCGAGTTTTGGCGCGATCCCGGCCAGGTTATTGCGGGTAGGTGATGCCATCGTTCATATCTCCGGTTGCCATGAGAGAGGATGAACAGAGAGTGGCACAGGGAAATTCTTCTTAATATCGCAACATTTTGGATAGTCCATCCTGAAAAACAGGATGGTCAGCGATAAAAGCCGGGCGACGTCCTGCGTGCCCGGCAAGCGCTATCAGGCTGCGATCTGGCGACGGGCGACGATTAACAGGCGAGGGAACAGCAGCAGCACCTTCCCGTTACACTGTAACGGATAGTGCGCCTGCAGTAGCGTCAGATAACGGCTGAGAAACGCGTCGCGCTGGCTGTCATCGAGTCGCTGCAGGTACGGACGCAATCCCGTGGACTGCAGCCAGTCAATAATTGCCTGATGGGAATCGAGCTGATGATAATAGGTGGTGCGCCAGATATCGACCTCGCAGCCGCTGGCCGTCAGGATATCGTAATACTGCCGGGCGGTGGGAAGCGGGTGGCGTCCGCTTTCCGCATGCCCAAGCTCCTGAGCTACCTGACGCATCAGGGTATGGGAAGGCTCCTGCCAGTTATCCGGCATCTGCACCGCCAGAATGCCGTTATCCGCCAGCCGTTCGACGAGCTGCGGGAACAGCGTCTGGTGCTCGGTAAGCCACTGCAGGGAGGCGTTTGCGTAGATCACATCCGCCGGACGTTCGGGCCGGTATTCCCGGATATCAGCGGCGACGAACCGGCATGCGGGCAGCGCCCGGGCCGCCTCTTCCAGCATCGCGGGCGAATTATCCACTCCGACAACCGTCGCCGCGGGCCAGGCATGATGCAGCAGCGCGGTACTGTTTCCCGGCCCGCAGCCAAGGTCAACGGCGAGCGTAACGGGATGATGGGCGATACGAGCGAGCAGTTCGGCGGCGGGGCGCGTACGCTCGGCGCCGAACTGTAGATACAGCGAGGGATTCCAGTCTGCCATCGGTGACTCCGGGTTAGATAAACTCGTTCATCAGCATAGATGGCATTGACCGCAGGTAAAATGACTTTACGCATTTTATTAGTTACGTGACAGCGTCACGTAACGCAATATAGAGCGAAGGGTTCTCGCCAGTCCGCAGGCCTAATCGGCGTCCTTTAACGACTCCGCGCGTTTGGCGGTGGCATAGACAAAATCCAGCATCGGCTCAAGATCGGTATCGTATCCGGCCTGGATTATTTTCCCCCGCAGCCACTCAATTTCGCTGGTGATATCCGGATGGAAAATATTATTGTCCTGCGCTTTACGCAGCCATTTCAGCAGGAAGTTATTTTTTCCTCTGATCCCGCCCGCTTTCTTAGATTTTCCGTGTATTTTCAGCGCGACTAATATGCAGTAATAGAAATGAACCCGCTGATTAAAACTTTGATGCATGTATGTATTTCCCGCCAGAGTCAGGAATTCACCGTCCAGGCCAGTGATTCGGATTGGGCATGATAACGGGCACGGATCGTCTGTTATTCGATCTCTGATATATCACCCGTTTCGCCAGTACGCCCGTTGCCAGGCGCTGTTCGGATGGTGTCACGGATGCCGAATAACAGTCAATTCTTGATTACTTTTTTACCTTTTTCAGCGGGGCGGCCCGCGGAACACAATTCCTTACGCCCGCCGCAAACCGGCGCGTTGTTGCAGATATACGCGTAATATCAAGATAAACGCCATGACCACAACCGCCGCGGCCAGCAGATAAATAGTTCCCAGGCTGTAATACCCGGCAACCCAGCCGGCAACGGGGCCGGTGAGCCCGAGAGCCAGATCGAGGAACGCGGAGTAGGTGCCCAGCGCGGTGCCCTGGTTTTGCTCCTCGACCTGTTTCACCGCCTCGACGCCCAGCGCCGGGAAGACCAGCGAGAAACCGGAACCGGTCAGGAACGCGCCGATGCCGGCAACCCACGCAGAAGAGGCCTGCCAGATAATCAGCAGGCCGATGCATTCGATAACAAAGCAGGCCAGCGATACCGGAACGCCGCCGTAGCGGGTGATGGTGTTGCCCAGTATCAGACGAATGCAGATGAAACCGACGCTGAACAGCGATAGCGTAAACGCCACGCCCTGCCAGTCGTGGGCGGAAAAGTAGAGGGTAATGAAGGTTGCTATCACCCCGAAGCCCACCGTCCCCAGCGCCAGCCCCAGACCGTAAGGCCAGATTTTGCGCACCACCACGTGGAAGGGGGCGCGAACGCCGCCGCTGACGCTGACGTCCTGGCGGGTGCGGGCAAAAAGCAGGCCGATAAAGGCCACCAGCACCACCACGACGGCAAAACCGCTAATGCCAAAATAGCCGTTGAGCAGAACTCCCAGCGGGGCACCGACCGCCATCGCCACGTAGGTCGCCACGCCGTTCCAGGAGATCACCCGGGAGGTATGGATCGCGCCGACGGTTTTAATTCCCCACAGCGTCGCCCCGGTGGCGGTAAAGCTCTCGCCGACGCCAAGGAGTATTCGGCCAATGAGCAGAGCGGCCACCGCCAGCAGCGGAACGGACTGCAGCAGCACCGCAGCCAGCGTAAAAACCCCGCTCAGCAGGCAGCAGACGATACCGAGGCTGACGACTCTTTTCGGCCCCCAGATATCGGCGTAGCGCCCCGCGTGCGGCCGGCTGAAGAGGGTGGCAATGTACTGCAGACTGATCACCACGCCAGCAACAAAGGTGCTATAGCCCAGCTGATAGTGAATATAGCCGGGTAAAACCGCCAGCGGCAGGCCGATCGACAGATAGCAAATGCAGGTGAATACAACGATCGAAATGATGCGCAGATTTAGCTGAGTCTGAGTGGCTGAAGGAGTCATAACGTCAGGTATTTAAAACAAAAGGGGGGTTAGCATAGCGCAGACCCTGCGGCCAGCACGAGCGCGGGATGTGATTTCCGCACGTTTCACTTACTATGCCGCTAGTTTTATTCAGAATCCGCGCTTTCGCAGTCAGGCAATGTCCGTCACCGCTTTTTTCATTTGCCGCACGGCTGCTGACGCTAGCCCCGGGTCTCGATCGGGCCGACGCTCGCACCCCTAATGGCCTGTGCAGAAGCGCCTGTTCGCGGTATAAGATTTATCTCGTCGCAGCATATTAACCATCAACGTCAGGAGGGAGTATGACAGCCGATTTAGCAGGGATTGAGGTTCTGTTCGTCGCCGGGTTTGGGCCGATAACCCGCAGCACCGAAAGTAGCCGGTCCTTTTACGCCGAGGCGCTGGGTTTGCCGTTGAAAGAGATGGCGGGTAACGCCGACTACCTGCTGACGGAGCAGGATGCGCTGGCCGGAGTTAAGCACTTTGCGCTGTGGCCGCTGGAGCAGGCGGCGCAATCATGTTTTGGCGTTGCCCGCTGGCCGGCGGATCTCCCGCAGCCTCAGGCGTGGATCGAGTTTGAGGTGCGTGATATTCAGGCGGCGAGCGACAGCCTGCTGGCGAAGGGCTATCGCTTGCTTATTGCGAACCGCGTGGAGCCGTGGGGTCAGACGGTGACGCGGCTGCTCAGTCCGGAAGGGCTGCTCACCGGCGTGACCATTACGCCGTGGCTGCGTGAGTAGATGTCGTCCGTTCCTCCTCTGCTGCCATCCGTCGGCTGCCGCCGCTTGTTGGCGGCAGCACCGGGGCCCTCTTAATATCTGACATATTTCGTTAACCGACGAAGTATCCGCCTGCATTTCCTTCTAGTCTTCTCTGCTGACGATACCCGGCGCTGGCCCAATGCCGCTTGCCTGCCCGTTAATTTATAATCATACTAAATTAAGAATTTAAATTAACAATGATTCTTTATTTGAGATTAATGATCTAAGAGGAGTGCGCAAGGTGACTGAATACAGGCCAGAACTTAAGGCTTTCCTGCTGGCGCTGGCCGGTTCGGTGGTGCTGATCGTCGGGATGGGATACGGGCGCTTTGCGTTCACCGGGATCCTGCCGCTGATGCTGGATGAGCACATTTTAACCCTGCGCGAAGGGAATCTCGCCGCGTCGGCGAACTACGCGGGCTACCTGCTGGGGGCGCTGATGCTGGCTAGGGCCAGGCCGGCCGATGCGAAATGGTTAAACCTCGCGTCGGTACTCTTAACCGTGCTCTGCCTGGCGGCGATTGCCTGGCTACGGTCGCCGCTGGCGATTATTGCGCTGAGAGGCATTGCCGGCGTGCTGAGCGCGGTCACCCTGATCGCCGCCTCGCTTTGGCTGCTGCAGCACATGAAGCATCATAACGGCGCGCCGATCCTCTATTCAGGGGTCGGGATGGGGATTTTTCTGTCGGCGGAGTTTATTTCGCTCGCCAAAAGCCATGCGTTTACCAGCCCGCAGATTTGGCTAATCTGCGCCGCCAGCGCCGGGCTCTTATTTGCGCTGGTTCTGCGCCTGCTGCTCAGCCCGTCTGACTACCTTATTGCCTACAAGCCGCCGGTATCGGCTCAGGCGCAAGGCGCAGAAGGCCAGCGCGGGGATGCATGGAAGTTATTGATTATCTACGGCTTAGCCGGATTCGGCTATATCATCACCGCCACCTATTTGCCGCTGTTTCTCTCCGGCTCGCTCACCGGCATCGACCCGGTGCAGCTGTGGGCGCTGTTTGGCCTGGCGGCGGTACCGTCCTGTTTTGTCTGGCACAAGCTGGCGCTCAAGCTCGGCTACCGGCGAGCGTTTACCATCAACCTGATGGTGCAGGCGACAGGCGTGATCCTGCCCGCCTGGAGCCACTCGTTAGCGTTTTGCATGCTGAGCGCCCTGCTGGTTGGCTTCACCTTTATGGGCACCGTTACCCTTGCCCTTCCTGAAGGGCGGCGGCTGAATCATCTGGTGACATTCAACATGATCGCCGCCATGACCGCTACTTACGGCATCGGCCAGATTATTGGCCCGCTGGCGGCCGGCGTTCTGTACGGTCTGAGCGGATCTTTTAATGCCGCCCTCGGCGCCGCGGGCGGGGCGCTGTTTGTGGCCGCCGCACTGGTGACGATCGGCAAACCCGCCGGGCAACAGCGGGGGAGTTAACTATCGGCCGCCAGCAGCAGCTGCTGGCGCATGGCATCCAGCGCCGGCGAAACGTAGCCCTGGCGCCAGATAAGCTGGGTTATCGCCGTGCCGACCGGCTGCGAATCGCAGCCTTCCGGTAACGTCATTAGCGCCAGCACGCTCTGCGGGACGATCCCGGCATATCCGCCGGAGGCAATGCAGGCAATGACCGCGTGATACGAACCGATCTCCTGTATTTCAACGTTTTTCATTGCGGACAAAAATGATTCCGCCCGCTTGCGATAGCTGCAGCCCTGCGCAAACGCCGCCAGCCTGAACTCCTCCCGTCCCGCGGGGCTTATCAACATCAGCTCCTCGGCGAAGATCGGCAGGTATTCCAGCGCCTCGGGACACTCCGGCTGGCCGCTGGCGTTCAGCGGCAGGCTCACCAGTGCGCAGTCGAGCGCGGCGCTAAGCACGCGTTCGACCAGCTGCTGGGTAGGCATGGTTTGTAAGGTCAGGGCGACCGCCGGGCACTGCTGGTGAAAGCGCGGCAGAATCGAGGTTAAGCGGCTGGCGGCGGCGGCCTCCATTGCCCCCATCCGCAGGCTTCCGGCGGGCTGCGTCGGATGCAGCGCCTGTTTCGCCTCTTCGGCCAGGCTCAGGATCCGCAGCGTGTAGTCAAGAAAGCGTTCTCCGGCGGCGGAGAGCACCATCTTTTTATTGCCGCGAACGAACAGCTCAACGCTGAGCTCTTCCTCAAGCTGCTGAATGCGCGTGGTGATGTTCGATTGCGCGCGGCCCAGCCTTTTTGCCGCCCGGGTTACGCTTTGCTCCTGCGCCACAATTTTAAAGATTTCCAGCGTGCTGTGGTTCATGTTTTTCTTCTAAATATGGAAATAATATTGATCTTAACATCTCAAAAAGAGATGTTAAGCACCGGATATCACAAATTTACGCAGGATCAATCATCATGAACCGCCTGACGCAGCAGCTTGATATTGTCTATCCCATTATACAGGCCCCGATGGCCGGCGTGTCCACGCCTGAACTGGCGGCGGCGGTCAGCAATGCCGGCGGCCTGGGTTCGCTGGGATTAGGCGCTTCCTCGGTGTCTCAGGCGCGGGCGCTGATCGGCAAAACGCGCCAGCTCACCGCCCGACCGTTTAACGTTAACCTTTTTTGCCACCTTCCGGCACGCAGAGATCCGCAGGTCGAAGCGCAGTGGATTGAGCGGCTACTCCCGGCGTTTGCCCAGGCGGGAAGCCAGCCGCCGCAGGCGCTGAGGGAGATTTATCAAACTTTCCTCGGGCACCAGCCGATGCTTGAGCTGCTGCTCGAACTGGCGCCGCCGGTGGTCAGTTTTCACTTCGGTATTCCGCCACGCAGCGTCATTCTGCGTCTGAAGGAGAGAGGCATTGTCACTATGGCCAGCGCGACCAGCGTTCAGGAGGCCCGGCAGATAGAGGCGCAGGGAGTGGATATCGTTATAGCTCAGGGCTACGAAGCGGGCGGCCATCGCGGGATCTTTGACCCGCGCGGCGACGACCAGCAGCTGAGCACCTTTACGCTGGTCCAGAGGCTGAAGCGGACGGTGGGCCTGCCGATTATTGCCGCCGGCGGCATTATGGACGGCGCGGGAATTTGCAGCGCCATAAGCCTCGGCGCCGAGGGCGCGCAGCTGGGGACCGCATTTCTGCTGTGCCCGGAATCGGCAGCGGATAGCGGCTATCGGCGGGCGATTAAAAACGGTCCTGACCAGCAAACGGTGCTGACCGCGGCCATCTCCGGCCGTCCGGCGCGCTGCGTGCATAATGCCTGGAGCGCGCTGGCGCAAAAGGTTGACGCCTCGGCGATCCCGGCTTATCCGCTGGCCTATGATGTCGGTAAAGCACTGGCGACCGCGGCTAAGGCCCAGGGCGATGAGGGCTACGGCGCCCATTGGGCAGGACAGGGGGTTGGTCTGATCCGCGAGCTGTCGGCGACGGAGCTGATGCAGACCTTAATTCACGAGTGCGGCTTCCGCTAGCGGCGGGGAAAAAGGGCGATGGGGGATCATCGCCCTTGCTGAGTCTAACGGCGGTGCGCCAGGCGGCGAACCAGACGGTCTCCGGTCATCTGTACGCCCTGGACCATCGCCACCAGGATCAATACCGTGCCTACCATCACCTCGTTATTAAAGCGCTGATAGCCGTAGCGGATCGCCAGGTCGCCCAGTCCGCCGCCGCCAATCACTCCGGCCATCGACGAAAAGCCAATCAGCATAACGATCGTCAGCGTTACTCCGGCCAGCAGGGTCGGCAGCGCTTCCGGCAGCAGGGATTTAAAAATCACGTGCCAGATGTTGCCGCCCATCGATAAAATCGCCTCAATCCGCCCGTAGTCCACCTCGTCCAGCGCGTTTTCCGTCAGCCGGGCGAAGAAGGGAAAGGCGCCGATAGTCACCGGAACCACCGCGGCGGTGCTTCCCAGGGTGGTGCCGATAATCAGTCGGGTAAACGGGATCAGCGCAATCAGCAGCACAATAAACGGCAGCGAACGGCCGAAATTGATCGCCGCCCCCAGCAGCGCGTTGAGTTTTGGCATCGGCAGCAGGCCGTTTTTGCGCGAGATAAACAGGATAATCCCGGTCGGTAGCCCGAGCAGAACGGTAAAAAATGCCGCCAGCCCGACCATATAAAGGGTATCCAACGTGCCGCCCACCAGCAGCGGCCAGAGGTCTTCCCAGCTCATGCTACTCCGCATAAAGGCCTCCCGTGAAAGCCGTGACGCGCCAGAAAATCACGCTCCGTTTGCGGATCGTGCAGCAGCGACTGACGCAGTTTTGACCACGGCGCCACCAGCAGATCGGCAATTTTACCGCTTTCAATAATTTCTCCTTTTTCCAGCAGCGCGGCGTGATCGCACAGGGTTTTAACCACTTCAAGTTCGTGGGTGATAAGCACGATGGTCAGATGCAGGCGCTGATTGATATCCGCCAGCAGCGCCAGCACCGAGGCGGTGGTTTCCGGGTCCAGCGCGCTGGTTGCTTCGTCGCACAGCAGCACGTCCGGCCTCGCGGCCAGCGCCCGGGCGATCCCTACGCGCTGCTTTTGCCCGCCCGAAAGCTGGGAGGGAAAGGCCTCGGCCTTATCGCTGAGCCCCACCAAATCGAGCAGTTCCTCCACCCGGGCCCGGCGGTCGGCCTTCGCCATGCCGGCGATTTCCAGCGGCACCGCAATGTTGTCGGCGACGCTGCGCGCATGGAGCAGATTAAAATGCTGGAAGATCATGCCGGTTCGCAGGCGATAGGCGCGCAGGGACGATTTGTCCATTTGCGTAATATCATGCCCGTTCACAATAATGCGGCCCGTAGTGGGCCGCTCCAGCAGATTCAGACAGCGTATCAGCGTACTTTTGCCCGCGCCGCTGCGCCCGAGGATGCCGTACACGGCGCCCTTAGGAACGTGCAGCGAGACATCGTTTAGCGCCGGTCGGCCCGTTCCGGCATAAGTTTTACTCAGCCCCAGCACCTCAATCATGACTGCGGCGTGACCGGTATCACGGAGCCGTTATACTGTTTGCGGATAAATTCCGCCACCTGCGGCGAAGTCAGATCCTTCGCCAGCTGCTTGATCCGCGGATCGTTAGCCAAAGAGGGGTTGGTGACGAGGATATTGGCGTAGGGGTTATGCTCTGCGCTTTCCAGGCCCAGCGCATCTTTTGCCGGCGTCAGCCCCGCTTCCAGCGCATAGTTGCCGTTAATCACCGCCAGGTCGACGTCGTCGAGCGAGCGGGGGATTTGCGGCGATTCAATCTCAAGAATTTTGAGATGCTTAGGATTCTCCACAATATCCTTTGGCGTTGCCAGAGTGGTGGCCGGGTCGGTAAATTTCGCCGCCAGCTTGATCAGCCCCTGGCTCTGCAGCAGGAACAGCGCCCGGCTCAGGTTGGTGGTGTTGTTCGGCACCGCGACGGTGGCATTCTCCGGCAGGGATTTGAAATCTTTATGTTTACGCGAATAAATACCCAGCGGTTCAATATGTACCGTTGCCGCGACGGTAAAGGTTTTACCCAGCGCTTTCTCCTGGTCTTTCAGGTAGGGAACGTGCTGGAAATAGTTGGCATCCACGTCGCCGTTAGCCAGCAGCTCGTTAGCGTTAACGCCGCTGGTCAGCTCCACGATCTTCAGATCGAGGCTCGGATCGATTTTCTTGATGTAATTCAATATCTCCGCATGCGGAACCGGGTCAGCGGCGACGCGCAGCGCGGCGGCCTGCGCCGACGTCCATGCCAGAGAAAGAGACAGTGCTACCCCTGCCAGTTTAAAAGCGGCATTTTTCATGGTGTTTTCCTTTATTGTTATGTTTAAACGATCAGTTGTTCGGCGCGTTCGCGAAACACATCCTGGTAGTAGCGTTCGGCAACGTCCGGATGCGAGCGCAGGCGCCCCTTCAGGTAGTTCCAGCCCACCTCCCGCAGCAGCGGATTCTGCGGATCGCTATCCGGCCCGAGCGCCTCCTGCGCCAGTTCAGGCGGCAGGGTGTAGACCGGAACCACGGCGTCCAGCTGCGCGCCGAGGAAGAAGGCGATAGAGAGGCGCTGCTGGTTCGCCGGCGGCGACACGACGCGATGCACCGTAGCGCGCAGATAGCCATTGGTCGCCAGCTCAAGAAGTTCGCCGATATTGACGACAAAGCTGCCGGCCAGCGGGGTCGCATCGATCCAGCGGCCGGGGGAAACCTCAACCTGCAGCCCTTTTTGCTCATCCTGGAGTAAAAAGCTGAGGAACCCCGAGTCTTTGTGGGCGCCAACGCCCTGGGTGCTCTGCGTCTCCTGCTGGCCGGGGTAGCGGATCAGTTTGATATGCTCATTGGGCTGATTACCGTACAGGGTATCAAAGGCGTCATTGGGCAAATTCAAGGCTTCGGCAAACGCGCGCAGCACGGTAATACCGACCTGCGTCATCGCGCTTTGCCAGCTCAGCAGCGTCGGTTTCAGGTCAGGTAATGCTTCCGGCCACAGGTTAGGCCCCTGCAGGCGCTGCCAGCGCGGCGCATCGTCACTCAGCGTCAGAGCGGGGCGCTCGGCGCCAATATCGAACTGTTCGCGCCAGTCCGGCTGCCCACGGGTGAGCTCAGACGCGGCGCGGTTATAGCCGCGAAAATGCGGAGAGTGGATCATGGCGACCGGCTGCTTTTGCTCATCGGCCAGCGCGAAGAAGCGGCGGGAGAGCTGCTGCACGCTGCGCTGCAGTTCGTCATCCACTCCATGATTGATCAGATAAAAGAAGCCGATATCGCGCGCGGCGTGGCGCAGGTCGGCGAGAAAAGCGGACTTTTCAGCGGGGTCCGCGTAGCGAGCAAGATCGAGAATCGGCAGCGTGGTTGCGTTCATTGTGTTCTCCGAAGGCGGTGTGCATATATTTTCGTGTATCCAGATTCAGGGTTCGGGGACAACAACAGCGCATAATCATTTCCTCAGTCAGGTGGTCAAACACAGCTTGCCCTAAGCGAAAATAATCAACCAATAACCTTCTTTTCTAATTTATGACCGTCGGGGGTTCAGTGCTTTTGCGAATAGTAGATAAGGGCGCTAGCGCTCGCCGCCCGCCTTGCGAGTTGCGCGGGGCCGAAGGAGTCAGTATGGTGTGCGCAATTTCTCAGGTATTTCAGGACAGGACATTATGCAGCCTTCAAAAGATCCCCTGCACGGCGTAACTCTTGAGGCGTTACTCAACGCTCTGGTGGCGAAATATGGCTGGGCGGAGCTGGCAAAGCGCATCAATATTAACTGCTTTAAGAGCGATCCCAGCGTCAAATCCAGCCTCAAGTTTTTACGCCGGACGCCCTGGGCGCGCAAGGAAGTGGAAGAACTCTATATTGATAGCCTGGAAGATATTGCCGATGAACGGGAGGATATGCCCACCGACGGCCCGTGGGCAAACTGGCAAAGTAAGAAGGAACCGCGCTAGCGACGGTTAAGGCGCCTGCCTGCGCATCTGCCGCCACTTCACGGTGTGATAAATAAAATAGCCGGCGGCTAAAGGCAACGTCAGCGGCACTAATGCGAAGAGATACAGCGCGCCAAATCGGCCCATTCCCCCGCCGTTAATCGTTTCAAATGTGCGCTCCGACGTCAGGTGAAGAAGCGTGTCATCGGCCCCGCGTTTCGCAAAGGGGAACAGCAAAATAGAGAGCCAGCCGAGCGCAATAAGCGGCCAGCCGACCTCATCATAGAGGTCGTAAATAAGCAGGCCGAAAAGGAAAATGCCGCACGCCAGCTTACCGATAAAATCCGGACGCTTAATAAAAAGCACCGCCGGATGCACGATGCGGACCGCGCGCTGCCGCGGCCTGCGGCTTCCCGTTTTCCGCGATCGGCGGTGGCTGTTTTTTCTGCTCACTTCCTGTTAATTATCCTGCTTAGCCGGGACGCAATAGCGCATGCCCCATAGTGATATTAACCGGCGAATTGAGCAAATATAATTCATCCGCACTGCCAAAAAACGGGAGGCGGATATTCTGCCTATATCTCTTCCCCGGGCGAAATAGCGCGCAGGGCGCCTGGCGCCTGGCCGGTAATACGCTTGAAAGCGCGGCTAAATGCGGCATGGGAGCTGTAGCCCAGCTTAAAGGCCACCTTTTCCAGAGCCTGGCCTTCATGGGAAATGTACTGAACGGCCAGACGCATGCGTAATTCGGTCAGGTAGCGCGCGGGCGTCGTGCCGGTCGCCGCCAGAAAGCGTTCGGCAAACACCGAACGCGAGGTGCCGGCCTCACGGGCCAAATCCTCAACCTTCCAGTTAACCCCCGGCTGCTGATGCATCACGTAGATAGCCCGCGCCAGCTTCGGGTCGCGCAGCACCTGCACCCAGCCGGTGGCATTGCCGCAGCCGCACTCCACCCAGCCGCGAACGATCAGCGCCGCCACCACGTCCGCCAGCCGCGCCAGGATACCCGCATAGCCCGCCTGGCGGGTGAGGGTTTCTCTCTCCATTGCCGCCAGAAGAGGCTGGATCTCAGGCCGGGTGTTCAGCAGGCTGCTCACCATCATCACCTCCGGCATCGCTTTTACCAGCGGCTGCATGCCGCCGAGCTCAAAGTCCATACAGCCGCTGAAAATAATGGCGTTGTCCTGCTCCGGCTGCGGACCCTCGTTTTTGATGCAGCACACCGTACTGCACACCGGCTCGGTGGGCAGCTGCCGGACGTTGACGATCTGCGCCCCGGCGTCGGACATCAGCACGTGGCCGTCGCCGTTGGGAATAAACAGCGCATCGCCGCTCTCCAGCCTGAGCTGCTGCCCGCTGGCCATGCGCAGCAGAACCGGGCCGCGGCTGACAAAATGAAACTGCGCCTTGCCCGGCACATAGCTGAACTCCACCCCGAACGGCCGGCCGGATTCAATGCGCCGGTAGTTGACGCCTGAAAGGCGCATGCCGCGCAGCAGTTCACTGGTGAGATCGAGGGCCTGATGAGTCATAACGCGAATCCCGGACGAATTATCAATAATGGCAGAGTATGCATCATAGATCGTCCGAAGAGAAGTTTCTAAGCTGTGTCGGATTGTTAACTGTTCTGGAGAGATGTATATGAGTTCCTGCATTGTAGCCGATGAGAGCCAGCTAAACGCAAAACCCGCATGGCGGGCCGTTTATGCGCTGGCGCTGGGCGTTTTCGGCCTGATTGTTGCAGAGTTTCTTCCCGCCAGTCTGTTAACGCCGATGGCGGCAAGCCTGGGCGTGAGTGAAGGAATGGCGGGGCAGGCGGTGACCGCCACGGCTCTGGTGGCGCTGGTTACCGGGCTGCTAATCACCCCGGCGACCAGAAATATCGACCGCCGCTGGGTGCTGATGTTTTTTTCGCTGCTGCAAATTATCTCCAGCATGATGGTCGCATTTGCGCCTTCGCTTGAGTTTTTACTCCTCGGCCGTCTGCTGCTGGGGGTTGCGATCGGCGGGTTCTGGTCGATGTCCACCGCTACCGCAATGCGTCTGGTTCCCGCCGCGTATGTGCCAAAAGCGCTGGCCATCATTTTCTCCGCCGTATCGATAGCGACCGTCGTGGCCGCGCCGCTGGGCAGCTATTTAGGCGGCCTGATCGGCTGGCGCAACGTATTTATCATCTGCGCGCTGCCGAGCCTGGCGGCTCTGTTCTGGCAGCTGTGGGTTCTGCCCTCAATGCGCCCGGAAAGCGCAGGCAGCTTTGCGACGCTATTTAAGGTGCTGCGCCGGCCCGGGATGCTGGGCGGCATGCTGGCAACCATTTTGATCTTCAGCGGCCATTTCGCGTTCTTTACCTACCTGCGGCCGTTTCTGGAAACCGTCGCCCAGGCGAGCGTGGAAGGGGTTTCACTGATCCTGCTAGGCTTTGGGTTGGCGAACTTTGTCGGGACCTCTATTGCCGGGCATTTACTGGCCCGCAGCCTGCGCCTGACGCTGGCGCTGGTGCCGTTTGCGATGAGCATTCTGGCGCTGATGATGGTGACATTCGGACATCTGATGCTGCTTGATGGTCTGATGGTAGCCATGTGGGGCTTCGCCTTTGGCCTGGTGCCGGTGGGCTGGTCAACCTGGCTTGCCACCACGGTGCCGGATGAGGCCGAAAGCGCCGGCGGGCTGCTGGTTGCCTCCATACAGCTGGCCATCAGCGCCGGGGCAGCCGGCGGCGGGGCGGTGTTCGACATCACCGGCGCCAGCGGGGTCTTTACCGGCAGCGGGGTGCTGCTGCTCAGCGCGATGATCATTGTCCTGGTCGGCGTACGGGTAAAACCGGTGCCGAACGGAGAGTAAAGCAAGCGCCTGCGGGCGCTTTTTTCGTTTCGCCGTCAGCCGGCACGCTTCAGCGATCGGCCGGTCGGATCTTTTTTCCTGGCAGCCCTGGCGCCGCTTTTCCCCGCCAGCTCAACAAGACGCCTGAAGGTAGGGCACTCCATATGCGAAGGCGCCGGGCAGTCGGCAACGTGGCGAAGCGTATCGCGCAGGGCGGTTAGCTGCTGAATCTGGCGGTCAATGCGCTCGGCTTTCTGGTGCAGCTCCCCGCGCGGCAGCTCGGGCGTTCCCTGTTTGCCGAACATGCTCGCGATCTCATCGAGCGAAAAACCCGCCGCTTTGCCCATGGTGATGAGTTTAAGGTGCAAAAGCACGTCATGCGGAAACTGCCTGCGCAGCCCGTGCCGCGAAATAGAAGAAATCAGCCCGATCTCTTCGTAGTAGCGCGGCACCGAGGGTTTGATCCCGCTCTGTGCCGAAACTTCGCCGATATCCAGAAATTTCATGCTTGACCTCAATTCGACTTGAAGTCGTAGCATGCTCCCGAACCGAATTTCCGGCAAGAGGGCAAAACAGTGGCGCAAGCAGAAATACCGATCCCGACAAATAAACCGGCGGCAGTAACGGCTGCGCTCGCGCTATGCATGCTGCTGGCCTCGCTGGGCACCAGCATCGCCAACATTGCGTTGCCCACTCTGGCGGCGGCCTTTTCCGCGCCTTTCTCGCAGGTCCAGGCCGTGGTGACCGTCTATCTGGCGGCGCTGACGATCTCGGTGCTTGTTGCCGGTCGTCTGGGCGATAAATGGGGGCTGAAGACGATGCTGATGGTCGGCCTCGGCCTGTTTATCGTGGCGTCGTTGCTCTGCGCCCTGGCCGCCAGCCTGTGGTTTTTGACCGCCGCGCGGGCGTTACAGGGAGCGGGCGCCGCTTTCCTGATGACGCTGAGTATGGCCCTTATGAGGCAGGCCGCCGGGAAGGAGCGAATCGGACGGGCGATGGGGCTGCTGGGTACCACTTCGGCGCTGGGAACGGCGCTCGGCCCCTCCTTCGGCGGGCTGCTGATAGCCTGGGCGGGATGGCGCGGCATTTTCTGGGCTCAGCTGCCGATCGCCTGCCTGGCGCTGTTGCTGATTTTTATCGTCTTACCCGCCGATTTACGCAGTCGTTCCGAGGTTCAGGTCGGCCAGCGGTCGGCGCTGGCCAGGCGTCTGGCGCCCTGGCTGCTGGTGAATCTTCTGGTGGCGGCGGTGATGATGACCACCCTGGTGGTTGGGCCGTTTTATCTGAGCATCGCGCTTGGCCTGAAGACCGCGGCAGTGGGCTTCGTGATGGCGATCGGCCCCGTGATCTCTATCTTTTGCGGCGTGCCTTCCGGCCGGTTGGTTGATGGCTGGGGCACCCGCCGCACGCTTAATATGGGACTGATCCTGTTAGCGGCAGGGGCCTTTATGCTGGCATACCTGCCGAACCAGATCGGCATTATCGGCTACGTGCTGTCCGTTATGGTTCTGACCCCCGGCTACCAGCTCTTTCAGGCCGCCAACAATACCGCCGCGCTGCTCGACGTGATGCCGGGCCAGCAGGGCACGGTATCCGGATTACTCAGCCTTGCGCGTAATATGGGGCTGATCGCGGGGGCCGCCGCGATGGGGAGCGTTTTTGCGTTTGGCGCCGGCACGGAAGACTTCGTCCATGCATCGGCGTCGGCTATCGCCGGCGCCATGCGGTACACCTTCCTGCTTGCTGGCGTAATGATGGCCGGGGCGATCGCCATCGTGCTCGCCAGGCGCCTGAATGAGTGACGCTCCCGCTGCGGGTCAATCCAGGAACGGCAGCTGGCCGAGGATCTCCTGCAGATCGCGCCTTTCCTGACCGCCAAGCGTCCGGAGGGGGAACGGCAGGCACGGCGCCGGCGCGGCTCCAAGGATCTCGGCCACGGTCGCAATTACCCGCAGGCTCCCGTGGCGACGATAGAACGCCCACAGCGGCTCAAGGGCCGCGCTAAGCCGCTGCGCCTCGCCACTCTCTCCGCCTGAGGCCGCCTGGGTCAGGCTCCGGGAGTAGCGGGGAAACAGCCCTGCAAGGACGGAATACCAGACGTCGCAGCCGGCAATCAGGCCGGCCGCGGAGCGGGCGTCGCCGCTGATGCCGAGAGTGACCCGTTCGGCGATCCGGCCCTTCAGGGCGGCGATGCGTCGGCAGGCCGCGCTCCAGTCCGCCGGAAGGTCGCCGAGTTTTATCGACCGGACGTGGTTAAGATTCGACAGGGCGACTAACAGCTCGTCGGAAAAGACAAATCCGGTTGTTGCCGGATTGTCATAGATGCACAGCGGAACCGATAGCCCGGCGGTGACGCGCTCGTATAGGCGATACGCCTCGTCGGCGCTCAGTTTCTGATACGACAGCGGCGCCAGCAGCACGCCGCGGACGCCGGCTGTTTGCGCATCCTCCGCCAGCCTCATAACTTCGTCTGCGCTGATGCTGCTAATGCTGGTCATCACCGGGATACCCGACGCGGCGCTGACCGCCAGCGTTGTGACCCTCAGCCGCTGCTCCCGCGTCAGGTAGGCGTAACTGCCGGTAGACCCCAGCGCGCCTATCGAATCCACGCCGGCATCGACAAGGTTCTCAAGCAGTGAAACAAACGACTTTTCGTCGATCTCTGCGCCGGCCAGCGGGGTGAGAGGGAATGCGCTCAGGCCTGTAAACATCGTTGATTCCTCATAAGAAAATGGTGGCAATACGCAACGGCGATTGCGTTTTATCTGGCAAATTTTCTCGATCCGATAACGCACAGGATAACGCCCAACGTGACGAAAACCATCATCGGACTGACCGTTTCATGCAGCAGGATAGCCGACAGCGCAAGACCAAAAAATGGCTGCAGCAGCTGAAGCTGGCCGACGGCGGCAATCCCGCCGATAGCGAGCCCTTGGTACCAAAAAATAAAGCCGATCAGCATACTGAAAAGCGAAACGTACCCCAGCGCCGCCCAGGCCGACGGCCCAATGCCGCTGAAGGTCGCGGGCATGGTGATAAAGGATGCGATCAGCATCAGCGGCAGGGAGATAATCAACGCCCAGCTGATAACCTGCCAGCCTCCGATCGCCCGGGTGAGCTTTGCGCCCTCGGCGTAGCCCAGGCCGCAGACAATGACCGCGCCGAGCATCAGCAGATCGCCGGTCGGCGACGCCGAGGCGTTTTGCGAGAGCGCGAAGCCCACAACCAGCAGGCTGCCGATGACCGAGAAGATCCAGAAGGCCGTTTTCGGGCGTTCACCGCCGCGCAGGACGCCGAAAATGGCCGTGGTGAGCGGCAGAAGGCCGAGAAAGACGATCGAGTGCGCGGAGGTGACATGCTGAAGCGCCAGGGCGGTCAGCAGAGGGAAACCAACGACAACGCCCAGCGCTACGACCATCAGCGGGACGATTTGCGAGGCGTGAGGGCGCCGTTGGCGTAAACAGCAAATCAGCATGCAGGCCACGATTCCGGCGATGGAGGCGCGCAGAAACGTCAGGAAGAAGGGGGGCATCTCAAGCACCGCCACGCGGGTGGCGGGTAAAGAACCGCTGAAAATAATGACGCCCAGCAGGCCGTTGAGCCAGCCAGAAATTGCGCCGGGATCGGCTTTGTGTACCGCTGAATTCTCCACTGTAACCTCATCTGTTGCTTAACGTTTGCGGACTTGAGCATTTGGTCAGCGGATGGTAGCCTCGCTAATCCGATACAATCAAATTATTGTCATGGATACATTTGATGAAAGCCCGCTACAAAGGCATTGTTGATAAATTCGCGGAGTGGATTCGAAACGGCGAGATGTCACCGGGAACCCGCCTGCCGACGCACCGCAGGCTCTCCTCGCAGGAGCATATTTCTTTGGCGACGGCAACGCGGGTCTATAGCGAGCTGGAGGCGATGGGGCTGGTCAGCGGCGAAACCGGGCGCGGCACCTTCGTCAGAGAGACGTCGCTGCCCCCCGGTCATGGCGTCGATCAGCAAACGGTGGCGACGGACGTTATCGACCTGAACTTTAACTATCCGGCGTTGCCCGGGCAGGGAGAGCGGCTGCGGGACGCGCTGCGGCGGCTATCGACGGCCGGCGATATCGAGTCGCATCTGCGCTATCAGCCCCATGCCGGCAGGCTCAACGAGCGCGAGATTATGGCCGGGCATTTTTCCAGGAACGGATTTCGGCCAACGGCGGACAATCTGCTGATCGTCAACGGCACCCAGCATGGGCTGACCGTTACGGTCATGGGGCTGCTGAGACCGGGAGACGTTGTGGCCGTGGATGCGCTGACCTATTCGGGATTCAAAGCGCTGGCCGAGCTCTACCATCTTGAGCTTATCGCCATTCCATCCCTGGCCGATGGCCCGGATTTAGCGGCCCTCAGGCAGCTCTGTCAAAAAAGGCGCGTCCGGGCAGTATACGTTATGCCGACGTTGCACAATCCGCTGGGCTGGGTACTTAGCCGCGCCCAGCGCAAAGCGCTGGCAGAGATTGCCCGGGCTCACGATCTGCTGATCGTCGAAGACGGCGCCTATGCCTACCTGGCGCGTCGGCCGCCGCCGCCGATGGCGAGCTATGCGCCAGAGCGCACCGTTTATATCAGCGGATTTTCAAAAAACGTGGCGACCGGCCTGCGGGTCGGGGCGGTTATCTGCCCTGAAGCGTATCGTCCCGCGCTGGAAAGGGCGGTGCGCGCCACGACCTGGAATACCCCCTCCGTGATGACGGCCCTGGTCTGCGGCTGGATCCAGGATGGCACCGTCAGCCGCTTTGAAATGCTGAAAAGGCGCGATGCGCGCCAGCGGCAGGTTCTGTTACGAGAGGCGCTAGGGGATCTCCCCTGCGTTAGCCATCCGGAATCCTATTTCGCCTGGCTTCCGCTGCCGGACGAGGCGAGGGCGGATCGGGTGGTCAAGGCGCTGATGGACAAGAATATTTCCGTTTCTACGGCGGAGCCTTTCAGTACCGCGCAAAGCGTCCCTCAGGCCATCAGGCTGGCGCTGGGGTCGGTCACGCTGGATAATTTGCGGCGCGCGCTTGTTCAGGTCCGTGAGGCGGTGGAAGCCGAACGGTACCGCTAGCGGATATCGCGACCATCAGGCGCTGCGTATGCAGGCCGCATGCATCAAGCCGCCGGCGACGCCGGCATAAACGGGCCATCCAGCCGGCTACTCAAAACAAACGCTGCGTTCCCGGCACTCGTCGCAGCTCGGTGAGCGGCAGGTGACTTCGCCCTGCTGAAGCAGGCAGCGCTGGCGATAGAAGAACTTTTTCCAGCGCATATTGTGTTCGTTCATCACCACCAGCTGCGGAAAGCAGTCGCTCATCAGCTGGCGCAGCTCGGCCCGCGACTCAAGGCCAAGATCCTCCCAGAGATGGTTATAGGCCAGAGAAACCTCGGCGACGATCTGCGCCATAGGTTCGGCCTCCTGCCGCATCCAGTCCGCCAGCCACATGCCGAGCTGCCTGCGCTCCTCTTCGCGGATGGCGTTCAGCTCCGCCATCAGGCGGCGGCGGGTTAGCGTCTCGCCGTCCAGCGGCGTTTCGACCTGAGCCAGACGCTGGCCTAATGCCTGCCAGTCGCTCTGGCTGAGCCCCATCCGCAGGGGAAAGCTGCCTTTCCCCGCGTGATACAGCAGCCACAGGCGGTTTAACCAGGCGCGCGGCAGCATCAGGCAACCCCCTGATGCGCCAGCGCGGCGGGCCAGCTGCCTCGGCGCTGCCGCCACCAGTCGGGGAGCACCTCGGAAACCGGTCGCCATGCGCCCTCGACGCAGGGCTCAATTCCCGCCTGCTCCAGCTTTTGCCACGGCGTATGGCCGATACGCACGCAGAATACGGCTTTAACGTCCGCCAGCAGCGCAAGGATCGCGGCGAACCTGGCGTCGTTATCCTGCGGTTCGCAGTCGTCGCTTCCGCGGCAATATTTCGGCGTAAACCGCTCATTGACCAGCACCATGCCGGCGGCCGACAGGCTGTAAATATAGAAACGGTCGGCGTGGCCAAAGTGGCTGTCAATGATGTCGCCGCGGCCTGACGCAACGGCAACCAGGCAGGCGTCGTCGGCCTCGGACTCTCCGCGGGTGGCGATGCTGGCATGAAGCTGGGCGCGCTGATGGAGAATGGGCAGCCAGGCCGGGAGGCTCGCCGCGGACGGCAGTTCGGTAAACTGCTGGCTGCGATCTTCCCCCAGCATACCGATAGCGTCGGCGCGGCACTGATGGCAGTGGGTCATCTGCGGCATCACTTCGCCGCAGCGTCTGCGGGTGGCGGCGAGCATTTCGGCATCCGGCTCCGGCTGGCCGTTAAGGCCGAATACCGTGCCGTGCTCCGGTCTGGCGATCAGCGGCATAATATTATGAATAAAAGCGCCGCTGGCCTGCAGCCGACGGCTGACGTCGGCCATGCCGCTGGCGTTAATCCCCGGGATCAGCACCGAATTTATCTTCACCAGCACCCCTTTGGCGGTTAGCCTGCTGACGCCCTCCAGCTGGCGGGCGATGAGGATCTCTCCGGCTTCGCGCCCGCTGTAGCGCTCGCCGTCCAGCCATAGCCAGGCATAAATTTGCGCGGCGACATCCGCATCCAGCGTATTAATGGTGACCGTGACGTGGTCAACGCCGACGTCCAGCAGGCGATCCACCGCGTCGGGCAGCATCAGGCCGTTCGTCGACAGGCAGAGCTTCAAATCCGGCAGCTGTTCACGTATCAGTTCGAGGGTGCGGAAGGTGCGGGTGAGGTTGGCGAGCGGGTCGCCTGGACCGGCGATCCCGACCACTGAAAGCTGCGGGATAGCCTGGGCGACCTGGCGTACTTTGAGCACCGCTTGCTCGGGCGTCAGCAGCGTCGACGATACGCCGGGGCGGGATTCGTTGCTGCAGTCGAACTTGCGATTACAGTAGTTGCACTGCAAATTGCAGGCGGGCGCGACCGGCAGATGCATCCGCGCAAAACGGTGGTGCCCGCTGCGGGAATAGCAGGGGTGCGCGGCGACCTTATCGGCAACAAAAGGCGTTAACGCGCCGTTGTCCGCAGCGTGACAGGCTTTACCGGCAGGGGAAGAGGAGCAGGAAGTCATGGTCGTACCTTCATGGTTGGGCGATACCTTCCTGCTGCAAATGCTGTACCAAACGTTTAATTGTCAAATTACTGAAATTTAAAGATAATGTCCGGCGATAAATTGTCGCAATTCCGCCCCGGTGCTGACAATGTCCTGAACCTCACACGGCGGGTCAGATTCGCGGCATGGTGATGTCCATGATTTGGATCCGGTAAGCGACCTGGCGCGGCGTCATCCCGAGCAGGCGCGCCGCTTTAGCCTGAACCCAGCCCGCCTTTTCCAGCGCGGCAATCAGCCGCTGGCGCTCATCGAGCGTATTGTCGAGCCAGCCATCTTCTGACGGACCGCTGGCGGGCAACGCTTTCGGCATCGTGTCGTAATGATTGAACAAAATCACGTCCCGGTCGATCAGCCCGCTCTCCGACATCACCGCCGAACGTTCAAGGCAGTTTTCCAGTTCGCGCACGTTTCCCGGCCAGCTATACTCCATCAGCAGGCGGATCGCGCCGTCGCTGATCCGCAGCGTCCGGCCCTGGTTCTGGGCGATTTTGCGCACCAGAAAATGCGCCAGCTCGGCGATATCCTCCTGGCGTTCGCGCAGCGGGGGCAGGGCGATAGGCATCACGTTCAGGCGATAGTAGAGATCCTCGCGGAAATTCCCCAGCCGCACTTCCTCCTCCAGATGACGGTTGGTCGCCGCGATGATGCGCACGTTCACGCGCAGGGTTTCATCGCCGCCCACGCGCTCCATCTCTCCCTCCTGCAGGATACGCAGCAGCTTGGCCTGAAACGAGGCGCTGCTTTCGCCAATCTCATCGAGAAACAGGGTGCCGCCGTCCGCCAGCTCAAAGCGCCCCTTGCGCTGACGCACCGCCCCGGTAAACGCGCCTTTCTCATGGCCGAACAGCTCGCTCTCCAGCAGGGTGTCCGGCAGCGCCGCGCAGTTAAACTTTACGAACGCGGCGGCGGCGCGCGGTGAATTATGGTGAATGGCATTGGCAATCAGCTCTTTCCCGGTTCCGCTCTCACCGCGTACCAGTACCGTGGTATCCCAGCGGGAGACCTGACGAATAATCTCCATAATCTGGCGCATCGACGGGCTTTTGCCGACCATCGTCTCAAGGCCAAAACTGCGCGACGGCGCGCAGGTGCGCGGCCGCTCGGCCCTTGAGAGCGTCTGAGGCGGCTGCTGCCCGGGCGCCGGGAGGATCATCAGGCGAATGGTCTGGGCTATCAGGTTGGCGACGGTTTCGAGAAACCGCGTGCAGGCCGGGAGACGCTCATCCTGACGCACCATCGGCTGCGCCGACAGCACGCCGATGGGCTGAGAATTGGGCCCCATCAGCGGCACCGCGATAAATGGCAGATCGTAATCATACAGGCTGAGGCGATCGAGAAACCGCCGATCGTCGGCGACGCGCGGCAGCACCAGCGACTGGCCCCGGGCCAGCACGGTGCCGACTAATCCTTCCCCCGGCCGGTAGCGGATCTGCGTACTGCCCGGCAGCGTCTGATGCTCGGTTTGCTGTAGCGCTTCGATGCTGAGAATTTCCTGCTCGCTATCGTAAAGGCAGATCATGCCGTGCTGCATAAAGGCATCGTTGTATAACACGCTCAGCACCTCCTGGAGCGTCTTGCTGGCCTCGGTGGCGCGGCTCAGCACGACGCTGATGCGCTGCATGGCGGTGAACTGCTGAGAGAGATCAAAGCGCCTGACGGTGGTGTCTGAGTCGGGTTTGTGGGTCATAGCTCACCTCCGGTCAGGGTGTTGAAGAGGGGGAAACGCAGAACAAGACAGGTTCCCCCCTGCGGGCGGGAAGTTAGTTCGATGGCGCCACGATGATGGGCGACCAGGGTCTGGATTAACCGCAGCTCCATCCCTTTGCCGGGAGAGTTTAAGGCGTCCGGGGAGTGGGTATAGCGCACCTGCAGCAGCGGCACATTGTCATTAAGGTATAGCGAAAGCCAGCCCTCTTCTTCTTCGGCGTAGAGCTGCATCTCCAGCGCCACGGAGGGCAGCTCGGCGGCGAGCGCCAGCGTGCGGTCGAACCACAGGCTCAGGCAGGCCAGCAGCTGCGTGCGCTGGCCAAAGCCGATCAGGTGCGGGGAGGCCATATCGACCAGCAGCAGGCCGCGATCGTCGAAGCGGGTACGATAGAGCGCGCACAGATCGTCGAAGAAGGGCTGCAGCGGCCAGGCGGCGTTGCTTTCCAGCTCCAGGGAGGGCCGGCAGCGCTGCAGGCGGGCCATCGCCTCTTCACCTTCGCGCCACGCCGCCTCCAGCGCCACGTTACCGCCGCCTTCGCCGTTGAGCCGGCGGGCCGCTGCCAGCATGTTGATCGGACAGTTTAGCTGAATTAACGCCGCGTCCAGAGACTCGCGAATGGCGGCCAGCAGCTTACCGGCGGTCATCTGCTGTTTGAGCCGATCGAGGCGGCCCTGCTCCTGCTGCTGGCGCTGCTGCGAGCAGTCGGTAATGACGACCAGCGTCCGCGCCGGGGCGCTGTCGACAAAGTAGCGGCTGGCTTCTTCGCTGACGCCGGGCAGCGCCCAGCAGGTCACCGACAGCCAGCGCACCGCGCCGCGTACCGCCAGCGGCAGGATTTGCTCCGCGCCGGGCCCCATTTTACGCGGCGAAACCTGCAGTTCGACCAGCAGCTCTTTCCCGCCGCAGTCCGCGCAGAAGGTTTTGTAGGCGAGGTTATCCATCACCACCCGATCCTGCTCGTCGACCACCACCACGGCGGCGGGAATATTATTGAGCACGGCCTCCATCAGCGTCATGTGATTGCGCAGGCGCTGCTCCAGGGTGTAGCTGACGCTGATATCCCGCTGCATCGCCAGATAGTGCTCCAGCTCGCCCTGGGGATTCAGCACCGGCGTGATGTCGATATCCACCAGATACAGGCCGCCGTCGCGGCGCTGATTGATCAACTGGCCGCGCCAGGGCTGGCGCTGGAGCAGCGTTTGCCACATCTGCTGGTAGATCTCGCGCGGCGTCTGGCTGCTGGCCAGCAGCCGCGGGTTCTGGTTCAACAGCTGCGCCAGCGAATAGCCGGTCTGGCGGCAAAACGCCGGATTGGCGTAAATAATATTGGCTCTCGCATCGGTGAGTGAAATCGCCACCGACGCCTGTTCCACCATGGTAAAAAACAGCCCCGGATGTTGTTGAGTCAGCGCGCCGGCAATCGCCTCCGGCACGGCGTTATCGAGCATCATATTCAGGGTCATCGCAAACTCCTGTGTCGCAGTTATGACAATTTGTCCGACACCGCGACGCCAACGCCGCGGTTTTATCCGCATGCGGATAACCATGCAAACCGTGAGCCCTTATCCAAACGACCTGATGAAACATTGATCCAACAGCGGGAAATCAGGCTATTTTGGCGTTTTTCAGGCCCGGCTGCGGGCGCGAGAAGGGGCAATGAGCGATCGTTATGGGGCAGGCGTGAGCCGCGATAGTGCAAATAAACCTGGCACAGCCTTCGCAATACCCCTGGCGATAACTCGTGTTTTAAACACCTTTCCCGACAGGAGCGTAATATGGCGAACATTGGCATTTTCTTCGGCACCGATACCGGCAAAACGCGCAAAATTGCGAAGCTGATCCACAAGCAGTTGGGCGACGTAGCGGATGCCCCGGTAAACATTAACCGCGCGACGCTGGATGAGTTTATGGCCTATCCGGTACTGCTGCTGGGAACCCCGACGCTGGGCGACGGCCAGCTACCGGGCCTTGCGGCCGGCTGCGAGAGTGAATCATGGGGCGAATTTATCCATACGCTCGACGGCATCAGCCTGAGCGGTAAAACCGTGGCGCTGTTCGGCCTTGGCGATCAGCAGGGCTATCCCGACAACTTCGCCAGCGGAATGCGCCCGCTGTATGACGTCCTCGACGCCTGCGGGGCGCAGATTATCGGCAGCTGGCCGAATGAGGGATATGAATTTAGCGCCTCATCGGCGCTGGAAGGCGAGCGGTTTGTGGGACTGGTTCTCGACCAGGATAACCAGTTCGATCGCACCGAAGAGCGCCTGACTGCCTGGCTTGAAGAGATTAAACGCATCGTGCTGTGAGTTTTCGCGGGTAGCCGCAAAGGCTACCCGCACAGCCCCGGCTGGCGTGAAATCATCTGCTGCAGCCACTGGCGCTGATGGCGCTGCTGGCTTTGCTGCCACAGATAATCGCGGGCGCTCTCCAGCGCCTTATGCCGATCCATCGGCGCGGCGGGGCGAATCGCTTCACACCATAACAGGTGCCATCCCAGCTCACTGGCGACGGGCGGGCTCAGCGCATTTTCCGCGAGCGCAAACAGCGCCGTCTCCAGCTGCGGATAGAGCAATCCCCGGCTAATCCAGCCTAAGCGCCCGCCCTCCAGCGCGCTCGGGCACTGAGAATAGCGCTGCGCCAGCGGCGCAAACGCATCTCGGGAGGCGCTGATTTGCTGGTGCAGCCCCTGGATTTGCTCATGAACCGCCTCGAGGTCGCCATCGACCGTCAGCAGCAGGTGGCGGGTCAGGCGCTGTTCCGGGCGCATAAAATGCGCCTGATGGTGAAGATACCAGGCCTGCACCGTCGACGGGTCCGGCTGCGGCACCTGCTGCGCCAGTTCGGCAAACGCGATCTCCAGCCGGGTGTGATGAAGCACGATGGCCGCGCGCTCGTCGGGGGTAAAGCCTCCGTCGCTAAGCCAGATCCCGAGCGAAGCGGCAACGTTATCCCTCAGCTCCGGCGCAATATCGTGCGCGGGAACCAGGGCGACGATAGCCAGCTCCATCTCACGCTGGCGCTGCCAGGCCTGCTCAAAGGCCTGCGTATCGGCGGCATTCAATGCGGCCGGTTCACTGTTCCAGCGGCTGCGCGCCAGGCGCTGCCGGCCAAACCGTTCCCATGCGTTCATGATTATCTCTCCTCGACGAGGCTGATGGCCTGTACCGGCACGGTAAACCAGCGGCCGCTAAAGTCGACGGTATAGCTGTCGCCGCGTTCGCCCCGATCGGTTGCCTCAATGCGCCCCTGTTGGCCAACGTTAACCACCACCTCGCCGCCGACGGCCAGCGCCATCCGGCAGGTGACGGTATCTCCATACTGCAAGTTTCCGGCCAACCAGGGCTGGGCGAGGGGGATCAGCTCCTGCTCGCGGCAGCCGATGATCCGGTCGCTCTCCGGGAAGTGGATCTGGTAAATAATTTGATCCTGTAAAAAGACGCCCCAGTCGCGGACAAAGCCGGTGCTGCCGCGCCTGACCAGCAGCTCGCCGGGGGCGAAGCCCGCGACGGTGCCATCGTTACGAATCGCGCGCACCACCCGCACCGCGTCGCTGAAGGTGAATTTTGGCCTCATCTGTCGTCCTCCTGAAACTGCTGCTGGTAGCTCTCCGCGAGCAGCCGCCGCGCCAGCAGCCACGAGGCGCGGGCGTTCTCTTCCAGCCGGTTCTGTAGCGGGACTTCGGCACGCAGCTTGCGGTGAAACGTCGCCAGCACCGGCAGGCAGCAGCGGCCAAGCCGTTCTGGCTGATAGGGCACGGAGAAAAACTGAAAGAACGATTCGGCGGAGCTAAGTTCGTCCACGCCGGGAATTTGATAAAACCACTCCATGATTATCCCCCTGCTCGCAGCGCGGCTGCGCCGCACAGCTCGTCATAAATCGCGACCAGCTCATAGTCCCGCGGGCTGCGCTTCCCGCTCTCGGCAAAGCGGCGGATGGCGGGCAGCAGTTGGTTAATTTGCGCTGAGCTGAGGTGATAGCCCATCCGATCGAAAATGCCGTTGACCGCCTGGCGCCCGGAGTGTTTTCCCAGCACCAGCCGGTAGCTGCGGCCGACCAGCGCCGGGTCGATCGCCTGATAGCTCTCGCGATCGCGCAGCAGCGCCGCCACGTGGACTCCCGATTCGTGGGTAAAGACCAGCTCGCCGACCAGCGGCTGCTGCGGGTCGATAGGGCGCTGCGCCGCCGCCGAAACTTTCTGACAGAGCGCCGGAAGCGCCGGGAAGTAAACGCCGGTCTCGACGCCGAGGCAGCGCTCCAGGCCCAGCGCCACGGTTTCCAGCGCCGCGTTGCCCGCGCGTTCGCCGAGGCCGAGGGTGGTGGTATTCACGCTGGAGGCTCCGGCGCGCACCGCCGCCAGCGTATTAGCGGCGGCGAGACCGAGATCGTTATGGGCATGCATCTCTATTTCACCAGCCCACGCTTCGCGCAGGGCCGAGATTTGCTCGAAGGTGGTAAACGGGTCGAGTATGCCGACCGTATCGGCGTAGCGCAGGCGGGACGCGCCGGACTGCTGCGCCACCCTGGCGATATCGCCCAGGTTCTGCCCGCCGGCGCGGGAGGCATCTTCGCAGCCAATGCACACCTGCAGGCCGAGGCTCCGGGCGAGCTGAATAAACGTCGCCAGCCGCTCCAGCAGCACCGCCAGCGGTTCGCGCAGCTTGTACTGCCGCAGCTTGTCCGAGGCCGGAATGGAGATATCCACCCAGTCGATGCCCAAATCGGCGCTCTGGCGAATCTCCAGCGCATTCATCCGACACCAGGTCATCAGCGTGGCCTGGGGAAGCTGGCGGCGCACCAGCTGGATCCGCGCGATCTCCTCATCCCCCATTGCCGGGGTGCCCACTTCCATCGCCGTAACCCCCGCCGCATACAGCGCCTCGGCAATGGCCACCTTCTCGCTGGGGCGGAAGGCCACGCCGGGACTCTGTTCGCCATCGCGCAGCGTGGTGTCGTTGATCAGCACGCGTCTCATCGTCGCCTCCGCCTTAGCCATAAACCGGAGTGAAGACGTCTGCCGCCGGATGCGGCCTGCCGTCCTGCCAGTAGGGCGACAGCGCCCGCAGCCGGTCAACGATCGGCGGCAGCATGGCAATGACGTAATCAATCTCTTTTTCCCGGGTGTAGCGCGAGAGGGAAAAACGGATGGTGCCGTGGGCCGCGGTGTAGGGAATATTCATCGCCCGCATCACGTGCGAGGGCTCCAGCGAACCTGAGGTGCAGGCGCTGCCGCTGGAGGCGGCAATCCCGACCTGATTCAGCAGCAGCAGGATCGCTTCCCCTTCAATAAACTCAAAGGCCAGATTCAGAGTGCCGGGCACGCGCGGCTGGCCGCCGCCCATCACCATGACCGCAGGGACGCAGGCCTGCAGGCGCCGTTCGAGGCGATCGCGCAGCTGGCCCGTTTGCTCCATTCCCGGCAGATGGATCTGCGCCAGCTCGCAGGCCGCGCCCATGCCGACGATCCCGGTGATGTTTTCCGTTCCGGCCCGCCGTCCGTACTCCTGATGGCCGCCGCGCAGCAGCGGGCGAAAGCGCGTTCCCCGGCGCAGATACAGGCAGCCGACGCCTTTCGGACCGTGAAACTTATGCGCCGAGCAGGAGAGCATATCGATGGCGGTCTTACCGACCGCTATCGGCAGCTTGCCCACCACCTGCACCGCGTCGCAGTGGAACAGCGCGCCCTGTTCATGAGCCAGCTCCGCCATCTCGACCACCGGGAAAATGACGCCGGTTTCGTTATTCGCCCACATCACGCTGACCAGCGCGACCCGCGGGCTGAGCGCCGCCCGGAACTGCGCCATATCCAGCGCGCCGTTGCCGTCTACCGCGATACGGTGGATCAGATAGCCCTGGCGCTCCAGGTGTTCGCACGCAGCCAGCGTCGCCGGATGTTCGACCGCGGTGGTTACGATCTCCCGGCGTTCCGGCATCAGCGCCGTCGCCGAGGCGATGGCGGTGGCGGTGGCCTCGGTGGCGCAGGAGGTAAAAATTATCTCGCTGGGATACTCCGCCCCGAGCAGCGCCGCGGCCTGCTGATGAGCCCGCTCGAGGGCGGCCTGGGCCGGAATGCCAAAGTCATGGATGGACGAGGGATTGCCGTAAAAATCGGTCAAAAAGGGCATCATCGCTTCGAGGACCATCGGGTCTAAACGGGTGGTGGCGTTGTTATCGAGATAAACCTGTTTCATCTTGTCCCCCTTGGGTCAGTTAACCGCGGCTATGCCGCCACCACTTCCATATAACAGCCGGTACGTTCCATCAGCTTCTGCTGCAGCCAGGCCAGGGTCATATCGGTCATCATGCAGCCGCTGCAGCTGCCGGAAAGGCTCACGGTGACCTGGTGGTTGGCGACGTTGAGAAGCGACATATCGCCGCCGTCGGCCTGAATATGCGGGCGCAGTTCGGCGATGGTGTCGACCACGCTCTGCCAGTGCGGATCTTTGCCGCTGGCGGCGGGAAGGGGGCTCGGCGGCTGCTGCGCAAGGATCTCCGCCAGCGCCAGCTCGATCTGCTCATGGCAGGAAGTGCAGCCGCCGCCCGCTTTGGTGTAGTTAATCACCTCTTCAAGGGTGGTCAGGCCGTTGTTGAGCACCGCGCGGCGGATATGCCCTTCATCGACGCCGAAGCATTTGCAAATCAGCCGGCCTTCTTCATGCTCCTCTTCGAGGCTCTCGCCGCGAAAGTTGGCGATAGCCGCCCGCAGCGCCTCCTGGCCCATCACCGAGCAGTGCATTTTTTGCGGCGGCAGTCCGTCGAGATAATCGGCGATCTGCTGGTTGGTAACCTCTCCGGCTTCGGTAAGCGTGCGGCCGACGATCAGCTCCGTCAGCGCGGAAGAGGAGGCGATCGCGCTGCCGCAGCCAAAGGTCTGGAATCCGGCCTCCTCGATTATTTCGCTTTGCGGGTCGACGCGCAGCATCAGGCGCAGCGCGTCGCCGCAGCTCAATGAACCCACATCGCCCACCGCGTTGGCGTTGTCCACCACGCGCGCGTTGCGGGGATTAAAAAAATGGTCTTTCACTTTCTCGGAGTAATTCCACATGCTGTCAGCTCCAGGGATGATGACGGAAAACGCCGGGGCGCGTTCCACCGCTAAAAGCGCGGTGGTGGTGATGAACAAGCAAATGCAATACCAATGCGTAAATACGTTTATTTTTAGAGGGTTAGGATTTTCCCCTGACAATACGGGCCGACAGTGTCGTTATTTGTTGTGGGGTTTGTCACAGAAACGACACGGTTAGCCGCGCGGGTCCCGCTCCTCCCGCCACTCCTGCTCCTCAAGCAGGCGGGTAAAGCGCTCAGGGTCGCGCCTGCGGGCGCTTTTGCGCTGCTCTTTGGCGTACCAGTAGAGCTGGATCTCCTGGAGTAAATCGACAATTTTGGTGTCGGCGGGCACGCGTTCGGCGCGGACGCCAACCTGCAGCAGCTGGCGAAATATCGCATCGCCGATTGCCACGCAGAACAGGGTGACGCAATCCTCAAGGGCATGGATGCGCTGACCAATCTTCTCCGCCTGATGGCCGCTTTCGACCGAGAAATCAACCACCCGGATCAGGGTGACCCGATCCTCCTTGACGCCATACACCACCAGCCGCGGCGTGGCGCCGAAGTGGCGGTCGACATGGCGATAGTCGGAGCTGGCAAAGGCGACCTTCATGGACCACTCATCGGAATGGACCATGTCAAACTGGCGGTTAATGGGCGGCATAAGCGGCTCCTGTGGTGAAGGGCGGTTCGGCATTCTGGCGCAGCGGCGAGCGGTAGAGGGCGACCTGGCGGTGACGCTCGCGCATCAGGTTTGCCAGTTCAAACAGCGTATCGCGCATACCGCCATAGCCTTGCCGCACCCGCCGGAACTCGCCGAGCCTGTCAAAGAGAGGGAAACCCGCGCGGATCAGCGGTAGCGCAAACTGTTCCGCGAGGTCGCAGGCGTGAGAATTGGCTACCAGCAGGTCGGCGGGCTGCGAGCAGAGCAGGTTTTGCAGATCCTCCAGATCCCCCGGCACGACGCGTTCGACCGGCAGCTGGCGCAGGCTGGGATGGCCGGTGGGGGCGACCAGCGGACCTGGCCGCATTCCCTGGCTGCTGGCAAAATCGCACCATGCCGCCAGCAGATCGCCTTCTGCCGCCATCGCCATGCGCTGGTCCTGGAGCCACGTGTGGCAGTCGATCATCGCATCCTGAAGCTGTCCACGCTGGCGTTCAATCCACTGCGGAACGCCGCGTCCGGAAATTTTCGCCAGCTGATGAATGAACGTATCGCAGTGCTCAAGGGTCATCAGGTGCGGAAGGGCGATCGCCTCGCCGTGGCTGCGCTGGGCCAGCAGGGACGACGCCCGACTCAGCGAGGCGCCGATGGCGAAGCTGCACAGGCTCTGCCCCATCTGCTCTATCAGGCGCAGCGGCGTCCCGCCCTGGGTCACCGGCGAAAAATCCCCTTGCGCGAGGTGCCCGTCCATCGATTGCGCCAGGTCCGGCAGGATCACCGGCTGCAGGCCAAAGGCTTCAACGTAGCGGCGCAGCAGCTCGATATCGCCGGGGGAGCAGAGGTGGCTGACCAGCAGATTGACCCGACGATTACGCTGGCCGGCGCGGGGCGTCGGCGCCACCCACTGCTCAATGACGCTCTCCAGCACGGCGCTGAAGCCGTTTTCCATAGAGCCATAAAAATCAGGGCTGTTGACCGTCAGTATCGCCACCCCTTTGTGCCGGGGATGCTCTTCGCGAAACTGGCGCACCACCCGGGACATATCGCTGCCCTGAGCCTCCGACAGCCCGGTGCTGAGCAGCACGATGGCCTGCGGAGCGTTGCGCTGGCACAGGGTATCGAGCGCGGTAAAGATATTGCCGTCCGCGCCCATAATCGTCGAGGTCGGGTCCATCGCCGTCGACTGTAAGGGCACCGGGTCGTGGAAGTGCTGAATAAAAAAGACCTTAGCGAAGGCGCTGCATCCCTGCGCGCCGTGGACCAGCGGGATGCAGTGTCCGATCCCGAGGCTGGCGAGGATTGCGCCGAGCGGTTGGCCGGTTTTGATCGGACTGACCGCCAGCGGTTTATCGGTGCGGAAAATTTCTGCCATGCTGTGCTCCTTAGTGCCAGGGGGCGCGGGAATGAGTTTGCGGCCAGATCGGGCTGTTGATGGTCTGGCAGATCTGGCGGGCGAGGGTGACGATGCCCTGATAGCCGGCGAAGGCGTGCTCGCGTTCCTGATTGATATCGAGAAACGGCAGCCGGGCCTTGTAGGCGGTGTACATATTGCGCCCGCCGGCGATCATCAGGTCGGCCTGATAGCGGTAGACCACGTCCAGCAGCGTGCGGGCGTTGCCTTCATCCAGCATGACCGCCTCTTCGCCCATCAGTTCGCGGATCCGCTGTTTATCTTCCTCGGTGGATTTGCGCGTGCCGGTCGCCACCACGCTCATCCCCAGATCCTGCAGCGCCGACACCACCGACCAGGATTTGACGCCGCCGGTGTAGAGCAGGGCTTTGCGTCCGCGAAGCTGTTCGCGCCACGGCCTGAGCGCCAGCTCCGCCGCCCGCTCTTCGCGCGCAATCAGCGCTTCGGTGCGGCGGCACAGATCGTCATCGCCCAGCAGGGCCGCCAGCTGACGCAGGGCATCGGAGGTCGCGCGGATACCGTAAAAACTGCCTTCGAACCACGGCGTGCCGTAGCGTTGCTCCAGCGCCCTCGCGACGTTGATTAGCGCCCGCGAACAGACCAGCATATTGGCCTGCGCCCGGTGCATGGTCTGGATTTCGGCAAAGCGCCCGTCGCCGGAGAGGCTGCCGAGCACGCGGACCCCCAGCTCATCGAGCAGCGGCTGAATATGCCAGAACTCGCCGGCGATATTAAACTCGCCAATCAGGCCAACGTCATGGCGATGCTCCGGGGCGAACGGGGATGCCTCCGGCCAGGGGGCCGGTTCGCGCTGGCCGATGACCCGCTTGACCATCACCTCGCCGGCCAGCCGGTTGCCGAGGTTTTTGCTGCCGTAAAAACCGGCGGCGTCGATGGCGATAACCGGCACGCCGGTGGCGGTCTGCGCGGCCTGGCATACCGCTTCAAGGTCGTCGCCTTCCATTGCCGGCACGCAGGTGTTGTAGATAAAGACCGCCGCCGGACGGTAGCGCGTAACGATATGGCGAACCGCGTGAAACAGGCGGCGCTCGCCGCGGCCCATAATCACATCCTGCTCGTTGAGATCGGTAGTGAACCCCAGCCGGTTAATGTTCGGCCCGGAGCTTATGCTGCCGCGGTTATCCCATGAGCTGCCGGCGCAGCCGATGGGGCCATGCACCAGGTGCGCCACGTCGGCGATGGGTAGCAGAGCGATCTGGGCGCCGTCGAACGCGCAGCCGCCGGCGGTGGCGCCGGGTTTTGGCGCGCTACAGCCGGACTTCTGTTTATGGTTATGTTCGCAGGCGGGCTCATCCAGCAGCGCCAGAATTTCATTTCCCTTCATAGTGACCTCGTAGAACGTGGGGGATGATGATGGAAATGCAATTCGCGCTCCACCCAGGGGCTATTGATTTTTAAAGGGAAAGCCTTGTCAGCTTTGCGACAAAGCCAACAATCGGACGGGAATATTGTGGGTTGTGGCCGGGGAAGAAAAAAAGCCCGCGGGGTCAGCGGGCAACGGGCAAACAGCAGGGGGGCTAAAAGACGCGTTCCTGCAGCGGATTATCCCTGTTAAGCCGCTTCGCCAGCCACGGCGGCAAACGCCCGGTCAGCAGCGCGTTGATGGCCTCGCACTGGGCCTGAATCGCGGTGCCGGGCTGCGCTTTCATCGGATGGATCTGGTGGCGAATCAGTCGGGCGGCGGCGGGTCCGCCGATCTCCTGGCAGAACAGCAGCTGGCAATCATCAAGCAGCCGGGCGCGCGCTTCGCTGGCCTCCTGCTGGCCCGGCTCTGACGGATAGCGGCGCAGATCGTACAGCCAGCCGCCTTGCTCATCGAAGGCATAGATAAAAAACAGGCGTCCCTGGCCGAAATGGCCGTTAATGAGCAGGCCGTCCTGGGAGCAAAATGCGGCCAGCAGCTGCGGCGTCCGCTGAGCGGGACGGGCAATGCGCAGATGAACGGGCAGCGCGCCCCGCAGGCTGGCCATCACCCGCGACCAGCGGGCCGGGGACATAACGGCCGTCGTTGACGGAAAGGCGGCGGCGAGCTGCGGCTGCGTTAAGGTGGCCAACCCCTCCGGGGTCAGGGTTTCGCCGCTTTCCTGCGCCAGCCAGTCTAGTATTTGCGCCGGCGGCAGATCCGGCAGCGTCTGGAATAGCGCCAGCAGGCGCCAGAAAAGGGTATCGTTGTCGGACATCTCCAGCTCCTTATATCAGCGTACTGCGGGTTGCCCGCAGGCTTATCGGGAAGGCGGGCCGCTCCGGCTGCGGGTTGACGTAGTAGCGCCCGCCGCCCTCCAGCGAAATCGCGCCGCCCCAGCGGTCAACGTCGTTATGCTCAATCTGTATCACCCGTGCTTCCAGATCCTGTTTGGCGATATAGGCATACAGATCCGCGCCGCGCTCACGAAAAATCACGATAGGCATAGCCCCTCCAGGCCCCGCTTTCGCGGGGCGGCAAATGGTTAACGGACGAGGTCGAAGCTGTAATCGGTTTTGCCTAACTGGCCGGTGTCGTTATCCAGTTTCTCCAGCACGGCGTTCACCAGCGTCGTGACGATGTTCATGGCGCCTTCATAACCCCAGGTGGTCTGACGGTGCAGGTGGTGACGGTCGAACAGCGGAAAGCCGAGACGGATGAGCGGTACCTCAAAAGCTTTGCCCTTCGCCAGGGTATCGCGCTGGATAAATTTGCCGTAGGAGTTGCCTATCATAAAGTCCGGCTGGCGGGTGAACATCAGCGAACGGAAGTGCCACAAGTCGCAGTTGATGAACACTTCGCTGTCGCGACCGTAGGGCGAGGCCTCCAGCATTTTCTTCATCGCCTTCAGCCAGCGCTTGTTGGCGTTATGGCTCAGGATCACCGTCGGCTCGCAGCCGAGCTCCAGCAGAAAGCGGGTCAGCCCCATCACAAAGTCCGGGTCGCCGTACAGGCCAAATTTCTTGCCATGCAGCCAGGTGTGGGAGTCGAGCATCATGTCGACCAGCCGTCCGCGCTCAAGGGTGAGGGCGTCGGCAATCGGCCTGCCGCTGAGCTGGCTGACGGTCATCAGCAGCTCGTCGGTGGCGGCCAACCCCAGCGGGATCGCCACCTCGGTCGCCGGCTGATTCCACATATCCTGCACCACTTTTTTACTTTTCAGCAGCTGCCACGGCTGCAGGAGCAGCGTATCGATGGCATCCGGGGCCTCCTTCATCTCCTGCTGGGTGGTGCCGCCCGCATACATCCGATAATGGCCGTCGGCGGGGGTATCAAGGACCTCCGACGGATCGGAGAGCAGGCTGCACGGCACCGCCATCTGCGCCATCATCCGCTTCAGCACGCGGAAGTTGCCGAGATAGGTCTCAAAGCCGGTGACCAGGTTGAGCTTTTGCAGTTTGCCCGGCTGCCCTTGATAGTCGGCGGTAAAGGTTTTGGCGAACCCTTCGAACATATTGTCCCAGCCGGTGACGTGGCTGCCGATAAAGCTTGGCGTATGGGCGTGCGGCACGGCAATGCTGCTATCGACAAAACCGTCTTTTTTGGCGTTGGCGATAAACGCCTGCAGATCGTCGCCGATAACCTCCGCCATGCAGGTGGTGGAGACCGCGATGATCTCCGGTTTGTACAGCGCGCCGGCGTTCCGCAGCCCGAGGTTCATATTGTTGTTGCCGCCGAAGACCGCCGCGTCTTCGGTCATCGAATCGGAAACGCAGGCGATCGGCTCTTTGAAATGGCGGTTAAAATAGGTACGAAAATAGGCCACGCATCCCTGGGAACCGTGAACATAGGGCAGGGTGTTGGCAAACCCTAGCGAACAGAGCACCGCGCCCAGCGGCTGGCAGGCTTTTGCCGGGTCAACGGTTAGCGCCTCGCGCTGAAAGTTCAGCGTTTCATACTCGGCGGTGGTGGTCCAGGCGAATACCTCCTGCACGCGCCGGGCGTCGTGGGCCTCTTCCAGCGTCCGCTTATTGCGGAACAGCTCCTGGTATTCATCCTGTTCAAATAGCGGATAACAGCTATTAATTTTGTCAATCGTTTGGCTCATGGTGTTCTCCTCCCGCGCCACAAATCGGTGAACAGACGGGACAATAAATGGGCAATCACGCAGACTTCAGCCACGGGGCGATCAGTTCGTTCCACGCCGGGTTGTTTAAGGTCATATCCATATCGCGGGCAAAAATGGCGAAACCATCGTAGCCGTGGTACGGGCCGGAGTAGTCCCACGAGTGCATCTGGCGGAACGGAACCCCCATTTTCTGGAAGATGTACTTTTCCTTGATCCCGGAGCCGATAAGGTCAGGCTTCAGCGCTTTGACAAACGCCTCCAGCTCATAGCTGCTGGCGTCATCGAACAGCAGGGTGCCTTCTTTCAGATCCGGCAGGGTGCGGTCGTAGTCATCGTTATGGGCAAACTCATAGCCGGCGGCGACGATCTCCATGCCGAGATCTTCATAGGCGCCGATAACGTGCCGTGGCCGCAGGCCGCCCATATAGAGCAGCACCTTGCGCCCCTCCAGCCGCGGGCGGTATTTGGCGATAATCGCCGCCGTTTGCCCCTGATATTTGGCGATCACCGCCTCGGCGTTGGCGCGAATGGCGTCGTCAAACTGGTCGGCAATTTTGCGCAGCGATTCGGCGATTTTGGTCGGGCCGAAGAAGTTGTACTCCATCCACGGGATCTGATGCTTTTCTTCCATGTGCCGGGCGATGTAGTTCATCGAACGGTAGCAGTGGACCAGATTCAGCTTCACGAAAGGGGTGTTCTCCATCTCCACCAGGGTGCCGTCGCCGGACCACTGGGCGACCACCCGCAGCCCCATCTCTTCGAGCAGGATGCGCGAGGCCCAGGCATCGCCGCCGATGTTGTAATCGCCGATGATCGCCACATCGTAAGGGGTGGATGCAAACGGCTGCCCCTCACGGTTATTGAGCACCCAGTCGCGAACCACGTCGTTGGCGATATGGTGCCCCAGCGACTGCGACACGCCGCGAAATCCTTCGCAACGCACCGGGATCACCGGTTTATCCAGCGCCTTGCTGCTGGCGTTGGCGACGGCGCTGATATCATCGCCGATGAGCCCGACCGGACACTCCGACTGGATGGTGATGCCCTTGGTGAGCGGGAACAATAGCTCCATCTCTTCAATCAGTTTGCTGAGCTTTTTATCACCGCCGAAGACGATGTCGCGCTCCTGAAAATCGGAGGTGAAGTTCAGGGTGCCGAAGCTGTCGACGCCGCTGACGCCGGTGAAGTAGTTGCGGCGCCCGGCGCGCGAGTACTGGCCGCAGCCGACCGGCCCGTGGGAGATATGGGCCATATCCTTAATCGGTCCGAATACCACTCCTTTGGAGCCGGCGTAGGCGCAGCCGCGCACGGTCATCACGCCGGGCTGCGATTTACGGTTCGAGATGATGCACTTGCCGACGCTCTCCATTTGCGGATCGCTGACCATCATGTGCTTTCTGCGCTCTTTACGCGCAGTTTCGGGAAAGACTTCCAGGACCTCCTGGATTAGCGCGAGATTACGCTCGCCTGTGGCGTTGGTCATGATGATTGTCCTGTGTTCAGGCCGCGTTTTCTTCGGCGGCGGTTTTACCGATGATGCTGGTGTCTTCTTCTTCCATGATGCCGAATTCCATCAGCAGCGATTCCAGCTCATCCATGGTGCAGGGCGTCGGTACCACCTTCATGGTGTTGTTGACGATCTTGGTTGCCAGAGTGCGGTACTCATTGGCCTGCTGGCAGTTCGGGTCGTACTCGATGACCGTCATCCGGCGGATTTCCGCGCGCTGGACGATGTTGTCGCGCGGCACGAAATGGATCATCTGGGTGCCGAGCTTCTCCGCCAGCGCCACGATCAGCTCATCTTCACGGTCGGTTTGACGCGAGTTACAAATCAGCCCGCCGAGACGCACCTTGCCGGATTTCGCGTATTTAACGATCCCCTTGGAGATATTGTTGGCGGCGTACATCGCCATCATCTCCCCGGAGCAGACGATATAGATCTCCTGGGCCTTATTTTCACGGATTGGCATCGCGAAGCCGCCGCAGACCACATCCCCGAGCACGTCATAGAACACGAAATCGAGATCGTCCTCGTAGGCGCCTTCCTCTTCGAGAAAGTTGATTGCGGTGATCACCCCGCGCCCCGCGCAGCCGACGCCCGGCTCCGGGCCGCCTGATTCGGCGCAGCGCACGTTTCCATAGCCGATTTGCAGGACATCTTCGAGCTCAAGGTCCTCCACCGAGCCCACTTCCGCGGCCATCTCCATAATGGTGTTCTGTGCTTTGGCATGCAGGATCAGGCGGGTGGAGTCCGCCTTCGGATCGCAGCCGACGATCATCACTTTCTTACCCATCTCTGCCAGCGCGGCGACAAGGTTCTGCGTGGTGGTGGATTTGCCGATACCGCCTTTACCGTAGATAGCGCATTGACGCATGGTCATGGTGACTTCTCCTGTTGTTGAGTGTTTGCCACCAGAGAAGTGCAGGGAACATACCAGCCGGGCCATATAATTTAACTTTATGATAAATATGTAATTAAATTTCAACGACCGGTGCGCCCGTAAAACAAAACGGCACAATCAGGCCACCAAATGTGGGAAACAGAACAATTCTGCTCGCCAGGCCAGGAGCGGCGCTTTGTCGGCTGTTCAACAGCTTGTCGCGGTCTGTGTCTTATTCCACGCAATCTCCTGACGTCATGAGGCGCCCGCCGCTGCATAACCTGCTGAATTCAATCGAACTATTTAGCTACGCGAGAGCTGGCATGGGCTGTGCTTGAGGCACAGACAGGGTTTGCCGCCAGCCGATGCGGCGAAGATGCCTCTCACCTTCGAGGAATGAACAATGTCCGGAAAAATGAAAACAATGGATGGCAACGCCGCGGCGGCCTGGATCTCCTATGCCTTTACCGATGTCGCGGCTATCTATCCCATCACGCCTTCCACGCCGATGGCGGAAAACGTCGATGAATGGGCGGCGCAGGGGAAAAAGAATCTGTTTGGTCAGCCGGTACGCTTGATGGAGATGCAGTCAGAAGCCGGTGCGGCAGGCGCGGTACACGGCGCGCTGCAGGCCGGGGCGCTCACCACCACCTATACCGCGTCGCAGGGGCTGCTGCTGATGATCCCCAACCTCTACAAAATTGCCGGTGAACTGCTGCCGGGAGTCTTTCACG
Source organism: Klebsiella sp. C349492 (assembly GCF_042055345.1). NCBI lineage: Bacteria > Pseudomonadati > Pseudomonadota > Gammaproteobacteria > Enterobacterales > Enterobacteriaceae > Klebsiella > Klebsiella sp. C349492. The sequence goes on from NZ_JANQCE010000001.1 coordinate 924,420, forward strand.
TCAGCGCCCGGGCGCTGGCGACCAACTCGCTGAATATTTTTGGCGATCATCAGGACGTGATGGCGGTGCGTCAGACCGGCTGCGCGATGCTGGTGGAGAACAACGTGCAGCAGGTGATGGACCTCTCCGCCGTGGCGCATCTGGCGGCGATAAAGGGCCGTATCCCGTTTATTAATTTCTTCGACGGCTTTCGCACCTCGCACGAAATTCAAAAAATTGAGGTGCTGGAGTATGAGCAGCTGGCAACGCTGCTGGACCGGCCCGCGCTGGACAGCTTTCGCCGTAACGCGCTGCATCCGGATCACCCGGTCATTCGCGGCACCGCGCAAAACCCGGATATCTACTTTCAGGAGCGGGAAGCGGGCAACCGCTTTTACCAGGCTCTCCCCGATCTTGTCGAAGGCTATATGGCGCAAATCAGCGCCATCACCGGACGTGAGTACCACCTGTTTAACTATACCGGCGCAGCGGATGCCGAACGGGCGATCGTCGCGATGGGATCGGTATGCGACACCATCCAGGAGGTGGTGGAGACGCTGAATGCGGCGGGAGAGAAGGTCGGTTTGCTCAGCGTCCATCTGTTCCGCCCCTTTTCGCTGGCGCACTTCTTTGCCCGGCTGCCGAAAACCGTCCGGCGCATTGCCGTACTCGATCGCACTAAGGAGCCCGGGGCCCAGGCCGAGCCGCTGTGTCTGGACATTAAAAACGCCTTCTATCATCACGACGATCCGCCGCTGATTGTCGGCGGTCGCTACGCCCTGGGCGGGAAGGACGTTCTGCCCAACGATATCGCTGCCGTTTTTGACAATCTCAACAAGCCGCTGCCGACGGATGGATTTACGCTGGGGATTATCGATGATGTCACCTTTACCTCATTACCGCCGCGCCCGCAGACGCTGGAGGTTTCTCACGCGGGCATCACCGCCTGTAAATTCTGGGGGATGGGCTCGGACGGCACGGTAGGGGCCAATAAAAGCGCGATTAAGATTATCGGCGACAGGACCGATCTCTACGCGCAGGCCTATTTTTCCTACGACTCGAAAAAATCCGGCGGCATTACCGTTTCGCACCTGCGCTTCGGCGACCGGCCCATTACCTCGCCATACCTGATCCACCGGGCGGATTTTATCTCCTGTTCGCAGCAGTCCTATGTTGAACGCTATGAGCTGCTGGATGGGCTAAAGCCGGGAGGAACCTTTTTGCTCAACTGCAGCTGGTCCGATGCCGAACTTGAGCAGCACCTGCCCGCCGGCTTTAAGCGCTATCTGGCGCGGGAAAATATCCGCTTTTACACCCTCAACGCCGTTGATATTGCCCGCGAGCTGGGGCTTGGCGGGCGGTTTAATATGCTGATGCAGGCGGCGTTCTTTAAGCTGGCGGCGATTATCGATCCGCAGACCGCCGCGAACTATCTCAAACAGGCGGTCGAAAAAAGCTACGGCAGCAAAGGGGCCAGCGTCATTGAGATGAACCAGCGGGCGATTGACCTGGGCATGACGTCGCTGCATCAGGTGACGGTACCGCCCCATTGGGCGACGCAGGAGGAAGCCTCGCCGCAGCCTTCGCCCCTGATGCCGGATTTCATCCGCGATATTCTGCAGCCAATGAACCGCCAGCGCGGCGACCAGTTGCCGGTTAGCGCCTTTGTCGGGATGGAAGACGGCACCTTTCCTCCGGGAACCGCCGCGTGGGAGAAGCGCGGCATTGCGCTGGAAGTGCCGGTCTGGCATCCCGACGGCTGTACGCAGTGTAATCAGTGCGCGTTCATCTGCCCGCATGCGGCGATCCGCCCGGCGCTGCTGAGCCGGGACGAGCAGGATGCGGCTCCGGCCGCGCTGTTGAGCAAGCCCGCGCAGGGGGCGAAGGAGTACCACTATCATCTGGCGATCTCGCCGCTGGACTGCTCCGGCTGCGGTAACTGCGTCGATAACTGTCCTTCACGCGGCAAGGCGCTGAAAATGCAGTCTCTCGATAGCCAGCGCCAGATGGCGCCGGTCTGGGACTACGCGCTGGCGCTGGCCCCGAAAAGCAATCCGTTTCGTAAAACGACGGTCAAAGGCAGCGAGTTTGAGACGCCGCTGCTGGAGTTTTCCGGCGCCTGCGCGGGCTGCGGAGAGACGCCCTATGCGCGTCTGATAACCCAGCTTTTTGGCGACCGGATGCTGATTGCCAACGCCACCGGCTGCTCCTCTATATGGGGCGCCAGCGCGCCATCAATCCCTTATACCACCAACCATCGCGGTCATGGCCCGGCGTGGGCGAACTCGCTGTTTGAAGATAATGCTGAATTTGGCCTCGGCATGATGCTGGGCGGGCAGGCGATCCGCAAACAGATCGCCGACGACATAGCCTCCGCGCTGGCGCTGCCGGTAAGCGAGGAGCTAAAAGAGGTGATGGGCCAGTGGCTGGCGCAGCAGGATGAGGGGGAGGGAACCCGCGATCGCGCGGACCGCTTAAGCGAACGGCTGGCGCTGGAAAAAGAGGGCTCACCGCTGCTGGAGCAGCTCTGGCAGAACCGGGACTATTTTACCCGGCGCTCGCAGTGGATATTCGGCGGCGACGGCTGGGCGTACGACATTGGTTTCGGCGGCCTCGATCACGTGCTGGCCAGCGGCGAGGACGTCAATATCCTGGTGTTTGATACCGAGGTTTATTCCAACACCGGCGGGCAGTCGTCGAAATCGACCCCGACGGCGGCCATCGCCAAATTTGCCGCTCAGGGCAAACGCACCGGTAAGAAAGACCTCGGGATGATGGCGATGAGCTACGGCAACGTTTATGTCGCGCAGATTGCAATGGGGGCCGATAAAGATCAGACCCTGCGGGCGATTGCGGAAGCCGAGGCCTGGCCTGGACCCTCGCTGGTGATTGCCTATGCCGCCTGCATTAACCACGGGCTGAAAGCCGGCATGAGCTGCAGCCAGCGGGAGGCGAAACGCGCGGTGGAGGCGGGATACTGGCATCTGTGGCGCTATCATCCGCAGCGCAAGGCGGAAGGCCGGACGCCGTTTGTTCTTGATTCCGAAGAGCCTGAAGAGAGCTTCCGCGACTTCCTGCTCGGCGAGGTGCGCTATGCCTCCCTGCACAAAAGCTCGCCACAGCTCGCGGACGCGCTTTTCGAAAGGACGGAGGAGGACGCCCGGGACAGGTTCAGGAAGTATCAGTCGCTGGCCGGTGACCAGTAACGCTTATTTTGCCAAGCCGCAGAGCAGGGCGGAAAGGAGAAAATGCAGAGGGATTTGCCCAATAATGACTTCACGTAGCGAATGTTGACAGGGGAACGATATGTTTACCGGTATTGTCCAGGGGATGGCGAAAGTGCTGTCCATTGAAGAAAAAAGCCATTTTCGCACCCACGCAATAGAGTTGCCCGCAGAGATGCTGGCGGGGCTCGAAGCCGGGAGTTCGGTGGCGAATAATGGCTGCTGTTTGACGGTCACGCGCATTGACGGGGCGCGGGTAAGCTTTGATTTAATGGACGAAACCCTGCGCGTCACCAACCTCGGGGCGATTAGGGCGGGTGATAGCGTCAACGTTGAGCGCGCCGCTAAATTCAATGATGAAATAGGCGGACACCTGATGTCTGGTCATATTATGACGACCGCCGAAGTGGTGCAAATCGTGGCGTCTGAGCATAACCGTCAGATGTGGTTTAAGCTGCAAAACCCGGCGGCCATGAAATATATTCTCTACAAAGGCTATATCGGCGTGGATGGGATCAGCCTGACCGTCGGTGAAGTTATGCCGCTGCGCTTTTGCGTCCATTTGATCCCGGAGACGCTGCAACGCACCACGCTTGGTGCGAAAAAGGTGGGGGACCAGGTGAATATTGAAATTGATCCGCAGACTCAGGCGACCATCGATACCGTGGAGCGCGTGCTGGCCGCCGTCGCCGAAGCGGGGCGGTAAACAACCCCGTATGACGCCGCTAGCCCGTAATCCCCGAGTGAGAAACAGGTGACGTTGTCACCTGCGCTATCGGCAGCTTCAAGGCCAGGTACCTGTTGGCGAGTTACATTCCAGCTTTAGCTTAGGTAACCCGGCCTCTTAGAATCTATTGACCGCACGGCTTAACGCCAGGGAGGAGAGGCGCGCCGTGCTCTTTTTTCGCCCAATGCTAAATCGCGAAGGAATAGTTTTTAACCATATTCTTCAATAAGATATTGCATATTCAGTGAATCTATAACCGCTCGTTGGTGGCTGACGACCATGATGATGCTGTGCGGGAGTTCGCTGCGGATCGCTCTTATCAGCTCGATGGCCGTCATATCGTCCAGATGACTGGTTGATTCATCAAGGCAGATAAGATCCGGCTGATTCAACAGGATGCGGGCAAACGAAAGACGCTGCTGCTCGCCGCCGGAAAGGATACCGCTCCATGACTGGCGCTCATTCAGCTGCTGGCACAAATGCTGCAGCCCAACTCTCTTCAGACAGCTCTCCAGTCGTTCATTGCTGACTTTGGCTAAGCCAGGATACGTCAACGCGTGGGTCAGGAGATCGTCAGGCAGATACGGTTTTTGCGGGACGAACAGGCTTTTCCCTGTCGGGTGGTGATAGACCCCGCTACTGTAAGGCCACAGCCCGGAGAGTACCCTTAAGAAGGTGGTTTTCCCGCAGCCGCTGGCGCCGGTAATAGCAATAGCCTCGCCGTGCTGTAAGTCGAGATTTATGGGGTTAAACAGGGGCGCGCCATGAGCGTGACGGGCGACCAGATTACGGCAGCGTAATTTTCCGGGCTGACGGGGATATTTCGCTTTCGCCGGCAGCGCGATTAGGCCTTGCTCAAACTGCCATAGCCTCTCTACCGTCGCTGACCAGGCCACTATCTGGCGGTAGGAGTCGATAAACCAGCCGAAGGCGTCAAGGACGTAGCCGAAAGCGGCGCGCGCCTGCATGACGCCGCCAAGCGAGATCTTTTTGGCGATGTACAGCGGCAGGACTGCAAAAATCGGGATCATCAGGCTCAGGCGGAAATAGGAAGTGGTGAACGTATCTAAGCGAAACTCGCGGGACATCAACAGCTGCCAGTTCCGCGCAATCGCCGAAAAATGACGGTGCACGCGGCGCAGTTCGGCACGCTCGCCGCCATAGAAGGCAATCTGTTCGGTATTTTCGCGGATGCGCAGCAGGCTGGCGCGGTAGTCAGCCTCGGTTTTTTGCCGATCCATATTCAGCTGATGCAGCGGGCGGCCGATCCGGTGGGCCAGCAGGCTGCTAATGACCGCATATCCCAGCGCCACCCACACCAGATAGCCATGCAGCGTGACGTCATGGCCAGCGACGGTAAGGCTGAGCGTGCCTGAGAGCTGCCACAGAATAAAAATGAACGATAAAAGTCCCGTGATGTTTTTTAGCAGCGATAAAAATAACCCAAGGCTCTGCTCAACCAGCAGGCGGATATCCTCGGCAATACGCTGATCGGGATTATCGGGTTCCGCATGGAGGCTCAGATGATAATGGTTGTGTCGTCGCAGCCACAGGTAGTGAAATCTCATGGTCATCTTCTGGCGCCAGCGGATGATCAATAATTTTTTCAGCCAGTTCGTACTGATAATAAACGACACAAACAGGGCGGTATACCCGGCGTAGGAGAGCGCCAGCAGGCCGATCGACGCATGCTGAAAATAGTCGGTGAGGGCATCGTAAAATTCCCGGCTCCAGTCGTTGTACTGCACGCTGACCCATACCACGCCTAACGTGAGGGCGATCAGCGTCAGCAATAAAAGCCATGAAAACCATTCGCGAGGGTGCAGCCAACAGGGGGCTATCAGCTGATAAAACCGTTTCAAACTTTGCATAAAGAAGGTCGCACAGAGTGTGTAAAAAGCGTGACAGCCGCCCTCGCGGACGGCTGTCCATTATCCTTTGCGCTTAATAAGCCCATTTCACGTTGAACATGAAGTTACGCGGATCGCCGTAGAAGTTGTTGCCCCCACGGTGACGGTTGGAAACGCCGAGATAGTATTCTTTATCCGTCAGGTTGTTGCCGTTCAGGCTCAGGCTTATATGTTTACTGTACTGATAACCGATATTGGCGTTGAAAAGCGTGTATCCGCCCTGCGACACGTTGTAGTTGGTGGTGGTATCCGTCTGCGCCGTCAGCCCTGCGCCGACGGACCATTTATCCCATTCTCCCGGCAGGCGATAGCTGTTATACAAACGGAAAAGATGCTGCGGCGTGTGTTTGCTGTAGTTGGTGCCTTTTTGCGTGGCGGCGGCTTCGAGATATTTGCTGTTATTAAGCGTGTACCCGGCGTAGACCTGCCAGCCCTGCGCAAGCTGCCCGGATATCTCCATTTCAATGCCCTGGCTCTGCACCTTGCCGTCAGCGACGTAGCAGTCATCGCAGTCCACCCCGCTCATGGCGTTATTGGCCTGAATAATGCGGAACAGGGCGACGGAGGCGTTCAGCCCGCCGTTAAAGAATTCCCCTTTGACGCCGGTTTCGTAGTTGCTGCCGGTGACCGGCGGCAGGAAGTTGCCGCTGGCATCCAGCGAGCTTTGCGGTTTGTAGATTTCGGCGTAGCTCAGATACCAGGTGTAGTCTTTGGCGAAATCCCACAGCAGGCCGCCGTAGGGGATGATTTTACCTTTCACCTTGTAATTGCTGTGCGCGGTCATCGCCCCGGTGGTGAGATTGGTGAAATAGGAGTCGTAGGTAAAGCTGCTGTAACGGCTTCCGAGGATCAGCTTCCAGTCGTCGGTCAGGCTCAGCCGCGTCGTGGCGTACAGGCCGCGCTGATAGACGTTGTACTGATAGCGCCGCGTGTAATCCCAGTCGGGTTCGGAGAGGCTTTCAGGGTCCCAGCTATAGATATTCACCTCGCTGGTATTGCTCAGCGAACCAAATAAATTATTGAAGTTCTCTTTCTGATAATCACCGCCGAACACCAGCTGGTGATCGCGATTCAGCAGCTGGAACGGCCCGCTCAGGTTGAGGTTAACGCCGTACTGGCTGCTGCGGTTGTGTCGTTGCAGGTAGTTATTGAGTTTCGCGCTGCCTGAATCATCCACGCCTTGAGTGCCGTTGCCGTAAACGCCGATGAATTTTCCCTGCGCGCTGGCGGCCGTGTAGTTCAGCGAGCCTTTGGCGACCCATTCGTTATCAAAATAGTGTTCGAGCTCGGCGTAGGCGTTAGTTTTCTCGAAGGTGATGTTATTCCAGCTGGCGCCGAGAAAGGTCGAGCGGGGCAGACCCAGGCTGGAGTAGCTGGTGGACATCGGCACGCCGTAAAGATTGGGCACCGTATCGGTTTTTTGCCAGGAAATACCGGTGGTCAGCGTGGTCTGCGACGTCAAATCATAGGCCACGGTACCGAAGAGTACCTGACGATCGCTGTGCACGTAATCGGTAAAGCTGTCTCTCTTTTGCAGTACGCCAACCGCGCGGCCGCGCAGCGAGGCATCGTCATTCAGCGGCCCGGAGATATCCATTTCGCTGCGGTAGTTATCCCAGCTGCCGGCGCTGGCGCTGATGGAAGAGCGAAAATCGTAAGTCGGCCGCTTGCGCACCATATTCACCGCCCCCCCCGGTTCGCCGCTGCCCTGGGTCAGACCTGACGCGCCGCGCAGGACTTCCAGATGATCGTAAATAGCCAGATCCGGCGATTCGGTGGACGCTTCGGCATACCCCATTCCGGCGAGGCTGTTCTGAAACGAGGAGCTGATACCGTCTTCCTGAAGGTTATCCATCGTGAAACCGCGCGACTGGTAACGGGTTTGATAGGAGCTTTCGTTGATGACGTTCACCCCTGTGACCTGGCGCATAGCGTCGTCCAGCGAGGTCATATTCTGATCGTTCATCCGCTGGCGGGTAACCACGCTGACCGACTGCGGCGTTTCCCGCGGAGAGAGATTCAGGCGAGTCGCCGCCGACATGCTGCGGGTGGTGTAAGAGCCGGTATCTTCAGTCATCGAGCCGTAGTTAATGTCACCGACCACCACCATTTCGTCCCCTTCAGGGATCTTTTTCAGGGTGTAGCTGCCGTTGGGCTGACGTTCTGCCAGCAGCCCCTGATCGGTCAACAGCCGGGAAAAGCCTTCGCTAAGGCTGTAGGTGCCGTTGAGCGCCGGAGAGGATTTCCCGGCAGTCAGCTGCGCATCGCTCGCCAGATAAATGCCCGACTGCGCGGCAAACTGATTCAGCTGAGTCGCCAGCGGCGCGGCCGGGATCGCATAAACGTGCTTATCCGTCGCCGTTTCGGCGGCCTGAACAGCCGGCGCGATGGCGGCGGCAAACGTCAGTACCGGTGCGCAGAACATCATGCGCAGGAGGGCGGCCGTCGGCGTACGACGGAAAATCCGCGGCTGGCTGGTGCGTGGTGATGATGACATAGATTCCCCTGATAATTCCCAAAAGTAAAAGTGCTGCATAGGGTTAATCGGATGAGGGCCCGTAAAGGGGAACCGATGAGGCGAATTTATTTGTTATTTATCGCGCGGGGCGACCGTCAGCCACCATGAGAAGCGGCGGTTGAGCTGCACAGGCAGCGCGTTGGTGAGCATATCCAGCGCCATATCGGTATCGTGCAGCGGGAACGTACCGGTAACGGTCAGCGCTGACACGGCCGGATCGCATCCCAGATAGCCGCGGCGATATGCCGACAGCCGTTCGATAAACTCACCGAGGGGGAGATTATCGGCCTGTAGCAACCCGCGCGGCCAGGCAGGCTCCGCATTGCGCAACGGCGAAACCGGGCCAAAGGCGTCCCGCCGGAAGGTCATCGCCTGACCGGCCTGCACGATCGGTGCGTCGCTGATAGCCGCCGGGGAGACTTCCACCGCCCCCTGATACACCTGCAACACGGTGGTATCGCCGAGCGCCTGCACGCTGAAACGCGTGCCGAGGGCGCGCATTTTGCCCTGCGCGGTGACGATGGTCAGCGGACGGCGCGGATCGGCGGCGGTTTCGATCATCACCCGGCCGTTCAGCAGCTGCAGCGCGCGCTGCGTCGGGGAGTAATCGACGTTCAGCGCGCTGTCGGTGTCAAGCCAGATCCGCGAGCCATCAGCCAGCGTGAACGACGTTATTTCGCCGTGGGGGCTGTGATAATCGGCGTGCCATGCCAGTACCTGATTGCGCAGCGGCGTATGACGCCAGCAGCCCCAGGCGAGCAGGGTGCCGACGGAAATCCAGGCCGCCATTTTCAGCACCTGGCGCCGCCCGGCGCTGTGCGTTCGCTGGGTCAGCGCGGTCAGCGCCGCCGCTTGTCGCTCACCGTTTTCCCGCAGCGGCGAAAAGCGCTGGCTGATGTTCAACACGTACTGCCACGCCAGCTGATTCTCCTGACTCTCGTCAAGCCAGCGTTGCAGTGCGGCGGGATATGTCTGCGGCGACGAGATGTCCTGGACTTCGGCGTACCAGTTTGCCGCCTGCTGCAACGCGGCGAAGCCGGGCTTATTGCTCATCGTATCTGCCCGCGGCGGGGGGTAATGCATCGAGATACTCGATTTCAAGGCTCAGGCAGTGGAGCATGGCCTGAGCCATATACTTCTTCACCATGCGCTCGGAGACGGCGAGTTCGGCGGCGATGTTCGCGTAAGTCAGGCCACCGATCTGCGACATCAAAAACGCCGCGCGGACTTTCTCCGGCAGAGCCTGCAGCATGGCATCCACCTGAAACAGGGTTTCCAGGACGATCGCGCAGTGTTCCGCTGAAACCGCGGTGGACAGCGGCTGCGCCGCCAATGTTTCCAGCCAGACGCGCTCAATTTCTTTTCTGCGCCACAGGTCGATACACATGCCATGAGCCATCGAACCGAGGTAGGCGCGCGCGCCGGCAAGAGTGTCAAAGCTTCGCGGTTTTATCAGCAACCGCAGGAATACGTCTTGCGCGAGGTCGGCGGCATCGCTGGCATTCCCAAGGCGTCGTCTGAGCAACTTTTGAAGCCAGTTATTATGCTCGGAGAACAGCAGCACCATATTTTCAGCTGAACTAAAACCAGGAGATGACATGTCGCTCTAACCGCCAGAGGAGGGTAAGTTAAGAAATATTTAGACATAAAAATTTACATGAGAATGATTTTCATTTCAACATTAGATACTAAAAAATTACCATCAGCGCATTACGCATAAAAGGGTTGTCCCCCGGAAAAGGGCCTGCTTCCGGGTAAACGCTCTCTCCGGCAATGGTCCGGTAAATTCTGCAACGGTAAAGAAAGCAGTCATCTCCGCAATTAAATATAGTGAAATTCATCCGGCAGCGGATAATTTAATGGGATGAAAACATTCCCCACCCACGCGCGAAAAAAAATAACAGGCGGATTGACGGTAAAGCCGGTAATAAATTAGTCAGGTAGTGAACGGCTTGCACCGAAAGTAACCTGCGGTATGGTGCAAGGTTAATCTCAGGCTACGTCAGATAAAAGAAAGGCAATGTCTCATTTTGGTGCTTTCCGGTATCGGTGATGCATCATGATGATCCGTGACCCATTGCGGGGGGCGCTCATTCATTCGGATATCTTATTGATAGTTAATGAATAAATTAATGGCATGCTTTGTGCTTATATCTACACACCAGCGTAAAAATCGAAAGGTATACACAGGTAAACTCAGGAACCAGCGACGATAATCTGCAGCTTGCATTATATCAGTACCGATACGACAGGCCGGCAAAGAATTTTCAATGCGGTCATTATTTAACTCGCAACCGATTTAATGTTCACGTTGACGATGATTTTCAAGGGGGCGTCCGGTACATAATATAATCCGCATTGATAAACCCAAAGTTCATGCAGAGATAACGGCATTTATTATGCTGGAATTGATTTGTGCTGCAAAAATAATACCTCCTTTGTTTTGCGAAACGAAAGGCAAGAGGCTTAGTTCTGTGAAAGTAAAGCATATACTGCCCCGATCGGCGGTTTGATAAGGATACAATGCTGATGCATAAACTCATAAAAAACTACGAAGCCGACATTTATTTCGACGAGCTAATTGACCACGAGGGCAACCCCCGCCTTTCCGCACAGCGCCTGATTCAATGCCTTGATTCTCTCCCGCCGGACGAACTGGAAAAACGTCGCCTGACCGCAGAGGCGACGGTGCAGGAAATGGGAATTAGTTTTACGGTATATACCGACAAAGGAAATATCGACAGGACCTGGCCATTCGATATTATTCCTCGCACCATCGATGCCAAAGACTGGGCGATAGCGGAGACCGGCCTGAAGCAGCGACTTACCGCCCTGAACCGTTTTATCGAAGACCTGTATCATGAGCAACGCTGCATCAAAGATGGCATAATTCCTGAGTATATTATTAAGGAATCAAAAAATTTCCGCCCTGAGTGTATAGGTATGTCGCCTCCCTATGGCGTATGGGCTCATATCTGCGGCACCGATTTAGTGCGTGATGAAACCGGGCAGTTCTACGTACTGGAAGATAATCTCCGGGTACCATCCGGCGTCTCCTATATGCTGGAAAACCGCGCGATTACCAAGCGTGTTCTGCCTGAATTGTTTGAAAGTGACGATATCAAGCCGATTGACGCCTATCCTGCACAACTCCTGGAAACCCTGACAGCCCTGTCGCCCCGGCAGGTCGCGCGCCCGGAAATCGTGGTGCTGACGCCGGGGATCTATAATTCCGCCTATTTCGAACACGCTTTCCTTGCCCAGCAGATGGGGGTGGAGCTTGTGGAAGGCGCCGATCTGTTTGTCGGCAGCGACGACTGCGTTTATACCAAAACGATCTACGGCCCGGAACGGGTGGACGTCATTTACCGGCGTATTGACGATCTATTTCTCGATCCGGAAGTCTTTCATCCTGAATCCGTTCTCGGGGTTCCCGGCCTGATGCGGGCGTGGAAAGCCGGAAACGTCGCGCTGGCCAATGCGCCAGGGGCAGGGGTTGCGGATGATAAAGTCGTCTATGCGTACGTTCCGGCGCTGATTCGCTACTATCTGGACGAAGAACCGATTCTGCCTAACGTCAAAACCTACCTCTGTCAGAATGATGACGAGCGCGATTATGTCCTCCAAAATCTGGACAAGCTGGTGGTGAAACCGGCCAACGAATCTGGCGGTTACGGCATGCTGGTGGGGCCGCATTCGACCAAAAAAGAGCAGCAGCTGTTTGCCGAACTGATACAGGCTAATCCGCGTAATTATATCGCTCAACCGACGCTGAAACTGTCCACCGCGCCGGCTCTCATCGCTAAAGATTCTCTGGAGCCACGGCACCTTGATTTGCGCCCTTTTATTTTACAGAGCAAAGAGACGTACGTGACGACCGGAGGGTTAACGCGGGTTGCGATGAAAAAGGGCTCATTAGTGGTTAATTCATCGCAGGGCGGCGGGAGTAAGGATACCTGGATCGTGGAGAGCAAGAGATAATGAACATGCTATCAAGAGTTGCCGCGCGTCTTTACTGGAGCGCGCGTTATCTGGAGCGAGTGGAAAATATCGCGCGGTTAGTCAGCGTGTACGACGATCTGCTATACGATCTGCCACGGGATATTGCCGTTTCCTGGTATAACCTGATTGAAATTAACAGCGGGGTGGAGCTGTTTAGCCAGCGCTATAAGATTAAAGACGAACGCAATGTTCTGAAGTTTTTGCTGGCTGACGATACCAATCCCGATTCTTTACTTTCGTCATTAAAAATGGTCCGTGAAAATATCCGTACCAGCCGTGATGTTGTGCCGGGAGAGATGTGGGAACTGATTAATGAACTGGATTTATACGCGAGGCAAAACATCCGCCTGGGTATTAACCGCTCTGAGCGGCATACGTATATTAATACCGTCATTGAAGGGTGCCAAAAAATTAGCGGCCTGCTTACCGGTTCTATGAGCCGCGATGCCGGCTGGCATTTTCTGAACATGGGGCGCTATCTGGAGCGCGCTGATATGAATACGCGCATTCTTGACGCGGCTAATTCGCTGATGATGCAGGCTCGCGAGGAGGAGAGCGTCAAGCTTGGGCAGGTAGTGTGGTCTAAAGTGCTGAAGTCGCAAAGCGCCTATCTAAGCTTTCGCCGGGTTATGCGCTGCTCGATTAAAGGCTCCCTGGCGGTCACTCTGCTGCTCACAGATGCTCATTTCCCCCGTTCGCAGCGCTATTGCCTGGAACAGATCAAGCTCGCCGCCGCTGAGCTGCCGCGGGCGGCGGTCGTTTCGGCGCACATCGATAGTCTGTTGCTTGCTACCCGAGGCGTCGATAATTCTCACGATCTGAATCAGGAATTTAGCCACTATTTAAATGAAATCCAGCTCAGCCTGATTGCGCTACATCATTTGATTACCGATAACTGGTTTCATTTCCTGCAAGGAGATGCTGCATGACTATCCGGGTTGCGATACAGCATAAAACTATCTATGAGTTCGATCGTGTTATTAACGTGGCGCCACATATTTTACGACTGCGGCCGGCCCCTCATTCACGCACGCATATTCATGGCTACTCCCTGAAAGTGACGCCGGAAAGTCACTTTATTAACTGGCAGCAGGACCCTTTCGGCAACTATCAGGCGCGGCTGGTTTTCCCTGAAAAAATGAACCGGCTGGAGTTTGAGGTGGAGGTGATTGCGGATATGACCGTGATCAACCCGTTTGACTTCTTTATTGAAGAGTATGCCGAGAATTTTCCATTTGTTTACGATGCCTTACTGCACGAAGAGCTTACGCCCTATCTGAAGACGTCTGAGCAGAGTCCTGAGCTGGAAGAGTGGCTGGCAACCGTTGAACGCAAAGAAAAGATGCCCATCGTGCCTTTTCTGGTGCAGTTAAATAGCCGCCTGGCGAACGAAATTGACTACGGCATTCGCCTGGAGCCCGGCGTACAGAGTTGTCAGGAAACGCTGACGTTGAAAAAAGGCTCCTGCAGGGACACCTCCTGGCTGCTGGTACAGATACTCCGGAATTTGGGCCTCGCTGCTCGCTTTGCCTCGGGTTATCTGGTGCAGCTGGCCGCCGATGTAAAAGCGATCGACGGTCCGTCTGGCCCGGAGCAGGATTTCACCGATCTGCACGCCTGGTGTGAAGTCTATCTGCCCGGTGCCGGGTGGGTGGGGCTCGACCCGACGAGTGGTTTGTTCGCGGGGGAAGGGCATATTCCTTTAGCCTGCACGGCCGACCCGCTCTCTGCCGCGCCGATTACTGGCGGAACCGACCCGTGCGAATGCGAGTTCAGCTACTCGAATATTGTTACGCGAATTCACGAAGACCCGCGGGTCACGCGCCCTTACAGCGAAGAAGAGTGGCTTAATATCAACGCCCTGGGACGCGCCGTTGATGCCGACCTGCAATCTGGCGATGTGCGCCTGACGATGGGGGGCGAGCCGACATTTGTCTCTACCACCGATATGGATTCCGCGCAGTGGAATACAGAGGCGCTGGGTAAGGATAAGCTACGGCTGGCCAAGGATCTGTTACTACGGCTAAAAGCGCAGTTCGGTCACAATGGTTTACTGCATTATGGTCAGGGTAAGTGGTATCCGGGCGAGGAAGTACCGCGCTGGGCGCTGGGCTGCTTCTGGCGCACCGATGGCGAAGCCCTGTGGCGCGATCCGTCGCTGTTTGCCCGCATCGATCGGGATTATGGCCATAGCGTCGAAGATGCCGAACGCTTTGGACAGGCGCTCTGTCGGCAATTAGGCGTTGCGCCAACCTACCTGCAGCCGGCTTATGAAGATTCACTCTACTATCTGTGGCTGGAGCGCTCGCTGCCGGAAGAGGTTGATCCGAGAACGGCGAATCTGACCGATGACCTTGAACGGCGGAGGCTGGCCAGTTTACTCAGCCGCGGTATGGAAAACGCAGCGGGCTATATCCTGCCTGTCGAATTTGATGGCATACGGTGGCAAAGTAGCCGCTGGTCAATGCGCGCCGGGCTTATTACGCTGATCCCCGGCGATAGCGCGATGGGTTATCGTCTGCCGCTGAATGCGCTGCCTCCGCTAGCCGAAGATGAGATAGCCGCCGAACGCGATCCTTTTGAACCGCGTGAACCGCTGCCTGTCTTTACTCCGGATAAATATACGCCAACGACTATCGCCCGGCAGGCGGTGCAACAACAACAGCCGGCACGAAATCGGCGTAAAAGTGTGATCCGCACCGCTCTGTGTCTTGAGCCGCGCGATGGCAAGCTACATCTGTTCCTGCCGCCGGTAACCCACCTGGAGCATTATGTTGCGCTGATTCATGCCGTCGAGGCGGCGGCCGGCGAGCTGCAATTGCCCGTGGTGATTGAAGGCTATGAACCGCCAAAAGATCATCGCTTGCAGAAGCTGCTGTTGACCCCGGACCCGGGCGTGATTGAGGTCAATATTCACCCGGCCAGCCGCTGGGATGAGTTGGTCCATAATATTGAAACCCTCTATGAACAGGCGCACCAGGCGCGGCTGGGGGCAGAGAAGTTTATGATCGATGGGCGGCATACCGGAACCGGGGGAGGCAACCACGTTACCCTGGGCGGAATCACACCTGCTGACAGTCCTCTACTGCGGCGTCCCGATCTCCTGCGTAGCCTGGTGACATACTGGCAGCACCATCCGGGGCTTTCCTACTTATTCTCAGGAATGTTTATTGGCCCAACCAGTCAGGCTCCGCGCCCGGATGAAGGTCGGGATGAAGCCCTGTATGAAATGGAGATTGCCTTCCAGAACATGCCGGAAGGGCTGGTTGATACCCCGTGGCTGGTGGACAGGCTGATGCGCAACCTGCTGGTGGATATCACCGGCAATACCCATCGCTCCGAATTTTGTATCGACAAACTCTACGCGGCGGGCAGCAGCAGCGGGCGTCTGGGGCTGCTGGAGTTTCGCGGCTTCGAAATGTCTCCTCACGCGCGCATGTCGCTGGTGCAGCTGCTGCTGCTCCGTTGTCTGGTGGCGCGTTTCTGGAAAACACCCTATCACAAGCCGCTGGTCCGCTGGGGGACACAGCTGCACGATAAATTTATGCTGCCGCATTTCGTCTGGCAGGACGTTAAAGAAGTGGTGGATGACCTGCAACAACATGGCTACCCGTTCAAGCTGGCCTGGCTGCTGCCGTTCGAGGAGTTTCGCTTCCCGCACTATGGCCGTCAGCAAATTGATGATATTGAGCTGGAGCTTCGCTGGGCGATCGAACCGTGGCATGTACTGGGCGAGGAAGTCACTCAGTCCGGGACCTCTCGCTATGTTGATTCCTCCGTCGAGCGCATGCAGGTGCGCCTGTCCGGTTTGACTGAAGGACGCTATGTGCTGGCGTGCAACGGCCGCCGCGTACCGCTGCGAGCGACCGGCAAAAAAGGGGAGATGGTAGGGGCGGTACGCTATCGAGCCTGGGCGCCGCCATCGGCGCTGCATCCGACTCTTGGGGTGAATACCCCCCTGGTGTTTGACCTGATTGATACCTGGAACGGTCTTTCCATTGGCGGCTGCAGCTATCGCGTCAGCCACCCTGGCGGACGTCACTATGAGACGCTACCGGTCAACAGCAATGAAGCTGAGGCGAGGCGCGTCAATCGATTCTGGGATCATGGCTTCACCCAAGGCGTCCTGACCCCTCCACCGGCATTTAGCGCGTTAAGGACATTCTATGAGCATGAGCAGGTTCCACGCCCTATGGCTCCGCCGGAAGAAGAGCCCGGCGACGAATACCCGCATACTTTGGATCTTCGCAGGAAGTATACTAGGATTTAGCTTTGAGCCGGGTAATCAGAATACATGACAGCTTCTTTTTCTGAATCAATCACGCCGGCCTGTGAGCCGGCGTCTTTCTCTGTCGATCTCTCTACGACAGACGTTTATAACGAAGCTTGCGATCCGGCGAACATCATCCGCCCGCAATGGACTGAGGTCATGAACAGCGTCAGCGAGATGGGCGTGGACGGGATGGAAAACCGTCTTCGTCAGGCCAGGCGTATTTTGCGCGATGATGGCGCAACCTATAACCTCAATGGCGATCCGCTGTCGCCGAACGTCTGGTCGCTGGACATCATTCCAAATCTGCTGGCGGAAGACGAGTGGTTAACCGTTGAACGCGGGCTGGCGCAGCGTTCGCTGCTTTTCGACCTGATGCTTAAAGATTTCTACGGCGAACAACGGCTGCTGAAAGAGGGAATTATCCCGTCAGAAATCGTGTTCTCTCACCCAGGCTTCCTGCGTCAGTGCCACGGTATACGTCTGCCGAGGGCGCACAATCTAATCTTCCACGCTGTCGATTTAGTTCGCAGCGGCGATGGACAGTTTGTGGCTATTGGCGATCGCACCCAGGCGCCGAGCGGCACCGGTTATGTTCTGGAAAACAGAATCGCAGTTTCTCGCGTGCTGCCGTCGCTGTTTCGCAACAGCAACGTCCGGCGGCTTTCCGGCTTCTTTCATGCACTACGGCATACGTTAGCCAGCCTCGCCAGCCACAAAACCGATACCCCGCGGATCGTGGTGCTGACGCCCGGTGCGTACAGCAGCACCTATTTTGAGCATGCTTACCTCGCGAACTATCTCGGTTTTCAGCTGGTACAGGGAGGCGATCTGACCGTGCGTAACGGCAGGGTATGGTTGAAATCCCTTAATGGCCTGTCGGAAGTCGATGTGATTTTGCGCCGTATGGATGATGCTTATTGCGACCAAACGGAACTACGCTCCGACTCACGACTGGGCGTGCCGGGACTGCTGGAAGTGGTACGCAGCGGTAACGTCGTGCTGGCAAACCCTCTGGGCTCGGGGGTTCTTGAAGCGCCGGCGTTACTGGCGTTTCTCGCAGAAATTAGTCAGTGTTTGCTTGGCGAACCGCTATTGATCCCGACGGTTAAGACCTGGTGGTGCGGCCGCGCTGAGGATCGCGATTTTGTGATCCGTAACCTTGAGCATCTGATAATCAAACCGTCCTGGCGTAGTTTTGATAGCAAAAGCATTTACGGCCATAGCCTGGATGACAGCAATCGGACGCTCATTATTCAGCAAATCATAGCCAACCCGCACAACTACGTGGCTCAGGTATATGTACCGGGCTCGCGCGTACCGGTCTGGGATAAGCAACAAATTGAGTATCGCCCCGGTATTTTCCGCGCGTTTACCGTTGCCGCCCCGGAGGGCTACTGCGTAATGCCCGGAACGCTATCACGGGTGGCTGAGTCCGCTGATGAATTTATTGTCAGCGATTTATCCGGCGCCCGCAGCAAAGATACGTGGATACTGGGGGAAAAACCCGACATCGCGCAGCAGCCGCTGACGGATTCCATTCCTCGTGATGAGGGAAATCTGCCCAGCCGCGTTATAGAGAACCTGTTCTGGTTTGGCCGCTATGCGGAACGCGCTGAAATGAGCCTGCGCGTGATTCGTACTCTTTTCAAACAACTTAACGGAGTTGAGTTGTTTATGCCTGAAAGCCGCGAAGTCCTGCTGGGGGCATTATTCTCGCTCACCGGCACGTTGCCTGAAAGAGACGCCATCGGCGACCAGAGTCATGAGCTTTCTTCGCTGGTTTGCGATGGTCAACGCGTCGGGTCCATTAAATTTAATATCCAAAGCATGCTGACATGCGGCGAGCAGGTAAAAGAGATGCTCTCGGCCGATACCCGAATTATTCTCAATGAGTTACGCGATTGCATCCGGACGGTGGAGGTAGCGTATCAGGATGGGCTGCCGGAACTGCCGGAAGAGTCACTGGATAACCTGGTCACCTCTTTACTGGCATTGTCCGGGCTAAATCATGAGAGCATGCTGCGCGGAATGGACTGGCGTTTTCAGGAGATTGGCCGCCGCGCCGAACGGGCGCGTCTAACCGCCATTTTGCTAAAACACACGTTGACCCGCGCTCTTCCTGGCCTGCAGCAACAGCAAATTTTAGAATCGGTACTGATGAGCGTGGAGGCATTGATCTCTTTCCGTCGCCGCTATCGAGGACGAATGAACATCATTTCCGGTCTGGATTTATTGATGCTGGACGGTAGCAACCCGCGTTCATTGATTTATCAGATCGATCGGCTGCGCAAATATCTGCTCGATCTGCCGCGACAGGAGGGTCAGACTTCCAGCCTGACGTCCGACATGCGTCCGATAATGAAATCACTGACTGATATTCAACTGGCCGAGCTGGACATGCTGGCGCAGGTCGATGAACAAACGGAGCTGCGGGGACAACTGGATGCGCTCATGACGCAGATAATCAGCCAGCTGGAGCAATTCACGACCTTGCTGAGCGACAAGTATTTCGATCACGCAGATGGACCGCAGCAGTTGATTAACGCGCAATGGAAGACCGACTTATGAAATATCGGGTACGTCATCTTACGGAGTACCAGTACAATTCCCCCGTGACGTTATGCTACAACATGACGCATCTTCTGCCGCGCGATACGGCTAATCAACGCTGTTTGCTACGCCGAATTACAGTCACCCCGATGCCCGTTTATCAGAGCGAGGGGAGTGATTATTTCGGCAATCTGACGTTTTATTTCTCGATTCAGGTTCCGCACGATACGCTAACCATTGAGATGGAAAGCTACTTTGATATCGACGAAACAAACCACGCCGACCTGCTATATAACCACCCGCTGACCTGCGGAGAGTATCGTCGATTGCTACATGAGTCTGGGACACCGGAGCTGCGGATGGCGAAAGAGTATGTGCTGGATTCCGAACTAATCCTCCGTTCCGAACGGCTGGCCAGCTATGCTGTCGATATTTTTCACGATAATGCCGGGGTAATTCAGGCGGCGATGGACTTTACGCATCGTATTTTTACGGAGTTCACTTTCGACCCGGTTGCGACCAGCGTCACTACGCCACCCGAGCAGGTGTTGCAGGAAAAGCGCGGCGTCTGTCAGGATTTCGCCCATCTGGCGATCGCCTGCCTGCGTTCCGTCGGGTTACCCGCGCGTTATATCAGCGGTTATATTGAAACGCTGCCGCCTGAGGGGCAGGAAAAATTAGCGGGGGCCGATGCGTCGCATGCGTGGTTTGCTATTTTTATCCCCGATTTAGGCTGGCTGGAATTTGATCCCACCAATGACCTCATGCCGCAGGGGCAGCACATCGTGACGGCATGGGGGAGAGACTACGCCGATGTCACCCCGTTACAGGGGGTTATTTTCGATGGTGGAGCAACGCTCGCCCTGCAGGTGGCGGTAGATGTGCAGCGCGAGTGCTCCCCTGATTGATCGTGATGCGATGAACGAACGCTTAAATACCCTCTCAACCTCGGCTGAGGGGTATTTAAGCTTGCGGCGTTCCTTGAGCGTTTAGTGAATAACCTGCGACAGAAACGCGCGGGTACGCTCTGATTTTGGATGGGCGAAAAACTCCTGCGGCGGGGCCTGTTCTACGATTTCGCCGCGGTCCATAAAGATAACCCGGTCAGCCACCGTGCGCGCAAAGCCCATTTCATGGGTGACGCAGAGCATCGTCATACCATCTTCCGCCAGGCCAATCATGGTATCGAGCACCTCTTTTACCATCTCCGGGTCCAGCGCCGAAGTGGGTTCATCAAACAGCATGATTTTGGGTTTCATGCACAGTGAACGGGCAATGGCCACGCGCTGCTGCTGACCACCGGACAGCTGTCCCGGGAATTTATGCGCATGTTCAGCAATACGTACTCGCTGCAGATAGTGCATTGCCAGCGCTTCCGCTTCCTTCACTGGCATCTTACGCACCCAGGTCGGCGCCAACGTACAGTTCTGTAAAACGGTCAGGTGAGGGAAAAGATTAAAGTGTTGAAATACCATGCCGACTTCAGTTCGCACGCGTTCTATATTGCGAACATCATCGTTGAGATGAATACCATCAACGACGATACGCCCCTGCTGGTGTTCTTCCAGGTGGTTGATGCAACGAATCGTGGTCGATTTACCCGAGCCTGAGGGCCCGCAGAGAACAATACGTTCGCGGGGCTTCACCTGCAGGTTAATATCTTTCAATACGTGGAACTGACCGTACCATTTGTTCACATTTTCGAGCGAAATCATCATTGCGTCAGCAGAATTAGTCATCGTGTGTGTCATGTAAAACCTCAGTGCGATTTACGCCCGGTGTGAAAGCGCTTTTCCAGATACTGGCTGTAGCGCGACATGCTAAAACAGAAAATCCAGTAGACGAGAGCGGCAAAAACGTAGCCCTCTGTCGACATGCCAAGCCAGGTGGGGTCAACCGTCGCCTGTTGTACGCTACTGAAAAGATCGAACAGGCCGATGATGATCACCAGGCTGGTGTCTTTAAACAAAGCGATGATGGTGTTGACCAGGCCGGGGATGGTGAGCTTGAGCGCCTGGGGAAGAATGACCAGAAACTGTGTTTTCCAGTAGCCCAGCGCCAGCGATTCAGCCGCTTCATATTGCCCTTTGGGCAGCGCCTGCAATCCACCGCGCACCACTTCCGCGATATAGGCCGACTGGAACAGAATAACCCCGACCAGCGCACGCACCAGCTTATCGATAGTGGTTCCTTCGGCCATAAACAGCGGCAGCATCACCGATGACATAAACAGCACGGTAATCAGCGGCACGCCTCGCCAGAACTCGATAAAAATCACCGACAGAGTGCGAACGACCGGCATCGTTGAGCGGCGTCCCAGCGCCAGCAAAATCCCCAACGGCAACGCCCCGGCAATCCCGACGGAGGCGATAATCAGCGTCAGCGTCAGACCTCCCCACTGGCGGGTCTCGACGCGTTCGAGGCCCAAAAAACCGCCGTACATCAGGACCCAGACGATGATGGGATAGGCCACCGCCCAACAGGCGATATAGCGGCCTCGGCGCGGCATTGATTTGATAAACATCGGGATGATGGACAACAGACCAATCACCAGCGCGAGGTTGATACGCCAGCGGAGTTCATGCGGATAGAGCCCATACATGAACTGGCCAAAGCGCGCATGGATAAACACCCAGCAGGCGCCTTCTTTGGTACAGTCGGCGCGAGTTGTACCCAGCCAGTTTGCCTTGAAGACCAGCCAGTTCAGCGCCGGGGGGATCACGGTCCAGATAATCCACAGACACAGCAGCGTCAGCAGCGTATTGAACCAGCTGGAGAACAGATGTTTACGTGCCCAGGCCCAGGCTTTACTCGCCGGGTTTGCTGGTGCCGGGGGTGTTTCATGTGTGGTAACAGACATAGTCATTCCGTTCTCTTAACGCTCAACCAGCGCGATTTTGCGGTTGTAGATATTCATCAGCAGCGAAATAACCAGACTGATGATCAGATAGACCGCCATGGTGATAGCAATGGTCTCGATCGCCTGACCGGTCTGATTCAGCACCGTACCGGCAAACAGCGAGACCATATCCGGATAGCCGATGGCCGCCGCCAGCGAGGAGTTTTTCACGATGTTGAGATACTGGCTGGTCAGCGGTGGAATGATGACCCGCATTGCCTGGGGAATGATCACCTGCCGCATGGTCACGGGATTCGGCAAACCTAGCGAACGGGCCGCTTCACTCTGTCCATGCGGGACCGACTGGATACCGGAGCGAATCACTTCAGCAATAAACGAAGACGTGTAGATCGACAGCGCCAGCGTCAGCGAAGCCAGCTCCGGGATCATGACGAATCCGCCACGGAAGTTAAATCCGCGAAGCTGCGGGACATCCCAGTGGGTGGCGGCGCCAAACAGCGTATGGGCTATCAGCGGGAAGACGATAATCATCGCGGCGGCTGTGGGCCAGGTCCGCCGCAGCTGACCGGTCTTCAGCTGGTGCTGGCGGTTGTAATGCCGTAACCCGATGCTGCCTGCGATCGCCAGCGCCAGGGCGATAACGAATGGCCAGCTGCCTGGCGCATAGGTGGGCCACGGGATGTAAAGGCCGCGGTTGCTGACAAACGCCAGATCGAATGCGCTTAATGCCTCGCGTGGGCCGGGGAGATTACGCAGAACGGCAAAATACCAGAAGAAGATCTGCAGCAACGGCGGGATGTTGCGGAACGTCTCGATATAAATGGTCGAGAGCCTGCGCAGCAGCCAGTTATCAGACAGACGGGCGAGGCCGATAAAGAAACCGAGAATGGAGGCGAAAACAATGCACAGCGCGGAAACCAGCAGAGTATTGGTTAACCCCACAAGGAAGACGCGCGCGTAAGTATCGCCTTCAGTGTAATCAATCAGATGCTGGACGATGCCGAAACCGGCACTACGTTCAAGAAAACCAAAACCGGATGTAATACCGCGATTGGCCAGGTTGATCACCGTGTTGTGGATCAGATATCCCACAACAGCAAACACGGCCACAATGGCGACTATCTGGTAAAGCCAGGCGCGAACCGTGGGATTACCGAACGAAAAATCCCTTTTTACGGTTGGGCGTTGAGACATGTTGAAACCTCAATGAAAAAAGCGCATTGGGTACCGCAGGGTGCGGTACCCGACTGGAAGGCAGATTAGCGTACCGGCGGTGCGTACTGGATGCCGCCCTGGTTCCAGAGCGCATTCTGGCCGCGCGCGATTTTCAGCGCGCTGTCTTTACCGACATTGCGGTCAAAGCTCTCCTGGTAGTTACCGACCTGTTTAATAATGTTGAACGCCCATTTATTGTCGAGCTTCAGGTCTTTGCCAAAGTCGCCTTCAGAACCCAGCAGGTGAGCCATGTCCGGGTTGGAGGGTTTTGCCGCCAGCTGATCGACGTTTTTCGAACTGATCCCCATTTCTTCAGCGTTCAGCATTGCGTACAGGGACCATTTAACGATAGTGAACCAGTCGTCATCGCCGCGGCGCACAACTGGCCCCAGAGGTTCTTTCGAAATAACTTCCGGCAGAACGATGAATTCATCCGGTTTGCCCAGCTTAATACGCAGCGCGTACAGCTGAGACTGATCGGAAGCCAGGGTGTCGCAGCGGCCGCTGTCGAGGGCCTTAGCCGATTCGTCAGAGCGGTCAAAGGTCACCGGCGTGTATTGCATTTTGTTGGCTTTGAAGTAATCGGCGACGTTCAGCTCGGTATCCGTACCTGCCTGGATACACACGGTGGCGCCATCCAGCTCTTTAGCGCTTTTGAGGCCAGCCTTTTGATGGGTCAGGAAGCCGATACCGTCATAATAGTTGACTCCCGCGAATAAGAACCCCATCCCGCCGTCGCGTGAAGAAGTCCAGGTGGTATTACGGGACAGAATGTCCACCTCACCTGATTGCAGGGCGGTAAAACGCTCTTTTGCCGTCAGCGGGGTGTATTTGACCTTGCTGGCATCGCCAAACACCGCCGCAGCAGTAGCGCGACAGACATCCACATCAATACCGGTGAATTTACCGTTCGCATCGGCGTAAGAGAAGCCCGGCAGACCATCACTGATACCGCATTGAACAAACCCTTTCTTCTTAATTGCATCCAAAGTGGTGCCAGCATGTGCTTGCTGCGCGACGGCGAACAGAGACGCCGCGGCGACCAGGGTGGAGAACATTATTTTTTTCATAAATCATCCTGTGTGGATAAATCGTGGTGTTATGTGGTTGTGTTGAGCACTGTACCGTGCGTTTTTTCCTGTGGCGGTCCGCCATTTCCGTTAAGGCAATTTTGATGCCATGTTTTCAGATCACTGAAATTTATAGGAAGAGTTCTTCATCATCTGAATCATCAAGAAAGTTACGGTTACTATTGAGCACTAAAAGGGAACAATACGAGTCATCGTGGGCAAAAATAGTGCAAAAGTTTCACGATAAGAAAGCAGCGGGCGTGGAGAAGAAGGGCGCATGCTGATGGGTTTGGCATTTAATGACGAAACGATTCACTCGCATACAGCCGCGGTCTCAAGGGATAGCAGGATGAGGGAAGGGGGACGAGTTGGGCAATATCACTGACGGGAGTGTGAGATTTACCGGTAAAATCTCACGGTATTAACTGCAACTATCGTTACCATCAAGCAGGTAACTGTTTCATTAGTTGCGAATGCAAACGTGGCAAAAGGAAACCCGTTAATGCTGAAAGCGCCAGGGTAATGTTTAATTCGTATTGGCAACGTTCAGCCCCGACTGGTAATAATTCAGGTAGTGGATCGCAGGTCTCCGACAAGTGCGTGAGTTCAAAGGACGGCACTGGAATTCGGTTTGGATTGTTTAGCCTGGCGTTGGCCATTGTAATAATATGCTTTGGCCTGATAAGTATTTTTCTGTTTTTACGCACTAGCGAGGGAGTGAATCTATGCCGGTACAAGTCGGGATCTATATTTTTGATAATGTTGAAGTCCTCGATTTTGCTGGACCTTATGAAGTCTTCACCTGTGCTTCCAGGGTTCATCGGGGAGAAAAACCACTGTTTAACGTCTTTACGGTAGGCGAAACCCTGGAGACCATACGTGCGCGAGCAGGACTGAAACTTACCCCTGAAGCCACGATAGATAATCATCCACCAATAGATTGCTTGATTATTCCTGGCGGGGTTGTCGATGCGGAGCTTGCAAAGAATAATGTAATTGACTGGATATACCAGCAATCGTTAAAAACGGTGATTACCTCTTCAGTGTGTACCGGCTCTTTTTTACTCGCTAAAGCGGGTATTTTGTCCGGTAAATCCGCCACCACGCATTGGGAGGATATTCCCGATTTCCGAATGATGTTTCCACAAGTCTTCGTAAAAGAAGAATTACGCTGGGTAGATGAGGGACCAATTGTAACCTCCGCCGGGATTTCAGCGGGTATTGATATGAGTCTACATTTAGTCGAACGCTTTTCTGATAGAGCGCTTGCGGAGCTTACCGCGAAACAGCTGGCATTTGACTGGACCGGGAATAAACCCACGATTTAGTTAATTCAATGAAACAGGAGACGCGGAGGGCAGCCTGTTTAGCATCATAGTATTGCGCGAACCACAGAAGAAATAAGGGTCAGGTTAGCGCGATCGTATGGTTCAACCTTTAACTGCGGTTATTTTCTTTTCCCGAAAATGGCGCGGCTCCTGACCTGCTCCCTTTTACAAGAAGGGAGCAGGGTCAACTCAGGAAAGGGCTTTAGCCCGGACGCGCTGCAGGCGGCGCAGCGTAATGGTACTGGCGCCAAGGTGGGCGTCTTTGATATGCAGAATAATCAACTCTACCGCTCGCTCCTCCAGCCGGCATTCTATAGCCTCCAGCAGTTCAGCATGCTCTTCATAGGTCTGCGCAATACGCGCCTCATACTCAAAATCGAGCCGGCGCATAATGCGGATCCTGTCGGTAATATTGGTCAGAATTGCCGTCAGTTCGCGATTGCCTGCGGCTTCCGTCAGGGCAATATGAAACTGCTCATCAAGTTCCAAAACTTTATCGCACTCTAATAGTCTCGCCTCAGGCGCGACGCACCAGACTGCTTTAAGTTCGGCGAGAACGGCCCGGTTCACTTTCGGCGAAGTTGAGTTGCACAGATGCCTGACCGTATTCGCTTCAATCAGCGCGCGCGTTTCGTACAGATCTTCATACGTATCGAAATCAATGGGAAATACCTCCCACCCGTTACGAACGCAGCGCCTGACCAGGTTTTCGTTTTGTAATATCAGCAGCGCTTCGCGCACAGGCGTACGCGAGCATCCAAGGCGACGGGCAATGTCCACCTCCGTGAACCGATCTCCTGGCAGAAGAACAAACTGGTAAATTTCCTGCCGCAGTCGAAGACAGACGCGCTCCGAATGCGGAAGAAGCTGTGTAGGTTCAGATGTCATTGCCGTTATTCCTGAAAAGTTCTGAGATTAGCTATGCTGGCGGATGAATCGTGCACGCCAGGGTTTTAAAACGCACAAGGCGAGAGCGGCGGTAACAAAATCCAGGCCAATTGCGCAACTGAAGACAACATGCCA
Source organism: Klebsiella sp. C349492 (assembly GCF_042055345.1). Taxonomy (NCBI): domain Bacteria; kingdom Pseudomonadati; phylum Pseudomonadota; class Gammaproteobacteria; order Enterobacterales; family Enterobacteriaceae; genus Klebsiella; species Klebsiella sp. C349492. The sequence continues at coordinate 951,099 of NZ_JANQCE010000001.1, forward strand.
CCCCTGAGTGTATTGATACAAGAGCGCCGCAAGCGGGCCGCCGAAAATCGAACCGATGCCTTGCGAAATGTACAGCCAGCCATAGTTTGACGCGGCATTTTCGCTGCCAAAGGTGTCAGTCAGGGTCGACGGGAAGAGTGAAAAGATCTCTCCCCAGCCAAAGAACACTACACCAGACAATAGCACAAAGAGCATTGGATCTTCTCGACACGCCAGCCATAACGTCATGGCAACGCCCTCAAGCGCGAATGCGATGAACATGGTTTGCTCGCGGCCAAAACGGTCGGAGATAAAGCCAAATAGCGGGCGGGTCAGACCGTTAGTGAAACGATCAATCGTCAGAGCCAGTGGCAAAGCCGCCATACCAAATACCACCGCCTTACTGATGCCGAAATCCTCTGCGAAAACCGCCATCTGCGAGGTAACCATCAACCCGGAGGTGGACATCATCGCCATCATGGCGAACATCAGCCAGAACAGCGGCTGGCGCAGCATTTCGCGTGAGGTGAATTGCTTGCTGCTCTGCGCCAGCTTCTGGCTGACGGGGATCGACACCGTGTTCGGCGGCAGCCTCAGCCCCTGACTTGCCAGAAAACCTATAGCGGCAAAAATGATGCCGAAAACGGTCATCGTTTGTTCAAGACCGTAGCTGCCAAGCGACATTGAGATGGGGAAAGTGGTTAATACGGCGCCCATACCGTATCCGGCGGCCACCGAGCCTGCGGCGAATCCACGGTGCTGCGGGAACCATTTCACCATCAGGCCGACAACGCCGATGTAAACAATCCCGGTACCAAGCCCGCCCATACAGCCATAGATCAACCACAGCGCGGTCAGACCATGAATATGCGCTGAAAGTACCCAGCTCATCCCGGCCATTACGGTGCCGATCGAAATCAGCAGCCTGGGGCCGAATTTTTCAACCAGCCGCCCCTGAAACGGTGAAAAGAAAGTCTGCAGTATGATTAGCAGAGAAAAGGTGACCTGCAGTTCCGGTAATCCCACGCCCAGTTTCGCGGCTAACGGCTTCGTCAGCAGCGTCCAGACATATTGCGGACTTGAAATGGCAGCCATACAGATCAAACCAAGAACGAGCTGTCCCCATTTCCCATATTTAGGTGTGATAAAGGGTTCGCTGAGAGTAGTCATAATAATCTCCGATCGCAGTGTAAAATCATTCGGTAGAGGGCGCCCGTCAGGGGATATCGCCCGCCGTTGAAAAATGTCGAATAGAAAAAATGAGCGTTACCAGATCGCCACGCCGCCGTCGCTGCGCGGATCGCTACCCCCCTCAAGCATGCCGTTGCGGCGGCGGATGATGGCGCCGGCATGACCCATGATGTCGTCATAAGGGGGATAGATTTCGACGTCATGGCCGTAACGCCTGAGGATGTCGGTTGTCGCCGGGCTTAAGCGGCTCTCAATCTTGAGCGTGTCGCTGCTTTCGCCCCAGGTGCGGCCCAGCAGCCAGCGCGGCGCGGCTACCGCCGCCTGCGGAGACATGCCTTGATGAAGAATACGGTCGAAAACGGCGGCCATTGTCTGCGGCTGGCCGTCGCCGCCCATGCTGCCGTAAACCATCACGTCACCGTTTACCAGGCGCACCAGCGCCGGGTTGAGCGTATGGAATGGCAAACGACCTGGTTGAAGCGGGTTAGTCGCGGCGGGGTCAAGCGAAAAACTGCTGCACCGGTTCTGCCAGATAATGCCGCTGTCCGGCAGAATAACGGCGCTGCCGAATTCATGATAAATACTCTGGATATAGCTCACTGACGTACCGGAACTATCGACGACCCCCATCCAGATCGTGTCCGCCGGACCGCGGCCACCTTCCCACGCTCGCGTTCGATCGGCCGCGATTTGTTGGCTGAGCATTTCGATGTTTTCCGGCGCGAGCAGGGATTGTGGGTCGACTTTCATATGCGCCGGGTCGGTGATATGACGATCCCGCAAATCAAACGCTAGCTTGATCGCTTCCACGCACTGATGAATGAAATCAGCTTCGTCAACAATGGCGCCTTTTTTACGCTGATATTCGATGATCCCGGTGATAAGCAGCGAGACCAGTCCCTGGGACGGCGGGGGCAGGTTATAAACCGTGCCGGCATCTATTTCCAGCGCCAGCGGTTTGACCAGAGAAGCGCCGAAGCTATCCAGATCGCTGAATTGCAACAGGCAGCCGGCGGCGTTAAGTTCACTGGCAATAAGACGAGCGATATCACCGTGATAGAAATCATCCAGGCCGTTTATGGCCAGCTTTTCCAGCGTGTTGGCTAACGCAGGCTGGTGCAGCAATTCATCCGTGTTCAGCGCCTCGCCTGAGGGAGCGAATAGCGAGGTAAAGCCGGGGAATAACCGCAGCTGGTTTAGCCTGGATGCGATTTGCTGGTGCAGCCCATCACTGACCGGAACGCCATAACGAGCATAGTGAATAGCATCCTTCAGCAGACGGGATAACGGCAGGCGCGCTGGTTCAGTGAGGTTCTGTTCCGCCCATTCCAGCGCCAGGCTCCAACCTGCCACCGCCCCGGCCACGGTATTGGCGGCATGCGGACCCCGCGACGGAATTTGCTGAAAACCCGCCTTTTTATAAAAAGGGATATCAGCTTTTTGTGCCGCATATCCACATGCCTGAATCGCTACCGGCTCTTTACCCGGCGCCGAGATCAACCAGAAACCATCGCCGCCAATGCCGTTCATATGCGGATAGACAACGGCGATAGTGGCTGCGGCGGCAACCATCGCTTCAATAGCGTTGCCACCGTCTCTTAAAACAGCGACAGCGCTTTCTGCTGCCATCGCGTGCGGCGCAACAGCCATCCCCTGCGTGCATTTTACTGACTTCATCTGATTCATTGCATAACACCTTGTCGACATATGTGTATACACATGCCAATGCAACAAATAAGCCAATTATAAAATATAATTATAATCAACAAGTTAAACTGAAATCGAATGGAGGTGGCGGGTGGGATTTCGTCGTGCGGTGGCACTGCAAAGGTGCAAATGTCAGATCCAGGTGCGTTGCATATAAAAGAACCAGACAGGCGGGGCAGGGAAGAGGACTCCCGTTAAGTCGGGGCTCTTTTCGCCCATCCGGAGCGGTTTATCACCGCAGCCCGGCGATAGCGTGGTTGCTAAATCACTCTTTGCCTGGATTGATCGCCTTCGCTGACACCGGGTGAACCTTAGCGGGCGCAGGAGTGGGATGCTAAAAAAGAATGTAAAGAATGATCCGCGGCGATAAATAGCGGATCATTCTTTTCCCCGCCTTTTATATTCTCTCAACAGTTTGAATATGCCAGTTTCAGGAAAAATGCCCTGTGTCGGAAATGTGTTTTTCAACTTTGGATATGTGTTTTTCTTGTTTGTCTTTATAGACCCCGCAGCAATATAGTTTTAGTAAAGAAATAAATGCCAGTGTTGCGCATTTATCAGGGATAGCTCGCTGCGAAAATAAAATAATGATTGCTATTGATAAGATCAGTAAAAGTTTTACTGGCGAACAAATACTAAAAGAGGTTTCGCTTTCCATTAATACAGGGGAAGTTATCTGCATTATTGGTCCAAGCGGCTCGGGGAAAACGACATTATTGCGCACCTTAAATTTTCTGGAGCCTGCCGACAGTGGGAAAATAGAAATCGATGATGCGGTTGTTGACTGCGCGAAAGCCGGAAAAAAAGAGATTGAAAAAATACGCGCGAAAACCGCGATGGTCTTTCAATCCTGGAATTTGTTTCACAATCTCACCGCATTGCAAAATATTACCGAAGGCCTGATTTATGCGCAAAAACGCCCTCGTCAGGAGGCAGTGGCTGTAGCCGAGCGTCTGCTAAAACAGGTCGGGCTGTTGCATAAAAAAGACCATTACCCGAACAGCCTTTCTGGCGGGCAGAAACAGCGTATCGGCATTGCCCGTGCGCTGGCAATTAACCCGGCAGTGCTGTTACTGGATGAACCGACATCAGCACTGGACCCGGAAAAAGTAGGCGAAATCCTGACGCTGATTCAGAACATTGCCGCCAACGGGCAAACGATGATTATCGTGACTCATGAAATGGAGTTTGCCCGCCAGGTCGCCTCCAGGGTGGTGTTTATGGAAAACGGGGAGATCGTGGAGCAGGGGCCGCCTGAGCAAATTTTTGGCGCGGCGTTGCACACGAGGACCCAGGCGTTTCTTGCCCGATTACGTTACCACGCCTGAGGCCACGCTGATGAATCCACATCCGTTATTGAGTTCCGACGATCTGCTTTTCATTGTGCCGAAATTACTGGAAAACCTGCCGATCACGCTGGGTATTACGCTTGCATCTCTGCTGCTCGGCCTGGCGCTTGGCCTGCTGGCTGCGGTATTACAGTTTAGCCGTTCACCGGTGTTGAGTGTGTTTGCGAAAGCGTACACCGATGTGCTGCGCGGAGCGCCGCTGGCTCTGCTGATCCTGCTCTTTTTCTTCGGCGGAAAACTGATTCTCTCAGCGCTGGAACTACCGGCGTTACTGATTAGCGATATGACCTTTGCCATATTGTCTATTTCTGTTGGCATTAGCCCCTATTTTGCAGAAATGATGCGCTCGGCATGGAATGCCGTGGATCCAGGACAAAAAGAGGCCATACGCAGCCTGAATATTCCCTGGCATATTGGGATCGCGCGCATCATTTTCCCACAAGGACTCATTATCGCCATTCCGAATTTTGGCAATATTTTAATCAACCTCGTTAAGATGACGTCGCTGGTTAATATTATTGGCATTGTCGATATTTTTGGTCGGGCGCAGAAAATCTCGCAAAACAGCTATGGTACCAAGCAGGTTGCGGCATTTATTAGCGTCATCCTCATTTACTGGTTTCTTAACATAATTATCTTTTATCTCACTACCCGTATTGAGAAAAAGTATCAATATTTACTGGAGTAAAATACGACTATGTTTAGCATCGATTTTATCCGGGATAATTTCACCTTTATACTAAGTGCACTACCGATCACGTTGCTGATCACCATTTTATCGTTATTTTTTTCGACGCTATTAGGCGGCGTCCTGGCCTGGGTGGTCATTCGCGATGTGCCTTACGTGAAATATCTGGTTGCGGTGTTTATCTCTTTTGGGCGCTCCATCCCCATGCTGGTGATGCTCTATTTTATTTTTTATGTCTGGCCGTGGCTTGCCAGCGGGCTTTTTGGCGGTCCGCAGGAGACGCCGTTCAGCTACAAGCTCTCGCCTCTGGTCGCCGCGGTAGCTGCTTTTTCAGTGGTGTTCAGCGCGTACTTCGCAGAGACGTTTCGTTCGGCGTGGAATGCGGTGGAAAAAGGGCAACGAGAAGCTGCATGGTCGATTGGCCTGACCGGTTTTACCCAGTTTCGACGCATTATTTTGCCGCAGGCGGCGGTATCCGCTTTACCTAACTACACCAGCGTCCTGATTGACCTGATCAAGGATACGTCGCTGGTTTATACCATCACCGTGATCGATGTGATGGCAAAGGCGAATATCGCGGCGGCACGTGGTTTTCATTATGTGGAGGCCTATTGCATCGTCATGATTATTTATATTGCGCTCTGTCTGGTCCTTACCCGGATATTGCGACATATCGAGGCGTATCTCAGTAACCGGTGGAAAAGCCATGCACGAAAAGTGGTTCCATCTCACTCATTTTGGGGAAAGAAGTATGTTCAAAAATAAGGTGTTAATGATCGGTTCGTTGCTGTTAGCAATGCAGGTAGCGGTGGTTCAGGCGGTCGAAAAAAGCCCGAATGCAGAAACTGTTGAAGTGGTGGTGAATGCGAACGGGTTCCCGTTTAGCTTTGTGGATGATAATAACAATATTACCGGTTACGATGGTGAGTTATTAAAAGTCATTGACCAGAAGCTCGCCAACTATAAGTTCCATTTTAATGCGGTCTCTCGTGATGCGATGATCATCGGGTTATCCACCGGCGCGTATACTCTGGCGGCTGACCATTTTTATCTCACGAAAGAGCGTGCGGCACAATACGCGTACTCTGGCCAGCCTTCGGGCATCAGCGACCTGCGTTTAATTATACGTAACAATGAAAATGATATTCATACGCTGGGAGATCTGGCGAGCGGTAAGAAAAAACTGGTGCCGATCCATACGTCTGACGCACGCTATACCGTTATTGATAACTACAACAAAAAGCACCCAGGTCAGCAAATCAATCTGCAGCCGAACGGTGAGCAATCTGCGGCGGACATTTTCAAAGCCGTCGCCTCCGGAGAGTACGATGCGGCTATATATCCGATTGGCGCATTACTGGCGTTAAACAAAGCCCTGAATCTGAATCTGAAAGCCTCCGGGTCGGTCGGTTTGTTCCCCAACGTCTATTTATACAAAAAGAATGCCGACCCGAAACTGATTGAGGCCATCGACCACGAGCTTGAAGCCCTTAAAAAAGACGGCACGCTGGCCGCACTGTCTCGCAAGTGGTATGACGAAGATGTTTACGGTCTGCCGGGTGCGGAAAGCGTCAAAGTAAACACCGACTGGGAATAGTCGTTTAAGGGGAGTGCTGTCTGATGAATACAAAACAGCCCGCTTCGGCGCACAACGCGCCGACCCTGGACGACGAGGTTACTCTTGCGCTACGGGCTATCACCGAAAAGCGCGCCGCGACGCTTGGCTATTTACTTGATGAATCCCGGCTACGCAATCAGCCCGACGATTATGCGCGCGACGCTATCCGCCGTTATGGCCGTGATATCGGGCGTTCCGTACGCGCGAAGATGCGTTGTGACAACGATTTGCAGGAATTTGCTGCTGTGTTTACCCGTGGGCTGGAATCGCAGGTTTACGAAATGGAGACCGTATCGACCAGCCCGTCAGAGTTTATTGTGCTGTTCCATTATTGCCCTTACGTCAATTGCTGGCGTCAGCAGGGACGCGATGCCCGGCAGATTGAGACGCTGTGCGACATCTGCATGGAAGGGGATCATGCGTTAACCGATGCATTCGAGGGCATGCAGTTAGCGGTTGAGACCGCGCTGGCGCGGGGGGATGCCGCCTGCCGGCTGCGTTTCTACCAGACTCAGGAGGCTTAATGACAACACTAAAATGGGATCACGCCGTTCAGTTTGTGAACCAGCCGGACGAAGCGATTGCCGCGTTTGCCGGGCAGCAGCTCAGCGCGCTTGCCGGTGGGCGTCACCCTGGCTGGGGGACCTGGAATGCGCTCAGCTATTTCGGACTGACCTATATCGAATTTCTCGCCATCTACGATCGCGCCGAGCTGGCGTCGGCGCAGGCCGATTTTTTGCTCTCCCGTGACGCGGCGCAGCTGTTGCCGGAAAACCAGGCGCTGCATCGGGTGGCGCTGCGCACGGATGATATTGACCAGACGCATGCCGACCTGCGCAGCAAGGGGCTGAATGTCTCCCCGATTGTCGACGGCCGGCGTAACGATCCGCAGGGTAATACCATTAGCTGGCGTATTTTCACTATCGATGGGGATTTTAACGGTCTGCCGTATCCCTTTATTTTGCAATGGGGAGAGGGCGATAGCGCGCGGCTGGCGCGGCTACGTGCTCAGGGGCTCGACGGGCCACATCCCGCAGGCGAGGTAACGTTGCAGAGCGCTATTTTTGCGGTGCAAGACCCGCAGGCCGCGCGTGCGCACTGGCACGCGCTATTTGGGTTCAATGAACTGCCTGAGGGGCTGGCAGTGGGCCAACAGCGCTTTGTTTTTCTCCAGGGGCAGGCCAACCGCTTAGTCGAACTGGTCTTTAACGTCGCTGACCCGGCGCTGAAAGGCCAACGTTTTCGCGTAGGCAACGGCGAATATCGCTTTCAATAAGGAGTCACTGCGCATGGCAAATGTACATTTTATTGGTGCCGGACAAATGGCGGAGGCCATTATTCGAGCCTCGCTGGCGGCGGGGACGCTTCGCGCGGAAGAGATTTCGCTGGAGGATATCGATTCGGGTCGCATCGCAGCGCTCACTGAACGTTATGGCCTGGCGCAGGAGCAGCAGCGCGAGGATGTGTTGCGCGAGGCCGCCCTGGTGGTGCTGGGGATCCGCCCACAGGACGATTTATCGAGTGTGGCAGAGCGTATTCGGCCCCATCTTTCTGCCGCAACGACGGTGATCTCCCTGATTGCCGGGGTGACGCTGCACAAACTCGAAACCGTATTGGGGACGGGAAAACCCATTGCCCGGGTTATCCCTAATACGCTTACCGATACCGGATTTGGCTACAGCGGGGTGGTTCTGAACGCGCAGGCGATCCCCGAACAGGTGGAGCCTTTTCTGAGCGGTTTTGGCAAGGTGCTTTACCTGCCGGAACGGCTTATTGATATCTTTACCGGCTTCGGCGTCGCCGGGCCGAACTACATTTATTACTTTATCGAGTCGTTTACCGATGCGGGCGTGCTGGCCGGTCTGTCGCGTGCGCAGGCAGCTGAGGTGGTTCTGGAAAATCTGCAGGGGGCGATAGAGATGCTGCGCCTGAGCCAGAAACACCCGAGGCAGCTACTCGATATCAACAACTCCCCGGCAGGGGTCGGGATTCATGGGTTGTATGAGCTTAACAACAGCGATTTCGCTGCAGGCCTGCAACGCAGCGTGCTTGCGGCGGTGAAACGCACCCGTGAGTTGGGTGAGGCACAGTAAACGTTATCAGGAGCGATCGCTATGAAGAGAAAAAATACGCTATTCCTCGCCGGACTGCTCTGCGTGATGGGGACGTTGAGCACCTCTGCGGCCTGGTCGGTCACCCCTCAATCCCCCATAGCCTGGGGGGAACGTTGGAAAAATCTGCCGCGAACACCAGCGCCTGCCGCCGCGCTGAAACCGGCGTATGCCAGCGTAAACGGAATACAGCTCTATTACGCCACCACCGGAGAGGGAACGCCGGTGGTTTTGCTCCACGGCGGGCTGGCGAATTCCGATTACTGGGGTCAACAGGTTGCAGCGCTGGCGAAGCATCATAAGGTCATTGTGGTTGATAGTCGGGGCCATGGACGCAGCACGCGTGACGAGCGCCCTTACAGCTACGACCTGATGAGTGATGATGTGGTTGCGCTGCTCGATCATCTGAACATTAAGAAAGCGGATATTGTCGGCTGGAGCGATGGGGGAATTATTGGTATCGATTTGGCTATTCGCCACCCGACCAGAGTGAACCGCATTTTCTCCTTTGCCCCCAATACGAAAACCAGCGGCGTAAAACCTGATACCGAGAAAAACCCGGTCTTTGCCAGCTATATCGAACGGGCGGGCAATGAATATCGCAAGCTTTCAAAAACTCCCGACCAGTACGATGCCTTTGTCGATCAGATAAGCCATATGTGGGCAACACAGCCCAACTGGAGCGATGACGATCTCAAGAAAATCACGACCCCGGTACTGATTGTCGATGGAGACCATGACGAGGCCATTGTGCGGGAGCATCTGGAATATATTGCCAACACCATCCCGAATGCCGGATTGTTGATTTTACCAAACACCAGCCACTTCGCGTTTATTCAGGCGCCGAAAGAGTTCAACGAGGCCATCCTGAGCTTTATCGATTACAGGTGACGAGGCATGGAGCTGCAAAAATACGGTGCAGCAAAAGCAGACAGGTTGATAAAGAAACAGTGGAGAAGGGCGTGCGAAATTCATTCTGTTTTTTTGAATAACATCCACAAATTGTTTCGATTTTAATCACTCTATGGTCGTCTTATCATTTATCACATCGGGGCAACAGCGCCCAGTACTGAACAAATGACTTAAGGAATACGACCATGAAATCCATCAAAACTTTAGTTGTAGTTTCTGCTTTTTCCATGATGTCTTTCGGCGCTTTTGCCCAGAGCGTGACCGCCACGGCATCAACGATTGACAGCGCTGAAGCACAGATCGCCGCACAGGCAAAACAGAGCGGTACGTCGTACAAAATTACCGAGGCCAGCTTCAATAACGGCGTTCATATGACGGCGGAACTGACCAAATAATCGAGGGAACTGCCGGACTGATCGCCGTAAGAGTAAGACCGCAGGCGTTGTTCTTAAACTTATTAAAGCCCCTGAAGGGGCTTTTTTTGTCCTCAGAGCCCGGTTTTTATCATGAGACGTCTGAGCGTTTCCTTACCAATGACAATGCCGTGATTTTCAGCCAGCTTGTCTCGCGCCAGTGTGGGGCCAAAATCTGAGTAACGTTCCAGAATGATACTCAGCGCCAGTTAGGTCAGTGATTCGGGCAACAGGCGATTGAGCGATTACCAGCGCGGCCGCGACTGACTTTGGTTATTCATTCCAGGCGGCCCACATTGATGGTAGCGTTGCAGCAGTCGGTTGCAATGGCGCGGCGTGATACCGGAGCATTTTCGCTGCCTGACCAGGACGTGAGCTGCGATTGATAACATCGTGAAGTGAAGGATTTTGAGGCAGTTGATTTCTTTCACGGAGAAAACCTCGGCATCAGGTATATAGCCATAGAAAATGCCTCATCAGGAAAAGTGAGTCGTTGACCAGACATACAGGTTTGAAAACTATAGCCAGGTATTCCTATATAGATATAGAGAAAGAGAGTTACGCCAGTTAGCCACAAACAGACTTAGCATTGAGCCCCTACAACTTAGGTGCGCATAATGTATATTATGTTAAATTGACTGCGAAGGTTTATGACTTCACATACAGCATGCAGGCATTGATAAATAAATACGTTGATATTTCTGACTTCCCTCTCATTTCCTCCGAGTTCATTTTCTTCATGCCGTCGTTGTATCTCCTCAGATACCATATTGATCATCTGGTCCTCTGGCAGCAAAAGCATCGGGTCACGTTTTGCCGCAGCTTCTATTCATCTGGCCACAATCTGGAATTGCTATCGGGCAAATGCCCGAATTTTCACTGTATCTTGAAAACGGCCGTGTCATTCAGCCAAACCTGTTGCTATTTACTCATGTGCAGTTAAAGCATCCCTCACCTTTTCATTGTTTAAGAAGCCGGCCGTCCGCCGCTAGCGCGGCGGTTGACGACCCTTACGACAATTTGCTCGAGGCTCTGACCACCAGTTCCGGCATCTGCCCGCGGCTGCCGATCACGTTATGTCCGGCCAGCACTTCAAACAGTAGCGTGACGGCCTGACGGGCAACCTCATCGAGGTGCATGTTCACCGCCGTCAGCGGCGGCAAGGATTCCCGGGCGCGAATACCGTCATAACGGGTGGCTAAGCGCATCCGCTGCGGCATGGCGATCGCCGCATCGTGAAAAGCTCGCACGGCGCCGCTGGCAAAGGTATCAACCAGTACCAGGACGCCATTGATTTCGGGATGTTCCTGCAACATCTGACGCGCCGCCTGATAGCCAGCCGTTTCCCCTTCATGCTCATCAAGGTAATAGATCACCGGCGTCTGCCGCCCTTCGCACCAGTGGCGATAAGCGACCTCCGTTTCCAGCGCGGAGGTCCGCGGCGTATGCCCGACAAAGAGCGCGCAACAATCGGCGCCTTCTGTCTGCAGGTGGCTCAGCAACAGTTTCGCCGTCGCTTCCGAATGCAGATCCACCCACGGTACCGGCGTCGGTGTTCCAGGCGTGCGGCCAATAGTGATGCATGGGATCCCCGCCTGTTGCAGAGCCTGCAGCTGCGGATCGTTTTCGGCGGGTTCCAGCAGAATGGCGGCATCAAAGGTCACCATGTCCAGCGGGTTCTTCCCGGGCGGGACCAGGATCAGCGCATGCTGCTTCTCCAGCGCCATAATCGCCGCCGTAAGCGCGACCTCCATCATAAAACCCAGCTTCGATGCTCCGGAAGCGATGGTCAGCGGCAAGGAAGAAAGAAGCGCAATCGTGTTGGTTTTGCCGGTACGCAGCTGGCGGGCGCGAATATTCGGCGTGTAGTTCAGTGCCTGAATCGCCTCCTCAATACGTTGCCGGGTCTCAGGTTCGACAAAACGGGTGTGATGTAACGCATTAGACACGGTGCCAGGCGATACGCCGGCAAGGCGTGCAACATCAATGAGTCTGGCGCGTTTTTTATCTTGAGCAGTCATCTGGCTGGCGTTCCCTCCTGAGAATTTACGCTCAGGGTAGCACATTTCCAGGGTATGAATTTCGGCACTATTACATAACAAAATCATATTAAAAAAGTGGCCGTTTACCGTAGCTCTCTGGCGAGCATTCCTATCTAATGTTGTTTCATTAAAACGTTTTAATGGCGTATTTTGCCAGAAAAAAATCGCTTCAGGAGGCTACGTGGCACACTTATCTCAGGATCCTGCATTCACCCTCGGGCGTCGTCCGAGCGGGCTGACCTTCTCCGATATGGAGAAAAGCTTCGGCGGCTATACGCTCTTCGCCCCACAAACTGCCGAAGGCCGGGTATATCTGGTTGATGAGCGTGGAAAAGAGGCGCACCAGTGGCAGCTCCCGGTTCGTGCCGGACGCGATGCCGTGCTGCTGCCTAACGGTAACCTCGGCTATAACGGTAGCCACAGCATCTCAGCCAACCTCTATCCGGCCTGGGATCTCTGGCACGGCGGCGATTTTTATGAAGTCACTCCGGATAACGAAGTGGTCTGGCATTATGAGGATATCTTCCATCACCACGACGCGCAGTGGCTGGCGAACGGTAACCTGCTGTATACCGCGGCGGCGCCGCTGCCGGCGGAAATTGCCGCTCGCGTCACCGGCGGCGATCCGCGCCGCGATGCGCCGGACGGAGTCATACAGAGCGATATCGTCAAAGAGGTCAATCGCGACGGTGAAGTGGTATGGGAATGGCGCGCCTGGGAGCATCTGGCCCCGGAAGATTTTCCGGTTCATGAGATCTTCGACCGCCGCCACTGGCCGATGATCAACGGTCTGTCGGTCACCCGCGACGGCCTGGTGCTGATGAGCCTGCGCACCACCTCCGGGGTAATTGCCGTCAATAAAGAGACCGGCAGCATGGTCTGGCACGTGGGGCCGGATGTCGTCGCCCAACAGCACACCCCGATTGAGATGGAAAATGGTTCGATTCTGGTGTTCGATAACGGTAACCTGCGCACCGGCGTAACCTCGCCACACTCCACGGTGCTGGAGTTCGACCCGCACACCCAGGCTATTCGCTGGCAATATCGCGATATTTTCCCGCCGGCCTTTTTCTCACCCTATATGGGCAGCGCTCAGCGCCTGGCCAACGGCAATACCTTTATCTGCGAATCCGCCTTCGGCCGCCTGTTTGAAGTGACTCCACAGGGGGAGACGGTATGGGAATACATTATTCCTTACTTCAATGAATACCCGGAGCATCTTAGCAAGGGGATCATCCCCGGTAAGCAAAACAGCGCCTTCCGCGCGCACCGCTACGCGGCCGATGCGCTACCGTGGCTGAAATAATCGCTCTTCGCCGACGCGGGTCGGCGGGGATGTTCTCACGTCTTTGGGAGGAATTTATGCCGTATTCTGACTCCGCCGTGCCGGAAAACGAAGCCTTGCCCTGGCAAACTAAGCTGCTGCTGGCCCTTCAGCATGTGCTGGTTGTGGCCGCTACGCCGATCACCGCCGTTTTTCTTATTGCCCAGGCGCTTCACTTCAGCGATGGCGTCACCACATCGCTGCTAAGCGCCACCTTTCTGATGTGCGGGCTGGGGGCCATCCTGCAAAGCCTCGGTATCGGCAGCTTCGGCGCGCGCCTGCCGTTTATTATGGTTCCGGGCGGTGCCCCTATCGCGATCTTCATCGCTATCGCTTTACAGACCAATATCCAAACGGCAATTGGCGCGGTGATCTTAACATCGCTGTTTTATTTTATTGCCCTCCCCGTTTTTCGCCGTTTTCTGCACCATTTCCCGCCGTTTATTATCGGGATTATGCTGCTGCTGGTCTCCATCAACCTGATTCGTCTGTACGGCGGGCTCATTATCGGTCAGCCGGGCAGTAGCCACTTTGCGCAGCCCACGAACATTATTCTGGCGCTGGTCACCATCCTGATTACGCTGATCTTCGCTCTGGCGTTCAGCGGCATCCTACGTCAGCTGTCGGTCATGTTCGGCCTGCTGGCGGGCACGCTGCTTGCAATGCTGCTGGGCAGCGCCGATTTTAGCGGCGTCAGCCACGGGCCGCTGTTCAGCCTGCCGCAGCTGTTTCCGTTCGGCTGGCCAATCTTCAATCTGTCAGCGTCTCTGCCGCTGCTGATTTATGCGGTGATTTCTATGGCTGAAGCAACCGGGCAAACGATTGCCACCGCAGAGATCGTCAAATCGACACAAAACGTCCATCAGGCCATTCCCCGCACCATCCGCGGCGACGCCGTTATCTCGCTGCTGGGCGGCGTTTTCGGTACTTCGTTGATCATCACCTCCGGCGAGAATATCGGCGTGGTTCGGACCACTAACGTCAAATCACGCCACGTCACGGCGATTGCCGGATTGCTGTTAATCCTGATTGCGTTATTCTCGCCGCTGGTGCGCCTTGCCACCTGTCTGCCCGGTCCGGTGGTCTGCGGGACGGCGGTGATTGTCTTCAGTATCATCGGGGTCATCGGCATCGATATGATTGCCCGCGAGCCGCTGCACAAGCCGGGGAAAACCTATGCCTTAGCCACTGGTCTGGCGATGGGGATGCTGCCGATCCTCGTGCCTGGCCTGTACCAGAATTTCCCCGCCGCCGTGCAGATGGTGCTGGGTAACGGCATGGCGGCGGGTACCCTCACCGCGATCGTCGTCAACTCGTTATTCCTGGTGAGCGAAAAGCGGGCCGCCGTGCGCCTAAAAGGCTGAACCGATACGCCGCTTTGACCCGTTAACGGTAGTGATGTTTGTTCAGACCAAACTTTTTCATCCGCAGATAGAGTTTTTTGCGCGGGATCTGCAGATATTCGGAGACATCGTTAATTCGGCCCTGGTGGATATTCAGGGCCTCGACAATAATCTGCCGCTCGTAATCTTCGACCCGCTGGTCGAGCTGAACGGGCTCAACGGGCTCAACGGAGTGCAGCATGGGGTTCGGGATGTCGGCCAGCGGCATCACCCCGACGGCAAACAGTTTGGCGGCATTGGCCAGCTCGCGGACGTTATTCGGCCAGGGACGCGCGATCAGTTTTTTAGCCAGCGCCGCTGGAAGTTCAGGTACAGGGTTATTCAGGCGCAAACAGGCCTGTTGCAGATAGTGCATGAATAGTGGCTCGATATCGTCAAGCCGCTGCGCCAGCGGCGGGCAATACTGCTGGGTCATGGCGAAACAGTAGTAGAGATCGGGGATAATGCGGTTATTGCCGGCCATGGCAATCAGCGGCTGTAGCCCGATGCCGACCAGGCGAAATGGCAGCTCATCTTGTCCCTGCAGGTGCGCCAGCATATGCTGCTGCGCCTGGGTCAGATACTCGATATTGCGCAGGACCAGCGTCCCACCCTGCGCCTGCGCGATCCATTCATTGAGCGGCGTGTCCTGCTCTTCGAGGATATCGCCGAAGATAATCGGCTGCGAATGACGTGAGCTAAGGCGATGCATATAGCACGCTGCCAGCGTACGCCCGGTGCCCCGTTCACCATGGAAATAGACCGCGATATCGGTTTCTGCCAGTTGCTGGAGCGTATGCCGCATCTGAATGACCCATTCGCTACGGCCGATCAGGTTGTCTTCCAGCTGCTCCTTTTGCCATTGCCGACGCACGACCTGCGTCTGGCGCTGGGCCAGCGCTTTATCGACCAGGCCTAACAGCTGCTCCGGGTTAACCGGTTTTTGCAAAAAATCCCATGCCCCTTTTTTGACGGCATCGACGGCCATAGGGACGTCACCGTGGCCGGTAATCAGCATCACCGGCAGATGGGGGTCATGTTTCAGCAGGATCTTCAGCAAATCGATACCGGAACAATGCGGCATGCAGACATCGCTCAGCACGATCCCCCCCCACTCCTCGCTCACCAGATCCTGCGCCATCAGCGGATCGCGACAGGCATACACCCGGTGTCCGGCCTCCGTCAGCAGCTGAGTGTAGGCGTCCAGCACGTCGCTGTCGTCGTCAATCAGCAGAATATTATGTTGATGAGTGAGCATGGTTGACATCCGTTGGTAAAAATTGCAAAACAACGCAGGCATGATGGCTCAGCGTCGACGCCAGCCGTAAATGCCCGCCCATCTGTCGCATCAAGGATTCGCTGATTGACAGGCCGATCCCCAGCCCCAGCTGCTTGCTGGTGACAAACGGTTTCAGCAGTGAGTCGGCCAGCTCCAGCGGCCAGCCGCAGCCGTTATCCGTGATGGTTACCGTCCAGCCTTCGGCTGACTGCCCCCATGCAACTGTAATGCTGGGTGCACCCTGTGCCGCATCCAGCGCGTTTGTCAGCAGGTTGACCAGCACCTGCAGGATCCGCACCTCATCTCCCAGCACCTGCGCTGCGCCAGGGGGCAGGTGCAACGAGCCGCGCAGCGGCTTATGACGCAGGGACAACAGCTCCCAGGCGGCGATAAAAGCATGGCGCAGATCGACGGGGCTGGCGGGAGCATCAACCTCCGGCCGCCGCGTAAACTGCCGCAGATTGCGGATAATGGCGTCAATGCGGCCAATCAGTCCCTCGGCTTTGCTCAGCGTCTGACCGGCGTTATCCGCTTGTCCGTTTCTGATGGCGCTACGTGCGCTGTAGAGATACATCGACAGCGCGTTGAGCGGCTGGTTTATTTCGTGCGCCAGAGTGGTCATGGTCTGCCCAACCACCGCCAGCTTGGCGGTCTGAACCAGTTCATCCTGGGTGGTGCGCAGATGCGTTTCCACCCTTTTTCGCTCAGTAATTTCCCGCTCCAACAGCTGACGCTGCTGATTTAACTGGCCGAGGGTATGGCGCAGGAGTTTACCAATGCGCCCCAGTTCATCCTCGCCGTAAACCGGAATGTCGGCGTTAACGTCGCCTAACCCGATACGGACCACCGTCTGGTTAAGCTGGTTAAAGCGTTTAACCAGCCGCGAGCGGATAAAATAGTGGTTGAGCAAATAGGCAAGGATCAATGCCAGCAGCGTGGCAATCAGAATCAGGCTACCGCTGAACCACATGGTATGTTCGAGGCGCTGATTAAAGGCGCGCATTTTGCTGTGGCTGTCGCTGAGCTGGGACTCCAGCTGTGCGCGAAAGCGGGCCAGCGTCGTTTCTTTGTCTTGCGTCACCTGCGATAGCGAGTCCTGTGCCTGAATATATTCGCGGATCGCCGCCGGCATTTTATTTTCGGCAATACCGATATCGAGTAGCTCATCAATCGTCTGGCGCAGGGTTATCGTACTGGGATAGCTTTCCAGCAGATGCATATTGTCGCCAGCGGTTTTTTTCAGATAGGCCAGATAGCGAATATGCCCTTCAATATTGCCATTGCCCTCTGTGCTGGACTGCACCTCGATCAATCGGTCGCGCAGGTCGCTGATAATCTGATTTTCAATACGCGCCAGGGTATAGACCTGCTGCTGCTCCCCCTGCACCGCACGAAGATTGGCCTGTAGTCGGGGGATGGCATTCCCCGGTTTTGCCTCCATCTGATCGAGCAGCGCGCCCTGCTGCCAGCTGAAATCCTGCACCAAAGAGTTCATCTCGGTGGTGAAATCTTCATGCAGCCAGTTAATCCGCGCGGTGGTCTCATTGACCTTCTCACGGGCGATGAACATGTTGTACAGCGAACGGTCAAGCCTCGCGAGGAGCTGGCGGCTGTCCCGCAGCGTCAGTTCAATTTGCTGGCGCTCCGGTGTGTCGAGACGCTGGCTAAGAGTGGCGATTTGATCGAGGTGCTGCAGGATCTGGTTGCGCAACTGCAGGCGTGAGGTGGTATTGGCCGCCAGCAAAAATTCGTTGAGCTGATCGACCACGGTATTCAGGTTGTTTTCAATCAGAAATGAGGTCTGTATCCGCGGAAAATAGTCATTCAGGGCATAGCGGATTTGCGAACTTTGCTCGTGCCAGGAATATAGACTGACGCCGCTGACAATCAGCGTCAGCAGCGCCCCGGTGAGAAAGGCGCCGCGCAGGCTGGCGCTGATGGTCAGGTTTTTAATAAAACCGGGGAGCCTCATTTCAGATTCTCCAGTTTCTCAATCGCTTGTCGCTGCTGCTCCTGAAAAAACAGCTGCCATTCCATCATCAACTGCTCGGCCTGATCTTTGTTATCCAACTGCTGGAGGTAGCGCCGATCCCGACTTTGCTGAGCGCTCACCGGCATGGCGGTCAGCAAGGCGCGGATCTCCGGCAGCGGCGTCTTAAGTCGGGATTCGGCATTGTGCAGCGCGCGCCAGGCGTCTTTCAGCTGGGACAAGCGAAAACTGATGGCGATGTCGAACAGCTTTTGCACCAGACGCTGACGTTGCAAAATCAGCTGATAATTGAGAGAGGGTTCGCTCAGTAGCTGATGCTGTTGCCGCGCACGCGCGCCGTTGCCAGGGGCGGGGATAATCGAATACTTCCCGGTATTGGTATCCGACAGCGCCTGCTGCCCTTCCGGGCTCAGCAGAAACTGAATAAAGCGCCGGGCTTCCGCCGGGTACGTGTTATGGCGGATCAACGCCACATAGGTTGGCGAGGCTGCCGAGTGGGGAAAATAGTGGAACGTCAGGTTCGGGTCGTCAAGCAGCAGGTTCGCGTAGTTATCGATGACCGGACCGACCGACCCCAAACCGCTTTTGATTTTATCCGCCACGCCAAAACTGCGGCTGGAAATAGTGATCAGGTTCCCTGCCACGCTCAATATGGTTTCCCACCCCCGCTGCCATCCCTCCTGTTGCAGCAGCGACTCCACCATCAGATGGTTAGTATCGGAACGGGAAGGACTGCTCATCAACAAGGTTCCCTGATAGCGCGCCTGCATCAGGTCATCCCAACTGGCGGGCAGCGGCAGGTGGCGTTCGCTGAGATTACGCTGGTTGATTAACAACCCAAAGCCGGAGATGGCCACGGCGACGGCTGTGCTGCGGATTGATTCCGGTACCAGCTGCTGGGACTGCGCAGGCGCATCCGGGTAGGCCGCCAGACGTTGATGTTCCTGCAGATGCTGCAGCAGCATCGGCGAAGAGGTCAGCACCAGATCGATATTCTCACCCCCTGCACTATCCAGCAGCTGTTCCAGCGATGCGCTGGTACGGTTAAGGGTACGGATAATCACCGACTGCGGCTGAGTTTGCCAGCGGCTGATGATATAGGCGGTGGCATCGGGCGAAAACGTTGTGGCAATAACCAGCTCACTCTTTTTGGCCTGAACAGAAAATACCGTTATCAGGCTGAGAAATAAACCGACGACCATCATACCTCGCTGCTGTTTATTTGACCGCTTATCCATGCTACGTCCTTTTCGCTGCAATTGTTTTGTGATCATTTTCATAAAACAGGAAAAATAATAAATAAAACCCCGCCCCGGTTTGTGACAAAAAAGTTCATTTATGGATAACGCCTCGATTAAACCGCGGAGTAAGTCAACATTCTGTTTAATCCCCGGAAAGAGATCATAGCTTATAATCCTCATTAAAATCATAGTGTTAAGATGATCAAGCTAACAAGCACCGACTGTTTCCCGCAAGGATATGACGGAGCGCTGAATCCGGACCAATTATCACCGAATTATAGAGTGAAGGCAAAAATACATTTGAGTCAAAAAATAGATATTCGATTTTGTATTTGAGTCAAATCTGACTCAAATACACTGAATTGTTTTGTTGGTTTATTTTTACCACAATCTATTTCGCATGCCACACCGCCAAATTTGCACACCATGATTCACTACCGATAACATAATATAGGTACTTAAACATGTTTTCATTATTAAAACAAAAAGTCGCCGCAGCTGCGGTTCCTGCGCAACAAATAAGACCCACTTACCAACGCTATCGTCTCCAGGCGTTATTAAGCGTGTTTCTCGGCTACCTCGCCTACTACATTGTGCGCAATAACTTCACCCTTTCGACGCCGTATCTGAAAGAGCAGCTCGATCTCAGCGCCACCCAGATAGGGATGCTCAGCAGCTGTATGCTGATTGCCTACGGTATCAGCAAAGGCGTGATGAGCAGCCTGGCAGACAAGGCCAGCCCAAAGGTCTTTATGGCCTTTGGCCTGGTCATGTGCGCCATTGTTAACGTCGGTCTGGGTTTCAGCAGCGCGTTCTGGATTTTTGTGGTGCTGGTCGTGATCAACGGGCTGTTTCAGGGGATGGGCGTAGGGCCCTCATTCATTACCATCGCCAACTGGTTTCCACGCCGCGAACGCGGCCGTGTCGGCGCGTTCTGGAATATCTCGCATAACGTCGGCGGCGGAATTGTCGCCCCTATCGTCGGCACCGCGTTTGCGCTACTGGGTTCAGAACACTGGCAAACCGCCAGCTATATCGTACCTGCGGCGGTGGCGGTACTGTTTGCGCTCGTGGTGCTGGTTCTCGGTAAAGGCTCACCGCGCAGCGAAGGCTTGCCGGCACTGGACGAAATGTTGCCAGAAGAGAAAGTGCTGCTGAATACCGGTAATATCGACAAAGCGCCGGAAAACATGAGCGCATGGCAGATTTTTTGTACCTACGTGCTAAGGAATAAAAACGCCTGGTATGTATCGATGGTCGATGTCTTCGTCTATATGGTGCGCTTTGGCATGATCAGCTGGCTGCCAATCTACTTATTGTCGGTGAAACACTTCTCCAAAGAGGAGATGGGCGTCGCGTTTCTGTTTTTTGAATGGGCGGCCATTCCGTCTACCCTGCTGGCCGGCTGGTTGTCGGATAAGGTATTTAAGGGCCGCAGGATGCCGCTCGCAATGATTTGCATGACGCTGATCTTCTTCTGTTTGATTGGTTACTGGAAAAGCGACTCACTGTTTATGGTCACGGTTTTTGCCGCCATCGTCGGCTGCCTGATTTACGTGCCGCAATTTTTGGCTTCGGTACAGACCATGGAGATTGTTCCGAGCTTCGCGGTCGGCTCCGCCGTAGGTCTACGCGGTTTTATGAGCTATATCTTCGGCGCCTCGCTGGGCACCAGTCTGTTCGGGGTAATGGTGGATAATCTGGGCTGGCACGGCGGTTTCTATCTGTTGATGGGCGGCGTCATTTGCTGCATCCTGTTCTGCTATCTGTCGCATCGCGGCGCGCTGGAGCTGGAACGCAAGCGTCAGCAGGCGGCCAAAGAGCAGGCGCTGGCGCTGGCATAATCATTCATCAAGCAGGCCCCGACGACGGCGATAGCGGGTCGTCGGGGAAGCGATGCCCAGCGGTTCCAGCAGCATACCAATATCTTCTCCTGGCTTGTCGTTTCGCATTGAGCGCGGCTAGCGTCTTGAACATTACAGCTGCCTGATCGGCATGACTTAACACGTACGGCCGATTTTTATTTAACAATAAGATTATTAGCCCAACGGCTTACTACATCACGGTGGTAAATATTAATACCATACGCATATTTACGTCATTCAATCAGGAGCTGACGGCTCAGCATGATTTTTATGCGCGATTAATCCTTCTGAAATAAAACAGCAATGTTACTTAATAATAATCTGGCGTGCAGATCGCTTTAAAAGCATATGTGGGCGTGATTTTAAAAAGGTAACTTATGAGTGATAACAGCGCTATTCAATCTAAAATGGAAACCGCCAGCGGCCTTCCTAAAATACATCAGAAGAACAGCAGGTTAGCTGTTCTTTTTTTTGTTTTATTATTAGTTATAGGCATATCATTTGCAGGGATAAATTTATTTAATGATGTACATGACGCCGGCGCAGTATATACAAGTTATATTCCTTTCCTGTTGCTCGGATTAGCGCTCCTGATTGCATTAGGCTTTGAATTTGTTAACGGTTTTCACGACACGGCTAACGCAGTGGCGACCGTAATTTATACCCACTCGCTGTCGCCAATGGTGGCGGTGGTCTGGTCCGGCTTCTTTAACTTTCTCGGCGTGCTGCTGTCCAGCGGTGTGGTGGCCTTCGGCATCATCTCGCTGCTGCCGGTTGAGTTGATCCTGCAGGCCGGTACCGGCAACGGCTTCGCGATGGTGTATGCCCTGCTGTTCTCCGCCATCATCTGGAACCTCGGCACCTGGTGGCTCGGGCTACCCGCCTCCTCATCGCACACGCTGATTGGCTCGATTATTGGCGTCGGCGTGGCGAATGCCCTGATCCACGGCCGTACCGGCACCAGCGGCGTTGACTGGGGGCAGGCAATAAAGGTGGGCTATGCGCTGTTGCTATCGCCTGTGATCGGCTTTGTGTTCGCCGCCCTGCTGCTGCTGGTGCTGAAAGCGTTCGTTAAGAACCGTCAGTTGTACACCGCCCCTAAAGGGAATATGCCGCCTCCCCTGTGGATCCGCGGCCTGTTGATCCTCACCTGCACTGGCGTTTCCTTCGCTCACGGGTCCAACGACGGCCAGAAAGGCATGGGGCTCATTATGCTGATCCTGGTGGGCACCATGCCGATTGCCTATGCCCTGAACCGCTCGATGCCTCCGGAGCAAATTCCGCGGGTGGCGGCACTGGCAGAAGTCACCAAAAACGATTTGCTGCAGCAATTTCCGGCGGTCGGCCAGCAGCCTCCACGCGAGGTACTGACCAGCTACGTGCGTACCAGGGAGCTAACCCCGGAAGTGGTGCCGGCCCTGGCCCAGCTGACCGGCGCTATCGGCGATCAGATCCGCCAGTACGGCTCGGTCGATAAGATCCCCGCGCAGTCGGTATCCAACACCCGTAACGATATGTATCTGGCGTCGGAAACCATCAAACATCTTAAATCTGAAAACCAGCTGCAGATTTCCACTAATTCACAGCACAACCTCGACGCGCTCAAGGGCGAGCTGGACAGCGCCACCCGCTTTATCCCGTTCTGGGTAAAAGTGGTGGTGGCTATCGCCCTGGGCCTCGGCACCATGGTCGGTTGGCGGCGGATCGTCGTGACCGTTGGTGAGAAAATCGGTAAATCCCACCTGACCTATGCCCAGGGCGCCAGCGCCGAGCTGGTCGCCATGACCACCATCGGCGCGGCGGACGCCTTCGGTCTACCGGTTTCAACCACCCACGTGCTCTCCTCTGGCATCGCCGGCACCATGGCAGCCAACCGCTCCGGCTTGCAGATGTCCACGTTACGCAACCTGTTGATGGCCTGGGTGCTCACCTTGCCGGTCTCGATATTGCTGTCGGCAACGCTTTACTGGGTCTTCACCAATTTCTAAAAAGACTAAGACGGAAAACGATTATGTCTATGCATGAATTTGACCGCGACGAAACCTTCAACCAGCGCCTGCTGCAGGAGTTCTACGACAGCTATGATGAAGAGCTGGAGATGGAACTGGACGATTTGCGTTTTAACAACGCCGAAGTCGACAGCGATCAGAAAAAGGCCTGGCGCAAGCAATACTTCCGCGAATTGCTGCGTCTGCAGGGCGAACTGGTAAAATTGCAGGACTGGGTCATGCGCACCGGTCACCGACTGGTGATTGTCTTCGAAGGGCGCGACGCCGCCGGCAAAGGCGGCGTGATCAAGCGTATAACTCAGCGCCTGAACCCTCGCACCTGCCGCGTGGCGGCATTGCCGGCACCGAACGATCGCGAACGCACGCAGTGGTATTTCCAGCGCTATATCGCCCACCTACCGGCGGCCGGCGAGATGGTACTGTTCGACCGCAGCTGGTACAACCGTGCCGGAGTGGAGCGGGTGATGGGCTTTTGCAGCGATGAAGAGTACGAAGAGTTCTTCCGTAGCGTACCGGAGTTCGAAAAAATGCTGACCCGCAGCGGCATTCAGATCGTCAAATATTGGTTTTCAATCACCGATGACGAACAGGAGCTGCGTTTCCTCAGCCGCATTCACGATCCGCTCAAACAGTGGAAGCTTAGCCCTATGGATTTAGAGAGCCGCTGCCGCTGGGAGGACTATACCGAGGCGAAAGAGGTGATGTTAGAACGCACTAACATTCCAGAGGCGCCCTGGTGGGTGGTCCAGGGCGTTGACAAGAAAAAGGCGCGACTGAACTGCATCAGCCATCTTCTGCAGCAAATTCCTTACACGGAAGGCGATGGCAGCGTTATCACCCTGCCACAGCGTAAGCGCAACCCGGAATACCACCGTAACCCGGTTCCGGATAATATGATTGTTCCCGAGATATATTAAATAAACAGGGGCTTATGAAAAAATAAGCCCCTGCGTTTCCCTCCTGCGATCTCCGTCAGTCCCATCAATGTATTTCCCGTCGCGCCGGGCCCCGGCGCTTCCAGGATTGTGAATGCGGGCTTAGAGTTGGGTTTTGTCGATATACCAGATCTTTTGCGCGTACTCGCGCACGGTGCGATCCGAAGAGAAGTAGCCCATGTTGGTAATGTTGAGCATCGCTTTTGCGGTCCACTCTTCCGGGGTTCGGTAGAGCGCATCCACCTTGTCCTGACAGTCAATATAGCTGCGGTAATCGGCCAGAACCTGATAGTGGTCGCCAAAGTTAATCAGCGAATCCAGCAGACCACGATAGCGGCCCGGCTCCTGTGGGCTGAACGCCCCGGTCCCCATCTGGGTCAGCGCCTGGCGCAACTCTTCATCCTGCTCGTAGTAATCGCGCGGCTGATAGCCGTTGCTGCGCAGCGCCTCGACCTCTGCAGCGGTATTACCAAAGATAAAGATGTTCTCCTCGCCCACGTGCTCCAGCATCTCAACGTTGGCGCCGTCCAGGGTGCCAATAGTCAGCGCGCCGTTCAGGGCGAATTTCATATTGCTGGTCCCGGAGGCTTCGGTCCCTGCCAGCGAAATCTGTTCAGAAAGGTCCGCGGCCGGAATGATCATCTGCGCCAGACTGACGCTGTAGTTGGGAATAAACACCACTTTTAGCCTGTCGCCAATCTGCGGATCGCCGTTGATGACTTTGGCCACGTCGTTAATCAGATGGATGATCTGTTTTGCCGTGTGGTAAGCGGACGCGGCTTTGCCGGCGAAAATCACCACTCGCGGCACCCATTCGGCCTGCGGGTCCGCCTTGATGCGGTTATAGCGGGTGATCACGTGCAGGACGTTCATCAGCTGGCGCTTGTATTCATGAATACGCTTAATTTGCACATCAAACAGCGCCTTCGGGTTGACCACCACGCCCAGCTGACGGGCGATATAATCGGCCAGCCGCTGCTTATTCGCCAGTTTGGCTTCGCTGACGGCCTGGTTAACCAGCGGATAATCCTGATACTCGCCCAGTTCGCTCAGCTGGCTTAAATCCGTACGCCAGGTCTGGCCGATATAACGGTCCAGTACCCCGGAAAGCGCCGGATTCGCGGCGGCCAGCCAGCGGCGAGGCGTGACGCCGTTAGTCACGTTGGTGAAGCGGCGCGGAAAGATTTTGGCGAAATCGGCAAACAGCGACTCCACCATCAGCCGGGAGTGCAGTTCCGACACGCCGTTAACCTTGTGACTGACCACCACCGCCAGCCAGGCCATCCGCACGCGGCGGCCGTTGGATTCATCGATAATCGAGGTCCGGCTCAGCAAGGCAATATCATCGGGATAGTGCTCCTGCATGGTTTTCAGAAAATAGTCATTAATCTCGAAGATAATCTGCAAATGGCGCGGCAGGATTTTCCCCAGCATATCGACCGGCCAGGTCTCCAGCGCTTCGCTCATCAGGGTATGGTTGGTATAGGAGAAGACCTGGCAGGTCACCTCAAAAGCGTCATCCCAGCTGAAGCTGTGTTCGTCGATCAGCAGGCGCATCAGCTCCGGGATCGACAGCACCGGATGGGTGTCGTTGAGGTGGATAGCAATTTTATCCGCCAGGTTGTCATAGGTTTGATACAGCTGGTAATGGCGGGTGAGAATGTCCTGCACCGTCGCCGAGACGAGGAAATACTCCTGACGCAGACGCAGTTCGCGCCCGGAATAGGTCGAGTCGTCCGGGTAGAGCACCCGGGAAACGTTCTCGGAATGGTTCTTATCCTCCACGGCGGCGAAATAGTCCCCCTGATTAAATTTACCGAGGTTAATTTCGCTGCTGGCCTGGGCGCTCCACAAACGCAGGGTGTTGGTCGCATCGGTTTCATAACCCGGGATAATCTGATCGTAGGCCACCGCAATAATCTCTTCGGTTTCCAGCCAGCGCGAGTTTTTGCCCTCATGCTGAATGCGCCCGCCAAAGCGGACGGTATAGCGGGTTTTATGGCGCTCGAACTCCCACGGGTTACCGTATTCCAGCCAGTAGTCCGGTGACTCCATCTGCCGGCCGTCGATGATGTTTTGCTTAAACATGCCGTAGTCGTAGCGGATGCCGTAGCCGCGTCCTGGCAACCCCAGCGTGGCGAGGGAGTCGAGAAAACAGGCCGCCAGACGACCGAGACCGCCGTTGCCCAAGCCCGGATCGTTCTCCTCATTAATCAGCTCTTCCAGATCCAGCCCCATTCCTGCCAGCGCCGTTTTCACATCCTCATAGATGCCCAGCGACAGTAAGGCATTAGAGAGGGTACGACCGATGAGAAACTCCATCGACAGATAATAAACCTGCCTTGCCTGCTGTGAGATCCGTGCCCGATGCGCCCGTAGCCAGCGCTCTACCAGCCGATCGCGCACGGCGAACAGCGTGGCGTTGAGCCACTCATGTTTATTGGCAAGTGAAGGGTCTTTACCAAGGATAAACATGAGCTTATAAGCGATAGCATGCTGCAGCGCTTCTTCATTCAGCCTGGGTGAAATATAACTTACGCGTGGTTCCATTTTTCTTATCCGTAGTAATTAAATAATGCGCTGATACAGCTGCTGGAAAGACTTTGCGGCAATCTGCCAGCTAAAATCCATGCTCATTGCCTGACGTTGCACGTACCGCCACAGCGATGGACGGGACCACAGAACAAAGGCCCGGCGGATGGCACGTAATAACGACGCTGTCTCGCTGTCGGTAAACACAAATCCGGTCGCGAGGCCGTCAGCAAGGTTTTCGAGAGAACAATCGGCGACGGTATCGGCCAGTCCGCCGGTGCGGCGAACCAGCGGCAATGTGCCGTAGCGCAGGCCATAAAGCTGGGTCAGGCCGCAGGGTTCAAAACGGCTGGGAACCAGGATGACGTCGGCGCCGCCGATCATCTGATGCGACAGCGCCTCGTCGTAGCCGATCCGGATACTCACCTGCCCGGGATATTGCGCCGCGGCGGCAAGAAAACGGGCCTGCAAATCAGGGTCCCCGGAGCCCAGTAGCGCCAGCTGCCCTCCCTGCTCAACTAACCCCGGCAGAGCGTCAAGGAGTAGATCCAGCCCCTTTTGGCTGGTCAGGCGACTGACTACCGTGAACAACGGCGCCCGAGCGTCCTCCTTCAGCCCCAGCGTCGTTTGCAGCAGTTGCTTGTTCTTCGCCTTCTCAGCCAGCGAGGCCGGGTCGTAATGCGCCGCCAGCAATGAATCGCTGCGCGGATCCCAGATGCTTTCATCGACCCCGTTAAGGATCCCCGACAGCCGCCCTTCTCGCTGACGCTGCCGCAGCAGCTCTTCCAGACCGAACGCATACTGCGGTTCGGTTATTTCACGGGCATAGGTCGGGCTGACGGTAGTGATATGGTCAGCGAAATAGAGGCCCGCCTTGAGGAAGGAGATCTGCCCTTTAAACTCCACTCCGTGCATCTGGAAGAATGCCCCCGGTAAAGCGATCTCCGCCATATGCCGGGCCTGGAACAGCCCCTGATAGGCAATGTTGTGCACCGTAAACACCGATTTGGCCGGGTTGCCCCGGGCGGCCAGATACGCCGGCGTGAGGCCCGCGTGCCAGTCATGGGCGTGGATGATTTCAGGTCGCCAGAACGGGTCCAGACCGCCGGCAAGCTCGGCCCCGACCCAGCTCAGCAATGCGAAACGTAGTACGTTATCGGGATAATCCTGCATCTGTTGGTCATGATAAGGATTACCCGGTCGGTCATAGAGATGCGGGGCATCAATCAGATAGATGCCCACGCCGTTAAAGTCGCCGAACAGCAGCGTCATCGGCCCGGCGAATGTCTCCCTGCTGGCTACCACCTGCGGCTCCTGTATCCCGTTGCGGATCGCCGGAAACCCTGGCAGCAGCACGCGGGTATCCAGCCCATCGGCAATTTGCGCCGCCGGGAGCGCGCCGGTGACGTCGGCCAGTCCGCCCGTTTTTAACAGCGGGAACATCTCTGCTCCTACATGTAAAACTTGCATGTATGCTCCTTATTATTCAGCCACAGAGACGACCCGCGACAGAGCAATATTGTCCCTGCCGCCGGACGCGCTTTTTCCGCAAATGGGCTCATACTTCAAGTCTTTCCAGCATTTCTTTGGTAACCAGAACGATACCCTCTTCCGAACGATAAAAGCGCCGCGCATCTTCAACGGCATTTTCGCCAATGACCATTCCCTCCGGGATCACGCAGCCGCGATCGATCACGCAGCGCCTTATCCGGCAAGAGCGGCCAATCCACACGCCCGGCAATACAACCGACGAATCTATATTACAGAACGAGTTAATCCGAACTTTGGAAAATAGAACCGACTGCACCACCACCGAGCCAGAAATAATACAGCCGCCGGAGACCAGAGAATTCATGGTCATGCCGTGGCTGCCGGAACGGTCCTGAACAAATTTGGCGCTGGGCAGCGATTCGACATAAGTACGGATCGGCCAGTTACGGTCATAAACATCCAGCTCAGGCACCACGGAGGCTAAATCAAGATTTGCTTTCCAGTACGCTTCAAGGGTTCCGACATCCCGCCAGTAGGGCTCGGCATTATTATCTGACTGGACGCAGGAGCGCGGGAACGGATGCGCATAGGCTTCACCTGCCGCCGTAATTCTGGGAATAATATCTTTGCCAAAATCATGGGTGGAGTGTTCATCCCGATCGTCTTCTGCCAGCAGCTGGTAGAGATATTCCGCGTCAAATATATAAATGCCCATACTGGCAAGCGAGCGGGTTTCATCGCCAGGCATGGTGGGCGGATGAGCCGGTTTTTCAACAAATTCAATGATCCTGTCATTCTCATCAACCGCCATGACGCCAAACGCTGTCGCCTCTTCTACCGGCACCGGCAGGCAGGCTACGGTGCAGCGCGCGCCTTTTTCGACATGATCGAGCAGCATCCGCGAGTAATCTTGTTTATAGATATGGTCACCGGCCAGGATAACGACATATTCAGCATCATAGCGGCGGATAATATCCAGGTTCTGCGTCACGGCATCCGCCGTACCTCGATACCAGTTCTCACCATGCACCCGCTGCTGCGCCGGTAATAGATCCACGAACTCATTCATTTCTTCATTAAAGAATGCCCAGCCCCGTTGAATATGCTGAACCAGTGAGTGCGACTGATATTGAGTAATAACCCCAATACGTCTTATGCCTGAGTTAATACAATTCGATAAGGCAAAATCAATAATTCTGAATTTACCGCCGAAATGCACCGCAGGTTTTGCGCGAATAGTAGTCAGGTCTTTTAATCGTGTGCCACGTCCTCCGGCGAGGATCAGGGCCACGGATTTAAGCGGTAACTGGCGCGACAGCATTAAGTTGTCAGTATATTCAATTTTACTCATAATTATGTCCTGCGATTAATGAAAAGCCATCAAAGAAAATAATGAAGAAAAAGCATTACTCTTCTGTAAATAAATGCAGAAGTGATCTCCTCGGGTAATAACTGGATTGCAGTAAATCAGCGCTCTGTTTTATTCGCCTTCAGATTCCCGTACCAGCCAGATGGTTGCCAGCGGCGGCAGGGTAAGCGAGAGCGAGTTCTCGCGGCCGTGGCTGGCGATCGCGTCGCTTTCCACCACTCCCCCGTTGCCGGTATTGCTGCCGTGGTAGTGCATCGAGTCGGTATTCAGCTCTTCGCGCCAGCGCCCCGGCTGGTTAATCCCGAAGCGATACCCGTGACGAGGCACCGGCGTGAAGTTGCTGGCGACGATAATCTCATTCCCGGCCTTATCGCGACGGACGAAGACAAACACCGAGCGCTCATGATCGTCCACGACCAGCCATTCAAAGCCGTAGCGGTCAAAATCAAGCTCGTGCAGCGCCTTGTGGCGGCGATAGGTATGGTTCAGATCGCGAACCAGACGCTGGACGCCGTGGTGCCAGTTGTCGCCGCCTTCCAGCAGATGCCAGTCGAGGCTGGCGTCGTGGTTCCACTCCCGCCCCTGGGCAAACTCGTTGCCCATAAACAGCAGTTTTTTACCGGGGAAGGCAAACAGCCAGCCGTAGTAGGCGCGCAGGTTGGCAAACTTCTGCCACGCATCGCCGGGCATGCGGTCCAGAATCGACTTTTTGCCGTGCACGACTTCATCGTGGGACAGCGGCAGGACGAAGTTCTCGGTGTAGTTGTAGAGCATGCCGAACGTCATCTTGTCATGGTGATGACGGCGGTGAACCGGATCGAGCTTCATGTAGTCGAGGGTGTCGTGCATCCAGCCGAGGTTCCATTTGAACCAGAAGCCGAGCCCCCCCGTCGAGGAGGGACGCGACACCCCGGCAAAGTCGGTGGACTCTTCGGCCATCGTTACCGCGCCAGGGGTCTGTTCGCCGAGAACGCGGTTGGTATTACGCAGAAACTCAATCGCTTCCAGGTTTTCCCGCCCGCCGTACTCATTCGGCACCCACTCGCCCTCTTTACGGCTGTAGTCGCGATAGATCATCGACGCCACCGCGTCGACGCGCAGGGCGTCAATGCCGAAGCGCTCAATCCAGTACAGGGCGTTGCCCACCAGGAAGTTGCTGACCTCCCGGCGGCCGTAGTTGTAGATCAGCGTATTCCAGTCCTGGTGATAGCCTTCGCGCGGGTCGCTGTGCTCATACAGCGAGGTCCCGTCAAATGCGGCGAGGGCAAAATCATCGGAGGGAAAGTGGCCCGGCACCCAGTCGAGGATCACGTTGAGGCCCGCGGCGTGCGCCGCATGAATGAAGTAGCGGAAGTCTTCGCGGGTGCCAAAGCGTCGGGTGGGCGCGTACAGCCCGGTTGGCTGGTAGCCCCAGCTGCCGTCAAACGGATGTTCGTTAACCGGCAGCAGCTCCAGATGGGTAAAGCCCATCCATCTGGCATAAGGCACCAGCTGGTCCGCCAGCTCGCGATAGCTCAGCCAGAAGTTGTTATCGGTATGGCGACGCCAGGAGCCAAGATGGACCTCATAAATCGAAACCGGCGCATCAAACTGGTTCGCCTGCTTGCGCGCCTGCGGCTGGGTAATTTTGTCCGGCAAACCGCAGATCAGCGAGGCGGTATCCGGGCGCATCTGCGCTTCAAAGGCGTAGGGGTCGGACTTCACCCGCAGGTGGCCGTGCGCGTCGATCATCTCAAATTTATACAGCTGGCCGTTCTGCGCCCCGGGCACAAACAGCTCCCAAATCCCCGACTCCTTACGCAGGCGCATCGGGTGGCGGCGGCCGTCCCAGTAGTTGAACTGGCCGACGACGGAAACCCGGTGGGCGTTCGGCGCCCACACCGAGAAGCGCGTGCCGGTGATGCCGTCCATCGTATCGGCGTGGGCGCCGAGGGTTTCATAGGGCCGCAGATGGGTGCCTTCAGCGAGCAGCCATACGTCCAGGTCCTGCAGCAGCGGGCCAAAGCGGTAAGGGTCATCAATCAGATTGAGCTGACCGTGCCAGGTAACGGCCAGCTGATAGCGGAAAGCATTTTTTCGACGCGGCAGAACGCCGCTAAAGAAACCGCGCGAGTCGAGGCACTCAAGCTTGCCGACTTTGCGTCCGGTTTTCGGTTCAATCACCCACACGTCGGTGGCATCGGGTAATAATGCGCGTACTTCCAGCCCGGCATCGGTGGCGTGCATGCCAAGCACGGAGAATGGATCGGAACAACGGCCTGCAAGAAGTGCTGAAATCACACTTTTATCATTATAATCAGACATGTCAGTCACCCTACTATCATCCTGCGGAAAGAATTAAAACGTCTCTTCCTGCTTTATTGATCCGGTAATATCCCGCAGCGATGCTACGCATCGAAATATCAACCCGTTATTCCAGAGCCTTAAGACATGTCGGTCGTCCACCAATATAGAGTGATTAACCTCCTGAAAAGTGAATTAAATGTGCCGTACGTATTTTGTATTATCTACCTTCAGAATAATTACTCCTGATTTTCTTTCTGTGAGTAAACACGCATTTCTAAATTAACGGAAAAGCAAGCAATGATATTATTACGCTCGTCACACTAACTTTTCGTGTTGGCATCCTGTGCCCACTCAGAAAGTAAATTTCGCCATGATGAAGCGGCACGATTTACCGAAGAACAGGCATGGTCGCGAGGACAAGAGAGGTCTATGGTTGTGGGGTTAGTCAGTCCCGGCGGGTATCAGACCTTTCTCATGCATTTAAATTTCGGGCAAAACTAATCATTGAGGTCGTGGGCGGCGTGAATCTCATGTTAGTTCTGGGCCCATGTTCATCGCCGCAGTTGAAGAATCATGAGAGCCAAAGAACTTCCCTTAAGCCCTGGTTTTCGGTGCTGCGCCTAATGCGCGGATATAGTCGCTTACCGGCACGGGTCGGGAAAAATAGTACCCCTGAAATATCTCTATCCCCAGGGCCCGCAGAACCTGCAGCTGATTATTATCCTCGACCCCTTCCGCAATGATGTGGCAATTAAACTTCTGCGCCAGGTTCACCATATTTTTAACGACCAGCGCCGAGGCCTCGTTCGTCCCGACGTTGGACGTGAAGACCTTGTCCACCTTAATGAACTCCGGCTGAAACTGCTGCAGGTAGCTGTAGTTCGCGTAGCCGGTACCAAAATCATCGAGGGAAAACTGCACCCCGAGCTGGCGGAGCTTCCCGGTCACCGCGTCAGTTTGCAGCGTGTTTTCGATCGATTCACGTTCTGTAATTTCGAGGACCACCCGAACGTCCGCGCCCTTTAGCTGCGACTTAAATCGTGTGCACAGCGCCACGATGTCATCGTCCTGGAAGTTAACGGCGCAGGCGTTAAAGCAGATATAAAGCCCTTCCGGCAGCAGCGACTCATGTTCACGCAGCTGGCGGATCGCCTCGTTGAAGCAGATGGCCGTCACGCCTTTAATCAGACCGGTTTGCTCGGCCACCGAGATGAATTTGTCCGGGGGAATAAAGCCGAGCTTCGGATGTTCCCAGCGCACAAGCACCTCTCCGCCGACAATCCGCCCCTGCTCACCTTCCACAATCGGCTGGATATAGGGCTTCAGCTGTTTATGCTGTATCGCTTTGCGGAGCATAAACTCTAACGTGCCGCGGTAGCCCAGATAGCTTCTGAATAACCAGGTCAGCAGCGCCGACACCACAAGAATGGCAATAAACAGGTTCTGCTCATAATGGATAAACGCGGAGAGGCCAGCCAGGCCGCCGCGGTCGGCAATGACGCTATATCGGAACTCCCCGGATTCGAGCGGCACCGGGATGGCGATACGCGCAGCCGTGCTGACCTGACCATTACGGTCCAGGTAGCGGTCTCCCACCTTCAAATACAGGTGCGAGTCGCCATCCAGCACCCGCAGGACGTTATACAGGTAGTAGCCGTCAATACCGATCAGCACGCTGTTGCCGCTTCGGTCCTGCAGAGTGTAGACAACCAGCGATTTGGAAGGCGTGATCTGATTGCCGCCCATCAGGATCAGCGAGCCGTCCGGATAGGCGGCCTGATTGAGGCTAAATGTCTTACCGCCAAAAACGGAGGTACAGTATATTTCATCACGCTTTGCCATGCTCACCGTCCTGACGTCCGGAATGGTGGCAACAATAGTGCGCAGGCCCGTCAATACTTCCTCGCCGCAGCTTTCGCCCAGATATCCTCTGGCGCGCTCGGCCGCCAGCTCGGCGTGGCCGAGCGTGACGTCGAGGCTGGTGATAGCCTGTTTCAGGCGGGAATGAATATCTTTATCCAGAGAGTACTGCATCTGCAGATAGCACAGCGCGATACCCAGACTCATAACCAGCAGGAAAAACACCAGAAGCAGAGGGCTATGGTATGCCGGAGGTCTTTTCATTGAGAGGTTCCAGTAAACGGTCTGAGCGGGAAGCTATTTTTTAACACCGGTACGCTTGTGGTAATGATAATTCAACGCATGAAAAATGTCCGCCCCCGCGGGCAAACGGAGCCACAACCGCTGATAAATCGTACTTTTCAGCCGAAAGCCAAAGGCATCACCGGCCTACGGCTGCCCCGCCTCCCGAGCGCGTTGAGCGTTTAACCCGCTTCGAATCAAATGCTGGCTTTCGCAACTCGCATATCACGTCCCGGCGGCGCGCCAAACATACGGGCATATTCACGAGTGAACTGCGGAATACTGGCGTAACCAACCGCATACGCCGCCTGTGCGATGCCCGTGCCGTCGGTCAGCATCAGATGGCGGGCGTGAATCAGGCGCAGCTGTTTCTGGAACTGGAGAGGCGAGGTCGTGGTGATAGCCCGAAAATGCTGATGGAACACGGAAACGCTCATGCCCGCCGCGCTGGCAAGTTCTTCAACGCTTATCGTGCGCGTAAAATCTTTACGCAGAATAGCGACCGCACGACTAATTCGCCCTGAATGGCTATTCACCGCGCCGAGGGCGCGAATCGCGGGGCCGTGTACGCTGCGGAGCAGCCAGTAATGCAGTTCACGTCGTAATCCGTCTCCCAGAATGGCCATCGCCTCCCGCTGTTCAAACAGCCTGGCCAGCCGATAAGCCGCGTCCGTAACCTCGGCATTGATCGGTTCAATCCCGACGCAGGGCGTATCCCCCTGCTCTACTGGCGCAGCATCCTGAAGCTCACGCAGGATCGCGGTATCCAGTTCCAGCACCAGGGAATAGTAAGGATGGCGCAGGCTGGCCTCGATAATCTGGCTGCTGGTCGGAACATCGGCGGCAATGACCATAGCCTCGCCCGGACCATATTCAAAACTCCTGCTGCCGGTGGTGACGCGTTTACGCCCCTGCAACAGCATCGCAATCAGAGGTTTGTTAATGGCCGCCTGTAATTCGGCGGGGTGTAAAGCCCGGATAATCGTCAGCCCCGAAACTGGCGTAACGACAAGCCCGTTACGGTCGGCATGAGCATCGGCATAACGGCGACAGAGATCGAACAGAGCAGTACGCATAACATCCTTTCAGGCAAGTTTTTAAGCGATAGTATGCGGTAATTCGCGGCAGAGCGAACGGCTAAAAGAGAAATGAGCAAAAAATAACAAGGATCGGGCAATTTGGACGGGCGGCCAGGTTCTATTGTAGGGACACCACCAAACAGAAAGGACATATCATGAGCAAAATCGCACTCATCACTGGCGCTAACCGCGGCCTTGGCCGCAACGTCGCGCTCGCCATTGCGCAACAGGGAGGCGATGTCATCGTCGCCTACAGAGGAAACGAGGACCAGGCTAACGCGGTTGTGGCAGAGATCCGCGCCCTTGGCCGCAAGGCGGTCGCTCTCCAGCTTGACGTGGCGCAGACGGCAAGCTTCCCGGCCTTCGCCGAAACGCTGCGCATACAGCTTGCCGAGGTCTGGGGGCGCGACACCTTCGATCGCCTGATTAACAACGCCGGTCACGGCGAGTTTGCCGCCGTGACCGATACTACCGAAGCGCAGTTCGACGGGCTGTTCAGCGTGCACGTCAAAGGGGTGTTTTTCCTGGTTCAGGCGCTTTTGCCGCTGCTGGCCGACGGTGGACGGATCGTTAATTTTTCATCCGGGCTGACCAGGGTCTCATATCCAGGATTTTCCGCCTACGCGGCGGCAAAAGCGGCGGTGGAAATGCTGAGCGTTTACATGGCGCGCGAACTGGGCTGGCGCGGCATTACCGTCAATACCATCGCGCCTGGCGCAATTGAAACCGATTTCGGCGGCGGACTGGTGCGCGACAACGCCGAGGTCAACGCCCGGTTTGCCGCCATGACCGCGCTCGGCCGCGTTGGCGTTCCCGACGATATCGGGCCGATGATCGCCAGCCTGCTGCGGGACGATAACCGGTGGGTGACCGCACAGCGTATCGAGGTGTCGGGCGGGCAGACCATCTAGCCCCTAACTCCTGCCAACAGGGTCTGGCCTCAGCGAGGCAGCTGCTGCTCCAGCGCCAGACCCGCCAGGCGTACGGTTTCCTGAAGACGCTCCAGGCTATCCCCCGCCCGCGCTTTCGCGGAAAGGCCGGCCATCAGGGTGCTGATAAAGTCTGCCAGTCTCACCGCATCCTGCGGATATCGCTGGGCTATATATGCCCGGATGTTATCTTCCGCGGCAGTATGCAATTCGCTCGCGGCCTCGCGCGCAGGGCGATCGTTGCAATGGATACCTTCCAGAACCAGGCACCCCGCTGCCGTCGGGTCGGCAACGTAGCGCCTGGCCGCCTCGTTCAACACATCGATCAGACATTGAGCCACCGAACGGTCAGCGCGCAGAAGTTCCGCAAAAGGAATCGCTCCGGTGTGGCTGTAGCGATCTAACACGCGGGTGTACAGGCCGAGCTTACTGCCAAACGCGGCATAGAAGCTGGGCGGATTGATGCCGAATGCCTTTGTCAGGTCGGCAATGCTGACCGCGTCATAACCCCGGGAATGAAAAAGATATTGCGCAATTTCAACGGCCTGCACCGGATCAAACTGGCGGGGACGCCCCGGGGTGCGAACCTGTTTTGTAGTACTCACTACATTACTCCTTGACAGCGTGATTTGCCGAAGCATATTGTAATCCTCACTACAATATCATGAGGAACAGGCAATGGCTGCATTTGAGAACAAATCGGTACTGGTTTTGGGCGGAAGTCGCGGTATCGGCGCGGCTATCGTGCGCCGCTTTGCTGCGGATGGCGCGTCGGTTGTCTTCAGCTACGCCGGATCGCCGGACGCGGCGGCGGAACTGGCGGCAGAAACCGGCAGCGTAGCGGTACGGGCGGACAGCGCCGATCGCGATGCGGTGATCAAGCTGGTGCGTGATAGCGGGCCGCTGGATCTGCTGGTGGTCAACGCGGGTATCGTCCTCTTCGGCGATGCGCTGGAACAGGACAGTGATGCCGTCGACCGTCTGTTTCGCATCAACATTCATACGCCCTACCATGCTGCGGTCGAGGCTGCCCGTAAAATGCCGGATGGCGGACGCATTATTGTTATCGGCTCGGTGAATGGCGATCGCATGCCCATCGCGGGAATGGCATCTTACGCCGTCAGCAAATCAGCTCTGCAGGGGCTGGCGCGCGGATTAGCGCGTGATTTTGGCCCGCGCGGGATCACGGTCAACGTCGTTCAGCCCGGCCCTATCGACACCGATGCTAACCCGGAGAATGGCCCGATGAAGGAGCTGATGCACAGCTTTATGGCCATTAAACGGCACGGGCGTCCTGAAGAAGTGGCGGGAATGGTCGCCTGGCTGGCAGGCCCGGAGGCTTCCTTCGTCACGGGGGCCATGCACACAATCGACGGCGCGTTTGGCGCATAATCGTTATAAAGGCCACCGCGTCGTGGCCTGCTACTCAATGCTCCGCAGATTTCACGCTGCTGAGCATTGATGTACCGGACGAGCCGGTGCTGACGACCAGGCCCGCGAGGATACGCCAGCTCTGCCAGGCGATGACCGGGCGGCAAGCGTAAAAAAAGATCCCCTTCCGCTGTGTTACTCGCCTTAAGTCGTAAATACACGCGTCCCGTAGTCCGCCCCGCGCTCGCCCTCTCAGACCGCGTTTACTCGTTGCCCCACTGATTCAGAAACTCCGCAATATCATCGATCCGCGACGCTGCGATCCCGGCCTCAGCGGCCAGCTCTTTCTGCGTGTTTTCGCTGATCTCTTCGTTCGCCATTAAGCGGGTAATCAGCGCCTGGAAATAGGCGGCCAGCGGCTGACGTTCTGATTCATTGACCGGTTTGGCTGATTCAGTCGCATACTCATCCACGATGTCATAAAATTTCAGCGGTATTTCATTGGTCATTACGTCTTTCCTCATGGCTTGATATTGATTGACTGAACTCCCGACGCGCAAACCTGCCGCTCTTATTCGGCGCAGGTTTACGGCCCGTCAGACGATTCTACCCTATAATTCACGGGCGCACGGCCCACAATATTAACCGCTCGGGGGCGGTTTTCCCGACAAGCAATATTACAGCGCCAGCATCATTTCATGCCACGCCATGCCGCCATGATCGGATGCCGACGGCTTGATATATTGAAAACCAAAGTGCGCGTAGAGATCGACGTGGCGATCCTTGCACATCAGATGAACGGTCTTCTTATTCATCGACCTCATCTGCGATAAAAATTCGCGCATCAGCAGAGATGAATAGCCCTTACCCTGGAAATCGGGGTGCACCACCACCGACATAATCACCACGTTGGGCGCGGCGGCATCGTGCCCGACCAGCTCCTTAAACTCTTCATCGGACATCACCACCTCCCAGGCGCAGCCTGCGTTGATGAAACCGACGATTTCACCCGCGATTTCCATACACAGGAAGCCTTGCGGATATCTGGCGATACGGGTCGTGATTTTTTCTAACGTCGCGGCTTCATCGCCTTCATAAGAGGTGATTTCAATCGCGTAGCAGCGATTGGCATCGGCGAGCGTAGCCTGGCGCAATACGGGGGTGGTCATTACCTGAACCTCTTTATACTCATGTGGTTGCGAGCATAATACACTTCAGGCGGCCGCTTTGCGCTGCATTCTCTACGCCACTGCGTCAGGCGGGCTTACTGCTCGGCCAGGTGGCGGTCAATAATTTGCTGGACCGAGCCGTCCTGCTGCCATTGCGTCAGCAGAGCAACCAGCCTTTCATACGCCGCGTCACTGCGCCGAGGAACGCAAATCGCCTGATTTATCTGACCGAAATTATCGGCCAGTACGCGCAAGCCGGCGTGCCCGGCGGCGGCACGTTCGAGAGGCTGGCGGATGCCCGCGGCCATATCCCCCTCGCCGTTGATAAACGCATCGATGGCCGCCTGCGATGAGCTCAGACGGTTGAGCGTGGCAAAGCGGAGCTGACGCGTCAGGTGCAGGTCGTAAGCCGCGCCCTTGCCGACGTTAATCACCACTTCCTCTTTATCCATCTCCGCGACGCTCTGCCAGCGGCTCCGCGCCTTGACCAGCACGGTACCCTGAATGGTGATGTAGGGCTGGGTGAAGCGCAGGGTTTCCTCGCGCTGAGGATCTATCGCCAGAAAGGCAATATCCCAGACGTCATTTTGCGCATCGTCCACCACCTTAGCCGCCGCCGGATAGGTGATAAACTGCGGCGTAGCCCCCAGCTCTGCCGCAATACGCCCGGCAATCTCCGGCGTAATCCCGCCCGGCTGCCCGTCCGCCAGCGTCTTTGCCAGAACGGCGTTGCCGAGGTTAATCGCAAAACGTATTGGTTTAGCGGCGCTCATGCGGTGTCTCCCTGAAGCGATAATATTGAGGTGCTGAATTTCACCGACCTGCCGGCTACCGGGTATTAAGCGCCTGAATCAGGCTAAATGCGGTTAGCGTCCCCAAAATATAGCCTCATTTAAGCGCGTCGGGCAGAGCCGCCGCCGCGCTATTTCGCTGAGAAATCGCGGATCGGTGTGCTGGATCGATTCTGATTCATCACCACTGGTTATTGATTTCTCTTTGCGCCTTGGATAAGGTTTGGCGACAAGGTGATGGTGTTCCACCTTTCCCAACCGCCGGCTCTGTCGAACCGGATGATGACGCCTGATGTACAATTATTGCTGTTCCCCTACGGGCATGTATGTCAGGAGTTGCTATGCACAATCAACGCGCTTTATCTCTGCCTCTTACCTCAGCGCAAGAGTCCATTATCCACGTCTTTGGCCATCGGAACCCTGACAGCGACACGATCTGCAGCGCGCTGGTTGTGGCCGACTGGCTCAACTATACCGCCAGGCCGGCGCGCCCTTTCCGTCTGGGGGAGTTAACCCCGGAAACGCGGTATATTCTGCAGGTTGCGGGGGTCGCACAGCCGGATTTACTCCACGACGATCTGACGAATAAAAAGGTCTGGCTGGTTGATTTCACCGACGTTGAACAAGGCCCGCTAACGCTCCCCGACAGCGATGTGATCGGCATTATTGACCACCATCGCGTGGGCACCATTGTGACCAAAAATCCGCCGGACGTTTGGATCCGTGCGGTAGGATGCTGCGCGACGGTTATTCTCACCATCCTGACGACGGAGAGCCCGATGCCGCTCAGCGCGGCCCAGGCGATCCTGCTGCTGGGAGCCATACTCAGCGATACGGTCGCCCTCAGCGGCCCCACCACCACGCCGCGGGACCGCGAGTCGGTGGCGATTTTGCGCGATATTGCCGGCGTTGATTACGACGCCTTCGTCGCCGGGCTGCTGGCGGCGAAAACCTCCCTGGAGGGCCAGTCCGCCGCGCAGCTGCTGCATCGCGATGCAAAACATTACCAGATCCACGGCGTCTCTCTCCTGTTAGCGCAAATTGAGGTTCGCGATATGTCGGATATCAACCCGCATTTGCCCGGACTGAAACAGGAGATGGAGCGAGCCAGGCGTGAAATGGGACTGGAGATGGTTGTTCTGATGCTAACCGACATTACCCATCGCCATTCCATCCTCTATTTTTCGCCCAACGACCTTATCCGCAGCCATCAGGTTTCTCTCCCGGGCATGACCAGCAGAAAAAAGGAGATCCTCCCGTGGCTGACCGACCGTCTCGCGTCACCTGATGAGTGATTTCGCTGAACGCAGGCCGCCCCGCTCACGGGACGGCGTGGGATTACACCTCGCGGCGGGAGACGTAATCTCGCGGGGCTTCGCCGGTGTAGATCTGCCGCGGGCGGTAAATACTCAGCGGCTCTTCATGCATCTCATTCCAGTGGGCCACCCAGCCCAGCGTGCGGCCGACGGCGGTTACCACCACAAACATTGACGAAGGCAGCTTCATCGCCTTGAGGATCGCTGCCGTATAAAAATCGACGCTGGGCGACAGGCCGTTTTCAATAAAGTAGGGATCGGTCAGCGCCACCTCTTCAAGGGCCATCGCCACCTGCAGCAGCTGGTCTGACATTCCCAGCTCCGCAAGCACCCGGTGACAGGTTTCGCGGAGAATAGCGGCGCGCGGGTCCAGGTGGCGGTAACGCGAGTTACCAAAGCCCAGGCGGCGGAACGCCTGCGGATCGCGCTTCGCCTTACTCAGAAAAACGGGCACCTGATCCACGGTTTCAATCTCTTCCAGCATCCGCATACTGGCTTCGTTGGCTCCGCCGTGCATCGGCCCCCACAGGGAAGCGAGGCCCGCCGCAACGCAGGCAAACAGGTTTGCCCCCGAGGAGCCGGCGGCCCGCACCGTGGTGGTGGAAGCGCACTGGCCGTGGTCGGCGTGCAGCACCAGAATCTGGTTCATCGCCTCCTCAATAACCGGATTCACCACATATTTCTCCGCCGGAACCGCAAACAGCATATGCAGGAAGTTCCCCGCATAGGAGAGATCGTTGCGCGGATATGGCGCGGGTTGTTCGATGGCGTATTTATAGCTCATCGCCGCCAGCGTCGGCATTTTTGACAGCAGACGCGTGGCCGCAAGGGCGCGGTGTTCAGGGTTTTCTACATCCAGCACATCATGGTAAAACGCCGCCAGCGCCCCAACCATCGCGCACATCAGGGCCATCGGATGGGAGTCGCGGCGAAAGCCGCTGCACATCCGCGACATCTGTTCATGCACCAGCGTGTGGCGGGTGATCGTATTGCGGAAAACCTGATAGCTGGCTTCATCCGGCGCCTCGCCCCGCAGCATAATATACGCCACCTCAAGGAACTCGCACTGCCGCGCCAGCTGGTCTACCGGGTAGCCACGGTGTAGCAGCGTGCTGTTTTCGGTATCAATATAGGAGATGGCCGACCGGCAGCCGGCGGTATTGGTAAAACCAGGGTCGAAGCTGCATAGATCTGACTGATTTAGCGCGCGGATATCAATGCCCACGCGGCCCAGAGTCCCGGAAACCGTCTCCAGGGGAATAGGCTGTTGCCCATCGAAAGTAAGCGTTAGCGGTTTAGTGGCCATCCTGTAAAGTTCCCCCTGTACAACAAGCGTGTCATAAACCTGAATCAATTTTTCAGGCGCAACCTTGAACATAGCCGCAGTGGATTCGCTATTCTTTGATATGAATAGCTAAAAGGGGTAATTATTGCCGCCACGAATCAATAACGCCCCATGATTCGTGACAGCGTCACCTGTCACACCATCCCCAGATAGGCGTTCCGGACCTCCGGATTGTCGAGCAGCTCGCTCCCGGTTCCGCTAAGCCGGATCTGGCCGTTAACCATCACGTACGCTCGATCGGAAAGCTTAAGCGCGTGGTGGGCGTTTTGTTCCACCAGAAATAGCGTCATTCCCTGCGCCGTCAGTTCGCGCAGTATCTGAAAGATTTGCTTCACCACCAGCGGCGCCAGCCCGAGGCTCGGCTCGTCGAGCAGCAGCAGCTTCGGCCTGCTCATCAACGCGCGGGCAATCGCCAGCATCTGCTGCTCGCCGCCGGAAAGCGTCATCGCCCGCTGCGTCCGCCGCTCTTCAAGCCGGGGAAAAAGCTGATACATGCGGCGCTTATCCTCTTCCTGATAGCGGCTGCCAATCGGGATGGTCCCCATCAGCAGGTTCTCTTCTACCGTCATATCCGCAAAAATACGCCGCCCTTCCGGCGCCTGAGCGATGCCGTTTCCGGCGATAAAATGGGTGGATTTTCGGCTGATATCCTCCCCACGATAGAGGATCTGCCCCTCCGCGATGCGCGGCTGACCAAAGATGGACATCAGCAGCGTGGATTTACCGGCGCCGTTGGCGCCGATCAGCGCCACCGTCTCTCCTTCATTGACCGTCAGCGAGACCTGGTTCAGCGCCTGAATCTGACCGTAAAAGACGTCCACCTGGCGAAACTCAAGCAACGGCTGACTCATACCGCAATCTCCTCTTCATCCGCGCCCAGATAAGCGGCGATAACGCTGATATTCGACTGGATCTCCTGCGGAGCGCCGCGGGCGATCACGTCCCCGCGGTCGAGGACGATAATATGATCGGAGATCTCCATCACCATCCCCATATCATGCTCAATCAGCAAAACGGTGATGCCGTGATGCTGGCGCAGAAAGCGGATAATTCGGCTCAGGGCGTGCGTCTCCGCAGGGTTCAGCCCCGCGGCGGGCTCATCTAAGCAGATCATCTCCGGGCCGGTGCACATGGCGCGGGCAATCTCCAGCCGCCGCTGCTGACCGTAGGAGAGCGTGCCGGCCAGCCGGTTGGCGCAATCCACCAGATCCACCACCTCCAGCCAGTAGAAGGCGCGGTCGAGGGCCTGATTTTCGGCCTTACGATAGCCGCGGGTGTTCAGGATGCCGGCCACCAGATTACGGTTTACCTGCATATGCTGGGCCACCAGCAGGTTTTCGATCACCGACATCTCGCGAAACAGGCGGATATTCTGGAAGGTCCGCGCCAGCCCGGCCCGGTTCACCAGATGCGTCCCGCCGAACATTTTGTAGTAGATCCGCGACCCCAGACGCGCCGGGTGGAGCAAATCATCGGGACGTATTTTTTGCCCGAGGACCTGAATCACGTCGGTCATCGCGGCACGGGCGTTGAGCACAATCGCCCCGCCCGTGGCGCGATAAAACCCGGTCAGGCAGTTGAAAACCGTGGTTTTCCCCGCGCCGTTGGGGCCGATCAGCGCGGTAATCGAGCCCCTTTCCACATCGAGGTTAACGTCGTTAAGCGCTTTGATACCGCCAAAATGCATCATCAGATGCTCTACCCGCAGAATGCTGTCGCTCATGGTGCCACTCCCTTGCGCACGGTAACCCCCATGCGGCTGGTTCGCACCAGCCCGCGCGGCCGCCAGATCATCATCAGTACCATCAGCACGCCAAACAGCAGGACGCGATACTCATCGAAACCGCGCAGCAGCTCGGGCGCGACGGTGAGCACAAAGGCCGCCAGCACCACCCCCAGCGTTGAACCCATGCCGCCCAGCACCACAATGGCCAGGATGAGCGCGGACTCAAAAAAGGTGAATGACGTCGGGTTAACAAA
Organism: Klebsiella sp. C349492; assembly: GCF_042055345.1. Classification (NCBI taxonomy): domain Bacteria; kingdom Pseudomonadati; phylum Pseudomonadota; class Gammaproteobacteria; order Enterobacterales; family Enterobacteriaceae; genus Klebsiella; species Klebsiella sp. C349492. Next base: position 994,934 of record NZ_JANQCE010000001.1, read on the forward strand.
CCCCTGGTAGGTAGCGAAAAAGACCCCGGCAATACCGGCGGTAGACGCGCCGAGCATAAAGGCCGAAAGCTTAACCAGCACGTGATTGAGCCCCATCGCGCGGCAGGCAATTTCGTCCTCGCGCAGCGCTTCCCACGCTCGGCCGATAGGCATCCGCGTTAAGCGGTGTTTGATAAACAGCACCAGCACCACCACCAGGCACAGCACGCCATAGATAAAGATAAACTTCAGGTTGGGGTTGTAGCTAACGTGCAGAAACTCATGGATCGGCACCCCGCCGTCTTTCGCCCTGCGCCCGAACTCCAGCCCGAACAACGTGGGCGCCGGCACGGAAACGCCGTTCGGCCCGCCGGTAAAGCTGACCCAGTTATTCAGCACCAGACGAATAATTTCGCCAAACCCCAAGGTGACGATCGCCAGATAGTCCCCGTGCATTCGCAGCACCGGAAAGCCGAGCAGCGCCCCCGCCAGCGCCGCCATGATGGCCCCCAGCGGCAGCATCGCCCAAAATCCGAGCCCCAGATACTGGTAGCCCAGCGCCAGGCCATAGGCGCCAATCGCATAGAACGCCACGTAGCCCAAATCAAGCAGGCCGGCGAGCCCCACCACGATATTCAGCCCGAGCCCGAGCAGCACGTAAATCAGCCCAAGAATGGCCACCGTCAGCAGATACTTGGTGGCGATAGCCGGAAAGATCGCCGCCGCCACCAGCAGCAGCGGCACGATCCAGCGCAGCCGCGAGCGGTAGCCGACCGGACGGACGTAGACCCCGTCATCGGCCCCTTCAAAACGGGCGATAAATTTGCGTCCGCCGCGGCTTTGCAGCAGCAGGCTCAGCAGCAGCCTGCCGGCCATCACCACCGCGACGATGACCACCACCCGCTGGGTGGAGAGTTCAAAACTGTAGCCTTTCAGCACAATGCCGACGATCGGTCCAAACACTATCAGCGCACACAGCCCCGCCAGAACGCTATCAATCAGGCTTTTTTTAATATCCAGCCCTTGCTTGCGCGATGCTTCACCCATGCTTTACCCCTTAAACCTTTACGACCATCGGACGACCCAGCAGCCCCTGAGGGCGAAATATCAAAATTGCCACCAGCAGAGCGAAGGAAAACACGTCTTTGTAATCAGAGTTCACCATCCCGGCAAACTGGGCTTCAGCCACGCCCAGCAGCAGACCGCCCAGCATCGCTCCCGGCAGGGAGCCAATCCCTCCCAGCACCGCTGCGGTAAAGGCCTTAATGCCAATAATGAAGCCGATATAAAAATCGAAGGTGCCGTAATTCATCGTCACCAGCACCCCGGCCAGCCCGGCCATCGCGGCGCCGATCATAAAGACCAGCGAGATAACCCGGTCGGTATTAATGCCGAGGATTGCGGCCATGCGCCGATCCTGCTGCGTCGCCCGGCATACCCGCCCCAGCCGGGTATGATTAATGACCCACGAGAGGATCATCATCCCCACCAGCGCGGCGACGAGAATAAATATTTTGGTCCACGTAATTTGCACCACGCCGTCGCCAACCTCGAAGCGCAGCACCCCCGTCAGCAGGGTCGGGATGCCCTGCTGGTTCGGTCCCTGGCTGATTTGCACATAGTTCTGCAGGATAAGCGACATGCCGATAGCCGAGATTAACGGCGCCAGGCGGGTTGAATTGCGCAGCGGCCGATAGGCGATACGCTCAATAGTCCAGCCGTAAACGCCGGTCACCACAATGGTGAACACCAGCGTGCCGAAGATCAAAACCGGAAAGGAGTGAATGCCAAACCAGGAGAGTAGCGCCAGGCCGATGGCGCAAAGGTAGGCGGAAACCATATACACTTCGCCATGCGCGAAGTTAATCATCCCGATAATGCCGTAAACCATGGTGTAGCCGATGGCAATTAATCCGTAAACGGCTCCCAGCGTCAGCCCATTAATCAGTTGTTGCAGAAAAAACGCTTCCATAGAAACCATCCTGCCAGTAAGCAGGCAGCGACCGGCAAAGCTCCCGCCGCGCGCTGCCTTCAGTAGTACGACGCCCTTTTTTATAGGGACAAAGAGTTCAGCAAACGGTTAAAGCTGGTGATACTTGCCCTTGTCATCCCATGCGTAGACCACATAATCCGACACCTTCAGATCGCCTTTACCGTCCCAGGCCTTTTTGCCCATAACCGTATCAACGCTGTGATTTTTCAGCCACTCGCTGGCCTTGGTGTTGTCGGCGCCCACCGCGTTATAGGCCGCGGCGATAGCCTGGATAGACGCGTAGGCGTACAGGGTATAGCCTTCCGGCTCGAAGCCGCTGGCGCGGAATTTCTCAATAACCGTTTTGCCCTCAGGAATGGTTCGCGGATCTTTACCAAACGTCATCAGTACGCCGTTGGTAAACTGCGGGCCGCCGGCGGTAGTCACCAGCTCCTCGGTAACGACACAGTCGCCGGAGAAGAATTTCGCCTGCAGCCCCTGCTCCCTCATCTGACGCACCAGCGGGCCGGCTTCCGGATGGCAGCCGCCGAAATAGACCACGTCAGGCTTCAGCGCGCCAATTTTGGTGACCAGGGCGTTGAAGTCTTTCTCACCCCGCGATAGCCCTTCGTACAGCACCTCTTTGGTACCGCGTTTTGCCAGCGCCGCGCGGGTGGCGTCGGCCAGCCCCTGACCGTAGGTGTCCTTGTCATGAATGACGGCTATTTTCTTCGCCTTCAGCACATCAAGCATATAGTCTGCCGCGATCGCCCCCTGCTGATCGTCGCGGCCGCACATACGGAACATATCCTTCATCCCGCGCTCGGTGATCAGCGGGTTAGTCGACCCCGGCGTAATCGTCAGGATCCCCGCCTCGTCGTACACTTCGGATGCCGGCATCGTCGATGACGAACAGAAGTGTCCGACAACCGCGGAAACCCCCGACTCATCAACCAGGCGGTTGGCTACCGCGACGGCCTGCTTCGGTTCGCAGGCGTCATCCCCCTGCACCAGCACAATTTTTTCGCCCTTAATTCCTCCCGCCGCGTTAATGTCTGCTACCGCCTGCGATGCCCCTTTCCAGTACTGAGCGCCATAGGAGGCATTAGGTCCGGTGAACGGCCCGGCAACGCCAATCTTCACATCCGCCTGTGCGCAAAATGCCACACTCATACAACCTGCAATCGCAAAATGAAGAGTCAACTTTTTCAGTTTCAGAGACATTCAGATATTCCTCAGCGATTTATAACCTGGCGCCATTAAATGGCGCGGAAAATATCACTTACCGTTTTGTTTGCCGAAGGCCGTTATCCAGCCGCAGCGGCTAAAGGTGGAAGAAGCAAAAATCCCGCCAGGAAGAAATGACATGACAGATCGCTTACTAATAGATGAGAGCAACGCGTAACAGCCGCGGTTACCGCCACCGACCAACGTGCATTTCAGGACAGGTCAGGAGATATGTTGCCATCACGTGGCGAATTGAGGACTGCGGCATCCGTTCCGACCCGCGAGCTAAACATAGTTGTTCTTTGCTGACGTTGCGCACTGGTCTGGTGCAAAAGTGCGAAAATGATCATGAGCGTGAAAAATTCTGTTGCAATATTGTGAACGAGATAGCAAGAGCGATTCTTTCGTCGCGTTGTTTTAATACGCAGTTAAAAAAATAGATTACGCCTGCGGCAATCGTAAAAAGCGCCGACCCCAGGCCCAGATAATTCCCCATACTAAGGATTGACTTAAATGCGCATAATACGAAAATGCTTCTTTTACGCGACTCACAGAATAAGCCCACGTCTATGACTATCCGCTCTCGTCGCTTTTTTATGGCTACCGTGGCCGCATCGGCCGCGTTGGTGGCGACCGCCTTTATCCTCGCCAGCTGCAGCAGCCAGCCGCCTCGCTCGCTGGTTACGCCGCTGCCGCCGGCGGTTAAACAGCCGGCGCTGCCCAAAACGCACGGGCCGGTACGCGGGGTCTGGCTGACGACGGTCTCACGCCTCGACTGGCCGCCGGTGGGCTCGATCATTGCCAGCAGCCCGGAAAGCCGGATTAGCCAGCAAAAGGTGGCGCTGATCGCCAAGCTCGATAATCTGCAGCGCCTCGGGATTAACACCGTGTTCTTCCAGGTCAAACCCGACGGCACCGCGCTGTGGCCCTCAAAGATTTTACCGTGGTCCGATATGCTGACCGGCGCCATCGGCGAGGACCCGGGCTACGATCCGCTGCAGTTTATGCTGGATGAAGCGCATAAGCGCGGGATGCGGGTTCACGCCTGGTTTAACCCCTACCGCGTCTCGGTGAACACCCGCCCGAAAACCGTCGCCGAGCTCAACCGCACGCAGTCGCAAAGTCCGGCCAGCGTATTTGTGCTGCATCGCGACTGGATCCGCACCGCAAGCGACCGCTTTGTCCTCGACCCGGGCATTCCGCAGGCTCGCGACTGGATAACCAGCATCGTCGCCGAAGTCGTGCAGCGCTACCCGGTCGACGGCGTGCAGTTTGACGACTATTTCTACACCGAGACGGCGGGCTCAGCCCTTAACGACAATCAAACCTTCCAACAGTATGGCCAGGGGTTCGCCAGCAAAGCGGACTGGCGCCGGCACAATACGCAGCAGCTGATTGCGCAGGTGTCGCGCACGATTAAGCAGATTAACCCCAACGTTGAGTTTGGCGTCAGCCCGGCCGGCGTGTGGCGCAACCGCTCCCACGATCCCGCCGGCTCAGACACGCGCGGCGCGGCGACCTATGATGAGTCCTACGCCGATACCCGCAGCTGGGTACAGCAGGGGCTGCTCGACTACATCGCGCCTCAGCTGTACTGGCCCTTTGCGCGCGACGCCGCCCGCTACGACGTGCTGGCGAAATGGTGGGCGGAGGTCGTCAAGCCTACCCGTACGCGGCTCTATATCGGCGTGGCGCTCTACAAAGTCGGCGAACCGTCAAAAAATGAACCCGACTGGATGGTTAACGGCGGCGTGCCGGAGCTGAAAAAGCAGCTGGACCTCAACGAGTCGATTCCCGAAATCCAGGGCACCATTCTGTTCCGCGAGAACAACCTGAACCAGCCGCAGACCCGGCAGGCCGTCAACTATCTGCAGAACCGCTGGGGAAGTTAGCCCATCCCGCCGGCTGAACCCCTTTAGCCGGCGTTCTCTCCCTGCGTTCTGCGCCCGGCTCATCACGTCATCGGCCGGGCGCACTTTTTTTTCACCTGCGCGCAACTTTTCCCTCCGCTGCGGCGAATTGAATAGCTGAGATGAACGAGTTTGGCCAAACCGGCACTCCCCAAAATCGCAGGAGCAGATAATGACACGCATTAAAAACCTCATCCGTACCCTGACTATGACCGCCGCGCTGGGTCTGTCCGCCACCGCGTTCAACGCCGGCGCGGCGCTGCCCGTGGGCGCTAAAGCGCCGGACTTTAAGCTGCAGGGCGCCCTCGCCGGTAAACCGCTGACTTTCTCCCTGCAGCAGGCGCTGCAAAAGGGGCCGGTGGTGCTCTATTTCTTCCCGGCGGCCTTTAGCGCCGGCTGTACCATTGAAGCTCATGACTTCGCGGAAGCTACCGACAGCTTCACTAAAATGGGGGCCACCGTCGTTGGCGTAACCGCGGGTAATACCGACCAGGTCAGCGACTTCTCCAAACTGGAGTGTCGCGATAAGTTCGCCGTCGCGGCGGACCCGGGAGCTAAAGTCGCCGCGCAGTATCAGACGCTGATGGAGATGAAAGGTAAAACGCTCTCCGATCGCACTTCGTACGTGATTGCGCCGGATGGCAACATCCTGCTGAGTTACACTGATAGAAACCCGGATGCACATATTGAGAAAACGCTCGCTGCCGTGAAGCAGTACGACGCTTCTCACCCGCAAACCCATTAAGTAAAGAGGCCAGCGATGTTAACCGCGATGCTGGCCGCCTTTATTGGCGGCATCATTCTCAACTTTATGCCCTGCGTTTTTCCGGTGATCTCCCTGAAGGCGCTGGGGCTGCTGCGTCACTCTGATAACGCCGCCAGCGCCCGCCGTGAAGGCCTGGCGTTTTTGCTCGGCGTCGTTATCACCATGATGGCGCTGGCGGGCATTCTGCTGGCGATTCGCGCCGGCGGCACCGCCGTCGGCTGGGGCTTCCAGCTGCAGTCGCCGCTGGTGATCGCGCTGCTCTCCCTGACGATCCTCGGCGCGGCGCTTAACCTGCTTGGCGTCTTTGAAGTCGGGCTGACGGCGCAGCGCGTCGGCGGGCTGGATATCGGCCGCAGCGCTTTTATCCGCTCGGCGCTAACCGGCGCGCTGGCGATCGTGGTCGCCACGCCCTGCGCCGCGCCCTTTATGGCCAGTGCGATTGGCTACGCGTTGGTCCAGCCGCCGGCGGTGTCGTTAACCATCTTTCTCGCGCTGGCATTCGGCTTCGCCGCGCCCTTTACCCTGGTGTCGCTCTTTCCGGCGCTCGCCAGAATATTGCCGCGCCCCGGTCCGTGGATGGATATCCTTAAACGCGCGCTCGCCTTTCCGATGTTTGGCGCCTGGGCATGGCTGGTGTGGGTCCTGGCCCAGCAGGCCGGGAGCGCGGCGTTAGCCGCCCTGCTTGCCGCCTCGGTGGTGCTCAGCTTCGCCGCCTGGCTGTACGGCATTGCGCAACGTCGCGCCTTCCAGGGCAAGGGACACAAGGCCCTCTTTGCGGTTACCGCCGCGCTGATTGTGGCGGTCATTGCGCCGCTGCCGGGGCTGGTTAAACCCGCCGCCTCCTCGCCGGATGCCGGGCAAACGGCGGAGGTGTCGTCCCAGCGCTGGACGCCGCAAACCGTCGCCGCGCAGCGCGGTCACGGTAAGGCTATCTTCGTCAACTTTACCGCCTCCTGGTGTATTACCTGCCAGGTGAATGAGAAAACGTCGCTCTCCACCCAGGCGGTGAAAGAGGCGCTGGCAAAAACCGATACCGTCTATATGGTGGCGGACTCGACTAAATTTAATCCGGACGTAGACGATGCGCTCAACCAGTTCGGCCAGGGCGGACTGCCGCTGTATGTGGTTTATCCGGCCGACGGCGGGCCGCCGAAAGTCCTGCCGCAGGTGCTGACGCCGGGGATTGTGGTCAACGCCCTGACCCAGGCCGCCGGCAAAAAGGCGTAATAACAAGGCGGATTATGCAAACAAACGATAGCGCGCGCGACAGCTGGCCCGCGCTAATGGAGCAGGCGCAGGCGGGGGATCAGCTCGCCTACACCCGCCTGCTCAAAGCGCTGGTGCCGGTGATCCGTTCGCAGGTGCGGAAACGGATCGCCGACGAGGCGCTGGTGGAAGATGTTATCCAGGATGTACTGCTCAGCGTACATCGGGTGCGTCACACCTACGATCCGGCCTTTCCCTTTCTGCCCTGGCTGCTGGCGATTATCTCGGCCCGATCCGTTGACGCGCTGCGACGGCGCGGGCGCTATCAGCACTGGGAACTCTCTGACGAGGTGCTGCCCGAGGCGGCAACTGCCGATCCGCCGCGCCAGGACAGCCGGGAGGAGCTGGCGGGCTATCTGCAGCAGCTTCCCCTGCGCCAGCGCGAAATTGTCGAGCACGTTCATCTGCGAGAAATGAGCCTGACGGAAGCGGCCACCCATAACAATCTAAGCGTAGCGGCGGTGAAATCGCTGCTGCATCGGGCGTTGAAAAACCTGCGCCGATTTGGAGCTCATCATGACCGATCATAATCTGCTTATTGAAAAACTGGGCCGCGAAATGCGCCCGGTAAAACGTCCGTGGCCGATCGGCTGGCGCGTCGCGGGCTGGCTGGCCGTTGCCCTGCCTTGCGCCTACGCCGCCAGCTTCCTCGTACGGCGCGGCCTGACCGACTGGTCCCAGCCCGGCGCGAGCCTGGCCGTGGTGCAGCTGGCGCTGGCATTTTTGCTCGGGACGTTAACCATTCGCCGCGCGTTCACCATGAGCATTGCCGGGCGCCGGAGCATCAGCTGGAAGGCCCTTTTGCCCATTGGCCTGATGTGGCTCGGCCTGAGCATCAGCAGCATTCCCGGCGACGCGCCGCCGCTGCACGATGACGACAGCGTCAGCTGTTTCACCTTTCTGCTGGTCGTCAGTACGCCGATGATGGCGCTGATGATCGCCAGCCTGCGGCGCACGCGGGCGCTCTATCCCGCGCGCAGCCTGGCGATGGCGGGGCTCGGCGTCGCCAGCCTTGCGGTAAGCCTGCTGGCGTTTTGTCATCCGGTGCATCTGCACCTGCTGGATTTTGCGCTGCATCTGGCGGCGATCGCGACGATCGTCGCGCTGACGGTGATTGTCGGCAAGCGTTGGGTTAGCGTCCGCTAACCCGCCAGCCCGCTTTGCAGCCGCGCATGGTTCCTGAGGGTGTGAGAAATAATGGCCTGGTAAACCGTCGGCGAAAAATCTCCCGGCAACGAGGCCCTTACCGCATCGACCGCCCGCGGCAGGTTATCGGCAAAATAGCGCAGGATCTCCAGCATCTGCTGCTGCGCAAATCCCACCTCCTTCGCCGTGGCGAGGAAATGACGCGGATAGATCGTTTGGATCTCCGTTTTCCGCCCTTTGGTTGCTTTCAGGCTCATCGACAGCTTCAGGTCGCTGATATGCAAACCCGCGCCCCCCAGCACAGGAAAAGCCGAGATGATGTCGTAGAAAGGCGTCAGGCGGTAGCTGCCGCCGGGCTGAAGAAAAATGGAAAAATTCTTCGCATGCCCGTCGGTGGCGCCGATCAGCCATTGAAAAACGATGAACTTCATAAAATCGTAGCGATCCTTCAGCGCCTCGCTGGAGCCCAGCAGAAACGCCATAATTTGCGCCACGCCCGGCCCGCCGTCCGACTCGTACTTCATCGAGGAAGGCATCCCGAACGCCTGGCACAGATCCTCCTGCGGCAGGCGCAGCAGACGCGTGTTTTCCTGCGCCCAGCGGCGGTCAAAGCGCTCAACGGCCAGCGCCCGGGTGCTGCGGGTGGTGATAATTTCAGCCTGCGGAACGGCAAAGCCCAGCTCCCGCGCCAGGGCCAGACATAAATATTCGTTGTCCACGCTTTCGCTAAGATCCAGCACCGCGTCCGGCTGCCTTATCTCGCCGATCGGCAGCTTGATAATATGCGTCGTTGGCGTTGTCGCCGTCGGTATGCACCAGCGGCCGTCCATCTTCAGCAGCGCCGTTTTCTCCTGAGCGCCGGCGACCGATATTCTGAACTCCTCCTGGCCGTTAATCATGCCGAGCGGAATATCCGCGCGATAGGCCGTCAGCAGCGCGTCAAGCCGGACGTCGTCGAGCGGTTCCCAGGTCAGGCCGCCGGTCGCCGGTGCGTCGCCAACGGGGAGTAAGGTGACCGCCCCGACGCTATCCCGCCCCACCTCGGCCAGCAGATCGAAGGGCTGCTTCGAGCGGGCCTGGTAGCGCTTGACAATGCGATCGCGCACCAGCGGGCTATCGGGCAGCAGGTTGTCGAAGTAGTTAAACACCGCATCCGAGGTGATGTTGCCGAACTGCAGCGGCAGCGACAGGGAAAGCGGTCGCGCGCGCGGGTTTTGTATCCAGCCCCGATCATAACGGAACTGATGCGCGCCGTTGCTCAGCTTGATCAGCTCCCCGACGCGTTCATTATTCATCCACGTCACGAGCGTTGCCATTACCACTCCAGATCCGGTTGGCTATCGTTTTGCTCAAAGGCCGAGGCCGCGCCCTTTTCGCACACCGTCATCGTCATTTCCAGAGATTGTAAAATCTTAAACAGCGTCGTTAAGGTGGTTTTATCCGGATGGTTTTCGAAGTTCGAGATCGTCGCCTGCTTAATGCCTATCCGGCGGGCCAGATCGCTTTGCGTCCATTGGTTTTTTTGCCGGACCAGCTTGATATGGTTTGCCAGCTGGGCCGGGCTGTAGATCGTCGGGGGCGTTATCATCGTCTTTATCTATCCTCTTGTGGGGATAAGACTCTGTTTATACCCTGGTGAGGATAATGTCAACGCTCGCCGTAAATATCCCCACAAGAGGATAAAGACTGCGGTATCCTTTAGTGGGGATAAATCATGAAATATCCTCACCTGAGGATATTGACCGCGGTGCCCGGCGATTGGGCCAGGCCTTAGTCGGTTATCAGCTCATCATAGAGGGCGCGCAGGCGCGTACGCAGATAGAGCACGGCTTTATGCTTGCGCGAAAGAAGGGCCTGCTCGCTGGCCCCGCACTCGGCGGCCAGCTCTTTATAGCTGTAGCCCAGCAGCTCGGTCTTTTCAAAGACCTCCCGCTGGGCGGCGGGCAGTTCGGATAACGCCTGGTTCAGCTCCTCCCACAGCAGCTCTTTCAGGTACTCGTCCTCCGGCGTTTGCGGCACGCCGAACAGGGTCTCCGCCAGCTCATCTTCCGGGAACTCTCCTTCCTCATCCCCGCTGAAGTAGTCCGCCAGCGGCAGCTCGCGTTTTTTGCGCGCCCGGTCGGTCATTTCGTTACGCGCGGCGCGGAACAGCCAGGCGGCGACGTTCTCCACCGGCTGCTCGACCTTCATTAATTGCCAGGTCACTTCCTGCAGGATATCGTCAGCCTCGTCGCGTACCGAGGCGCGGCCGCGGATAAAGGCCTTCAGCCGGGAGCGGCAGGCGTTGAGCGCCGAAATGAGCAGTGACTCTCCCGTCGTTGCGCCTTTCATTTCGCTCACTCGGTCGGCGTCGTTTTAGACGCATCGTCTGCCGGCTGGGCGGGGTCGTTACGGCGATCGCGCCAGCCGCAATGCCCGCGATGGCCGCGGCGACCAAAGCGCTGCATAAACTCTTCGCGCTGTTCGGGATTCATCTGCATCCAGCGTTCATGCATGCGCCGACGCTCGCGACCCATCCCGAACATGCCCGGGCGGAAGCCAAGGCCGCCGAAGAGGATCCGCGACAGCGCCAGCAGACCTAAAGCCTGCCAGAAGCCGATGCTTTTAACCCCAAGAATGGCCGGCAGCAGCGCGTTCCACAGCGACATCACCACCAGCCCGAGTATCGCGACGATCGCCACGCCAACGATCAGCGGTTTGCCCATCCGGTGGCGACCAAAGCCGCAATGACGGCGGTTTTCATGCATATCTAAATTTCTCATCTTCTTGCTACCTCATGACTGTCGTGAAAAGTGACTGCTGATGAGGTAGACGAATGAGCCGGAGAAATATTGCTAAGAATTTAAAAAAAACGGCTAAATATATTTATGCGGCGAATATTTTATTGCGGGGCCCATCGCGCCGCGCCTCAATATTTTTCCACCAGATGCAGCTTCACCTGGTTTCGCCCTTCTTTCTTCGCCGCATACAGCGCCTTATCGACGCGATTGAACAGTTGGTCGATCTCTTCATCATCCTGACGATCGGCGACGCCGATGCTGACGGTAACCGGGCTGGGATGATCCGGCATTTGATGGCCGCTAACCGCAAGGCGAATGGTTTCCGCCATTTGCAGCGCCATCGCAATGGAGCGTTCGGGAAGAAATAACAGAAACTCCTCGCCTCCCCAGCGATATATTTTGTCCTGATGCGTCACCGTCGATTCAAGGATCCGGGAAATCGCCAGTAAAACCTCATCGCCTTTCTGATGGCCGTAGCTATCGTTAATGGCCTTAAAGTTATCGACATCAACCAGCAGCAGGCAGAAGCCGCCAGCTGTAAACGAAGCGGAATCAACGATGCGATAAAACTCACGCCGGTTAAGCAGACCGGTCAGCGGATCGTGCGAAGCTGAAAACTCAAGCTCGCGCCTTAAATGCACCTCTTCGGTTACGTCATGCACGATGCAGAGCATCAGGCGAATATTGTATAGCACCACCGGACCGGCGTAGGTTTGAACGTGGCGAATGGAGCCATCGGCGAGAATATGGGTGAAATTGAGCGGCTTATGGCCTCCAGGCAGGCTTGCGACGTTGCGCATGATCGGCAAAACATCGCGGCCCAAAGTATTAATCTGCCAGGTATGCTTCGCCCGCATCTCATCCGAGGTGTAATTATAAAAGCGCAGCGCGGCAATATTGGCATCAATAATTCTGCCGTCCCGGTGAGGATCGATTAATAACATGGGCGCGGAGTTGGTCATAAAAAAGCGGGAGAAAAAACCGTTACTGCGCCGCTGGTAATGCCGGGAGGAGGTATTGATAGACTCATTTTGCTGCAGCAGCTTTACCGCCTCGAAGAGAATCAGCGTGTCATATTCTTCTGATTTAATCAGCGTGGTTTTACAGTAAATCGAGGTCTGGCCGTCGGCGGAATTAATTGTCCAGACTTCAAAAATCTCGGCAATATTTTTGCAGTAATAGAGGTAATTCTGCAGGCTCACTTCCGGGCAGGTGGAGAATGTCCCTTTGCGCATCTCATCCAGCGACATATCGCCGCTGAGGGTTCTGGAGGCCTGGTTGCTGTAGAGGATGCGCTCTTTGAAAGGATGAACCACCCAGACGGGGGTGGCTAACAGGTCGAAAATAATTAATTCTTTTAATAGCATGCCGCCCTCCACCCTCTATACATCGTCTATCAGTAATCCGGTCACATGAGCATTTATCGCCTGCTGGCGCAAAATCAAATTAATCAGAGAGTTCAAAGGGATGACGCAGAAGCGCCAATTATAGACCCATTTTTAATCACAGACGGTGTCTGAGCTGGCAAAAAACGTTACGCACCGCTCCTGACCAGCATTGGTACCTATTATTCAATTCATTTCAAATGGAGAGAGGAAACCAACAGAGTTAGTCGTATCTTTTTTGTCCATCTGCTGCGGGTCACTTTACCTCTTTCCGCGAGCTTTTTCTCTCGCCGGACGCCTGTTTTTCTCTGCGCTCAAGGGGCTGCCCGGCGCCAGCTGCTGCCGGGGGAATAGCGGCTTCATGCACTCTCCAGGCGATATGGTTTTTTACTCCCCAGGTCACTGAAGAATAATGGCTTTCAGCCTATGAGAATATATAGTACGCGCCGCGGAGGTCCCCACTGCCGGCGGCCGGTTTTCGCCTTACTTTTGGATAAAAAAGCGCGATAAATCACACTAATTAGCTATAAAAATTTCCCTGCCCTTGGCCGTCGTGCACTTTTCAGCTAATGACCACGTGACACCGTCACTTAAACGGAGCGCAATCCCCTGGCGCAATGACCCGAAGCCGGGATTGTAATCAAAAAGTGAATGCCGTATAACATGGCCCTACCGAGGGGTGTCCCGTGAGGGCTGAGATGGCGTAAGCCGAACCCTTTGAACCTGATCTGGGTCATGCCAGCGAAGGGACGGGTCGGCAATTTTGCCAGTTTTCCGCCATTGCCTGTTCATACTTCTGCACGCCCGGATCTCCCCTTAATCAGGAGGTCCTGTGATTCTTCCCGCATTTACTCAAGGTATCTACGGTCGTCTGCGCCAGCAGGCGGGACGCGACTGGCAGCACTACGTCGCCCATCCCTTTTTACATCAGCTGGCTGACGGCACCCTGCCCGAACGCGCATTCCGCCGCTACCTGACGCAGGACTATCTGTTTTTGATCCACTTTGCCCGCAGCTATGCCCTGCTGGTCAGCAAGCTGCGCACGCTGCCGGAGATGCGCGCCGCGGCGGCCTCGATGAACGCCATCCTCAGCGAGCTGCCGCTGCACGTCGGCTACTGCGCCGGCTGGGGGCTGGATGAAGCGATCATGGCCGCCGAGCCGGAGGCGTCTGAGACGGTCAACTACACGCGCTACGTGCTGGATATCGGCCACTCCGGCGACGCCCTGGATCTGCTGGCCGCGCTGATGCCCTGCGTGGCCGGTTACGCAGAAATTGGGCTCGGGCTGCTGCATAGTCCGCAGACCCGCCTGAGCGATAATCCCTACGCCTCGTGGATCCATAACTATGGCGACGAAGGCTATCTCAACGGCGTCAACGCGGCGATCGCCCTGCTGGAAACCCTCTGGCAGCAGCGCGGCGGCGAGTCGAGATTCGCTGAGCTCAGCGCCATCTTCGCCACCGCCACGCGCCTGGAGGCCAACTTCTGGCAGATGGGGCTGAATGCGGTAACGGAGGCGTCGGCGTGACTCCCCCGGCCATCCACGTCCGGGAACTGGGGTTACGCTTCGGTTCGCGGGTCGTTTTTGAGGATTTATCGTTCGATATCCCCGGCGGGCAGTGGGTCTCCCTGCTGGGCGCCAGCGGCGCCGGAAAAACCAGCCTGCTGCGCATCATCGCCGGCCTCGCGGCGCCGACATCCGGCCAGGTCTACGCCAGCGACGGGCTGCCCGTGGCGAAACGGCTGGCGTGGATGGGACAGAAGGACCTGCTCTATCCGTGGCTGAACGTGCGCGATAACGTAGCGCTCGGCGCGCGCCTGCGCGGGGAGCGCGTTGACCGTTCGCGCGTGACAACCTTATTGTGCCAGGTCGGGCTGGAGCAGTGCGCCGACGATCGCCCGGCGTCGCTCTCCGGCGGAATGCGTCAGCGCGCGGCGCTGGCCCGCACGCTGTATGAAGACCGCCCCGTGGTCTTAATGGATGAACCCTTCTCCGCCCTCGACACCATCACCCGCACGCGTATTCAAACCCTGGCGGCTGAGCTGCTGGCCGACCGGACCGTGGTGCTGATTACCCACGATCCGATGGAAGCCTGCCGCCTGAGCCACCGTCTGCTGGTGCTCGCGCCGTCCGCGGGCGGGATCGACGATTCGCACCATTTGTCTGGCCTGCCGCCGCGGGCGGCGGACGATCCCGCGCTGCTTGCCAGCCAGGCGGAACTGCTGCAGCAACTGATGAGGGCCGACGGATGAGGGGCAAACTCCTGCGCGGCGCTGTGGTGTTTGGCGGCCTGCTGCTGGTCTGGTGGCTGGTGACCCGCAGCGGGATCCCCGCCTTTCTGCTGCCTTCGCCATCGGCGGTCGCCGGCGCCCTGTGGCTCAACCGCGCGTATCTGGGCTGGCATACCCTGGTGACGCTAAGCGAAATTCTCAGCGGACTGCTGCTCGGGGTCCTGCTCGGCGTGGTGCTGGCGCTCTGCATGATCGTCTCGCCGCGGCTGCAGCGCTGGCTGATGCCGCTGGTGCTGACCAGCCAGGCCATCCCGGTGTTCGCTCTCGCCCCTCTGCTGGTGCTGTGGTTTGGCTTCGGAATGAGCGCCAAGGTGATGATGGCGGTGCTGGTGATCTTCTTCCCCGTCACCTCCGCGTTCTTTGACGGCCTGCGGCGGGTCAATCACGACTATCTCGATCTGGCCCGCACGATGGGCGCCTCCTTTGGCGCACAGCTGCGCCACGTGCGGCTGATGGCCGCGCTGCCGGCGCTGGGGTCCGGCCTGCGGATGGCCGCCGCCGTCGCGCCGATTGGCGCCATCATCGGCGAATGGGTGGGCTCAGCCGAAGGGCTCGGCTACGTCATGCTCAACGCCAACGCCCGGCTGCAGACCGACATCTGCTTTGCGGCCCTGTTTATTTTAGTGCTGCTGACCGTCCTGCTGTGGCTGGCGGTCGACGCTTTCTTGCACCGGCTGATCGACTGGACGCCGGAATAATGAGCTGTACGGATAATAAGGAATACCATGAATAAACGTATTTTTGCCGGGATGGCCCTCAGCGCGGCTATCAGCGCACACGCTGCGGCGAACGAGAAGCTAACCCTGGTGCTGGACTGGTATATCAACCCGGATCACGCGCCGATTATGGTTGCGGAACAGATTGGCGCCTTTAAAGAACAGGGCCTCGACGTCAAAATCATTCCGCCATCCGACCCGGCGCTGCCGCCGCGGCTGGTGGCCGCTCGCCAGGCCGACCTGGCCATAACCTACCAGCCGCAGGTGCATTTTTTCGCCGATGAGGGGCTGCCGCTGGTGCGCGTCGGGACGCTGATTAACTCACCGTTAAACACTATTATTGCGCTGGATAAGAGCATCAAAACGCCCGCCGACCTGAAGGGGAAAAAGGTTGGCTACTCGGTGAGCGGCATCGAACAGGCGACGCTGGCAACTATGGCGCAGTCGGCGCATATCGATCCGCAAAGTATCAAGCTGATCAACGTTAACTTCCAGCTGACCAGCGCCCTGCTTGCCGGCCAGGTCGACGCGGTTATCGGCGGCTACCGCAATATTGAGGCGCTGGAGCTGAAGCTGCAGGGCAAAGAGCCGCAGGTCATGAACGTAGAGGATTACGGCGTGCCGGCCTACGACGAGCTGGTGATTGTCGCCAACCGGGATGAAGCGCACGCGGCGAAAATCAAAAAATTCCTCGTAGCGCTGCAAAAAGGCGTGACCTGGCTGCGCGCCCACCCGCAGGAGACCTGGCAGGCCTTCGCCGCCGCGCATCCGGAGCTGAATACCGAGCTCAACAAGCAGGCGTGGCTGCAAACGATACCGCTGTTCGCCACCGATCCGGCGGCGCTTGATAAGCCGCGCTACGAAGCCTACGAACAGTTTTTGTTTAACAATAAGTTGGTTAAAAAAATCACACCTTTATCGCAGTACGCTATCGAACTGCGTTGAGTAACCTTACCGCTGGCGGAACTATTTCCGCCAGCGGCGTCAGCGAAGCGGTAATAAAACAGGGTAAAATCCTACACTAATAATTACACTTTTTATGGTTTTATGAACGTTAAAATAACGGATAAAAATCAGCCATTTATCATTAAATTTAACAATGTAAAAATAACGTAAAAATAGCGCAATAAATAAAACGTTGAATGCGGATTTAAAAAGCCATATATTGTGCGCGCTTTATGAATGGCGATTCATTTTCTTAAACCAATTATTCAACCAGGGTTCAACCGTAACGCTGGTTGTGGGAGTGATATGATGACGGATAAAGTCCGTATTGATACTTTAAGTGCAGATTTATTGGACGCAAACAACGAAACCTTTTTGGCCCGTCAGGCCGAATTCGAATCGAACGTCAGGAGTTACCCGCGCAAGCTGCCATTGGCCATTACCAAAGCGGAAGGCGTATGGCTGACCGATGCGGATAACAAACAGTACCTGGACTGCCTTGCCGGTGCTGGAACCCTGGCTCTTGGTCATAACCATCCTGACGTGCTGCAGAGCATCCAAAGTGTCATTACCAGCGGCTTGCCGTTACATACCCTCGATCTGACAACTCCGTTAAAAGATCGCTTCTCCGAATACCTGCTCTCTTTATTACCGGGCGAAGGTAAAGAATACTGCCTGCAGTTCACCGGCCCGTCCGGCGCTGACGCCGTTGAAGCGGCGCTGAAGCTGGCGAAAAAATACACCGGCCGTTCTTCGGTCATCAGCTTCTCCGGTGGCTACCACGGGATGACCCACGGCGCGCTGTCGGTGACCGGAAACCTGTCACCGAAAGAAGCGGTTAACGGCATGATGCCGGAAGTCCAGTTTATGCCGTACCCGCATCAGTACCGCTGCCCGCTGGGTATCGGTGGTGAAGCCGGCGTGAAGGCGCTGACCTACTACTTCGAAAACCTGATCAACGACGTTGAAAGCGGCGTGCGTAAGCCTGCGGCGGTGATCCTTGAAGCCGTTCAGGGCGAAGGCGGCGTGAACCCGGCGCCGGTCGAGTGGCTGCAGCGCATCCGTAAAGTGACCCAGGAGCACGGCATTCTGCTGATTATCGATGAAGTCCAGGCCGGCTTCGCGCGTACCGGTAAGCTGTTCGCCTTCGAACACGCGGGCATTGAGCCGGACATCATCGTGATGTCCAAAGCCGTAGGCGGCGGTCTGCCGCTGGCCGTTCTTGGTATCAAGAAGCAGTTTGACGCCTGGGAACCTGGTCACCACACCGGTACTTTCCGCGGCAACCAGCTGGCAATGGCAACCGGCCTGACCACCCTGCGTCACCTGAAAGAGAACGACATCGCCGGTAAAGTTGCGGCCCAGGGCGAGTGGCTGAAAGGCAAGCTGGCCGAAATGCAAAAACGCTACCCGGTCATTGGTCACGTTCGCGGTCTCGGTCTGATGATCGGCATCGAAATCGTTAAGCCGAACGAAGCTCAGGATCACATGGGCTGCTACCCGGCCGACGGCGCGCTGTCTGCCCTGCTGCAGAAAAAATGCTTCGAAGCGGGCCTGATCCTTGAGCGCGGCGGCCGTAACGGCTGCGTCCTGCGCCTGCTGCCGTCGCTGCTGATCAGCAACGCTGAGCTGGAGATTTTCTTCGACAAATTTGAACAGGCCCTGCTGGCCGCCGGCGTAAAACCGGTCTGAGTGGAGTAAGTGACCGCCATGTCCCAATTGAATCCGATCCTTGCCGGTTCGCCGCAGAGCATTGAGGCGTATCAGCAGGTTATCGCTCAGACCAGCCAGGCCGTCGCCCGGTGGCTCAAGCAGCCTGAGATGTATCAAGGCAAAAGCGTCGCCGAGCTGCGCGAGCGCATTACCCTTGAGTTCACCGAACAGGGTCTGGGCAACCAGGCGGCGATTGAACGTGCGATCGAGTACTTCCTGAAAGACAGCCTGTCGGTGCATCACCCGCAGTGCGTGGCGCATCTCCACTGCCCAAGCCTGGTGGTAAGCCAGGCGGCGGAAGTGCTGATTAACGCCACCAACCAGAGTATGGACTCCTGGGACCAAAGCCCGTCGGCCACCATCATTGAGATGAAGCTGATCGAATGGCTGCGCGCCCGGGTGGGCTACCGGGCAGGCGACGCCGGCGTTTTCACCAGCGGCGGCACCCAGAGTAACCTGATGGGCCTGATGCTGGCGCGCGATGCTTTCTTCGCCCGCCAGGGGCACTCGATTCAGCAGGATGGTCTGCCGGGCGATATCCGCAAATACAAAGTGTTCTGTTCTGAAAACGCCCACTTCTCGGTGCAGAAGAACATGGCGCTGATGGGCCTCGGCTACCGTTCGGTCACGCTGGTCAAAACCGACCGCTTTGCGCGCATGGACGTCGAAGACCTGAAGGCGAAAATCGCCGAAGCGCAGGCCAACGGCGAGCAGATCATGGCGATCGTAGCGACGGCAGGCACCACCGACGCGGGCGCTATCGACCCGCTGCGCGTGATTGCCGGCATTGCGGCGGAGCATCAGATCTGGCTGCACGTGGATGCGGCCTGGGGCGGCGCGCTGCTGCTTTCCGGGCACTACCGCGATTATCTGGACGGCATTGAGTGCGTGGACTCCATCACCCTGGACTTCCACAAGCAGTTCTTCCAGACCATCAGCTGCGGCGCGTTCCTGCTAAAAGACGCGCGCCACTACGAGCTGATGCGCTATCAGGCGGCCTACCTGAACTCCGAGTTCGATGAAGAAAACGGCGTACCGAACCTGGTGTCCAAATCGCTGCAGACCACCCGCCGCTTCGACGCGCTGAAGCTGTGGATGGCGCTGGAAGCGCTGGGGCAGAAACAGTACGCGGAAATTATCGATCACGGCGTGACGATGGCGAAAAACGTCGCTGAATACGTTGCCAGCCAGCCGACGCTGGAGCTGGTTATGGAGCCGCAGCTGGCGAGCGTGCTGTTTCGTTCGCGCCCGCAGCAGACGGCGGGCAGCGACGATGCGGCTATCGCCCTGCTTAACCAGCGCATCGGCGACGCGCTGCTGGACTCCGGTCGCGCCAACGTCGGCGTCACCGAGCACAACGGCGTGACCTGCCTGAAGCTGACGCTGCTCAACCCGATCGTCACCCTCGATGACGTCAAGGTGCTGCTGAATCTGGTTGAACGCACCGCCCAGGAAGTGCTGGCAAAGTAAGCTGAACTCCCGGACTGCGGCGCCTGCGCCCGATCCGGGATAGCGGCCCTTGCCGCCCCGCCTCCTCCCGAAAGCCGATAACTCACCTTATCGGCTTTTTTTTACGCCTCTCCTCGCGCAACGTAGCCGATGCGATAACTCTCTCCTTCATCCGAGGGCGCATCGCCAAAGCTGACCTCCAGCAGCTGCCAGCGGCTCAGGTCCCATGCGCAGAGCTGCCCCTGCAGATCGAGGTTTGCCAGATCGCTAAACGGAGCGATGGCGCGCTTTTTGACGCTCAGCCAGGACTTATCCATCACCTCCCCGACCGCCGGGACGCGCAGCGCCAGCCAGCTTTCGATCCGCGGCCAGCCAAAGTCTGCGCACAGGCCGGCAAACCCCGGACTCTGCAGAAAGCGCGCCATCGCCTCTGCGTTTTGCCAGACGTACAGCGGAGCATAGCGGTTCTCCTTTATAGCCCCGGCGCGGTCATCGCTGCGAGAGTAAAGGTACGTTTTAAATAACAGGCCGGGAAAGCCGTCCAGCTTTGCGCCGCCGTGGCGAATGCGGCGCTCAATAATCGACATGTCATAGTCAGCGGGCAGCGTAAAGCGATACTGCATAACGATCATGGTAACTCCGGAAGGTAATGTTGACGTTGAGCCCAGTGTGATGCCACAGTATCTTCCTGAAAATCGAATAATTCAGGAGTCATCATCCTGAATAAGAGGATGATTATGGAAAAGCTTACTCCGGCGCTGGATCTCGATGCGCTACGCACCTTTGTCACCGGGATCGAGTGCGGCAGCTTTGCCCAGGCGGCGGTACGTCTTTCGCGCTCAACCTCCGCGGTCAGCGCTCAGCTTAAGAAGCTGGAGATGCAGTGCGACGCCGGGCTGGTGGTGAAACAGGGTCGTCACCTGGCGCTCACCGCCGAGGGAGAAAAGCTGATGGGCTATGCCCGGCGCATGCTGGAGCTCAACGATGAGACCCTACGCGCTCTAAAAGGCGAACGGCTTACCGGTGAGATCCGCATTGGGATGCAGGAGGATTTTGGCGAATCCCTGATGCCGGGGATCCTCGGCCAGTTTAAACGTCACCACCCGCAGCTGCGGATCGTCGCCAGAGTGGACCGCAATCTCCCGCTGCGCCAGGCGCTGGCCGAACGCACGCTGGATATGGCGCTGCTCTGGCAAACCGACGATAGCGGCCCAACGTTGGGTCAGTGCCAGCTGGAGTGGATTCATCATCCGGACCTCGACGTCGCCGCCCTGCTGGCCGCGGGCGAGCCGCTTCCGCTGGTGATGTTTGAAAGCCCGTGCCTGATGCGCTCAAGGGCTATCGCCGCTCTCGACGCGGCCGCCATTCCGTGGCAGGTGATGTTTGTTAGCCATAGCCTCAGCGGCGTCTGGGCGGCGGTGCAGGCCGGATTAGGCCTGACGGTCAGAACCAAAATCGGCATGCCGGAGAATCTGCATGCCGCAGGCGCCCTGCTGCCATCCCCCGGCGCCCTGGCTATCGGTCTCGAAGAGAATCCGCTGCAGGCGCGGAATACCGCCGCCTGCACGATGCTCGGACAGCTGATGGCCGAGGCGCTGGGCGGGCTGACGTTCAGGTGACAACGTCACGAGAAGGCGTCAGGCGCGGTAGCGCGGCGCCGGTTCCGACTGCGCGAAGCCGGGCAGCATCGCCTGGCGCGCCGCGTTCAGGGCCCCCCACTGCGTTTCATCGTGCAGCGGCGGAATGGTGACTAATTCACGGCGGTCGAAACCCACCAGCGCCGCATCCACCAGTTTATCCACCTCCATCAGGCCGGGAATGGCATCAACGTCCTGGCCGCTGCGCTGCCAAATCTCGGTGCGGGTCGCCGCAGGCAGCACCGCCTGGACGTAAATCCCCTTCGCGGCCAGCTCCACGTCGAGAGCCTGAGAGAGAAACAGCACAAAGGCTTTAGTTGCGCCATACACCGTCAGGCCCATTTCCGGAGCCAGCCCGACAACCGAGGCGATGTTGACGATAGCCCCTTCGCCCGCGGCCGCCAGCCGGGGAGCGACGGCATGGGCCAGGCGGGTCACCGCCGTTACGTTGAGCGCAATCAGCCGGGAGAGCTCCTCGCCGCTCTGGCTGAGAAAATCGCCGGGAATGGCGGTGCCGGCATTGTTAATCAGAATGCCGATGCGCGTATCTTCCCGCAGACGCTGCTCGACGGCGGCAACGTCGTCATCGTTAGTCAGATCGGCGGTTAAAATGTCGACCTGCACCCCCGCTTCGCTACGCAGGCGCTGGGCCAGCGCGGTAAGGCGCTCGGTATTTCGCGCGACGAGGACCAGGTCGTGGCCGCGTTGGGCAAAGCGTTCGGCGTAGACTGCGCCAATGCCGGTCGATGCTCCGGTTACCAGTACCGCTGATTTGCTGCTCATATTCGCTCTCCTGAATTTATACATGATGACCGTCATGAATAATGTCACAGGCTGGGTATGGTGTAAATAATGTTATATGATGGTCATCATAAATAATTTCAGCGCGGGATGACGCCATGAGAGTGAGCAGAAAACAGGTCGAAGAGAATAAGCAGACAATCCTTGCCGCCGCCGGTCGTCTGTTTCGTGAACGGGGTTTTGATGCGGTCACGGTCACCGATATCATGAAATCAGCGGGTCTTACCCACGGCGGATTTTACGGCTACTTCAAATCGAAGGATGAGCTGATCGCCCTGACCCTGGCGGAGCTGCAGGCAACGAGCGGCGCCACCGAAAACGGTAGCGCGCCGCAAATCGAACGCTACCTTTCTCCTGAGCATCGGGATAATTTTGCCAGCGGCTGCCCGCTGGCGGCGTTGGCTGCGGACACTATCCGCCAGTCGGAGCCGGCGCGGAGTGAAATGAGCGCCGGGCTCAAGCAGCAGATAGCCAATCTCAGCAAGACCGTTCCCGGGGAAGATGACGCGGCGAGGCGCCGCGCGGCCGTCGGCAGCTGGTCGGCGATGGTCGGGGCGGTGATTCTGGCGCGAATGACCTGTGACCCGGCGCTGTCGGACGAAATTCTTCGCGAAACCGCGGCCTGGCTACAGGAGAAAGCGCCGCAGAGTTAAGCCGTCCTCGGGGCCGGGGTCAGATAGTTCGCCACAAAGCGGGTCAAAATCGCCGAGGCCACGGGGCTCTCCTCGACCGCGCGGCTCAGCCTGTCCGGGTCAAGGCCCTCATTGCGCAGTACCGCCTGACGATAGTAAATCAGCGAGCGGGCAATCTCCGGGGTGATTTCAGGGTGGAACTGAGTCGACAGCGCGTGGGCGCCATAGCGGACAATCTGATGCGGATCGTGCTCGGACGAGGCCAGCACCGCCGCCCCTTGCGGCAGTTTGGTCACCGTTTGCAGATGCGTCAGATGAGCGCTGAAGGTCGCGGGATGGTCGGCAACCAGGCTATCGCTAAGGCCAGCGGCCGAGAGCGATATGGTTTTGCTGCCGGTTTCACGCCCTGCCGGATGGTAATCCACCTCGCCGCCCAGCGCGTGGGCCATCAGCTGATGGCCGTAGCAGACGCCAAACAGCGGCATCTCGATGGCCATCGCGGCGCGGATCCACTCCGCGGTCATCTCGCTCCACGCCAGGCGGTCCGTCACCATATCCCAGGAGCCGGTGATCACCGCCACCGTGTCGTTATCCGGCGCCGGGAGCGTCTCGCCGGCAAATACGCGCACCGCTTTCATCTGCTCCCGCCACGGTGCCAGCAGATCGGCGAACCAGCGCGGCAGGTCGCCGTGATCGGCGACAATCTCCTGCGGCGGCGTGCCGGTCTGCACCAAAAGAAGCGTTTTTCTGCTCAACGACATGGCGATACCTTTCTTATTTCTCAGATTTGCGTAAGGCTTCACTATGGAGAAAAGCCCCGTCGGCGGCAAATAATCAATTTACCGGCGATTATTCCCGGACGGCATAACCGTCCGGGGAGCGTTTTCTTCTCTACTGCGCGTCGGCGCTATCGATCTGCGGGACGTTAGCCTCTGCGCCGCCCTCTGCCGCCGCCGGCGCGTTGGCCGGGTCGAAGATATGGTCAAGAATGGCGCGCGCCGTAGGGCCGGCCACCACTCCGTCGCCGCCTCCGTTCTCAAGAATCAGCGCCATCGCCACCCGCGGATGCTGATACGGGGCAAACAGGGTATAGAAAATATGGTCACGCAGCCTGACCGGGATCATTTTCGCATTGTAGGTCTGGTTCTCTTTCAGGCTGAAGACCTGCGAGGTCCCGGACTTCGCGGCAATCTGATACGGCGCGGTGTGGAACAGCTTGTAGCCGGTGCCGTTTGGCAGGTTAGCCATGCCGTACATCCCGTTGCGCACAATCCCCCAGTACGGCGATTTCGGATCGCCCACCTGCGGCGTGTTTTGCGGCGGCTGATAGCGCTCAACCTTATTGCCGCGCTTCATGGAGTAGAGCAGATGCGGGTTCTTCACCTTGCCGTTGTTGATCAGCGTCGTCAGCGCTTTCACCATCTGAATCGGGGTGGCAATCCAGTAGCCCTGGCCGATGCCGACCGAGATGGTATCCCCTTGATACCACGGCTTCTTATGAACCCGCTGCTTCCATTCACGGCTCGGCAGCACCCCCGAATACTCTTCGTTGAGGTCGATCCCCGTCGGCTGACCGTAGCCAAATTTACTTAACCAGCTGTGAATCCGATCGATCCCCATTTCAAACGCCACCTGGTAGAAGAAGGTATCCGCCGACTCTTCAATGGCCTTGGTGACGTTGAGCATGCCGTGCCCGGTTTTCAGCCAGTCGCGGTAGCGGCGCTGGGTGCCCGGCAGCGTCCAGGTCGGCGCGCCGAAGAAGGTGGTGGTGGGCGTAATCACCCCGGCAGAGAGCGCCGATAGCGCCATATAGGGTTTAACCGTCGAGGCCGGCGGGTAGAGGCCCTGGGTCACGCGGTTGATCAGCGGCCGGTCGGCGTTATCGAGCAGCGAGCGGTAGGCCTGATAGCCAATGCCTTTCACAAAGGGATTGGGATCGTAGCTGGGGCTGGAAACCATCGCCAGCACCCCGCCGTCGCGCGGATCGACCGCCACCACCGCCGCGCGCTGCCCCTTGAGCACCGATTCAATATACTGCTGCAGATGCAGATCGAGCGTCAGATAGATATTTTTGCCGGCGACCGGCGGCACCTCTTTCAGCAGGCGCACCACCCGCCCGTGGTTATCCACCTCGACCTCCTGGTAGCCGGTGGTACCGTGCAGCTCCTGTTCGTAATAGCCTTCAATACCCTGTTTGCCGATATTATGGTCGGCGGCATAATTCTCGGCTTCGCCATTTTTTGCCAGCCGCTGTAGGTCGTTATCGTTAATTTTCGAGACGTAGCCGACAACGTGCGCCAGCTCGGCGCCGTAGGGATAGTCGCGCTGCTGATAGTTCTCTACGGTTACGCCGGGGAAATGGAATTCGTTCACCGCGAAGCGCGCCACTTCGACATCGCTCAGCGCGGATTTTAACGTCACCTCTTTGTAGCGACTGTTGTGCAGCATATCGTCGCGGAAGCTGGCGATATCATCGGGAGTCAGATCAACGATCGGCGTCAGCTGCTGCAGCAGCGCTTTCATATCGGCGATTTTGCTGGGGATCACCTGCAGGCGATAGAGGGTGATGTTCTGTACCAGCGGGATACCGTTGCGATCGAAGATGAGCCCGCGGCTCGGGGCAATAGGCAGCATTTTGATATCGTTCTGGTTCGAGCGGGTCTGATAGAAATCGTGCTGTTTGACCTGCAGCCGATAGAGGTTAACGATCAGAATGCTAAAGCAGACCACCACCAGAATAAAAGCCACCACGGCCCGGCGAATAAACAGCATCTCTTCCGCTGAGTGATCGCGAATTTCATCTCTCAATAGAGTCATTGGCGGTAATTCACCTGAGTTTCAATAAGAAGCCAAAAAATTAAAAGCGGGGAAGGATAGCCTTATCGGCGCGGTAGCCCTACGGAAAGGTTGCTAATGAATTGGCAGAAATGTTTCAGCATGTGAGTAGCGCCGGCCCAGGGCGGGCCGACGCTATTTTTTTCAGAATATGTGACACCGTCACCTAGCGCGCCAACCAGGCCCGCCATCCGCCGTAGGCCGTAATATCGGTCGCGCCCTGCAGGCCGTACGCCTCGCAGATAAAGCCGCTGAGCCAGCGCCCGTCCGCCAGCTCCACCTTGCCTAACCCCAGCGGCGCCGGAATCGCCGCCAGGAGCGATCCCAGCTCGGCGGAGGGCAGCTCCCACACCTCCACCGCAATGGCCGCCCCGCCGTTTTCATCCCGCACCATCCCCGGACGCCTGCCGTCGGCCAGCGCGTACAGCCGATAGCAGGCCGCGCTTTCCGTCGCCGCCAGCAGGCGTCCGCCCCGGGCCCGCAGCTGTCCGTTCAGCGCCAGCCCGTCGAGATGCGCGCCGCACACCACCAGCGCCTGACGATCGTGGCTGGCTACGCTCGCCGGCGGCGCAGGCGCTATCTGCGCCCCGCCGGCCAGCGGCAGCGGCTGCGCCCGCTGGAAGGCATCGGCCAGCCCGAGGAGATACTGGTCGGTAAACGCCCGGCCAAATAGCGTAACGCCGGAAGGCAGGCCGTTCGACAAGAATCCTGCCGGCACGCTGACGGCTGCATAATCGAGTAAATTCATAAAGTTGGTGTAGTAACCGAGGTCGGCGTTGCGCTTCACCGGCTCCGCTTCCAGCTCGGCAAGCGTGACCGGACGCGGATAGGTCGGCGTCAGGACGCAATCCACGCCGTCGAGCAGCGCGTCGCACTGCGCTTTATAGGCCTGCAGCTGATACATGGCCTTAAACGCGGCGACCGCATCGGTTTGCGGCGCCTTCGCCAGCACGTCGCGGATCACCGGCAGAACCGCCTCCGGCTGCCGTTCAATCAGCGGCCCCGCCACCGCGTAGCGCTCCGCCACCCAGGGCCCGTCGTACAGCAGGCTGGCGGCGGCGAGAAACGGCGTCATATCGAGGCTCACCGCCACGCCGCCGAGGGCCAGCAGCCGCGCTTTAGCCTGTAAAAAGAGCGCTTCACTCTGCGCGCAGCCGAGGAAGTTGAGCGTCTGCGGAACGCCGAAGCGAAATCCCGGCGCCGGCGTGCCGAAGGCCTGCTCCCCGTTCCACTGCGGATTGCGTCGGCTGTAGGCATCGCGCGGATCGACGGCGGCGGTCAGCGCCAGCAGCCGGCTGGACTCGGCGGCGGTGGCGGTAAAAAAGGTCGTGCAATCGAGCGTCCGGCAGGCCGGCACCACCCCGGCGGTCGAAATCAGCCCTTTGCTGGCCTTCAGCCCCACGAGGTTATTTAACGATGCCGGAACCCGCCCGCTGCCGGCGGTATCCGTACCGAGCGCAAAGCTGGCGACGCCGAGCGCCACCGCCAGCGCCGAACCGGCGCTCGAACCGCCCGCCGGATACTCCGGGTGCACGGCGTTACGACAGCGTCCGTAGGGCGATCGCGTGCCGTTGAGGCCGGTGGCAAACTGGTCGAGGTTAGTCTTACCGACCGGAACCGCGCCCAGCGCAATCAGCCGGGCCACAATCGTCGCGTCCCGCTCGGCGGTATAGGCGAACGCCGGGCATCCAGCGGTGGTGACGATCCCGGCGAGATCGATATTATCCTTAATCGCAAACGGCACGCCGTACAGCGGCAGGGTCTCCGGCGCCACGCCGTCCAGCGCCGCCAGCCAGGGCTCCTGCTCCTCTGCCGTCAGGATATGAATAAACAGCTGATACTGCGGATTCAGCGCGGCGGCACGCTGGCGCAGCTCCGCCATCAGCGCCCGGGGCGTCAGCCGGCCGTCGCGATAGCCTGTCGCCAGGGTGCTCAGGCGTAAATCAAAATTGTGCTGATTCATACGTTTTCCTCAATAATTACCGCCACCCGCTGCCCGGCGCGAACCGAGGCGCCAGGCTGAACGTTAACCTCGGCGATCACCCCGTCGCAGGGGGCCAGCAGCGGGATCTCCATTTTCATCGACTCCAGCACCAGCAGAACATCTCCGGCGTGAACCCGGCTGCCCGGGGCGGTTTGTACCTGCCACAGGTTGCCGGAAACGGGGCTTTCTACCCCCTGCTGCCCGTGCTGCAGCGGCGCGTCCTCACCCTCTTCGACCGCCGCCTCCTGGCTCTCGAAATGCGCCTGGCCGCTGGCTATCCAGCGATCGCGCTCCTCATTAAACGCGCGCTGCTGGTGCTGGCGGAAAGCGTCAATGCTCGTGGCCTCGCGCGCAAGGAACTGCTGATACTCCGCCAGCCGCAGGGTGCTGTGCTCAATGCGCAGCGGATAGCGGCCGAGCGGAAAATCACGGCGGATCTGCAGCAGCTCTTCGGCAGAGACCGGATAGAAGCGCAGCTGGTCGAAGAAGCGCAGCAGCCACGGCTTGCCGGCAAAATCAGCCACCTCGTGATAGCGATTCCACATTTGCAGCGTGCGGCCGACAAACTGATAGCCGCCTGGACCTTCCATGCCGTACACGCACAGGTAGGCGCCGCCAATCCCGACCGAGTTTTCCGCCGTCCAGGTGCGCGCCGGGTTGTATTTGGTGGTCACCAGCCGGTGGCGCGGGTCGAGAGGCGTAGCCACCGGCGCGCCGAGATAGACATCCCCCAGCCCCATCACCAGGTAGCTGGCGTCAAACACCGTATCCCATACCGCCCGTTCGTCGGGCAGATCGTTAATCCGCCGGATAAATTCAAGATTGCTGGGGCACCAGGGCGCGTCGCGGCGAACGGTGGTCATATATTTGTCGATCGCCTTGCGGCAGGCCGGATCGTCCCACGACAGCGGCAGGTGCACCACCCGCGTGGGAACCTCAAGGTCATCGCTGACGCACACCGTCGCCCATTCCGCGCACACCCATGCCAGCAGCGCTTCGAGGGGCAGCGTTTCCGGCTGGAAGTGAACCTGTAAAGAGCGGATCCCCGGCGTCAGATCAATCACGCCAACCCGGGCCTGGCCCTCCAGCGCCTGCATCAGCGCGTGGATGCGAAAGCGCAGAACCAGATCCAGCTCCGCCTCTCCGGCCTCCAGCAGCAGATGGGTATCGCCGGAGAGTCGCGCCACCAGACGCTTATTGGCTTCCCCGCAGGACATCACCACCGGCGACGCCAGCGGCGCAGGCTGCCAGGCGATAGCCGCGGGCTCAAGGGTTGCCAGCTCCTCGCGACGGCCCTGCGCCAGGCGACGGGCGGTGGCTAAATCGACCGCCACAAAGCGCACTTTATCTCCGGCTTTCAGCTGGCCGAGCTGCCACAGGTCGGCCTCAATCACCGTGACCGGGCAGACAAATCCGCCGAGGCTCGGGCCGTCCGGGCCGAGGATCACCGGCATGTCGCCGGTAAAGTCGACCGCGCCGATAGCATAGGGATTATCGTGAATATTCGACGGATGCAGTCCCGCCTCTCCGCCGCTGTCGCGGGCCCACAGCGGTTTCGGGCCCATCAGCCGGACGCCGGTACGACTGGAGTTGAAATGCACTTCCCAGTCGGTGGCAAAAAAGGTGGCGATATACTCTGCGGCAAAGAATTCCGGCGCGCCGTGGGGGCCATAGATGACCCGCAGCGTTCGCACCGCGTCCAGCGAGGTCTGCAGCGCGGCGGGCAGCGCGGCGCCGACGCTGTCCGCGCTGCAGGAGGCCAGGTGCAGAACGTCTCCGCCGCGCAGCGCGCGTCCGGCGTGGCCGCCAAACTGTCCGAGAGTAAAGGTGCTTTTGCTGCCTAAATAGTCCGGCACCTGAATACCGCCGCGCAGGCAGAGATAGCTGCGCACGCCCGCGCCGGTCACCGGGCCTATTTTCAGCGTCGCTCCGGCGGGAATAGTGAAGACGCGGTTCATCGGCTGAGCCACGCCGTCGAGGGTCACCGCAGCCGCTGCGCCGCATATCGCGGCCTGGGCGAGACAGTTAAACTTCAGCGTTGGCCCGCTGAGGGTGATTTCCAGCGCCGCTTCGCCCTCCGGGTTCCCAAGCAGCCGGTTACCCAGGCGCAGCGCCCGGTCGTCCATCGGCCCCGAAGGCGGTACGCCCACCGCCCAGTATCCGAGGCGCCCCGGATAGTCCTGAACGCTGGTCTGGGTCCCGGCGCTCAGGACTTCGACGGTCGCCGCCTGATAATCCAGCTGCTCAAGGCAGCGGGTCCAGGGTTCGCCGTCGGCAAAGGGGGCGAAAGCCAGAATCTGCTGCAGATAGAGACGATTGGTTTCCACGCCGTACAGCCGGGTTGCCGCCAGGGCTTCGCCGAGGTGGGCAATGGCCCGATCGCGGTCAGGCTGCCAGGCGATCGTTTTTGCCAGCATCGGGTCGAAGAACGGCGGCACGTCACAGCCGGCCTCCACCCAGCGGTCAATCCGCAGGTTTACCCCATCCGCCGGCGGGAAGATCGCTTCGCTGAGCAGCCCCGGCGACGGCTGGAACTGACGGCCGGGATCTTCGGCGTAGATCCGCGCCTGAATCGCGTGGCCGCGCGGCTGCAGATCCGCCATCAGCCGGGACAGCGGCGGCAAATCCCCCGCCGCCAGGGAGACCATCCAGCGCACCAGATCGACGCCCCAGACCTGCTCGGTCACCCCGTGCTCAACCTGCAGGCGGGTATTAACCTCAAGAAAATAGAAGCGCTGCGCCAGGCTATCGTAAACAAATTCCACCGTCCCGGCGCTGCGGTAGCTCACCGCTTTGCCCAGGGCGATCGCCGCCTCGCACAGCGCCTGCGCCATCCCCTCAGGCAGGTTGGGGGCCGGCGTCTCTTCGATAACCTTCTGGTTACGTCGCTGAATAGAACAGTCGCGCACGCCGAGGGCGATAACCTCCCCCTGCCCGTCGCCAAAGATCTGCACTTCGAGGTGACGGGCGCGGGAAATATATTTTTCGACGAACACGCCGGCATCGCTAAAGTTGTTCTGCCCGAGGCGGCGAACGGTTTCAAAGGCCTCCGCCAGCTCGTTGGCATCGTGACACACCCGCATGCCGATCCCGCCGCCGCCGGCGGTGCTTTTCAGCATCACCGGATAGCCAATCTCCTGCGCGGCACGGCACGCCTCGGCGCTATCGGCCAGCAGCCCGGTGCCTTCCAGCAGCGGCAGGCCCTGCGCTTTAGCCAGCGCCCTGGCGGTATGTTTAAGGCCAAAGGTCCGCAGCTGCTGCGGCGTCGGGCCGACGAATACCAGCCCGGCGGCTTCGCAGGCTTCGGCGAAGGCGGCGTTTTCCGATAAGAAGCCGTAGCCGGGGTGAATCGCCTCGGCGCCGCTTTGCCGCGCGGCGGCGATGATTTTTTCCACCACCAGATAGGTTTGCGCCGCCGGGCCGTCGCCGAGGCTTAGCGCTTCATCGGCCTCGCGGATATGCAGGCTGCTCAGATCGGCATCGGAATAGACGGCAACGCCTTTAACCCGCATAGCGCGCAGCGTGCGCAGAATGCGGCAGGCGATGGCGCCGCGGTTGGCAATAAGTAGGGTATTGAACATAAACGGGACTCACATCAGGGCGGGTCGTCCCGCAGCAAAATAGCGTTCTTCCCCGGGGTCGTCCCTGGGGAGCGCCGGCGTTACGATTTACGCGACGGCGTACTGTTCAGGCGATCGGCGCGTACGGCAAACAGGCGATAGGCCATCAGCCGCCAGCGCTGCCAGCGGGTCAGTTCCATACCAGCACCTCTGCCGGGGTCGGATCCCAGCCGTTGCAGGGGTTATTCAGCTGCGGGCAGTTGGAAATCAGCACCATCGCGTTGCACTCCGCGCGCAGCTCGACGTATTTCCCGGCGGCAGAAATGCCGTCTTCAAAGGTCAGCCCGCCTTCTTCCGTCACCGGCACGTTCATAAAGAAGTTGATATTGGCGCCGATATCGCGCTTGTGCAGGCGGCCGTCGTGCAGGCAGGCGCAGAGGAAATTATCCCTGCAGCTGTGCATATAGCGCTTATCCGCAGCGTAGCGCACGGTATTGCTCTCCTGGGCGCAGGCGCCGCCGAGGGTATCGTGGCGGCCGCAGGTATCGGCAACGATGGTCAGCAGCGGCCGACCGAGATTGGAGAACAGCACGCTGCCGGTCGTCAGATAGGCATTCCCCTGGCGACGCAGCGTGCGCTGCGGATCGTAGCGTTCACGCGGGTTATCGGCGTTATAAAACAGGGTATCGATAGCCTGGTTGCCTTCAAGATCGAGCAGCCGCAGGGTTTGCCCTTTCTTCACTTCGAACAGCCAGGGTTCACCCGCCGGGATCACGTGACGATAAACGGCATCAGCCGGGTTGCGGGTACTGGTAACAAGGCTCATGATCGGCTCCTCAGAGGGCAAAAAGTTGGGTATTGGCAAACGCGCGCTGGTTTTCATCGCGGGTCAATAGCGAGGCGACCGCCGCCGCTTCATCATCGGCCTGGTACCAGCTCAGCTGGACCGGACGCGGCGCATATTCCGTGGCGGGGTCCTGCGGATGCGGCAGCGCGGTGAGGACAATCAGCACGTCCATCGGCGCGAACAGCTCGACGTAGCTGCCCGGAACGGAGTGACCCGCGCAGAAATGGAAGCTGCCGTCGGCGGCCACGGTGACCTTGCTGAAGAAGTTGACCACCATCAGCAGATCTTCCAGACCCAGATCCCATTTGCCCATTTCAACCAGCAGGTTATCGACGCCGTTGCGGTAGTAGCCGTTACGCAGCTCCTGGTAGCGTCCCGCGCCGTACTTTTCTAAGGTCTCTTCGGCGTTGAGCACCCCGCCGAACGGATCGTGCCAGCCGCTGCTATCGGCGACGATCCCGGCCAGCACGCGGCCCATATCGGAGTAGAAACAGTGCCCGGCCGTCAGGCGCGCGGTATGCTGACCTTTCAGCGTATCCGGCAGGTTCAGGCGTTCGCTCTTTTCATGTGGATTGAGCATCATCATGCTGACGTTGGCCTCGCCGTCGATATCGGTCAGGCGCAGAATTTGCCCGCGGCGCAGAATAAACGAGGTATGGCCGCCGCCCGGGACAAACTCTTCGCGCAGGCTCGGTAACGAATGAAAAAGTGGCTTCATCTGACTATCTCCTTAATGCATAAACGTTGTTATCGCTGCCGGTGCCGAGCATCTGCGACATGCGGGCTTCGTTAAGCGGTATGTCGTAGGTTATGCGCGCGCCGTAGGCGTTGGGCGCCTGAGGGTCGTGGCGCACCTTGTCGAAGACCAGCAGCCGGGTCCCGAGATTGAAGCCTTCGGCCAAATCGTGGGTGACCATAAAGACCGTCATCCGCGTTTCGCTCCACAGCTGCAAAAGCAGCCCGTGCATATCCTTGCGGATACCCGGATCGAGCGCGCCAAACGGCTCATCAAGCAGCAGGATGCGCGGCTGCATCACGAAGGCCTGGGCGATCGCCAGCCGCTGCTGCATCCCGCCGGAGAGCTGCGCCGGGTACTTATCGAGCGCGTGGGAGAGGCCGACTTTCTCCAGCATCTGCGCCGCCCGTTCGCGGGCGTTGCGCCTGCGGGCGCCAAAAAGACGACCAAGCAGCGGCGAGGCCGGCAGCTCGAGGCCCACCGCGACGTTATCCAGCACGTTGAGATGCGGAAATACCGAATAGCGCTGGAACACCACGCCGCGGCTGCGGTCCGGCTCGGCGGCCAGCGGCTGGCCGTCGAGGGTAATTGCGCCGCGGGTCGGTTTTTCCTGGCCCAGCAGCAGGCGCAAAAAGGTCGATTTTCCGCAGCCGGAGGCCCCGACCATTGAACAGAACTCCCCCTCTCTGACCTCGAGATTGATGCGCTCCAGCACCACGTGGTCGCCGTACTCCTGCCAGATATTTTTAATGGCAATAAAGCTCATGCCCGGCCTCCTTCCGCCCACGGGAAGCAGGCTTTGTGCAGCTGCCGCAGGGCCAGATCCATCAGCCAGGCCAGCAGGGTTATCCAGATGACGTAGGGGATGATGACGTCCATCGCCATGTAGCGGCGGACAAGGAAAATGCGGTACCCGAGACCGGCGGTGGCGGAAATGGCCTCCGCCGATATCAGAAACAGCCACGCCGAGCCCAGCAGCAGGCGCAGGGAGACGATCAAGCGCGACAGCAGCTGCGGCAGTACCACCCGCAGCACCAGCGTCCAGCTGTTGGCGCCGAGGGTTTGCGCTTTAATAAACAGCTCCGCCGGAATTTCCCGCGCCCGCTGTTCCAGATCGCGCGCCAGCATTGGCGTCACGCCGATCACAATCAGCATCACCTTGGAGAGCTCATCGAGGCCAAAGACGATAAACAGCACCGGCAGGATCGCCAGCGGCGGGATCATCGAAATAACGGTCATCAGCGGCGACAGCGCGGCGCGGTAGAGCGGAAAAACGCCGGCGGCGATGCCGATGCTCAGCCCAATCAGCGAGGAGAGCGCCAGCCCGGTCAGCAGGCGCCCCAGGCTGATCAGCGTGTCGGCCCACAGCAGGTACTCGCCGCTGCGTTTGTCCGGCGTGAACGCCATCCGCTCGATGGCCGCGACCATCTGCGACAGTCCGGGCAGCAGCTTGTCCTGCGGATTGGCCTCCAGCCGCAGCGCAGAGCCGATGAACCAGGCGGCGATCAGCAGCACGAAGGGCATCAGCATCAGCATCAGCCGCATGCCCTGCTGTGGATGGCGGTTAATTTGTCGCATGGCGTTGACTCCCGTCAGCAATCATTACAGCTGGCCCGCGGCGGCCATCTTCAGGTAGCTATCGTCGAAACGCAGCCTGACGTTCCCCGCGTCGCCGACGGCGACCTTGCCCGGGAAGCTCATGCCGATAAAGTCGGCGCTCTGGGCGCCCTCGCCCAGCAGCCCTTTATCGAAGGAGAATTGCGCCACGCGCTGCATGGTTTTTGCCAGATCGGGGCTGGAGATGAACCTCAGCGCGTCGGCAGCGGTCCAGAACAGATGGGTGGTTTTCAGTTGCCCCTGATAGCCGGCGAGGTCGGTGCCGGAATCCGCCGCCATCGCGCTCAGCGCCGGCTTATCTCCGGCCTGCATTTTGCTCATCATTTCAAACCACGCGCCGGTCAACGCCTTGCCAAGCGCCGGGTTGTCCTTGAGGGTTTGGCTGTTGACCACCATCATGTCGATGATCTCGCCAGGTACCTGGGATGAACTAAAAACTTCGCTGGTTTGTGGGGTCTTTTTGATAACCGACAGCTGCGGGTTCCACGCTACGGCGGCGCGCACGCTGCTGGTGCCGAAGGCGGAGACAATATCGGCGTCAGAGGTATTGACCACTTTGACATCTCGCTCCTGCAGCCCCGCCTTCTCCAGTCCGCGAACCAGCAGATAGTGGGAAACCGACAGCTCCGGGAGGTAAACCTGCATCCCTTTCAGGTCGCTCAGCTTTTTGTCCGCGCCCTTCAGCACCACGCCATCGTTGCCGTCCGAGTAGCTGCCGGTAATCAACGCGGTGGTATCCACCCCGCCGGCGGCAGGAATGGTCAGAGCATCCATATTGGTCATGGTGCAGCCGTCAAACTGGCCGGCGGTATACTGGTTAATCGATTCGATGTAGTCGTTGAGCTGCACGATATTGATCTTGATACCGTACTTACTGGCCCATTTATCGATGATTTTTTCGTTGCTGATGGCGCCCCAGGGCATCCAGCCGGCATAAATCGTCCAGCAGACGTTGAACTCTTTTTTCACCGCGGCAAAAGAGGGGAAACTGGCCAACAGCGCCAGTGACAGAACAAAAGAACGGAGTAGTGGCGATCGCTTCATGATGAACCTCTGGTTGGCACAAAAAACAGGAGCAGCGCGACACCTACTGGTGCTGCTGTCTCCCGGGCTTTTGTCCCGCCGTGTAACCTCGCAGAGGTCGCCAGCTCTCGGACCAGTCATTCACCTGCGTGAACCGGAACCCTAGCCAGCTATTTGATCATCTAAATTGTATGGTGCGCTGCCTTCTGTTTTTATCTTGCAAAGCATATGCCAAAATAATAATTAGTATAAAATCAAAAGGATGGAATATTTATCGGCGCCAGCACACCAGAATGGGGAGTCGTTTTGGGGCAGTGCGTAGATTTGGTGCAGAAGAAGGCAGGCTCGCGCCTGCCCGGGCGCTATTTACGCGTCTCAAAGGCGATTTTAACCGCCATCCCTGCCAGCACCGTCGCCATCAGCCAGCGCTGAAAGCGCTGCCAGAGCGGACGAGCGGTAAGAAACAGCGAAACCTCACCGGCCATCACCACAATCAGCGCGTTTACCGCCACGCTGATCAATGCCTGGGTGAAGCCGAGCACCAAAGACTGGCTGAGAATGCTACCGTGGCCGGGGGAGATAAACTGCGGTAATAGCGACAGATACATAATGGCGATTTTAGGATTCGCCAGGTTGGTAATAAAGCCCATCAGAAAGAGCTTACGGCCGCTGTCTGCCGGCAGGTCGCGCACGGCAAAGAGCGAACGACCGCCCGGTTTTATCGCCTGCCAGGCCAGGTAGAGTAAATAGACGACCCCGCTGATGCGCAAAATATCGTAGGCATAGGGCACCGCAAAAATCAGCGCGGTAATCCCCAGGGCCGCGCACAGCATATAAAAGACAAACCCTAGCGCCACGCCGCCTAATGAGATCAGGCCGGCGCGTTTGCCCTGGCAGATCGAGCGCGAGGTCAGGTAGATCATATTCGGCCCAGGGGTCAGCACCAGCCCCAGGGCAACGAACGCGAATGTCATTAACGAGCTCAATTCAGGCATAGCTTATCTCCACCAGACAAAGTTATGCCCAGGCGCGCGGCGGTCGCGGCCATGCTCCCCGACAGTATTCTGTCTCAAGGCGCCAGTTACATGGCCATGAATAGTAATAGCCTGTCGCTCACCGCTCAGCAACCCCTCAAATTTCGCCGCTGATGCCCGGCTTCGCGTCATGGGTAATGCCCATGTTGCCCGCCGCCGCCGGAGCATAAGATTTTTGCTGGCGGAATGACGCTTTTATCGCCAAACGCGCCGCTGCGATTTCCTAAACTAATACGTTAATACTATGGTTAGTAAGTCGCTTTTACGTATTTTGGGCCTTAACCACAAATAACATATGGATTTCTTTATCACTCGCTGTTAAAAGGATATAACTATTAATTCCGTAGATTTATTCAAGTATCGCTTATTGGAAGCAGTGTATATCGTAATGGCATTCACAAAAGTAAACGGAGCCTGATATGAGCACGTCTAACGATTCATCTAACAACGCATCCGCAGGGAAGTGTCCTTTTCACACCGCGGCGCCCACGCAAAGCGCCGGTGGCGGCACAGCCAACCGAGATTGGTGGCCAAACCAGCTGCGCGTGGATCTGCTGAACCAACACTCCAACCGCTCAAATCCGCTGGGCGAAGAATTTAACTACCGGGAAGAGTTTAAAAAGCTCGATTACTCCGCGCTAAAAGCCGACCTGCGGGCCCTGCTAACCGACTCCCAGGAGTGGTGGCCGGCAGACTGGGGCAGCTACATTGGGCTGTTTATTCGTATGGCCTGGCACGGTGCCGGCACCTACCGTACCGTTGACGGGCGCGGCGGCAGCGGCCGCGGCCAGCAGCGTTTCGCTCCGCTGAACTCCTGGCCGGACAACGTCAGCCTGGATAAGGCCCGCCGCCTGCTGTGGCCGGTCAAACAAAAATATGGCCAGAAAATCTCCTGGGCCGACCTCTATATGCTGGCGGGGAACGTGGCGTTGGAAAATGCCGGTTTCCGTACCTTTGGCTTCGGCGCCGGACGTGAAGACGTGTGGGAACCGGACCTCGACGTTGACTGGGGGAATGAAAAAGCCTGGCTTGAGCACCGTCATCCGGAAAGCCTGGCGCAGCAGCCGCTGGGCGCAACCGAAATGGGCCTGATTTACGTCAACCCGGAAGGCCCGAACGCCAGCGGCGAACCGCTCTCCGCGGCGGCGGCGATTCGCGCCACCTTTGGCAACATGGGGATGGACGATGAAGAGATCGTGGCCCTGATTGCCGGCGGCCATACGCTGGGTAAAACCCACGGCGCGGCCGTCACCAGCCACGTAGGCGCCGAGCCGGAAGCGGCCTCAATTGAGGCCCAGGGCCTCGGCTGGTCCAGCACCTACGGCAGCGGCGCCGGGGCGGACGCTATCACCTCTGGCCTTGAAGTCGTCTGGACCCAGACGCCGACCCAGTGGAGCAACTACTTCTTCGAAAACCTGTACAAATATGAGTGGGTACAGACCCGCAGCCCGGCTGGCGCCATTCAGTTTGAAGCCAAAGACGCTCCGGATCTGATCCCCGATCCGTTTGACCCGGAGAAAAAGCGTAAGCCAACGATGCTGGTTACCGACCTGACGCTGCGCTTCGACCCGGAATTCGATAAGATTTCCCGCCGCTTCCTCAACGATCCGCAGGCGTTTAATGAAGCCTTTGCCCGCGCCTGGTTCAAGCTGATTCACCGCGATATGGGGCCAAAATCCCGCTACCTCGGACCGGAAGTACCGAAAGAAGATCTGATCTGGCAGGACCCGCTCCCGGAGGCGATCCACAGCCCGAGCGAAGCGGATATCGCCACCCTGAAAACCGCCATTGCCGATGCGGGCCTGTCGGTGAGCGAACTGGTTTCCGTTGCCTGGGCTTCGGCTTCCACCTTCCGCGGCGGCGATAAGCGCGGCGGGGCCAACGGCGCGCGTCTGGCGCTGGCGCCGCAGAAAGACTGGCCGGTCAACGCCATCGCGGCGAAGGTTCTGCCAACGCTGCAGGCGATTCAAAAAGCGTCCGGTAAAGCATCGCTGGCGGATATTATCGTGCTGGCGGGCGCGGTCGGCGTTGAGCAGGCCGCCGCTGCCGCGGGCGTGCAGGTCACCGTACCGTTTGCGCCGGGCCGCGTGGACGCGCGTCAGGATCAGACCGATGTCGAATCCGTCGGTTTGCTGGAGCCGCTGGCGGATGGTTTCCGCAACTATCGCCGCATTGAAGGGGGCGTTTCAACCGAGACGCTGCTGCTGGATAAGGCCCAGCAGCTGACGCTGACCGCGCCGGAGCTTACCGTGCTGGTAGGTGGTTTACGCGTACTGGGCGCCAACTTCGATGGCAGCCAGCACGGCGTCTTCACCGACCGCCGGGGCGTTCTCAGCAACGACTTCTTCGTCAATCTCCTGAGCATGGCGACCGTCTGGAAAGCCACCGACGAACGGGGCGAACTGTTTGAGGGCCGCGATCGTAAGAGCGGCGAGAGCCGGTTCACCGCCACCCGCGCCGACCTGGTGTTTGGTTCTAACTCGGTGCTGCGCGCGCTGGCAGAAGTTTACGCCAGCCAGGATGCGCAGCAGAAGCTGGTCACCGACTTCGTGGCGGCCTGGACCAAAGTCATGAACCTCGACCGTTTCGATCTGTAATCTCCCTCCCCGGCAGGCTTCTCGCCCGCCGGGGCTTTTCTCTTCCCGCCCTATCTTTGCCGCAGCTGCAGCAGCCGACTGTAGGTACGCTGAATATCCTCCCGCTCGCCCCCGCGCCCCTCTCTTTCCTGATTCAGCGGCGGAAAAATTAGCGATCTTTATGCCGCGCCGCCGCCAGTTTCGGCCAGCAGCCAGCGCTCAAAATCCGCTAAAGCGCTCTCGTTAATGCCCGTTTCAACCGGTTTAACCAGGCAGAAATTTTTGTTCAGCCGGGCAGAAACCGGCCAGGGAGCGGCCAGCGCCCCGCTGCGGAGCTCTTTTTCGACATACACCTGCGGCACCAGCGCGACGCCAAGCCCGGCCTGCACGGCGGAGATGGCCATCTCATGCAGATCGTAGCACACGCCCTGGGACGGATTATCCAGCGCGATGCCGCTCTCCTGGGAGTACAGGCGCCATGCATCCGGGTTTTGCCGCCGATGGATACGCGGCAGCGCGTTCAGCTGCTCCCCGCCGTCGCGATCGGTCAGCAGCGAGGGATGGCACACCGGGACCAGCCTTTCCTGCAGCAGAAAGCGAATACGCATTCCGCTCCACGCCGGGTGCTCAAAATGAACCGCCGCGTCAAACCCGCTGCCGGTCAGGATAAAAGGGTCCGTACGGACCGCAATATTCAGCGTGATATCCGGGTGCCGGCGGTTAAAGCCGCTGAGGCGCGGGATCAGCCAGCGGCTGGCGAAGGTGGGCAGTGCGGCAATTTCGAGGCTGCGGCTGCCGTCGGCCATGCCCGTTAAGTACTGGGTATCCCTGTCGAGGCGCTCAAGCGTCTCGCGCACGCGGTGGGCGTAGCGCGCGCCGTTAGGGTTCAGCTGCACGCGGGTTCCCGTGCGGTCGAATAATTTGCAGTTCAACAAGGCTTCAAGCCGCCCAATCTGCCGGCTGATCGCCCCTTCGGTCAGGGAGAGCTCCTCTGCCGCTCTGGCAAAATTACCGTGCCTTGCCGCCGCTTCAAACGCCTGTAATGACGCGCTGCTGGGCAGTTTTCTTCGCATGATAGCGCCCCTTCGGCTGCGAGTGTGTTCAGTGACAGAATGTCACTAACCGATGAGATAATATCGATTCAGGCGGCGAAATACAGCCAGTAACATGATGAATTATCAGCAATACGCTGATGACACCTTCATGCAGAGGCCCGTTTATGCTGTATATCGTAGAATGCACCTATACCGACCCGCAAAGCGAAGCCGGGTGGAATGATTTTTACAACCGGGAGAAGCTCCCGGCGCTGCTTAGCGTTGATGGCTTCAGTACCTCCCAACGCTTCAGGGCCACAACGCCGGGCTGCCCGGCCTGGCTGGCCATCCACACCGTCCGCGACGCCGCGGTTCTCACCAGCGCGGAGTACCGCCAGAAGGGCGGCGGCAGCTTTGCCCGCTGGCAGGCCAACATCAGCGACTGGCGGCGCAGTCTGTATCAGTGCGCGGACCCGGCTCCGGCGGTATCCGCCGACCAGATCCTGCTGCTGGCGGCGCAGCCCGTCGACTTTATTGCCAATGAGCTGGGCTATCGGCCGTGGCAGCTGCGGGCCGCCGGTCTGGATAGCTTCCCTGAAGGTCGGCTGGCGTACGTCATTCCCGCAGACAACGCCGCCCTGCTCTCTACAATGGCGGATATCCGCCTGTATCAACCGCTAACCGGGCAGCTGCGTCCCCAACAAGGAGGCGATCGTGCGCACCGTTAACCCTATCAGCCGTCAGGTTGGCGATTATCTGGTGAGCGCCTTGAGCGACGGAAATATGTCCGTCAGCCTGGGGATACTCTCGGGTATTGACCCCGCAGAAGCCGACAAAATGCAACGCGCCGCCGGCATGGCTGACCCGGCGGCTCTGCATATCAATGCCTATCTGATCCGCGGCCGGGGACGCACGATCCTCGTTGATTCCGGCGCCGGCGGCCTGAATAACGCCGGAGGCGAGCTCCCCGCGCGCCTTCGTGAGCTGGGTATCGCTGCGGCCGACGTCGATACGCTACTACTGACGCACGGCCATCCCGATCATATCGGCGGGCTGCTCGACGCCGACGGCGAGGCCGTCTATAAAAATGCGCGGCTGTATCTGCACCCGCGGGAGATCGATTACTGGCAGGATGAGGCCCTGTTCATGCGGGCCAGCGAACGCGTCCGGCGCAATTTTACGCTGTTCCGCCGCACGCTGGCGGCCTATGGGCAGCGGGTGAACCTGCTGACGGACGATGAGGTGCTCGCCGGCATTCGTCCAATCTGGCTACCCGGCCATACGCCGGGTCATACCGGGTTTCGTATCGATGCCGGGGATAAGCCCCTGCTGATCTGGGGCGACATTGTGCATTTCCCGCACATTCAGTCAGCCCTGCCGGCCGTCGCTATCGCCTTTGACGCCGACCCCGCCGAGGCTGCAAGCACGCGGAAACGGATTCTGGCGCAGGCGGCAAGCGAGCAGTGGCTGATTGCCGGCATGCACCTCGCCGGCGCCGGTTTTGCCTACCTGAAGACCATCGACGGCGGTTACCGGATGGTGTATCAGCAGGCCTGAAGATTAGCGCGACATCCCGCCCGGCCGCTGG
The DNA here is from genome assembly GCF_042055345.1 of Klebsiella sp. C349492. NCBI lineage: Bacteria > Pseudomonadati > Pseudomonadota > Gammaproteobacteria > Enterobacterales > Enterobacteriaceae > Klebsiella > Klebsiella sp. C349492. Next base: position 1,036,384 of record NZ_JANQCE010000001.1, read on the forward strand.
CCTCGTTTTTCTTAAGTAAAGAAACCATTCGTTATATATTGACATACATAGCGAATGGCTCTATCTTTTTGTCATACAAATAAAACCCGTACCCTTCAGACAGAAGCGAGATCTCTCCCGCCTCATTCCGTTTTTCATTCGTCTGAAATTAAATCAATGCGCTCATATAAACTCGTTCTATTAACCGGGATGATCCCCTGTTCTTCTCTGCTGCTGACTCTGCCCGTTGACGCCGCAGAAACCCTGGTCGTCACCGCTGAATCCCCCGCCGAAACGCTGGATAGCGCCACGCCTGCCGCCGAACAGCAGGCAACGCTCGGCAGCCTCGGCAAACGCAAGCTGATTGACGTCCCGTGGTCGGTACAGACCCTGTCGGATTCGCTGACCCGCCAGGTGCAGGCCGGCAGCGTGAAGGACGTCTATCGCTATCTGCCCTCGGTTCAGGGCGATGGCGTTCGTCCGCAGACCCGCGGCATGCAGGGCAGCGTGGTGCAGAACAGCACTATCGACGGGCTGAACGCGGTCTCGACAACCGAATACCCGGCCGAGCAGTTTCAGCGCATTGAAGTCCTTAGCGGCATGGCCGGCGCGCTGTATGGCCCGGCGAATCCGGCAGGCATGTTTAACCTCGTCTCCAAACGCGCCAGCGACGTGCCGCTGCGCCGGGTCACGGTGGGCGGAGGAACCGGCTCTGGCGCCAACGCCGCGCTGGATCTCAGCGGCCCGCTGGACTCCGGCGACCGGGTGAAGTATCGCCTGAACCTGATGAACCAGGACGGCAGCGGCTATACCCACGGCAGCCGTCAACGCAACCAGTATGCGGGTCTGGCGCTTGATTTTCAGCTCACCGACCAGACGGTACTGGAGAGCAACTTTAGCTACTACCACTTTTATCAAAAGGGATTGCCCGGCTCCTTCGCTTTAGCCAAAGGCACCCATTTCCCGTCGCCGCTCGATCCGACCAGGAGCAAGTACGGTCAGTATTACGCCGGCAATGACGACACCACGACCACCGGCAGCCTGCATCTCAAACACGACTTTGACGGCAACTGGCTGCTGGACGTTGGGGTCCTGCGCCAGATTGCGGATCGCGAATCCACCACCGTGACCAATACGCTAACCGATAATAAAGGCAGCTACGCCACCACCACCTCGAACTCCGCGGCAAGCCGCTTTACCATCAATAGCTATCTCGCCAACCTGACCGGGAGCGTTGAAACGGGCTGGCTGCAGCACGATCTGGCGATAGGCGCGCGCGGCTTCGTGTGGAAAAACTACAACCCTCGCGATGGCGGGACGCAAAAGCTCGGCAGCTCGACCCTCGACGACAGCCCTGACTATCCGCGCCCGGCCTATCCGGATTTCACCGATCGCTATCATTCCGCGACCACCACCCAGCACGTATTCCTGCTCAACGACACCCTGACCTTCAGCCCCCAGTGGAGCCTGCTGCTTTCCGGCAGCGAAAGCCTGTTTACCGTCGACAACTACGGTAAAAACAGCCGGCGCAGCAGCAGCCATGACGATCGCGGTACCAGCGGTTCCGCCAGCCTGATGTATAAGCCGGTCGATAACCTGACGCTCTATACCACCTGGGCCAACAGCATGCAGCAGGGCGACACCGCCCCGGCCGGCGCCAATAACGCAGGCGACGTTCTCAATCCCTACCGCAGCCATCAGCTTGAGGCCGGGGCGAAGTACGCCGTGCACAGCGATCTGCTGCTTACCGCCGCGCTGTTCCAGGCCGAGCGCCCGTTTGCCTATACCAACGACAGCGGTGATTTCGCCGAAGACGGAACGCAGAAAAACCGGGGGCTGGAGCTGATGGCCGATGGACGCATCACGCCCAATCTGCGCGTGTTCGGCGGCGGCAGCTGGCTCGATCCGCGTCTGCACAACACCTCCAGCGCCAGCGCTGACGACAAACAGGTGGTCGGTCTGCCTCGCTTCACCGCCAACATGCTGGTCATTTACAGCATCGCTGCGCTACCGGGACTGGATATGAATAGCAATATCCGTTACGTCGGCCGCCGGGCGACCGATAGCGCCAACGACGGCTGGGTCGGTAGCTATACCACCCTGGATGTCGGCAGCAACTATCGCACCCGACTGTTTGGTACCGACACCACCTTCAGGCTGGCAGTCACTAACGTGACCAACCGCCGCTACTGGAGCAATATCGTTCCGGGGGCCCTGACCGGCTACACCGGCGCCGGCTACGCCAGCGCTCAGCTCGGCGCGCCGCGTGAAGCGACGGCCTCGGTACAGTTTGATTTCTAAGGATCATAATGAAAAAAATAGCTGCCGCTTTACTCTGCGCCTGGCTCGCTTTGCCGGCTCTCGCCAGCCGCCAGCTGACGGACGATGCCGGGCATAGCGTCACCCTGCCGGATCGCGTTGATCGCATCGCCGAGGGATGGTTCGCCCACCACTCGCTGCTGATGACCCTCGGCGCGGGCGATAACATTGTGGCAACGGTTAATCGCCCGGACAGCCGCCCGTGGATGTTTCACCTCGATCCTCGCCTCAACCAGGCGCTTATCAGCCGCGGCCCGCACTTTACCAGCGAGGCGCTGCTGGCGCGCGGAGCCGAAGTGGTCTTTGTCGCCCAGGGTAACGGCGATGCCGAAGCGTACCGGCAGGCCGGTCTGCCGGTTATGGAGATGAGCTTTACCGATTACCCGTCGCTGGCGCGTTCCGTCACCACCACCGCCGAGGTTCTCGGGACGCCGCAGGCGCTGGCCAGAGCGCAGGCCTACAACCGGTATTTACAGCAGACTATCGCGCGTATCGGCCAGCGAACCGCCACGCTGACCGACGCCGAACGCCCGCGCGTGCTGCATATCCAGTCGCTGAAGCCGCTCAAGGTCGACGGCGGCCATACGCTGATCGATACCTGGATCCGGCTGGCCGGCGGCCAGAACGCTGCCGCCGGGATCGAGGGCAATATGCAGGAGATTTCTCCGGAGAAGGTGCTGGCCTGGCAGCCGGATATTATTATCCTCGGCGCGGGCTGCGGCGATTTAGCGCACTCCGCCTATCGTGACCTCTTCTCCACCCTGCAGGCGGTCAAAAACCAGCAGGTGCGGCAAAACCCGGCGGGGGTTTTCCCGTGGGATCGCTACGGGACCGAAAGCGCGCTGCAAATTCAGTGGGCGGCAAAGCAGATCCAGCCTCAGCGCTTCGCCGATATTGATATGCTCGCGGTCACCCGCGACTTTTATCAGCGCTTTTTCGATTACCCGCTGAGCGAATCTGAGGCCAGCAGAATACTGCAGGCGCTACCGCCGCAGCGAAAGGATGGAAAATAGGCCACAGAACCTGGAGAACGGCGCGGCATTCACAAATTTGCGGCCTCGCCATGCGCCTGGGCTCATTTTCAGCGCTACTATCCGCTTAATGAGCCGGGCGCGAGCGGCAGAAACTTATCTTAATGCGCGCTGATACCGCTCCGGATACCGAACCTTGAGTGAGAGGGAATTCTTTATGAGTGTGCCGCAAACAAAATCTGAATTACTTAGCGCTATTGATAAAAACTTCGATAAATTAATGGGCTATCTCCATGCAATACCGGCAGAACTTACTGCGGATAACGCAATGGATGGCCACGCCAAAGGCAGCCAGATGAGCGTTCGGGACCTGGTTTCGTATATGCTGGGATGGAATGCGCTGGTTGTAAAGTGGATCGTTTCTGACGCCAAAGGGCTGGCTGTCGATTTTCCGGAGGCTGGCTATAAATGGAATCAGCTTGGTCTTCTGGCGCAAAAGTTTTACGCAGACTACAGGGGATTAAGCTATAGCGCGCTAATCGCTGAGCTGCAGAGGGTAAAAAATGAAATAACGCAGCTGATTGATGAGCGCAGCGATGAAATTTTGTATGGCAAACCCTGGTACACAAAATGGACAATGGGACGAATGATCTCATTTAACACATCGTCCCCTTATGCTAACGCGTGCGCACGATTAAGAAAGTGGGCGAAAGAGAATAATATCAGCTTAAAGTAAACGTCTGCGTGAAATGAGCATGGATTAATCATCTTCATGCGCCGGTATTCCGGGTCTGCCAGACCCGTCGCCGGTTTTCTTAATGACAAGCGCCGGCGGCGGTTAAGCCGGAACGCCAGCGATAACGTCATAAATACGCTCCGTGACGCCCGTCCCCTCTCCAGTCATCCCTTCTGAAAGTCTGCGCTAGCGGCCTGTTAGTCATTTCATTCAAATCTGCCGCGCCCGGCCGCCAAAAACCAGCGTATTCCACAGACCCGGAGACGATTTACCAGATATCTGTCTGAAGAATTGATATAGAGCGGGCGATTAAAAATTTAAAACTATTAACAATCAATTAACATTAGCAGGCGAACATTTTTTCTGAGGGAAATAATAATATGTCTACCACCCACGTTCTGGGGGATGCGCCCTTTGCTTCCGCAGGACAGCCCCACTCCAGCTTAACCAGCCGTATCGATGCGCTGCCCGCCTCCTTCGGCCTGTGGTCATTTATCACCCTGCTGGCGCTCGGTGGTTTCTTCGAGCTGTACGATCTTTTTCAGACCGGATACATCAGCACCGGCCTGCTGGCAGAGAATATTTTTCATGTCGGCGAGCAGGGAGTTTTCGGCATATCGGATCAGGCCGCCTTCGCCTCGGCGACCTTTTTCGGCTTGTTTATCGGCGCCAGCCTTCTCGCGCCGCTGGCGGATAAGCTCGGCCGCCGCCTGACCTTTATGTTTGCGCTTGCCTGGTACGGCGTATTCTCGCTGCTGATGGCCTTTCAGAGCAGCGCGGAGGGGGTTATTTTCTTCCGCTTCCTCGTTGGCATTGGCCTCGGCATTGAGCTGGTCACCATCGACACCTACCTGAGCGAATGGGTTCCGACCCATCTGCGTAACAAAGCCTTCGCCTTTGCCTTCTTCATTCAGTTTCTCTCGGTGCCCGCCGTCGCCTTGATGTCATGGATGCTGGTGCCCATCACCCTGTTCGGCCTGAGCGGCTGGCGCTGGGTCATTATCTTCGGCGCGCTGTGCTCGCTGGTTATCTGGGTCATCCGCAAGAAGCTGCCGGAATCGGCCCGCTGGCTGGAGGTTAAAGGCCGCAACGACGATGCGCACGCGGTGATGTGTGAGATGGAGCAGCGCTGCGGTATTGCCCCCTCGCCGCAGCACCTTACGCAGCCCGGGACAACCAAAACGCAGACCGGCACCTTTAAAGAGATTTGGGCGCCGGAATATCGCCGACGCACCATCATGCTGATGGTAATGAACTTCTTCCAGGCTATCGGCTTCTTTGGCTTCGGAAACTGGCTGCCGGCGCTGCTGTCAGGCCAGGGCGCCAGCATTACCCATAGCCTGCTGTACGCCTTTTTCATTACCCTCGCCTATCCGATTGGCTGCCTGTTCTGCACCCGCTTTGTTCACCGCTTTGAGAACAAATGGCAAATCGTACTCTCCGCGCTGATGACGGTGGTGTTCGGCACCCTGTTCGCACTACAAAATAGTCCGGTGATGCTGGTTATCTGCGGGTTTATGATCACCTGGTCCAACGCCTGGCTCACCATCAGCTATCACGCCTATCAGGCCGAGGTTTTCCCGACCCATATTCGCGCCCGCGCGGTAGGCTTCTGCTACTCGTTCAGCCGCCTGTCGACGGCAATCACCAGCATCCTGATCGGCATCATTCTGCAATACGCCGGTGCGCCGGGAGTGATCGGCTTTATCGTGGTCAGCATGCTGATGGTGATGCTCTCGGTCGGTATTTTCGGGCCGAAAACTCGCGGCATCAGCCTGGAAAAAATCTAACCTCACGCCGCGTCGCCGGATCTCTCCCGGCGGCGACGGCAGAGCCTCTGTCCTGATTTATAAAATCCCTCCGTCACCAATATAATAAAAACCCCACATTCACTGACCTGATAAATATCAATGGCAAAACGGATAATCAGCGCTATTTATTGATCGCTATTTTTTCGCGTGCTATAGATGTCCAATGAATTATTTATGGCTCAAGCCCGATGCTTAAAAAAACAAACCTCATTGTACAATTACTGGTTACGCTATTAATAGCTTGCTCGGCTCAGGCAGTCAGCGCGAAGATTGAATTACCTGATGCTGTAAAAACCATCGCCAGTTCGCAGTATTTCTCCACCGGTTATAACGGCTTTATCGCGCATAAAAGCGCCGGGGAGCAGGCGCTAGTAATGGTTGTCTCATCTCCGGACGCTACGAAGAAGCTGCTTGATATCGCCCGTTTCCCGTCAACCACCCTGTCAGGCAGGCTGTATGCCGCCTGTGGTTTAAAACAGCAAGAATATAGCGACATGGATAGCATCTTCACGCCGTTCTTTCATTTTACCGTTTCGGTGCTGCGGGGCGATGTGCTGACGGAAGAGTCGTTCCAGGATCTTTATAGCAGAATAACCGCCTACGGCTGTCATTAATTACGCAACGGTTCCGCGATGATGTTAATTAACGCCCCAACCTCTTCGGAGCGCTAATTCATACATTATATTCTGCTAAAGAATTAGCCAAATATCGCCTGCGCATCGGCAAAGCATTTTTCCGCCAGCGACGACACCGGCTCTTTATTGCGCATAATCAGCGCCAGCATCGAATCCACCTCCGTTTCGGCAATCGGGATAATCTCCAGATTGTCGCTCAGCTCCTCCAGGCCATTATTGAGCGGCATAATGGCGCAGCAGATCCCCGCCTGTACCGCCTGGATTATCTGAAAGGTAGAGTCGCTTTCAAAAACGTATTTCGGCGTTAGCCCTTTCGCTTTAAAGCTCATCTCGATCGATTCGCGGTAGTACATCCCTTTGGTGAGGAAACCGAGCGGCAGAGAAGCCAGGTTTTCCCAATCGGGCGTCCCCTGCGCGAAGCGAAAATGCCGCTTATCGTGCAGCAGCCCCATCCGCGTCGCCGGCAGCCACTGCACGTTAAACAGCTGGCTATCGACGTGGTGCAGGTAGCAGATCCCCAGGTCGAGCTGATTACGGCTCACGCCATCGATAATCTGCTCCGAGGTCAGCGACAGCAGGCTAAACTGCAGCTCGGGATACTTCTCCGTCAGGGGCTTAATCAGCTGCATCGGATTGAGGCTGGCCAGCGGCACCATGCCGACCCGCAGCTGGCCCACCATTTGCCCGCGGCAAATGGCCGCCTCCGCTTCCAGCCCGTCGTGGGCGGCAAGCAGCGCCCGCGCCCACGCCAGAATGCGTTCGCCTTCGGGGGTAAACCCTTCGAAGCGCTGTCCCCGCTGGATCAGCACGAGGTTCAGCTCCTCTTCCAGGCTGCGAATGCGCATGGATAGCGTCGGCTGGGTGATATGACAGGCCGCCGCGGCCTGGCCAAAATGGCGGGTTCGATCGAGGGCGATCAGATACTTGAGCTGTTTAATATCCATTATTGATTCACTCTATTTGCGCCCGCGCCTGAAGGCGCGCTAACGCGATACAGAGCGCTATTGTAGCCCAAATATGTTAGCCAAATGTTATTTTAAGACCGGAAGATGTTCGCCGCGGTGTCGTCAACCCTGACGCCGCGCTGATGGGGCCTCGTCGCCAGCGGTCGCCGGCGACGAAGTGCGGGAGGTATTAGCGCATACCCGCAAGCGGCAGGATCTCTTTCGAGCGCAGCGTCAGGCGAATCGGCACCGATTTGTAGGACGGCGTGCCGCTCTCTTGATCAAGATAGTTTAGCGGAACCAGGACGTTAGCTTCCGGGTAATAGGCGCCCACGGTGCCCGGCGCAATGCTGTAGGCCACCACCGTAATGTTCTCAAGCCGCTGGTGGCTGTCCGGCAGCGCAGTACTGATATCAACCCGGTCGCCGTGCTCCAGCCCCATATTTTCCATGTCCTGCTCGTTCATAAACAGCACGTCTCGGCGGCCGAAGACTCCGCGATAGCGGTCATCGAGGGCATAAATCGTGGTGTTGTACTGATCGTGGCTGCGCAACGTCACCAGGCGCATAATGTCCTCTCCGTCCACCTGCACGTTTTCATGAACGCCGTCGAAAACCGAGAACATCGCTTTTCCCGTTGGCGTCGGCCAGATTCGCTCGGTCGGCGGCAGCGGCATGCGGAAACCGCCCGGATGACGAATGCGCTGATTGTAGTTTTCAAAGCCGGGAACGGTGCGTTCAATCAGCTCGCGGATGCGATCGTAGTTTGCCACCAGCGCCAGCCAGTCAACTTTGCTGTTCGTCAGCGTCGCCATCGCCATCCCGGCCACAATGGCCGGTTCGGAACGTAGCTGCGCCGAGGCCGGCTTCAGCTTGCCCGACGACGCGTGAACCATCGACATCGAATCCTCAACGGTAATCGACTGACGGCCGCTTTCCTGCAGGTCGAGCTCGGTGCGTCCGAGACAGGGCAGAATATAGGTCTCTTTGGCCATCAGCAGGTGCGAGCGGTTGAGCTTGGTGCCAACGTGTACGCTCAGCTCCAGCCTCTGCATCGCCGGGAAGGCCCGCTGATGATCGGGCATGGCGACGGCAAAATTGCCGCCCAGACAGAGCAGCACCTTCGATTTCCCCTCAATCATCGCCTCCAGCGCTTTCACCGCGTCGTGCCCATGCGCCTGCGGCGGAACAAAGCCGAACTCTCGCTGCAGGTTGGCGAGGAAGCTGGCGCTCGGCTTTTCGGTAATGCCGACGGTACGGTTGCCCTGCACGTTGGAGTGCCCGCGCAGCGGACAGATCCCGGCCCCCGGCTTGCCGATATTGCCGCGCATCAGCAGCAGGTCGGCGATCAGGCGGACGTTTGAGGTGCCCTTGTTATGCTGGGTGATCCCCATGCCGTAGGTGACGATGGTGGCGTTGGATTTGGCATAGGCCGCGGCAACGCGCTGCAGGTCGTCGCGGGTCAGGCCCGATTCGCGCTCGATGTCGTGCCAGCTGGTCAGGCGCAAATCCTGGGCAAAGGCCGGAAAGTTCTGCGTATGTTCGGCAATAAATGCGCTGTCGAGGACATTATCCAGATCGTCATCCATCTGCAGCAGCGCTTTGGCAATCCCCTTCAGCGCCGCGGCATCGCCGCCGGCCTTGACCTGGAAATAGGTCGAGGCAATGTTGGTTGAACTATAGGTCGCCATTTCGATCACGTTCTGCGGGTCGGCAAAACGCTCCAGCGCCCTCTCCTTTAGCGGATTGAGGACAATAATCGGCACGCCGCGCCGGGACAGTTCGTGCAGGGTTCCCATCATCCGCGGGTGGTTGGTTCCCGGGTTGTGGCCGATGGAAATGACCAGCTCGGTTTTGTCAAAATCATCCAGCGAAACCGTCCCTTTCCCAATGCCAATGGACTGCGGCAGCCCGACGCTGGTTGCCTCGTGGCACATATTGGAACAGTCCGGGAAGTTGTTGGTGCCCAGCTCGCGGGCATACAGCTGGAACAGCCAGGCGGCTTCGTTGGAGGCGCGTCCGGAGGTGTAAAATTCAACCTCATCCGGCTGCATGCGGCTGACAATCTCGCCGATCCGCGCGAAGGCGCGGTCCCAGGAGACCGGACGCAGCGTGTCGCTGGCGCGATCGTAGACCAGCGGTTCGGTTAAGCGACCGTAGCCCTCCAGCTCAAAATCGCTTTTCGCCAGCAGGGAGCTGACCGTATTGGCCGCCAGAAATTCGGCGGTGACGCGCTTGCTGGTCGCTTCCCAGGTCACCGCCTTGGCGCCATTCTCGCAAAACTGGAAGGTCGATTTGTGTTCTTTATCCGGCCATGCGCAGCCCGGGCAGTCAAAACCGTCCGGCTGATTGGTGCGCAGCAGCGTCGCGGGGGCATCAAGGGCATCCATCTGGGTGCGAACGGCAATGGCGGTGGCTTTCAATGCGCCCCAGCCGCCGGCCGGGCCGTCATAGGGATGAACCCCCGGCACTGCGCGTCTTTTCTTGTTCATGCTAACTCCTGAATGCACCGTCGATATGCAGGTAAATGCGTGCGTCAGATAGCCTTATCAGAGCGATCGGCACTATTTTTATGGCCGCTCGCCGACGTGGGCTGATACCCGACGCCGTCGAGGGTTTTGTTAACGAAAGAATAACAATCAGGACCGAAGCTGTATAATCAATGTTATCTATCACGCATTAGATTTAACTTATTTAACATTAGCAGCCTGCGGTGGATCAGGTCAGATTGTAGTACCGGTCGGGCTGAACTTTTTCCGGCAGCGGATGCTGGCCGGTCATGTCCAGCAGATTGCGCTCGATGGTATTGCACATCGCGTTGAGCGGCAGATCGTTGGCGGCGACGCCGAACGGGTCCTCCAGCTCTTCCGCCAGCGAATCCCATGACAAAAAGGTGTAGGAGATAAAGACCGAGACAAATGGCGTCATGTAGTGCAGATCGCCAACCAGCGCAAAAGGCAGCAGCGTGCAAAACAGATAGACGGTACGTTGTAAAATAAGGGTGTAGGCAAAAGGCACCGGCGTCGTCGCTAAACGTTCGCAGCCGCCCAGCACGTGCGCCAGCTCATCGAGCTTATTATCCATCAGGCCGTAGGTGATATCGCTGATCTTCCCCGCTTCGCGCAGATGGCCTAACTCATGCCCCACCAGCAGTAGAATCCGGTTAGTTGGCATCGAGCTGGCGATAATTTCCGTCACCACATCGCGCGGCAGCAGACGATAAAGATCGGCGCTGGGATCGGTTTTACGCAGCTGGTGCTTCAGGCTCCAGCTAAAGGCAATCAGGTAGCTGGCTATTTTTTTATGCGTTTCTGCGGCGGCGGGCAGAATATTTTTTAGCTGGCGCATAAGCGTGCGCTCGGCAATTAATACCGTTCCCCACAGGTTACGCGCCTCGACAAAGCGGTTGTAGCTGGCGCTGTTGCGAAAGCCGAGAAAAATCGCGATAGCGATCCCCAGCAGGCTAAACGGGGCGACGGTTAAATGGATCCCCAGCTGCTCGTACCACTGATAGCTAATAATCGCGATAATCGACATCAGCACATTGAGCAGCAGGCGAAAGACGATTTTTGACAGCACCGAGCCATGCCAGTCAAACAGACGGAGAAACCAGTGTTGTTCTGGTCGGATAATCATTGTATTACTTCCTGATGAACGCCATTGGGCATGGCTTAATATTATCTATTACGCCATTGGCTTATTTTATTGAGCACCAACACGACAATGCGTTAATTATTTACCACTAATAAGCGATGGATTAATGGCCCGCTAATTATGGTCCCTTTTTATTTGTCCGGCAATATGCGGAACCGCGCTCCCCGCAGTAATAAAGCGGCAGAGCTAATTACCGCTCTATTAACAGGGTTAATTATCAGCACGCCGTGGAGCGGGCCGGCGGGTTACAAAACGCCGCCGTTCATCCGGCGCATCGCGCAGTGCCAGGCGCCGTTACGCACCGAGGCGCGCAGCACGCGGGCAATGCCGTGCACCGCCAGCCGCGTGGACTGCCGCTGCAGGCGGCTCATCCTGAGGGAGAGCATCTCCTGCGCCCAGGGCGGCAGAAGATCGACCCCCGCGCGCATCATCAGCCGGCCAACGGGCTGGCTCAGCTTCCCTGGCAGGCGGGTGGCAAACAGCACGCGGGCGACCTCCTGAGTGCGTTCGTCGCAGCGCAGGCGCGGACGCATATCCTGCAAATACTCCGCCACCTGCCGCGGCGTGACGGGAATATCCCGCGCGCCGAGGCGGCGGGCAATCTCTCCGGCCTCCGCGAAATACTGCTCCTGGCGCGCTTCGCTCACCACGGTTCGCCGGTAGCGCAAATGCGAGGCCATAAAGCTGCTGCACTCGGCAACGTGTACCCAGGTTAGCAGCGCCGGATCGCTGGCTTCGTACGGCGTGCCGTCCCGATCCCGCCCGCTCACCCGCAGATGAATAGCCTTTATCTTCGCGATCAGCCGCTCGGCATCCGCGGTGGTGCCAAAGGTGGTCGCAGAAATGAACTGGCTGGTGCGCCGCAGGCGGCCAAATATGTCTTCGCGGAAGTTAGAGTGATCCCAGACGCCGGCCAGCGCCAGCGGGTGGAGCATCTGCAGAAGCAGCGCGCTGATACCGCCGCAGAGCATAGAGGTAAAATCGCCGTGCACCGGCCAGATAGCCGAGCGTGGGCCAAACAGCCCCGGTTCGCCGGGCGGGTGTTCAAAATCAATCTCTTTCAGCGCCATGCCGGTTAAACCCAATACCTGCGCTTCAATCATGCCGCGTATGCTGGTCATTACTGTGCCTGTTCCTTTGCGTAACAGACAAAACATACCATTATTTAACGCCGGACTCATTTGCCGGCAGCGGCTTTCAGGCAAAATACGTTGTGCCCGCAGGTCGCGGGCACGCTGTGGCGGGAAGAGCGTTTACGGATTGAGCTGATATTCCAGGCTCACTTCGGCATTGAGCACCTGCGAAACCGGGCAGCCCGCTTTCGCTTTGTGAATGATGCTTTCGAACGCCGCATCGGCAATACCCGGCAGGACGATCTGACTCTGGAGCGCCACTTTGGTAATGGCGAAGCCGCCGGCGGATTTATCGAGGGTCACGACGGCGACCGTATCAATCGAGGTTGGCGTATACCCTTCTTCACCCAGCATCAGCGATAGCGCCATTGAGAAGCAGGCCGCGTGGGCCGCGCCGATAAGCTCTTCCGGGTTAGTGCCCTTGACGCCTTCAAAGCGGGTGTTGAAGCCATAAGGTTGCTGGTTCAGCGCCCCGCTCTCCGTTGAGACGGTTCCTTTACCGCTTTTCAGATCCCCTTCCCAATGCGCTTGACCTTTCTTATGAATTGCCATGGATTCGCTCCTTTTTTGACGTTAAAGGATTAAGTATAGGAGCGGATGGCGGATTCGGCCTGCGTCATTTACCTCCCGTCGTCATTTTGCCCCACGATCCGGCGCCGATATTCTTACTCATATTGACGCCGGTTACCCCAAAGCCGCTGGCCTCGTACAGGCGGCGGGCGGGCGCGTTATCTCCGGCGACCCGCAGCTTTATCTGCACAAACCCCTGCTGCCTGAGATCGTTTTCCAGCGTCGCCATCGCCTGTTTGCCCAGCCCCTTCCCCTGACTCGCGGCGTGAATATAAAAGTCGCAAATAAAGGCGGAGCGCATTTTGGCGTCCGGCTTGTACCACAGGTAGCCAACGTGCTGCTCTGCATCCCCGACGCGTTCAATCAGGCAGAGTAACACCTGGCCCGGCGTGCTCGCGCCGTCGGGGAGACTCTCGGCGATCTCCTGCTGCGCCTGAGCCCGGGCGTCCTGAGCTGAAAGACCATAGTTCTCAGCAATTTCGGCGGCGTAATCAGGGATAAAGTAGGCGAGCCAGGCCGCATAGTCGGCCTCCTGCATCGTTCTGAATATCATCATCGTTCCATTCCTTTAGTGAAAAATGCTAGCCGTTCGCAGGCTGCGTCAGACGCTGCTGAATGTCGTCGAGAAACAGCGGCAGCGCGCTGGGCTGGTAGTCGCGCGAGAGATAGAGACCGAAAACGCTCAGCGGCTTCGGCGTCCAGCCGGGCAGTATCTGCTTCAGCGCCCCGACGCTCAGCGCGCGCTGCGCCTCAAGCTCGGGGAGCATCGCAATACCGCAGCCGGCCACCGCGGCCTCCAGCAGCAGGGAGGAGATCCCGGCGCTTAAATTTCCCGATACCGCCACCGCCGCGCTCTCCCCTTCAGGCGAGATAAACTGCCAGGTCTGGGTGGCGAAATGGCTGTAATGCAGGCAGTTGTGCCGGCTCAGGTCGTCAGGCGTCTGCGGCTGTCCGTTCAGCTGCAGCCAGCGCGGCGAGGCGCAGAGCACCGATCGGCAGACCCCCAGCCGGCGGGCGATGGCTCCCGGCTCCGGGTTATCGGTGATGCGGATTGCCACGTCGATGCGTTCGCCGATCAGGCTGACCGGATGGTTGTTGATATCCAGCTCAAGCCGCAGCTGCGGATAGCGGGCAAGAAAATCCGGCAGCAGCGGGGAAATGAGCTGCATGGCGGTAAAGTGGGCGCAGGCCACCCGCAGCGTACCGCTGGGCACCGCCCGCTCGGTCTGCCCGGCAATTTCGTCCGACAGCTGCGTCAGGCTGCGGGTTTTTTGCAGCACCTTCTCCCCGGCGGCGGTAAGCGTTAGCCTGCGCGTGGAGCGGTGGATCAGGCGGCTGCCGGCCCAGTGCTCCATCTGCTCAAGATAGCGGCTGACCATCGGCCGCGACATGCCCAGCGCCCGCGCCGCGGCGCTGAGGCTGCCCAGCTCGCAAATGCGGATATATACCCTGGCGGCGATAATGCGATCCATACGTCGTTTCCATCTGCACGATTTATGAAACTCAGCATCTCTTTTTTCAGGAATTTTCGCAAATCGGGAAATGCGTAAAATAGCGTTATTCACCCGACATTGAGAAAACAATCATGAAACTATCGACTCTTGCCATCGCCACTGCCCTGTTCAGCAGCGCCGCCTTCGCCGCACCGCTGCAGCTGCAAACCTACAACCCGCAGGATAAAGGGATTTTCGCCGTCAACTCAACGCTGGCGTCCGGCCCCCACGAAGCGGTGCTGTTTGACGCCCAGTTCAGCATCAAGGACGGCGAGAAGCTGGTTGAGATGATCCGCAAAAACGGCAAGAAGCTGAGCCGGATTGTGATCACCTCCGGCGACCCGGATTTCTACTTCGGCCTTGAGCCGCTGGTTAAAGCCTTCCCGCAGGCAAAAATTGTCGCGACGCAGGAAGTGGTTAATCACATTAACGCCACTAAAGCCGCGAAGCTGGCCTACTGGGGTCCACAGATGAAAGACGGCGCCCCGCAGCAGGTCTATGCTCCGCAGGTCATTGAAGCCAGCACCTTTACCATCGACGGCGAGAAGGTCGAAATCCGCGAGCCGAACGGCTACGCCGCCTTCGTGTGGATCCCGGGTAACAAGGCCATTCTGGGCGGTACCGGCGTCGCCTGGAATATGCACGTCTGGACCGCCGATACCCAGAGCGCTGAAAGCCGACTGCAGTGGCGCAAAACCCTCGACGATATGGCCGCGCTGCATCCGCAGCAGGTAATTCCGGGGCACTATCTCGGCACGCCGCCGGCAGGCGACCGCGCGATCCTCTTTACCCGCGACTATCTGCAGCAGTTTGAGCAGGCGCTGAAGAACCATAAGGATTCAGCCGGCGTGATTAAAGAGATGAAGCAGCACTGGCCGAAACTTGCGGAAGAGAGCTCGCTGGAGCTTAGCGCTAAGGTAAACACCGGCGAGATGAAGTGGTAAGCGCAGACTGTTCCTAATCCGCGAACATGAGGTTGCCATTGGTGAAAATATAGCCCACCATAGATAGCGCGGTTCGGTTAACGGGCCGCCGTTAGGGTTATATTTCGTCCGGTTTCGCCGGGCTTGTCCTTGAAACAGAAGTGGATTAAGGAGTAAGAATGAAATCGAACCATCAGGCACGTCATCTTCTCGGTCTGAACTATAAGCTGTCCCAGCAGAAAAAAGTGGTGCTGGACGGCGATGTGGAAACCACCATCAACCACGCGCATGCCACCGGCCGCAAACGCCGCGCCGGCTAATTTCTCGACTGAGTGATGATAAAAACACCGTCCTTTTGCCAGGATGGTGTTTTTTTAGCACTATCTCCCCTCTTTAACAGCAACTGCTCTATACTCTGCCCGCTGCATTCCATGCCAGCCCGCCCGTCTATCGCCGCGCCGGGCCTGATGCGATTATCAAGGAGTTAGTGCGATGCAATTCACCCATAAAAAAAACCGTTCCCTGTACATCCCCTACGCGGGTCCCGTCCTGCTTGAGTTTCCGCTTCTTAACAAAGGTAGCGCCTTCAGCATCGAAGAGCGCAGCAGCTTCAACCTGCTGGGCCTGCTGCCGGAAGTGGTCGAAACCATCGAAGAGCAGGCCGAGCGCGCGTGGATCCAGTATCAGGGATTCAAAACTGAGATCGACAAGCACATTTACCTGCGTAATATTCAGGACACCAACGAAACGCTCTTTTATCGCCTGATTGGCAACCATCTTGAAGAGATGATGCCGGTCATCTATACCCCGACGGTCGGCGCCGCCTGCGAACGTTTCTCCGAGATCTATCGCCGCGCCCGTGGCGTATTTATCTCCTACCAGAACCGACATAACCTCGACGATATCCTGCAAAACGTGCCTAACCACAACGTTAAGGTGATCGTGGTCACCGACGGTGAGCGTATCCTGGGCCTTGGCGATCAGGGCATCGGCGGAATGGGTATCCCTATCGGGAAGCTGTCGCTGTACACCACCTGCGGCGGGATCAGCCCGGCCTACACGCTGCCCGTAGTGCTGGACGTCGGAACCAACAATCAGCAGCTGCTCGACGATCCGCTGTATATGGGCTGGCGTCACCCGCGTATCACCGATGACGAGTACTATCAGTTCGTTGATGACGTTATCCAGGCCATTAAGCATCGCTGGCCGGACGTTCTGCTGCAGTTTGAAGACTTTGCGCAGAAGAACGCCATGCCGCTGCTTAACCGCTACCGGAATGAAATCTGCTCGTTCAACGATGATATCCAGGGCACCGCTTCGGTCACCGTGGGTACGCTGATCGCCGCCAGCCGCGGTGCCGGCAGCCAGCTGAGCGAACAGAAAATTGTCTTCCTCGGCGCCGGTTCCGCCGGCTGCGGTATCGCCGAGCAGATCGTCGCCCAGATCCAGCGTGAAGGCCTAAGTGAAGAGGCCGCGCGCCAGCGCGTCTTTATGGTCGATCGCTTCGGTCTGCTCACCGACGCGATGCCGAACCTGCTGCCGTTCCAGAGCAAGCTGGTGCAGAAGCGGGAAAACCTGCAGCAGTGGGATACCACCAGCGACGTTCTCTCTCTGCTGGATGTGGTGCGCAACGTCAAGCCCAATATTTTGATCGGCGTTTCCGGCCAGCCGGGGCTGTTCACCGAAGAAATTATTCGCGAGATGCATAAGCACTGCCCGCGGCCGATCGTGATGCCGCTGTCGAACCCCACTTCCCGGGTGGAAGCGACGCCGCAGAACATTCTTAGCTGGACCGACGGCGAAGCGCTGGTCGCCACCGGCAGCCCGTTTGCGCCGGTGACGCTGAAAGGCAAGCAGTACGTGATTGCCCAGTGCAATAACTCCTATATCTTCCCCGGAATTGGTCTCGGGGTCATCGCCTCCGGCGCCTCGCGGGTCACCGAGGATATGCTGATGGCCGCCAGCGAAACGTTGGCGAAGCACTCCCCGCTGGTGAACAACGGCGAAGGCCCGGTGCTGCCGGAGCTGAAGGATATTCAGACCGTGTCGCGCGCCATCGCCTTTGCGGTTGGTAAAGTCGCTCAGGAACAGGGCGTGGCGGTGAAAACCTCCGCTGAGGCGCTGCTGCAGTCGATCAGCGATAACTTCTGGCAGCCGGAGTATCGCAACTACCGTCGGACGTCGATTTAATCGCGATTGGTCTCGACAAGCGACACGCCATCTGGATAACGGCGAACGCGGCGGGCCTCTACGGGGCCCGCTTTTTTGCCCCGCATCCCTCCTGGATTTAGCCGCTAGCTAAATCGACGTTCTCCTTCTACACTGCCTGCACCTGTCAACTAACTGAATAAAAAAGGAGGACCCCATGCTGTACTGTGAAATGTTTATTTTTTCACATACATTTGGCGATCGTACCCCCTCAAGCGTTATCGGTATCGTGCTGCGATAACTTTAGCTTGAGCGAAGAAACCAAACCTTAATTCCCTTCCCTCGGGCTTACCGGGTTATCGTCAGCGATGTTTGACGAGGCATTCTCATGCCTGTAACTCTTGAGTAAGTCACAATGAGCACACTCTTAACCGCACAATCGCTGTACGTTGAAACGGCATTTGGCCCGTTATTCAACGATCTCTCTTTTACCCTCAAAAAAGGCGACCGCATCGGCCTGATGGGCTATAACGGCTGCGGGAAAAGCACCTTGCTGCAGGTACTCGACGGTACGCTTACGCCCAATTCCGGCCTCGTGGCGCTGGCTAACCACTGCCTGCTGGCCCGCGTGGAGCAGCATCTGCCGGAGGCGGTATTAGCGCAATCGCTGGTGCAGGCGGTACTGGCTCGCCTCCCCGCTGCGGGTCGCGAAAACCATCGCTGGCAGGCGGAGCGCCTGCTGGCCGAAATGGGCTTTGGCGCCGCCAGCTTCGGGCAGCAGGCGGCCAACCTCAGCGGCGGCCAGCATACCCGGCTGCTGCTGGCGCGGGCCATGATTCAGCAGCCCGATCTGCTGCTGCTTGATGAACCCGGCAACCATCTCGACCTGCCAACCCTGCTGTGGCTGGAAAGCTTCCTGCAAACCTGGCAGGGGAGCTTCGTCGTGGTGTCGCACGACAATCTCTTACTGGATGCTGTAACTAATTCCAGTTGGATCCTGCGCGACAGCAGCCTGCACGCCTTCTCTCTCCCCTGCAGCGCGGCTCGCCGGGCGCTGCAGGAGCAGGATGAAAGCGACGCCCTGCGCCATAAGGCCGAGCAAAAGGAGATCGACCGCGTCGCCGCCAGCGCCAGGCGGTTAGCTACCTGGGGGCAGGTCTATGACAACGAAGATCTCTCGCGCAAAGCCAAACAGATGGAAAAACAGCTGCTGCGTCTCAAGGAGAGTCAAACCAGCGTGACCGCCGGGACGCCGTGGCGGCTGGCGCTGCATGGCGACGCGGTGCAGGCCGACCGTCTGCTGGAAATGGAACGACTACCGGTCCCGCCGGCGCCGGGGCTGCCCGCCCTGTTCACCACCGGGCTGGCGCGGCTGAAAAGCGGCGATCGGGTCGCAATAATGGGCCGCAACGGCGGCGGAAAATCGTCGCTGCTGCGCCTGCTGTGGCGGCAGCTGCAGCAGGCGGCACCGGACGCCGGGCTACGTCTGCACCCCCGCCTCAGCCCGGGTTACTATGATCAGACGCTGCATCAGCTGGCCGATAGCCACAGCCTGCTGGAGGCGCTTGAAGCCTTTGCGCCGGCCCCGGAGGCGCGTAAGCGCGCGCTGATTTCCGCCGGCTTCGGCTGGGCCCGTCACGGGCAGAAGGTCAGCACCCTGAGCGGAGGCGAACGCTCCCGGCTGCTGTTTGTCGGGCTGTCGCTGGCGCGCTATAGCCTGCTGCTGTTAGATGAGCCCACCAACCATCTTGATATGGAAGGCAAAGAGGCGCTGGCGGCTACGCTGCGGGACTATCCCGGCGGCCTGCTGCTGGTCAGCCATGACCGTCAGCTGATCGCCCGAAGCTGTAACCGCTTCTGGCTGATCGACGACCAGGGCCTCAGCGAATGGCACGACGTCGACGAGGTCTATGCGCGGCTGCGGAATGTTACCGGCCAGCGCGAACGGCCAGCGCAGGTGCCGGCGGCGGCAACGCCCGCAGAGGACGGCGATGCGCTGCTGGAACGGCTGATTAGCCTGGAACAGCGCCTGGCTGAAGATCTTGCGCGTAAGCCGAAGCATCAGAAACCGCAGCAGCAGGCGCAGTGGCGTAAGGAGATCGCAGAAATTAATGCCCGACTGAGTTAAAACCAAACCAGCCCGGCTCGCGGCGTCAAGCCTGAGCCGGGCTTCGTTTAGCCGGTTACTGCGGCTTTTTCGCTTTCCAGGCATCCCATGCCTGTTTGATTTCCTGTTTCGCCGTCTCGGCATCGTTAAAGCCGTTCAGCTCCACCTTTTTACGGCCATCCGGCAGCTGCTTATAAACCCGGAAGAAGGCCTGCAGACGCTCCTGCTCCATTTTCGGCAGATCGCTGATGCTTTTAATATCGTCATAAGTCGGATCAATTTTGCTGGCCGGCACGGCGATGATTTTATCGTCCTTCTCACCGCCATCGATCATCTTCAGCACGCCAATCGCCCGCAGCTTAATCAAGGTTCCGGGCGCCATCGGCGCGCGGGTATAGAACACCACATCAAGCGGATCGCCATCACCGGCCAGCGACTGGGTCAGCGAGCCGTAGTTGGCCGGATAAGCCACCGGCATCGACTGGAAACGATCGGCGATGATAAACCCGGTTTTGGCGTCCGTTTCATATTTGATAATGCCGCCGGCGGGAATTTCGGTGACCGCGTAAAACTCCTCCGGATTGTTTTCCGGCTGCGGGAAATCCAGCACGTTATCGGCCTGAGCGGCGGCGGAGAAGAGCAGCGTTGCGGCGATGATGTTTTTTACCAGATGCATTGGGTTATCACTCTGTTGTTATAAGAAATTGTCCAATAACAGCCTGCCGGTAAGCAATGAAAGGAATATGACCAATTCATGGCATAAATATTAACAGCTATAATATTGAGCAAAAAACGTTCTTTTAGCCACGCCGCCTGATTTAAACCACACTTTTCACTACAAAACTTGCATTTAACGGCACAACAGTTAATCCTTAATGAGTATTATTCACAAAGAACACGACGTGATTTGTCACTAATATCAAGGAGAAAACATGAGAGTTGCCGTTGTCACTCACGATCATCAGGTCAATGTAACGGAAAAAACGCTGCGTCCCCTGCAACATGGCGAAGCGCTGCTGAAAATGGACTGCTGTGGCGTCTGCCACACCGACCTGCACGTCAAAAACGGCGATTTTGGTGATAAAACCGGCGTTATCCTCGGGCATGAGGGCGTCGGCGTGGTTCTGCAGGTCGGTCCCGGCGTAAATTCACTGAAACCCGGCGATCGCGCCAGCGTGGCATGGTTCTTTGAAGGCTGCGGCCACTGTGATTACTGTAACAGCGGCAACGAAACGCTCTGCCGCTCGGTAAAAAACGCCGGCTATACCGTTGACGGCGGCATGGCGGAAGAGTGTATCGTCACCGCCAACTACGCGGTAAAAGTCCCGGATGGCCTCGACTCCGCGGCCGCCAGCAGCATCACCTGCGCCGGCGTAACGACCTACAAAGCGGTGAAAGTCTCCCACGTCAAGCCGGGCCAGTGGATCGCGATTTACGGCCTTGGCGGCCTGGGCAATCTGGCGCTGCAGTATGCGAAAAACGTCTTCAATGCCAAAGTTATCGCCATCGACGTCAACGATGAGCAGCTGAAGCTGGCCGCAGAGATGGGCGCCGACCTGACCGTCAACTCCCGCAGCGAAGACGCGGCGAAGGTTATTCAGGAGAAGACCGGCGGCGCCCATGCCGCCGTGGTGACCGCCGTCGCGAAGGCCGCGTTCAACTCTGCCGTCGACGCCGTGCGCGCCGGTGGCCGCGTGGTGGCCGTTGGCCTGCCGCCGGAAGCCATGAGCCTCGACATTCCGCGTCTGGTGCTGGACGGTATCGAAGTGGTGGGTTCGCTGGTGGGTACCCGTCAGGATCTGATTGAGGCCTTCCAGTTTGCCGCCGAAGGGAAAGTGGTGCCAAAAGTGACGCTGCGCCCGCTGGGCGATATCAACGCCATCTTTAAAGAGATGGAACAGGGGCAGATCCGCGGCCGTATGGTTATCGACTTCCGTCGCTGATCTTTGCGCCTCTTCCGAATCAGGGAGAGGCGTCTGCTCAGGCTATACGCACGGCCCGGTCGCGCATCCGTACATCATGTACAGCGGAAATAGCGGCACCAGCGGGATCAGCGCGATGGTTCCGAGGGTAGAAAGAGTTTGCGTCCGATCGTTGATCGACACCACCACCGGGCTGGAGAGTCGCCAGGACTCTTCAAGCTCGTTCGGATTCCCTGCCGTCCAGTAGCCGGAAGCTTTAAACAACACGCCGAGATGTTCACTATCCAGCGCCGTCGCTTTATATTCATTGGTTAATATCGTCTGCTGCGCTGCGTCCAGTTTACGTTTATCAAGCACCACCAGATATTCCGCCACCACCTCATGTTGCTTAACCGCAAAGTTTACCCGCACGCCCGCGGCGACTTTATTAAAACGCTGGTAGAAGGTGTTATAGCGCTGATACTCCTGCGGGGCGCCGTCCCGATAAAACCGATAGGTGTATTTATTGGACACCGCAATAATACCGGCCGAGATCGGCTTAACTTTCGTTATGGTATCGGTCGGCGGTAAATTCGGCGCCGCGGTGCAGCCGGTCAATAACACCACCGCCAGCCCCAGTAAATATTTCAGCATTACCTTTTTCCCGTTTAGCGACATTCATTTGTCGGCCATTAATTTATCAACCTTAAGTATCATCTCAATCTTTTTATCAAATTATGAGATTAGTGCCAGCCGAAAAAAATAAAATTAACCCGGCACCAAGGCGGCCAGGAGAGAATTCCCTAAGTAAGTGACTGCCGTCAACGCAGGCGCAGTTTGAATTATCCCAGGTATTAATGCTTTTTATGCACATGCTTAGCGCAAATGCTTCGTTCCTTTGTCAATAACCGCGCCGGATGATGACAACACAATAGATAACAAAGGAATTCACCATGCAAAGCCGTTTTCGTCTGCCCGCGCTGGCAGCACTTTTTTTATCAGGCGCCTTTTCAGCCTGGGCCGCCGATACGCCGGTTAAAGGCGGCATCTTAATTTATCTTGAGCAGCAGCCGCATACCAACCTTTATCCGCCCGCCGGGGGCTTCTATCCTAACGGCGGGATCCTCAACCAGATCACCGATAAGCTGACCTGGCAGAACCCCAAAACCTTAGAGGTCGAGCCGTGGATTGCCGAGAGCTGGAGCACTAACTCCGACAAAACCGAATATACGTTCAGGCTACGCCCCGGCGTCACCTTCTCCGACGGCACTCCGCTCGACGCCAACGCGGTTGCCAAAAACTTTGATACCTACGGGCTGGGGAATAAGGCCCACCGCCTGCCGGTCTCGGAGGTGATAAACAACTACGATCGTAGCGAGGTCATCGACCCGCTGACGGTAAAGTTCTATTTCAAAAAGCCCTCCCCTGGCTTCCTGCAGGGCACGGCGACCATCGGCTCCGGGCTGGTGTCGCTTAGCACGCTGCAGCGCAACTTCGAAGAGCTCGGCGACGCGCGCAATATTATCGGCTCCGGCCCGTTCAGCGTTAAAGATGAAAAACCGGGCCGCGAGCTGACGCTGGTTGCCCGCAAAGATTACCGGTGGGGGCCAAAAAACCTGCCGCAGCAGGGGCCGGCGAACCTCGACGGTATTACCTTTATCGTCACCCCGGAAGATAGCGTGCGCATCGGCGCGCTGCTGGCGGGCCAGGCCGACTTTATCCGCCAGGTTCAGGCCTACGATGAAAAGCAGGCCACCGACCAGGGCTTTACGATCTACGCCGCGCCGACTCGCGGAGTGAACGATAGCCTCAGCTTCCGTCCGGATAACCCGCTGGTTTCCGATCTGCGCGTTCGCCAGGCGCTGCTGCATGCCACTAACGCGAAGCAGGTCGTCGATACCCTGTTTTCCGCCAACTACCCGCAGGCCACGTCGGCCATCGCCAGCTCGGCGGCGGGTTATGTCAACCTCAGCGACAGGCTAACCTTCGACCCGGCGAAGGCCAACGCCCTGCTGGACGAAGCGGGCTGGAAAACGGCCGCCGACGGTATTCGGGCCAAAGATGGCCAGCGGCTGGCGCTAACGGTCTATGAATCGCTGCCGCAGCCGCAAAATAAAGAGGTGCTGCAGCTGGTTGCTCAACAGTGGCGGCAGGTCGGCGTGGCGCTCAGCGTCAAGGCCGGAGACGCCGGCAGCCGGACCCTCGATAACCTCGATCCGCTGAAAACTCCGCTCACCGTTTCCGAGGTCGGTCGCGCCGACCCGGACGTGGTGAAAAGCATGTTCTTCCCGGGCAACCGCGATGCTCTGCTGCAAAAAGGCGGCTCCAGCGACAAGGTGCAGAGCTTCCGCGACGATAAGCTCAACGCCCTGCTCACCGCCATCTCTGCCGAAGTTGATGCGCAGAAGCGCCTGCAGCTCACCGGCGACGCCCAGCGCTATCTGCTGGATAACGCCTACGTGATCCCGATCTTTGAAGAGCCGCAGGTGTTTGCCGGGGCGAAATGGGTGAAAGGCGTCAGTTTTGAAGCGGTTGGCCGCCCGTCGTTCTACGGCGCGTGGCTCGAAAAGCATTAAGGAGCCGACGATGAGCCGCTATCTTCTAAGCCGGCTGGGCCAGGGTTTACTGGTGCTGTGGGCGGCGTTCACCCTCTCCTTCGTGCTGCTGCAGGTTCTGCCGGGCGATGCGGTGCTGATCAAGTTCCAGAATCCGGATCTTGGCCTCAGCCCGGCGCAAATTGCCGAAATGCGCCTCGCCTACGGCGCCGATAGCCCGCTGTGGCGACAGTATGTGCACAGCCTGCTGGCGATGCTGCGCGGAGATTTTGGCTACTCGCTGCAGGCGGGGATCGCGGTCAACGCGCTGCTCGCCAGCAATCTTCCGCAAACCCTGAGCCTCGCGTTTCCGGCCTTTATCGCGGCGATCGCGCTGGCGTTTACCCTCGCCTTCGCCGCGCGGCTGCCGGGGTTACGCTGGCTGAGCAACGCCCTGCAATCGCTGCCGGTGCTGTTTATCTCCCTGCCCACCTTCTGGCTCGGCATCGCCCTGATTCAGCTGTTCTCCTTCCAGCTGCGCTGGATCCCGGTGATCAACCCCAGCCCGCTACAGGGGCTGATTCTGCCGATTATTGCCGTGGCGGTGCCCATCTCCGCGCCGCTGGCGCAGATTCTGCTGCGTAGTATGGACCAGGTTGCCGCGCTGCCGTTCGTCGCCGTCGCCCGGGCCAAAGGAATGAGCGAAACCGGCGTGCTGTGGCGACACGTCATCGGTAACGCCCTGCTGCCGGTACTGAACATCGCCGGCCTGCTGCTTGGCGAACTGATCGCCGGCGCGCTCATTACCGAAACCGTGTTTGGCCGCGGCGGGCTCGGGCAGCTAACCCAGCAGGCGGTGAATAATCAGGATATCGCCGTGCTGCAGGCGGTGGTGATGATCTCGGCCCTTGGCTTCGTGCTGATTAACCTGCTGGTCGATCTGCTGATGCCGCTGTTTGACCCTCGTTTGAAACCGCTTGCCGGAGGTGCTGCATGAGTCTGGTCGATTACGCCATCGCCGCCCGCCGCCGGACGTTTAGCCGGCGCAGCCTGCGCCTGCAGCCGGGGCTGTGGCTGGCCTGGGCGGTCATCGTTACCGCCGCGCTGCTGGCCGTCGCGCCGCAGCTTTTTACCTCCTGGAATCCGCTGGAAGGGATACCCGGCGCCCAGCGCCTGGCGCCTCAGGCCGGGCACTGGCTCGGCACCGACCAGCTGGGGCGCGACCTGTGGGCGAGAATTGTTTACGGCGCCGTGCACTCCCTCAGCGCGGCGCTGGCGGCGGTCGCCATCGGGCTGATCGTCGGCAGCGCGCTCGGCACCCTTGCCGGGGCCGCCGCCGGACGCGTGGAGTCGGTGGTGATGCGGCTGGTTGACGTTCTGCTGGCGATCCCTTCGCTGCTGCTGTCGCTTACGGTGATCATTATCCTCGGCTTCGGCACCGTCAACGCCGCCGTGGCCGTTGGCGTCGCCGCGATTGCCAGCTTTGCCCGCCTGGCGCGGGCGGAGGTGGTTCGCGTACGCCATAGCGATTATGTCGAGGCGGCTTACGGCAGCGGCGGGACCTTCTTCGCCGTCTTCTGGCGACATATTTTGCCGAATTCGCTGACCGCGGTGCTGGCGTTCGCCACCCTGCAGTTCGGCCAGGCGATCCTCGCGCTCTCCACCCTGAGCTTCCTCGGCTACGGCACTCCGCCCCCCGTCCCGGAATGGGGGCTGCTGATTGCCGAAGGGCGCAACTATCTTTCAACCGCCTGGTGGCTGACCACCTTCCCCGGCGTGGCGGTCGTTGCGGTGGTGCTCGCCGCCAACCGCATCAGCCGTCAATTCAGCGGAGAACGCGCATGAACGTATTAAGCGTCGAAAACCTGCGCATCAGCTACCGCTCCCGGCAGCAGTGGCGCGAAGTCGTGCATGGCGTCAGCTTTAGCGTCAGGCGAGGCGAAATGCTGGCATTCGTCGGCGAGTCCGGCTCCGGCAAGACCACCACCGCCCAGGCTATTATCGGCCTGCTGGCGGATAACGCCCGCCGCGACGGCGGGCGGGTCATCATTAACGCCGAGGATATCAGCGGCTGGTCGGCAAAGCGGCTCGATAGCCTGCGCGGCGCGCGCATCAGCCTGGTGCCTCAGGATCCGGGCAACTCGCTGAACCCGGTGCAGACCATCGGCGCCCAGGTCGGGGAGATCCTCCGCCTGCATCAAAAGCACAGCGCCGCCGAGCGCAAGAATCAGGTGCTGGCGCTGCTGGAGAAAGTCGGCCTGAGCCATCCCGAACAGCGCTTTAACCAGTACCCGCATCAGCTCTCCGGCGGCATGAAGCAGCGGGTACTGATCGCGATAGCCATCGCCCTGAAGCCCGATTTAATCATTGCCGACGAGCCCACCAGCGCCCTCGACGTCACGGTACAAAAGCGCATTCTCGACCTGCTCGATACCCTGCGCCGGGAATCCGGCACCGCGGTGCTGTTTGTCACCCACGATCTGGCGCTGGCGGCGCAGCGCGCCGACCGCCTGCTGGTGTTTCGCCACGGCGAAATTCAGGAGCACGGCGCTACGGCCGACGTGATCCTCGCGCCGCAGCACGCCTACACCCGCCAGCTGCTCAGCGACCTGCAGGGGCAAAGCCTGACTATCGCCCCGGCGGGCGGACGCGGGCTGGCGACGCCGGCCATCCGCCTCGAAGGCGTCAGCAAGCGCTTTTCGTTGGGCCATTCGCATCTGCAGGCGCTGGATAGCGTGAGCTTTGAGGTGCGGCGCGGCAGCACCCACGCGCTGGTCGGCGAATCCGGTTCAGGGAAAACCACCCTCGCGAGGATCCTGCTCGGTTTTGAGCGCGCCGATAGCGGCGAGATTGCCATTGACGGCATCAATGCCGGACATTTAAGCCGCGAAGCGCAGCGCCAGCTACGGCGCAAAATTCAGTTCGTCTATCAAAACCCGTTCGCCTCGCTCGATCCGCGCCAGACGCTGCTGGAAATTATCGAAGAGCCGCTGAAAAACTTTGGCCGGCTCAGCCCGACCCAGCGGCGCGCCCGCGTCGAGGCGGTTGCCGCCAGGGTTGCCCTCGCCCCTGAGCTGCTGGGACGAACCGCCCGCGAGCTCTCCGGTGGCCAGCGCCAGCGGGTGGCTATTGCCCGCGCGCTGGTGCTGGAGCCGACCATCCTGGTGCTGGATGAAGCCACCTCGGCGCTCGACGTCACGGTTCAGGCGCAAATTCTGGCCCTGCTGCAGCAGCTCCAGCAGCAGCTGGGGCTGACCTATCTGTTTATTACCCACGATCTGGCCACGGTGCGCCGCATCGCCCACAGCGTGACGGTCCTGCGCGCCGGACAGGTTGTCGAACACGGTGAGGTTAACCGTCTGTTCGCCGCGCCGCAGCACGATTACACCCGCGAGCTTATCGCCGCTATTCCCCACTTTTCCACCTCAAGCAAGGAGGTTGCATGACGCGTAAACGTCTGGGCTTTTTCACCCGTCTGCTGGACGACGCGGCGCCAAAGGAGCGCTACCGCCTGGCGACCGAACAGATCCGCCACGCCGAACGTCTCGGCTTCGATAGCGCGTGGATTGCGCAGCACCATTTCCATGAGCATGAGGGCGGCCTGCCGTCGCCGCTGGTGTTTCTCGCCCATGCCGCCGCGCATACCGAGCGTATTCGCCTTGGCACCGCCATCATTACCCTGCCGATGGAAAATCCGCTGCGCGTTGCCGAAGACGCGGCGGTGCTGGATCTGCTCGCGGACGGGCGGCTGGAAGTGGGCTTTGGTTCGGGCGGCACGCCGACCTCGTTTTTACCCTTTGGCCTCACCAGCGAACGGCGGGGAGAGGTCTTCGCCGAACACCTGCATCTGATCCACAGCGCCTGGCGCGGCGATTCGCTGGCCCATCCGGATAACCATCTCTACCCGCCGGCGCCGCAGCTCGCCGAGCGCATATGGATTGCCACGTTCTCCGCCGAAGGGGCGATCCGCGCGGGCCAGGCCGGGCACGGACTGATGCTCTCCCGCACCCAGCCGCGCCCCGTCGGTCAGCCGCAGCTGCCGCTGGACGCCATCCAGAATCCGATTATCGACGCCTACCTCAGCGCGCTCCCGGCGGGGGTCGCACCGAGGATCCTCGCCTCACGCACCGCGTTTGTTGCCGACAGCCGGCAGTACGCCCTGCAGGTGGCGGAGCCGGGCCTGCGTCGTCAGGCAGCGGCGCACCGCGCTGCCGGACATCAGCTTGTTGGTGACACCGTCACAGATTATCTCTCTCAGCTGGATGCCCACGTCGGCGATGTCGAACAGGTGAAGGCTTCGCTGGCGCAGGATAGCGTGCTGGCGCGGGTGACCGATATTTCGTTCCAGGTCCACTCCGTTGAACCTTCGCATCGCGACACGCTGCGTTCCATTGAGCTGATCGCTCAGCATATTGCCCCGCAACTACAGTAAGGAGTCACCATGACACTGAGTCAGGATATTTTGGCTGAGCTGGCCGATATTGCCCCGGATTCCGCATTGGCCGAGGCCCGAGCCGTGCGCGAAGCGGCCACCCGCCATGCCCAGGGCAGCTATGAAACGCTGTTCGGCCAGGAGGAGGAGGATTTCCCCCTGAACGAGCGCTTTGCGGTCGCGGCAAAGGTGGCCAAGCTGCACCAGGCCGACGCCCTCGCCGCCCACTACGCCGGATTTGGTCTTGCCGACCCGACCTCGCCGCGGCTGATCCCCGCGCTGGGGTTTGCCCGCCTGCTGACCTTTACCCCGATCGAGGCCACGCCAGCGGCGCTGCAGACGTTAACTCACGCCGGCTGGAGCCTGCGGGCGGTGGTCACCCTCGCCCAGCTGATCGCCTTTGTGAGCTTCCAGAGCCGGCTGATCGCCGGGCTGCGGCTGCTAAACGGTAAGCCGGTGGTCAGCGCGGAGACGCCGGTGGTTGCCGGCTTCTGGCATACCGCGCCGCAGACGGTCAGCGGTAAGCGTGCGCCGGTGCACTTCACCCGCGACGAGCTGAGCTGGGAACCGTGGATCGCCGCCAAACCGCTGGACGAATTCAGCGCAGCCGAACAGGGTATTCTGGCGAAATATGGCCACAGCGACTCGCCCTACTTTCGCCTGCTGTCCCGCAACCAGCCGCTGCTGGAGCAGCGCACGCTGACCGACAAGGGCATCTTCTACACGCCGGGCGGGCTACCGCGCGCGGAAAGGGAGCTGGCGGCTACGGTGGCCAGCAAAGTTAACGGCTGTATTTATTGCGCGTCGGTGCACGCCCGCAAGGCGGCCCAGCTGGCAAAAGAGGAGACGGCGGTGGAAACGCTGCTGGCGGTAACGCCGGGCGATAATCTCAGCGACGGCCAGTCGGCGCGCTGGCAGGCGGAAATTGATTTTGCCGCGGCGGTCTCGGTCACCCCGTCGGCGCTCGGCCCCGGTCATCTGGCCGCCGTTGAACGCCAGGGGCTCGATACCCTCGCCCAGCTCGACCTGCTGCAATCCGCCGCATTTTTCGCCTGGGCAAATCGCCTGATGCTGACCCTCGGCGAGCCGTTTGCGGATTGAGTCATCAGCCCTGCGCGCCGCGATAAGAATGGCGCGCAGCGGCTAGCGAAGGCTGCGCTGATAGCGGGCGTAAATCAGCAGCGAACTCATGGCCAGGAAGGAGAGCCCGGCGGCCGGCAGCGCAACCGAGCTCCAGCCAAAGCCCAACGTCAGCATCATTCCGCCGCACAGGGCGCCAATCGCGCTGCCGAGGTTAAACGCAATCTGTCCCCCCGCCGCCCCCAGCATCTCCCCGCCGCGGGCGTTTTGCAGCAACAGGATTTGCAGCGGCGCCGCCAGCGCAAACAGACCGGTACAGCAGATAAAGGCCAGCAGCAGCGCCGCCGGTGGACGATCGCCGAAGATAAACATCAGCAGCAGCACCACGGCGATCGTGCCGTCAGTGGCGGCGGCAATACGCAAGGGGCTAAAGCGGGAGGAAATTTTGCCGCTGAGCACGTTGCCCAGCACCATCCCCAGGCCAACCAGCATCATAATAAAGATGATCGCGCCTTCGGAAAAACCGGCAACGTTAATCATAAACGGCTTGATATAGCTGAACCACGCAAATACGCCGGCGTTGCCAAACAGCGTGGCGGCAAATATCAGCCACGGCGCGGGGGATTTTAAAAAGTAAAACTGTTCGCGTAATCGCGTCGTGGATTTATCAAATAGCGTCGGCACCCAGCGGATAATAGACAGAAATACCGCGACGTTAAATATAGACAGAGCCAGGAAAGTGTCGCGCCAGCTAAACTGGTGGCCGATCCAGGTGCCGGCAGGCACGCCAATGAGATTCGCTACCGTCATCCCGCCTATCATCCCGGCGACCGCCGCGGTGACTTTTCCCGGCGGGGCAATTTTCGACAGGATAATCGCGCCAACGCCAAAAAAAGCGCCGTGGGGAAAACCGGAGACCAGCCGGCCGACCGCCAGCATGGAATAGCTCGAAGAAAAGGCAAAAACGGCATTACCGATAACGCTGAGCGCGACCAGAAATAGCATGATCGATTTTAACGAAAAGCGGCTTGAGACCAGCGCCATCACCGGCGCGCCAATCACCACCCCGCAGGCGTAATAAGAGATCATATTTCCGGCGACGGGGATCGATATTCCCACGTCGTGGGCCACTTCCGGCAGTACGCCCATAATGCCAAATTCCGCCATACCCAGACCAAAGGTGCCAAGCGCTAACGAAAAAATAGCTTTTTTCATACTTCTGAACCTTAAATAATACAGGCTTGCCCAGGCCCCAGGCGGGCGAGACGGCAGGCCGGGCAACGTGGCAAACAGGTCAATCCCTGGCGGTATAACCCTTTGTTTTTACTTTCGGTCGGCATTATTGACCATTCGACGGCGGCAGGCCAGCCAAAAACGTAAAGTGACATTTTTATCCATATAACGGCGCGATAGCTGCATGAATATCTCCTCCGTTGCTTAATTAACGCCCCGCGCGGCGATTAATATTTTCCGCCGGCCGCTGGCGCGGTTATTACACTTCATAGTAAAGCGCTCACCCTGGCGCGATAGACGACGGAGAAGAGCTCATGGGAAACAAGAAAAAAAGCAAAGCCATC
The DNA here is from genome assembly GCF_042055345.1 of Klebsiella sp. C349492. Classification (NCBI taxonomy): domain Bacteria; kingdom Pseudomonadati; phylum Pseudomonadota; class Gammaproteobacteria; order Enterobacterales; family Enterobacteriaceae; genus Klebsiella; species Klebsiella sp. C349492. Next base: position 1,067,330 of record NZ_JANQCE010000001.1, read on the forward strand.
GATCGCGTCGGTAAAACCGAGCCGCTCAGCGATAAAGAGTATGAAAAAGCGTTGCGCAAGCTGCACGTTGAGCTGGTCAAGCTGCAGCTGTGGGTCGTCAGCCAGGGGCTGAAGGTCTGTATCGTGTTTGAAGGTCGGGATGGCGCCGGGAAAGGCGGCACCATCAAAGCCATCACCGAGCGAGTCAGCCCGCGCGTGTTTCGGGTTGTCGCCCTGCCGGCGCCCACCGAGCGCGAGAAGAGCCAGCTCTACTATCAGCGCTATATTCCCTTTTTACCCGCCGCCGGAGAGATAGCGATCTTCGACCGCAGCTGGTACAACCGCGCCGGCGTCGAGCGGGTGATGGGCTTTTGTACCCCCGAACAGACCGACAAATTCCTCGAAGGCGCGCCGATGGTCGAACGGGCCATGGTGGAATCGGGGATCATTTTGCTGAAATACTGGCTTGAAGTTACCCCGGAGGAGCAGGAGCGTCGCCTGCGCGACCGCATCAACGACGGGCGCAAAATCTGGAAACTGTCGCCAATGGACATCAAGTCGTTTAACCGTTGGGACGACTACACCGCCGCCCGGGACGCGATGTTCGCCGCCACCGATACCGCCTGGGCGCCGTGGTTTGTCGCCCGCTCGGAGGAGAAGAAGCGCGTTCGCCTGAATATCATTACCCACCTGCTGGCGCAGATCCCCTACAAGAACCCGCATATCGAGCCGGTTAAATTGCCCAAACGCAAAACGGGCAAGGCCAAATCCATCGAATACCCCTTCCGTTTTATCAAGGAACACTTCTAGCAGCTCCCGCACCGGCGGGAGCCTCACCACCGCTACCCGTAATGGCGGGCACAAATGGCACAATCCGCTCTTTACCTCAGGTTAACCTGAGGTATTACCGTTGTCGGCAGAGCAAAACGACCAATCAGGAGCAGCGCTATGCAGGAAGTTGACAGCGGTTTTACCCACGTAGCCTTTATGGTTCGCGATCTGCAAAAGAGTATCGATTTTTATAGCCGCTACACCGCGATGCAGGTGATCCACCGGCGTTCGCCCGATCTGCCTTCCGCCCGCCACGTGGCCTGGCTGAGCGACCGCACCCGCCCGTTCGCGCTGGTGCTGGTGCAGACGGATAGCCACACCGATACCCCGCTTGGGCCGTTCGGTCATCTCGGGGTCGCGTGCGCGACGCGGCAGGAGATCGATGAAAAAACCGCGATGGCGCGTCGGGAGGGAGTGCTGCGCAGCGAGCCTGAACAGCTCGGCGAGCCGGTGGGCTACTACGTATTCTTCGCCGACCCGGATGGCAATACCCTCGAGCTCTCTTACGGCCAGCGCGTGGGTCTGGAGGTCATGCGCGGCGAAGGCTAAAAAAATGGCGCGACATCGGTCGCGCCATCCACAATTCAGCGGCAGGCCTATTTTATCCCCTGCGAACTCTCTTTCTTCGCTTCCAGACGTTCGACATCGCGGTACCAGCGCGGATGGTGCTTTTTCGCCCAACGGCGGCTCACCTTGCCTTCAACCATGCCCTTAATCGACCCTTTCACCCAGAACGCCATATACATATGGATCAGGATGGCGTGGATCAGCACAATCGCCGACGCCGCGTGGATCAGCAGGCCGTAGCGAATGACCTGAATCGGGAAATAGTGGGCAAAGTACGGCCGCCAGATAATCACCCCGCTCACCAGCAGCACAAAAATCATGCTCATAATGGTCCAGAACATCATCTTCTGCCCGGCGTTATATTTCCCAACCCGCGCCACCTTGTGCTCGTTGCCTTTCAGCACCTCAACAATCCCCTTCAGCCACGGAATATCCTGCCTGTCGGGGATGTTGTGGTGCACAAAACGGACGAACATAAACATCAGGGCGATAAAAATCACCACCCCGAAGAAGGGATGCAGGATGCGTCCCATCTGCGGCGTACCGAAGGTTTCCGTCAGCCACTGCAGGGTCGGAAAGAAGAACGCGATCCCGGAGAGTGAAACCAGAAAGAAGCAGATAACCACCGTCCAGTGACAGGCGCGGTCGATAAACTTCGTGCGCACAATCATCTTCGAATTACTCATCATGTTGCTCCTCATCGTCATCCGCTTCCTTGTTCGGCCCGATCCCGATGTAGTGATAAATCAGCCCGGCAAAGGTGGCGACAAAGCCCAGCGCCGAGAGCGGCTTCAGCGCCCCTTTCCACAGATTGATGCTGGTATCGATTGTCGGGTCGTTCGGCAGCTTGTGGTACAGCTCCGGCTGGTCGGCGTGATGCAGCACGTACATCACGTGCGTGCCGCCAACGCCCGGCGGGTTGTACACCCCGGCGTGCGGATAGCCGCGCGCCTTCAGCTTGTTGACCCGCTCCTGCGCCACCTCCAGCATCTCTTTCTTGCTGCCGAAATGGATAGCGCCGGTCGGACAGGTTTTTACGCAGGCCGGCTCCTGGCCCACGCTAACGCGGTCAACGCACAGCGTGCATTTATAGACCCGGTTATCCTCTTTATTGAGGCGCGGGACGTTAAACGGACAGCCGGCGATGCAGTAGCCGCAGCCGATACAGTTTTCCTGCTGGAAGTCGACGATGCCGTTAGCGTACTGAATAATCGCCCCGGCGGAGGGGCATGCCTTCAGGCAGCCCGGATCTTCGCAGTGCATGCAGCCGTCTTTACGAATCAGCCACTCCAGCCTGCCGTTCTGTTCGGTTTCGCTAAAGCGCATCACCGTCCAGGATTTAGCGCTGAGATCCGCCGGGTTATCGTAAACCCCGACGCAGTGCCCCACTTCATCGCGGATATCATTCCACTCGGAACAGGCCACCTGGCAGGCCTTACAGCCCACGCAGGATGAAACATCGATAAGCTTGGCGACTTCCGCCTTAAAGTCCCGCGCGCGGGGCGCGGGAGTCATAGGGTTAGTCGCGGAGCGTTTAATAATGTCCTGTGTTTCCATCGCCATTGAATCGCCCCTTACGCTTTCTCGATGTTGACCAGAAACGCCTTATACTCCGGCGTTTGCGAATTGGAATCGCCGACGTTCGGCGTCAGGGTATTGGCGATGTAGCCCTTACGGGCCACCCCTTCAAAGCCCCAGTGCAGCGGAATTCCGACGGTTTCCACCTGCTGGCCGTTGACGTTGAGGGTCCGCAGGCGGCGGGTCACCACCGCCACCGCGCGAATAAAGCCGCGCATGCTGCTGACCGTCACGCGATCGCCGTTGGCAATCCCCTTGGCTTTCGCCAGCCCCTCGCTGATTTCGACGAACTGTTCCGGCTGCGCGATGGCGTTAAGCCGCGTGTGCTTGGTCCAGGTGTGGAAGTGCTCGGTCAGGCGATAGGTCGTGCCGACGTACGGGAACCTATCTTTCTTACCTAAACGCACGGCATCCTCTTCGTACAGACGCACCACCGGACTGGAGATAACGTTCGGGTGCAGCGGGTTGGTGCCCAGCGGCGTCTCCATCGGCTCGTAGTGCTCGGGGAACGGACCTTCCGCCAGCTTATCCAGCGCAAACAGACGGCCGAGGCCCTCCTGCTGCATGATAAACGGACCGGTTTTGCTCCCCGGCGGCGCGGTGTTGAAGTCCGGAATGTCGTTACCGACCCACTTAGCGCCGTTCCACTGGATCAGCATCCGTTTCGCATCCCACGGCCTGCCGTTGATATCCGCCGACGCGCGGTTATAGAGCACGCGACGGTTTAGCGGCCACGCCCACGCCCAGCCCAGCGTGTTGCCAAGGCCCGACGGGTCCGCGTTGTCGCGGTTGGCCATCTGGTTGCCCTGCTCGGTCCAGCTACCGGTATAAATCCAGCACGAGGATGAGGTTGAGCCGTCGTCGCGCAGCAGCGCGAAGCTGTCCAGCAGCTGGCCTTTTTTCGCCACCAGCGTGCCGCTGGCGTCATAGAGATCCGCCAGCGCGTAGCCGTTGTTCTCTTTCGCCACCTCTTCCGATTCCGGGTGGTCCGGCCGTTTGTAGTTCCAGCCCATCTGCAGCAGCGGCTCGGCGCCCTTACCGCCCTCGGCGCGGTACATTTCGCGCAGACGGTGGTAGATACCGGCGAGGATTTCGCCGTCGTTGCGCGCTTCGCCCGGCGCATCCTGGCCTTTCCAGTGCCACTGCAGCCAGCGTCCGGAGTTGGCGATGGAGCCATCCTCTTCGGCAAAGCAGGTGGACGGCAGGCGGAAGACTTCCGTCTGGATCGCCGCCGGGTCGACGTCGTTGGACTCGCCGTGGTTCTGCCAGAAGACGGAGGTTTCGGTCACCAGCGGATCGATAACCACCATGTACTTCAGCTTGCTGAGGCTGCGCACCACCTTGTTTTTGTCCGGGAAGGACGCCACCGGGTTAAAGCCCTGACAGATGTAGCCGTTAACTTTGCCGCTATCCATCATGTTGAAGTATTTGATGACGTCGTAGGCCTGATCCCATTTCGGTAACCAGTTAAAGCCCCAGTCGTTCTCCTGGCGCGCCGCGTCGCCGTAGAAGGATTTCATCAGGCTGACGAAGAACTTAGGATAGTTACCCCAGTAGTTCACCTGCTCATCCAGCGTCGCTTTTGGCGTGTTGGCCTGCAGGTAGCTTTGCAGATCCGTCTGCTTTTCCGACGGCAGCGTCAGATAGCCGCTCAGGCTGGTCGACAGCAGCCCGAGGTCGGTCAGCCCCTGGATATTGGAGTGTCCGCGCAGGGCGTTCACTCCGCCGCCCGCCATCCCCATATTGCCGAGCAGCAGCTGGATCATCGCCATAGTGCGGATGTTCTGCGCCCCGACGGTGTGCTGCGTCCAGCCCAGCGCGTAGAGGAAGGTGGTGGTGCGATCCGCCGCGCTGGTGGAGGCCAGCACTTCGCACACCTTGAGGAAGTCCGCTTTCGGCGTCCCGCAGATGTTCTCCACCACGTCCGGCGTATAGCGGGAGACGTGCTGTTTCAGCAGGTTCCAGACGCAGCGCGGGTGGGTCAGGGTTTCATCGCGTTTCGCAAAACCGTTCTCATCAAACTGGTAGTTCCAGGAGGACTTATCGTACTGGCGTTTTTCAGCGTCATAGCCGCTGAACAGGCCGTCATCGAAGGCAAAATCATCGCGCACCAGCAGGTTAGCGTTGGTGTAATGCTGCACGTATTCGGCGTTAATTTTGTTGTTTTCAATCAGGTACAGCAGCACCCCCGACAGGAAAGTGATGTCGGTACCGGAGCGGATCGGCGCATAGATATCGGCCACCGATGCCGTACGCGTAAAGCGCGGATCGACGACGATAAGCGTCGCGTCGTTGTTGTTCTTCGCTTCTAACGCCCAGCGGAATCCCACCGGATGCGCTTCTGCGGCGTTGCCGCCCATCACCATCACGACGTTAGCGTTTTTGATATCAACCCAGTGGTTGGTCATCGCACCGCGACCAAATGTTGGAGCAAGACTTGCTACCGTTGGTCCGTGTCAGACGCGTGCCTGGTTGTCTACCGCCAGCATGCCGAGAGAGCGAACAAACTTCTGCGTCAGCATGCCGGTTTCATTACTCGCCGCGGATGCGCACAGCATCCCGGTGGAAAGCCAGCGGTTAACCGTTACGCCCTGTTCGTTGTTCTCAATAAAGTTAGCGTCACGGTCGGCTTTCATTAATTTGGCAATGCGCTCGAAGGCGTCATCCCACGAAATACGCTGCCACCTGTCGGAACCCGGCGCGCGATATTCCGGGTAGCGCAGGCGGTTTTCGCTGTGCACGTAGTCCAGCAAACCGGCCCCTTTCGGGCACAGCGCGCCGCGGCTCACCGGATGATCCGGGTCCCCTTCGATATGATAAATCGCTTCTTTCGCGTTCTTCGCGCCGTCGCCCAGGCTATACATTAATAGCCCGCAGCCCACGGAGCAGTATGTGCAGGTGTTGCGGATCTCTTTGGCGCGCAATAGCTTATAGCTACGCGCCTGAGCCAGCGCCATTTTGGGTGCAAAACCCAGGGCAGCAGCTGTTGTTCCGGCCATACCGCCTGCGCAGATTTTGAAAAACTTTCTGCGGCTGACGTCCATTGATTTTCTCCATGCAGGAATTTTGTTCATTGCGGAGGGGAAACTAACAGCAATGACCCTGTTTTTATTGCGTCAAATCAATGTCGAAAACGCTCGCCCCCTTAATAGTCAGGCCTCGCGAGTTTAATTACCTCCTTAGTATTAACCGCTGATGAAAATATCGGCCTCGCGGAATAGAAAAGTGTTATAAATCCAAGCTGAACTGCTATTGGCATCAGGTTTAAGATGGAAAAGAAGAAGGCAACATTAACCGGACTGGTGGCTATTGTGCTGTGGAGCACGATGGTCGGTTTGATCCGCGGAGTGAGCGAAGGGTTAGGCCCGGTGGGCGGTGCGGCAATGATCTACAGCCTGAGCGGTATTTTGCTGGTGTTTACCGTCGGTTTCCCGCACCTGCGTCAGATCCCGCGCCGCTATTTACTGGCCGGCAGCCTGCTGTTTGTCAGCTATGAAATCTGCCTCGCGCTTTCGCTGGGCTTTGCCGGCACCCGCCAGCAGGCGATCGAAGTGGGTATGGTCAACTATCTGTGGCCCAGCCTGACGATTTTATTCGCCATTCTCTTTAATCAGCAGAAAAGCACCTGGCTGGTTATTCCCGGCTTATTTATTGCGCTGTTTGGCGTCGTTTGGGTATTAGGCGGTGAGCACGGCCTGAATAGCGATGAAATTATCAGCAACGTCGTCTCCAGCCCCCTGAGCTATATTCTGGCGTTCGTCGGCGCCTTTATCTGGGCGGCCTATTGCACGGTGACCGCCAAATATGCGAAGGGCAAAAACGGCATCACCCTGTTTGTATTATTAACGGCCCTGACCCTGTGGCTGAAATTCCTGTTCAGCGAGCAGCCGCCGATGGTCTTTAGCTGGCCGGTGGTTATCAAGCTGGTGATGGTCGCGGTGGCGCTGGGGCTGGCCTATGCGGCGTGGAACGTGGGAATTCTGCACGGCAACGTCAGCCTGCTGGCGGCGGCATCGTACTTTACGCCGGTGCTCTCATCCGCGCTGGCGGCGGTGCTGCTGAGCGCGTCCCTCTCGTGGTCGTTCTGGCAGGGAGCCGGCATGGTATGCGCTGGCTCCCTGCTCTGCTGGTACGCGACCCGCCGCTAGCCTCCCCGCTGGCGGCGCTCAACGTTGGCGTACCTGCGGCCGCGACAGGCGCCGGGCCGCAAAGGAGCTCTCTCTTCGGCTATAGGGCGTCATTCACCGGCGGCGCTTTCGCCAGACTGCGCCAGATCCCTACCGCCAGCAGCAGCAGCAGGACGCCGGCGGTCGCCAGGACGATACTGTGGGCGCTGATAAACGCCGTTTTGGCCGCCTCAACCAGCGCATGGGCCGGAATAGCGGGCATCGACTGGGCCAGATTTATCGCCTCGCTGATCGAGGATGCGGCCTGCTCCGCCGCGCCGCCGTCAATACCGTTCGGTAATACAATCGACGCGCCGTAGCTGCGGGTCAGGATCAGGCCAAAGAGCGCTATGCCCAGCCCGGCGCCGAGCTCATAGGCCATCGTTTCAATCGCTCCCGCCGCGGCCGCCTTCTCTTTTGGCGCGGCGGCCATAATCGCCGAGCTGGAGGCCAGCAGCGCGCTGGCAACGCTGAAGCCAAGCAGGGTCATCAGCCCCCACGCCAGCCACGGCTGGCTGCTGAAGTCGGTCATCGACAGCCCGAGGAAGCTGAACGCGCTCAGCAGCATCCCGCCGGTGGCCACCTGGCGCAGGCCGAGACGCGAGACCATCATCCCGGCGATCGGCCCGCTAAATCCGCTTGCCACCATCAGCGGCAGCATAAACAGCCCGGCCTCAAACGGCGTTTTACCGTGCACAAACTGCAGCTCCTGCGCCATCAGCAGCTCGAAACCCACCAGCGTAATCAGCGCCGTCATCGCCATCATCACGCCGCTTAAAATAATGCGGTGCGTGAAGAGGCGCATATCCACCATCGGCCTCGCCGATGAGAGCTGCCGGCGCACGAAGGAGAACAGCATCCCCGCCCCGGCAAGGGCCACCAGCCCGGTGATCCACAGCTCAAGCTGCCCTTTCAGCGCCGTTTTGGCGCTAAAGACCAGCATCAGGATCGCCGTAATCAGCATCAACGCCTGCAGCATATTCAGCGGCTGCTCGCGTCGCGCGGGCTGGCGAGGCACCATCCGCGCGCTGAAGGCCATGACCACCAGCACGATGGGGACGTTGAGCAGGAAGACCGATCCCCAGTAGAAATGTTCCAGCAGCATTCCGCCCACCAGCGGGCCGAAAGCCGCGCCGCCGGAGCCAATCGCCGCCCACAGGCCCAACGCCATATTGCGGTGGCGGGCTTCGGCAAAGGTGTTACGAATGCCGGCCAGCGTCGCCGGGACAATCATCGCGGCGCCGATGGCCAGCAGCGCCCGGGAGGCAATCAGCGCCATCGCGCTGGGGGAAAAGGCCGCCGCCAGCGATGCGACGCCGAAAATTCCGCTGCCGAGCAGCAGCAGGCGCTTAAAGCCGATTTTGTCGCCAAGCGCGCCCATCGGCAGCACCATGCCGGCCATCACTAATGAATAGATATCAATGATCCACAGCAGCTCATTGCTGCTGGTACTCAAGGATACGCTAAGCGTTGGCGCCGCCACGTGCAGCACCGTGGCATCGATCGCCACTGGAAGATAAACCAGCAAAATCGCTATTAGCGTTAACCATTGCCGAGACATACTACATTTCCTCAATTAACTAAATTGGACACGCGTCCAGGAATGCGATCCTGCCGGATTGTTGAACGACTGTCCAACTTTTTGTTACTATCAATGAAAACCACTGCACGGCGGGAGAATATGAACTATTTAAGTCGGGAAGATCGTCGGGAAGTTATCCTGCAGGCGGCGATGCGCGTGGCCCTGCGCGGCGGCCTTGGCGCGATGACCGTCCGGCAAATAGCCAGCGAGGCCGGCGTTGCTACCGGGCAGCTGCACCACCACTTCACCTCCATCGGTGAGCTTAAGGCCCACGCCTTCGTCCAGCTGATTCGGGATATGCTGGCCATCCAGCTGGTTGATGACGCGGCAAGCTGGAACGAGCGTCTGTTTTCGATGCTGGGCAGCGAAGATGGCCGACTGGAGCCGTACATTCGCCTGTGGCGCGAGGGGCAGCTGCTTTCCAGCAGCGATCGCGATATCAAAGCGGCCTACCTGCTCACCATGAGCCTGTGGCACGAAGAGACGGTCAACATTATTCAGCACGGAACCGCGGCCGGGGAGTTTCACCCCGGCGATAGCGCGGAGAATATTGCGTGGCGGCTCATCGCCCTCGTCTGCGGATTAGACGGTATTTACGCGCTGGGAATGAAAGAGATTGATGACGCTGCCTTTAGTCGATATATAAATTATTATATAACGATGGAGCTTTTTCGCCCTTCCTGAATAACCGGCAGGCCCGACGTCTCCCGCCGGCGCGGGTGGGAGACGGTTCACCCAGCGCGGCCCTCCTGCTGATGCGGCCAGCAGCGCCCTTTCATGCAACATATTATTTACATTTTGTAACAAATAACAACCCTCTATTCGCCGCGTGTTTTCTTCTGCACCGTTTTTTTTATCTATTCTTTCAAACATTACAATAATTAAAACGACCAGCCTTCATAACAGCCTCAGCTTAATTTTCTGTTTTCTCATCTCTATTTTTGTTTGGTCACGGTGCAATCGAGGGCAATATGTCAATACAAAATGAGAAAGATAATCATTACCTTTTAAAAGACTGGCGACCCGAAAACCCGGCATTTTGGGAAAATAAAGGTAAAAAGATCGCGCGGAGAAACCTTTTTATTTCAGTAACTTGTCTGCTACTCGCCTTCTGCGTATGGATGTTATTTAGCGCAGTAGCGGTGAATCTTAATAAAGTAGGATTTAATTTCACTACCGACCAGCTCTTTTTATTAACCGCCCTTCCTTCGCTTTCCGGGGCAATATTACGCGTGCCCTATTCGTTTATGGTGCCAATATTTGGCGGGCGCTACTGGACGGTAATCAGTACCGTTATATTAGTGGTGCCATGCCTGTGGCTCGGTTTCGCGGTACAGAACCCGGCTACGCCGTACTGGATATTTATCATCATCGCTCTGCTGTGCGGTTTCGCCGGCGCCAACTTTGCCTCCAGCATGGGCAATATCAGCTTTTTCTACCCGAAAGCAAAACAGGGCAGCGCGCTGGGCGTGAACGGCGGGCTGGGCAACCTCGGCGTCAGCGTGATGCAGCTGCTCTCGCCTGTTTTCGTTTTCCTCCCGCTGTTTACCTTCCTCGGCGTGCGCGGCGCCGGGCAGCCGGACGGCTCAACCCTGTGGCTGGGCAACTCGCCGCTTATCTGGGTCCCGCTGCTGCTGATCGCCACCGCGGCCGCCTGGTTCGGCATGAACGATATCGCCGGTTCCAAAACCTCCATTCGCGATCAGCTGCCGGTGCTAAAACGTCCGCATATGTGGCTGCTGAGCCTGCTGTATCTCGCGACCTTCGGCTCGTTTATCGGCTTTTCCGCGGGCTTTGCGATGCTGGCGAAAACCCAGTTCCCGGACGTCAATATCCTCCAGCTGGCCTTTTTCGGGCCGTTTATCGGCGCCCTGGCCCGTTCATTTGGCGGCATTATCTCTGACCGCCTCGGCGGGGTTAACGTGACCCTCGCCAACTTTATCCTGATGGCGCTGTTTACCGGCCTGCTGTTTCTCACCCTGCCGGGCTCCGGTTCCGGCAGCTTCCTCGCCTTTTACGTGGTGTTTATGGGGCTGTTCCTGACCGCCGGCCTCGGCAGCGGCTCCACCTTCCAGATGATCGCCGTGATCTTTCGCCAAATCACCGTCGATAGCGTCAAAAAGCGCGGCGGTACCGACGAACAGGCCCAGCATGAGGCGGTGACCGATACCGCCGCCGCGCTCGGCTTTATCTCCGCCATTGGCGCCGTGGGGGGCTTCTTCATCCCCAAAGCCTTCGGCACCTCGCTGGCCATGACCGGCTCCCCGGTCGGCGCCATGAAGATCTTTTTTGTGTTTTACGTGGTTTGCGTGCTGGTGACCTGGCTGGTCTACGGGCGCCGCAGGCCGGCGACGAAATAAACAAAATAATAAATAAATGTTGAGCAATGTAACCACGGGGGCGCAATCCCCCGTCAGGAGATAATGTCATGAGCAAACTACTGGATCGCTTTCGCTACTTTAAGCAAAAGGGCGAGAGCTTTGCCAACGGCCACGGTCAGGTGTACAACACCAACCGTGACTGGGAGGATAGCTACCGCCAGCGCTGGCAGTTCGATAAGATTGTCCGCTCCACGCACGGCGTAAACTGTACAGGCTCATGTAGCTGGAAGATCTACGTTAAAAACGGGCTCGTCACCTGGGAAACCCAGCAGACCGACTATCCCCGCACCCGCCCTGACCTACCGAACCATGAGCCGCGCGGCTGCCCGCGCGGCGCCAGCTACTCATGGTACCTCTACAGCGCCAACCGCCTGAAATACCCGCTGGCGCGCAAGCGGCTGATTGAGCTGTGGCGCGAGGCGCTGGCGCAGCACCCGGACCCGGTGAACGCGTGGAACAGCATCATGCAGGACCCGCAGAAATGCCTGAGCTACAAGCAGGCGCGCGGGAAAGGCGGATTTATTCGCTCGACCTGGAAAGAGCTCAACCAGTTGATCGCCGCCGCCAACGTCTGGACCATTAAAAACTACGGTCCGGATCGCGTGGTCGGCTTCTCGCCCATTCCGGCGATGTCGATGGTTTCCTACGCCGCCGGTACCCGCTATCTGTCGCTGATCGGCGGAACCTGCCTGAGCTTTTATGACTGGTACTGCGACCTGCCGCCCGCCTCGCCGATGACCTGGGGCGAGCAGACCGACGTGCCGGAATCCGCCGACTGGTACAACTCCAGCTACATCATCGCCTGGGGCTCCAACGTCCCGCAGACCCGAACGCCGGATGCCCACTTCTTCACCGAAGTGCGCTATAAAGGCAGCAAAACCATCGCTATTACTCCGGACTATTCGGAAGTCGCCAAGCTTTGCGACCAGTGGCTGGCGCCCAAACAGGGCACCGACAGCGCGCTGGCTATGGCGATGGGCCACGTGATCCTTAAGCGCTTCCACCTCGATAACCCCAGCGATTACTTCCTCAACTACTGTCGCCACTACACCGATATGCCGATGCTGGTGATGCTCGACAGGCGCGACGACGGCAGCTGGGTGCCCGGGCGCATGCTGCGCGCGTCGGACCTGCTGGACGGGCTGGGTGAAAGCAATAACCCGGAATGGAAAACCGTCGCCTTCAATGCCGCAGGGGAGCTAGTGGCGCCTAACGGCTCGATCGGCTTCCGCTGGGGCGAGAAAGGGAAATGGAACCTCGAACCGCTGGCGGCCGACAAAGAGACCGAGCTGCGGCTCTCGCTGCTGGATATCAAGGACTCCGTCGCCGCGGTGGGCTTCCCCTACTTTGGCGGTAACGAAAACCCGCATTTTCGCAGCGTTAAGCAGGAGCCGGTGCTGATCCATCAGTTGCCGGTTAAGCAGTTGGCGCTGGCAAACGGCGAAAGCGGCCTGGTGGCCAGCGTTTACGATCTGGTGCTCGCCAACTATGGCCTCGATCGCGGCCTGGATGACGCCAGCGCGGCGCAGGATTTTGACGATCTCAAAGCCTACACTCCGGCCTGGGCCGAACAGATCACCGGCGTGTCGCGCCGACATATCGAGCAGATCGCCTGGGAGTTCGCCGACACCGCGCATAAAACCCACGGGCGCTCGATGATTATCCTCGGCGCCGGCGTCAACCACTGGTACCACATGGATATGAACTACCGGGGGATGATCAACATGCTGGTGTTCTGCGGCTGCATCGGGCAAAGCGGCGGCGGCTGGTCGCACTACGTTGGTCAGGAGAAGCTGCGCCCGCAAACCGGCTGGCTGCCGCTGGCCTTCGCCACCGACTGGAACCGCCCGCCGCGCCAGATGAACAGCACCTCGTATTTTTACAATCACTCCTGTCAGTGGCGCTATGAGAAGTTGACCGCGCAGGAACTGCTCTCCCCGCTGGCGGATGCCAGCCGCTTTAGCGGCCACCTGATTGATTTTAACGTCCGCGCCGAGCGCATGGGCTGGCTGCCGTCGGCGCCGCAGCTGAGCGTCAACCCGCTGACCATTAAGCAGCAGGCCGATTCCGCCGGACTCTCTCCCGCCGACTTCACCGCCCAGGCGCTGAAATCCGGCGATATCCGCTTTGCCAGCGAGCAGCCGGATAACGGCAAAAACCATCCGCGAAATATGTTTATCTGGCGCTCCAACCTGCTGGGCTCTTCCGGGAAAGGCCACGAGTACATGCTCAAATATCTGCTGGGGACCGACAGCGGCATTCAGGGCGATGAGCTGGGGGCGACGGATGAGGTGAAGCCGGAAGAGGTGGAGTGGCAGACCGCCGCCATTGAGGGCAAGCTCGACCTGCTGGTGACCCTCGATTTTCGCATGTCGAGCACCTGCCTGTTCTCCGATATCGTCCTGCCGACCGCCACCTGGTACGAAAAAGACGATATGAATACCTCGGACATGCACCCGTTTATCCATCCGCTCTCCGCCGCCGTTGACCCGGCCTGGGATGCGAAAAGCGACTGGGAAATCTACAAAGATATCGCTAAGGCCTTCTCCGAGGTCTGCGTCGGCCATCTTGATAAAGAGACCGACGTGGTGCTGCTGCCGCTGCAGCATGACTCCCCGGGGGAGCTGTCGCAGCCTTTTGACGTCTTCGACTGGCACAAGGGCGAGTGCGATCTTATCCCCGGGAAAACCGCCCCGACCATCGCCGTGGTTGAGCGCGACTACCCGGCGACCTGGGAGCGTTTTACCTCCCTTGGCCCGCTGCTGGACAAGCTGGGCAACGGCAGCAAAGGGATTTCGTGGAATACCCAGGACGAGGTCGATTTCCTCGGCAAGCTCAACTACGTCAAGCTCGATGGCCCGGCTAAAGGCCGCCCGCGCATCGACAGCGCGATAGACGCCGCCGAGGTGATCCTCAGCCTGGCGCCGGAAACCAACGGTCAGGTGGCGGTGAAGGCCTGGCACTCCCTCGGCGAGTTTACCGGCCGCGAGCACAGCCACCTGGCGATCAATAAAGAAGACGAGAAGATCCGCTTTCGCGATATCCAGGCCCAGCCGCGCAAAATCATCTCCAGCCCCACCTGGTCCGGCCTTGAGAGCGAGCACGTCTCGTACAACGCCGGCTATACCAACGTGCATGAGCTGATCCCGTGGCGCACGCTCTCCGGCCGCCAGCAGCTCTATCAGGATCACCCCTGGATGCGCGCCTTCGGCGAAAGCCTGGTGGTCTATCGGCCGCCGATAGATACCCGCAGCGTCAGCCATATGAAGGCGATCCCGCCCAACGGCTTCCCGGAAAAAGCGCTGAACTTCCTGACCCCGCACCAGAAATGGGGCATCCACTCCACCTACAGCGAAAACCTGCTGATGCTGACCCTGTCGCGCGGCGGGCCGATCGTCTGGCTCAGCGAAACCGACGCCAGGGAGCTGGGGATTGAGGATAACGACTGGATTGAAGCGTTCAACGCCAACGGCGCCCTCACCGCCCGCGCGGTGGTCAGCCAGCGCGTGCCGCCTGGGATGACCATGATGTACCACGCCCAGGAACGAATCATGAATATTCCGGGTTCTGAAGTCACCGGACTGCGCGGCGGGATCCATAACTCGGTGACCCGTATTTGCCCGAAACCGACCCATATGATCGGCGGCTACGCGCAGCTGGCCTACGGCTTTAACTACTACGGCACCGTCGGCTCTAACCGCGACGAGTTCATCATGATTCGCAAAATGAAAAATATTAACTGGCTGGATGACGAAGGTTCCGATCGGGTACAGGAGGCGAAAAAATGAAAATACGCTCACAGGTCGGGATGGTGCTAAACCTCGACAAATGCATTGGCTGTCATACCTGTTCGGTCACCTGCAAGAACGTCTGGACCGGGCGCGAAGGCATGGAGTATGCCTGGTTTAACAACGTCGAAACCAAGCCCGGCATCGGCTATCCGAAAAACTGGGAAGACCAGGAGGAGTGGCAAGGCGGCTGGATCCGCGGGATCACCGGCAAGCTCACGCCGCGCCTCGGCAGCCGCGTCGGCGTGCTATCGAAAATCTTCGCCAACCCGGTGCTGCCGGGGATCGACGACTATTACGAGCCCTTTACCTACGACTATCAGCACCTGCATACCGCCCCCGAAGGCCAACACCTGCCCACCGCCCGCCCGCGCTCGCTGATCAGCGGCAAGCGGATGGATAAAATCACCTGGGGTCCCAACTGGGAGGAGCTGCTCGGCGGCGAGTTTGAAAAGCGCGCCCGCGATCGCAACTTCGAGGCGATGCAGAAAGAGATGTACGGCCAGTTCGAAAACACCTTCATGATGTACCTGCCGCGCCTGTGCGAGCACTGCCTCAACCCGAGCTGCGCCGCCACCTGCCCGAGCGGCGCCATCTATAAGCGTGAAGAGGACGGCATCGTGCTGATCGACCAGGACAAATGCCGCGGCTGGCGGATGTGCATCAGCGGCTGCCCGTACAAAAAAATCTACTTCAACTGGAAAAGCGGCAAGTCGGAAAAATGCATCTTCTGCTATCCGCGCATCGAATCCGGTCAGCCAACGGTCTGTTCGGAAACCTGCGTCGGGCGTATTCGCTATCTCGGCGTGCTGCTGTATGACGCGGACCGCATCGAAGAAGCGGCCAGCACCGAGCATGAAACCGACCTCTACGAACGTCAGTGCGACGTATTTCTTGACCCGCACGATCCGGCGGTAATTGAGGAGGCCCTGAAGCAGGGGATCCCGCATAACGTGATCGACGCCGCGCAGAAATCACCGGTCTATAAGCTGGCGATGGACTGGAAGCTGGCGCTGCCGCTGCATCCGGAATACCGCACGCTGCCGATGGTCTGGTACGTCCCGCCGCTGTCGCCGATCCAGTCCGTCGCCGACGCCGGCGGCCTGCCGAACAACGGCAGCATACTGCCGGCGGTCGAAAGCCTGCGTATTCCGGTCCAGTATCTGGCCAACCTGCTGAGCGCCGGCGACACCGGTCCGGTGCTGCGCGCCCTGAAGCGTATGATGGCGATGCGCCACTACAAGCGCTCCCAAACCGTAGAAGGCGTCACCGATACCCGCGCCATCGAAGAGGTCGGCCTCAGCGTCGAGCAGGTAGAGGATATGTACCGCTATCTGGCGATCGCTAACTACGAAGACCGCTTCGTGATCCCCACCAGCCATCGCGAAATGGCGGAAGACGCCTTCCCGGAACGCAACGGCTGCGGCTTCACCTTCGGCGACGGCTGCCACGGCTCGGATACCAAATTCAACCTGTTCAACAGCCAACGCATTGATGCGATCAATATCGGGGAGAGAGACTAATGCGCATCCTCAAAGCGATCGGCCTGCTGCTGGAGTACCCGGACGAAGTACTGTGGGACAACCGCGAGGAGGCGCTGGCGCTGGTCAGCGCCGATGCGCCGGCGCTGCTGGCGTTTGTTGAACCGCTGCTGGCCGCCCCGCTGCTCGACCGTCAGGCCGAGTGGTGCGAAGTCTTTGAGCGCGGGCGCGCCACCTCGCTGCTGCTGTTCGAGCACGTGCACGCGGAGTCCCGCGACCGCGGCCAGGCGATGGTCGAGCTGATGAATCAGTATGAGCAGGCCGGCCTGCAGATCGACTGCCGCGAGCTGCCGGACCATTTACCGCTGTATCTGGAGTATCTCAGCACCCTGCCGCCGGCGGGCAGCCGCGAAGGATTGCAGAACGTCGCGCCGATTCTGGCGCTGCTCGGCGGGCGGCTCAAGCAGCGGCAGTGCGAGTATTATCGGCTGTTTGACGCGCTACTGGCGCTGGCCGGCAGCAAACTCAATAGTGACAGTGTCACTAAGCAGGTGGCGGGTGAAAAGCGCGATGATACCCGCCAGGCGCTGGATGCGGTGTGGGAAGAGGAGCAGGTGAAATTTATCGAAGATAAAGCCACCGCCTGCGACAGTTCTCCGCTGCAAAACTATCAACGACGCTTTAGCCAGGACGTCGCGCCGCAGTACGTCGACGTCCGTGCCGGAGGCCCGAAATGATACAGTACCTCAACGTCTTATTTTACGATATCTACCCCTACCTCTGCGGCTCGGTGTTTATGCTCGGCAGCTGGCTGCGCTACGACTACGGCCAGTACACCTGGCGCGCCGCCTCCAGCCAGATGCTCGACAAACGCGGTATGGTGCTCTGGTCAAACCTGTTCCACATCGGCATCCTCGGCATCTTCTTCGGCCACCTGTTCGGCATGCTGACGCCGCACTGGGTCTATTCGTGGTTCCTGCCGATGTCGCAAAAGCAGCTGATGGCGATGATCCTCGGCGGCGCCTGCGGCGTGCTGACGCTTATCGGCGGCGCGGGCCTGCTGATCCGCCGCCTGACCAACCCGCGCATTCGCGCGACCTCGTCGACGGCGGATATTATGATCCTCAGCATCCTGCTGATTCAGTGCCTTCTTGGCCTGACGACGATCCCCTTCTCCGCCCGGCATCCGGACGGCAGCGAGATGCTCAAACTGGTGGACTGGGCGCAGGCGGTGGTGACCTTCCACGCCGGCGCTTCGGCGCATCTTGACGGCGTGGCGTTTATCTACCGCGTCCATCTGGTGCTGGGGATGACTATCTTCCTGATATTCCCGTTCACCCGCCTGGTCCACGTCTGGAGCGCGCCGATCGAGTACCTGACCCGCCGCTACCAGGTGGTGCGTTCAAGGCGCTGAGTCTCTCTCCCGGGAGAGCAGCAGCGTTAAGCGCCGGCAGCAATGCCGGCGCTTAAGTAGTCCCGCTATTTACCCGCGTCCGGATGGGTGTCAAACGCCGCCATCACCGCCGCGAGATCCGTCTCGCTAAAGCCGTGCTTCGCGTCATTCACGCCGAGGCCAAAGCGCGTTTGCAGCGTGTCATACAGCGCGGCGACGTCGGGCAAATCGACCTTTTCCACCACCCGGCTGTTATCCCAGTGGGTGAAGTGGAAGTTGGTTAAGGTCATCTTCCCGCCGTCAGTCAGGTGGCGGCACAGCAGCAGGTGGTGGCGGAAATGCGACTGCGGCCAGTGGGCGGACCAGAAATTGCCCATCACGTAATCGGCGGCAAACTGGCAGCCTAAATCGAAATGATACATCGACTGCCAGTGCTCATGATGGCTGAACTGCAGCGTCCAGCGCTCGCCTTCATGCAGTAGGCGATAGACGCCGTGCGGGGTCTGCTGCGCAACGTCCGCCAGCAGCCTGATGGGCGCAGTCAGCGTTTGCCCGCCGAAGCCGACGTCGGCAATCCAGCGCTCGCCGTCGACCTCCACCAGCAGCAGGCGGTGGGTTCGCGGCGGCATCTGCGGCGGATTCGCCAGCACCACGCGGCCCAGCAGGCTACGTACCGAAAAGCCAATCTCGCTCAACGCCCGCTCAAACAGGCCGTTCTGCTCGAAGCAGTAGCCGCCGCGGCGGGCATTAATCAGCTTCTCCTCCAGCGACCGATCGTCAAGGTGAATCTCCCGCGGCAGCAGAACATCGAGGTTCTCAAACGGGATCGCGCTGTTGTGATGGATATGCAGCGTCCGCAGGGTATTAATCGACACATCCGGGGTTCCCGTCCAGCCCAGACGAGAAAAATAGGCACGTAAAAATGGGCTCATCAATGTCTCCAGCAATCGGTGTGCGTCATTTATAGCGTATTTTTTCCGTCCCACCGGTATTTTTGTGCGGTCGTGAGGCTCAGCGCGCGCTGCGCTGCATCAGCGCCAGGGCGCTCAGCATCAGCGTCAGGCCGGTCAGCAGGGTCAGCGTAGCCATCGCCATTCCCTGTCCCGCCGAGCCCTGCTCAAACTGACGCCAGATAAACACCGCCACGGTCTGCGTGCCCGCCGGAGCCAGCAGCAGAGAGGTCACCAGCTCCCGCGAGGCGACCGCAAACACCATCAGCATCGCCGCCAGCAGCGCCGGAAACACCAGCGGCAGCACGATCAGGCGCAGCGCCTGCAGCGGCGAGGCGCCGTGCACCCTGGCCGCCGGTTCCAGATTATTACCGAGCTGGCGCAGGGCGCTGCCCACGTAGCGCACCGGCCACGGCAGCAGCAGGCAACAGTAGGAGAGCAGCAGCATAAACCAGGTGTTATACGGCGAAACCGGCCAGAACGGGCGGTTCCACAGCAGAATCAGCCCCACCCCGACCACCACGCCGGGCAGCGCCGCCGGCATCAGCGACAGCGCATCGACAATGGCGCTACCCCTTATTTTTTGGATCAGCACCAGCCACGCCGCCACCAGCCCCAGCAGGCCAACAATCAGCGCCGAGGCCAGCGCCAGAGAAAGGCTGGTCCCCAGCGCCGAAAGCGCGTCGCCCTGCTGGTTAAACAGCGCGATAAAGTGGTTAAAGGTAAAATTATCCGCGCTGATTCCGCCCGACAGCGTGCCCATCAGGCTGGTGACAACCGTCGATGCCACCGGCAGCACCACCGCCAGCCCGGCGACCGTCGCCATCAGCAGCAGCGCCGGGAGGGTAAACCAGCCCGCCGTCGCCCCGCTATTTTCACCCGGTTTGCCGGTCACGCTGGTCACTTCTTTATCCCCCACCAGCCGGCGCTGCAGCCACCAGGCCAGCAGCGCGACGACGATCAGCAGCAGCGAGAGCAGCGATGCGCCGTTCAGATCGATGGGCCAGTCGGCAAGCTTCTTCTCAATCCCGACGGTCAGCATCACCACTCCCGCGCGGGAGCCCAGCGCCGCGGGGACGCCGTACTCCTCAATCGCCAGGGTAAACGCCAGCAGCATACCCGCCGCCAGCGCCGGAGAGAGCATCGGCAAGGTGATATGCCAGAATGCCCGCCAGGCGCTGGCGCCGTGCACGCGCGCCACGATAGCCAGCCGCTGCCCGCTCGCCAGCAGGCTCCGGGAGACGGCAAAATAGACCACCGGGAAAATATTCAGCGCCATCACCAGCACGATCCCGCTGCGGCTGAACAGCAGATCGTTGAGATCCCAGCCGGTGAGCTGCTGCAGATAGCCGTTGCGCTGCAGCACCAGCATCCACGACAGGGCGGCGATATAGGGCGGCGTGAGAAAAGGAATTAAGAACAGCAGATCCCAAAGGCGCGGCAGCGGCAGATTAAACAGCCCGCGCAGCACCCCGAGCGGGAGCCCGATGGCGACGCTGACCAGCGCCACGCCGCAGGCGATCCACAGGGTGCCGCCGAGCATCGCCGGCAGCTGCGGATCGGCAAACAGCGTCGCGACGCCGCTAAACGCCCCGGCCAGCGAACCGGCGCTGAAGTGGGGAAATATCGCCTGTAAGACGATAAAAAACAGCGGCAGCGCCACCAGCACCAGCAGCGCCGCTAGCGTAACGCCAGAAATAAGTTTTTGATTCACCGTATGTACCTGCAAGCGAGGGATTCCCCCCGCCGCGCTCGGGCCAACGTCAGGCCGGCACGGCAAAGGGGAAAGCAGATTACTGCGCGAAGAGCGTGTTGAAGCGGGTCAGTACCGCGCGGCGTTCGCTGCTGCCGTCGCCGCTGGTCGGCAGGACCTTCAGCTCGTTAAGCAGCGGGCGCTTCGCCGGGACGTCGGATCGCGCCGGCATCAGCCAGGCGTCCGCGACCATCGCCTGACCTTCCGGCGACAGCACGTAGTCGACAAAGGCTTTGGCATCGTCAGCATGCTGGGTGGTTTTCAGGATCATCATCGGACGCGGCGCAATTACCGTTCCGCTGGCCGGGAAAATCACCTTCAGCGATTCGCCCTGGCTAATATTGCCGTAAGAGACGTAGTCCACCGCGCCGAATACCGCCGCCTTGGCGCCCTGCATCACCGGCGTCACCGCCTGCGCATTCGGCCCGCTGACCACCATTCCGTTCTTTTTCAGCTCATCGAACAGGGCCCAGGCCTTATCGCCCATCCCGTTCTGCAGCCCGATCAGCAAATCCAGAGATGCGCCGGACAGCGCCGGGTCCGGGGTGGTCACTTTGTCCTTAAACGCCGCTTCCGTCAGGTCGCGCCACTCCTTCGGTTCCGGCGTGCCGCTTTTGCTGTTCCAGACGATCCCCAGCGCCGAAATGCCCTGCGCAACGTAATCAGCCGATTTCAGATTGGCCGGCACCTTATCGGCGTTGGCGCTTTGATACGCCAGCAGCCAGCCGCGGGAATGCAGATCTTCCGCGGTGTCCCACGAGGCCGAGATCAGCACATCCGCCTGCGGGTTGGCCTGCTCGGCTTCAAGGCGCGCCATAACCTTACCGGTGGTGGCCTGGAAAATATTGACCTTCACGCCGGTTTTCTTTTCGTAGCCGCTGGCGAGACCTTTCGCCAGCGTGCCTGGACCGGCGGTGTAAACGGTTAGCGCGTGGGCGCTGGACATCATCGTGGCCGACAGCATCATCGCGAGCACAGCTCCTTTCTTAAAGGTCATAACGGATTTCATGCGGGTTCCCCTGAGGATGAAGTAACAATGCGGACGGCGGCAACGCTGCCCGCTGATAAATGCACAATACGGTCAGCCAGCAGCTCTGCTTCGCGGCGGTCGTGGGTCACGTAGACGGCGGTGATGGCAAGCTGGCGCAGCAGACGGCTCATCTCGATGCACAACGACTCACGCAGCTCGCTGTCAAGGTTAGAGAGGGGTTCATCAAACAGCAGCACGCGAGGTTCGGCGACAATTGCCCGCGCCAGGGCGACGCGCTGCTGTTGGCCGCCGGACAGGCCGGAGGGTTTACGCTCGGCGAAGCCGGTAAGACCCACCCGCGCCAGCGCGGCGTTGACCCGCTGCTGGCGTTCGCCGCGAGGCACCCCGCGCATGCGCAGCGGAAAGGCGATGTTTTGCGCCACGGTCATATGCGGCCACAGAGCGTAATCCTGGAAAACCATGCCGATATCGCGCTGCTCCGGGGCCATCCCCCAGCCGGCTTTCGCCACCAGGCGGTCGCCAAAGCGGATCTCGCCGCTGGCGGGAACGGTGAGCCCGGCCAGCAGGCGCAGCAGCGTGCTTTTGCCGCAGCCGGATGGCCCCAGCAGCGCGACGATACTGCCCGCTTCGATATGCAGATCGATATTATTGAGAACGGTGTTGGCGCCGAAAGCGAATGAAACGCCGTCAAGCTTGATGCCGGTAAGCGCGCGCATTATCGCCCTCCCCATCGGGAAAGCGATGCTCTACCGGCGGTTGAAACCCGCCGGGCCGCGCCCACCTGCGATAAATACAGGGGAGCTAACATGTTGTTATCCTCTTTGGGACTTAGTGCCGCCAACTATAGGGAGCCTGGATGACGTATTGATTACATTTTCATTGCGGCTTAACTTGTTGTCTGGCATCAGACCCATTTACCAAGGAACGCATATGAGCCGCTTTCGCCACGTCGAACTTCAGTACGCCAGTCGCCTGCTCAATCACGGCCCCACCATTCTGATAACCAGCTACGACGCTCAATCCGGGCGCCGCAACGTGATGGCCGCCGCATGGTCGATGCCGGTGGAGTTCGCGCCGCCCCGCGTCGCCATCGTGGTCGATAAGAGCGCCTGGACGCGGGAGATCGTCGAGCGCAACGGGACCTTCGGCATCGTGGTGCCGGGCGTGGCTGCCGCCAGCTGGACCTACGCGGTCGGCAGCATCAGCGGACGCGATGAGGATAAATTCAACGCCTACGGCATTCCGGTGGTTAACGGTCCGGAGCTCGGCCTGCCGTTAATTGAAGAAAAGTGTCTGGCGTGGATGGAGTGTCGGCTGCTGCCGCCCACCGCCGCCCAGGAGCAGTACGATACCCTGTTCGGCGAAGTGGTTTCCGCCGCCGCCGATGAGCGGGTTTTCGTCACCGGACGCTGGCAGTTCGACGATGATAAGCTCAATACGCTGCATCATCTCGGCACCGGCAACTTTGTCGCCAGCGGCCGGCACGTCCGGGCGAACACGCCGGAAGAGTAATCCCGCTGCTCACGGCAGGCTGGTTGAGGGCGCGCAGGGCATTGTGAAACGCATGGCGGGGATCGCTCACCTGCTGTTAAGTGAGGCGCAACCGGCGGCCATCAACCGCTGCCTGACGCACCCGGCGGATACGGTTCGCGGTTGGGCTGTTTTATGCTCGGCGCACGCTCCGGTTTGACGCTAAGCGAGCGCCTGGCGGCGGCCTCAGCGCTGCAGCCGGCGCCGGTCCTCGCTGGGGGTCAAGCCAAAGACCTTTTTATAAAGGGTGGTAAAGTGGTTGCTGTTCGCGAAGCCGCATAAATAGGCCACTTCGGTAATAGTCATATCGGTTTCGCGTAGTTTTACCCTCGCAGAGACCAGACGCAGGCGTTTTATATAATTATCCGGGGTTAAACCGGTCGCCTCTTTAATATGGCGGAAGGCGGTGCGCGTGGTCAGATGAAATTTATCGGCCAGCACCTGCCAGTTATGCTCTTCAAAACAGTGGTCCTGCAGCCAGGTGAGTAATTTATGTAATTTATATTTAGTATTGCTATATTCCGCTTCGCTTTCGGCATGCAATATCGTCGTCGCCAGCTGAAAAAAGGCGGCCTCGCGCAGAGCGCTGTTTTCACTACGCTGAAAATCAGCCGAGAATATCTTCTCAACCAGCCCCTTACAGATATGGCGGGTATCGGGGGCCAGCCAGCCGTAGCAGGAAGCCTGCTGTGCGGAGAATTTGCGTAATAACGCATCGAGATTCTGCAAATAATTAAATTCAACTGAAGGGTTAATCAGCACGTTGATTAACTTGAGCGTCCCGAGCTCGTCATAATAATGAACGTCGCCCGGTTGCACGTAAAAAACGTCCCCCTGCTGAATATAGAGCGGCCGGCCATTAATAACGTGTAAACCATGTCCCTGCTCGACAATGACCAGTTCGGCAAACTCGTGGCTATGTTCATGGCTGTTATCTTCGGGGTCGCTGGCGTACATCGCCAGCTTGTCCTGGGGATGGGCGAAATAATACTCAACGGTCAGTGTCATCATTAGCGAAGTCCAAAACGGCATACGGCGCAGTGGCACGATAATGCATTTTACCGGCGCCCACGAGCCAGATTTATGGAATTGTGATCGCCAACCAGCCCATCCCACCATCAGTGCCATTTCCACCGGTGCGTTGGCATTGCCAGAGTGGTTGGCGTGGGTTACGGCGTCTTATGCTGCGGATAAATAAACGTAGAGGACGCAGTATGTCACAGGCTATTCAGCGCAACTCCGGGGTCACGATGACCCGCCACGAGGATTTTTTACGCACCGCCGAGAGCCTCAGGCCGACGCTCAGCAGCCGGACTCACGCACCGGCGGCGGTTATCGCTGCTAGCGCCGATCCGCAGGCCATCTTTGGTTGGCGGGCGCGGCCGGTCAGCACGCCCGAGGCGCTATATCAGCGCGATCTGACCAGCGGCGACAGCTTTATTATTGATTTCGGCAGCCACTACGTCGGCTACCTGCATTTCGCCTGCTCTGGCGTCGGCAGCCCGCCGGATGCCCCGGCCCACCTGCACTTTACCTTCGGTGAAACCCTCAGCGAAGTCTGTGAGCCATTCAGCGAATATCAGGGCTGGCTGAGCAGCAGCTGGCTGCAGCAGCAGGACGTATGGCTCGATGTGCTGCCCGCAGAGGTTAACCTGCCCCGCCGCTACTGTTTTCGCTACCTGAAGGTGGAGGTTAAGGCCGTGTCGCAGAAATTCCGCCTGCGGATTGGGCACATTCGGCTGAATGCCGTTACCTCTGCGAGCGAAACCTGCCTGCCCGGTACCACGGCGGACCCGCAGCTGCAGGCTATCGACCGGGTCTCGGTACTGACCTTGAAAAACTGTATGCAGGAGGTTTTTGAAGACGGACCTAAACGGGACCGCCGCCTGTGGCTTGGCGATTTGCGCCTGCAGGCGCTGGTTAACGACGTCACCTTCACCCGCCACGATCTGGTTCGCCGCTGTCTGTACCTCTTTGCCGGCCATACCCGGGAAGACGGCATGGTCTCCGCCAACGTGTTCGTCCAGCCTGATGTCATCGCCGACGATACTTTTCTCTTTGATTACTCGCTGTTTTTCGTCGATGTTCTCTACAGCTATCTGCAAAGCACCGGCGATAGCGCCACCGCTTTGCAGCTGTGGCCAACGGCGCGTCGCCAGGTTGAGCTGGCGCTGACCCGCTGCGATGAGGCCGGCCTGGTGCGCGATAGCGACGACTGGTGGGTATTTATCGACTGGCAGGAGTCGTTGAACAAACAGGCCGCGGCGCAAGGGGTGCTGATTTACTGTCTGCAGCGCGCGATCTGGCTGGCCGGACGTTTTGAACCCGAGCTGGCCCCCACGCTCAGCGCGCGCCTGCAGGCGCTAAAAGCAGCGGCCCAGCGCGAGCTTTGGGACCCGGAGCTGGGTTTTTACGTTAGCGGCGCCGGGCGACAGGTTTCCTGGGCCTCGCAGATCTGGCTGGTGCTGGCGGAAACCGGCAGCGCCGGGCAGCGCCGGGAAGTCATGCGTAATTTGCAACAAAATCCCCCGGCTATCGCCATGAATACGCCCTACCTGCGCCACCACTTTGTCGCCGCTCTGCTGCAGTGCGGGCTACGCGATGAGGCCGTCGCGGAGATCAAAGCCTACTGGGGCGCGATGGTCGATTACGGCGCCGATACCTTTTGGGAGATTTTTGACCCGGCACATCCTGACTTTTCCCCTTATGGCAGTACGCTGATAAACAGTTACTGCCATGCGTGGAGCTGTACCCCGGCCTGGTTTATTCGCCAGTACGGACTTTAACAACAACAATAAGCGAGCATATTTTATGGCAGAAACAACCTTTACCCGGTGGCGGCAGCGCCTTGGCTATGGCATCGCCGACCTCTCCTGCAACCTCGTGTGGCAGCTTATCTCTCTGTATCTGATGTTCTTTTACACCGACGTGATGGGCCTTCCCGCCTACTATGTCGGCCTGATGTTCCTCGTTACCCGCCTGGTGGACGGCGTCGCCGACGTGCTGATGGGGCTGGTGATTGATAACACCACCACCCGCTGGGGGCGCTGCCGTCCGTATCTGCTGCTTGGGGCGGTACCTTTCGGGCTGCTGTGCATTCTGGCCTTCTATGTGCCGGATTTCGGTACTACCGGCAAGCTGCTTTACGCCTTCATCACCTACCTGTGCCTATCGTTTCTCTATACCCTGGTCAACATCCCGTTCTGCGCGATGCTGCCGTTCCTGACCAGCGATTCGCGTGAACGGACCACCCTCTCGGCGGTGCGAATTCTGCTGGGCTCCCTCGGCGCAACGATTGTCGCCGTTGCGACTCTGCCGCTGGTTGGCGCGCTGGGCAAGGGCAGCCAGGCCCACGGCTTCTTCTACACCGCGGTCATTTTCGGCGTAATTGCGACGTTCTTCCTGCTGGTGAGTTTCCGTAACGTTAAAGAGAACATCAGCATTACCCAGGAGCGAATGACCTTGAAACGCGCCTGGGTCAGCCTGCGCGCCAACCGTCCGTGGTGGGTGTTCGCCAGCAATATCTTCCTGATGTGGGGGGCGTTCTTCTTCCAGACCGGCGCGCTGGTTTACTTCTTCCACTACTACGTTGGCAATAACGATCTGACGGCCATTGTCGCCGGGATCTCCACCTTCGTTCCGCTGCTGGGCACCCTCACCGTGCCGCTACTCGCCAGCCGGATGAAAAAGCGCCACGTCTACCTGATTGCCAGCGCCATTAACCTTGTCGGCATGGGCATGATGATAGCCGCCGGCGTCAATAGCTGGGGGCTGATTGCCGGGGCGATTGTGCTGTCCCTTGGCGCGGGCCAGCGTACCGCCATTTACTTCTCCATGCAGGCCGATCCGGTGGATTACGGCGTGTGGAAAACCGGCATCAACACCGCAGGGATTTTAACCTCAATCAACGGCTTCTTCGGCAAAGTTGCTATGGCCGGCGCGGGCGCGATTACCGGCGTGCTGCTCTCTTCGGGCGGCTATGTCGCCAATCAGGCACAGAGCGAGAGCGCGATGCTGGCGATTAAAGCCTGCTATCTCTATATTCCGGCGCTGCTGATTGTCGCCTCGATGCTGTGGATCGGCCGCTTCTATCGCCTCGACGATGATTACGAGCAGATCCGCGCCGATCTTGACGCCGGCCGCCGCGCGCCGCCGGAAAGCCCGTCGGCCTGCGGAGAACATCACGCCATGTAAGGCGTCCTCACCTCTTTACCTCTGAAAGAAATAAGGATTCTTATGCGTATCTCTGTGATTAGCGCAGCGGTTTGCTGCGCCCTTTTTTCGGCCTACGGCATCAGTGCAGCGCCGCTGACTATCGAACAACGGCTGGCGCAGCTCGAAGCCCGGCTCAATCATGCGGAGCAGGAAGCGGGTGACGCCAACCGCCGCGCGCAGCTGTCGGAACAGCGAACCACTGCCGC
This sequence comes from Klebsiella sp. C349492, assembly GCF_042055345.1. Taxonomy (NCBI): domain Bacteria; kingdom Pseudomonadati; phylum Pseudomonadota; class Gammaproteobacteria; order Enterobacterales; family Enterobacteriaceae; genus Klebsiella; species Klebsiella sp. C349492. The sequence goes on from NZ_JANQCE010000001.1 coordinate 1,094,721, forward strand.
GGAACAGCGCGCGGCGGCGGCGGAGAAACAGGTGCAGGCCCTCAGCCAGCGGACCGCCGCCAGCGAGCAAAAACAGCAGGCCACGAACCAGCATCTCAGCAGCCAGCTGGCGAAAACCGCTCCCGGCGACGGCTTTGAGTTTAACGCCTACGCCCGTTCCGGCATGCTGGTAGATAGCCACGGCAAAGGCGCCCGCGGCGGCCCGGGGATCTCTCCGGCCAGCTCGCTCAACGGCGATGCCCACGTCGGCCGTCTCGGCAACGAGAAGGATAACTACGTGGAGCTCAGCTTTGGCAAGAAAATGACCTTTAGCGACGGTTCGTGGGCGCACTTCAAAACCATGCTCGCCGATGGCGCCACCAACCCGGACCCGTGGGTACAGGATAACGACAGCCACCATCTGAACGTGCGGCAGCTATACGTCGAAATGGGCAACTTTGCCGATTTTTCCGGGCCCTTTAAGCACGCCTCAATCTGGGCGGGCAAGCGTTTCGATCGCGACAATTTCGATATCCACTTTACCGACAGCGATATTATGTTCCTCGGCGGTACCGGCGGCGGCATCAACGACGTCAGCTGGGGCAGCAATCTGCGCGGTGATTATTCGGTCTATGCGCGCAACTTTGGCGATCTGGGTAGCGACAATTATGAAGATAACGATATTCAGAACCTGATGTTCACGGCCAACCACTTCTGGCACAACTGGCAGCTGATGACTACCGCGATGACCGCTCAGGGCAACGATTCGCTGAAGGATAACACCTCCACCACCGGCAGCTACGCTCTGCGTAGCGACAACACGGCGAAGAACGGCTACTACGCGATGCTGGCCTATCGCGATAAGCAGCGGTTTTATGGCCTGGCGCCGGGCGTTTCGGAGAGCGCGCTGCAGTATGGCGGCGGTTTAGGCGCCGAGGCGCGCCAGCCGGGCAGCGACGGGGATTTAACCGAGAACGCCAAATCCCTGCGTTTTGCCTCCTGGGGTATTCTGCCGCTGGGCAAAAACTGGGAGCTGGCCCCGTCAGTTATCGCCCAGCATAGCGAAAGCCGCTATCGCGATGGCGACCGCTACGATTGGGCGACCTTCAACCTGCGGCTTTCTCAAGGCATCACCCGCAATTTCGCGCTCCTGTACGAAGCGTCCTGGCAGTATATGGACCTGAACCCCAACGGGCGAACCTATCGCTACAACGACGATGTCCATCAGTATCAGGCGGTGAGCGGCGATTTTTATAAGCTGACCTTCGCCCCGACGTTTAAGGTGGGCGATGTGTTTGATATTAAAGCGCGGCCGGAGATTCGATTCTTCGTTACGTGGATGAACTGGGATAAGGCGCTGGATCGCTACGCCATTAACGATGATTTCGGCAGCAAAGGCTTTACCGCCGGCGGCAACTGGAACTTCGGCGTGCAAACCGAGATTTGGTTCTAAGGGGGAGCCCAGGATAAGGCACCGAACCGTTCTTCTGCTGGGGCGACGCCTTGTCCGGGCTACAAAGACCGCCGGCTTTTGTAGCCCGGACGGGCGCAAAGCGCCTCCTCCGGCAGCCCGAAGCCGCTACATGCTATAACCGGGCTTTTTAATCAGCTGCTCCATCTGCGGGGCGATTTCACTGTCCCACACCTGCTGCCAGTCGCTCGGGTCAACCTGCTTGAGAGCCACGCTCACCGAGCTGTCCTTACTGTTCAGGTGCTGCACCAGTACGGCGGCGATATCGGCGGCCAGCGCCGCTTTTTGCTCATCATTCAGCTCGCGAGGAAAACACTTAATATCAACATGCGGCATAGCGGACTCCTTATTGTCAGAACGATAAAACTACCACAGCCCGGGCGCGTCGGTTTTCATTTTGTGCCTTAAATCAGCTCGTTGCGCCGCAACACCTGTTCCAGCTCAGAACGTCGATATACGGCATCCGCGACGGCGACAAATTTCGGCGTGTGCGCTTCGAACCATTCCCGCCGCGGCCCCCAGCAACACATCACCGCGATATAACAGTCCAGCAGGCCGATCTGCGCGCCCAGCGCATAGGGCGCAGCGGCAAGCTGCTGCTCCAGCCACAGGTAGAGCGACTTGCGATAGTTCACGCAGTTTTCCCGCAGCTGCTGCGGGGCATCCGCCGTCCAGCGCTCGGGGTAATCCGCATAGGTGAAGGTGGGATAGACGTTGGCGACCAGCCAAATCAGCAGGTGCTGGAACCGGTGGCGCTGCGGCGTCCCGGGCTCTGGCGCGAGATCCGGCCGCTGGTCGAGGATCGTTAAGGCCATCGCCGCGGATTCGCTCATCACGCTGCCGTCCGCCAGCTTAAAAGTGGGTACCTGACACAGCGGATTTATCTGCATCAGGCTGTCGCGCTGGGGTCCGGGTTTATCAAAGCCTTCAACGTTAACAAAATGGTACGGGATTTCGGCCAGCGTCAGCATCAGCTCGCTGATTGCCGACCCCCAGCCCGGTACGCCATAGACGGTAATCATGCTCAGCCTCCACGGTAAACGTCTGCGTCGGGTGAAAGCCGGGAAAATAAGCAGGCAGCACGCTATTTAACGGCGTGCTACGCCGACTCTCGCTCCAGCAAATGATAGCCCAGATCCACAATCGCGTTCCCTTCCCCAACGCCTTCAATGCGGTCGGCGAGGAGGGTTGCCGCGCGTTCGCCAATCGCATGGCGATCGACGCTCACGGTCGTAATCGCCGGTCGGTTGCTGGCGGCAAAATCCAGATCGCCAAAGCCCATCACCGCTAAATCCTTCGGCACGCGCAGGCCACGACTTTCGGCCTCCATTATCGCCCCCTGCGCCAGGGTATCGGAACTGCATACGATAATATCGTACTCGCCAGCGCCAAGCAGCTGGGCCAGGCCGCTGCGCCCCAGCGCCAGCGAGGCCGGGAGCGGCACTTCCACCTGAGGCACATCGCGAATACCATTTTTGACCAGCCGGGCGCACAGCCCCTGCTTACGCAGCGCTGCTCGCGCGTCCCCTGCCCACAATAGTCCCGGGCGCCGGTAGCCCTTTTGCAGCAAAAACTCGCCTATCGTCTCGCCAACTTTTTCATGTGAAAAGCCCACCAGCATATCCAGCGGCGTCGGGGTCAGGTCCCAAATTTCCACCACCGGGATCGCGGCGTTGAGGATAGTTTTCTTTAATGCCGGGGCATGCTGAATTCCGGTCAGCACTACGCCATCCGGGCGACGGGAGAGCAAGGTTGCCACCAGCTCCGCTTCGGTTTCCCGACTGTAGCCCGCCACGCACAGCAGCATATGATAGCCGCGCGCCGCAAGGGTATCGCTCAGAGCCTGGATGGTGTCGACAAACATATTGTTGTTGATTTGCGGTACCACCACGGCAATCAGCCTGCTGCGTCGTGAAGCCAGTCCGCCGGCCAGCGCATTGGGAATGTAGCCCGTGGCCTGCACCGCATGTAGCACCTTTTCCACCGTTGCCGGACGCACCAGCTGCGGCGTATTCAATGCCCGACTGACCGTCATGGATGATAACCCCGCCGTGCGGGCAACATCATCCAGCGTCGGCACGCGCGTCGGTTTTCTGCTTTTCACGACTAAGCCCCTGTGTTGAGTCGTTCCCAGCGAGCATTATTGATGATGGCCCGGCCAATTGCCAGCGCCCGCCCGCGCATCCGCATGAGAATCAATAACCTGAGAGATAAAATGTTATCGCTATCATTGATAATTGTGCTATTTCACAAACTCTTTTGGATCGTGATGTCGCCTCCATAATTTTACCCTTAATAACCTAAAGTTGTGATCATTTGTACAAATTAAAGGCAGTCCTGTGGCATAAAAACCAAAGCTGATTTAAAAATGTTAGCGCAAACATTTCATAACCTATAAGGAACTTGCCATGACCGCCAGCGCCAATTCCAGCTCCGTGACCTACGCCAAAACCACCGGCGTGAAAACTGCCGCCGAAACCGGCGACCGCATTGAGCACGTTAAACTCTCCCTGGCCTTTCTCCCCCTGGCCACGCCGGTCAGCGATGCCAAAGTCCTCACCGGGCGGCAAAAGCCGCTGACCGAAGTCGCGATTATTATCGCTGAAATCCGCTCCCGCGACGGTTTCGAAGGGGTAGGTTTTAGCTATTCCAAACGCGCGGGGGGTCAGGGGATCTATGCCCATGCCAAAGAGATTGCCGATAACCTGCTCGGCGAAGACCCCAACGATATCGACAAGATCTACACCAAACTGCTGTGGGCGGGCGCTTCCGTAGGGCGCAGCGGCATGGCGGTACAGGCCATCTCCCCTCTTGATATTGCGCTGTGGGATATGAAAGCCAAACGCGCCGGGCTGCCGCTGGCGAAGCTGCTCGGCTCCCATCGCGATTCGGTACAGTGCTACAACACTTCCGGCGGCTTCCTGCATACGCCGCTGGATCAGGTGCTGAAAAACGTCGCCATCTCGCGGGAAAACGGAATCGGCGGGATCAAGCTGAAGGTGGGCCAACCGAACACCGCCGAGGATATCCGTCGCCTGACGGCGGTGCGTGAAGCGCTGGGCCCGGATTTCCCGCTGATGGTTGACGCCAACCAGCAGTGGGACCGGGAAACCGCCATTCGCATGGGGCGTAAAATGGAACAGTTTAACCTGATCTGGATTGAGGAGCCGCTCGACGCTTACGATATCGAAGGCCACGCGCAGCTGGCCGCCGCGCTGGATACGCCGATTGCTACCGGCGAGATGCTGACCAGCTTCCGCGAACACGAACAGCTTATCCTCGGCAACGCCTGCGACTTCGTGCAGCCGGACGCCCCGCGCGTCGGCGGTATCTCCCCCTTCCTGAAGATTATGGATCTGGCGGCGAAGCATGGCCGCAAGCTGGCCCCGCATTTTGCGATGGAAGTGCATCTGCACCTCGCCGCCGCCTACCCGCTAGAGCCGTGGCTGGAGCACTTCGAGTGGCTGAACCCGCTGTTTAATGAACAGCTTGAGCTGCGCGACGGGCGGATGTGGATTTCTGAACGCCACGGGCTGGGCTTCACCCTGAGTGAACAGGCGCGCCGCTGGACCCAGCACAGCTGCGAGTTTGGCAAACGCCCCTGATGCTTGTGCAGGCTATTTTCCCGGACCGGGAGCGAACGCGCCGGGTCCGGGCTGGCGGATAATCGATTCCTCCACCATCCCGTAGTCCGGTCAGCTCATGACCGGGGATATGTTATTAACGACCGGCGGGAACACCCTTGTCGCCCCTCCCGCCCCTGACTCGCTGTACCCACATACCCAACCCTGCAATGGAGTTGAAAAGTGAATACACCAATAAAACGCAGCAACGTGCGTTACGGCATCTTATTATTTCTTTTTTTGGCTACCGTATTTAATTATGCCGACCGCGCGACGCTATCGGTCGTCGCACCGATTATGAGTAAGGAACTAGGATTCGACCCGGAAGCTATGGGTCTGGCTTTTTCCGTCTTTGGTATTTCTTATGTGATAATGCAAATTCCCGGCGGTTGGCTGCTGGATAAATACGGTTCGCGGCTGGTATATGGCTGCGCGCTGATCGGCTGGTCGGTAGTGACTATGTTCCAGGGGACGATCTTTCTGTTTGCCAGCCCGCTGGTGGTGCTGGTTATTCTGCGTCTGATGATGGGCGCGATAGAAGCCCCGGCCTTCCCCGCCAACAGCCGCCTCAGCGTGCAGTGGTTCCCGAATAAAGAGCGCGGGTTTGTCACCTCGGTATATCAGGCGGCGCAGTATATCTCCCTGGGTATTATCACGCCGCTAATGACCATCATTCTGCATAATTTAAGCTGGCATTATGTCTTCTATTATATTGGCGCCATCGGGGTGGTCCTGGGGATATTTTGGCTGATTAAGGTCAAGGACCCTTTGCATCATCCGAAAATAAACCAGCAGGAGCTTGAATATATTCGCGAGGGCGGCGGCGAACCGGAATTAGGCAGCCAAAAAACGCAGCACAAATTAACCCTCGCGCAGATCAAAAGCGTGTGCGTAAACCGCATGATGATCGGCGTCTATATCGGCCAGTTCTGCGTCACCTCGATTACCTGGTTCTTCCTGACATGGTTCCCGACCTACCTCTACCAGGCGAAGGGGATGTCGATACTGAAAGTCGGTTTTGTCGCCAGTATTCCGGCGATTGCCGGGTTTATCGGCGGCCTGCTCGGAGGGCTGTTTTCCGACTGGCTCCTTAAGCGCGGCTATAGTCTGACCACTGCCCGCAAGATACCGGTGATCTGCGGCATGCTGCTCTCCTGCGTCATCGTTATCGCTAACTATACCGCTTCTGAGGTGGTGGTTATCGCCGCCATGAGCCTGGCCTTCTTTGCAAAAGGCTTTGGCAATCTCGGCTGGTGTATCCTCAGCGATACGTCGCCGAAAGAGATGCTGGGCATCGCCGGCGGGGTCTTCAATATGTGCGGTAATCTCGCAAGCATCATCACCCCGCTGGTCATTGGTATCATTATTGCCAATACCCACTCCTTTGATTATGCCATTCTGTACGTCGGCTCGATGGGCGTACTCGGCCTGCTCTCCTATCTGTTTATTGTCGGGCCGCTGGATCGCATCAATCTGACGCCTCGCGCTGCCTGATTATTGCACCTGGCGAGACTTCGCCCCCGCTGTTTCGCAACACACTCCTGCGAAACAGCGGCTTTTTAGTAGGCGATCCCCGGCGGATTGACCACCGACTGCGTCACCGCCTCCCCCTGTTCTCCCCAGCGCGCCAGCACCTGCTGATACTCGCCGCGGGCTATCGCCCCGTCGAGCGCCGCCTGCAGCGCGTAAACCAGGCCGCTGCCCTTTTTGGTGGTGGTGGCAACCCAGGCTTTTTTCGGTCCCAGGCCCACGACTTTGGTCGTGCCGGTCAGCGCCGCTTTATAGGCCGCCACCGACTGCGGGCCAAAGAACACATCGGCGCGTCCGGACTGAATATAGAGATTGCCGGAGGCGTCATCGGTCAGGTACACCGGCAGCGCCGGCTGGCGCCCCGCCGCTTCGTTCTCGGCGTTCCAGCCCAGCAGAATACGCTCCTGATTGGTGCCGGAACCGACGATCACCTTCCGTCCGGCAAGATCCGCCGCGCCGCTCACCCTGGCTATCGGGCTGGTGGATTTGACGGAAAAGGCCAGCGAATCGACGCGGTAGGTGGCGAAATCGAATTTCTGCTTGCGCTGTTCGGTCACCGCGATATTGACCAGCGCGACGTCATAACGCCCGGAGGTGATGCCCAGCGGCCAGTCCTCCCACGCCGTCGGCACCAGCCGGAGCTTGAGCCCAAGGCTGCCGGCCAGCAGGCGGGCGATATCCGGATCGCTGCCGATACGCGTGCGGTTATCGCTCGCCAGCAGCGCCAGCGGCGGTGAATTCAGCGCCGAGATAGCCACCGTCAGCGTCCCGGGTTCAACGAAGCGATAGTTCGCCGGGATCTGCGCAATCGCCTGCTTGTCCACCGTCACCGGCAGCGGCTGCTCGTTGGCCCGCAGGTCAATTTCCGCCTGCGCCCCCGCCGGGATAATGCCGATCATTAACGCCAAAAGTCCTTTTCTCATGCCGGAAGCACCTTCGATAAAAATTGCCGCGTACGCTGATGCTGCGGATGGTTAAGGACCTCATCGCTGCTGCCCTGTTCAATGATTTTGCCATCGACCATAAAGACCACCTGGTCGGCGACCTCGCGGGCAAAACCAATCTCATGCGTCACCACCACCAGCGTGGTGCCGGAACGCGCCAGCTTCTTGATAACGTCAAGTACTTCGCCCACCAGCTCCGGGTCCAGCGCCGAGGTCGGTTCGTCAAACAGAATAACCCTCGGCTTGAGGGCCAGCGCCCGCGCGATGGCAATGCGCTGCTGCTGACCGCCGGAAAGATGCCGCGACCAGGCGTCGGCTTTGTTGCGCAGCCCCACCACATCGAGCAGATCGTAGGCCTGCTCGATGGCCTCCTTGCGGCTGGCCCGCTTGTGGGCAATCGGCGCCTCAATCAGATTTTCCAGCACCGTCAGGTGCGGGAACAGGTTGAAGTTTTGAAATACGTAGCCGACGTTCACGCGCTGGCGGAGGATCTCTTTTTCCTTCAGTTCGTACAGCCTGTCGCCCTGGCGGCGATAGCCGATATAGTCGCCATCGATTTGGATAAAGCCTTCATCAACCCGCTCCAGATGGTTAATGGCGCGCAGCAGGGTGGATTTTCCCGATCCGGAAGGGCCGAGGATCACCGTTACCGTGCCGGGCGCGATCTCAAGAGAGACATCGTCCAGCGCCTTATGGCGACCAAAATATTTGCTGACGCCGGTAATCGAGATATGGCCGTTATGAGAGTTGGGCATGGACGGGCTCCTGCGGCTGCGATGAACGAGACGGTTCGGCAAGGCGGCTGCGGCGCGGGCTGTTCACCGCCGAGCGGCGCTCGCTGCGCGCCAGAGCGCGTTCGACCAGATATTGGATCAGCGACAGTACGCTGGTGATCGCCAGGTACCACACCGCCCCGACCATCAGCAGTGGGATCACTTCCTGGGTGCGGTTGTAAATCATCTGGATGGTGTAAAACAGCTCCGGCATCGCCAGGACGTAGACCATCGCCGTCCCTTTGGCGAGGCTGATAATTTCATTGAAGCCGGAGGGTAAAATGGTGCGCAGCGCCTGCGGCAGAATAATGCGCAGCGTACGCCGCCACGCCGGCAGGCCGAGCGCCGCCGCCGCTTCATACTGACCGTGATCGACGCCGAGGAAGCCACCGCGAATAATTTCAGCGGTGTAGGCGCTCTGCACCAGCGTCAGCCCGACCACCGCCGTGGAAAACTGCCCCAGCACGTTGATGGTTTGATAGCTGCCCCAGCTGATGCCGGTAAACGGAATGCCGAGCGACAGCGTGTCGTACAGATAGGAGAAGTTGTAGAGAATAATCAGGACCACGATCAGCGGCAGCGAGCGGAACAGCCAGATATATCCCCAGGAAAGGCTGCTCAGCAGCCATGAAGAGGAGAGCCGGGCCAGCGCCAGCAGGCCGCCGAAAATCACGCTCAGCACGGTGCCGAGCAGGGTCAGCAGCAGCGTTTGCCCGAGCCCTTCAAGGATGACCGGGTCAAAGAACCAGCGCGCAAAGACCGCCCACTCCCAGCGCGGGTTAAAGGCCACCGACTGCACGACGACGGCCAGTACCAGCAGCGCCAGCACCGCGCCGACGGCGCGTAGCGGATAGCGCGCCGGGATAACTTTTATCGTTTCTGATGTTTTCATCGTTGCTCCTCAGGCGCTCTGGCTTAGCGCGCTGACCGCCAGCGCTTTACTAAACCGCAGCCGTCCGTCATAGGGCGGCTGGCTGTACTCTTCCGGGTTGCGTTCGAGGTCGAACTGCGGCTCATAGCCCTGGCTTAGATAGAGCTTCACCGCCTCCGGCTGGCGAAAGCCGGTGGTCAGGTAGATATGGCTGTAGCCCGCCAGCACCGCCCGGCGCTCCAGCTCCTGCACCACCTTCCCCGCCAGCCCCTGCTGCCGCAGCGCGTGATGGGTCCAGATGCGTTTAATTTCGGCGGTATTGGCGTCCTTCGGCTTATAGGCGCCGGTGGCGATAATCTCCCCCTCGCGCTCGAGCACGATAAACAGCCCCTGCGGCGCCAGATACCATTCGGTTAGCTCAACTTCGGCATCGCGGGAAAAATAGTCGCCGTAGCGCGAAGCGTACTCGGCAAACAGGCCGTCAATGATCGGCTGCAGCTCAAGGGCTTCGGGTGAAACATCGCGGAATACGTCGCTCATACTGACTCCTTTAATCGCCCAGTCCGGCCGGGTTAATCTCTGACTGCGGAATGCTCTCGACGCCTTCCCCCCAGCGGTTAAGCACCCTGGCGTAATCGCCGCTGTGGATGACGCCGTTCAGCGCCGTCTGCACCGGGGTGACCAGGCCGCTGCCCTTTTTCACCGTGACGGCGATATGGGCCGCCTTCGGCCAGCCGCCGTCGACGCTGCCAACCAGTTTGGTTTTTCCGGTTAGCGCCGCTTTCCATGCGCCAATCACGTTGGGGCCAAAGAAGGCGTCGGCGCGGCCGGACTGGATCGCCAGGGTCTGAGCGGCGTCATCTTTGGTATAGACCGGGGTAAAAGGCTTCAGCCCCTTCTTCAGGTTTTCCGCGTTCCACGCCAGCAGAATGGCTTCCTGGTTGGTGCCGGAGCCGACGATAATGCGCAGGCCGGCAATGTCCTCCGCCTGGTCAATTTTACTCAGCGGGCTGCTGCTTTTGACGTAGAAACCCAGCGAATCCTTGCGGTAGGTGGCGAAATCAAACTTCTCTTTGCGCTCTTTGGTCACCGTAATATTGCTGATCGCGGCATCATATTTGCCGGAGACCACGCCGAGGGGCCAGTCTTCCCACGAGGTCGGGATCACGTTCAGCTGCAGGCCGAGGCTATCGGCCACCAGGCGGGCGATATCCACCTCGCTGCCGAGCAGGGTTTTGTTATCGTCAGAGAAGACGGTGAGCGGCGGCGAGTTCAGCGCCGCGACCGCGACGGTGAATTTTCCCGGCACCGCGAGGTGCAGATCCTTCGGTAACAGGGCAATAGCCTGCGGATTTTTTGCCGTATGAACCGGCGCCTTATTGGCTTCGAGGCTCACCCCGGTGCCGTTGATATTGACGTTCTGCGCCCATGACGAGGCGCTTGCGGCCAGCGCCAGCGCAAGGATGAGTGACTTTTTCTGCATAGCGGCTGTTCTCTTATTATTGTTGTTGGAATTGATTGACCGGCTCGGCCAGCCCTAAGCTTGCGCGCAGCGTGGTGCCGGGATACGCCTCGCGGAACAGCCCCCTCTGCTGCAGAACCGGCACGACCTGGTCAACAAAGCGCGGGAAAGCGTCCGGCGTGCCGCCCTGGATAATAAAACCGTCGGCGGCCCGCTGTTCAAACCACTCCTGCAGACCGTCGGCGACCTGCTGCGGCGTTCCGGAAAAGCGCGGACGCGGGCTGGCGGCTTCCAGCGCCACCTGGCGCAGGGTCAGGCCGCGCTCGCGGGCGTTGCGCTTAATCTCATCCGTGGTGCTGCGGAAGCTGTTTTGCCCGAGATCGCCAATATCCGGGAACGGCTCATCAAGCGGATACTGCGCAAAGTCGTGATGCTCGAAATAGCGTCCGAGGTAGTTAAGGGCATCCTCGATCGACACCAGCGCGGCGGTGGCCTGATACTGCTGCTCCACGTCTTCGGCGCTATCACCCACGATGACGCTGACGCCCTGGAAAATATGCAGCAAATCGTCCTGCCGACCGTACGCCGCGAGCTGGCCTTTAACATCGCGATAAAACGCCTGCGCCTCCTCAAGAGATTCCTGATGGGTAAAAATGGCGTCGGCATGGCTCGCCGCCAGCTTTTTACCATCATCAGAGGCGCCCGCCTGAAATATAATGGGGCGCCCCTGCGGGGTCCGGGCAATATTCAGCGGACCGGCAACCTTAAAAAAGTCGCCATGATGATCGAGGGTATGCAGTTTATTTTTATCAAAGAACTGGCCGCTGGCCTTATTGCGCACGAAGGCGTCCTCTTCCCATGAATCCCACAGGCCTTTGACCACCTTTAAATATTCATCCGCGATGCGATAGCGCAGCGCATGGTCGGGGTGCTGAGCGCGGGAGAAGTTTTTTGCCGAGCCCTCCAGCGGCGAGGTGACGACGTTCCAGCCGGCCCGGCCCTGGCTGAGATGATCGAGGCTGGCGAACTGGCGCGCGGTGGTAAAAGGCTCGCTGTAGGAGGTTGAGAGCGTGCCAACCAGGCCCAGGTTGCGGGTCACCGCCGCCAGCGTTGAGAGCACCGTCAGCGGCTCAAAGCGGTTTAAAAAATGCGGAATTGATTTTTCATTAATATACAGGCCATCGGCGACAAATATAAAGTCGAGCTTACCCTCTTCCGCTTTTAACGCCGTTTGTTTAACAAATTCAAAATTAATACTGGCATCCGCCTGCGCTAGCGGGTGACGCCAGGCGGACATATTCCCCGAGGCGCCGTGTAATATCGTGCCAAGCCGCAGCTGTCGTTTTTCAGACATAGTTCACCCTTCCCTTGCCGATAATTAAAATTTAAATTTGTTGTAAAGCTCGTTCCGCCAGGGTCGCAAAATAGCGCGCCGCCGGGGCGATTAAATTCTCATCCGGATTAAAGCCGGGATGGTGGAGACCGAATTCGCTGGCGCTGCCAATGCTGACAAACGCGCCGGGAATATGCTGCAGGTAGACGGCAAAATCTTCGCCGCCCATATGCAGGTCCGCGTGATGAGTACGATAGCCGACGTGGTCGGCAACGTCGCTGGCAAACGCCGCCCAGCGCTCATCGTTGACCAATGCCGTCGGCCCGGAGTACCAGAAAACGTCGATCTGCACGCCGAAGGCGCTGGCAAAACCGGCGGCGATTTCGCTCACCCGCGCCTTCACCCGCTGCTGCACTTCGCTGCGGTGGGTGCGCAATGTTCCCTCCAGCTCCACGCTCTCCGGCAGAACGTTCCAGGTGTTGCCGCCCTGGATGCGCGTCACGCTCAGCACCACCGAATCGAGGGTGTTAACCTCCCGGCTGGCGACGCTCTGCAGCAGGGTAACCAGCTGGCTGGCGAGCAGAATGGCGTCTTTGCCTTCGTGGGGCCGCGCGGCGTGCGCGCCTTTGCCGGTGACCTTAAAAACGAAGCGATCGACGTTGGCATAAAAGGCGCCGCCGCGGGTCGCGAATTCCCCCACCGGCAGCCCCGGTTCATTATGCATCCCGAAAATGGCCGTCACCCCTTCCAGAGCGCCGGCGCGGATCAGCGTTTTGGCGCCGCCAAAATTCTCTTCCGCCGGCTGGAACAGGATCCGCACCCGACCCGGCAGCTGCGCTTCGCGATCTTTGAGCAGCAGCGCTGCGCCCAGCATCACGCTGGTGTGGATGTCGTGGCCGCAGGCGTGCATCACGCCTTCGTTTTGCGAGCGATAGGACAGCCCGGTCGCTTCTTCAATCGGCAGCGCATCAATATCCGCCCGCAGGGCAATCACCTTATCACCGCTGCCTACCTCCACAACCAGGCCGGTTTTCAGATCGTAGGGCAGCGGACGCAGGCCGCCGCTTTGCAGCCAGTCGCGGATACGCGCGGTGGTGGCCACCTCCTGCAGGGAGAGCTCCGGGTACTGGTGCAGCTCGCGCCGCCAGCGGATCAGCTGTTCAGCAAAGCTCATAGCAGCACCTCCGCACCCTGATGGGCCTGAGCCAGCAGGCGCAATGAATTCAGCCGGGCCTCTCCCTCGGCGACCGGGGTGTCGATAATAAATTCGTCGATTCCCCACTCCGCGTGCAGCTCGTCCAGCTGCGCTTTTACCTCATCGGCGGTACCGGCCAGCAGCGACGATTCGCGGCGGGCGATACGCGTCGGCGCGCTGCCCGCCTGGCGGGCAAAGGCGATGCCCTGGGCCTCGCTGCCGACGGTCACCCGCTGGCCGTTTTCCAGCTCGACGCCCCAGATCTCAACCTGTTTCGCCAGTTCGCTCGCCGCTGCGCTATCCTCGGCGACGATCGCCTGGACGGCGATAATGGCATCCCGGCGGCTCAGCGCCCGCCAGCGGGTCAGCACCTCGCGAAGCAGCGCTTTATCGCCGTTAAGGTGGGCGGCAAAAACAAAGTTCCAGTCCAGCTGGGCGGCGAGCCGGGCGCTCTCAAGGCTGGCGCCGAGCAGGAAACCGTCCGCCCGCCGCGGCGGGATCGGCGTTGCCCGCACGCTCTCTTTTCCTTCAGCATCGGTAAGCGACAGCCAGTTATCAAGCTGCGCCAGCTGGTCGGCAAAGGTGCCTTTATCTTCCTGATTCAGCCCCTGCTGCAGCGCGCGGGTAGAGAGCGGCAGGCCGCCGGGAGCTTTCCCGACGCCAAGATCCACCCGGCCCGGCGCAATAGAGGCCAGCAGGTTGAAGTTTTCTGCAACTTTATAGGGGCTGTAGTGCTGGAGCATCACCCCGCCGGACCCGACGCGAATCTGCCGGGTCTGGCCGAGGATCCAGGCGATTGCCAGCTCCGGCGACGGGCTGGCTAATTGATCGGTATTATGGTGTTCGGCGATCCAGAATCGATGATATCCCCAGGCCTCCGCCTGTTGCGCAAGGGTTAAAGTTCGGTTCAGAGCCTGAGCGGCCGTTTCCCCAGCCGCAAGCGGACTTTTATCCAGAATACTGATTCGATAAGACATTTCGCAGACTCGTATTAACTAACATGTCTGCATTATTAGAATCTGGGGCGGCGGCTGAGAAACAATTTATTTACATGTACTCTGCCGGAAAATAGATATACAGGCTTAATGCTGAGCAGGCTGCGGGGTCAGCTGGCGGATAAAATCCTCCGTCTGCCGCGGGTTGCGCAGGCGCACAAAGCGAATGTGCCGATACGCCGGGTCGCTCATATCAGACTGATAACGCTGGCGATTTTGTTTCCAGGTTTTGATGGTCCACCAGATAATGGATTCGCGGCTAAAAAAGGAGCGACGGAAGCTCTCACGGTTGCCGGTCCCCGGCCACAGCTCCTGATGGCGGCTGGCGCGGAAGACCGCCCGGCAGACGGCTTGCCTCAGCGTCCGGCAGAAACCGTAGTCCAGCCAGACCACCAGATCGACCTCGCGCCACTTGACCGGGCGACTGCGGTTGTAATTGCCGTCCAGCACCCAGCCGGGGGAGTCGGTGGCGGCGGCGATCTTTACGAAGAACTCATCGTCCGGCGTTCCCTGCCACTGCGCCAGCCAGTAGAGCCGGTCCATTTCGATACAGGGAAGCGCCAGCTGGCGGGCAAGCCGCCGGGCGAGGGTCGATTTGCCGACGCCGCTGGTCCCTACTACGTTGATTTTCATCGTCTGCGCTCAGCCATGTCTTGGTGTGGGGCTGAGAATAATAGCCGACAAACGGCCGCGCCGGGTGAGGAAAATAGCGGCGCGGCGCATGGACTGAACGGCGATAAGTGCCGTTTTAGCAACCCTGATACTGCTCGTCGCTGACGTGCTCCTGCCAGGTGACCGCGCTGCCGTTTTCCGCTTCGGCGATGGCAATATGCACCAGCGCGTTAGTGCTGCTGGCGCCGTGCCAGTGCTTCACACCCGGCGGGATCCACGCGATATCCCCCGGGTTCAGCGCCTGCGGCTCTTTACCCCACTCCTGCAGCCAGCCGCGTCCCTGGACAACGATCAGCGTCTGACCCAACGGATGCGTATGCCAGGCGGTGCGCGCGCCGGGCTCGAAGGTCACCGTCGCGCCGCCCACTTTCGCCGGCTCGGTGGCCTGAAAAGGCGCGTCGATGCGCACGTCGCCGGTAAACCAGTCCGCGGGGCCTTTTCTTGATGGCTGTGAACCGCTGTGGCTAATATTCATGCTGCTCTCCTCTTATGTGTTGCACTAAAGATAGCGCAAGCGCGGGGCCGCGATTAGACTGCAAAATAAGAAAGGAACCATGAGCCAAATTCATTAATCCGGAAAAACGATGCTTAAAGACAATATTAACGACCTGCTGTCGTTTATGGTGGTGGCCCGCGAGCGCAGCTTTACCCGCGCCGCCGCCCAGCTTGGCGTTTCTCAGTCGGCGCTGAGCCACGCCATGCGGAATCTGGAGGCCCGGCTCGACGTTCGCCTGCTGACCCGCACCACCCGCAGCGTCGCGCCTACCGAGGCGGGAGAGAGGCTGCTTCAGCGCCTCGGCCCGCATCTGCAGGAAATTGAGCAGGAGCTCAGCGCGCTGCGCGACACCCGCGAGCATCCGGCCGGCAATATCCGCCTGACCGCGGGCGAGCACGCGGTCAGCGCCGTGCTCTGGCCGACGTTGAAACCCTTTATGCGGCAATATCCCGACATTAATATCGAAATTACCGTTGATAATGGCCTGACTGATATCGTCGATGGACGCTTTGATGCCGGGATCCGTCTCGGCGAACAGGTTGCCAAGGATATGATTGCGGTACGGATCGCCCCCGATATGCGCATGGCCGTCGTCGGTTCGGCGGACTACCTCGCGCGCTTCGGCACGCCGCAAACCCCCTATGAGCTCGAACGGCACCGCTGCATTAATATGCGTTTACCGACCCTCGGCGGCATTTATGCCTGGGAGTTTGAGCAGGAGGGGCGAGAAGTGCGGGTACGCGTTGACGGACAAATCACTCTTAACAGCCTGCCTCAGCGCATAGATGCCGCCGAATCCGGCCTCGGGCTGGCCTATGTCCCGGAGGATTCCGTCGCCGAGGCGATCGCCGACGGACGGCTGATAAGGCTTCTTGAGGCGTGGACCCCCTCCTTCACCGGCTACCATCTTTATTACCCCAGCCGTCGCCAGCACCCCGCCGCCTTTTCTCTGCTCGTGGACGCGCTGCGGCGTTGAACCCATTGATATATAAGCAAGTGCGGTGCAAACATGTTTTACGTGCGTCACTATCACGTTGCGTGTAGGATGCTGCGCCATGCTCTGCTTATCTCCTACGTCAGAATGATGAGAAAGCCAGCATAACGTGCTGCCAATCGGCGGTGCGAGGAACCACTCATGGACATTGACAGGAAAATGGGTACATCAATGAATACAAAACACAACGCCGCGGCCGAACATCAGGCCGCAAAACGTCACTGGCTCAACTCGCAGGAATCGGGTTATCACAAGGCAATGGGCAACCGTCAGGTCCAGATGATCGCCATCGGCGGCGCGATTGGTACCGGTCTGTTCCTCGGCGCCGGCGCGCGCCTGCAGATGGCGGGACCCGCGCTGGCCCTGGTTTACCTGGTCTGCGGCCTGTTCTCGTTCTTTATCCTCCGCGCGCTGGGCGAACTGGTGCTGCACCGGCCCTCCAGCGGCAGCTTCGTCTCCTACGCGCGCGAATTCCTCGGTGAAAAAGCGGCCTACGTTGCCGGCTGGATGTACTTTATCAACTGGGCGATGACCGGCATTGTCGATATCACCGCCGTGGCGCTGTATATGCACTACTGGGGCGCATTCGGCGACGTTCCGCAGTGGGTGTTCGCCCTCGGCGCGCTGGCGATCGTCGGCACCATGAATATGATCGGCGTGAAGTGGTTTGCCGAAATGGAGTTCTGGTTTGCCTTAGTCAAAGTGCTGGCGATTGTGGCATTCCTCGTGGTCGGGACCATTTTTCTCGGCAGCGGAAAACCGCTGGACGGCAACGCCACCGGCTTCCACCTGATTACCGATAACGGCGGCCTGTTTCCGCACGGCCTGATGCCGGCGCTGGTGCTGGTGCAGGGGGTGGTGTTCGCCTTCGCCTCCATCGAACTGGTCGGCACCGCCGCAGGGGAGTGTAAAGAGCCGCAGACTATGGTGCCGCGCGCAATCAACAGCGTGATCTGGCGTATCGGCCTGTTCTACGTCGGCTCCGTGCTGCTGCTGGTGCTGCTGCTGCCGTGGAATGCCTATCAGGCGGGGCAAAGCCCGTTCGTCACCTTCTTCTCCAAACTCGGCGTGCCGTACATTGGCAGCGTGATGAATATCGTGGTCTTAACCGCGGCGCTCTCCAGCCTGAACTCGGGCCTCTACTGCACCGGGCGCATTCTGCGTTCGATGTCGATGGGCGGTTCCGCACCGCAGTTTATGTCGAAGATGAGCCGCCATCAGGTGCCTTACGCCGGGATTCTGGCGACGCTGGCGGTATACGTCATCGGCGTATTCCTCAACTATCTGGTGCCGTCGCAGGTCTTTGAGATCGTCCTCAACGTGGCTTCGCTGGGGATTATTGCGTCGTGGGGCTTTATCGTGGTTTGCCAGATGCGGCTGCGTAAAGCGATTAAGGAAGGAAGAGCGGCGGACGTAAGCTTCAAAATGCCGGGCGCGCCGTTTACCTCCTGGCTGACCCTGCTGTTCCTGCTCAGCGTGCTGGTGCTGATGGCCTTCGATTATCCGAACGGCACCTACACCATTGGTTCAATTCCGCTGATTGCGGTGCTGCTGGTCGCCGGCTGGTTTGGCGTTCGCCGTCGCGTTGAGGCGATTCATCGCACCGCGCCGGGTGCTCAGACGGCGCAAAAATAGCGCTACTGCGGTTTGGCCGAAGCCGGTCAAACCGCATTTTTCAACTACCGGCCCGATCTTAGTTATCTTTAACCAGCTGCGAAACGTCACTGCTGTTAATTTGACGCTGGTTGCCCGACTCGTCGGTATAGCTGGTCATGCCGGTGTCTTTATCCAGCTGTGGCTTGCCGTGGGTCACAATGGTCTGCCCACTTTTCGTTGTCATCACATAGTTTGACGTACAGCCCGCCAGTAAAGCCAGCATCGCGCCGGCGCACAGAACCATAAATGGCTTATTCATATCGTCTCCAGAATGATTACCCATCTCCCGCAGCAGGCGGGAAAGCGCTGATTGTAAAGCCATTAGATTAATACGGCTAACAGGTGTTTGTAACAGAGGGTGATTCAGGCGAGCAGGAGGGGTCTCCCCCTCCTGTAAATCTTTACAGCGCGATGCGGATAACGTCATCCGGCTGAGTGGCTTCTTTCTGACGGGTTGATTCCTGCTTCACGCTGACGTACAGCGTTTTACCGTCGGCGGAGAGCGCCAGGCTGTTAGGATAGGTTGGCGTTTTGATGGTTTTAACAACCTTGTAGGTTTTGCCATCGATCACGCTGACTTCACCGGCCTTACGATGCGTCACGTAGGCTTCATTGCGGGTCGGGTTGAACAGCACCGCCAGCGATTCCGGGGCGGCGATTTTCTGCAGCACTTTGCCGTCGCGCAGATCGACCACCAGCACTTCCGGCTGTTTGCTGTCGGTGATGAAGGCGCGATGGCCTGCGGTATCGAGGCTCAGGTTCAGATAGAAGTGCTCTTTACCGTCATCCTGCAGCTTTTTACGGCTCAGAATCTTGTTGCTGTCGCTGTCGATAGTCAGCAGTTCTCCATCGGCGTTGGTGGTGTAGATGCGCTTCGCGTCAGCATCAACCGCCAGCCCGGTAGCCATAGCGCCGGTATTGGTAATGGTCTCTTTCAGGGTCAGTTTTTCGCCATCAACTACCCAGATAACGCTCTCTTTACCCAGGCCGGTAATATAAATGGTATTGGTCTTCTCATTCACCGCCAGCTCGCGCGGCGCCAGCGGACGCACGGTTTCGCTGCGCTTGCGGTCGTCAAGCACCAGACGGCCTTTTACCGCGCCGGTTTTGGCATCAATCGCGGTGACGGTGCTGTCGGTCGTGTTGCCAAACCACAGCGTCTGGGTGGCGTTGTTGATCGTCGCGCCGAACGGCTTCAGGTCGTTATGGATAACCTGAGTCACCTCCAGCGTCGTCGGGTCGAGGCGATAGACGATCCCGCCTTTATCCAGCGAACGACTTTGCGAAGTCGCGACCCATAGCGCATTTTCCTGCTGGCTATAAGCCATCTCGTATGCGCCCTTTCCAACCGCCTTGCGCAGCATTTCTTCCGCCGCGTGAGCGCTGAAGCTCCCCGCCAGCAGCAGTGAAGTTAACAACAGTGAACGGCGCAGACGCGGCGTGGACAGATGACGTAATGACATGACGACTCCCTTTGATAAAACAAATATGTGCCTGCTCGACAGTGCTTCCGTGGCGTAAAGTCATGGCTTTACGCTATTTTATAAATGAGAATAGTAATCATTATTTAACGTAAAGTGGAGCGTTAATTGCGCTTGCTGACTAAAAAAATAGCCAATACATGCCATTATTTAACTAAACTTCCGTTAATAATTTTCAAAAAATTACAAAAGAGTTAACATATGGAGATATGTTCCGTTTGGTTCGTTTTGCGAGTGTTTCCATGAAAATCCTTTCCGTGCGCACGGTTGCGCTTCCCGCCCTCCTCTTCCCGCTGGTCGCTATGGCTCAGTCCAGCCCTGAAGGCGAGCAGACGATGGTCGTTACCGCTTCCCCGACGACGGTCTCCGAACTCGATACTCCCGCCGCCGTCAGCGTGGTCAACGGCGACGAAATGCGCCAGGCCGCGCCGCGGGTCAACCTTTCCGAGTCGCTGGGTGCGGTGCCCGGCCTGCAGGTGCAAAACCGGCAGAACTACGCTCAGGACCTGCAGCTCTCGATTCGCGGCTTCGGCTCTCGCTCCACCTACGGCGTGCGCGGGCTGCGGATCTACGTTGACGGCATTCCGGCCACCATGCCCGACGGCCAGGGGCAAACCTCCAATATCGATATCGGCAGCGTAGACTCGCTGGAGGTTCTGCGCGGGCCCTTCTCCGCGCTGTACGGCAACTCCTCCGGCGGGGTGATTAACGTCACCAGCCAGAGCGGCAGCCAGCCGCCGACCATCGAAGCCAGCAGCTATTACGGCAGCTTCGGTACCTGGCACTACGGCATGAAGGCCACCGGCGCCGTCGGCGACGGTACCCACGCCGGGGACGTCGATTACACCGTCTCGACCAACCGCTTCACCACCCACGGCTATCGCGACCACAGCGGGGCGCGGAAAAACCTCGCCAACGCGAAGCTCGGCGTGCGCATCAACGACGTCAGTAAGCTGACGCTGCTGTTCAACAGCGTGGATATCAAAGCCAACGATGCCGGCGGCCTGAGCTACGATGAGTGGCAAAATAACCCGCGCCAGTCGCCGCGCGGCGATCAGTACAACACCCGCAAATCGACCAAGCAGACCCAGGCCGGTTTACGCTACGAGCGCCAGCTGAGCGAGCGCGACGACCTGAGCGTGATGATGTACGCCGGCGAGCGTGAAACCACGCAGTATCAGTCGATTCCGCGCGCGCCGCAGCTTAACCCGAGCCACGCGGGGGGCGTGATTGACCTCACCCGCCACTATCAGGGCATCGATACCCGCTGGACCCACCGCGGCGAGCTGCTGGTGCCGGTGACCTTTACCACCGGGCTTGATTACGAAACCATGAGCGAGCGCCGCAAAGGGTTTGAAAACTTCGTCATGGTCAACGGCGCGCCGCAGTACGGCGAAGAGGGCAACCTGCGCCGTAATGAACGTAACCTGATGTGGAATATCGACCCTTACCTGCAGACCCAGTGGCAGCTGACGGAGAAGCTCACCCTCGATGCCGGGGTGCGCTACAGCTCGGTGTGGTTCGATTCAAACGATTACTACATTACTCCGGGCAACGGGGATGACAGCGGCGACGCCAGCTACCACAAATGGCTGCCGGCGGGTTCACTGAAGTATGCGCTGACCGATGCGTGGAACGTCTACGCTTCCGCGGGCCGTGGTTTTGAAACGCCGACCATCAACGAGCTCTCCTATCGCTCCGGCAACCAGGGCGGCCTGAACTTTGGCCTGCAGCCCTCAACCAACGAGACGTTTGAAATCGGCAGCAAAACGCGGATCGGCAACGGCCTGTTCACCGCCGCCCTGTTCCAGACCAATACCAATAACGAGATTGTCGTTGACGCCAGCAGCGGCGGACGCACCAGCTATAAAAACGCCGGCAAAACCCGCCGTCAGGGGATGGAGCTGGGGCTGGATCAGCAGTTCGCTGAAAACTGGCGCCTGAAGGCGGCCTGGACCTGGCTGGACACCACCTACCGGACCAACGTCTGCGATGACGCCAGCTGCAACGGCAACCGCATCCCGGGGATCGCCCGCAATATGGGCTACGCCTCGTTCGGCTATCAGCCGGATCGCGGCTGGTACGCGGGCAGCGATATCCGCTATATGAGCAATATCATGGCTAACGATGAGAACACCGCTAAGGCGCCGTCGTGGACGGTGGTCGGGCTCACCAGCGGCTATAAGTGGAGCTACGGCAACATGGATATGGACGTTTTCGGCCGTATCGACAACCTGTTTGACCGCAGCTACGCGGGCTCGGTGATCGTCAACGAGTCCAACGGCCGCTACTACGAGCCGGCGCCGGGACGTAACTACGGCGTTGGCCTCAACCTCGCCTGGCGATTTGAGTAACACGCCGCAGCCGCCGCCCGGGGAGTCCGCCGGGCGGCGGCGTTAATGTCCCCATTCCGGCCACGGCCTCATCGTCCTGCGTCGCCCAGGCAAGCGCGGACCGGGCGGGAAACCCGCCCGCAGTCGGGAAAATATTCTTCCCTCCTGCCTTCATAATGCGGCGTGCATCACGGTTTGTTTTATCCTCTCTCGTCTGTTGTGCTCCCTGGCGTTACCCTTATCACAAATATCGCCCATAAAAAGGAGCCGCTATGGCACTGCCAATCATCCTTGATTGCGACCCGGGTCATGATGACGCCATCGCTATCGTTCTCGCCCTCGCCTCACCTGAACTTGACGTCAAAGCCATCACCTCCTCCGCCGGCAACCAGACGCCGGAGAAAACCCTGCGTAACGTGCTGCGCATGCTGACGCTGCTGCAACGCCAGGATATTCCGGTGGCCGGCGGCGCGCGTAAGCCGCTGATGCGGGAGCTGATCATCGCTGACAACGTTCACGGCGAAAGCGGGCTCGACGGCCCGGCGCTGCCGGAGCCTGATTTTGCCCCGCAGAACTGTACCGCCGTCGAGCTGATGGCGAAAACGCTGCGCGAAAGCCCGCAGCCGGTGACGATTATCGCCACCGGCCCGCAAACCAACGTCGCCCTGCTGTTGAACGGCCACCCGGAACTGCACGACAAGATCGCGCGCATCGTGATGATGGGCGGCGCAATGGTGCTCGGCAACTGGCAGCCCGCCGCCGAGTTTAATATCTACGTCGACCCGGAAGCGGCGGAGATCGTCTTCCAGTCGGGTATTCCGGTGGTGATGGCCGGGCTGGACGTCACGCATCGGGCGCAGATTCATGATATGGATATCGAACGTTTCCGCCGGGTCGGCAACCCGGTCGCCACCATCGTTGCCGAGCTGCTCGACTTCTTTATGGAGTATCACAAGGATGCTAAATGGGGATTCACCGGCGCCCCGCTGCATGACCCCTGCACCATCGCCTGGCTGCTGAAGCCGGAGCTGTTCACCTGCGCTGAGCGCTGGGTAGGCGTGGAAACCCAGGGGAAATACACCCAGGGCATGACGGTGGTTGATTATTACTTCCTGACCGGCAAGCAGCCGAATACCACGGTGTTGCTGGATGTCGACCGGGAGGGTTTTGTCGACCTGCTAGCCGAGCGGCTGGCGTTTTATGGCTGAATTTAAAAATCGGAGGAATGGACTGACAATACAACTCGTAAGCGGCTGAAAATATTAAATTAAAGGTTAAGGCCGGTCTCTGGATTCCAAAACAACCTTTCCCCGCAGCAGACTGCGGGAAAAGGTTACACTGAGTAATCACCTCTTCCAGAAAGGAAGATCTTCATCCGTCAGCCGGTCAAATTCCTCAACGGGTCTCTTGCTGTCTTCAATTGCGTAGGGTACCTCAGCTCGCCCCAATAGCATGGGAACAAATTCGCCAAGTTCATCATGAAATTTGAGAGTCATTTCATATGCGATATTGAATCCTGTGAAAAATCTACCAAAAAAAGACGCCAAATCATTAGCATTGACATTCCATGATATTTTATCCTTATCGATATCCAGGGCGGAATAAAACTCATTATCCAAGGGAAGCCTGGAAAGTCTTGATTGGATCTCGTCCATTTCTATTTTGGCTTTTTTTATATCTTCATAATTTAACGAACGTTTATAAAGCTTTAACATTATCACAGGATACTCAGTCCCCCAGGCACCGTTTTCAAGAACCTTAAATACTACATTAAAAAAAAGTTCGACATCATCTGAAGAACCTAATCCATAAATGGTTGCAGCACCTAAAACCCCTATTTTCTTCATCATTCTATAAACCTTATATTTGCAGATTTAATGATACCATTAGATTTACTGGCAATATCCTGGATTACTTTAAATCTAATATCAGAAGTCAATACCTGCCCTCTGACATCAATAACCACCTCCTGCACCATTCCCTGAGGTAAGTGCACCTGACGCGCTATGGCCTGCTCCGAAACCTTGTTAATCAAGCCATTAAGATTCGTGGTAATATTATAATTTTTTACCTCTATTGAGCTTAGTTTCCCGAGAACAAAGTCAGGCCTGACACTACCAGAAGTACCATGAGGAACTATACTCCCATTCTTGTAACTGAGCTGCTCACGCCATTCACTCCCTAAATTTTTCCCTGCATCAATTTCAGACTGTCGCCACGTAGGTCTGCGGAGTAAAGCAATCTCATCACTGACGCTGTTAAGAGCCTGAATGGCCTCACCAATTTTACCTTCATTACGCAAAAGGCGCGCTATTTTTGAAGCATTTTTGATTGCCGAGCCAGCCCCTGGCAATAGAGTTACGGCCGCCAGCGTGTAGTCAAGTTTTGTTTCAGCCTCAGCAAATGAACTGATAGTCCCTAGCACCGGCATCATATCAATAAGCAGAAAAGATACTGAGGTTCTGTTATCTATACGCTGCTGTGCCGCTTTATCTCCGTTTTTGGCTGCCTCATAATCAGCTGCAACAGC
Organism: Klebsiella sp. C349492; assembly: GCF_042055345.1. NCBI lineage: Bacteria > Pseudomonadati > Pseudomonadota > Gammaproteobacteria > Enterobacterales > Enterobacteriaceae > Klebsiella > Klebsiella sp. C349492. The sequence continues at coordinate 1,119,059 of NZ_JANQCE010000001.1, forward strand.
CGCGACCATTGGCTCAATCAAGTGTTCATCAAAATTATAGCGATAAACCAGTTGAGCGGCATCTGCGCCACTATATGCTCCTGTAGAGCTGTTTGTCACAACTGCACCAGCTAATGAACCAATAACTCTGGCAATCTGTTCATTATTTTCTTTTTGCTGCATGGCATTGAGCAAATCAGCAATCTGTCCCGTTACATCTGCATCATATTTTGGAGCAAACAGCCTGGGATACATAATTACCCCAGCCAGTTCCGCTGCCAGGGCGCCAGCGGCCGCGCCTTTACCGTCACCCCGCCCGATTTCCGCGCTGATGCCGGCCAGCACCGCATGGCTGACCGATTTCCCGGCCACGCCTAACACTTCACCGTTATCCCCAATTAGCCCCGCGCCTTCGGCCTGAACCTGACTACCAATATTCGCCAGCAGGGCGTTAGTCAGGTTGTCCTTAAAGCTGCCACCATTGATGGTGGTGTTCAGGCTGGAGCTGATAACCGACTGACCGGCCACGCGCTGGACAACTTTCCCCCAGTCTTCATTTCTCACCAGAACCGGTAATTTTGCTTTATCGGGCGGAACATCAATATTCATGACTTTATCAAAGCCCGCCAGAGCACCGCCGATAACCATGGAGGTTGCCAGAGATTTAACGGAGCTACTGCTTCCAAGGCTTTTTAGCGTTTTTGACAGATTTCCCTGATTTTCAACCAGCGCAACCGCCGCCTGAGAAACCAGGGATGTCATACCCGCATAGGCTGAGCCATACACTGCCGCGGAAGCCGTTGCGCCCGTAACGCCGGTTGCCGAAATAGCGGTCGTGCCTGCTATCGTCGCAAGACTGGTACCTGCAGTTACCGCGGCCGCGGCTATCGCAATCACCGCGGCAACGGCCGGATTCAGGCTCTGGCTTTTATAGTTCCAGCTGTCGTAGGCATCCTTAACCTCGTTCCACTGTACGTCATTACGGGTGTTCAACCCTTTTAGCCATTCAGTACCTGGTTGAACACTCAGTGCAGTGATGGCTCCCTGCAGCACCTGACCATTTTTGGTTTTGACATCAGCACTGATGCCGCTTGCCGCATCCACCGTCAGCTTACCGCCGGCGTAAACGGAAGGAAGAACCCATTTCCCTTCGCTGTATCCCTTATCTGCCTGTTTAATATAAAAGCCTTTCGAGGTGCTGACGGTCTGCTCGAAGGTCGTATTCTTCACCGCCAGGAAATTAACTTTCCCGTTGGTACTGGTCAGCGTCGCATTTTTCCCCGCCTCAATTTTACTGGCTTCATAGGTACTGTCATCGCGACTCAGCAGGTTGAGATTGCCTCCGGCGGTAAACTCAGTCACCCGATTGGTGGTCGTATGCTTTGTCTGCTTAACCGTCGTTTTCTGTCCCCACCATTTCCGTTTGGTGGTTTGCTTCTCATAATGGCTGGACTCTTCCATCGCCTGGGCATATAGCCAGCCGCCTTTCGCCGCCACGTCCATCGCGCCTTTCGCCAACAGTCGCGATGCCTGGAACAGAATACTGCCGCCCGAAATCACCGTCAGGGCGCCACCCGCATTAAGCGTCACACCGGTCTGGCTGACGGTCTCCGTCCAGGTATTCCCGGACTCCCGATAAACGGTCCCCCGCGCGGACTGGAATTGCATATTCCCGCCGGAGGTCAGCGTGATATTACCGTTCGATGTCAGCGTGCTACCGTCGGCCAGGATACTTTCGTTTGCCGCCAGCGTCAGTGCCCGCGCCCCGCGCAGGTTGGTAAGTACATGAAGCTCATCGCGGTTGTTATCGTTCTGACCATCCGTGACGCCATAGCCATAAGCGCCGAGCCAGATATTTTTTCCGGCCTGCAGGGTAGTTTTATTTCCGGCTATAACACTGGCGCCAGGCAATGCAATATCCGCAGCAGCATTAATGAGGATATCTTTTCCCGCGGTCAATGAACTGCGCAATTCAAGCGTACGGTTTTCAGCAAAGTATGGGTTGAACCGGCCGCTCAGGGTGCGCATATTCATATCAGCATGCACGCCAGCGGTCATGTTTATGTTCCCGCCGGCTTCAGCCTGAATACCTCTCAGAATTAAGTACTTTCCACTGCTTAGTGTGATATCCCCGGATGCACGCAGCGGCTCTCCAGGCAGCATCCGGTTAAACAGTTCCTGTTTGCGGGCCGGGGTCAGGACAATGCCCGGGCGCTCATGGTCCAGCATGGCTTCATTTTTATCCAGGGTGATATTACCATTCGCAACCAGAGAAATATTCTGGCTCAGGACCGGGAAACGGGTGTTCCTGAGTAGAATATTGCCACCTGCTGTCATGGATAAATCACGTGAAGCCTCCAGACTCCCCAGCCAACGTAGCCCATCTGCATGGAAATAGTTCGGCTGTTCACTGGTGTGCAAGTTCACGTCGCCAGTGCGGCTGACGAGAGTGATATTCTGCCCCTTAAGTTCACTTTGCCATGAGTCGATATTCCCGCCAGCTAAAACAGAAATGTCCTTGCCAGCTGTCAGTAGCGCCAGTGCGACTTTAGTAAAAGTATCTGATTGAAGTGTAATATCACCGGCAGCCTTGATGACATCAGTGGTAATGATGCTACCTGCATGCAGCAGGATATTTTTGGCGGTGATGGTGTCGGGTCGAGCGATAACATCCGAATATCTTGCCCGGGTATCATAAGGCTCATAGCTTTCAATCCGCTCAGAGAAATCAGCCACCAGATTGCCTGTTGCAGCCAGGGTCGCTGGAGATAGCGCTGAATTTCGCCAGCTCAGGACTTCACCTGTTTTCTGGAAGGTGTAACTTTTGTTTTTTTTGTCAGCAATCGTGAGTTGGTTTTCCGGTACCGGTGATGACACGGTACTGGATGGTCGGTAAGATGTATCGTAAACCGCCCAGGTATCCATAATCCCCGTTTTGCCGCTAATATGTTTCAGCGTTTTTCCGGTCATAATCAGATCGCGTCCGGCTCGAATCTGACTTTCATTATTGATTAGCTGAGTAGCATTTAAATAGCTATTTCCTCCGGACAGAATTGAAGCAGCAGGAGAGGATGCCGTCCTGCGTAACTCTTTTCGCCCACTGTTAACCAGCGCAGTCTGATTAAAATCAACCGTACCAAACCATTTCCCGCCCAGCTGAGCATTCCAGTATGTCACGTCGGCGAGAGTGATATTGCCGGATGCATGCCGGATAGAGTTGATAGTACGATGCTGCGGTAATTTCACGAATTGCGTTGAGTCCGGACTGATATCTTTCCATTCGTAAGTCAGAACATCACGGGTATTGTTCAGCGTTTCCGTACGGATGACCAGGTCTCCGGTATTGGTCTGAATACGTGCAGAACGGTTCTCCACCAGAGTCGCTTTATTACCCTGAGCATCCTTCTGTATCCACAGATTGTTGTTACTGTGCAGGGCGGCGCCCTCGCCGGTGTTGCGCACCGTGGAGGCAAACACCCGCATATCCCCATGCGCCGTGGTACCGCTGCGGTTATCCACTGTGGTGGCCGCCAGCGTCATATCGCGCTCTGCCCGTACGCTGCTTCCGGCTGACGTGACGATCTCCCGACCGCTAACGTTCAGGTCGGTCTGCGCTTTGACGTTGCTGAGGGTGATTTTTCCGGCCGCCGTCAGGGATATATCCCGCTGGGTTGAGGTAACGCTGTTCAGATTGACCCCCACCCCGTCTTCGGTGGCAACAAGACGAATTTTCCCGGCGTACATACCGCCCAGCGCCTTCGTATCAACAGCCAGTTGAGGTTTCGCCCCCTCCCCGGCAACAGGTTTTACCGTGCCATCTTTAAAACTGACCTGGTTCACCCCCAGGGTCATGGTGAGGGTTTTCGCGTTAATTTTTCCATTCAGCTCGGTTGCCCGGCTGATAATATCAACATACTCCGCGCTATTTCCGTCGAGGCCATTGCTGCCGATAATCACTGAGCCTTTCTTAACGGCTAATGCATCCAGCGCCCCTTGTTTATCGAACTGCGGCTTGCCGGTGGTCAGGGTAACCGAAGGCGCGTTAATAAATCCGCAACCATCGCAGGTAATACCGTTCGGGTTGGCTATCATTACGCCAGCTTTATTACCAAAAACTTCCAGCTTGCCTTTTAACTCTGAGCGATTGCCGCTGGTGACTTCGTTGATAATGAGTTCAGCCGGTTTGCCGTTTAATTTGGCATTACCATTGTCAATGGTGACGCCCAGCTGTGTTTTCCCGCCCTGCGTCGCGTTATTTAACACGGCACCGGAGGCCCCCACGTTGAAATCCTGATAGGTGTTATGCGAAATGCCGGCACCGTTTGGCGTGGCGATGTTCACCACCGGTACGTTGCCGGGCTTGATGACAACCTGAGTATTCCCGTTAGCTGCAACGATGCCGGCGGCAATTGCGGGATGTAAAGGCTGAACGGCGGTAAGGTAGATCAACAGCCAGCTGGCGCCCCTGGCCAGCGGATGGGCAAGCTTATCCATATCTGAACATCCTTTTATTCTGGAGCCAAGGGGCCCCTGCTGTGTGCCGGCAGTTAAAGTGAAACGGTGGCCTGCCAGTAAACCACCTGTTTATCCGGGTTAAGTCGGTCGGGATACGATAGCGGCATGGCAACGGTCAAAGACTGGCTGAGCCAGCGGCCTGCCAGCTCCAGCCCGAGGGAGGTCCCCGTCAGCGTGCCGCCATCGGTTATCCCTTTCTGGCTCACCACATGCCCGGCATCCAGCGCGCCCGTGGCTGACAACGTGCCGACGCCAGGAATGGTCATCCATTGCCATGTCAGTTCATTGCGCCAGTAGCCGCCGCGGTTGCCGCTGAGATACTGTTCTTTAAATCCTCTGACCGAGTACTGCCCGCCAACGGACAGCTGCTCGCTGGCGTAAAGGCGATCGGGCGTGGTTTGTCCGTATGCGGACGTCAGCCAGTACAAAGAGGGCGTGAGGGGATAAAACCAGCTGGCGCTCAGGCTAAAGCGGCGGAATTCACTGCGCGGTAGCTCAGGATGAGCGGGGTCGTCGCGGGTGGCTCCGGCGAGGCTCAGGCCATGTGAAAGCGACGGGCCGACCGTTAGATAGCCATTACCGAGAGTACGACTGTAGCTGAGTCCGGCTATTACGCTGGTCAGCGTTGAACTGCTGACGCCGAGACGTACGTCTCCCAGGCGATTCTCAGTTTCCCGGCGAGAAAAGGCCATATCCAGCGCCACCCGCTGTTTCCCGTCACGCCATAGCGTTCGGTTAACCGCCAGACGCTGGGTCTGGACGGTCCCGTCGTACCGCCAGCGAGAGCTCGAACCGCCAACGGATAAGGTCTGATAAAAATCGGACCAGCCGTATTGCGCGCTGAACAGCCAGTATCCATAAGGTACTGTGACTCCGGCCTGAAGGTTACGGCTACGGCGGTCATGATGAAACTCGCTGTCCCTGCCTGCGGATAGCATCCATTGATCCGCCAGGCTGAGCGGATTATCTACGGTCAGCTGCGCATTCATCTGTCTGCTGCCGGTACTTTTTTGCCCGCTATTATCAGCCCCTAAGCTCAGGCTCACCGGCAAATGATGGTCAGTCGCGATCAGCTCTACCCGGGAAAACCCCTCTCTACTCCCGGGAAGAATATCTATGGTCAGGGTCCTGGAACGCAGGCGATTAAGCTGGTCAAGTCCCTGCTCAAGGTCCCGCAGATTCAGAATCCGACCTTCGGCCTGCGGGAACACCATTCTTAGGGCGTTATCCTGGCTGCCGGCAAGAGTGATGGTTTCCACTTTTCCTTCAGTAACTTCAAGCAGCAGAAGCCCACCAGAAATATCCTGTTCCGGCAGCCAGGCGTGAGAGGTAATGAAACCGCGGGAGAGATAGGCCTGAGTGATATCGCGGACGCGTAGCTGAATGTCCTGCAGGGACATACATCCTTTTGCCGGCACTGACGTCAGCGTCTTCTGCGCATCGCGAGGTAGAGCCGTGCTGCCCAGCAGGCGGATTTGCTTAAGAGCAAAACATGGACCTTTTTCAGCCGACAAACTCTTATCCGCTGAAAGCTGTATGGGCGTGCTGTTTCGGAGCGCCTCTCGTTGCTGCTGAGTATGGTCCAGCAGAGCCTTCTGCTGTTGCTCAATAGCGCTCTGGTCGGCCGGACTCAAAGGTGCCGCTGACAGAGCAAAAGGTATGAGTAACGGTGCAACAAAAAACCAAAGACGGCGAGCGGCAGGCAATAATGTCAGCATCAAAAACTCCATTTTTTGAAATGTTGCGACATTAAATGTAATATTTTGTAATTAAATGTCCATTAAAAATTCAATATTGTGCATCCGTACTCATCTGAAAAACAGGCATGGCGCGTTACGGTTAGCCACTGAAGTAACGTATTCACGTTCGCGGAAGAAAGATAAGACAGGATATTTAACAAAGAGATGAGTTAAGGAAAACCCCGGATAGGGCGCGCCAGGGCTGGCGCTTGCAGATCCTCGCCCCGGCGCTCGACGCCGCCGGGGCATAAGCGTTACTCGTCCGGCGAAACCCGGACCACAACCTTACCGAAGTTCTCACCCTTCAGCAGGCCGATTAAAGCGCGGGGGGCGCTCTCCAGGCCGTCGATTTGCTGCTCGCGGTACTTAATTTTACCTTCCTGCACCCAGCGCCCCATCTCCTGCTGGAACTCGGCGATACGGTGGCCGTAATCCTGGCCGATAATAAAGCCCTGCATCCGAATCCGTTTTTTCAGCAGCGTGCCCATCAGCAGCGGCAGACGGTCCGGGCCATCGGGCAACGCGGTCGCGTTGTAGCCGCTGACCAGGCCGCACACCGGCACCCGCGCCGAGGTATTAAGCAGCGGCAGCACCGCATCGAACACCTTGCCGCCAACGTTTTCATAGTAAACGTCAATGCCCTGCGGGCAGGCCTGCGCCAGCTGTTCGGCAAAATCAGGCGCGCGGTGATCGAGGCAGACGTCAAAGCCCAGCGTCTCGACCGCGTAGCGGCATTTCTCACTGCCGCCGGCAATACCGACGGTGCGGCAGCCTTTGAGCTTAGCAATCTGCCCTACCGTTGCGCCCACCGGCCCGGTGGCGGCAGCGACCACCAGCGTCTCGCCGGCCTTCGGCTGCCCAATATCCAGCAGCCCCATATAGGCGGTAAAACCAGGCATGCCCAGCAGGCCGAGCGCCCAGGATGGATGCTCCGGCTGTGCGCCCAGCTTCACCAGCCCGCTGCCGTCGGACAGCTCATAATCCTGCCAGCCGCCGTAGCCCAGCACCCACTCTCCGGGGGTAAAGTCAGCATGATTTGACGCGACAACCCGGCTCACCGTGCCGCCCACCATAACCGCGCCGATGGCGACCGGCGGCGAGTAGGACGGAGCATCGCTCATGCGGCCGCGCATATAGGGATCTAAAGAGAGAAACACGGTGCGTAACAGCACCTGTCCCGGACCCGGAGACGGCACATCGCCCTCTTCCAGACGAAAGTTTTCTCCGGTCGGCTCGCCGTGTGGACGAGAAGCCAGCACCCAGCGACGGTGACGTTGCGAATTAAAAGCCATAGCAAACTCCTCTTTTAAAGACCTGTACTGAGGCTAGCCGCAATTATCCCCGCCTGCATTGGCATTATGAGGCAGATTGATTCAGCCTCACGACCAGATAGATGCAGGAAGTGGCGGATTCATTGATAAAACGGCAGTCGTTCGGCGGCCCCAGCTCCAGGCAATCTCCCGCCTGCATTTCATGACGCGTGGCGCCCTCAACAAAGACCAGCTCGCCCTGCTGCAGCCAGATCAGCTGGCGCGCCAGCGCATAGGAGGCTGCGGGCATCGGGACATCGCTACCGGCGGGAAGCTCCACCTGCACCAGATCGATAGGCAGATCGCTGCGCGGCGAGACGTGACGGCGCAGATAGTGGCTCTGCGGATCGCGCCACACCGGCTGGTTGGCAAAGCGCAGCAGCTTGCCTTCCTGCATCTCCGCCCGGGCGATCAGCGTCGACATACTGATGCCAAAGGCGCCGGACAGACGCCCCAGCATCGAAGCCGTCGGGCTGCTCTCACCGCGTTCGATTTTGTGGATCATCGCCCGCGATGCGCCGGCCCGTTCCGCCAGCTCGCTCAGAGACCAGCCTCGGGACTCCCGTTCGATGCGAATGCGGGCGCTGATGCGCTGATTGATGTTGTCTTCGATAGTATTCATAGCGTAGTACTATAGTGTATGAAATGCGGCGTAACAAGGTGGTGAAAGTGAAGCTGTTTCTACGGCTCTGATTCCCTCCATCCGCTTGTCGTAGCGCTCTGGCGTACCTTAGTAAAAAATTTTGCCTAAAACAGATGACAGCATTGCGTACATTATTGTAATAATATCGTACTACTATAGTGTACGAAACTTGAGGTTTGCTATGACCATCCGCTATGCCTGTAAAGAGGATTGTGCGGCGATTGCCGGGATCTACAACCATGCGGTGCTGCACACCGCCGCTATCTGGAATGATAAAACCGTCGACACCGATAACCGCATTGCCTGGTTTGAAGCGCGCCAGATAGCCGGTTTCCCGGTGCTGGTGAGTGAAGAGGACGGCGTGGTGACCGGGTATTCATCCTTTGGCGACTGGCGCACATTCGACGGCTTTCGCCATACCGTCGAGCATTCGGTCTACGTGCACCCCGATCACCAGGGAAAAGGGCTTGGCCGTACCCTGCTCGTGGCGCTGATTAAAGAGGCCCGCCGCCTGAAGAAACACGTGATGGTCGCCGGAATTGAGGCGCAGAACCACGCCTCGCTGCATCTCCATGAAACCCTCGGTTTTGTGACCACCGGCCAGATGCCGCAGGTCGGCACCAAATTCGGCCGCTGGCTGGATCTGACCTTTATGCAGCTCCAGCTCGACGATCGCCGCGATCCGGATCCCGACGCATGAACCAGTCGCTGACGCTGGCCTGCCTTATCGCCGCCGGGATCGGGCTGGTGGTGCAGAATACGCTGATGGTGCGAATCACCCAGTCCGCCTCCACAATCCTGATTGCGATGCTGCTTAATTCGCTGGTCGGGATTGTAATCTTCGTCACTATTTTGCTCCTGCGTCACGGCGCGGCGGGCGTTCATGAGCTGGCGGAAAGCGTGAAGTGGTGGACGCTGATTCCGGGTTTGCTGGGGTCATTTTTTGTCTTTGCCAGCATCAGCGGGTACCAGAACGTCGGCGCGGCAACCACCATTGCGGTCCTGATCGCCAGCCAGCTGGTCGGCGGCCTGATCATCGATTTAGCGCGCGCCCACGGCGTGCCGTTTCGCGCACTGGTGGGGCCGCTTTGCGGAGCGGCAATGCTGGTGGCAGGCGCCTGGCTGGTTGCCAGACGCCAGTTCTGACGCGGATATCAGAGGATAGATCCACCCTTGGTCAACTGCTCACGCCGCCCTTCCTGCTCTTCCTGGTGCTGGCGTCCATGATGAGCAATCGTGGTGCGTAAACGCTGCTGCTGGATATAGCGATCGTCGCGATCCAGCCCGGCGTCATCGCTAAGTTCGATCAGCAGCTCGTTCATGTGGGTAATCACCCCTTCGGCAATCGCCGCGTCCACGCGGGCGATAACCTCATCCAGATGTGCCATCCTGCTCTCCTTTCGGCTTAATTCAGTTTTACCTTTGAAAAATCGCTGCCCATCAGGCTCACGCTATAGCCGCTGACGTTGCTGCGCGTGGCATAGAAGGTTTTTCCCGTCGCCAGGGTGATCCACGGCGCCTGCTGATAAAAAATCTCCTGCGCCTGGCCGTACAGCTTCGCCCGCGCCTGCGGATCGCTGACCAGAAGCGCTTTCTTCACCAGCGCGTCGTAGGACTTGTCGCACCAGCGGGCGACGTTAGAGCCGGTTTTGATGTTATCACAGCTCAAAAGCGTCCCGGCAAAGTTGTCCGGATCGCCGTTATCCGACATCCAGCCGAACAGAGCGCTATCGTGTTCGCCTTTGCGCATCCCGGCGAGATATTCGCCCCACTCATAGGTGACGATTTTGGCCTTAACGCCGACCTTGCTCCAGTCGCTCTGAATCATCTCCGCGATGCGGCGGGAGTTCGGGTTATAAGGCCGCTGAACCGGCATCGACCACAGGGTTACCTCTGCGCCATTTTCCAGCCCCGCCTGCTTGAGCAGCGCTTTGGCCTTCTGCGGATCGTAGTCGTAGTCCGGGAGATCTTTCTTATAGCCGAGCATATTGGCCGGCAGCGGCGATTTCGCCACGGAGCCGGAATCCAGGAACACCGCTTTAACGATCGCCTGCTTGTCGGTCGCGTAGTTCAGCGCCTGACGCACCAGCAGATTATCGAACGGTTTTTTCTCGGTATTAAACGCCAGATAGCCGACGTTCAGCGCTTCGACCGAGTGCAGCGCCAGATCCTTATTGCCTTTGATCACCGGGAACTGTACCGGTGAAGGCGCCGGAATAATCTGGCACTCATTGGTTTGCAGCTTCGCCAGCCGCGTCTCAACGTTTGGCGTGATCGAGAAGATCAGATGCTTTGTCGGCACCTCGCCTTCCCAGTAGTGCGGGTTGGCAATATAGCGGATCTGTGAATCCACCTTATACTGCTGCAGCGCGTACGGGCCGGTACCAATAGGCCAGGTATCGACATACTCCGGCGTGCCTTTTTTCAGCATCGCGTCGCCATACTCCGCAGAGAGAATTGAGGCGAAATCCATCCCCCAGTCGGCGAGGAACGCCGCATTCGGCTCCGCCAGTACGAACTGGACGTGATAATCGTCAAGCTTTTTAACCTCTTTGATCAGCTTATCCAGCCCGACGTCGTGGAAGTACTCGTAGCTGCCCTGGGAAACGTTATGGTACGGATGTTTTGCATCCTGCTGGCGCAGCACCGAGAAGAGCACGTCATCGGCGTTGAAATCGCGGGTCGGCTTGAAGTATTTGTTGCTGTTGAACTGCACGCCTTTACGCAGGGTAAAGGTCCAGGTCTTGCCATCCGGCGAGACGGTCCAGTCGGTAGCCAGCGAAGGAACCGGCGTGTTTTTCTGCGGGTCGAACGTAATCAGGCGGTTGTAGAGCACCTGCGAGCTGGCCACAAACGAGGGACCGGAACTGGCAATCTGCGGGTTGAAGGATTCCGGAGAGGCTTCGGAGCAGTAGACCAGCGTATCGTTACCGGCCGCCCAGGACGCAGCGGCTGGCAGCAGCAGTGCGCCGAGCGCCAAAGCAAGACGTGTTTTCCCTGTAGACATGGTTATAAACCTTATAAATTTGTTATATGCCCTCTAATAACAGCACAGCAGGAATCAACCGGCAAATAATCAATCGGTATCAGGTTATGCTGAAAACGCCGTTTTTGCCGATTTATTCAACACTCGCCGCCTTTTTGCACCATTTAATCGGCTGAAGTTGTGAACTGCCTAAAAAGCCTGAAAAAAATCGTGCGATAACCGCCCTCCCAGCCCCCCGTCGTCTCCCTGCCCGGTACACTCGGAAAAACAGCAAAAGATGAGGTTCCACCGATGAGCTTAACCTGTAGCCTGTACACCAACGGCCAGTGGCACGACGCTGACGACGGCGCTACCTTTACCCGCAGCCATCCGCTGAACAAAGCGGCGGCCTCCACCGCTGCTGCCGCAAGCCTCGCCGACGCCCGACGCAGCGTTGAGGCCGCGGCGGCCGCATTTCCACAGTGGCGCGATACCTCCCCTGGCGAACGCCGTCGCCTGCTGCTGAACGCCGCCGAACAGATGCTGCTGCGCGAAGCCCGGTTTATTGCCGCTATGGCGACGGAAACCGGCGCAACGGCCCACTGGTCAGGTTTTAACGTCCATCTGGCCGTCGATATTCTGCGTGAAGCCGCCGCGCTCACGACCCAGATTGAGGGGCAGATAGTGCCGTCGAACGTGGTGGGGAATCTGGCGATGGCCGTGCGTCAGGGCGCTGGCGTCGTACTCGGAATGGCGCCGTGGAACGCGCCGCTGATCCTGGCGACGCGGGCGATTGCCACCCCCCTTGCCTGTGGCAATACGGTGATCCTCAAGGGCGCCGAGCTGTCGCCCGCCTCTCAGGGATTAATTATTGAGGCCCTCGCCGCTGCCGGATTCCCGGACGGCGTTATCAATTATCTGACCTGCGCGCCTGCGGATGCGCCGGCGTTAGTCGAATCGCTGATCGCCCATCCCGCGGTGCGTCGGATCAATTTTACCGGCTCAACGCCGGTGGGCAGGATCATTGCCCGCACCTGCGGTCAGCATCTGAAGCCTGCGGTGCTCGAACTGGGCGGGAAAGCCCCGCTGCTGGTGCTCGATGACGCCGATCCTGAACAAGCGGCGGCGGGCGCCATATTTGGCGCTTTCGCCAACGCCGGGCAAATCTGTATGTCAACCGAACGTATTATCGTCGACCACGCGATTGCCGATGAGTTTGTCGCGCTTATCAGCCGCCGCGCGGCGAGCCTACCCGCAGGTTTGATCGGACCGGTTGTCGATATGAAGACCGTCACGCGCTGCAATGCGCTGATTGACGATGCGCTGGCAAAAGGCGCCCGGCTGTTAAGCGGCGGCAAGGCCACGTCCGTGCAGATGGCCTCCACCCTGCTGGATGGCGTCACGCGCGACATGCGCATCTGGAGCGAGGAGTCGTTTGGACCGGTGAAGGCGATTATCCGCGTCGGCGGAGAAGAGGAGGCGCTGGCCGTCGCGAATGAGAGCGAATATGGGCTTTCGTCGGCGGTATACAGCCGCGACAGCGCCCGGGCATGGAACGTCGCGCAGCGCTTACAAACGGGGATTTGCCACATTAACGGCCCCACCGTTCACGATGAGGCCCAGATGCCGTTCGGCGGCTGCAAATCCTCCGGCTACGGGCGCTTCGGCGGGCGCGCAGGCGTTGCCGAATTTACCGAACTACGCTGGATAACAATGCAAATGCAGCCTCGCGAACTGCCGTTTTAACCCTAAGGGCAGCGCGCGTTGTTCGCCTCAGCAGCGGCTGGCGATCGCTGCCGCCAGCGCGGCAGGATTTTCCCAGGCCATCGAGTGGCCGGCATCGGGCACAACCCGCAGCATAATCCCTTCCGCGACGGCGTTTTCGGCCTCCTGCGCAGGGAGCGACAGCGCGCCATAGATAAGCGTCGTCGGACAAGAGAGCTGGCAAAAAAGCGTAAACCATGATGGCGTTACGCCGGATACCAGGCTGTTTGCTCCTCTCCAGACGGCCCAGGGCGCGCTGTTCTGTAGGCACCCAGCCCAGGGCGAAGATTCCGCCGCCAGCATGTCGGCATAGCCTCCGGCGACAAACTTCGCTTCCGTCTGCGCGGCAATCGCCCGGCTGTATACCCCACCGCCGGCGTACAGATTGGGCTCGGCCACCAGCAGCGCAAGCACGCGTTCGCCTAACCGTACAGCCGCTTCAATGGCAATACTGCCGCCCATGCTATGGCCGTACAAATAGCAGCGCGACAGCTCCAGGTGGTCAAGGAGTTCTACCACCACCTGCGCCTGTTCCGTGGTACTGTAACCAAACTCAACGGGTTTATCGCTATAGCCGTAGCCAGGTAGATCGATAAGCACGACCCGGCGCCCGCTCAGCGCGGGATCGGCAGCCACTCGAGGATAATCGTACGAAGAGGCGCATCCCAGACCGTGGATAAACACGATCGGATCGCCGCTACCGGGCAGATCGAACCAGCGTACGGTGGCGCCGGCCAAAGAGGAGAAGAAACCGTTCATATAGATAAGCTCCCGTTAATTGAACTGTGTTTTTATACAGTCATTATTAACGGATGCCAACGCTTTCTTCGTCTCAGAATGTCTCAGAATAGAGAAATAAGGAGCGCGGTCGGAAAACTAAACGGCCAGGTTGCGCCGATCAGCAGCGCCGCCAGCAGGCGAATCAGGCGACTTTCTTTGGTTAAAAACCAGCTGATAACTGCGCAGATAAATCCCATCACGGCATAAAAAATCAGCATCTTTTGATATAGGGTCATTCTTAGTCCTTCCCTGAAACGCCTTTACGACGCGCCTCTTTCAGCAGCGGAAAGCGGGCCAGAGATTAATACATGACAAAGTAAAATACTGCGCGTAGCCAACAGAAAACGCCCGATTCATCCTTGTCTGATAGCACATCCTTTGACCTCGTACTATACCTGTAGAGGCTTACTCATAAAGGTGGCGTTATGGATGTTTCCAGCAAAACCGTAATTCTGATTAATGTCGGCGCAGCATTTGCGCTTATTAGCCTGCTATCCGTTCGTTTTGGTTGGTTTTACTGATTTTTTCTCAGCAAAGAAACCTAAAAAAGCAGCCTTAAAGGGCTGCTTTTTTACGATTTAATAGCGACAGTACGGGTCGTGTCCACCTGGGACGTAGCCTGCAACACGGCAGTAGCCTTGAGGTTATCAGGGTTATACTCCGGCAACGGATTGACCTTTTCGCTATCCCATTCAGCGGAGAGACAAACGGCTTCACTCGCCCCCTGCTTTTCACAATCCAGAACGCGCTGAGCGGGCAAATTTCCATAGAGAATGGCGGTAGCGGTAGCCACCAGCAGAAAAAATGCTATGTTTTTCAAAACAAAATCAACTTCACAGTAACAAATTATGACAAATGTTCGCATGGCCGCCCCGCCAAAGTCAAACGCCAAACGACCTCCCACATTCAATAGATACAAATTTTATCTAACCATTAACATTAATTAAACATTAACTTTAATTAATAAAGTGAGTGCGACGAAATAAATCTGAAATACATTTCGGCAATACTGCCGGGACTCTTAAAAAGAGAGTCCGGGCCCGAGCATGGCCTGGCAAATAGCACCACAAACAGAATGGATATAGTTTATGCCGGCGCGAAGAAAATAAATTAACCTTACTTCTTCAGGAAAACGATCCTCCGCTGCTACAAATCCACCATCTGCCGTCAGGAAGTATCAGATTATGCTTAAAAAATCAGCATAAACTCACGTCTACAGATAACTAACAATAATGTATGACGAAGAGTTCTATTAGCGGAAAATGCGATACTTCTTAAATCTCGTGCTGCTGGCAGAACGGTAATCATGCCGACAACCCCATGCTTGGTGCGGCCTTAGGCCGATCCTTACTCTCCCAGGCTGGCGGCACTTCATTTGAAAGAGAACAAATACTATTTGCGTTATCTCAAGGATGAATTTACATTCATAAACATTGGTTATGAATACTTTTTCTGTTGCTCATTTTAAATTTGAGGTGGAATATGTCCGGGATTGCCGTGCTTATTGTGGCGTTAATATTACTGGTTATCGCAGTTTATAACCTTATTTCTTACGTGCGTGAACGCCGCCAGTCAAGCTTACCGAGTAAAAAGAATAAACGCTAGGCTAATGCATTTATCTGCCTGAATAGTATCGGCAATAGCGAAAAAATTATTTACCATTCTCATCTTGTGCGTATTAGCTCGCGCGCTTAGCTGCGTCAGGGCGTTACAGCGATGTAACCTCTGTCGAAACCGATGGTGTAGACCGCCCCCTTCCCTGCCCCTGCTGCCCGCTTCTGTTATTTCCGCGTTAACGCTGCCGCCTGCTGCATGGGCAAAAAAAGCCCCTGCACTATTAGTTAGTGCAGGGGCGGGGATATTTGCGAGCCCCATCCGGCGCTTATCTCCGGCACTCATCATGGCTTAGCTCTTGAAGGGGCATAAGAATATTCTCATATCAGCAGCCTTCTGTCTTAGCAATTCCTGCCATCGATGATTATTAGCAGGCTAACCTGATTGCAGGGTGATTATTGCGCTGCATAGTCAATCCCGCTGCTGTCGCCATCTCTATGAGCATGTGCCGCCGAATGATTCACGGCCGCTGCAATTCTCAGAACAGCTCCCCTCCTCTAAACCCGTTCTGGTACCGGTGATAGATTCTCCCGGCCCGGCAGGAAACTCTTACTGGAAGGTAGAAGCGGCGATAAAAAAGTCGGCGGAAGGATGCGCCTCGGCTGGGATATTCATCTATGACGCCACTGATTGCCAGATACCGCCGCCGACGGGCCTGAACGCGCTCCGTCGGCGGCATGCTGCGTTTAGTGCTTGATCATCACGTGGCGCACGACGGTGTAATCCTCCAGGCCATACATCGACATATCCTTCCCGTAGCCCGACAGCTTTTGCCCGCCGTGCGGCATTTCGCTCACCAGCATAAAGTGGGTATTCACCCAGGTGCAGCCGTACTGCAGGCGGGCGCTAAGACGGTGCGCTCTGCCAACGTCCCGGGTCCACACCGACGAGGCCAGACCGTACTGCGAATCATTGGCCCAGGCCAGCGCCTGCTCCTCATCGCTGAACGCGGTGACGCTCACTACCGGACCAAACACCTCGCGCTGGACAATATCATCCTCCTGCTTCGCCCCGGCCAGCAGCGTCGGCTGGTAGTAGTACCCCTTCCCTGGCGCCTTGCTGCCGCCGGTCACCACTTTGATGTGCGCCAGCGCGCGCGCGGCATCAACGGCGGCGCTCACCCGCTCCAGATGCGCCTGCGAGCTAACCGGCCCCAGCTCCGTCGCGGCATCTTCCGGCGGGCCGATTTTCAGGCTGGCAACCGCCGCCCCCAGTTTCTCCACCAGCTGGTCGTAAATGCCCTGCTGGGCGTAGATGCGGCAGGCGGCGGTACAGTCCTGGCCGGCGTTATAGAAGCCGAAGGTCCGCACGCCCTCAACGACCGCATCAATATCCGCATCGTCAAAGACGATCACCGGCGCCTTGCCGCCCAGCTCCATATGCGTACGCTTAATCGAGGAGGCCGTATGGCCAATAATATGCGCCCCGGTGGCTATCGACCCGGTCAGCGATACCATCCGCACCTTATGATGGCCGGTCAGCGGATCGCCCACGGTTTTACCTCGGCCAAACAGTACGTTGATGACTCCAGCCGGGAAAATATCTTTTGCCAGCTCGGCCAGCTTCAGCGCCGTCAGCGGCGTGATCTCTGAAGGCTTAATCACCACGCAGTTCCCCGCCGCCAGCGCCGGAGCCAGCTTCCAGGCCGCCATCATCAGCGGATAGTTCCACGGCGCGATGGAGGCCACCACCCCAACCGGGTCACGGCGGATCATCGAGGTGTGCCCTTCCAGGTACTCACCGGCCGCCATCCCCGGCAGGCAGCGCGCGGCGCCGGCAAAGAAGCGAAACACATCCGCCACCGCGGGCAGCTCGTCGTTAATCACGCAGTGCAGCGGTTTGCCGCAGTTCAATGACTCCAGTTTGGCGAGGGTTTCCGCATGCTCGGTAATCACCTCCGCCAGCTTGAGCAGGCACTCCGCGCGGGTTTTCGGCGTAGTCTGGCTCCAGCCGACAAAGGCCAGATCCGCCGCCTCAACCGCCGCATCCACCTGGGCCGCCGTCGCCTCCGCAATCTCCAGCAGCGCTTCGCCATTAGCAGGATTGAATACCGGCACCAGTTCGCCTTCACCCGCCACTAATTCGCCGTTGATCAAAAGGTTATGTTGCATAGTATTATCCTGTACACGTCAGTTATTTGCCGTTTTCAGCGCTTATGTCGCCGTCACGGGTTAGCCACCAGGCCCCTAAAATCGGAATGGTCGTCACCAGCATCACCAGCAGAGCGACAACGTTGGTTATCGGTACATCGCGCGGGCGTCCCAGCTGATTCAGCAGCCACAGCGGAAGCGTGCGCTCGTGCCCGGCGGTAAAGGTGGTGACGATAATTTCATCAAACGACAGCGCGAACGCCAGCATTCCCCCGGCCAGCAGCGCCGACCCCAGGTTGGGTAACACCACGTAGCGGAAGGTCTGCCAGCCCGTCGCCCCTAAATCCATCGACGCCTCCACCAGGCTCCAGGAGGTCCGGCGAAAGCGGGCGATAACGTTGTTAAATACCACCACCACGCAGAAAGTGGCGTGCCCCACCACGATGGTGAAGAGACCCGGTTCGAGGTTAATCGCCTTAAACGCCGTCAGCAGCGCCAGGCCGGTAATGATCCCCGGCAGCGCGATGGGCAACAGCAGCAGCAGCGACACGGCGTTCTTGCCAAAAAAGGCGCTGCGCCACAGAGCCCCTGCAGCCAGCGTGCCAAGTACCAGCGCGATAGCGGTCGATAGCGCGGCAATCTTCAGTGACAGTGTCACCGATTCGATAATGTCACCCCGCCCGGCCGCTTCGCTAAACCAGCGCAGCGTCAGGCCCTGCGGCGGAAAGCTAAAGGCGGCGTCTTCGGTGTTAAAGGCGTACAGGGCAATGATCAGCAGCGGGAAATGCAGGAAGATCACCCCGCCCCAGGTCGCGACTTTCAGAAACAGCGGTGCGCGTTCAGAGTGCATCAAACGCTCCCAGGCGTTTAACAAACGCCAGATACAGGGCAATCAGGACTATTGGCACGAGGGTAAACGCTGCCGCCATCGGCATATTGCCAATCGCCCCCTGCTGGGAATAGACCATATTGCCGATAAAAAAGCCCGGCGGCCCCACCAGCTGCGGCACGATAAAATCGCCCAACGTCAGCGAGAAGGTAAAAATCGACCCGGCGGCAATGCCGGGGATAGCCAGCGGCAGCACCACATAGCGAAAGGTTTGCCGCGGCCGGGCGCCGAGATCGGCCGACGCCTGCAGCAGCGACGCCGGTATGCGCTCCAGCGCCGCCTGCACCGGCAGGATCATAAACGGCAGCCAGATATAGACAAAGACCAGGAAGCGGCCAAGCCCCGAAGTCGACAGCGTATTGCCGCCCACCGCCGGGATCGCCAGCAGCAGATTCAGCGCGCCTTCCACCCCAAGATGGCGCAGAAACCACTGCGCCACGCCATCTTTTGCCAGCAGCAGCGTCCAGGCGTAGGCCTTAACGATATAGCTGGCCCACATCGGCAGCATCACGGCAATATAGAAAAATGCCTTCATTTTGCCGCTGGTGTAGCGGGCCATATACCACGCCATCGGCAGCGCCAGAACAGCGCTGGCCAGCGTGACCGTCAGCGCCATCACCAGAGTACGGATAATAATGTCGTAGTTGGCCGGGTTGAATAGCGCCTTGAGATTAGCCAGCGTCAGGTCGGTAGTGACCGACATGGTGAAGTCGTCGAAGGTATAGAAGCTTTGCCACAGCAGCGTCAGCAGCGAGCCCAGATAGACGATGCCAAACCACATCAGCGGGCCGAGCAGCAGCAGAAACAGCCCCAGCGACGGCCGGCGCCAGAATAGCCCAGACAGGCGGCCGGAGGGAGCGTTAGCGATAAGCGTTGCCATATCAGCCACCGTTATCCAGAGGGACCATCGCCGCCCGCGACCAGGACGCCAGCACCCGCTGTCCCGCCTGCGGGGCGCTCAGCGCCGCGCCGCCGTCGCTATTCGCCTGGCTCACCAGCAGCCTGTCGCCGTCGGCCAGCCTTAGCTCGATTCGCGTTGCCGCGCCCTGATACTGCACCGCCTGCACCACGCCCTCGACCTGAACCTCTCCGCCGCCGTGCAGCCGGATATGTTCCGGACGCAGCGACCAGCTGCCCGGCATACCGCACAGCCGGGCGGAGAGCTCGGCGTCAAAGACGTTGGCCGTGCCGACAAACCCGGCAACGAAGGCCGTTTTCGGGCGCAGGTAGAGATCGTGCGGCGCGTCGACCTGCTCGATGCTCCCGTGATTGAACACCGCCACCCGGTCGGACATCGACAGCGCTTCGCTCTGGTCGTGGGTGACAAAAATAAAGGTGATCCCCAGCGCCTGCTGCAGCTTTTTCAGCTCCAGCTGCATCTGCTCGCGCAGCTTTAAATCCAGCGCCCCCAGCGGCTCATCCAGCAGCAGCACCCGCGGCTCGTTCACCAGCGCGCGGGCAATCGCTACCCGCTGCCGCTGGCCGCCGGAAAGCTGGGACGGTTTGCGCGCATGGACAAAGTCAAGGGCCACCTTCTCCAGCGCCTGCTGGGCGCGGCGGTGGCGCTCTTTTTTAGCGATCCCCTTCACCATCAGCCCGTAGGCGACGTTATCGAGGATCGACATATGGGGAAACAGCGCGTAGTCCTGGAAGACGGTATTGACGTCGCGCTGCCACGGCGGCAGCTCGCTGGCCTGCCGGCCAAAAATGGTAATCTCCCCGCCGGAAAGCTGCTCAAAACCGGCAATCAGCCGCAGGCAGGTGGTTTTGCCGGAGCCGGACGGCCCCAGCATTGAGAAAAACTCGCCGTCGCGGATGGCAATGCTTACGCCATCCACCGCGCGCACGTCGCCATACAGCCGCGAGACATTATGAAACTCTACCGCATACGTCATTTCATGCCTCCGGCCGGTCAACGGCCGCCCATAATCGCGATATAGTCCTGGGTCCAGCGGCTGTAAGGGACGAACTTGCCGCCTTCCGCAATCGGGGTCTTCCAGAAGGCGATTTTGGCGAACTGGTTATAGCCGTTGGTTTCGCAGCCTTTGTCTCCCAGCAGCGGGCTGGCTTTACAGCCCTGCGGCACCACCGGCAGCGAGCCGAACCACGCCGCCACATCGCCCTGAACCTTCGGCGTCAGCGACCAGTTCATCCATTTATAGGCGCAGACCGGATGCTTAGCGTCGCTGTGCAGCATGGTGGTATCCGCCCAGCCGGTCACCCCCTCTTTCGGGAAGACGGTGGCGATGGGCTGGCCTTCGCCTTTGAGCCCGTTGGCCTGATACGGCCACGCGCTGGAAGCCACCACGCCTTCGTTTTTAAAATCGCTCATCTGCACGGTGGTGTCATGCCAGTAGCGGTGAATCAGCCCCCGCTGGTCGCGCAGCACCTTCAGGACCGCCTGATACTGGGCCTCGGTAAGCTGGTAGGGGTCGGTAATACCGAGCTGCGGCTGGGTGGCTTTGACAAACAGCGCCGCGTCGGCGATATAGATCGGGCCGTCGTAGGCCTGAACCCGTCCCTGGTTGCTTTTACCGTCGCTAAGATTTTGTTTTACAAACACCACGTTCCAGCTATCCGGCGGGGTCGGGAACACTTTGGTGTTGTACATCAGCAGGTTTGGCCCCCACTGGTATGGCGTACCGTAGACTTTACCGCCCACGTTGAACCAGGCGCCTTTCTCCACCCGCGGATCGAGCGTCTTCCAGTTGGCGATCAGCGCCGGGTTAATCGGCTGCACGCGTTTCCCCATAATCAGGCGCAGCGACGCGTCGCCGGAAGCGGTCACCAGGTCATAGCCCCCTTTCGCCATCAGGCTGACCATCTCATCTGAGGTGGCGGCGGTTTTCACATTCACCTGGCATCCGCTCTCTTTTTCAAACTGGGTGACCCAGTCATAGTTTTTATCCGTCTGACCGCGTTCGATATATCCCGGCCAGGCGATGATATCGAGCCGACCCTCGCCTTTATCCAACGAGGTCGGCGGCTCGGCGGCCTGCGCGGTCAGGAAGGCCATACCCAGCACACACAGGCTGCCACGGGCAATTTTTTTGCTCATCGGGTGTTACTCCTGTCACAACAAAATTAGCGGCAGCCGTGCCGTAAAAATATCTCCCTTAATAACAGTAGACGGCGTGCTATGCCCCTCACGGGAAATTTATTCAGGTTGTGACAAGGGGCGCATTCCGCAAAAAACAACAACAGCTGAACGACAATATGGATTATAGACAAGGAGTTAGAGACAGGAAGCGGGTATGCGAATTTCCTATGATGGATACCGGAAAAATAATGGCCGGTATCGTTTGATAATAATATTTAGTTATTTTCCACCCGCCGTTTACCCGCAGAGAAAATAAGTCTACGGCTCAGCCAGCAGCTCGCGAATAAGCTCGCCGAGGCGCTTAACCCCCTGCTCTTCTCTTTCCCCCCAGCCCCAGGCGGTATTAAAGCGGAAGAATGAGGTCCAGCTGGCGGTGGTGGAGAACATTTTCCCCGGCGCAATGCTGATGTTGTCGCGCAGGGCCCGCGCGCTCAGCTCCCCGGCATCGGCTCCCGCCGGCAGCTCCAGCCAGAGAAAGTAGCCGCTGTCGCTATGGTGGATTTTGACTTCGGCGGGCAGATGGCGCAGCAGCGCTTGCCAGGCCTGCTGCTTGCGCTCAGCCAGCTGGCGACGCAGGCGGCGCAGATGGGCGTCGTAGCGCCGGGTCGACAGGTAGTCCACCAGCGCCAGCTGCATCGGCGAACTGGTCGACAGCGTGCTCATCAGCTGCAGCTGCTGAATTCGCCGGGCGTGCTTGCCGGCGGCCACCCAGCCGATGCGAAAGCCGGGCACCAGGCATTTGGAAAAAGAGCTGCAGTGTAGCGTCATATCCTGGCGATCCCAGAATTTGGCGGGCAGCGGTTTCTCGCGGCCAAAATAGAGCTCGCTGTAGACGTCATCTTCGATCAGCACCACGTTGTAGCGCGTCAGTAGCTCAACCAGCCGCGCCTTTTTCCCCGCGCTGAGGGTAAAGCCGAGCGGATTCTGGCCGTTAGTCATTAGCCAGCAGGCCTTCACCGGATAGCTCTGCAGCGCCTGCTCCAGCGCCGCCAGGTCGATCCCCTCTTTGACGTCCGTCGCTACCGACAGCGCCTTCAGCCGCAGCCTTTCCAGCGCCTGCAGCGCGCCGTAGAAGCAGGGATTTTCTACCACCACCCAGTCGCCCGGCTCCGTAACCGCCTGCAGGCTCAGGTTGAGCGCCTCCAGCGCGCCGGCGGTAATCACGATCTCGTCCGGCGAAATATTCATTCCCTGCAGCGCGTAGCGGCGGGCAATGGCGTGGCGCAGTTCGTCGTTGCCCGGCGGCAGGTTTTCAATCACGCTCATCGCCGTCGCGGTTTTACTGACCTGGGCCAGGGAGCGGTTTAGCTGCTGCAGAGGGAACAGGCGCGGGTCGGGAAAAGCGGAAGCAAAAGGCAGCATGGAGGCCTGACGGCTGGCCTGCAGCACCTCAAAAATGTAGGTATTGATATCCACCGATTCATGCCGGGTCACCTGCGCCGGCGGCTCAGGCTGGCGCGACTTAACCGGTTTTGGCGCGACGTAGTAGCCCGACTGCGGGCGGGCGATAATTCGCCCCTGGCTCTCCAGCAGCTGGTAGGCGTGACTGACCGTCATAAAACTCATTCCGCTGCTGACCACCTGCTCGCGCAGGGAGGGCAAGCGGTCGCCGGGCTGCCAGACGCCGAGCGCAATCTGTTCGGTCAGCTGCTGTGCCAGCTGTTGGTACTTTTTCATAGGTAAGTCCGCAGATGAACGTATAGGCCTATAGTATAACAGGTGATAAAAAATGGCAGTTTATAAAAACTGTTATGCATACGCCTGCGGCCGATCTTGTAGCACGTCTCCCCCTCCGCATCGTGGCGATAATGCGCCGCGGCGGCGAAAAATCCATAACAGTAACCTGACTGTTATAGGAAAAAAGAGCCTTTCTGCCTCTGCAACCGAAAGCAAGCGACGCCTAAAATTGCGCGGAATCAATTTTTTTGCGGAGCACTGCATGTTCGGTCTTGATGCATTCCACCTGGCGCGAATTCAATTCGCTTTTACCGTATCGTTTCATATTATCTTTCCCGCCATCACCATCGGGCTTGCCAGCTATCTGGCGGTGCTGGAAGGGCTGTGGTTAAAAACCAAAAATCCCGTCTGGCGCTCGCTGTACCACTTCTGGTCGAAAATTTTTGCCGTGAACTTCGGCATGGGCGTCGTCTCCGGGCTGGTGATGGCCTATCAGTTCGGCACCAACTGGAGCGGGTTTTCCGAATTCGCCGGTAGCATTACCGGGCCGCTGCTGACCTATGAGGTGCTGACGGCCTTCTTCCTCGAAGCCGGATTCCTCGGCGTGATGCTGTTTGGCTGGAACCGCGTCAGCCCCGGCATGCACTTCTTTGCCACCTGCATGGTGGCAACCGGGACCATTATTTCGACCTTCTGGATCCTCGCCTCCAACAGCTGGATGCAGACGCCGCAGGGGTTTGAGGTGGTCAACGGCCAGGTGGTGCCCGTCGACTGGTTTGCGGTGATCTTCAACCCGTCATTCCCCTACCGCCTGCTGCATATGTCGGTCGCGGCCTTTCTTAGCAGCGCGCTGTTCGTCGGCGCCTCGGCGGCATGGCATCTGCTGCGCGGCAACCAAACCCCGGCCATTCGCGCCATGTTTTCGATGGCGCTGTGGATGACGCTGATCGTCGCCCCCATCCAGGCGATGATTGGCGATATGCACGGCCTGAATACGCTTGAGCATCAGCCGGCAAAAATTGCCGCCATCGAGGGCCACTGGGAAAACCGGCCAGGGGAACCAACGCCGCTGCTGCTGTTCGGCTTGCCGGATATGCAGCAGGAGCGCACCCGCTATGGCCTCGAAATTCCGGCGCTCGGCAGCCTGATCCTCACCCATAGCCTCGATAAACAGGTTCCGGCGCTGAAGGAGTTTGCGCCAGAGGACCGCCCCAATTCGACCATTGTGTTCTGGTCATTTCGCCTGATGGCCGGCCTCGGCATGCTGATGATCCTGCTCGGGGCGCTGGCGCTGTGGCTGCGCTACCGCCGGCGGCTGTACCACTCGAAGCCCTTCCTGCGCTTCGCGCTCTGGATGGGGCCATCGGGGCTGATTGCCATCCTCGCCGGCTGGGTTACCACCGAGGTTGGCCGCCAGCCGTGGGTCGTCTATGGCGTGCAGCGCACCGCCGATGCCGTTTCCGCCCACGGCGACCTGCACATGACCATCAGCCTGCTGACGTTTTTCGTGGTCTACAGCTCGGTCTTTGGCGTGGGCTATAGCTACATGCTGCGCCTGATCCGCAAAGGCCCGCAGGAGGTCAATCCGCCGGTCACCGGCACCCCGGCGCGCCCGCTTTCCGCCGCCACCGGCAATTTTGAGCAAAAGGAGTCCCACTAATGGCTATCGACCTGTCGGTAATCTGGTTTGCCATCATCGTTTTCGCCACCCTGATGTATATCGTCATGGACGGCTTCGATTTAGGGATTGGCATTTTATTCTGCACCATCCGCGACGCCGAGGATCGCAACGTGATGGTGAACAGCGTGGCCCCGGTGTGGGACGGAAATGAGACCTGGCTGGTACTGGGCGGCGCGGCGCTGTTCGGCGCCTTTCCGCTGGCCTACGCGGTGATTATCGATGCGCTGGCTATCCCGCTGACGCTGATGCTGGTCGGTCTGATCTTCCGCGGAGTGGCCTTCGAATTTCGCTTCCAGGCCACGCCGTCGCACCGACCTTTCTGGGACGTTGCTTTCCTTGGCGGCTCCCTGCTGGCCACCTTCGCCCAGGGAGTGGTGGTTGGCGCGGTCATTAACGGTTTCCCGGTCAGCGGCCGCACCTTTAGCGGCGGTATGCTCGACTGGCTTACGCCGTTCACCCTGTTTTGCGGCCTGGGGCTGAGCATCGCCTACGCCCTGCTGGGCGCCAGCTGGCTGGTGATGAAAAGCGAGGAGCCGCTGCAGGAAAAAATGCGCGGCGCGTCGCGGGCCCTGCTGCTGGCGCTGCTGGCGGTGATTGCCGCTATCAGCCTGTGGACCCCGCTGGCGCAGCCCGCTATCGCCGCGCGCTGGTTCAGCTTACCGAACCTCTTTTTCCTGCTGCCGGTGCCGCTGCTGGTGCTGGCTCTCAGCGTCTGGCTATGGCGAGCGTTAGGCAGCCGCGACCATCACGGGCGGCCTTTCCTGCTGACTCTTGGGCTGGTGTTCCTTGGCTTTAGCGGACTGGGGATCAGTATCTGGCCGCATATTATTCCCCCTGCCATCACCCTGTGGCAGGCCGCCGCGCCGCCGCAGAGCCAGGGATTTATGCTGGTGGGCGCGGCGCTGATTATTCCGGTGATCCTCGGCTATACCTTCTGGAGTTACTACGTATTCCGCGGCAAAGTTCAACACGGTGAGGGGTATCATTGATGAATCGATTATGGCTTAAGCAGATAGTCTGGATGGTGGCGCTGTGGGGCGGGAGCGTGCTGGCGCTAGCGGCGGTGAGCATGGGTTTTCGCCTGCTAATGACCGCCGCCGGGCTAAAAGCCTAACTTGTTATCTTAACCGTCCACTAACCGGCAGATGGGCTGCCGGTTAGTGGACGCTTCCGCCCGGCGCCGATCAGGCCCCTTTGCGTTTGGGCAAGGTTTTCAGCAGCTCGTCCGGGCTGACGGAGGCCACGATGCTTCCCGGAAGCGGCATTTTCAGAATATGGTTCTTCATTTTGCCCACCACGTGCATTTCGCAGGGACGACAGTCGAACTTCAGCGTCAGCACCTCGTCGCCGTGAATAAGCTGCATCGGCGTGGCTTTCCAGCTCTTAATCGAGCCTTTTGCCTGCTTCGGACACAGATTGAAGGCAAAGCGCAGGCAGTGCTTGGTGATCATCACCGGCACGTCGCCTTTCTCTTCGTGCGCTTCATAGGCGGCATCGATCAGCTTCACGCCGTAGCGCTGATAGAACTCGCGCGCCTTGTGGTTGTAGACGTTAGCCAGAAACGAGAG
The DNA here is from genome assembly GCF_042055345.1 of Klebsiella sp. C349492. Taxonomy (NCBI): domain Bacteria; kingdom Pseudomonadati; phylum Pseudomonadota; class Gammaproteobacteria; order Enterobacterales; family Enterobacteriaceae; genus Klebsiella; species Klebsiella sp. C349492. The sequence continues at coordinate 1,145,373 of NZ_JANQCE010000001.1, forward strand.
ATGGGTTTCCGGATAGACCGGCGGCGGCACGGACACCGCCTTGCGCCGGCCGCGAGGCGCGGCGTCAATCCGCGCCTGATCCAGCATCTCTACCGTTTCACGCCGCAGCTGATTGAGCAGGCCGTTGGGCACAAACAGCGCGCCGGGCAGCGCTATCTCAACATCGCGGGCGAAATAAATGGTCTGGCCTAATTTCGCCACCCCGTCGCGCAGGTTGGCCAGCGCTTTATCGGCCTGGGTCGCTTCGGCGAACTCGCCGTCGAGGGTGTGGGTCACGCTGACGCCATCTTCGCAGGTCATCGTCAGCACCAGCTGTTCCTGCCAGCCGCTGAGGGTGATATCCACCGCAATCCGCCGCTCGCTGGAGGTCTTTTGCAGCGCCTGCTGCCAGTTGTGGTCGAGATTGCGGTTCAACGCCTGATGCGGGCGCGCTTTATAGAGATCCGCCGGCATTTCGTTGGGCCATACGCGGTAGCGGTTTTCACCGGTTTTCTCTACCATATTGGCGCGAAAACCGACAATCTCACGCTTAATCATCACATTCAGGCCATCGCCGTTGGTCAGCGCTTCGCTCACCTCAACGTCAAGATGGTCTTTACCCACCTTCAGCACTTCGCCCACCGGCAGGCCGATAAACTTCGGCGAATCGAACGCGCCGATATCGCCTTTACGCGCGTTGACGAAATAATCGGTGCTGCCGCGATGGAAGGTTTTATCCGTAGAGGGCACAAAGAAATGTTCGGTGCGTCCGGCGGAGGCACGCGCGAGATCGCCCCGGTCTTCAATAATCGCGTCCAGCATCTGGCGATAGTGGGCGGTAATGTTCTTCACGTAGCTCATGTCTTTGTAGCGACCCTCAATTTTGAAGGATCGCACGCCGGCATCGATCAGCTGGGCCAGGTTGGCGGTCTGATCGTTATCTTTCATCGACAGGAGGTGTTTCTCATAGGCCACCACCCGGCCCTGGTCATCTTTCAGGGTATACGGCAAACGGCACGCCTGAGAGCAGTCGCCGCGATTGGCGCTGCGGCCGGTCTGCGCGTGGGAGATATTGCACTGCCCGGAGTAGGCCACGCACAGCGCGCCGTGAATAAAGAACTCAATCGTCGCATCGGTGTGTTCGTAGATCGCCTTGATCTGCTGCAGATTCAGCTCGCGCGCCAGCACTATCTGGCTGAAGCCGACGTCGGAAAGAAACTTTGCCTTTTCGACGCTACGGATATCGCACTGGGTGCTGGCGTGCAGCTCAATCGGCGGGATATCCAGCTGCATCACCCCCATATCCTGCACGATCAGCGCATCAACGCCGGTTTCATACAGGTCGGTAATCAGGCGCTGCGCGGGCTCAAGCTCATCATCGTGAAGGATGGTATTCAGCGTCACAAAAACCTTCGCCCCGTAGCGGTGGGCGAAAGGCACCAGCCCGGCGATATCGCTGAGGCTGTTGCTGGCGTTGTGGCGCGCGCCAAAGCCCGGTCCGCCGATATAGACCGCGTCCGCGCCGTGTAAAATAGCTTCACGGGCGATCCCGGCATCGCGGGCGGGGCTAAGAAGTTCAAGATGATGGTTTTGCAGGCGCATACGATTGTTGTTATCCGTTATAGGGGGCGAAATGGCGGCTATTGTAGTCAGAAGTGGGCAGAGACGAAAACAATTTCCACCGCGGCCGCGGCGTGAATTTTCAGATTCTGGCAAAGCATTGAAGGAAAAGCTATTTCCCAGCCAAAACCCCACAGGGTAAAGTCACTGCGTATTCCGGATTTTCCTCGTCACGTTGTGGATTGTTTTATCAGTCATCTTGATTGGCCGCGGGTTAACAGCCGGCGGCTTTTTCTTTTGGGTAATGGATCAGCGAATGAAAATGGGCGGTCTGCGCGCCGCTGTTGCGGTAGGCATGCGCCAGGTCGCCGGCAAAGCGCCGCCCTTCCCCCGGCTGCAGGGTCAGCCACTGCCCCTCAAGGCACAGCTCCAGTACTCCGCTGATAACCACCACGTGCTCAATCACCCCCTTTTCATGCGGCGTTGACTCGCTGAGCGCGCCGGGAGCGAGGGTGATGGAAAAATGGTCGAAACGCAGCTGCGGGTCCCACGGAAAAACGGGCGTTACCACCATCGCCTGCTGCTGCGGGTCGAAGGCGGCCGGCGCAACGGAATCATCGGCAACGATAAACGTCGAGAAGGCCACGTTCAGCCCGGTGGCGATTTTCCACAGCGTCGCTACGGTCGGGCTGGATTCGTTGCGCTCAATCTGACCGAGCATCGCCTTCGACACGCCGGTCTCCTCCGCCAGCCGCGACAGGCTCCAGCCGCGCTGTTGACGCAGCGTTTTCAGGGTCGCTGCAAGATGTTGCGCAATATTCATTCCACCTCCTGATTTTCTCAGCGGAAATTATACGCGTATTAATATGATTCTACAGGGTGTTTAATTGCGAAAAGCGTTTGCGGTACTCCCGGGGCCCCACGCCAAACTGCTGATTGAACAGGCGGGAAAAATAGAGCGCGTCGTCGTATCCCACCAGCTGAGCGATGTGCGCAATCGTCAGCTGCGCGTGTTGTAAAAGCAGCGACGCGCGATTCATGCGCTGTTTTTCTCGCCAGGCGAAAATCGTCATTCCCGTCTCCTGGCGGAACAGGTGCGCGAGCCGTGACGGTGACAGAAATGCCCGCGCGGCCAGCGTATTGATGGTGATCTTCTCCTCAAGATGCTCATCAAGGTACTGACAGATGGCGATGATACGCGGATCGAGCGAGAGGCAGTTGCTACCCGGCTGCAGCTTGAAACAGTGGAGTAAAATCTTTTCCAGACAGTTTACCGCCAGAATCGCATCCAGCCGGTCCGCCGAGGAGTAAAGGCGGATCACCTCTTTAAAATCGCTCTTTAAGCGCTGAATAAAATCGTCGTCGCTGCTCCGGGTTATCCCTACGTCGTGCCATTGACGATCCCATTTCAGCCAGTCAATCCAGTATGGGCGCGGCATAAAATAGATCCACAGGTGCTCCCAGCAATCGCTTTTCGCCTCGCGACCATAATGATGGGGGCAGCCAGGAGGAAACAGCACGACATCGTTGGGACGGCAGATGAAGGTTTCGTTATTACGATGAATCACCCCTGCGCCACGGAGAGTGATATTAATAATGTACCCCTTCATGCCCCGCTCGCGCTGAATGAAGGTATCCAGCCTGTTGCCCGGGAATATTGGCGTATAGCCCGCCACCAGCCAGGCGTTAAAGGTAAAACTGCGCATTAATGGCGAATAGATAATCAGATCATCATCCATCGTCTCTGTCTTCATTGTCGGCAACCACATCGCTGTCTAACCCATGTTGCTTATTCTGCCTGCATTAAAACAGGGCGCAACCGCGAGATTGCGCCCGCAGATTACTCCGCCAGTTTCCCCTGCGAAAGGTCCGTCGCTACCCGCTCGTAGAGCGTGTCCAGGCGATAGAAATACATGATCGCCATATTGATAAGCGCCAGGCCAAAGGGGAACGCGATAAATAAAAATTCAATCATCGACACCACCTGCGGCGACTGCACCGCATTGCCGCCGCTGATAAACCCCGCCGCCCCCAGCATCCAGCCGACGCTCGCGCTGCCCAGCCCCATTCCCAGCGTCTGCCCGAGGGTCCCGGCGCTAAACAGGATGCCTTCAATTCGCAGGCCGGTTTTCCACTCGCCGTAATCGATGGTATCGGCGAGGAAAGCGAACATCGTCGCGCCGATGCCACAGAACCCGACGCTGCGCACGGCGGTTGCCAGGATGATAAATAGCGAGTTGGTCTTATCGAATAACGGTAGCAGATAGGCGATGCTGCACACCGATAGCCCCAGCAGCGCCAGATTGCGCTTGCCGAGGCGCTTAATAAGCCAGGGAATAACCAGCAGCGTGATCAGCCCGGGGGTATATTGCGCGAGGCTGATCCACGACATCAGCGATACGTCCTGCAGGATATAACGCGAGTAATAGACGCTGATCGTGGATAGCGCCGTCAGGCTGGTGAAGGTTATCAGCAGATAAAAGAAGATCATTAGCCAGTAGCGGTTGCCGATTATCGAACGCACCACTTCCCGCGTTTGAATATGATGCCGGTTTTCCTTATTCACCGGTTTAATTCGCTCGCGGGTCCAGGCGCCGGTCAGCAGCAGGCACAGGGCGGTGAAGAAACCAAATATCGCAAAGACCAGGATCCACGCCGTCTGGCTATTGCCGAGAGCCGCCACCATCGGCAGGGTAAAGACGCCGACGGTCAGCGATCCGCAGGTAGAGAGCCCTTTGCGAAAGACGCTAAGGACGCCGCGTTGCCAGGTATCGCGGGTGATTAGCGCCAGCAGCGAGCCGTAGGCGATATTGTTGGCAGTGAAAAAAATATTCGCCAGCAGGTAGGTCACGCACACGTAGATTATTTTACCGTTGTCGCCAATGTCGGGTACGGTGGCCATCAGGAATGCCGACAGGCCGAAAGGCACGGCGGTCCAAAGCACCCACGGCCGCGCTTTGCCCAGCCGGGTCTCCGTTTTATCAATACGAATACCGACAAACACGCAGATTACGCCATCCACCACCCGGGCAAAAAACATTAAAGAGCCAATCAGCGCCGCGGAAATCCCGACGATATCGGTATAAAACCATGCCAGAAAGGTCACCATCATCGTATAGGTAAGATTCGTTCCGTAATCCCCTAAACCAAATGCCAGGCGCTCGCGAAAGCCAGGCCGATCGTCAGTGGAGTGCTCCCGCGCAATTGATAAGGTACTCATGGTTTGTTCTCCAGCAGAATAATTTGCACATCCCAATCGCCTAAATCGATCTCATCGCCGGCGTGGATCGTTTCACCGCTAAAAAGCATGCGACCGGCAGGCTGACTAAATTTAACGCGCTGCGGCTCGGCGCTATAGTTAAAGTAATAAATCAGCTGATTGTTATGTTCATCAAAACCACGGCGCATAATTACCGGGAAGGTAATATGGTCATCAAATATTCCAGAGAAGGCGGTTTCAGTCGCTACATGACGGAATATTGCGGCTAAAACCTCGCCAGATAAATGACAGCCGATATAGGTTGTGCTCCCCTGATAAAACCGATTAAAGGTTACGGCAGCATATTTATGCCAGTAAGGATGTTCGTAGCGGGCTAATACCGTCGAGTCGGCTTCCGGCTCCAGCAGCTCGATCCAGTCATGTACTGTGGTATCGAGGCCCGATAACGGCAGGCAGCTCGATGTCAGCCCGGTGCGCTGCGGCTCAACAAAAAGCTGATAGCGGGCGCCGACGGCCGCCGAGATAATTCCCGGCTGCACGCAGGAGCGCACTTTCATATTTTCATCCGCGAATCCGGACTTAAATGAGAAAATAGCATGACCGCCCTGCCTGATATAATCATTAATCTGCAGCAGCTTTTCATCGCTCACCGTATAAAGCAGCGGAAAGATCAGCATCTCGTATTGAAAGATTCGCGGATCGTCGACGGCCAGAATATCCACTTCAATATTCATCCGGTACAACGTGTCATAGTACAGACGGAAGATGTCATTGTACTGGTGCTGCGCATCGCGGGAGAACTGATGCCCGCGCCACGGATGCCAGTCGATTGCCGTCAGGCATTCGTTGCTCACCACCAGGGCGATGCGGCTTTTGCGCGAATATGCCATCGCCTGCGCCGCGAAATCACGCAGTTCAGCGCCGGTCTGGCAGACCTCCTGGTAAACCGGGTTGGGCTGCAGATCGTGGCTTAAAATCCCCTTCCAGTAGGTTTCGTAAGCGTTATGCAGCGAATGCCAGTGCCAGTAGCCAATCAGGCCGGCGCCGCTGGCGACGTGGCTCCAGGCCTGCAGCCGCAGCTGTCCCGGGAACGGCGTCCACTCCTTGAAGGCCTGGGCCTGGGTCTCCAGAACCAGATAGCGGCGATCTTTGGTCACCCGCGCAATATCGCCGGCAAAGGCGATTTCCGCTCCCGTTAAGCTAAACTGGCTGGGGTGATACACATCAACCCCGGTAATATCCACAACCGCGGAGGTTTTAAAATGGTCGACCTCCGCGCGGACACCGAACGACCAGTTGCGCCAGTCAAAGTCAAAGTTGTGGGTAATAAACTGCCGATCGTTTTTATATTCACGCACCAGCCCGGCCTGCCAGCCAAGGAAGCGGGTGACCAGCGAACGTTGAAAGGTCCTGAATGCGCAGCCCAGGCTGGCGTTAATCGTCCCGGTCAGCGACGGGAAATCCTCCCAGGCGTCAATGCGGTTGCTCCAGTAATCAAGGCCGAACGCGCGATTCATCTCCGCCAGGTTATTATTAAAGCGTTTTTTAAGATGCTTGATAAATTCAATCTGCACGTTTTCAGAGCAGCTGTCATAATATTTCGTTTCGTTATCAATCTGAAAACCAATCACCGCCGGGTGGGCGGCCGTCGTCTTTAATAGCTGGCGAATAATCCGTTCGGCATACCATAAATAGGCCGGATGGGTAATATCCATTTTTTGGCGGTGACCATAGCTATTTTTCCCTTGGGGAGTTGTCGCCATAACCTCCGGGTGTTTTTTCGCCAGCCATGCGGGAATGGCGTAGGTCGGGGTGCCGATAATTACCGCAATATTATTTTCATGCATGGCGTCGAGAACCGTGGTCACTGAACTGAAATCAAACTCCCCTTCCTGTGGCTCAAAGGTACTCCAGGTACTTTCCGCAATCCGCACGTAATTAATACCCGCCTCTTTCATTAGGGCAATATCTTCCTGCAAACGCTCCTCTGCTAAATATTCACGATAATAAGCAACGCCGTACCAAAACTTTTCCATTTCTCGCTCCTCTTTGTTACCGGAAACATAACGCACAATCTTAAGAAGCGGATGAAATTAGCTGCTGGCAACATAGAGCAATCTGCTATCGCCATCGGGAGTCGATAGCGATCACATTTTCCGCTGACGGCAGGCGCTACCGATTGCCCCCTTGTGCGCTATAGCGCACGGTGGTACATTTTATCGGATGTTATAACGCACAAGAGGTTATCATGCGCTCGTTTTCCCTTCCGCTGCCGACGCTGCTCGCCGGCTTTATCGCGGTGCTGGTCGGCTACGCCAGCTCTGCGGCCATTATCTGGCAAGCCGCCGCCGCCGCGGGGGCCGATGCGGCGCAAATCGCCGGCTGGATGACGGCGCTGGGATTAGGTATGGGCGTCAGCACCCTCGCGCTGACGCTGTGGCGTAAGGTGCCAATCCTCACCGCGTGGTCCACTCCCGGCGCGGCGCTGCTGGTAAGCGGGCTGCAGGGCGTGACGCTGGAGCAGGCGGTGGGGGTATTCGTTTTTGCCAACGCCTTAATCGTGCTCTGCGGCGTGACCGGCCTGTTTGCCCGCCTGATGAAAATCGTCCCCCACTCGCTGGCGGCGGCGATGCTGGCCGGGATTTTGCTGCGTTTTGGCCTGCAGGCCTTCTCCAGCCTGCAGGGTAATCTTGCCCTCTGCGGCGGCATGCTCGGCGCCTGGCTTATCTGCAAGGCCCTGCTCCCGCGCTTCGCGGTTGTCGCCGCGCTGCTGGTGGGAGGCGCCATCGCCTGGGCCAGCGGCGAGGTAAGCGGGGAACATCTCAGCCTCTCGTTCGTTGCGCCGACGTTCATCACGCCGCACTTTACCCCTTCTCTGCTGCTCAGCGTCGGGCTGCCGTTTTTCCTCGTCACTATGGCGTCGCAAAACGCCCCCGGCTTCGCCACGCTGCAGGCCTCCGGCTATCCGGTGCCGGCGTCGCCGCTTATCGTGGCGACCGGCGGCCTGGCGCTGCTGCTGTCGCCGTTTGGCGTTTATTCCATTTGCATTGCCGCGATCACCGCCGCGATTTGTCAAAGTCCGGACGCCCATCCCGATCCTCAGCGCCGCTGGCTTGCGGCGGCGGCGGCGGGCGGTTTTTATCTGCTTGCCGGTCTTTTCGGCGGTTCGATTACCGCGCTGATGTCGGCGCTGCCGACGGCGTGGATCCAGATGCTCGCCGGGCTGGCGCTGCTGGGTACCATCGGCGGGAGTCTGTTTCAGGCTCTGAATCATGAGAGCGAGCGCGATGCGGCGGTGGTGACCTTTCTGGTCACCGCCAGCGGTATCACCCTGGCGGGAATTGGTTCGGCCTTCTGGGGCCTGCTGCTGGGCGGGGCGAGCTACGCTCTGCTGTCAGCGCTGCGCCGCGCGTAGCTGCGACGGCGTCAGCCCGGTGGCGCTTTTAACGCGGTTGCTGAAATGGCTGGCGGAGCTAAAACCGCAGGCCAGCGCAATGTCGGTCAGCGAACGGGCGCTGTGGCAGATAAGCTCCTGCGCGCGAACCATACGGCGCTGCATCACGTACTGATGCGGCGCCATTTTCATCGACTGGCGGAACATCCGCGCAAAGTGATATTCGCTGAGCGCCGTCTCCTGCGCCAGCTCGGCCAGCGTCAGCGGCTGGTCAAGATTCTCCTCAATCCACGCCAGCAGCGTGCGCAGAACGTGCGGCGCCAGGCCGCCGGTGACCGTCGGTAAGCGCCACTGGACGTTCGAATAGTGCTGGATCAGGTGGGTCAGCAGCAGCGTGCTGGCGGAGCTTAAGGTCAGCTGGTTGGCCTGCTGCTGCCAGTCGTAGTCGAGGAGAAACTGACGATAGACCGCGGTGATTTTATCATCCTGGGAAAAGGTTTGTTCCTGCAGGCTAAACGATGCCGGGCTGCGGTCCCAGATCTGTTCCCCGACGCGTCTGAGATGCGCATCGGTGCAGTAGAGGTGGACAAAAGAGAGGTCTCCCCGGATATCCCAGGTACTTTCAGCGCCCTTTGGCATCAGGCAGAAGCGGTCCGGCCCGCCGCCGTTTTTCCAGCCCTGCGGCGTTTTCTGATAGCTTTCGTAACCGTCGGCAACGTACAGGCTCAGCGTGTGGTGGTCGCTGCGTACCGTCACCGTATCGAGGTTGTTGTACCACGCCGCCAGTTGAATGCCGGAGTTCAGCTCCACCGTTTCCCGCAGCACGGCTTTTTGTCGACGTAATGTTTCGAAAGTCCCGTAAGCCATAGCCTTCACAAATCAGATTCCGCAAACCCGTAGTCTATGGAGAGTCGACGGCGGATACCAGACCTCCCGGCCCCTTAAAACAAAATAAGCGCAAGAATTTGCAAGTCCGTAACAAGATGGTGACAGCGGCGCGGGCGAAAAGCCGCCACACTGCCCGCGAGTGTTCTTACGGGAGAGATATTTTGAACGCATTACTCTATGGGCTGGTCGTCGTTATCTGGGGCACGACGTGGATTGCCATTTTTCTCCAGCAGGGTCCGGTTGCCGCGCCGGTATCGATTTTTTGGCGCTTCGCCGTCGCCAGCCTTACCATGCTGGCGATTCTGCTGGTCACCCGCCGCCTGCGTCCGCTGGCGTTGCGCGATCACCTGTTCTGCGTCCTGCAGGGCTGCTGCGTGTTCTGTTTTAATTTCTGGTGCTTTTATACCGCTGCGGCGCATATCAACACCGGGCTTGAATCGGTGATTTTTTCTATGGCGGTGCTGTTTAACGCCATCAATGGCTTTATTTTCTTCCGCCAGCAGCCGCCGGGTCGTTTCTGGCTCGCCGCCGCGCTGGGGCTGGCCGGGATCGTGACGCTGTTCTGGGACGATCTGACGCGCAACGGCCTGAACGCCTCTCTGCTGTGGGGGATTGGCCTTAGCGCGCTGGGGACCTACGGCTTTTCGCTGGGGAATATGCTCAGCATCCGCCACCAGCGCCGGGGTCTGGAAACGCTAACCACCAACAGCTGGGCGATGCTCTACGGAACCCTGGTGATGGGCGCAATCGCCCTGATACGCGGCGATGATTTCTCGCCCCAGTGGACGCTGAGCTATATGGGCGCGCTGCTCTATCTGGCCCTGTTCGGCTCCGTTATCGCCTTCGGCGCCTACTTCACGCTGGTCGGGCGAATCGGCGCCGGCAAGGCCGCCTACAGCACCCTGCTGTTCCCGCTGGTTGCGCTGACGATCTCCACCTTTTATGAAGGCTACGTCTGGCACGGCAACGCGGTCGCCGGGCTGGCGTTGATTCTGGTGGGTAATCTGGTGATGTTCGCCCGACCGGAGCAGTTGTTCCTGCGCCGCAGGCTGGCGTAACTGGCGGGAGTCAGCAGCACTCCCCGGCAGCGATGCCGCCGGGGAGACGTTCAGCCGCGCCGGCGAACGGCGCGGGGGGATTATTTCTGCGTCGGGTCGAATTTCACCGCGTCGATAGCCATATCGTCGATAACCTGCTTCAGGGTATCAATGGTCATCGGCGTATTTTCGTTGGCCAGTTTTTTCCCCTCGCCTTTACGCACGATCTTGATCACCGGCTTGTTCGTCCCGGCATCGATCAGCTCACCTTCAAAGTAGAGGTTGGTATCCATCGTACGGTGCCCGGTTGCCATTTCGGTACCCGCAACCACCAGCGCCACCGGCACCACTTCATAGAACTGCAGCCCCTCTTTGCTGGAATCCACGCCGGTAATGGCGCCGCGGAATATCAGGCTGCGCGGACCTGCGGTTGTCGCCAGCGTTTTACGCTCGGCAATCGCCTGCTTCATCTGCTTATTGGCGTAGGTAAGAATATCGCTCAGCGCCTGGGCCCCAACCTGGGTAGAGGGTTTAGGGATTGGGTAATAGGTGATGGGGTTATAGACCACGTTATCGTAGTTTTTCGGATTGTAATCCGGTGAAATCCAGCGCAGTTCCGCTTTACCTGATGCTGAGGTCGTCTCTTTTAAGTTGGAATAATCTTTTAAAAAACCTGAATACCGATCCGGTTGGGCAATTTTGGCAGCGCAGCCGGTTAAGGCTAACAGGCCAGCAAGAGCAGCGGCTTTAAATATAAAATGAGTACGCATGATGAATCCCTGTAAATGCAGTTGTCGGCACGGTTTATAGCAAAACACCAGGGTAAGTGTTGTGACAAAAAGGGTGAAACGCCAGGCGTTGGCAAAAATAAATCCGCCACGGTGGGCGGATTTATTTCCGGCTTGAGAAAAATACTATTCACGATCGCAGCCGCGCATCAGCTGACGGATTTATTCCAGATTCGCGTGACGGCTAAACATCTGGGCATCGCTTTGCGCCGTTTTATCTTTGAGATAAATAATTATACTGTCATATATAAGCCAGCTTAATTGTTCAAAAGAAGAACCGGTGGGTTGAATGGTCGCCGCCTTTGTCGATGACTCCGCACTTTTGGCCGTAATGCCGGGAATACGGATCGCCACATCCGCCAGCCGGCCTATCGTGTGGTCCGGATAAATGGTTAGCGTCGCAATCCGCGCGCCCTGCCCGCTGGCTTTCTGCGCCATCGTCACCAGGCTGCCGGTTTCTCCCGACCCCGACCCGACAATCAATAAATCACCTTGCTGAATTGACGGGGTGGTCGGTTCACCGACAAACCAGACGCTAAAACCAAGATGCATTAATCGGTTAGAAAAAGCCCGCGCGGCAAATCCGGAACGCCCGGCGCCGGCGACAAAGATACGTTCGGCCGTGAGGATCATCTCGCCAAGGCGCGTCACCGCATCGCCGTCCACCTGGCGGGCGTCGTCGGCCAGTTCTGAGATAATAGCGAGCAGGTTATCGCAGCTTTTCATCATCATCTCCTTAGGCGTTAACCATCGCCGCTTTAATCAGGCGCGCTTCTTCCAGCGGATCCTCGGCGCGGGTAATGGCCGAGCCGACAATCACCACGTCCGGTTTTAGCGCCACATAGTCCGCAATCGTCCGGCTATTGATGCCGCCGGCGACGGAGATGCGAGAATACCTGGCGTGCCGTTTGATAACCCGCAGGTCTTCAAGCGGCTCTCTTCCCGCCGCCTGCTGATCGGCGCCGGTATGGACAGCAAGATGTCGGACGCCAGCGTCCTCCAGCTCGCGAATACGCGTTGGCAGATCGTCAACGCAAATCATATCAACCACCACATCGCGGCCGGCCTCTTCCGCCGCCCTCAGGCAGGCCTTCACCGTGAGAATATCGGTGACGCCGAGCGTCGTTACGTAATTTGCCCCCGCATCAAAAGCCAGCTTACTTTCGAAGTAGCCGCCATCCATAATTTTCTCGTCGGACAGCAGCTCCTTCTCGGGAAAGCGTTCGTGAAAGCGCTCAACCGCCGCCATGCCCTGGGCAATAACAAACGGCGTACCGATTTCAATGATATCCACGTGCTCACGGAGTTTTTCCGCCAGCGCCAGCGCCTCAGCAAGAGGTAATTCATCCAAAGCTAATTGCAGTTTCATCGTATCGTCCTTTTGATTATAAAGATGCCAGGCCCACGGCCGTAGCCGGAGCGTCAAGGTAGGTTTTGAGGGAGTCATCGAGCAGTAAAAGCGTCAGGCACAGGCCGTTCATTTCAAGCGAGGTGACATAGTTGCCAACGTAGCTGCGCCACAGACGATGGCCGCGCAGAGTCAGCAGATGGCCGATACGGCCCGCCATCAGATACTGTTCCATCAACGGCGTGGCGCCAAGGCCTGAGACCATGACGGCGAACTCCCTTTGCTCCTCCGCCAGGGAAAAATCATCCAGCAACGCCTCCACCATCACGGCGGCGATCTCTTCTGCTTTGGCTAAGGGGGAAACGTGGCTCCCGGCTTCGCCGTGGTGGCCGATACCAAACTCATAGGTGCCGTCGGCAATGGCAAAGTTAGGCTTACCCACGGCCGGAATTGCGCATGGAGCCAGCCCGACGCAGACGCTGCGCGTGTTGTTCGCCGCCAGGCTGGCGGCAGCGACGGTCTCTTCCAGCGAGCCGCCCGCCGCGGCCACCGCGCCGGCCGCCTTCCACATAAAGATGCCGCCGGCGATACCGTGCCGCTGCTCCGCCCGCTCCGGCGGCGCGGAGGCAATATCATCCCGCGCTTTGACGATGGCGACGCTGTGGCCCAGTTCCCGGGCCTGTTTCAGCGCCATCTGGACGTTCATCGAGTCGCCGGCATAGTTGCCAAACAGGCAGGCCACGCCCCTGCCGCGATCGGCAATTCGCATCGCATCAAGGAAAGCGTTGGCCACCGGGGATGAGAACACCTCGCCAACGGCCACGGCATCCAGCATACCGGCGCCGAGGTAGCCCAAGAATGCCGGTTCATGCCCGCTGCCGCCGCCGGTGACCAGCCCCACGCGGGGGGCAATATCGGCAGCAGAACGACGGTGCACCACGCGATGGTTTTCAGCGCTCAGCTGCACCTCGCTCCCGTGCGCAAGCAGAAAGCCCGCCAGCATGTCGTCCACGACGTCATCAGGGTCATCTATAAATCGTTGCATCAGTTTTCCCCTTTATTGATTAATACAATCGCTGTGTCGGCAAAAGCGCTCAGCAGCAGCATCGATGAGCCGGCTCCCGCATCGGGGCAGCCCCGGCTGCGTTCTCCGAGACGGCTGGCGCGGCCGACCCGGGAAACCAGGCCGCTCGTCGCGGCAAAACTGTCCTTGGCCGTTTGCCGCATTGATTCGAGAGCGCGTATCTCGCCTTCCCCGCGAGCCAGTAGCGAGCTAAGCGCATCGGTGGCGGGGATCAGCACGTCGAGCAGCGTTTTATCGCCGGGCCCTGCCGGGGTGAGCTCACGCAGATCGGCCAGCGCGCCAGTGAACATCCGCTGAAGTACGGCGGCGTCAATCACCTCCTCTGCGCCGCCGCGACTGAGCCCGGCAAACCAGCAGCCATACAGAGGCCCCATTGAGCCGCCAATGTCGTTCAGCAGCTTCTCGCCGATAGTCTGAAAAGCCTCGGTCATGGTCATTGCCGGCGTTAGCGCCTGTCCGGCAAGGGTGAACCCCTTATTCATATTGATGCCGTGGTCGCCATCGCCCGCGGCGCCGTCTATTTCGCTCAGCCAGGTTTTATTTTGCTGAATAACGGCAATCATATTTTTGGCAATAGCAAGCCCGTCTTTGTTGGTAAAAGACATAAACACCTCAAAAAATCAGAATATCAGTGCGGCATTAGCGCTGCATATTGAAATAAAATCGCATCATGTAGCCGCGTATTTTGTAGAACTCCGGTAAAGTGCGTTATTGCCTGACTCGCATTATGTTCAGCGATATATTTTTGCAAAGTAACGCTTTGCTCATCTTGCGGATCGAAATAGTGCAGAGCGGCCGCAAGGCCCTTAACTAAATAATCTGCGGGAAGCCCCGCGGCCTCGCACTGCACGCAGGGGGCGGTCAGTCGATCCTCAGGCGACAGCTTGCGGATCGGCGAACGGCATACCCGGCGAACGGTGTCCGTGATGCCGGGAGTGCTAAAACGCTTGATAACAAAGCGGATATACTCCTCCAGTTCGACAAGCGGAAAAGCATACTTCAGGTGCAGCAATTGCGCCGTTTCGCGCATGCTCTGTTGTATTTCGCCCCGCAGTCCATCATTGCTAAAGATTTCCTGCATCGTCTGATAGCCTTTGAGATGTCCGATATATCCGGCCCACGCGTGCCCGCCGTTAATAATATAGAGTTTACGCTCAAGATATTTACGCAGATCGTGGGTATAAATAGCATCATTAACAGGCAACGCGCCCTCATCGACGAGGCCGTTTTTATCAATAACCAGTTCATAATCGACGCCGATATCAACGACATCAAGCCCTTCCCGCCGGGTGGTCAGGACCATGCGGTCTACCGCGGTATTGGGAAAAGCGGCCAGCTCATCAATTTCAGCCATCTCGCTACCGGCGCAGCGCTGAATTTCGCGACGCAGGATCTCGCCGTTGAGGAGCGCGTTCTCACAGGCCAGCACGTTGATGCGCGGGCGGCCGGCGCGTCGCCTGGCGAGCAGCCCCGCCAGTATCAGCGGGGCAATTTTCGGCAGATTATCCGCCCACACCGCGGTCGTAATCAGGTCCGCATCAACCATAGCCTGAACAACCGCCGGGAAGTCGCTCTCCGGAGATAATGCGCGCAGGGTAGGAATAAATTTTTTTTGGTATTCTTTCTCTATAAGATACAAATTGTAGCCATGCTGTGCGTTTATTTGCGCGTTAAGCTCGACATTACGCTCAACGAACGTAATGTCATAGCCAGATCCTGCCAGCAGATCGCCAATAAACCCGCGCCCGATGCTGCCGGCGCCAAAATGTAAAGCTCGCATCTTTACCTCCTGTCAGAATATGCCGAATAAAGCGCCAAAAATAGAGACGGCAATAATCAGGACCATAATAATCGTAAAGTTTTGATTGCGTTTTAGCAGCCACCAGTAAATACCGAATACGGCCAGCAGCGGTAAAATACCGGGGACAATGTTGTCAATCACCTGCTGCAAAATAAACGGCTTATTTTGGTCGCCAAAGCTAAACTGAAGCGGCGTGCTTAACTTCACATAAGTCGACGAGAGCGCACCCATCATAAACAGCCCGAGGGTGCTGGCGCCGTTTATCAAGGTGCGAATATGCCCCGACTGCAGTATTTCGCGAATTGACGCCTGGCCCGCCCGGTAGCCGTAGGCGGCGAGATTGCGCCCGACGATTATCTGGATCAGCGGCAGCATCAGTAAGAAAAATGCGCCAAGAATACTGCCGTTGGTTGACAGGGTGACGGCAAGGCCAAAAATAATCGGCTTTAAGGTTGCCCAGTCAATTGAATCGCCTATTCCCGCCATCGGCCCCATCAGCCCGGTTTTAATACCGGTAATAGTGTCATCATCAATATCGGCCCCCCTGGCCTTCTGCTCCTCCATCGCGATCACAATACCGTTAATCGGTGCGCCGTAGACGGCTTCAGTATTGTAGAACACCAGGTGACGCTTAATCGCCTGCTTCAGGTCCTCCTTTTCCGGATACAGTTTTTGCAAAACCGGCAAAATTGCGGTGACGAATCCCAGGGCCTGCAGGCGTTCGTATGAGATGCCCATCTCAGCAACGATGTAGTAATAAAGCCAGCTGTTCTTAACGTCTTTTTCAGTGATTTTTTTGGAGTCCATAGCGTTCATCCTCAGGCACCTTTTTGGTTTTGATAATAGGAGATAAGCAGAACGGCGCTGAGACCAAAAATAGCGGCGCCAAATACCGGAATACCGCTAAACTGCACCAGAAAGTAACCAATAAAAAACCAGGGCAGGAGCGCAGCTTTACCAATCACAAAAATGGTCAGGGCAAATCCCAGCGCGGGCAGCAGCCCACCGGCGACGCTAAATCCGTGAATCAACCACTCCGGAACGCTATTCAGGAAAGCGGTAATGCTGTCTTTCCCATACATGTTGGCCAAAAAGGGAACCGGGAAACGAATAAAGAAACCGAGGACCGTCGGCCAGACGATAGCGCACATTTTTATCTGTCTGACGTTTCCCTCTTCGGCATACCTGTCGGCCATATGCACAAATACCGCATTGACCGTTTTGCGGAACTGGTCTAAAAAGACCCCCATGACGCCGACCGGGACGGCGATAGCGATCGCCAGCGTCGGCGACAGCCCCGTATTCAGCGCCAGCGGAATAGCCACCAGCCCCGCCAGGCAGTCATCCGCGGGGAGGTTCGAGCCCGCGGCCACCAGGCCGATGTAAAGAATTTGGATCGCGGCGCCGATAATAACCGCCTGGGTGACATCCCCCATAATCAGGCCGATAAGTACCGAGGCGAACAGCGGCTGGCGGATCGCGTGGGTGATGGCATAGCCAACGTCCGTTTTACAAATCCAGTACCAGATGCCGGTAAAAATTGCGACTTCAACCATGATTAACCCTCCAGCCGGGCAATGGCTTTATCCAGGCTTAACTTGACTTCTTCCGGAGTCACCTGGAAATAAACCTCTGCCCCACCTTGCCGTATATATTTCAGGTCTTGTAAATCCTGCTCATCGATCGAAATACCGCTTACGACGCTGCGCCGGTTCACGCCACCGCCAAGTCCGCCAATCTGCACGGAGCTAAATAGCACCTCGCGCTCAACCAGCCTCTTAACGTTGCCAATCGATTTAAAAAGCAACAGCACATTATTTTTGCCATTGCTAAAATAACCATCGTGAAGCCTCGAAAGGAAACTCTCTTCTGACAGCACGTGAACATCAACACCCGGAGGCGCCGCCATCACATAAATATCCGCCAGAAAGCTATCCTGCGAGAGTTTATTATCAACAATAACAATTTCAGTTGCTGCGATGATGTTCCGCCATTTTGTAATGACCTGACCGTGGATCAGTCGAAAATCGACCCGGACCAGTTTTATATTATTCATATTCATTACCATTAGTTATAGAGGTGATGTTCTTGATACTGCCGTTTCCTGCTTCAATAATTCGCGAGACAAGCTCTGACAAAGTCACTTCTTCACGCTGCATTTCCGCTTCAATTAACATCGGTAAGTTCATGCCGCAAATAACCGGATAGCCTCTGAGCTTGGCAAAAATAGCCGCCACGTTAGATGGCGTACCGGCATAGATATCGGTGAAGATAATAATATTTTCCGGGGCAGCAGAAAGTAATGCTGAAATATCATCCATGAGCTGCTCCGGCGCCATTCCCGGCTCAAGGGAAAAGCAGTAAACATTGTCCATTTTGCCTAAAATCATTTCACAGCTTTTAACTAACTCGCGGCCAAAGCCGCCGTGAGAAATCACCAGAATCCAGGGTGCTGCAATCTTTTGATCCATAAAGAAATCCTGATAGAGATAATTAACCGCGGGATTTCCCTCCGGTGATATTAATCGTCGTTCCGGTGATATAGCTGGCCCTGTCCGACAGTAACCAGCTCACCAGATCGGCGATCTCTTCCAGACGACCGGGTCGTCCGAGGGGAATTTTGTGGCTGTAGTCTTCGTCTATACTGGCGAACGCCATGCCGCGGGTATAGGCCAGCGCTTTACGGTGCACAGCGTTTCCCATCGGCGTTGGTTCATTGATGCCCGGCGCGACGCCAACGACCCGAATGCCAAAGGCCCCAAGCTCTTTTGCCCACGAGAGCGTAAAGCCGTGCAGCGCGGCTTTGGTTGCGGCATAGCAGCTTTGTCCCTTTGAACCCTCGATGCCGGCTTCAGAAACGATATTGACGATCGCCCCGGATTTTTGCCCGATCATGATCCGCGCCGCTTCCTGGGTAAAAATAAAAGGGCCTTTTTGGTTAATTCTGACCATAAAGTCAAAATCATCATCGCTTAACTCATATTCAGGCTGGCTGCCGTAATAATCGACGAGCAGACGCGCGCGATTAACCGCGGCATTATTCACCAGCCCATCAAGACGCCCGTAGCGCGCAACGACATCGGCGATCAGCCGGCATACGGATGGCCGGTCGGTAATATCGCACTGACGGTAATCAACGCCGCTAACAACCGCCGCCGCCGCCGGCTGCTGAATATCCGCCACCACCACCTGAGCGCCGTTGCCGGCAAGCCCTTTGGCGATCCATTCGCCGATTCCTGAACAGCCGCCGGTAACAATAATCACTTTGGGACCAAGCGCGATCCACTGTGTTGATGCCATTTGCATTATCTCCAGTTGAGAGTCAGTGCAATGACTAATACAATTAACGTGCCATGTTTATTTAAATAATATTATCAACAAGTTAATGGTAGTGTTTAAGGTTGATTTTTCGTTAAACACTATTCAGCCCTGTTTTCAACACTTCCTCTTCGGGCAGCGCGATCCACGGCTCCATCAGTTCATAAATCATCAACGCTTCAGTGGTTGTCAGCGAGATACGATATTTATTAATCAGCGTGCGGAATGCATCCGGAACCAGGGCCATAAAGCGCTGCTGGCGTTCGTTAAGTTCAAACGCATCGCGGTGGGTCAGGCCGTCATGGGTCAGCAGGCGTTCAATTAACGCCGCCAGATGCATAAAAAGATTGATTCTCAGATAGCTTTCAAAATGAATGCTGTAGCTCAGCTCGAAATACTTAACAACCTGCTCCACTTCCTCAATGATGATATTCGGGTTGAGAAAAGTAAGATGGCTCACCACCCCTTCGAGGGTAAAAAGAATGACGATGTCATCAATCATCTTTTGCAGCTCATCTGCGGTGAGCAAATCTGAAAAATAGTTCTTCCATAGCAGTTCCGGCTTATCATTTATCAGCTGTCGGGTATTAACCTGCGGAATATAGCCGGCATTAAGCTCGGTGGTGGTGATCAGTAAACGCGTGCCGTACAAGGCGCTATCGGCTTTCGATAGTTTCCATTTCAGATCGTCATACTCCATGGTCACAATTTCCAGCGTTTCATCAGCAATATAGCGGCGGGTGATTTCTTGCAGCTGGCGCGATACGCCCTCACCGGAAATACAGGAGATAATAATCTTATTGCCCTGCAGCAGGCCGGAATAGTAGCGAGCCTCCACCTCCCATGCGCCTTTAATACTATCGACAACGGCCTTCATCGACAGCTGATGCTGAATTTTTCCCGCAATATCCAGCGCCATTGAGGTGCTGACGTTGTTCATCACCAGCAGGTCGCCCTGGATATGCAGCTTTATTTCGCTATAAATATCCTGCAGCGATCCCATATCGACCAGAATAATCATGCCGTGCTGCTCTTCCAGCTGATTAATCCAGGTGGTCAGATGGGCAATAATGCCGCGGGTATTCACCGACAGCGGCATATCAAATGCCTTAAGATAGAACCCGCCCAGCAGACGGTTGGCGGTACCGGCAATACTCGAGGCCGTCGAGCGCCCGTGCGCGACAACGATGCCCTGAATCAGCGGCGCGGACTCGATTTGATGATAAAAAATAGCGCTGAGCAGTGGTTTCATCAGGGCGAGCTGCGTGCGGGGAAACTGTTTGGCAAACAGGGTAATACACTCATCCGCCAGCAGCCGGGCCCGCTGAGGAACATATCCGGTCACGCCGATGAGCCGCCCGACGCTGTCGGGATCGACCTCCCTGCTCAGGCACCACTGCAGGCTATGAAAGACCGCTTTCTCCGCCGTTGCCGGAACGGAAATACCGGTTAGCTCGCTAAACTCCTGCAGCGTATCCCGCACCAGCTGCCAGACGATCCCGTGGTACAGATTGCCTCCGGGCAGGCTCGCATGCTCCTCCAGCTTATTGACGAACAGCGGCACGTTGGCGGCGCGACAAAAATTCTCCAGCAGCTGTTCATCGCGGGTGATCCAGGAGGTTGCCAGAAGATCTACGGGTAGCGTCCCGTCATCTCCCTCGCTAAACGTTACCGTATCGTGCTCGCCGCGAACGCCGGATGCGCTGCGGATAGTTATCTCCTCCGCTCCGCGCTGCGCCCATGCCGAGGCGCAAAGAACTTTGATGCGATTCTTTAGCTCACCGATATTACCTTTTGCCGGGGTGGCGAGCAGCTGACGGATCAGCGCACCGTCAACATGGACCCGCTGCTTAAAACGCCGGGCTTCCCGGGCAAAAAAATGTGAGATAAGCGCCAGCCGTTCCATATAGGGGCGCGCGTTCCAGCCGGGTAGCTCAACGGTAACGGGAATACGCCGCAGGAAGGTGGTCAGCAGTACGTTTTCACTATTTTCAGTCGTCGCAAATAAAAAGCGAACCTTCGCATGATGGGGCTGGCGGTTATCCCCCAAACGATAAAAATAGCCTTTATCCATAAATAAAAAGAGCTTTTCCTGGTTCTCCGCCGACAGACGATGTATTTCATCGAGAAAAAGAAAACCGCCGTCGGCCTCGTCGAGCAGGCCGGATTTGTTTTTTTCCGCGCCGGTAAAGGCACCTTTGATATAACCAAACAGGGTCCCGGACAAGAGTTCCGGGTTATTAGCGTAATCGGCACAGTTTAGTTCTATTAGTTTTACCTGCGATGAGATAATCCCCACCGTTCCCGCGTGCTGGTGCAGCAATTGCGCCAGGTAACTTTTGCCGACGCCGCTTTCCCCCGTAATCAATACCGGCAGGCCGCCGTCGGGATAGCTGACCGCGGCGAGGCACAGCTCAACGGCATGTTTCAGGCTACCGTTGGCGCCAATCAGCGACTGGAATACGCCGGGGCTCTGCGGCTCATCATCGGCGACGGAAGGTATGCGGTCCGTTAGCCAGAAGCGCACGGGGCGCGTGGCCTCTTTGCGCAAATAACCTTCATCGCAAAGCTGATTGAGATAAAGACTAATAACGCTGCGGCTCGCGGACGTAAAGGATTCACAATCACGCGTGGTAAATCCTGATACGCCATCGCGATAAAGGGTATTCAGTTTGCGATAAAGATTTTCTTTGGCTGACATCGTTTCACCCGCAGTTCCCGGCATTCCAGATGGGCACCATGTTGCTTTAAACGGGCTTTAGCAAGAAGTCAGCGGTGTGAAACCAATCCATCTCACAGTTTCAATAAAAAACGCCCGGCCTGTTTCCAGGCCGGGCGGAGTTTATTTTATATCAACCTGATAAAAAATATGCTTACCAAAAGGGTCAATCTCATAGCCGGAAACATCTTTGCGCACCGGTTCAAAAATAGTCGAGTGGGCAATCATGACCGCCGGCATTTGATCGTGCATCATCTGCTGCGCCTGCTTGTAGAGCGCCTCGCGCTGGGGACGATCGCTTATCGATTTCGCCTCGCTAATCAGCTTATCGAACGGCGGATAGCACCACTTCGCCGAGTTGGAGCCGCCGTTGGCCGACTGGCAGGTAAACAGCGGCCCGAAGAAGTTATCCGGATCGCCGGTGGCGGTAGTCCAGCCCATCAGGGCCGCCTGATGCTCGCCGTCCTTAACGCGCTTGAGGTATTCCCCCCACTCGTAGGTCGTGATTTTGGTCTGCACGCCGATTTTCGCCCAGTCCGCCTGAATCATCTCCGCCATGCGCTTAGCGTTGGGGTTATACGGGCGCTGGACCGGCATCGCCCACAGGTCGATAGTCAGGCCGTTGGCCATCCCCGCTTCCTGCAGCAGCGCTTTGGCTTTTTGCGGGTCATAGTCATAATCTTTCAGCTCCGCGTCCGCGCTCCAGACGCCCGGCGGCAGCAGATTTTTCGCCACCGTACCGGTGCCGTGGAATACGGCTTCGATAATCGCCGGTTTATTAATCGCCAGCGCCAGCGCCTGGCGCACTTTGACATTATCCAGCGGCGGCTTTTGGGTATTGAAAGCAAGGAATCCGGTATTCAGACCCGCCTTACTCAGCAAATTAATATTATTATTTTCCTTCATTCTCGGCAGATCCGCCGGGTTAGGGAACGGCATAACCTGGCACTCGTTCTTTTCCAGTTTGGCGTAACGCACCGAGGCGTCCGGAGTAATGCTAAATATCAGGCGGTCGGTCTTCGCTTTGCCCTGCCAATATTCCGGGAAGGCGGTATAAAGAATGCGCGAATCTTTTTGATACTGGGCGAGCTTAAACGGCCCGGTGCCGATTGGATCGTTGTCGACGCGCTCCGGAGTGCCCGCTTTAAGCATCGCATCGGCATACTCCGCCGACAGAATAGAGGCGAAATACCAGCCAAGATCGGCAACAAACGGCGCTTCGGGATGGGCTAAGGTAAAGCGCACCGTATATTCATCAGGCTTGTCAATCGCCGTAATCAGCTGACCAAATTCGAGGCTTTCAAAATTGGAATAGTTGCCGTTGGAGACATTATGGTATGGATGCTTCGCGTCCTTTTGCCGCATAAAGGAGAAGATAACGTCATCGGCATTAAAGTCGCGCGTGGGGGTAAAATACTTGTTGCTTTGAAACTTCACGCCCTTGCGCAAATGGAAGGTGTAGGTTTTGCCATCTTCGCTGACCTCCCAGCTTTCGGCGAGGCTCGGCTGCAGCTCGGTGGTGCCCACCTTAAAGTCCACCAGCCGGTTATACACCGGGACCGCGCTGGCGTCGACGCTGGTACCGGAGGTGTAGAGTTGAGGATTGAAGTTCTCCGGCGATCCTTCGGAGCAGTAAACCAGGGTTTTGCCCGCGACGGTGGAACTAACCGTCAGAGCGGCGAATGCCAGGGCAAGCGTTGTGAGTTTGCGTTGCATTGGGTTTCCTTTTTAATTTGTCAGCTAATGAATAGCTTGTTGTTTTCTTATCCATACATAACACTAAAGCCTGATTGCAAACACCTGAAAAAATAATAAATAAGGAACGACTATGTCATCTCCACTCGCCGAACGGCTCACCCAGCGCTTCTTCCGCTACCTCGCGATCAGCAGCCAAAGCGACCCTCGCGCCACCACGCTACCGACCACCGCAGGACAGCACGAGATGGCCCGCGAGCTGGCGCAGGAGCTGCGTCAGCTGGGCCTGGACGATATCGAAATTGATGAGCATGCGACCGTCACCGCGGTGAAGAGAGGCAACGTTCCCGGGGCGCCGAGGATCGGTTTTATCACCCATATCGATACCGTAGACGTCGGGCTGTCGCCGGATATTCACCCGCAGATCCTGCGCTTCAACGGTGAAGACCTGTGCCTGAATGCGGAAAAAGAGATCTGGCTGCGGGTTGCCGAACATCCGGAGATCCTCGCCTATCCTGGGGAAGAGATTATTTTCAGCGACGGCACCAGCGTGCTGGGGGCCGATAACAAGTCGGCGGTGACGGTGGTGATGACGGTGCTGGAAAGCCTGACGCCGCAGGACCGCCACGGCGATATCGTGGTGGCGTTCGTCCCGGATGAAGAAGTCGGCCTGCGCGGCGCCAAGGCGCTCGACCTTAACCGTTTCGCCGTCGATTTCGCGTGGACCATCGACTGCTGCGAGCTGGGGGAGATTGTCTATGAGAACTTCAACGCCGCGGCGGCGGAAATCCGCTTTACCGGCGTCACCGCGCATCCGATGTCGGCGAAAGGCGTGCTGGTCAATCCCCTGCTGATGGCCACCGAGTACATCAGCCACTTCGATCGCCAGCAGACCCCCGAACACACCGCCGGACGCGAAGGCTACGTGTGGTTTAACGGTATTCAGGGGGACCAAAGCAGCGCCCTGCTGCAGGCCAGCATTCGCGATTTTGACCTCGACGGCTTTAACCGCCGCAAGCAGCAGATCGGCGAGGTGGCGGCCAAAATCGCCGCGCGGTATCCAACGGCAAAAGTTGACTTCCAGGTGAGCGATACCTACAGCAATATCAGCAATGCGCTGGGGGAGGACCGCCGGGCCATCGACCTGCTGTTTACCGCGATGGAGAGCCTGGGGATTACGCCCAGGCCGACGCCGATGCGCGGCGGCACCGACGGCGCGGCGCTATCGGCCAAAGGCCTGCTGACGCCGAACTTCTTTACCGGCGCGCACAACTTCCACTCACGGTTTGAGTTTCTGCCGCTACGCGCCTTTGAGGCCTCTTACCACACCGCGTTCCAGCTCTGCCTGCTGGCGGCGCGCTAGGCCGGTTTCCGCGCCAGCATGGTGGCGAAGCGCAGCTTGATACGATTACCGTTGGCGTCGGTGCGGTGCAGCTCACCGACCTCTTCGTTGTACCTGAGGAACGTCCAGCCGGCGTAATAGCTGCGCAGTTCTTCCGGTTTAAAGGCGAACGGGAAGCCAACGGTACACGGATAATCTTCGGTATCCATCGCCGCCACGATCAGGTTATAGCCGCCCGGCCTGGTGCAGCGCTGCATATTGGCGATCAGGCCGGGGATGGTTTTCGCTTCGAGGAACATCATCACCACGGTGGAGAGAATAAAATCGTACTCGCCGTCGAAGCTCAGGGTATTGAGGTCCTTGATTGCCGACTGCAGGTTATCAATCCCCTCCTGCGCCCGGATGGACTCCAGATTATCGATGCTCGCCGGGTTTTTATCCCAGGCGGTAACGTCATAGCCGTTGGCCGCCAGGTAGAGGCTGTTGCGTCCGTTACCGCAGCCGAGATCCAGCGTTTTGCCCGGCGGCATCAGCGTCGCGGCGTGCACCACTTCGGAGTGGGTGCGGGTCATACCATATTTTTCAGTAAAGTAGTTTTCGTCACGGATAGTCATGCTTAATCCTTATTTTTTAACAGAGTGGCGCGCTCGACGCGGATCAGCAGCTTACCGCGCACCAGCAGCAGGAAAGTGCGAATCAACAGCAGCCCGATAATCAGATTGGTAAAGACGAACAGCGGGATAGCCAAAAAGTGGAAAAAGCCGTTCGGCTGGCTATGCCCAAGATGCAGCCCGGTCGTCGCCAGCGCCGAGATGCCGAACGAGAAGCTCCAGAACGAGGCGTTGAACGGCTGCTGCAGATACCACGGCATCAGCCGCAGCATAAACAGCAGCTGCAGCAGGCCGTAGCCGAACAGCAGCTTAGCGAAGGTGTCCGCCTCCCCGCCGTTGACGCTCAGCCAGGCGCTACAGGCAACCAGCGCGGGCGCCAGCTGAATGCCCAGCGAGGTGCGCAGAGCGGCAGGCAGCTCGCCGTCGCTGCGCAGCCGCTGCAAAATGACCGGCTCCAGGCTCAGCCAGGAGAAAATCCCGGCGCCAAGGAAAACCAGCCCGGCATCGTTAAAGCCCAGCGCGCCGCAGGCCATAGCGCTGATGAAGTTATTGGCCACCGTCGGCAGATACAGACCCGGCGTCGTCGCGTCGCTGGGGTGTCTGCCGCGCCACAGCCCGGCGCTTTGCCAGGCCGAATAGGAGAGCTGCAGCGCCACGCCGACGATAAACAGCCCCAGCGAGAGCGGGCGGCACCACGGCACGAAGCCGATAGAGACCAGCATGGTGGTCGCCGGAAACAGGCTGACGAAGCTGCTGGCGACCGGGTGGCGCATCTCCTGACGCACGCTCCCCGGAAAGCGCACCGCGCGGGTGATAAAAGCGGCCGCCAGCAGCGCCCATATCGTGGCCGCCAGCAGCACCAGGCCATCGCCAACGCTGCGGCTTAGCGGCCAGATAGTGCTGGCATAGCGCCACGCGAAACCCATTCCAATAATGCCCAGAACCATCCCGAAATAGCCAGCAGGTAGATTCAGCACCCGCTGCTCCGACTCTTTTTTATTCATTTTATTTAATTTTTCAATTTATCTTTAAGGTGCATTTTAAAAGAACCTTCAAAAACGCGCTACGGAGATTTTTGCTATGTTTGTGTTAAGCAAAAGTAAAGGGAGCCGCTGATGAATAAATATTGCCTGGGCGCGCAGGTTCGCCAGTTTCACTACCAGCAGGACGGGGTTAAACATAGCGTAAATCTGAGGCAAATTGTGGCCTTACGTGATTTCGCCGACGTCAAAAGCGGCAGCGAGGGCGGCTGGCTGGACGACGAGGCGGCCCTGAGCCAGGAGGGAGAGTGCTGGATCTACGACGCCAACAGCGCCGTTTTCGCCGGCGCGCGGGTTGAAGGCAACGCGCGGCTCAGCGGCACCTGCACCGTCAGCCACTGCGCCCTCATCGGCGGCAATGCCCGGCTGGAGGACGCCCGCGTCAGCCACCACGCCCATATTAGTGACAACGTCACCGTGACCGGTTCCGAGATACGCGGCCACTGCCGGCTGGCCGACGAGGCACGGATCCTCCCCCGCTGCCTGATTATCGCCGCTCAGGGCCTCACCGGCGACGGTGATAAAATCCTGCAAATTTACCAGCGGGCCACGGTCAGCGCCTCGCGGATCGTCCATCAGGCGCAAATTTACGGCGACGCCTTCGTCGAACGGGCCTTTGTTGAGCATCGGGCGGAGATTTTCGACCACGCCCGGCTGGAGGGCAATGAGATTAACGACGTCTGGGTTTGCGATAATGCGCGAGTGTATGACCATGCGCGGCTTATCGCCGGGCGCGAAGAGGATGCCATCCCGACCCTGCGCTACAGCTCGCAGGTGGCGGAAAACGCCGTGGTTGAGGGCAACTGCCTGCTCAAGCATCGGGTGATGGTGGGCGGCCACGCCCGGCTCTGCGGCGGCCCCATTCTGCTGGATGATGAAGTGCTAATTCAGGGCCACGCCTGCATCAGCGGCGACGTGGTGATCGAGCATCAGGTGGAAATTACCGATCATGCGCTGATTGAAGCCAGCAGCGGAGATGCGATTCATCTGCGCGGCCGCAAGGTGATCAACGGCGACGAGCATATTACCCGCACGCCGTTGGCCGGATTTCTGTCACCGTGAATCCTGGCCGGGGTGACAATCGATAATCCGCCCGTAGATATTCTGGTCGTCATAGGAGCCGTTCAGGTATTCAGCCTGCTGCAGACAGCCTTCGAGGGTGAATCCATTGCGCAGGGCCACCTGATTACTTTTGTGGTTGGCCACCCGGCACTTAATCACGAAGCGGCGAACAACGCCGCTGCGCGCATAGTAATCTATAAAGGCCTGCAGCGCCTGTGAGAGCAGCCCCTGCCCCTGATGGCTTTCGTCAATCCAGTAGCCGATATAGGCCGTCTTATTGATCGGTTCAATCTGGTTAAACGACAGGACGCCGACCATCTCATCCTGCAGGAACAGCAGGAACATTTTGGCGTAGCCGCGCTGATGCAGCATGACGTTGCCCTGCACGTGCCGCCGGGTTTCATCTTCGCCGCGCACCTCTGTCGGCCAGCTCAGCGAGTGCTGGAGCCAGCGTTTGTTTTTTTCCACCAGCTGGTGCAGGACGGTGACGTAACGTTCATCGACGGCGCGCAGCACCAGCCGGTCGTTCACGACGATCTCTTCCGCGGCGGGGGTATTTTCTGTGGTCATCGCACTCTCTCACTCACTGCGCGCAGGCCGACCTGCGCGCGTTCGGGCAGGTTGGCCTGCAGGACGGTTACTTCATCACCCGGTCATCGACGTAGCGACGCTCGTCCGCAGCGGGCGGGAAATACTGATACAGCCAGGTTTCGCTGATCGCATCGCCCTGACAGCGCAGGAACATGCGCATCTCTACCGGGTCGGTGGAGTCGTTAGTCGGATACCAGTCGAACAGGATGCGGTAGCCGTCAAACGGTTCGACGTAGAGGATTTCGACCTGCTTCGCCTCGCCGTTAGAGAGGGTGATCACCGGCTCGATGCCTCTCGGCGCCGCGGCCTTCAGGTCTCCACCGACAAAATCAATCGCGAAGCGGCGGGCCCACTTGTCCGGATAGTGCTCGCCCGGCGCCCAGCCTTCCGGGAAGCCGCCCATACCGGTGCGGGTGGCCAGCACGCGGGCCAGCGGCGAACGGACCGGCGGCTGCGCGCTCCAGTAGAGGCGGTAGCTGAAGTCCAGCTCATCGCCCGCCTTGATCGCTTTTTCCGGCTGCCAGAAGCAGACGATATTATCCAGCGTCTCGCCGGTGGTCGGGATCTCCATCAGGCTTACCGCCCCCTTGCCCCACTGATTACGCGGCTCGACCCACAGGCTTGGGCGCTTGTTGTACCAGCCCATAATGTCCTGATAGTGCGAGAAATCGCGGTCGAGCTGCAGCAGGCCGAAACCGCGCGGGTTTTTATCCTGGAAGGCGTTGAACTGCAGCTTCTGCGGGTTGTTCAGCGGGCGGCATACCCACTCGCCGTTGCCGCGCCACATGGCGAGACGATCGGAGTCGTGAATTTGCGGGTGGATGGTATCGCAGGTCCGCCGCTCGTTGTTGCCGCAGCTGAACATGCTGGTCATCGGCGCGATGCCGAGCTGCTTGATATCCTTGCGGGCGTAGATGTGGTTCTCCACATCCATGATCACCTGCGTCTCCTGGCAGTTGATCACAAACTTGTATGCGCCGGTTACGCTCGGGCTGTCGAGCAGCGCGTAAACGGTAAAGACGGTGGCGCCCGGCTTGACGGTTTCAAACCAGAACGAGGTAAAGTCCGGGAACTCTTCCGGCGTGTCGGTAAAGGTATCCACCGCCAGGCCGCGGGCGGAGAGCCCGTACTGGTAAGTGCTGTCCACCGCGCGGAAGTAGCTCGCGCCGAGGAACGCCACGATATCGCGACGCGCCAGCTCCGGCGCTTTGAAGGCGCGGAACCCGGCGAAGCCGAGGTCGGTCTGCCCTACCAGCTGTTTGGTGTCTACGCCGGCATCGTTGTAGTTAAACAGCTCCGGACGGAAGTGAATTTCACGCGCCTGGTGGCTCTGCGTATCGAGGGAGAACATGCGCACCCGGCGGCGAAAGCCCATTCCGACGTGGAAGAACTGGATATCCAGCTGGCGATCTTCGATGTTGTTCCACAGCGAGTGCCCGGCATCGTACTGGATGCTGTTATAGGCCTGCGGCGTCAGATTCGCCAGCGTCGGCGGCAGGTCGCGCGGAGCGCCGCCCCAGGGCTGACGGGAGAGATCGTGGGCCATCCCTTGTAACACGGAGAAGTCAAAGCGGCGCGTCAGCCCATCGGCGATGCCTGATTCTTCAGCAAGCGCGGCTTTTGAGAAAAGAGAGGCGACTCCTGACGTCCCGCATACGGCGGCAACTGCCATGGAAGATTTAAGAAAACGTCTGCGGTTCATGCCTGAGAAAGCGTCCTTCTGTTGTGCCAATTGAGAGGCAACGCGACAAACAGATGCGTCGTGAATTTCGCTCACTCTAGACAAAAACGATTAATAATCCAATTGTTGGCGACAGAAAAAACGTGAAAAAAATATGTCCACCGGACCAGACTGAATTCTCCGCCGGATAAACCGGCGGGAGAATGACGCACTATTTCACGCTGACGTCGATGCCCGGGAAGTATTTCGCCGCCAGCCGGGCGATGGTGCCGTCGGCGCGCACTTTATCAATCGCCGCATCGAGCTGCTTTTTCGTCGCCTCATCGCCCTTGCGCAGACCGTAGCCAATCCCGCTGCCGAGGATCGTATCGTCAGCAACCGGTTTGCCGATAAAGCCAAAGCCTTTGCCCTGCGGCTTGCTGAGGAATCCGGCCTGTCCGGCGGCGGACATCACCAGCGAAGCGTCGATGCGCCCGTTTAGCAGGTCGGCCCACGCCATATTCTGGTCTTTATAGGAGACCACGCTGACGCCGTGTTTTTCCCAATGCTCTTTGGCATAGGTTTCCTGAATCGACCCCTGCAGCACGCCGATGGTTTTCCCCTTCAGCCCTTCAGGAGTGGCCTGCATGCCGCTGTCGGCTTTCCCTACCAGCTGCGACGGGATGCGATAAATCGGCTGGGTAAAGTCGATGCTCTTGCGCCGCTGTTCGGTAATGTTCATCGCCGAGTTAATCGCGTCGAATTTCTTCGCCACCAGCCCCGGGATCAGCGCGTCAAACGAGGTCTCCACCCAGCTGCACTGCAGCTGGGCCGCCTGGCAAATGGCATTTCCGAGATCAATATCGAAACCTTCCAGCTCCCCGGCCGTATTGCGGCTTTCAAACGGCGGATATTCCGCTTCCACGCCGTAGCGTAATTCGCTGGCGGCAAGCGAAGAGAAGGTGCAAATCATCCCCAAAGCGAGGGTAAGGGCTTTTATTTTCATCGTGTGGCTCCTCAACGCGGCTTAACGTGACACAGCGCCTGCGCGCCGGCCCGTAACGTGGCTTCATCTTTAGCAAAAGAGAGGCGAATCAGTTTGTTATCAGTACCATCTGCATAAAACGCCGACAGCGGAATAGTGGCGACGCCGTAGTCGACGATCAGCCTCTTCACCATCTCGCTGTCGCTTTCGTCGCTGAAGTGGCTATAGTCCGCCAGCATGAAGAAGGAGCCGGCGCTCGGCAACAGGCGGAACGGCGAATCCGCCAGCTGCCGCTGAAGCAAATCGCGCTTTTGCTGATAAAACGCCGCCAGCCCCAGCCAGGATTGCGGGTCGGTCATCTGCTCAGCAAACGCGTACTGCATCGGCGTATCGGCCGAAAACATCAGAAACTGGTGGACCTTGCAGATTTCATCCATCAGCGCCGCCGGCGCGACGCAGTAGCCCACCCGCCAGCCGGTCACGTGATAGGTTTTACCGAAGGAAGAGACGATCACGCTGCGCTCCGCCAGCTGCGGATGGGTGGCCATCCCGTGGTGCTGCGCCCCGTCGAAGACCACGTGCTCATACACCTCATCCGACAAAATAACGATATCGGTATTGCGGGTCAGCGCCGCCAGGCGGGCTAAATCATCGGCGGAGAGCACCTGGCCGCTGGGATTATGCGGCGTATTGATAACGATCATCCGCGTCCGCGGCGTGATGGCGGCGGCGACTTCGTCCCAGTCGATGGCAAAATCGGGCACCGTCAGCTTGATCGCCACCGGCGTGGCGCCCTGGAGGCGGACGATCGGCCCGTAGCTGTCGAACGCCGGCTCGAAATAGATAACCTCATCGCCGGGATGCACCAGCCCGCCGATGGCGGAGTAGAGCCCCTGGCTGGCGCTGGCGGTAATCAGCACTTCGTCGTCAACGTGGTAGCGAGTGCCGTAGAGCGCGGCGATTTTCTCGGCGATGCGCTCTTTCAGCACGCGCAGCCCGGTCATCGGCGCATACTGGTTATGCCCTGCGGCCATCGCCCGCGTCACCCCCTCAACCAGCCGGGTATCGCAGGCAAAATTGGGCGCCCCCTGAGAAAGGTTGATCGCATTATGCTGCGCGGAGAGCTGGCCGATTACGCTAAAAATGGTCGTGCCGACATCGGGTAGTTTGGAGCGGGTGGTCACCGGAGTACTGAGACGCATGGTTAATCCTTTCTCATTATATTTGCATAACCATTCAATCTAAAGGTGCTGACGGCGACAAACGAATTGTTGTCATAGTAGCCATGAGCTTTGATCATGGCTGAGGGTGAAGAACGGCCAGCCGCTGGCCGGCCGTGGCAGGAACTACTTGTTGGTTAAGGTGTTAAAGCTGGTCATCAGGTTGCGATAATCCGGGATGCGGTTAGAGAACAGCGTCCCCAGCCCTTCAATATCATTTCTCCAGTC
This sequence comes from Klebsiella sp. C349492, assembly GCF_042055345.1. NCBI lineage: Bacteria > Pseudomonadati > Pseudomonadota > Gammaproteobacteria > Enterobacterales > Enterobacteriaceae > Klebsiella > Klebsiella sp. C349492. Next base: position 1,176,943 of record NZ_JANQCE010000001.1, read on the forward strand.
GCGATGCAGCTCACAGGCTGCGCCAAACCACGACATCAGCTGCACGCCGGCCTGCGACATGCGATCCCATGCGGCATCGCGGGTAATCGGATTAAAAGTCCCCGAGGCGTCGGTTATCACGAAGACATCAAAGCCCTCTTCGATGGCCGACAGCGCCGGAAACGCCACGCAAACCTCGGTGACCACCCCGGCGATAATCAGCTGCTTCTTGCCGGTCGCTTTCACCGCGTTGACGAAATCTTCGTTATCCCAGGCGTTAATATTGCCCGGGCGGGCGATATAGGGCGCATCCGGGAACTGCGCTTTCAGCTCAGGCACCAGCGGGCCGTTGGGGCCATTTTCAAAACTGGTGGTCAGGATCGTGGGCAGGCCGAAGTATTTTGCCAGGTCGCCAAGGGCGAGGACGTTGTTCTTGAATTTATCCGGGTCGATATCGCGCACCAGCGATAGCAGCCCGGTTTGATGGTCGACCAGCAGCACTGCTGCATCACTCTTATCCAGACGGACGTACGGTTTAGCCATGATCTTTTCCTCATATCAACATCAGGCGATCCCTGCCAGAGCGGGCGCTCTGGCAGATGCTTGCGCAATAAGGCTGATAGTAGTTTAACCGCGGGCCGCTGATTAGTCGGCGAAAGTGCAACGCATTGTCCCATTCCCGGAACGAAGCGTGGCATACTGCCTATGATCAAAATGCATAGCTGGAGACGACATGTCGCGAAGCGCCCTGCCTTTTAATACCGTCGAGACCTTTCTGGTCACCGCCAGACACCTCAACCTGACCCACGCCGCGCGGGAGCTGTGCCTGACTCAGGGCGCGGTGAGCCGCCAGATTGCGGCGCTGGAGGGTTGGTTCGGTTTTCCGCTTTTTGAACGCCACGCGCGCGGGCTGCGCCTGTCGCCCCAGGGCAGCGCCCTCTACCCGGAGCTCCAGTCGGCGTTTGGCCGCCTGGTGACCGTCGCCGAACAGGCCCGCCAGCAGCAAACGGTGGTGCGCCTGAAGGCGCCGACCTGCGCCATCCGCTGGCTGGTGCCAAAGCTGGTGGCGATAGAGCAGCGCCACCCGGAGCTGCAGATCGCCCTGACCACCACCACCGAACATAGCGTTAACTTCAAAACGGAGCCCTACGATGCGGCGATCGTTTTTGGCACCCATCAAAGCGCCGGCGATCTGCTGTTCGAAGAGGCGCTGACGCCGGTCATCAGCGGCAGCACCCCGTGCGACGCCCGCCTCGACGGCGCGACTTTTTTACATCCGACGCGGGATAAAACCGACTGGTCGCTGTGGCTGACGCAGTTCTCCCCCGATGCGCCGCTGGCGATGCGCAAAAACCAGCACTTCGATACCATGGATCTGGCGATCACCGCCGCCATGCAGGGGCTGGGGATCGCCATCGCCGATGCGACGCTGGTGGCGGAAGATCTGCGTGTTGGCCGCCTGCTGCGCCCTTTCGCCCTCAGCGTGAAAACCGGCGCCAGCTACCGTCTGCTGGTGCGGGCATCGCAGAGCAAAGCCGATGGCCTGGCGCGGTTTCGCGAGGAGCTGGTTAATCCAGAGTCACATGATGGCGCATCACCCGGCGGAACAGCGCCAGCCGCGCGCGCATAAAGCGGTTCTCCAGCCTGAACCCCACCCTTTTATGCAGCCCGATACGCAGCAGCCGGTCGCGACCGCGCCGGCAGGCCAGCCAGCGCACCGGGCCCGGCAGCTCGCTGCAGCCGCTGCCGGCAAGGCGGGCGAAGCTGGCCCAGTAGTCGGCGATCTGCCCCGCAAAGGCCCTATCGCCATCATCGGCATAGCCGCGTACCGGCTCGGCGAGCGCGAGGGTATCGAAGACGTAGGGAACCTCGTCCCCGTGCCACGCCCCGTGCGGATAGGCTTCATCCGCGGCCTGCGGCACGTAGTCGAACCAGTAGCGCCAGCAGGGCTGTCCGACCCGCTGCTGGGCCTGCATCACCACATAGCCAAGAGTGGTGAACGCCATATCCCGGCACACTTCGCGGCCGAGCGCCGCGTCGCCCTTAACGCCGGGATAGAGCAGTTTAATCAGCCCGAGGCCGAAGCGCCGCTCGCGGCGCAGCTTCTGGATCTGCCCGGCAATATCAACGCCGAAGACCGCCATCACGCTGGCCTCGTCGCTGTTCGAGCCGATCAGGACCGGCAGCGGATGCTGACGACCGGCGAAGAAGGTCTCCAGCATCGGCTGCGGCAGCACCGCATCGCCGACGATTGGCGCCGGGCCGATACTCAGCGGCGCGGTAAGCGGCCAGAAGGCCTCGGCGGGGATCGCCCGCAGCTGCTCGGCGCTGGCGTCCGGCAGCGAAAAATGCTCCGCCAGCCGCCGCCCCTTCTCCAGCGCCCTGGCGCGCGGGAGGTCCGGCAGCGTATAGCCGCTTTGGACGATCGCTTTATGGAACAGCCCCTTGGCCTTTGGCGAGACCATCAGCGATAGCACGCTTCGCGCGCCGGCTGACTCACCAAACAGGGTGACGTTTGCCGCATCCCCACCGAAGACGTGGATGTTCTCCTGCACCCACTGCAGGGCGGCAATTTGATCGAGTAGCGCAAAGTTATACACCGGCTCGCCCTCCTCGCCCTCCAGCGCCGGATGCGCGAAGAAGCCGAGATGCCCCAGCCGGTAGTTCACCGTCACCACCACAACCTCCCTGCCCGCCAGCGCCTGCCCATCGTACGGCGGCAGGCTGCCCGCGCCGATGGTAAAGCCCCCGCCGTGCAGCCAGACCATCACCGGCAGCGGCTGGGTGCGGACGGCGGGCGACCAGACGTTGAGATATAAGCAGTCTTCCGAGAAACGGCCGGGATCGCCGCCCCCCAGCTCGCGGCAGTACTCAATGTCCTGCCAGCTGGCGGCGGAGAAGGCGTCGGCCCGGCGAACGCCCTGCCAGCGCGCCGGCGGGCGCGGGGCGCGCCAGCGCAGTTCGCCAACCGGCGGCGCGGCGTAGGGGATGCCGCGCCAGATATGAATCCCCTGCTCAGAGATCCCGGATAAAGTGCCCTGGCGGGTTTTCACCAGCGGCGTAGACGGATTCTGCATGACCTGCTTCCTTTTACGGTTTATGCCAGCAGAGTACCGGTTTCAGAGCAGACCGCAACGCCGTTTACTGCGATCCTCCGCCTGCTGATAGAGCGCAAACTCGTCGAGTACCGGGCAGCCGAGCGCCGCTTCAAAGGCGTCGCGGCTGGCGTTGCCGTGGCTGCGGGCCTGCGTTTCGTTACCCAAATTAGACTGGAAAATCCCCGCCGCGCTCACCGGCAAAAAGTCTTCATAAATAATCGGTTGGGCAATCAGCCAGCCGCGCTCAATCAGCGGCTGCGGATCGTCGCCGGGACCGAAGGCATGGCGGTGGGCTTCCCCCGCCGGCGTCAGCCGATAGCGGAACCACGCCAGCTCCTGCTGGCGCAGCAGAAACTCGCTGTCCGGAAACTGGCTGAACACATCCTGCAGGTGGCGCTGATGCTGGAGGTTGTCCTTTCCGACTCCGGCCTCGTTCAGCAGGCGATCGTACAGCGCCCGCCCCTTCGGCGTCAGCGCGATCCCGCGCTGTTCGATTTCGCCAAAACGCGCGCTGTGGGTGCCCCGATGCTCCCCGGCAAAAATCACCGGCTCCTCCAGCGCTTTAAAGCTGGTCTGGCGCAGCAGGATCGGCACATCGCGGCGCGGCGGGCCTTCGATCAGCGCCTTCGGCACGATGCCGCACTCCGGCATCAGGGCCTGAACCCGGTCGATATCCAGCGTGCGCGGCGTCAGATGATTAATGTGGCAGCCCGGGAAACAGACCACGTCGGCAATCAGCCGATGTTCATTCTGCAGGACGTGATAGGTTTCATCATCTACCGTGGCGTGGCTATGCCAGCGGAACGTCTCCAGCGCCTCGCGCACAAACTCCCGCGCTTCAGCGGGCGTGAAAGCGCCGCTCTCTTCGTGCTGCGCAATCAGCGCCCGACAGCGCGGGGTAAAAATATCGCGCTTAGCCAAAATCTCCGCCGCCCGCTGACGCAGTTCGTCGCTGGCGATCAGCTCCAGGCGCAGCAGCGAGGTAAAAATACGGAACGGGTTACGCGCCAGCGCGGCGTCATCCACGGGGCGAAAGGCGGTGGAATGGACCGGCACCCCGGCCTGGGAGAGATCGTAATAGCTCACGGGGAACATCCCCATGATGGCAAACATACGGCGCAGCGTCGCCAGCTCTTCCGCGGTGCCGACGCGGATTGCGCCGTGGCGCTCAACGTTCAGCCGGGCCAGCTCATCGGCATTCGCCAGCTGCTCGTGCAGCCTGGGATTGTGCTCCAGCACCGCCAGATTGACGTCCGCTACCAGCTCGAGCAGCGTTCCGTACTGCGGAACTTCCTGCTGATACATCGCCGACATAGCCTGTGAAAAATGTTCCCGAATTTCATCAGCCGTGATGGTGTTCGCCATGATGTCTTACCTCCAGTGAATACTTCCTGGAGTGTAGAGAAGGCCTCTCGCGCCAGCAGGAAGAATTTACAAACTGTGATGCGGATAACCTGCCCCTGCCCTTTGCCCGGCGCAGGACATAACCCTGGGTTATGAAACAGACCCTTTAATTTCACTTTAAATTAACAAAGCATTTACACACACTGTTTCTGGCGAAATTAAAACAAGATGCCCTGTACCGAATAAAACGGAGTACGTACCCTATGAACGATAAATGGTCCCCGCGCGAGGTGCTTCATCGCGACTATAACAGCCATCCTCCCGCTTACGCCCCAGGCTACAAAACCAGCGTCCTGCGCTCGCCGCGCAATGCGCTGATCTCCCTGCAGAACTCGCTTTCTGAAATTACCGGCCCGGTGTTCAGCCACGATGACCTCGGGCCGCTGGATAACGACCTTATCCTTAACTATGCCAAAGAAGGCCTGCCGATCGGCGAGCGTATTATCGTGCACGGCTACGTTCGCGACGGCTTTGGCCGCCCGATGAAGAACACCCTGGTGGAGGTCTGGCAGGCCAACGCCGGCGGCCGCTACCGGCATAAAAAAGATCAGTATCTGGCGCCCATTGACCCCAACTTTGGCGGCTGCGGCCGGGTACTGACCGACGAAAACGGCTACTACTGTTTTCGCACCATCAAGCCGGGGCCCTATCCGTGGCGCAATCAGGTCAGCGACTGGCGCCCGGCGCATATTCACTTTTCCCTCTCCGGGGATGCGTGGGCGCAGCGCCTGATCACCCAGATGTATTTCGAGGGCGACCCGCTGATTAAGCAGTGCCCGATCGTCAAAACCATCAATAACGACGATGCCGTTCGCACCTTGATTGCCGAACTGGATACCCATGCCGCCGTGCCGCTGGACTGCCTGGCGTACCGCTTCGATCTGGTGCTGCGCGGCCATCGCGCGACGCTGTTTGAAAACCGCACTCAGGGGGCCGCCCGATGAAAGACTATTTACCAGAAACCGCCTCGCAAACCGCCGGCCCCTATGTTCATATCGGGCTTGCGCCAGAGGCCGCGGGCTTCCACATTTTCGAAAATAACTTTGGCCCGCAGCTCGCCACTGCGGATACCGAGGGCGAGCGTATTACCATTGAGGGCCGGGTTATTGACGGTTCCGGCACTCCGGTGCGCGACGTGCTGCTGGAGATCTGGCAGGCCAACGCCGCCGGACGCTACGCGCATCCCGACGACCGGCAGACCGGCAAAAAGCGCGATCCGGCGTTTCGCGGCTGGGGCCGCAGCTGCTCCGACTTCGCCTCCGGCGTCTGGCGCTTTGAAACTATTAAGCCGGGCGCGGTTGTCGGCCGCGACGGGCGGGTGATGGCGCCGCACGTCAACTTATGGGTGGTGGCGCGTGGGATCAACATCGGCCTCAATACGCGGATGTACTTTGCCGACGAGCAGGAGGCCAACCAAACCGATCCGGTGCTCAACCTGATCGAGTGGGAGGTGCGCCGCCAGACGCTAATCGCCCGGCGCGAAGCGCGCGGCGGCGAAATCGTCTATCGTTTCGATATTCATCTGCAGGGCGAGAACGAAACCGTCTTTTTCGATCTTTGAGGTCATTTTTCCCCCGTTTGCCCCGGCACAGCCCGGGGCATCGTCTTTTTAGCGTCGGCTAAAAGAATTTGTAATATAACAAGAGTAAATGTTAATAATATTTTGCCATTGGGTTATCAAATTTAAACAATATCGCTTGTCACTCATACCGCTCTGTTTTTAGTATCAATTATGGAAAAAAACGTTCTCTTTAGTCAGCGCATTCGCTTGCGCCATCTACACACCTTCGTGGCCGTCGCTCAACAGGGAACGCTGGGGCGTGCGGCTGAAACACTTAATCTTAGCCAACCCGCTTTATCAAAAACGCTGAACGAGCTGGAGCAGCTGACCGGAACGCGGCTTTTTGAGCGCGGGCGGCTTGGCGCACAGCTGACGCTGGTCGGAGAGCAGTTTCTCACCCACGCGGTAAAGGTCCTCGACGCGCTTAATACCGCGGGCCAGGCGCTCAACCGCAAAGAGGGAATGAATCCCGACGTGGTGCGCATCGGCGCGCTGCCTACCGCCGCCCTCGGCATTCTGCCGACGGTCATCGGCCAGTTTCACCAGCAGCAGAAAGATATCACCCTGCAGGTCGCCACTATGAATAACACCATGCTGCTGGCGGGGCTTAAATCGGGGGAGATTGATATCGGCATCGGGCGCATGTCCGACCCGGAGCTGATGAGCGGTCTGAACTATGAGCTGCTGTTTCTGGAATCCCTGAAGCTGGTGGTTCGCCCCGGGCACCCGCTGCTGCAGGAGACGGTGACGCTCAGCCGGGTGATGGACTGGCCGGTCGTCGTTTCGCCTAAAGGGACGATCCCCCGCCAGAATGCCGAAACGCTGCTGCAAAGCCAGGGATGTAAAATTCCCGCTGGCTGTATAGAGACGCTCTCGGCGTCGCTGTCGCGCCAGCTGACCGTCGATTATGACTATATCTGGTTCGTCCCCTCCGGGGCGGTGAAGGACGACCTGCGGCGCGGCCTGCTTAGCGCGCTGCCGGTACCGACTCAGGGCGCCGGTGAACCGATCGGTATTCTGACCCGGGTCGATGCCACCCTCACCTCCGGCGCGCAGATCCTGCTCAGCGCGATTCGAAAATCGATGCCGGCCTGAACCTGGTCCCGGACAGATCGCCGCCTGTCCGGGCAAATCGGTTATCCCTCCCCACCAGACATCGCCCTGTCCTCTCTACGTTTCCCCCCGGCAGGCCGGCGGCAACCGACCGCAGATAGCGCCGTTTGCTTAGCAGCATAATCAATAAGTGCGAAATTATTTATTAACAATTGCGCAAACTTCGGTAACAGATTTATCATTGCCACGATTTCACCATATGGTTCATATGAAATCAAAATCAGCGATCAACCCTCTTTCATGAAGCCATTTATCGCTTCACTCAAAAGATAAACATTAAATTTTTGATTCATTTGGTTCACCCCTGAGAACGGGTGGTTAAGGAGACAACATGACAACGGGTCACGCGCCACGAGGATTCCCCCGGATCCTGAAGTGGCTTCTCGCCGGGCTGATGCTGATAATCGGCCTGGCCATCGGTATTCCTGGCATAAAGCTCGCCACGCTCGGCGGCAGCCTCTATTTCAGCCTGATGGGGCTGGCGATGGTTATCGCCTCCGTACTCATCTTCCGCAACCGCCGCAGCGGCATCCTGCTGTACGCGCTGGCGTTTGTCGCGTCCATTGTTTGGGCCATCGGCGATGCCGGATGGACCTTCTGGCCGCTGTTCTCGCGCCTGTTTGTCTTCGGCGCGCTGGCGCTTCTTTCGGCCCTCGTCTGGCCGTTCTTCTCGGTTAACGCGACGAAAAAAGGCCCGGCCTTTGGCCTCGCGGCGGCGCTGGCGGTCGTGCTGGCCGTCAGCTTCGGCTGGATGTTCAAGGCGCAGCCGCTGGTGAGCGCCACCGAAGAGGTACCGGTTAAGCCGGTTGCCGCCGGCGAACAGCAGAAAAACTGGGAGCACTGGGGCAATACTACCCACGGCGATCGCTTCGCCGCGCTGGATCAGATTAACAAGCACAATGTTAATCAGCTGCAGGTGGCGTGGGTCGCCCATACCGGGGATATTCCGCAGAGCAACGGCTCCGGCGCCGAAGATCAGAATACCCCCCTGCAAATCGGCGATACGCTGTATGTCTGCACCCCTTACAGCAAGGTGCTGGCGCTGGACGTTGATAGCGGCAAGGAAAAATGGCGCTACGACTCAAAGGCCACCGCGCCAAACTGGCAGCGCTGCCGCGGGCTCGGCTATTACGCGGACGGTGTGGCCCAGTCGGCCCCGGCGGCTGACGTTCAGCCCGCCGCCTGCTCCCGTCGCCTGTTCCTGCCGACAACCGACGCGCGCCTGATCGCCATCGACGCCGATAGCGGCAAACCGTGTGAAGAATTTGGTGAACACGGTGTCGTCGACCTGAGCGTTGGAATGGGTGAGATCAAAGCGGGCTACTACCAGCAGACCTCGACGCCTCTGGTGGCCGGGAACGTGGTGGTGGTCGGCGGCCGCGTGGCGGATAACTTCTCCACCGGCGAGCCTCCGGGCGTGGTACGCGCCTATGATGTCCACAGCGGTAAGCTGGCGTGGGCATGGGATCCGGGTAATCCAAACCTGACCGGTCTGCCGCCGGAAGGTCAAACCTACACGCGCGGTACGCCTAACGTCTGGTCAGCGATGTCCTATGATGCGAAGCTGAACCTGATCTACCTGCCGACCGGCAACGCCACGCCGGACTTCTTTGGCGGCGAGCGGACCGCGCTTGACGATAAGTACAGCTCGTCAATCGTTGCCGTCGATGCCACCACCGGCCAGGTGCGCTGGCACTATCAGACGACCCATCACGACCTGTGGGACTTTGACCTGCCGTCGCAGCCGCTGCTGTACGACCTGCCGGATGGTAAAGGCGCTACTACCCCGGTACTGGTACAGACCAGCAAGCAGGGCATGATCTTTATGCTCAACCGCGAAACCGGTGAGCCGGTTGCCAAAGTGGAGGAGCGCCCGGTTCCGCAGGGCAACGTCGAAGGCGAGCGCTACTCGCCGACCCAGCCCTACTCCGTCGGCATGCCGATGATTGGTAACGAAACGCTGAAAGAGTCGGATATGTGGGGCGCCACGCCGGTCGATCTGCTGATCTGCCGTATCGCCTTTAAATCCATGCGCCATCAGGGCATTTTCACCCCGCCGGGCGAAGACCGTTCATTGCAGTATCCGGGTTCGCTGGGCGGCATGAACTGGGGCAGCGTGTCGGTCGACCCGAATAACGGTCTGATGTTCGTCAACGATATGCGTCTCGGCCTGGCAAACTATATGGTGCCGCGCGCCAAAGTCGCCAAAAATGCCAGCGGGATTGAGATGGGTATCGTGCCGATGGAAGGCACGCCGTTTGGCGCAATGCGCGAACGCTTCCTGTCGCCGCTGGGCATTCCATGCCAGAAGCCGCCGTTCGGTACGATGTCGGCAGTGGATCTGAAAAGCGGGAAGCTGGTGTGGCAGGTGCCGGTCGGTACCGTTGAGGATACCGGCCCGCTGGGGATTCGGATGCATATGCCAATTCCAATCGGCATGCCGACGCTCGGCGCATCGCTGTCTACTCAGTCCGGCCTGCTGTTCTTCGCCGGCACCCAGGACTTCTACCTGCGGGCGTTTGATACCGCCAGCGGTAAGGAAATCTGGAAATCTCGTCTGCCGGTCGGCAGCCAGTCCGGTCCGATGACCTACGTTTCGCCGAAAACCGGCAAGCAGTACATCATCATCAACGCCGGGGGCGCACGTCAGTCGCCGGATCGCGGGGACTATATCATCGCCTACGCGCTGCCTGACCAGCAGTAAGCACGGAGTCTTGTCACACTCATACCTGCCGGTGAAGCCACCGGCAGGTATTTTTTTGCCTCAGCGAAGCGCCTCTGACGATCGGCGTCGGCACTCGCAGGCGCGTTGTGCCTGCTGCCGGTGATTACTGGTCGCCGAAATGAATAACGGTACGGATTGATTTACCTTCGTGCATCAGGTCAAACGCTTCGTTGATCTGATCCAGCGGCAGGCGGTGGGTGATAAACGGATCGAGGCGAATTTTCCCCGCCATCGCGTCTTCAACCATGCCCGGCAGCTGGGTGCGCCCTTTGACGCCGCCGAATGCGGAACCGCGCCATACGCGGCCGGTTACCAGCTGGAACGGCCGGGTTTTAATCTCCTGGCCCGCACCGGCAACGCCGATAATCACGCTCTCGCCCCAGCCTTTATGACAGCACTCCAGCGCCGAACGCATGACGTTGACGTTGCCGATACACTCAAAGCTGAAGTCCACGCCGCCGTCGGTGAGCTCAACAATGACGTCCTGCACCGGCTTTTCGTAATCACGCGGATTGACAAAGTCGGTCGCGCCCATCTCTTTGGCGAGCGTGAATTTTTCCGGATTGGTATCGACCGCCAGAATGCGCCCGGCTTTCGCCTGTACCGCGCCCTGAATAACCGCCAGACCGATTCCGCCGAGGCCGAATACCGCTACCGTATCGCCCTCTTTCACCTTCGCGGTGTTGTGAACCGCACCGATCCCGGTCGTCACGCCGCAGCCCAGCAGGCAGACTTTCTCCAGCGGAGCCTGGGGGTTAACTTTCGCCAGCGAAATCTCCGCGCAAACGGTGTATTCGCTGAAGGTGCTGGTGCCCATATAGTGATAAATCGGCTCGCCGTTGTAGGAGAAACGGGTGGTGCCATCCGGCATCAGGCCTTTGCCCTGGGTGGCGCGAACCGCCTGGCAGAGGTTGGTTTTGCCGGATTTACAGAATTTGCACTCGCCGCACTCGGCGGTGTACAGCGGAATAACGTGATCGCCCGGCTGCAGGCTGGTCACGCCTTCGCCGACTTCAACGACAATGCCGCCGCCTTCATGCCCCAGCACCGCCGGGAACACGCCTTCCGGATCGTCCCCGGAGAGGGTAAAGGCATCGGTATGGCAGACGCCGGTGTGGGTGATCTTGACCAGCACTTCGCCTTTTTTCGGCGGCGCGACGTCAATCTCAACGATCTTCAGCGGCTGGCCCGGGCCAAACGCGACTGCTGCACGTGATTTCATAAGGGTCTCTTCCTTCGTCATGATTTATTTTAAGTAGGATCGTAGCAGATGGCCGACTTCCGCCATTCGTATCGCTCTTTGGTCAGGGGTGGTTTCGCCGCTTACCAGCTCATCCTGGAGATGAATTTCCACCATCTCCCCCATCAAACCGTTGGTTGCGCCGCGAATTGAGGCGATCTGCTGCAGAATTGTCATACAGGACTCGCCGGACTCCAGCGCGCGCTCAAGCGCCTCGACCTGCCCGCGAATACGGCGCACGCGGCTCAGGGCGCGTTTTTTATCTTCAGGTGAATGTGGCACGGTGACGCCCTCCATATCATATAGGGGGGTATACTATATTTAATTAAGCAATATGGCAAATTGAAACGCCGCTTTAACCGTAGCACAGCGGCGCAGTTTTGGGCTCAGCTCAGCTCCAGCATCATATCCACACAGCGTAAATCAGCATTGGCCAGCTTTGATGGCAGCCATTTTTCACCGAGCGCCACAAAGCCGTGGCGCAGATAGAAACCGGCGGCGTTGGGCGTGGCTTCCAGCGTGATTCGCGTCAGCCCCCGGCGACGCGCTTCAGCGATTATCGTCGTCACGATAAGCCCGGCGTAACCTTTACCGAAGCACTCCGGGCGGGTAAAAATCGCCTCGACGCTGCCGGCGCGAAGGTCGAGATAGCCGGTCGCTGCCGCGCGCCCGTTCGCCTCTTCGATCACATAAAAGGGGTTGTCGCGCACCGCATGGCGATAGCCTTCCGGCATCAGATCCGGCGTCCAGGCCTGCAGAACCTCGGCGTCATAGCTTTCACGACAGCCGTGGCGTATCGCCTGATTGCGGATTTCCCATAGTGCTGGCGCTTCATCCGGCGCGGCAAGTCTGACTCTCATCTTTATCCCCTCTTCCCGTTGGTGCGATCAGATGTATCACAGTCCGCGGTAAAAGAAATAAAAAACCCCGCACAGGGCGGGGTCTGAACGTAGAAAGCTAATCACAGCTAGCGCTTGCGCGGCATCATGCGCAGCAGCGTATTGTCTTTCCAAAAATAGTGATGCATCAGCGCGGCCAGCGCATGCAGGCCAACGACAAAGTAGCCGGTATTCGCCAGCAGGCTGTGTACGCCCTTCAGCGTATCCACCAGCTCAAAATTACTTTGCGCCGCAAAGGGCATCGTCAGGCCAAACGCATACCACGGGTTGCCGCGGTTATACATCATGACCATGCCGACGATCGGTAAGGCGATAAACAGCAGATAGATAACCAGATGCCCCAGGTGCGCGAAACCGGTCATCATCGGCGATGGCTTCGGCACAATCGGCGGTGCGGGAGATTTCAGGCGCACCAGCAGTCGTACCACCATCAGTACGCAGATGGAAATACCGCAGGATACATGAATCATGTTAATCAGCGGCCGGTCGCTGCGAGGGAAAAAGCCCCGCAGCTCCATAGCGGCATAGGCGCCAACCACTAATAAAAATACCAGCCAGTGGATGCCTATCTGCAGGCCGGAGTATTTATCGCGCATGGGAAAACCCTTAACAAAAGTGTGATGCCGACAACATAACGGCCTTTTATTAAAAATTCATTAACTTTTACGTACTTATAAGAAACAATCGCGAGGAATCATGCATTTAGTGGCAATACAAGAAGTTAAGCTGTAAGGCTGAAGGAGATTGTTGGTCGTTTGCGGCGTTTTTAACGCCCTCAAAAGCGCCCCTAAGATACTTTTCGCCCCCCAATCCCCCCTAAAATACGACCTATTTTCGCCATCAAACTCACGAGTTTCGGGAAGATTTTTATGTTTGAACACATGTAAGTATCCAGAGCATAATCAGATTAAGACCATCTGGACCGTGGACCTGGTTATTTCTCGTTAACGGCTACCTGGGCCGGGCATTCTTCTGTACGAGTAAAATCTCACTCAGTTCCCGTTACGGTAACGGTAGATTTCCGCAAAAGATGATTAAGCATACCGTCACCCCAAATCAGGGCGACTGTAATTTCATAGATACATTCACTTAACTATTCTTGTGATAAAATGAAAGAATTTTATCGCCCAACTTCTTACTGTCCAAAGGCATTTTGAAGCCATTTTCAGTATTAAGCTTCCCCGCAATATAACTATCAATCAGCAAATCAGAGTTGAAATATATGCGCAAGTGATTCCCGATATTTTCTTCTATTATGCCATTTAACGCCAGAGAACAATTTCGACTATTTTTTAAACGCACGCTCAGCGAGTAATATTCTTTTGAATCAAACATATAATTATTCATCACCAAAGATGAAATACACTCTTCTTTTAAGGTGAATGTCTTATTATTTGATTCGTAATTGAGCCCTTTTTCTGCACAGAATGCAAATTTCGCAAAAACAAGACAGAACATGCCAAGTGTTACTTTCCCAAACATGGCCATATTTACTCTCCTTAGAATTATCTCCTGAGTTAAGACTCTCGTAAGACAGATGGCCCCTAAAACTTAGCATAATGGGGACTGCCAGGGGAGCAGAAAGCGCTTTCACTGTCATTCTGGGGAATTATGAGTAGAGATCCAGTTCAATTTTACGCTCGCGGGCGGCGGACTGCCGCGCACGCTGCGCGGTCTTTCTCTCGAATGCTGATTTAGCCAGTCAAAGCCCGTTCAACACACGCTCTCCCCATGAGAATGTTAAAAATTTAAAGGTAACCCAAAAACCCCTGCTCCCCTCCTGGCACATCTGATTACCAAACATTCTCGTAGGCACGCAGTGATATGGATTGTCGCGGTACACACCGGTTTGCGGCATGGGGTGCTTCGGCTTGAGAAGATATCAACCTTCAGACAGGAGAGATTAACATCAGCAAAAATAAGACCAATGATGTTGATCATCTACTCACGGCCGCAGATATCCATCCGCGTGCGCAGCTACGCGAGGGAAACTTGCCGTTCGCCTGCTTCACGCCATTGCCAACGAAAATAACTTAATCTGTATATGGTAGTGCGGTCAGCGCCACATTAGCCGCCGCCAGCAATCGCGATTCGGCAACACCATCGCGAGCCTGAACCGACAGGCCGTGCAAAAAGGCGGCGAAATAATCGCCAATGCTGTCAGCATCGGTAGTGGCAGGCAGCTCGCCGCTATGCACCGCCTGACGCAGCCGGTCGATAATCTGCTGCGTGCGCTGGAGACGATGCTGAGCCAGCCAGGTTTTGATGTCGTTATTTTCCACGCTGACGCTGGCAGCGGAGGCAACCACCATACATCCTTGCGGCAGGTCCGGTTGGCAGTAGAGGCGCACAGCATCCATCAGCAGCGTTTTGATTGCCTCCCGCACGTTGCCCTCGGCGGCAAAGGCGCGATCCGCGAAGCCCCCTTCCTGATTTTCGTAGTCAGCAATCGCTTCCCGGAAAAGCTGTTCTTTTGAACCGAATGCCTTGTAAATACGCGCGGAAGCGATGCCCAGTTCCGCCACCAAATCCGACATTGACGTCCCTTCATAGCCCTGTCGCCAGAATAGATTACGCGCTTTCAAAAGCGCCAGTTCACGATCGAATTCGCGCGGTCTGCCTGCCATTACGTTGCTCCAGTTGGTCCGATATTTAGCGATCAAGGATCGCTTAAATCGTTGAGATTACCAACGCATTTATAATTTTGCTTGCGGTTATCCGTTTTTACTCCTATTGTTTGTCAATCGACAAACAATAGGAGTTTACGATGAAAACCCTCAAAGGTCCAGGCCTCCATCTCGCTCAGTTTAGCGACGAGGTCGCCCCGTTCAACAGCCTGGCTGCGATTGCCCAATGGGCCGCAGAAACCGGTTTTAAGGCATTGCAAATCCCGGCATGGGATCGGCGTCTCTTCGACGTGGCAACCGCGGCGGAAAGCCAGACCTACTGCGACGATCTGACCGGTATGCTGGCGGAACACGGTCTGGTAGTCAGCGAACTGACCAGCCATATCTTCGGCCAGCTGATGGCGGTACATCCGGCCTACGACAGCTTATGTGACAGCTTTGCGCCGTCCGAGGTACACGGCAATCCGCAAGCCCGCGGCGAGTGGGCCCGGCAACAGCTGCTGATGGCCGTCAAAGCCTCCGCGCGCCTTGGCCTCAGCGAACTGGGCACCTTTTCCGGCTCGCTGGCCTGGCCTTATCTGTTTCCGTTCCCGCAGCGTCCGGCCGGGCTAATCGAAACCGCCTTCGACGAGCTTGCCAGGCGCTGGCTGCCGGTACTCAACGCCTGCGATGAGCAGGGTATTAATCTGTGCTATGAAATCCACCCGAGCGAAGATCTACACGATGGCGTGACGTTCGAAATGTTCCACCAGCGGGTGGGCGAACATCCCCGCTGCCGGGTACTTTTTGACCCGAGTCATATGGTGCTACAGCAGCTCAACTACCTGGAATTTATTGATATTTATAAGGACGTCATCAATATGTTCCACGTTAAAGACGCCGAATTTAATCCCACCGGCCGTCAGGGGATCTACGGCGGCTATCAATCATGGATCGATCGCGCGGGCCGCTTCCGCTCATTAGGTGACGGTCAGGTTGATTTCAAAGCCATTTTCGCGAAGCTTGCGCAATACGATTACGCCGGCTGGGCAACGCTGGAGTGGGAGTGCTGCCTGAAGAATCCGCTGGACGGAGCCCGGGAGGGGGCAGAGTTCATCAGCAACCACATTATTCACATCACCGATAAGGTGTTCGACGACTTCGCCGGCGCGCCGGTAAATCCTCATCAAATCAAAAAATTACTCGGCATACGCTAGGCCAGAATATTTAAAGGAATCCCTCATGGAACAACAATACGGCGAGATCCTCTACGCGGATCTTGAGGTGCAACACGTCTATCCTAAGGTCAACGGGCAGCGCATCCACTGCGCCGTGGCGGGAAAAGGTCAGCCGGTACTGCTGATACCCGGCTGGCCCCAGACCTGGTATACCTGGCGCTACGTCATCCGCGCGCTTGCCGACGCCGGTTTTCAGGCGATCGCCGTTGACCCTCCGGGCATCGGCGATTCCGATAAGCCCCATGGCGGTTACGATACCGGAAGCGTTGGCGCCGTGCTGCACGCAGTCATGGCGCAGCTGGGGCATACGCGCTACAGCCTGGTGGGCCACGATATTGGCATGTGGATTGGCTACGCCATAGCGAGCGATTTTCCGCAGGCGATTGAGCGACTTGTGCTGACAGAAGCGGTGATCCCGGGGCTGGCCCCTGCCCCGTCGATTTTTGTCGCGCCGGAAGAGAATATTTTCCTTTGGCACTTCATGTTCAATCAGCTGGCCGATTTACCGGAAACCCTGACCTACGGCCGTGAATCACAATATCTCAGCTATATTTTCAACCGCTGGTCTCATCGCCGCGATCGGGTAGCCGCAGAGGTTTATATCGCCGCCTATTCTGCTCCGGGCGGGCTGCGCGCGGGCTTCGATTACTATCGCGCGATCCCGGAGACCATTCGGCAGAACCAGCTCCGCAAGCAAGTGCCTTTAACAATGCCGGTGCTTACGGTGGGAGCAGAATATGCAACGGCTGATGCGCCGCTGGCAACGCTGCAGGGCAATGCTCACGATCTGCGCGGCGAGACGGTGGCCGGGTGTGGTCATTTTATTACCGAAGAGTGTCATGAGGATTTTATCGGGCTGATCGTCCCCTTTCTTTCAGAGGAGACTCACTATGCCGCTTGATCCGCATATTGCCGGCTTCCTCGCCGCTTCATCGCAAAGGAGCGCATCGCCGCCAGCGTCGCTGGGCGAGATGCGCGCGGCCGCTGAAGCCGATTTGCTTCAGCTACAGGGAGAGATGGAAATCAACGATGGCTTCAAAGATTATGTCGCCATCGTTGATGATGGCTACGGTATTGCCCTTCGCGCCTATACGCCCGTTGGCTTAAATACTGAAACCGCGCAGCCAGCGATGCTGTTTGCTCACGGCGGCGGTTGGTGTCTGGGATCGCTGGCGCTGTACGATCGGCCTTGTCAGGCATTGGCCAATGCCACCGGGCGGATAATAGTGTCAGTGGATTACCGGCTGGCGCCAGAGCACCCATTTCCGCGACCGTTAGAGGATGTTTATCAGGCGCTATGCTGGGTTTACGCACAGGCGCAGCGTTTGGGCATCGATAGCAACCGCCTGGCGGTGGGCGGCGATAGCGCCGGCGGGAATCTCGCGGCGGCAACCGCGCTACTGGCGCGGGATCGCGGCGGTCCTCGCATTGAGCATCAGCTGCTGCTGTATCCGGCGTTAAGTCGCGATATGGCAACCGGGAGCTATCGCGAGTTTGCTGAGGGCTATTATTTAACGCGTGATGCGATGGCATTTTGCTGGCACAGCTATCTGGGAGAACGCCGTCATCCTCATGCCGAACCGCTGCACGCGGCTTCACTGCGCGGTTTGCCGCCGGCAACCATCCTGAGCTGCGAATACGATCCGCTGCGCGATGAGGCCGAACGGTATGCGCTTCGGCTGCAGGAAGCTGGCGTAGCGGTACGCTGCGAGCGACTGCCGGGCATGGTGCACGCCTGCATTCATATGTCAGGATTGACCCCTGCGACGCGTCGGCTGTTCGAGCTGGCGAGCAGTTAAGGAAATATCAGCTCGCCCGTAGGCGCGTCCCCGTCGCCTGGTGTCACCGATGGCCCTGTGGTCCAGTTCAGCCGGGCGCTTAGTGGTGAAAAAAGTCAGGGACGTGCCGTTTGCCCTAAGCATCCGCTCGCAATATGTAAAAGCGACATTTGCTATGGGAGTGATGGGCTAAGTTCAGATGTTCATTGCATGCCAGAAGCGAACATCAAGGTCATTGCGACACGTTAAATACCGGGGAGTCGGTTAACCTGCTTTCAAGAATGTTGATGATCAAATCGAGTGGGAAGATGATTTCATCGGTATGTCTGAGCTCTTCTATTGTCCACCAGTAGTGATCGCGAATGACTTTTTTTTCGTTGCTACTCCACCTTGAGCGGTCGATATCTGATGTATTTGTATTAATAATGAAGAAACGCTCATCAGCAACAACCGTCTCCCCATCAGCTAGCATCATGGTGAAGGATCTGGATGCGATCTGCGGTCCTGCAGCTGTTCTTATCAGACCCGTTTCTTCAAGTAATTCGCGTAAAGCAGCCTGCTCGAAGGATTCATTGTGTTCAAGCCCTCCACCCGGCGTTGCCCAATATGTCCTGCCGCTCAAAGCGTCATCTGTATGGCAGAAGCAAAAGAGCAAGACGTGATTTTCAGGCGAAAGAACTATTAATCGAGATGATGGGCGAGTGCGCACAAATCCCCCTTACATAAAGTGTTAACCATTTAGTCAGCCGTCAGCGTGAAGTTCATTAACCGCATTTCTGGTTAAGGATCCAGTGCGAAACAGCAGTGAGTGCTGCGGGTGAATACGCATATTGCCCCAACAACAGAAACAGGCCCTGTTTCCACAGCGGCAGCTGTGAGGGAAGCTGGTAATCAAACCATCTACTGCGCAGGAGCCCGTGAGTCGCACCGGCAACCAGTTGGATGCATCGGGGAGTGCTCTCTGGTAACTTCCTGGCCCAGATCTCGACTGTTTCATTCGGGTCCACATTTCGATCGTTCTCTCCCATCATGATTAACGCGGGAGTATGCATCCCGGAGATCTCTTTGGTTGCATCCGCGCGGGAATTTCTGCGCTCGAAGTCCTGCCGGGTACAGCGCGACAGGCAAGGATGTGCAGCAGCTTCCTCCGTAAACTGTCTGTCAAAGGTCTCTTCTTCAAGTTTTTTAGTCTGGTCAATTTCAACGGCCGAACGCCCGGCAAATTTGAGCCGTTGCTCCAGATAGTATACGCCCTGATTTCGCCAGTTTATCGCCGCGCCGACCAGCACGGCAAAATCGGGGAGAGCCAGCTGGCTAGCCTGCGGCACGACCCATCCGGCCTGCGAAAATCCGAGAAATCCCGCACGACTGTCTTTCAACTCAGGCTGTTGTTTCATTTTTTGTAATGCCATTGCCGCTTCTTCTGCGCGATCCGCCATTGTCTGCGCCAGCCAGTTCCCGGTGCTTGTTCCTACGCCGGGTTTATCCCATGAAAAAACGGCTATTCCCTGGGCCACCAGGAACTTAACAAGCGGAATATACCCGTCTGCGGACCAGCGATCCTGGGCACCGTCGCCGTGAACGATAAGCACCACCGGTGGATTAACTTTACCAGGAGGAAGAATTAACGTCCCGTGTAAAATATCCTGATGGTGCTGAAATGATATTTCTCTCTGTTTTCCATAACCAGAAAGATCAAAATCTGACAGGCGAATAACGAAGAAAGCACAAAAAATGACGATCGCGGCAAAGAAGAAGATAAGGTATTTCATCTGATGTCTTTTTATTCAGCCGAGCATATTAAAAGAATAATTTATTACGATAGAAACCGGCATATGAAAACTATCATCAATGTTATATTGCCTCCACTCATTTCATTACCAGACGATGCCAATATGGACATTACCTTAATACGGCACGGGAAGCCTGACGGCGTAAAGAACCGGGGTTTGTTGTGGCTTAAAACCAGCGAAATGCCTGCCTGGATAGCGGATTATAACGCTGCCACGGTAGCTGAAATGCCCTCTCCGAAGACAAAATCCGCCTGCGAGGCCAGCGATTATTTTGTCTGCAGCCCCCTGCCGCGCGCGCTTTCGTCTCTATCTGCGCTGGGGGTGAACCCGGATGCCATACTCCGCGACCTCAGCGAAGCGCCGCTGCCCGTTATCAACGTAGCGCTAATAAAATTCCCCGCGGGTATCTGGCTGATGCTGTTCCGCCTGCTCTGGTTTTTTGATCTTGCGGCGGGATCTGAATCAAAAGCTGAAGTCCGGGCGCGAGCAGCAAAAATGGCGCGGGAGCTGATCGACACGGCGGCGCAGCACGGGCACGTTGTCAGCATGGGCCACGGCCTCTTAAACACCTTTATTGCGCTGGAATTAACGCGTCTGGGCTGGATAAAAATTGCGGGTACCGGCTCAGGCTACTGGAGCCGGGTAACGTATCGTTCCCCACGGTAAGTCTCTAAGGGCGTCGTCGATTAGGTATCGCTGATATGGCATGGACAAAATCGATCGACGCCCAGTAGCACGGCGCGCCATAATCCCGGCCGCCGCCCGCTAGCCGGAACTTGCGATCAAGCGATAGAGCAGCAGAAGCTGCTTATGTTCTGCGCTAAAAAGCTGATAAAATGCAGAAAATTTTTAAGATACGTGAAAACTTATGCCAAGGAAAAAACTGCATCTGCGCACTCTCATGCTGATGTTGTCCGTCGGAGGGATCCTGCTGACATCAATGCTGCTGCTCAGCGCCCTGACGCTTTTCCAGAAGGGCAACATTGAGGATCGGTTACTCGAGAACAACCTCGCCTACGCCCGTAAACTGGCGGATACCACCGACCGCTACCTGGTGACGGCGCAGCGGGAGCTGGCCTACAGCGCCGGGCAGATAAAAGCCCTTAACGACCGCCGCCAGCTGCAAAATGAAGCTGACCGGCTGCGCCTGCAGTCCGGCTTTTTCAACTCGGTGGTAATTGTTAATTCCAACGCCGTTATTGCTGCCGCCTCTCCGGAGAGCCTGAAGCTGGTGGGGATAAAGCTGCACTCTGGCGCTAGCAGGCAGGCCATAGCCTCAAAAAAGCTTTTTATCTCTGAACCTTTTATATCGGCGGCGGGTAATTACGTCGTGTTTGTCTCGCAACCATTATTTAGCCCCGGCGGCGACTATCTCGGTTATATCGGCGGCAGCATCTATCTGCAAAAAGAGAGCATGCTCAGCGATATTCTAAGCATGCATTTTTACGAAAATACAACGGACGTCAGCGTCATTAATAATGAAGGTAAAATAATCTTTAATCGCGATCCGACACGAGTGGGCGGCGGGTTTAATTCTGCTCCCGGCCTGCAGGAGCAGATTATCAAAACGCAAAACGGGCACTTTTTTGGCGATGGCAAAAGCGGCGGCAACCTGGTTGGCTACGCCAGCCTGAAGCAGGCCGACTGGAAGGTTATCATCTCGGGGGCATCGGAAAGCGTATCCCGTATATTAATGCAGACGGTAGTGAACGCGTTCTGGTTCACGCTCGCGATCATCATCCTCACGGTGACGACCGTAACGATTTTTGCTGCCATCATTTCGGCTCCGCTGGAGAAACTCGCAGAATTCACGCGCGCGGAAAACAATGAGTCCACGCTCAAAAAGCTGGCCAATATTAACGTCTGGTACAAGGAAGCGGAACGTCTTAAAGAGGCTTTCAGCCTGCATCTGCAAATAATGGCCAGGCGGGTAAACGCCCTCAGCGATGAAACGATGACGGACCCGCTGACCGGACTCTATAACCGCAAAGGTTTCAGCACCCTGCTGAAACAATCCCTCCATTCCGCCGAGCGCTGCATCATCGCGATTGATATAGACCATTTTAAAAAGATTAACGATCTGCACGGGCATGACGGCGGCGATGCTGTGCTGGTCACATTCAGTGAGAAGCTGCGCAACCTCTGCGCCGACGGGCAGGTTGCCTGTCGGTTTGGCGGTGAGGAGTTTGTGGTGTTCCTGCCGGATACCGGCCTGACAGCGGCGGCGGCGGTGGCTGAACGCATCCGGGTGGGGATCGAAAATGCCGATTTCCCCCACGCCGGGAAAGTGACCATTTCCCTCGGCGTTGCCGGGTTCAGCGATAACGAAAACGATGTTTACACCGTCCTTCGCAAAGCTGATTTGGCGCTCTATGAAGCCAAACGTTCCGGTCGTAACACCGTGGTTATCGACGACGCCGGGGGATTTTCCCGCATCTGAACGGGCGAAAATTACTGCGCCACGCAGGTTCCATAATGCTGAGAGGCGAAAATGCCTCCCGGCATAACCGTATTGCGGCTATGCACCGAATCACCGCTCCTCGTCATTGTCGTAACGGTGACGTTACCGACCTCTGACGTTTCAATAAAAGACATGCCGTCTACGCCGTTTGGCACGATGGCTACCTCGGTCGAACCGGCGTTTCCGGCCATATAGGCCTTGCTTGTTCCGCTATCGATGATAAACGTCAACACCATCGGGTTTTTAGCGACATGATTGCCGCTTTGGTCACTATAGGTCGGGTAGGAACACTTAACCGACGTTGTTTTCGCCGTCACCGCAAACGAGGCGCTACCCAGCGTCAATACAGCCAGAAAACAGCTGCCCGATAGATTCATTGCTAACACCTTTTATCCATAAATTCGCCCGCGGCAGAAAGATCGTACCGCGCTAATCTGCCGTCCGGCCGCGCCATTTTTTATGCGCTAAGGAGATTTTTTCTGTAGTAACCGCATCGACAACGCCCGCTTCAAATCTGCGCGCGTTGGCTAATGATAAATCCTGTGCCGCCCTTTTCTCCAGCTCTCTTAATGATTGTTCGTTCAGCGCCCCGCTCTTCAGCAGACGAAGCTTTATTGCCAGCTGCCGCTTTGCTTCCGCTCTGGTGCGGGGCGGTATCTTCAGCGCCTCAATCTCTGCCTGAAGAGTTAACCGCGCGGGGGTCGTTTTTCCTGCCGCGATCAGCCGGCCGATCCTGCGTTTTTTTGACATCATTTAACTCCTAAACCGCCGGGGTGGACGATTGGGCAAGGCGTTCCTGAGCGCCATAAAAGAAAGCCGTTTTTATAACAGCGGAAACAGAACGCGTCCCGTTTTATCGGCCCGACTTCCTCCCGCCAGATGATGAACGAATGCATTAATTTTTCTGTAGCGTTTTTTCAAAAGCTTAGCCACGAGGCCGATTTTGCTGGTTGCCCAGGCCGGCCGACTGGAGTATGCCTGTATGAGTTTTACCCTCTAACCGACTCACCAGGAGATTTTCCATGAGCAAGCTTGGAATTAATGGATTTGGTCGTATCGGACGTCTGGTATTACGCCGTTTGTTGGAAGTTAACAGCCCGCTGGAAGTGGTGGCAATTAACGATCTCACCTCGCCTAAAGTGCTGGCCTATCTGTTAAAACATGACTCTAACTACGGTCCCTTCCCGTGGAGCGTAGACTACACCGACGACGCGCTGATCGTTAACGGTAAGACCATCACCGTCTACGCCGAGAAAGAGGCCCGGCACATTCCGTGGAAAAGCACAGGCGCGGAGCTTATCGTGGAGTGCACCGGTTTCTATACCTCGACGGAGAAAGCCCAGGCTCACCTGAGCGCCGGGGCGAAAAAGGTTCTGATCTCCGCCCCCGCCGGGGAGATGAAAACCATCGTCTACAACGTCAATGACGACACCCTCACCGCAGACGACACCATTATCTCCGTCGCCTCCTGCACCACCAACTGCCTGGCGCCGATGGCCAAAGTGCTCCACGATGCGTTCGGGATCAGGCTCGGCACGATGACCACCATTCACGCCTACACCGGCACCCAGTCGCTGGTCGACGGCCCGCGCGGCAAAGATCTACGCGCCTCGCGCGCGGCGGCGGAAAACATCATCCCGCACACTACCGGGGCGGCGAAGGCGATTGGTCTGGTCATTCCTGAGCTCAGCGGCAGGCTGAAAGGCCACGCCCAGCGCGTGCCGACCAAAACCGGATCGGTCACCGAACTGGTCTCGATTCTTGAGAAAAAGGTGACCGCCGAAGAGGTCAATCAGGCGATGAAGAACGCGGCGGCGAATAATGAATCCTTCGGCTATACCGAAGAGGAGATCGTCTCTTCCGACGTGATTGGCAGCCACTTTGGCTCGATTTACGACGCCACCCAGCTTGAAATCGCCGAGGCAGGCGACGTTCAGCTGGTCAAAACCGTGGCGTGGTACGACAACGAATACGGCTTCGTCACCCAGCTCATCCGCGTGCTGGATAAGTTTGCTAAATAGGTTGTAACCGTAGCGGATAGCCCTCGGCTATCCGCTTTTTCACCCGCGGCTCAGGCCTGCAAATAGACCACCTGGGTCTGCAGGTATTCGTTCAGACCGTGGCGGCCGTCGGCCCCGCCGATGCCGGATTTGCGCCAGCCCGCATGAAAGCCCTGCATGGCTTCAAAGTTCTCGCGGTTAACGTAGGTTTCGCCGAACTTCAGCCCCTTAATCGCCTTCATCGCCACGTTCAGGTCGCGCGTATAGATTGACGATGTCAGCCCGTAGTCGCTGTCGTTGGCCATCGCCAGCGCCTCCTCAAGCGTGTCAAACGCCACCACCGGCAGTACCGGGCCAAAGGTTTCTTCGTGGACGATATCCATCTCCTGGCGCACGTCCAGCAGCAGCGTCGGCGGATAAAAATAGCCGCTGCCGGCAACCGCTTTGCCGCCTAAGGCAAGGCGCGCGCCCTGAGCCAGCGCTTTGGCCACCTTCTGCTCGACCCGCTCCAGCGCGGCGGCGTTGATCAGCGGCCCCATCGCAATATCATCGCGCAGGGCCGGGTCGCCGAACTGCACCGCTTTCAGCGCTTCGCCGAGGCGGTTAACGAAGCGATCGTAGATCCCTTTCTGCACGTAAACGCGCTCAACGCAGTTGCATACCTGCCCGCTGTTGATCACCCGCGAATCGACCACCGCCTTGACCGCCAGCTCAAGATCGGCGTCATCCATCACAATCGCCGGCGCCTTACCGCCCAGCTCGAGGCACACTTTGGTGATATTTTTCGCCGCAGCGGCCATGATTTTTTCACCCGCGCCTACGCTGCCGGTCATGCTGACCATCGCCACTTTCGGGTTCGCCGCCAGCTCCTGGCCGACGGTCTCCCCGCGACCTAACACCAGGTTAAACACCCCCTTCGGCAGGCCAATATCATCGACAATCTGCGCGAAGGCAACGGCGTTATTGGGCGTGAACTCGCTCGGTTTAATCACAATCGTATTGCCGGTCAGCAGCGCCGGGGCGAGCTTGCGGGCAATCAGGAAGAACGGGAAGTTCCACGGCAGGATGCCGGTGGTCACGCCGAGGGCGCGTTTGAAAACGAGGATATTTTCGCCGGGACGGTCGCTTTGCACGATTTCACCTTCGTAGCGCCGCGCCCACTCGGCCATATAGTCGAGATAATCGGCGGTAAAGGAGACCTCCACTGCCGCCAGCTGCTGAGTCTTCCCGCCTTCAGCTACGATAAGCGCCGCAATCTCGCCGGCGCGTTCGCGGACCCCGATGGCGATTTTACGCAGCCAGCCGGCGCGCTCGATAGCCGGCAGCGCCTCCCAGGCCGGCTGCGCGCGATCCGCGGCATCAATGGCCCGCCGCGCGTCTTCGGCGCTGCCGTCGGGGATACGGGAGAGCAGCGCTTCGGTAGCGGGATTAAGCACGTCAATCCAGGCGTCGCCGCGTCCGGCAACAAACTGACCATCAATATACATCGGGTGCTGAACGGGTGCTGTCATAGCCTGCTCCTGTAGATTTATTGTTTTTAACAAGTGATTTATTTGTTAAAAATCTATCCATAAGAGGCAATAAGAGCAGTCCGCACGCCTGATTATGTGAATTACTTCATAAAAACGGCCCCGAAAGCCGGGGGAAACGTTACATTCAGGCAACACAAACTGCCCGTTTGCGACAAACCTGGCGCAAACGGGCAAAAATCATCAGCCTAAGGTTCGCTCGCCGAGGGCGTGGGTCAGGAGGCTGTCTTCACTCAGCTGGCGCCACGCGCTGACAATCCGCGGAGGCATATCAACGTGGGCAATAAAATCTTTACCCAGCGGACCGTATCCCTGCGGGCCATTCTGCAGGCGCGGCAGCTCGCCAAGGATCAGCGCCAGATAGCGCCCCACCGGCCACAGCCCGTGCGCCGCCCCGCTGAACGCCAGGCCCTGCTCCGGCGTATTGCGCAGCCGGGGCACGAAGCCCGGGGTGCTGTACCAGCGCGGCAGCGGATCTGCCCCCTGCCAGACGCGGGCGAAGGTCGCCATCGTTCGCCGCTGCATGGTCGGGTCCTGGATAACCACGCCCGCGCGGTGCGCCAGCCCCTCGGCCTCGAGCACGTCGCGGGTAAAGCGCGCGTTCTCGCCGCAGTTGGTGGAGCGCGCTTCCGTCACGATCCGCTCGCGCGGTATGTGCCAGTACTGATGGGCGATATCGGCAAGGATAAGCGCTTCGGCGCGTCCCTCTACCGGCAGCGAACCATAGCGCGGATCGTTGCGTACCGCCTCATAGAGAAATGAAGTTGAGTGCCCAATCCCGCCGCTTATCAGCAGCGGAACCTCGGCGTCAGCCGCCAACCGGCAGGCGGCATCAATGGTCGGGATCACCGCGTTGCCCGCCAGCACCACCACCTCAAACGGCGGCTTCTGCGCCAGCGTTGTAAAATCGTCCTGCGCCAGCCAGGCGCCGACGAGGTTCGCTGCCGCCAGCGTATCGGCGGAGAGCGCCGGGAAATTATCTGACATACCTTCTCCTTTTCAGTTTGCGCAGCGACAACGTCCCTCTTTATCGCCGCGCAGCAGATTGGGCCGATTGTATCCTGTCAGGCGTTAAGTTTCTCCAGCCGCGTTTGCCCTTCTCGCTTCTGCTTTATTTTCCAGCACAGCCACAGGGCGATGAACCACAGCGGCGTGGCGATCAGCGCCTTCAGGGTATCGGGGTCGAAGATCATAATAAAAATGGAGAAGGCAAAAAACAGCAGGCTTAGCCAGCTCATCGCCACGCCCGCCGGCATCTTAAAGGCCGAGCTTTCATGCAGGTCCGGGCGCTTTTGCCGATACACCAGGTAGGCCACGAGGATCATTCCCCAGCTGAAGACCACCATAATGGCCGCCAGCGTTGAGACGATGGTAAACAGGGTCATCACGTTCGGTACGAGGAACAGCAGCAGCGTGCCGCTGAGCATACAGAAGCAGGAGAACAGCAGGCTGCGCACCGGAATGCGGGTATGGCGCGACAGGATGCGGAACTGCCCGTGGGCGTGCTTCTCAACCGACAGGCCGTAAAGCATGCGGGTGCTGGAGTAAACCCCGCTGTTGGCTGACGACATCGCCGAGGTCAGGGCCACGAAGTTTATCACCGCCGCGGCGGCGGGCAGGCCGGCTTTGGCGAACAAGGTGACGAACGGGCTGGCGTCGGGCGACACGCCCGGCCACGAGGCCACGGCAATAATCACCACCATCGACAGCAGATAAAAAATGATAATCCGCAGCGGCAGCGCGTTGATCGCCTTAGGTAAGATCTTCTGCGGATCGCGGGTTTCCGCGGTCATCGTCCCGAGCAGCTCAATCCCGGTGAAGGAGAAAATCGCTATCTGGAAACCGGCGAGGAAGCCGGTGACGCCGTGAGGCATAAAGACCGCCGGGTCGGTAATGTGGTGCAGCGAGGCCTTCACGCCGTCCGGCGAGGTCCAGCCGATGGCGATCATCCACGCGCCGGTGACGATCAGCGCGATAATCGTAATCACCTTGATCAGCGCAAACCAGAACTCAGCCTCGCCGAACATCTTCACCGACAGCAAATTGAACAGGAACAGAATGCCGAGGGTGCTCAGGGCCGGCATCCACGCCGACATTTCGGGAAACCAGTACTGCATATAGCTGCCGCACACCACCACGTCGGCAATACAGGTCACCACCCAGCTCAGCCAGTAGGTCCAGCCGAGGTAAAAGCTCGCCTGCGGTCCCAGATAATCGCCGACGAAATCGGCGAAGGAGCGATAGTCCAGGCGGGTGAGCAGCACTTCGCCCATCGCCCGCATCACCATATAGGTAAAAAAGCCCACCAGCAGGTAGATCAGCAGGATCGAGGTCCCCGCCACCGCAATATTTCGTCCCGCCCCCATAAACAGGCCGGTACCGATAGCGCCGCCCAGCGCAATCATCTGAATGTGCCGGGCGCCAAGGCCGCGTTTGAGCTGCGACGGGCACTCCCCGTCGATGGCAGGATGCTCCTGCCCCTCACGTTGATGTTGAGTCATGTCGATTCCTTCAGAGAGGCAAAGAAAGGCATGGCGCGGCAGACTTCAGCAGCAAACCGGCGCGTTGCCCGTTTGCCACTCCCGCATTCGGAAACAGGATGTAGGGAGCCTGCGCATCGATAACCCACGTTTTCTCCGCCTGACGCGCAATAACGTGCCCGACGGCAAGCGCGGTGAAGTTTTCAGTTTGCGGATCGAGGTGCAAGGTGAAGCGATCGTCGCCCTTGATGATGCTCTCCTGAACCACAAAATGGCGCATCGGCTCCTTGAGGCGCGACGGCAGCGCCCCGCCGCCGATCGTCGCCCGCAGCGCCGCATCGGCGGCGGCAAACAGGCGCAGATCGTTCTCGCCAAAGGGCATCACCTTGCCCAGCTCCAGCGTCGCGCTTTCGGCGGCAAACGTCTCGCCGGTAAAGTGGGTAAAGGTCCCGCCGGGTTCGGTATGACGCACCACCGCGTCCATACCGCTGGCGGCGAGCAACTGATAAAACCCGGCGCTGTACTCTCCCTCCCGCGCGGGGAGAAGCGCAAACTGGCGGTAGCGCGAGCCGCGGATGGCGGTATGCAGATCGAGATGCACTCTGCCGACGCGGCCGTGGGCATCGGCCGCCGTATAGAACGCCCGGACCGCCGCCTCCAGCTCCGCCGCGCGCCGGGACTCATTGCCCGGCGCCGCGCGCAGATGACGCCCGCCGAACAGGCGGTTGAGGTCGTTATGCAGATAGCGGCGGGAGGCGCGGATCGCCGGCAGGTTGCCGAAGACGATCAGCAGCGCCTGCGAGAGCGGCTGCTGGCCTTGGCTCAGCGCATGCGCGATCTCCAGCAGCATCTCTATCGGCGCGGTTTCGTTGCCGTGAATGCCGGCTGAAACGATCGCCGCCTGCTGCCACGGCCTCTGCGGCAGCAGCTGCAGCACGCCGTCCGCCAGCCAACGCGCCTCAATTTCTGCGGGAAACGCCCACTCCGCCAGCCGACAGTGCAGTAAATCATTCACCTTGTTGTCCATTCCCGGTCCCTTAGCGCTGGAAGTCATAGATGCAGCCCAGGCGCAAAATCTGCGTCAGTTCATCAAGGGCCTGATACACCTCGCTCAGGAGCTGCGGGTCGGCCAGGTCGCGGGCGTGGAGGCGATCGCGGTAATGCTTCTCGACCCACTGCGTGAGCTGCCGATAGCGCGCGTCGTCCATCAGGCTGTGCGGATTCACCGCCGCCAGCTCGGCGTGGTTCAGCACCACCCGCAGGCGCAGGCAGGCCGGGCCGCCGCCGTTGCGCATGCTTTCACGCAGATCGAATACCGCCAGCTCGTCGATCGGCGACGCGCTGTCGCTCACCAGCCCGCTCAGGTACTGCCAGACGTTGTCGCGCTGGCGGCACTCTTCCGGCACCACAATCAGCATTTTGCCATCCGGCTTGCTCAGCAGCTGGCTGTTGAACAGATACGAGGCGACGGCGTCGTTAAGCCCCACCTGGGCCTGCGGAACCTCGACGCTGACAAACGGAATATCCAGGCGGGCCGCTTTTTCCCGCAGGGTCGCCAGCAGCGCCTGCTGCTGTACAAAGGCCTGCTGATGATGGAACAGCACGTGGCGATTGCTTACCGCAATCACGTCATTATGGAACACGCCGCCGTCGATGGCCGCCGGATCCTGCTGGGCAAAGACGGTATATTCCGGGTTCAGCCGATGCAGCCTCGCCACCGCCTGGCTCGCCTCCAGGGTCTGGCGCGCCGGATATTTTTGCGGCGCCACGCCGCCGCTGGCGCGCCTGCCGTAGACAAACAGCTGCAGCCCCTGACGGCCGTAGTCGTAGCAGAAGCGGTTGTGGTTTGCCGCCCCTTCATCGCCCAGGTCGCCGTGCTGGGCCAGGGCATGGTGATGGACGAAATAGCCTTCGTCGGCAAAGGTCGCGCGTAAAATCGCCGCGGTGGTCGGCGCTTCCTGGGAGCGGTGCAGCTTGTTGGTCAGGTTGGCGACCGTAAAATGCAGCCTGCCGTCGGCGCTATCGGCGGATGGCGATACCGTCGCCGCGTTGGCGGTCCACATCGACGATGCGGAGCTGAAGGCCGAGAGCAGATGCGGCGCGTCGGCAGCGGCGCGGGCGATCACCTGCTCATCGCTGCCGTAAAAGCCCAGGCCGCGCAGCGCGGCGATATTCGGCCGCGGCTGCGGGGGTAAAATCCCCTGAATAAAGCCCCTGTCGGCAAGGGCCTTCATTTTGCATAAGCCCTGCAGCGCCGCCTTCTTCGGGTTGGATACGCCGTCGCGGTTATTTTGCGAGGCTTCGTTACCGACCGACAGCCCGGCGTAGTGGTGCGTAGGCCCAACCAGGCCATCGAAATTAGCTTCAAAACCAGACATAGTGTCCTCACAGAATCCGTTGTCAGAATGGCAGGCCGGGCGACGTTGCCGCCGGGAGCGTCAGCGTTTCGCTGACCAGCGAGGCCATCGGCCAGGCGCAATAGTCCGCCGCGTACCAGGCCGACGCGCGGTGGTTGCCGGAGGCGCCCACGCCGCCAAACGGCGCCTTGCTGGAGGCGCCGGTCAGCGGCTTGTTCCAGTTGACGATCCCGGCGCGCGCTTCATCGGCGAGCCTGGCGAACAGCGCCGGATCGGCGGAAATCAGCCCGGTCGCCAGCCCGTAGCGGGTGTTGTTGGCGATGCGGATCGCCTCATCAAACTGCTCATAGCGGACCACCGTCAGCAGCGGGCCGAAATACTCTTCGTCGGGCACGTCGATCCCGGTGACGTCAATAATTCCCGGGGTGAGCAGCGTGGAGTTGGGATCCGGCTGGGTCATGCGCAGCAGCACCTTGCCGCCCAGCTGCTCAAGCTTGTCCTGCGCCGCCAGCATCCCCTGCGCCGCCTGCAGGGAGATAACGCCGCCCATAAACGGCTGCGGTTCGGCATCCCAGCGGCCGGCGCGAATGCTGGCGCTGGCGGCAACCAGCCGCTGCAGCAGCGCGTCGCCCTGCTCCCCGCGTTTGACCACCAGCCGGCGGGCGCAGGTGCAGCGCTGTCCGGCGGAGATAAACGCCGACTGGATAATCACGTGCAGCGCCGCGTCGACGTCAAGCGCGTCGGCGACGATCAGCGCGTTGTTGCCGCCCATCTCCAGCGCCAGCATCTTCTCCGGCTGGCCGCCGAGATAGCGGTGGAAGTGGAAGCCGGTTGACGCGCTGCCGGTAAACAGCACCCCGTCAATATCGCGGTTTTCCAGCAGCGCCTGGCCGGTCTCTTTGCCGCCCTGAATCAGGTTGATAACCCCTGCCGGGATCCCGGCCTGCTGCCACAGCTGCACGGTCAGCTCGGCGGTCGCCGGCGTTAGTTCGCTGGGCTTAAAGACCACCGTGTTGCCGGCGATCAGCGCCGGAATAATATGACCGTTCGGCAAATGTCCGGGGAAGTTGTACGGGCCGAAGACCGCCATCACTCCGTGCGGCTTGTGACGCAGGAGCGCTTTGCCGTCCGGCATCGGCGATTCGCGATAGCCGGTGCGCTCGGCGTAGGCGTCAATGGAGATCGCCGCTTTGCCGATCATCGCCTGCACCTCGGTGCGGGTTTCCCACAGCGGCTTGCTGGTTTCACGGGAAATCAGCGCCGCCAGGGCCTCTTTATGCGCATCAAGCAGCGCGGCAAACCGCTGCACGCAGGCAATACGCTCCGCCAGCGCAAGATGGGACCAGGCATAAAAGGCGCCGCGCGCCGCCGCGCAGGCGGCCTGCACCTCCGCCGCTCCCGCGCTGGCCGCCTGCCACAGCGGCGCCTGGTTTTCCGGCGCCAGCTTGGTTAACGGCGCGCCCGAGCCCTGCAGCCACTCGCCTGCGATAAAATGTGCGTTTATTGCCATGATGTCCTGCTCTCCGGATTAAGTGTTACCGCATGAACCCGGTCAGTCTCGCTAACCTCGAGGGCGTCCAGCGCGGCGCGTTCGTTGTTCTCTTCCGGGGTCAGCAGCACCGCGCGGAAATGTTCAAACCGGTTATTGGCGACGATGATCGGCGCCGCCCGCTGCGCCATGACGTGCATGGCCGGGATAAACCGGCTCTCGCCGATCGCTCTGATACTGTCGGTTTGCGCCTCCAGCACCGGGCCGGCGTCGAAAATATCCACCGACCCGCGCCAGCTGAAGCCCTCTTTTTCAAGGATCGCCCGCGCCGGCGAGGTATTGGCATGCACCTCGCCAATCGCTTCGCGGGCGTTTTCCGGCAGCAGCGAGACGTAAATCGGATACGCCGGCATCAGCTCGGCAATAAAGGTTTTCATGCCGGTGCCGGTCAGCCGGTCGGCGTCGGCAAACGGAATATCGAAGAAGTGGTGGCCCAGCGCATCCCAGAACGGCGAATTACCGTGCTCATCGCTGCGTCCGCGCAGCTCGGCGAACAGATGCGGCGAAAACAGCTCCCGGAAGGCGGCGATAAATAAAAACCGCGCTTTGGAGAGGAACAGGCCGTTACGGTTTTTTTGGTACTCCGGGTCGAGGAACAGGGTGCAGAGCTCGCTATGGCCGGTGTGGTCGTAGCTGAGGTTCAGCAGCTCCTGATTTTTATAGACCCCCAGCTCCTTCGAGGCGCGAACCGTGCGCTGCAGGCGGAAATTGTAAAAGGGTTCGTCGAGCCCTACCGCCACCTCAATGGCGCTGACGCCCACCGCCCGCGACAGGTCGGTATCCTCCAGCACGAACAGGAAGCCCTGCTGCCCGCGGGGCAGCCTGCCGGCGAAGGTGTCGACGCTGCGCTGGATCCGCGCGGCCAGGCGCGCGGGATCGTTCGGTAACGACGTCATGCCGACCCCCGCCCGCGAGGCGAGGCGAATGATGTCGTCGAGATCGTTTTCCCTGACGGGACGAAATAGCATCATAAACCGTCTCCCGGATTAGCGCGTCAGGCGGGCGACGGCGCGATCGAGGCGCACGAAGGCTTCCTCAATGTCCGCCAGCGGAATATTGAGCGCGGGGGCAAAGCGCAGGACGTCAGGTCCGGCGATCAGGGCGATCAGCCCCTCCTGCGCCGCGAGGTTGGTCAGCGTTTTGGCCTGGCCGCGCAGGCGGCTCGCCAGCTCGGCGCCAATCAGCAGCCCGACGCCGCGCACCGCGCTGAAAAGATCGTACTTCGCGTTTAGCGCATTCAGCCCGGCGACGATAGCGTCGTGGCGCTCGCCAACCCCGGCCAGCAGCGCCTCATCCAGCTGCGCCAGAACGCCGTTGGCCGCCGTTGCCGCCAGCGGATTGCCGCCGAAAGTGGTGCCGTGGGTCCCCGGCTGGAAAACCTGCGCCCACGCCTCTTTCACCAGCATGGCGCCAATCGGGAAGCCGCCGCCCAGCCCTTTGGCGCTGGTGAGTATGTCCGGGACCACGTTATAGTGCTGGTAGGCGTAGAGCGCGCCGGTCCTCCCGGCGCCGGTCTGAACTTCGTCAAAAATCAGCGTGACGTCATGCTGGTCGCACAGCTCCCGCAGCGTCCTGAGGAATGCCGGATCGGCCGGAACCACGCCGCCCTCGCCGATAATCGGCTCAACGATCACCGCGCAGGTTCGCGCTGAGATGGCGACGGTGAGCGCCGCGATATCGTTATACGGCAGATGGGTAATATCCGGCGGCAGCGGCGCGTAATCACAGGAGTATTTCGGCTGTCCACCCACCGACACGGTGAACAGCGTGCGACCGTGGAAGGCGTTATTGAAGGCAATAATTTCGCTTTTATCGGCGCCAAACTTATCGTGCGCATATTTGCGCGCCAGCTTCAGCGCCGCTTCGTTGGCTTCCGCCCCGGAGTTGCAGAAGAAAACCTTATCGGCAAAGGTGGCGTTAACCAGGGTTTTAGCCAGCTGCAGCACCGGCTCGTTGGTATAGCCGTTGCCAATGTGCCACAGGCTGTCGAGCTGCTCTTTCAGCGCCGCCGCCAGCGCCGGATTGCAGTGGCCAAGAGAGTTAACGGCGATGCCGCCCGCCAGGTCGATGTACTCTTTACCCTGCCGATCCCAAACTTTCGACCCTGCCGCTTTAAGCGGAATAAACGGGGCCGGTGCGAAACAGGGAACCATATAAGAATCAAAATCTTCACGAGTAATGCTGCCTGACATAACGCTTCTCCGGAACAATTGTTGACAATAATTAATGTTGTCAGTCGTGGATATTCGAAATTAACCATTCCCGTGCGCCGTTTTTATTGCGAGCGAATCCGTTGCGATGAAATGAAATTCAGCGCAAAAAATAAAGGCCTTATAAACGCAAGGGCAATTGTTAAGTCATGGTTAATAGCTTGTGCATTGCGTGCTCTCATGCTGGCGCCTACTGTGCTACAAAGTCAATACGGTTGGCTAGCAATTTATTCACTTTTTGAAGACCATCAAGGTAATGATAAATATAGATAATTTATTTTTATATTCACTAATTTGCATAAAATATGCATATTGATGCACGACATGAGGCGGGTTTTCAGTGCGTAGTTATTCACTTAAAAAATAAAATTTCTAACAAAAATGTAAAATTCGTAATTGCCGTCAAATACTGCTTTATAAAATTGGTGATATTATTCATCACACAGAGTTTACTGCTGTAGCTATTCCACGGTTTTACACGACATAAATAACATTGAGAACAGGACTCTTATGGAAAAGTTATCTTACGCATCTGAAAGTAGTGCATCTCCCTGGACAACCTATCTGCGCCAGATCGACCGCGTAGCG
This sequence comes from Klebsiella sp. C349492, assembly GCF_042055345.1. Classification (NCBI taxonomy): domain Bacteria; kingdom Pseudomonadati; phylum Pseudomonadota; class Gammaproteobacteria; order Enterobacterales; family Enterobacteriaceae; genus Klebsiella; species Klebsiella sp. C349492. The sequence continues at coordinate 1,211,551 of NZ_JANQCE010000001.1, forward strand.
CCTTATCTGGGCGATCTCGCCTACTGGGTGGAAACCCTGCGCCACCCGAAACGCGCGCTGATCGTCGACATTCCGGTGCAGATGGATGACGGCACCATCCGCCACTTCGAAGGCTATCGCGTACAGCACAATCTTTCGCGTGGACCGGGTAAAGGTGGTGTTCGCTACCATCCGGACGTTGACCTGAACGAAGTGATGGCGCTTTCTGCCTGGATGACCATCAAGTGCGCCGCAGTCAATATTCCTTACGGCGGCGCTAAGGGCGGCGTTCGCGTCGACCCGTTCAGCCTGTCGGAAGGCGAGCTGGAACGCCTGACCCGCCGCTACACCAGTGAAATCGGCCTTATCATCGGACCGCAAAAAGATATTCCGGCGCCGGATGTCGGCACCAACGGCAAAGTGATGGCATGGATGATGGATACCTACTCCATGAACCACGGCACCACCATCACCGGCGTAGTCACCGGCAAGCCGATCCACCTCGGCGGTTCTCTCGGTCGTGAAAAGGCCACCGGCCGCGGCGTATTTATCACCGGTCGCGAAGTCGCTGGCCGCTTCGGGATTGAAATTGAGGGCGCGAAAGTCGCGCTGCAGGGCTTTGGTAACGTCGGTAGCGAAGCGGCCCGCCTGTTCTCCGAGGTTGGCGCCCGCGTGGTGGTTATTCAGGATCACACCGCGACGTTGTTCAACGAGGGCGGGATTGATATGGCCGCCCTGACCGCATGGCAGGCGGAGAAAAAGCAGATTGCCGGCTTCCCTGGCGCCCGCGAAATCGAGAAAGAAGCGTTCTGGACCACGCCGATGGATATTCTGATCCCGGCGGCGCTGGAGGGTCAGATCACCCGCGAGCGCGCGGAAAAAATCAGCTGTAAGCTGGTGCTGGAAGGGGCTAACGGCCCGACCTACCCTGAGGCCGATGACGTGCTGGCCGAGCGCGGCGTGATCGTGGTGCCGGACGTTATCTGCAACGCCGGCGGCGTAACCGTCAGCTACTTCGAGTGGGTGCAGGATATGGCGAGCTTCTTCTGGAGCGAGGAGGAGATCAACGCCAAAATGGACCGCATCATGACCGATGCGATCGTCCACGTCTGCGAGAAAGCCGCCGACAAAGAGTGCTCTCTGCGTACCGCGGCCTATATCGTCGCCTGTGAGCGTATTCTGATGGCGCGTAAAGATCGCGGGATCTATCCGGGCTAAGGCTCGACGACGATCGCCACAACCGCCCGGGCCCTGGCCCGGGCTTTTTTTGCCCTTTCGCCGCCGCACGTACATTTTTCGAACAGACCATTAACCATTTTTCTATTTAACCTTGAATTCGCCAATCCGTCGGGCATAAACTCATTAGAGCTCTAATGACTTTGTGGAAGACTATGGATAACCGACAGCTTACCTTTTCCCATTTACTGTACCTCACCGCGCATCACTGGCGGCTGGCGGTCAACCGCCGCCTCAAGGACCTCGGCATGAGCCAGGCCAGCTGGGTCGCCGTCTCGGCGATTGCCCGCAACCAGCAGCCGCTGTCGCAAAGCGAGCTGGCCCAGGAGCTGGGCGTAGAGAGCGCCACTATCGTCCCGCTGATCAACCGGCTGGTGGAGTTAGCGCTGGTGGAGCGCGTAAAAACCGACAGCGACCGGCGCAAGCGCCTGCTGGTTGCCACCGACAAAGGCCTTGAGCTTTATCTGCAGGTAAAAACGGTGGCCGATGATTTACGCGAAGAGATTTTAAGCGCCATCAGCCCCGAAGAGCGGCAGCAAACGCACCTGGTACTGGAAAAACTGCTGCGCGAGGTGGAGAAAAAGTAATGCCTCGCCGTCCTGAAAACCCCTACGTGCCCCATGACTGGGCGCCGCATGAAAAGCCGGCGATCCTCGGATCGCCCTCGACGCCGATCCACCCGACGCCAAAGCGTATCGCCTACGGCATTGTCGGGCTGCTGGTCTGCCTGACCGGCGCGCTGGGCAACGCGGTGGTGACCGCCAACCTGCAGAACCTGCAGGGAACCTTCGCCGCCTGGTCGACGGAAATCGCCTGGCTGCCGGCGGTCTACGTCATGACCAACGTCTCGATCAACCTGCTGCTGGTAAAATTTCGCCAGCAGTTCGGCCTGCGCGCCTTTACCGAAGGCTTTCTGGTGCTGTACGTGCTGGTGACCTTTTTCCACCTCTTCGTCAACGATCTCAGCTCGGCCATGATGGTCCGCGCCGCGCACGGCATGGTGGCGGCGGCGCTCAGCTCGCTGGGCATTTATTATCAGGTGCAGGCGTGGCCCGCCCGCCACCGCCTCAAGGCGCTGACCATCGGGATCACCGGCTCGTCGCTGGCGATCCCTCTCGCCCGCCTCTTCTCCACGGAGCTGCTGCAGATTGACGAATGGCGCGGCCTCTACTTTTTTGAACTGGGGCTGGCGCTGGTCTCTCTCGCCTGCGTAATGGTGCTCAAGCTGCCCCCCAGCGATCGGAAGAAGGTGTTCGAGAAAAAGGACTTTATTACCTTTATTCTGCTGGCCCCCGGCATGGCGCTGGTCTGCGCCGTTCTCTCGCTGGGCCGCCTTGACTGGTGGTTTGAAGCCCCGTGGATCGGCTGGGCGCTGGCGGGCGCGGTGGTGCTGATTGTGTCGGCCATCGTCTTCGAGCACAACCGCAGCAACCCGCTGCTCAACACCCACTGGCTCTCCAGCGGCAGCATCCTGCGTCTGGGATTAATTATGCTGCTAATGCGGATCGTGCTGGCGGAGCAAAACACCGGGGTTATCGGCTGGCTGCAGTACGTGGGGTTGCAGAACGAACAGATGACCCAGCTGGCGTGGTCGATTTTCGCCGGGATCGCCTGCGGCATCGTCGCCAGCTGCCTGACCCTCAACCCGCAGCGGCTTTACTGGCCCACCGCCACCGCCCTGGCGCTGATCATGATAGCCTCGCTGCTCGACAGCCGCTCGACCATCCTGACGCGTCCCGAACAGCTGATGTTCAGCCAGTTCCTGCTCGGCTTCGGCAGCGCGTTCTTCCTGGCGCCGGCGATGCTGGCCGGGATCGGCGGGGTCATTGCCGACCAGCGCAACCTGGTGAGCTTTTCGGTGCTGTTTGGCATGAGCCAGAATATCGGCGGCCTGCTGGGGTCGGCGATCCTCGGCACCTTTCAGACCTGGCGGGAAAAGTTTCACTCCAGCCAGCTCGCCGACCAGATAACCACGCTGAATCCGCTGATTGCCGAGCGCCTGCAGCAATACAGCCAGATGTATCAAAGCCAGATTGGCGACAGCACGCTGCTGAGCGTGCAGGCCAGTACGCTCCTGCAGAACGCCTCAACGCTGCAGGCCAATATTCTTGCCTACAATGACACCTATCTGCTGACGGCGTTGATTTCCGCCGGCACGCTGATCTGGGTGTTCTGGCGCCTGATAAGGCTGCGTATTACCGCTCGCATTGCGCTTAAACGCGCGACGGGAAACAAATAACAAAGATAATTTTTACTCTGGAGTCGTTATGAGTCAGCAGGATGCCGCCAGGCAACAGGCCAATACCCGCAATAATATCCGCGTAGTCTCTATTTTCAGCGCCGCCGCCATTGGCCTTGTTGGGGTGCTGGTGATTCTGTACGCGTGGCAGCTGCCGCCGTTTACCCGCCACAGCCAGTTTACCGATAACGCCTACGTGCGCGGGCAGACCACCTTTATCAGCCCGCAGGTCAGCGGCTATATCACCGCCGTCAACGTCCAGGATTTTGCCGAGGTCCAGCCCGGAGAGACGCTGTTCCAGATTGACGACCGGATCTACAGGCAGCGCGTCCACCAGGCGCAGGCTACTCTGGCGATGAAGGAGTCGGCTCTGAAAAATAACCAACAGCAGCGCCGAAGCGCCCAGGCGGTGATTGCCCGCAATGAGGCCGCGCTGCAAAACGCCCGCGCGCAGAATCAAAAAACCCAGGCCGACTTAAAGCGGGTGCAGGATTTGACCGCCGACGGTTCGCTGTCAATTCGCGAGCGCGACTCGGCAAGAGCCAGCGCCGCGCAGGGCACCGCCGATATTGAACAGGCGAAAGCCACGCTGGAAATGTCGCGTCAGGATCTGCAATCCACCATCGTCAACCGCGACGCGCTGGAAGCCGACGTTGCCAGCGCCAGGGCCGCGCTGGAGCTGGCGGATATCGATCTGCAGAACACGCGGATCGTCGCGCCAACCGGCGGACAGCTGGGGCAGATCTCCGTGCGTCTCGGCGCCTACGTCAGCGCCGGTACCCACCTGACGTCGCTGGTGCCGCCGCAGCACTGGGTGATCGCCAATATGAAAGAGACCCAGCTGGCGCACATTCGCATTGGCCAGGCCGCAACCTTTAGCGTCGATGCGCTCGATGGCGAGGCGTTCCGCGGCGTCGTCCAGAGTATCTCCCCGGCGACCGGCGTTGAATTCAGCGCCATTTCGCCGGATAACGCCACCGGCAACTTTGTTAAAATTGCCCAGCGAATTCCGGTGCGCATCGCGGTCGATGAGGGGCAGAAAAATAGCCAGCACCTGCGCCCCGGCATGTCGGTGCAGGTCACCATCGATACCCGTGAGGGAGAGAAGCCATGATGCGCCGGCTCACCCTTGCGCTGGCGCTGAGCGTCGCGCTGGCCGGCTGCCGGTCGGCAGACGTGCCGCCCGCAGCGTCGTCGCTGCAGATCCCCGCCGCCTGGCGCGCCGAAATCGGCCCCGCCAGCCCGCTTGAGGGCGTGTGGTGGCGCAACTTTCACGACAGCCAGCTCAATCAGTACGTGGAACAGGCGCTGCGCTATAACAGCGATGTGCTGATCGCCCGCGAACGGGTGAATGAATACCAGGCGCGGGCCTATGCCGCCGACAGCAGCCTGTTTCCGTCCCTTGACGCCTCGCTGAGCGGCAGCCGCGCCCGCGCGCAGTCCGCCGCCACCGGCCTGCCCATCCACAGTACGGTCTATAAAGGCGGGCTGACCGCCAGCTATGACGTCGATATCTGGGGAGCCAACCGCAGCGCCGCCAGCGCCGCCGAGGCCAGCCTTGAGGCGCAGAAGGCAGCCGCCGCTGCCGCAGACCTTACCGTCGCCGCCTCGGTGGCCGTCGGCTATCTGACGCTGCTCTCTCTGGACGAGCAGCTGCGGGTCACCCGGCAGACGCTGAAATCCCGCGAAGACGCCTACAGCATGGCTAAACGCCAGTTTGAGACCGGCTATACCTCGCGCCTCGAGCTGATGCAGGCCGATTCGGAGCTGCGATCTACCCGGGCGCAGATCCCGCCGCTGGAGCATCAAATCGCCCAGCAGGAGAACGCCCTCAGCGTGCTGATCGGCAGTAACCCGCAGGAGATCAGGCGTCAGGACTTTGCCCATCTGACGCCGCTGTCGCTGTCGTCGCAGCTGCCCTCCAGCCTGCTGAACCGCCGACCGGATATCGCGCAGGCCCAGCGCCAGCTGCTCGCCGCCGACGCCACCCTTGCCTCTTCCCAGGCCCGGCTGCTGCCGTCGATCAATTTGACCGCCACCGGCAGCATGCAGGACCGTACGCTGCCGGACCTGCTCGATAATCCGCTGCGGCTGTGGAGCATCGGCGGCAGTATTCTCGCTCCGCTGCTGAACCGCCAGGCGCTGAACGCCCAGGTCGACGTGTCGATGGCCCAGCGTAACCAGGCGCTGTATGGCTATGAGAAAACGGTGCGCGGCGCGTTTCGCGAGGTCAACGATAGCCTGGACGCCATCACCCGCTACGGCGAACAGCTCACGGAGCTGCAGGAGCAGGAGGCGGTGGCGCAGGAGACGCTGCGGATTGCCGGAAACCGCTATCGTAACGGCTACTCCTCTTATCTCGAGGTTCTGGACGCCCAGCGCACCCTGTTCTCGACGCAAATCAGCGTCGTGCAGGTGAAAAATAACCTGCTGCTGGCCCAGGTTGATTTATATCGGTCGCTGGGAGGCGGCTGGTCTGATTCATCAGGGACGTAATACAGGAAATTTTGCATGCAACAACAATGGTCTGCTGTAGATAATTATCTTGTTGAAACGCTGATCCCGCACGACCCGCTATTGCAGCAGGTGTTAGAGAATAACCAGCGCGCCGGCCTTCCGGCCTATGACGTTGCCGCCAACCAGGGCCAGTTTCTGGCGCTGCTGGTGCGCATCACCCGCGCCCGGCGGGTGCTGGAGATCGGCACGCTCGGCGGCTATAGCACCATCTGGATGGCGCGCGAGCTGCCGCCGGACGGCGAGTTGCTGACCCTGGAAGCCGACCCGCACCATGCGCAAACTGCGCGGCAGAATCTTCGGCTGGCGGGCGTGGACGATCGGGTCGAGGTGCGCGAAGGCCCGGCGCTGGCAACCCTTGAGAATCTCGGCGACCGCCCCGCTTTTGATCTGATTTTTATCGATGCCGATAAGCCCAACAACCCGCACTACCTGCGGTGGGCCCTGCGCTACTCCCGGCCGGGAACGCTGATTATCGGCGATAACGTGGTGCGGGATGGGGAGGTGACTAATCCGCGTAGCGCCGATGAGCGGGTCCAGGGCGTGCGGCGATTTATTGAGATGATGGGCAGCGACCCGCGCCTGACGGTGACGGCGCTGCAGACGGTGGGCAGCAAGGGCTGGGATGGGTTTACGCTGGCGTGGGTCAACGGGTAGCTCCGCTACCGGCAGCGGCCCAAGCCGATTAACGTGGCTGCTCGCTAAGAGAAACTTCTCTCATTAACCTCCGCGGAATATTTCGTTCATTTCCGTGGAATGTTCCGTTCACGTTGAATCCGACGTTTTTCCCACACCCGCTGCGGGTGAACGGCACGGGGGGCGTTTCGCCCGCCCCACGCTGCCAACCCGTGGCAATTAGGTTGCGATTTCATTGCTGAAAGAATTTTCAGCAATGACCATGCAGGCATGAGGCATCGGGATATGCAGCAGGGGGGTTGGGCCGGCTAAAAATCGCTGAGGCGCAGGCGGCTGGCCGCCGCCAGCATGGACAAAAACGCCCGGAGCGTTTTTGAACGACGTTGACGTCGGCCCCGAAGGGGTGAGTCCCAGGGATGGGACTAATAACCTGGCGGAGGCAAGCCTTACAGGGACGTTACCTCTTGCCGTCCCCGAATAGCCAGACGGCGGAGACGAAGGTATCGCGCAGCGACGATTTTTCTTGCCGGGATGCCGGGTCCCCAGGGCCGGGCGAAACCGGCCCTGTGCCGTTCACCTATGCCGCAGTAAACAGAAGTATGCGGGACCAATGGTGAACGGAACATTCCACCGAACACTTCACAGAGCAAGCTAAGAAAACACGCCTTCACCCTGCCCTAAAACGACCATCAGGCGACTATCTGCTCCATCGCCTGCAGGATCCGCTTATCGGAAATGGGGTACGGGGTACCCAGCTGCTGGGCGAAGAAGCTGACGCGCAGCTCCTCGATCATCCAGCGGATCTCCTGCACGTCCTCGTCGTCACGGCGGGCTGGCGGCAGCTTATTCAGCCACTGCTGCCACGCCTGCTGAATGCTCTCAACCTTCAGCATCTGCGCGCGATCGCGGTGCGGATCGACCGCCATCTTCTCCAGCCGCTTTTCAATCGCCTGCAGATAGCGCAGGGTATCGCCCAGCCGGCGGAAGCCGTTGCCGGTGACGAAGCCGCGATAAACCAGGCCGCTCATCTGCCCTTTGATATCCGACAGCCCCAGCGCCATGCTCATATCCACGCGCCCTTTCAGGCGCTTGTTGACGTTGAACACCGCGGTCAGGATCTGCTCAACCTGTTTGGCAATCTCCACCACCGTATCGTTGAGCTCGGCGCGCACCTTGTCGTGCAGCTGCGTAAAGCCCTCTTCGGTCCAAACCGGCCCGCCGGCCTCGTCGATAAGCTTATCGACGCCGCAGGAGATGCAGTCGTCAATCAGATCCAGCACCTTGCCGTAGGGGTTAAAATAGAGCCCCAGCTTGGCCTTGTTCGGCAGCTTCTCGTGCAGATATTTGACAGGCGACGGAATGTTCAGCAGCAGCAGCCGGCGCAGACCGCGCCACATCGCCTGCTGCTGTTCGAGCGGATTGTCGAACAGCTTAATCGCGACGCTGTCACGTTCGTCCACCAGCGCCGGCCAGGCCTTAACCCGATAGTTGCCGCGCTTTTGTTCATAGCTTTCCGCCAGGGTGCCGAAGCTCCAGATATGCAGCCCGCTCTGCTCGATACCGTCATCGGCCACCGCGGAGAGCGTCTCCTGCACTTTCCCCTTCAGCGCATCCTTTAACTCCTGCAGCGAACGGCCTTCGGCGAGCTTCTTGTTCTTATCATCCACCACCCGGAAGGTGATTTTCAGGTGATCGGGCACCTGATCCCACTGCCAGGCCTCGCGGTCGATGGTCACGCCGCTCATCCGCCGCAGCTCGCGCTCCAGCGAATCCAGCAGCGGTAGCTCCAGCGGCGTCGCGCGGCCTAAAAAGGCTTCGGCATAGTTCGGCGCCGGCACGAAGTTGCGCCGCACCGGTTTCGGCAGCGATTTAATCAGCGCGATAATCAGTTCCCGACGCAGGCCGGGGATTTGCCATTCGAAGCCGGACTCGTCCACCTGGTTGAGCAGCGGCAGCGGAATATGCACCGTCACCCCATCGGCGTCGGCGCCCGGTTCGAACTGATAGGTCAGACGCAGCTTGAGGTTGCCCTGGTGCCAGAAGTTCGGGTAGTCCAGCTTGCTGACCTGCTCCGCACCCTCTTTAATCAGCATGCTCTTTTCGAAGTTGAGCAGATCCGGAGTCTCGCGGCTGGCCTGCTTCCACCAGTTGTCGAAGTGGCGCGCCGAGATGACGTCATGGCCGATGCGCCGATCGTAAAACTCAAACATCGTTTCGTCGTCGACCAGGATGTCGCGGCGGCGCGATTTGTGCTCCAGCTCTTCGATCTCTGTTCGCAGCTTGAGGTTATCGCGGAAGAAGGCGTGACGGGTCTGCCAGTCGCCCTCCACCAGCGCGTGGCGGATAAACAGCTCGCGGCACAGCGCCGGGTCAATCTGGCTGTAGTTCACCTTGCGGGCGGCGACGATCGGCAGGCCGTAGACGGTTACTTTCTCCGTCGCCATCACCGCCCCCTGCGCCCGCTCCCAGTGCGGTTCGCTGTATGAGCGCTTAATCAGATGCTGCGCCACCGGCTCCACCCATTCCGGGTCGATGCGCGCGGCGATGCGCCCCCACAGGCGGCTGGTTTCCACCAGCTCGGCAACCATAGTCCACTTCGGCGGCTTCTTAAACAGCCCGGAGCCCGGGAAGATCGAGAAGCGGGCGTTACGCGCGCCGGTAAACTCCTGCTTGTCGGTATCCTTCATGCCGATATGCGACAGCAGCCCGGTCAGCAGCGCGGTGTGAATTTCGCGGTACTCCGCCGGCTCGCTATTTACCGGCAGGCCCAGCTCTTTCACCACCTGGCGCAGCTGGGTGTAGATGTCCTGCCACTCGCGCACCCGGAGGTAGTTAAGAAAATCGACGCGGCACTGGCGGCGGAACTGGTTCGATGACAGCGCTTTCTGCTGCTCGCCGAGGTAGTTCCATAAGTTGACGAAGGCGAGAAAATCCGACTCTTTATCGTGGAAACGGCGGTGCTTCTCATCGGAGGCCTGCTGCTTGTCCATCGGACGTTCGCGCGGGTCCTGAATCGACAGCGCCGAGGTGATGATCATCGCCTCGCGCACGCAGCCGTGCTTTTGCGCTTCCAGCACCATCCTCGCCAGCCGCGGGTCAACCGGCAGCTGGCTGAGCTGGCGGCCCATCGGCGTTAGCTTATAGGCGGTCATCTGCTCGTCGGTGGTAATCGCCCCGAGCTCCTCCAGCAGGCGCACGCCGTCCTGAATATTACGCTTGTCCGGCGCCTCAACGAACGGGAAGGCGGCGATATCCCCCAGCCCCAGGGCGGTCATCTGCAGAATAACCGACGCCAGGTTGGTGCGCAGGATTTCCGGGTCGGTAAACTCCGGGCGCGACAGGAAATCGTCTTCGGAATAGAGACGAATACAGATCCCTTCCGATACGCGGCCGCAGCGGCCCTTACGCTGGTTTGCGGAGGCCTGAGAAACGGGCTCAATCGGCAGGCGCTGCACCTTGGTGCGGAAGCTGTAGCGGCTGATGCGCGCGGTGCCCGGGTCAATAACGTACTTAATTCCCGGCACCGTCAGCGAGGTTTCCGCGACGTTGGTCGCCAGCACGATGCGCCGCCCGCTGTGGGACTGGAAGACGCGGTTCTGCTCGCTGTTCGACAGCCGGGCATAGAGCGGCAGCACTTCGGTATGCCGCAGGTTGAGCTTGTTGAGCGCATCGGCGGTATCGCGAATTTCCCGCTCTCCGCTCATAAAGATCAGAATATCGCCGGGACTTTCATGCCCCAGCTCTTCGACGGCGTCGAAAATCGCCTGCAGCTGATCGCGCTCGGTGTCATCGGCCTCTTCAACGATCGGCCGGTAGCGAACCTCGACCGGATAGGTGCGGCCGGAGACTTCGATAATCGGCGCATGGTTAAAGTGGCGCGAGAAGCGTTCCGGATCGATGGTCGCCGAGGTGATGATGATTTTCAGATCCGGACGCTTCGGCAGCAGCTCCCGCAGGTAGCCAAGCAGGAAGTCGATATTGAGGCTGCGTTCGTGGGCCTCATCGATAATGATGGTGTCGTACTGCATCAGCAGGCGGTCCTGCTGGATTTCCGCCAGCAGGATACCGTCGGTCATCAGCTTGACCATCGTGTTGTCGCCGACGTGGTCGCTAAAGCGCACCTTATAACCGATGCAGCCGCCAGGTTCGCTTTGCAGCTCCTCGGCGATGCGGTTAGCCACGGTACGCGCCGCCAGACGACGCGGCTGAGTGTGGCCAATGAGGCCTTTCACCCCGCGCCCCAGCTCCATACAGATTTTCGGCAGCTGGGTGGTTTTACCGGAACCGGTCTCCCCCGCCACAATCACCACCTGGTGGTCGCGCACGGCTTCGAGAATCTCTTGTTTTTTCTGGCTTACCGGCAGGTTTTCCGGGTAGGTAATCGCCGGCCGCGCCGCTTCGCGCAGCAGGACTCTCCCTGCCGCCGCCGCAATCTCCTGCGCCATCTCCCGCAGAATAGCCTGCTGGGATTCAGGATTTTTAACCTTCTTCACGCCGTGCAGACGGCGGGAAAAGCGAGACCTGTCGCGCAGCATCAGGCCGTCAAGCTGCTGGAAGAGCTGGGGGAAGGTGAAAATTTGTTGTTCTGTCATAGCGTTATCGGGCAGTGCTCTGCCAGGAAAAATCTCTTTTGAAGTATTGCTGTAGATTACCACAGCTGGGCATTTCATGCCTTGTTCAAAAAAACTGAACACAGAGTTCGATTTATTGCGCTTTCTCTGTGGCATGATTGTGAATAAAGTGTCAGCAAGCACCAGGGCATCGACCCGTCAATCTCATATAAGGAAACACCCATGAGCAAAGTATTAGTTCTGAAATCCAGTATTCTGGCAGGGTACTCGCAATCCGGTCAGCTGTCCGACTATTTTGTTGAACAATGGCGTGAAAAGCACGCTGAAGACGCGATCACCGTGCGTGACCTGGCAGCAAACCCGATCCCGGTACTGGATGGCGAACTGGTTGGTGCTCTGCGTCCGAGCGATGCGCCGCTGACTCCGCGTCAGCAGGAAGCGCTGGCGCTGTCCGACGAGCTGATCGCTGAGCTGCAGGCGAATGACGTGATTGTTATCGCCGCGCCGATGTACAACTTCAACATCCCGACTCAGCTGAAAAACTACTTCGACCTGGTGGCACGCGCCGGCGTCACCTTCCGTTACACCGAGAAAGGGCCGGAAGGTCTGGTTACCGGTAAACGCGCTGTCGTTGTGACCAGCCGCGGCGGCATCCATAAAGATACCCCGACTGACCTGGTGACTCCGTATCTGTCGACCTTCCTCGGCTTCATCGGCATCACCGACGTGAACTTCGTCTTCGCTGAAGGTATCGCTTACGGTCCGGAAGTGGCTGCCAAAGCGCAGAACGACGCGAAAGCGGCCATCGATAGCGTGGTTGCAGCGTAATATAGATTGCCACTCCCACCGCCCGGTGGGAGTTTCTTCTCCCCGTCACCCACCTTACGAGACGCCTCGTAAAATCAGCAGCCAATTCTGCCTGTAAATCCCCCAACGTATACGATAGCGCTCACGGCTTGCGGCCAGCTGTCTCCGATCTCCAGGCCTGACCTGACAAAATGTCGAAAAATCAGCGATAGGTACCATGTACACGCTCAGGTGTACATGGTACCTTAACAAGGAGCGTACTCATGTGCTGTGCGATTGAATTTATCGAAACGCCGCTGTTTACCCGGCAGATAAAACAGCTTGCTACTGACGATGAGCTTCGGGCGCTGCAGAAAGAACTCATTGGCAATCCGGATGCCGGGGATATCATCCAGAATACGGGTGGACTACGGAAAATCAGGATGGCGACCGGCGTTCAGGGGAAAAGCGGCAGCGCAAGGGTGATTTATTTCCTCGCCACCGCTGAGATTATCTATCTGGTTTTGGCGTACCCGAAAAGCACCAAAGATAATCTGACCGATGCTGAAAAAGCGCAGCTCAAAAAACTAGCTAAACTACTGAAAAATGAGGTGTGACATGAGTTTTTTTGATGAGCTTCAAACGTCCCTCAAAGAAGCCGTTGATATCAAAAATGGCGATAAAGCCCCGGCCCGCGTGACTCGCTATGAGATCGCTGACGTAAAAGCTATTCGAGCGCAGCTGAACGTTTCCCAGACGGAAATGGCGCAAGCGCTGGGAACCAGCGTGGATACCATTAAAAGCTGGGAGTCCAGACGACGTAACCCAACGGGACTTGCGGCAAAAGTGCTCGCGGCGATTCAGGCGAACCCGGCACTCTTTCGCGAGCTGGCTAAATACTAGGCCCTCGAAGCCAGAGGGCTCAGGTTCAGGATGATGATTTCGGCCGCAGGCTTTCATCAAACTCCAGCCGCTTTCTCTGCGGCTCCGCCTCCTTCAGCGGCTCCACCTGGTGCAGCGTTTGCTGGCAGCGCTCGACCAGCGCCTGATACTCCCGCGTCCCCTGCTTTTTCCACGCGATCTCCTGCTCACTCAGGGTGCGAATGGCCTTCGCCGGGCTGCCGACGATCAGATGGTTGGCCGGCATCTCGGCTTTAGCCTTAACGAACGCCGAGGCGCCGACGATGCTGTTTTCGCCAATCGTTGCGCCGTCGATAATCACCGCGCTCATCCCGACCAGCGCGTTGCGGCCGATAACGCAGCCGTGCAGGATCGCCCCGTGGCCGATATGCCCGTCCTCTTCAACCACCGTATCCTGGCCGGGAAAGCCGTGCATCACGCAGTTATCCTGAATATTGGCGCCGTCTTTCACCACGATGCGTCCGAAATCACCGCGCAGGCTGGCGTTAGGGCCGACGTAGACGCCTTTACCGAGGATCACGTCGCCAATCAGCACCGCCGTGGGGTGAACGTAGCTTTCATCCGGTACCACCGGGGTCATACCGTCTATCTGATAAATCGGCATCGGCTCTCCTTAAGCGGCGGTCAGGCCGCCAAAACGTTGAAAATAGAGCGGCCCCGGCGCCGGCAGTTCGCCGACCGAGCTCTCCCCGTTCTCACTGACGAAGGCCAGCGCGCCGGGCGCGACGCGTTGATAAATATTGATGCACAGCTGGCGCGCGGTCTGCCCCAGCCAGTGCGCCGGCAGCAGCTCCTCCGGCAGCAGCGGATCTTTTAGCACCACCCGACGATAAAAATGGATTAGCAGCAGCTGGATCTGGAAGCAGCGCTCTGCGGTCAGCTCCGCGCTATCGACGTCGCGCAGCAGCGGCAGCAGCGGGCGAAACAGCGAAATAAAGGTTTCGTACATCGCGTTTTGTTCGGTCAGGTGCCAGCACTCCTCGACGCGCGCGCGCAGCGCCGCCCGGGAGAGCGCCAGCGGAGAGTGCGCTTCAAAGCAGATGACGTTTTCCGCCACCCCCGCTTCATGCAGCAGCGACTGCACGTCCGCCAGCTTCTGCGCCGGCGAGGCGAGCAGGCTCGGCGCAAGTGCGCCAAAGCCCTGCCACAGAAGCTGCTTTTTCACCTCCGCGAGGGTGTTTTTTTCCAGCCCCTCGGAGAGCAGCAGCAGCCAGGTGCCGTCCCACTCCGGCGCGCCGGCGCGATAAATTTTGTGCTCCGCGCGGCGGGTCAGGCGCAGCCCCTTGTCGCTCAGACGATAGAAGCTGCGGCGGCCGATACGCACCACGTCCAGCCACTCCTCTTTGTTGAGGCGAAACAGCGCCGTCCGCACAAAACGTTCGCCGAATCCCAGCCCTTCGAGCAGGGCCGCCACGCTGCCGAGCCACACTTCGCCCCCGCGCTGCAGCAGGGAATCACCGTACAGGGAGGCGATCAGCGACGTCCCGCTAATCGGCATCGCCGTCACCGCCTGTTGAATAAAATTATCAAGCCTGCTCATCTGATTCATTCCGTTGCGGTTAGTAGTCCATGACGAATCATAGCACAGGGAACTCCCGGCAGGGGCGCTGCGTCCCGCCGGGGATTTCATCGCCCGGCCGGGCCGGGAGGCGCTGACCTAGCCGTTGGCGGCGACCTTGCGCAGGTCGAACACCCGGCAGGCCTTCCCTTCCGAGCGCGGGATGCTGCCGCAGTTGACGATGCTGATATCGGTGGAGATCCCGACCATCGACTTGATGCGGTGGCGTAGCTGATGGCAGATCTGGCAGCGCTGCTCGTGGCTCAGCGACAGGCTGCTCTCCTTCAGCTCCACGCGCACCGAAAGTGAATCAAGATGGCCGCGACGATTGACCTCCAGCTGGTAGTGCGGCGCCAGATGCTCCACCTTGAGGATCTCCTCCTCCAGCTGCGACGGGAAGACGTTGACGCCGCGAATAATCAGCATGTCGTCGCTGCGTCCGCTGATGCGATCCATCCGCCGCATGCTGCGCGCGGTGCCCGGCAGCAGGCGGGTCAGATCGCGGGTACGGTAGCGGATCACCGGCAGCGCCTCTTTGGTCAGGGTGGTGAACAGCAGCTCGCCGTGTTCGCCATCCGCCAGCGGCGTACCGTCGTGCGGGTTGACTACTTCCGGATAGAAATGGTCTTCCCAGATGGTCGGGCCGTCGGCGGTTTCCAGACACTCCATCGCCACCCCCGGCCCCATCACTTCCGAAAGGCCGTAGATATCGAGGGCGGTGATCCCGAGACGACGCTCGATTTCAGCCCGCATCGCCAGCGTCCACGGCTCGGCGCCGAATACGCCAACCCGCAGCGAGCAGCGGCTGGCATCGCCGCCCATCTGCCGCTCCAGTTCTTCAATCAGGTTCAGGCAGTAGGAGGGCGTGACCATAATCATATCCGGCTGAAAATCGCGGATCAGCTGCGCCTGTTTTTCCGTCTGGCCGCCGGACATCGGGATCACCGTGGCCCCCAGACGCTCCGCGCCGTAGTGCGCGCCAAGGCCGCCGGTAAACAGGCCGTAGCCGTAGGCGACGTGGATTTTATCTTTTGCCGTGCCGCCGGCGGCGCGCAGGGAGCGGGCGACGATATTGGCCCAGGTATCGATATCATTTTGCGTGTAGCCCACCACCGTCGGTTTGCCGGTGGTCCCGGACGAGGCGTGGATGCGCACAATCTGCTCCATCGGCACCGCAAAGGTATCGAACGGGTAGTTATCGCGCAGATCCTGTTTGGTGGTGCACGGGAACTTGCTCAGGTCGCTCAGTTCATGGAAATCGTCAGGATGCACCCCCGCCGCGTCAAACTTGCGGCGGTACATCGGAACGTTGTCGTAAGCATGTTTCAGCGTCCACTTCAGACGCTGGGTTTGCAGAGCCTGTAATTCATCACGAGAAGCGCTTTCAATCGGATCTAATTTTGTATTAGTTATCATTTTAGGGTACTCGCAGGTAAATTAGCTCACACTCGCTCGAGGATCATGGCAATGCCCTGACCCACGCCAATACACATCGTACACAGGGCGTAGCGCCCGCCGCGTCGCTGCAGCTCCAGGCTCGCGCTCAGCGCCAGCCGGGCGCCGCTCATTCCCAGCGGATGGCCTAAAGCGATGGCGCCGCCGTTGGGGTTAACGTGCGCGGCATCATCCGCCACCCCCAGCTGTCTGAGCACGCCCAGCGCCTGGGCGGCGAAGGCTTCGTTCAGTTCAATAACGTCCATATCGTTGATATTCAGCCCCGCGCGCTCCAGCACCTTACGCACGGCGGGTACCGGCCCGAGCCCCATCAGCCGTGGTTCAACCCCGGCGGTCGCCATCGCCACAATGCGCGCCCGCGGCGTCAGCCCCTGGGCCAGGACCTGCTGTTCGCTGGCGATAATCAGCGCCGCGGCGCCGTCGTTGACCCCGGAGGCGTTGCCGGCGGTGACCACGCCGCCCTTGCGGAACGGGGTTTTTAGCTGAGAAAGCTGCTCCAGGGTGGTCTCCGCCCGCGGATGCTCATCGTCGCGAACGACGCTGACCGCCCCCTTCCTGCCAATAATCTGTACCGGGACGATCTCCTGCGCCAGGATGCCGTCACGCTGGGCTTTCGCCGTCAGCCGCTGGCTGCGCAGGGCGAACGCGTCCTGATCTGCGCGGCTAATATTTAACAACTCGGCTACATTCTCCGCCGTTTCCGGCATGCTGTCAGTGCCGAATTGCTGCTGCATGAGCGGGTTCACAAAACGCCAGCCGATAGTGGTATCAAACAGCTCCGCCTGACGCTGGTACGGCGCGCTGGCCTTACCCATCACAAACGGCGCCCGCGACATCGACTCCACGCCGCCGGCAATCATCAGGTCGGCATCCCCGGCCTTAATGGCGCGGGCGGCAAAGCCGATCGCGTCCAGCCCGGAGCCGCACAGGCGGTTGATGGTGGTGCCGGAGACGCTCGGCGGATAGCCCGCCAGCAGCGTCGCCATATGCGCCACGTTGCGGTTATCTTCTCCGGCCTGGTTGGCGCAGCCGAAAATCACGTCGTCAATGCAGCCGGGATCGAGGCGCGGATTGCGGCTCAGCAGCTCGCGCAGCGGAACAGCGGCTAAATCATCGGCCCGCACGCTGGCGAGCGCCCCGCCGTAGCGGCCGATCGGCGTACGAATTCCGTCACAAATAAAGGCGTCACGCATCAGACTTCTCCTGTGATTGTGCCGCCGATGCGGTGCGATTTACCGCGAAACAGGGCGACAATTTTCTGTTGTTGGTTAACGATTTCGATGTCGTAGACGCCGGTCAGTTTGCCCTGCTGCCTGACCCGCGCGGTGGCGACCAGCCGGTCGCCGGCGAAGGCCGGACGCAGAAAATCGATGCTTGCCGCCGAGGCGACCGCCGCCAGCCCCTGGCTGTTGCAGGCGTAGGCAAAGGCGGTGTCGGCGAGGGAAAAGAGTTGCCCGCCGTGGCAGGTTTGATGGCCGTTAAGCATGTTCGGCGCGACGGTCATGGTCATCTGCGCGTAGCCCTCGTCCATCTCGATAATGTCGATCCCCAGCGTTTGGGCGCAGGTGTCGTGTTCATACATTGCGCGCGCGTTGCGCCAGGCCTTATCGTTCATTGCGCATCTCCAGCAGCGCCTTCTGGCGCAGTAGCGAACAGGGGCGATAGCGCTCCTCGCCGTAGTGCTGCTGGAGGTTTTCCAGCAGGCGCAGTATGCGGTTCCAGCCCAGCCGGGCGCCCCACGCCAGCGGGCCGTGCGGGTAGTTCACCCCCAGGCGCATCGCGGTATCGATATCCGCCGGATCGGCCACGCCTTTCTGCACCGCATCCAGCGCTTCATTCACCAGCATCGCCACCGTGCGCCACACCAGCAGCCCCGGATAGTCGGCAACCTGCAGCACTTTTTTGCCCTGCTGCTGAAAATAGCGCACCGCTTTATCGGTGGCCGACTGTGGGTTAGACTCCGCGCTCGCCAGCACCACCGTCTCCCCGGCGCTGTGGTCATAGACCGCCACCGGACGGCCGTGCTGCGCGCTCAGGGCCTCGGCGGTTTGGCCTTCGGTCTCCATCAACAGCAGCTCGTCAAGTTCGGTGACATTGTCACTTTTACGCGTCACCTTCCGCGCGCCTGCCGATTCGGCCACCGCGCTGAGGCTCAGATCCGCCTCGGCGTCCAGCGGCCAGCGGTATACGCCCTGCCCGCTCTTTTTGCCCAGCCGTCCGGCCAGCGCCAGCTCCTGCTGCAGCAGCGAGGGAAGGAAGCGCCGATCCTGCCAGAAGGCGTTAAATACCGAACAGGTCACCGCGAAGTTGACGTCCTGGCCGATCAAGTCGGTCAGCGCCAGCGGCCCCATCGGAAAACCGCCGCCGTCGCGCAGGGCGGCGTCAATGACCTGCGCGGGAGCCACCTGCTCCTCCAGCGCCCGCCAGGCTTCGGCGTAGAACGGGCGCGCCACGCGATTGACGATAAACCCCGGCGTTGAGCGGCAGCGCACCGGCTGCTTGCCCCACGCGCTAACGCACCGGCACAGCTGTTCGACCACCTCCGGCGAGGTGGCCAGGCCGCTGACCACTTCCACCAGCTTCATCACCGGCGCCGGATTAAAAAAGTGCAGGCCGGCCACGCGCTCCGGGTGCTTCACCCCGGCGGCAATCGCGGTAATCGAAATCGAGGAGGTGTTGCTGGTGAGCAGCGCGGAGGGCGAGCAGATCTCCGCCAGCTGGCTGAACAGCGCTTTTTTGATCTCAGGACGTTCGGAAGCCGCTTCAATCACCAGCTGCGCCGGCGCCAGCGCGGCCAGCTCCGTCGTCGGCACGATGCGGGCCAGCAGCGCCTCGGCCTGCTCTGCCGTCAGCCTGCCGCGCGCGACGCGCGAGGCCAGCCGCTGGCGAATACCGTCCACCGCGCGGGTTAGCGCATCGCCGGCGATATCGTAGAGCAGCACCTGATGTCCGGCGCCGGCGGCGACCTCCGCGATTCCTGACCCCATGGTGCCGCCGCCGATCACGGCGACGGTATGCAGTGTTGTGCTCATAAGCTATTTCCCGCTGAACAGTGGTGGACGTTTGGCGAGGAAAGCGCTCACGCCTTCGCGGTAGTCGGCGCTGCGTCCGGCCAGGCGCTGGTAGTCGCGTTCCAAATCAAGCTGGGCATCAAGGCCGTTGGTTTCCGCAGCCAGCAGGGCTTGCTTAATCAGGCCGAGGCCGAAGGTCGGCTGCGTCGCCAGATGACGGGCCAGCTGACGGCTGGTGTCCGCCAGCTCGGCGTCTTCCACCAGCTGCCAGATCATCCCCCACTGGGCGGCCTGTTCGGCGCTGAGCTTCTCGCCCAGCAGCGCCAGCCCCATCGCCCTGGCGCGTCCGGCGATCCGCGGCAGAAACCAGCTGCCGCCGCAGTCGGGCACCAGCCCAAGCTTGCTGAAGGCCATTACGAAGCTGGCGGATCGCGCGGCGAGCACCAGGTCGCAGCCCAGCGCCAGAGTTGCCCCGGCCCCGGCCGCCACGCCGTTAACCGCCGCAATCACCGGCTTCGGCAGCGCCGCCAGGCGGCGCACCAGCGGGTTATAGAAGCGCTCCACCGACAGCCCCAGATCCGGCGCCGGGCCGCTGGGGTCAACGTTGCGGTCGTTTAGATCCTGGCCAGCGCAAAAGCCGCGCCCGGCGCCGGTAATCAGCAGGCAGCGCACGCTGTCGTCGCGCTCGGCCTGGGTCAGGCACTCGGCGAGCTGCTGATGCATCACGTCATTAAAGCTGTTCAGGCGATCCGGACGGTTAAGGGTAATCGTCATCACGCCCTGTTCTACGGTGCTGAGAATAAAAGCTTCCACGATTAGCGTCCTTTAAATTGCGGGGTACGTTTTTGTAAAAAGGCGTCGATGCCTTCGCGACGATCTTCCGTCGCGCTGAGCAGCGTAAACAGCTGACGCTCCTGCTGGAGACCGGCCTGCAGCCCCACCTCCTGCGCCTGGCGCAGCGCCTGCTTCGCCGCCCGCAGCGCCAGCGGCGAGTGGCGGGCAATGGTCGCTGCCAGCTTGAGGGCATACTCATCGCTTAACGCCGGCGGATAGATATCGCTCACCAGACCGGCCTGCTGCGCCCGCCGGGCGTCGATCGTTTCGCCGCTCAGCACCATGCGGCTGGCCAGCGCCTTGCCGACGCAGCGGATCAGCCGCTGGGTGCCGCCCGCGCCGGGCATTATGCCGAGGGTGATTTCCGGCACCCCGAAGCGGGCGTTATCCCCCGCGACCACCAGGTCGCAGAGCAGCGCCAGCTCGCAGCCCGCGCCGAGGGCGTAGCCGTTCACGGCGGCAATCAGCGGCTTGCTGAAGGCGTCAATTCGCGCCCACAGGCGGGGGCGAAGATCATCGAACGTGGCCGGAAGATCTTTTTCCGCCATTTCGTTAAGGTCGGCGCCGGCGGCAAACACGCGCTGGCCGCCGCTAATCATGCAGACGCTAATGTCCGGGTCGGCCGCCGCGGCTTCCAGCGCCTCGGCAAGCCGGGTCAGCAGCGCATTATTGAGCGCATTGCGCGCCTGCGGGCGGTTGAGAGTCAGGTGCAGCACCCGCCCGTGGCGGGTAATCAGCAGTTCGCTCATGCCATCCCCCGGGCGTCAAAATCCACCACCACGTCGCCGCTGGTCGGCAGCGCCTGGCAGCTGAGCACGTAGCCGGCCGCCAGCTCGTCCGCTTCGAGGCTGTAGTTTGCCGCCATCGCCACTTCCCCGCGCAGCACCTTGCATTTGCAGGTAGCGCAGACGCCGCCTTTGCAGGCGAACGGCAGATCCGCCCCCTGGCGCAGCGCCGCGTCGAGAATGCTGTCATCTTCCGCGCTGAGGGCCACCAGCCGATCGCGGCCGTCCTGGCGAATGGTGACGGTTCGGCCCCCGGCCTGCACGCCGGTCGCGCGCTTAACGCTGCTGCCCGGGGTATTAAAGCGTTCAAGATGAATGCTGTGCGCCGCCATCCCGAGCTCCCCCAGCGCGGCTTCCGCTTCATCCATCATCAGCGCCGGGCCGCAGATAAAGGCCTCGTCGAAGCGGCTGAAGTCCAGCAGCCGGCCGGAGAGCGCACGCAGCTTAGCGCCGTCGATGCGCCCCTGCAGCAGGTCGCTGTCCATTGACTCCTGGCTAAACAGGTGCACCACCTGCAGCCGCTGCGGGTAGCGATCTTTCAGGTCCGCCAGCGCCTGGCGAAACATCATGCTGTGGCTGCTGCGGTTGCCGTAAATCAGGGTGAAGCGGCTCTGCGTTTCGGTGGCGAGCGTGGCGCCGATAATCGCCATCATCGGCGTAATGCCGGAACCGGCGGCAATCGCCAGGTATTCGCCGCGGCGTTCGGCCTGCGGCTGGTAGCCAAAATGGCCCTGCGGCACCATCACCTCCAGGGCCATACCCTGGTGGATATCGTGCTGCGCATAGCGGGAGAAGCGGCCGCCGTCGATGGCCTTCACCGCCACGCTGATTTCGGCCGGGGAGCGGCTGCGGCAAATGGAGTAGCAGCGCCGCAACTCTTCCCCGCCGAGGCGGGCTTTCACGGTCAAGTGCTGGCCGGGACGGAAGGCGTACTCCGCCTGCAGCGCGTCGGGGATCGCAAAGGTAATGGTCACCGCATCGCGGGTTTCCGGCTCCACTTTCGCGACGGTAAGCGAATGAAACGTCGTCATGGCAACCTCAAATACATTTAAAGTAATCAAAGGGTTCACGGCAGCTGTCGCAGCGGTAGAGCGCCTTGCAGGCCGTAGAACCGAATTCGCTAATCAGCGAGGTGTGGAGGCTGCCGCAGCGCGGGCAAACCACCTCCTGCGGCATACCGGCATGGCAGGCGTGCCCCTGCGGCGGGCTGATCCCGTACTGGCGCAGGCGCTCGCGGGCCGCCTGATTCATCCAGTCGGTGGTCCACGGCGGGTCAAGCTGCAGGACGATATGCACCGGCGCGTAGCCGTGGCGGGCCATCGCCGCGCGGATCTCGCCCAGCAGATGCTCCGTTGCCGGGCAGCCCGAGTAGGTCGGAGTAAAGCCAATCACCCAGCCCTCGCCGCGCGGCGCCACGCTGCGCACCATTCCGAGGTCGGTAATGGTCAGCACCGGCACTTCCGGGTCGGGGATCGCGCTGAGCAGAGTCCAGATAGCGTGAACGTCGGCGGGCGCGATCGCGGTCAGTCGTTGCATAGCCGCCTCCCGCTACCACTGCTGGCCGGGATAGGCGCGCTGCAGATACTGCATCTCCGCGAGCATCGACCCGAGGTGTTCGCTGTGCAAACCCTGCTTGCCGCCGCTGCGAAACGCCGCTTCCTGCGGGATCCGCAGACCCGACTCCAGCAGCGCGGTATGCACCGCGCTCTGCCACGGCCCCTGAAGCTCGCGCGGGTCGACGGCAATCCCCTGCTCGACCAGGCACAGCTCCAGCGCGTCGGCCATAAACAGTTCGCCGGTAAAGCGCCACAGGCCCTCAACCGCCTGCTGCATTTTTTGCGCCGAGAGCGGCGTGCCGTTGCCCAGCCGTTCGAGCCAGCCGCGGCTGAAGCGCAGGTGATAGCGCACCTCCTTCAGCCCTTTGGCGGCGATGGCGGCAAGCTGCGCATCGCGGCTCTCCACCAGGCGGGTGAATAGCTCTACGTGCCAGGCGTCAATAAAGAGCTGACGGGCGATGGTGTCGGCGAAGCTGCCGTTCGGCTGCTCCACCAGCAGCAGGTTGTGAAACTGACGCTCGTCGCGGCCAAAGGCCAGGGTGTCTTCGTCCCCGCTCCCCGCCAGCTCCGCCGCGTAGCTGAGAAAGTTACGCGCCTGGCCGAGCAGGTCGAGGCCGATATTGGCCAGCGCCAGGTCGATCTCCAGCTCCGGCGCGTGGCCGCACCACGCCCCCAGGCGCTGGGCCAGCACCAGGCCGTTATCGCCCAGACGCAGGGCATAGGTTGCAACGGGATTCAGGTTATTCATCGCTGCCTCACATATGTTCCATGCCGTCCGGCACGCTGTAGAAGGTGGGATGGCGGTAGATTTTGCTCTCCGCCGGGTCAAAGAATTCGCCGCGATCTTCCGGCTGCGAAGCGATAATTTCGCTGGCCTTCACCACCCACAGCGAGCAGCCTTCGCTGCGCCGGGTATAGACGTCGCGGGCGTTTTCCAGCGCCATCTGGTCGTCGGCGGCGTGCAGGCTCCCCACGTGGCGATGCGAGAGTCCCTGTTTGCTGCGGACAAAAACTTCATATAACGGCCAGTAAACGTTGCTCATCATGCTTCTCCTTACGCCGCGTCGCGGGAGTGTTGTTTTTGCGCATGGGCCAGCGCGGCTTCCCGCACCCATGCCCCCTCTTCCCAGGCTTTACGCCTGGCGGCCAGCCGTTCGTGGTTGCAAATCCCGCGGCCGCTGATCACCTCGTGAAGCTCCTGCCAGTCGATTTCGCCAGAGCGGTAGCGTCCGGTGGCTTCGTCAAACTGCAAATCGGGGTCCGGTACCCGCATGCCGAGGATCGCCACCTGCGGCACGGTGTTGTCGATAAAGCGCTGGCGCAGCTCGTCGTTGGAGTGCAGCTTGATCTTCCACGCCATGCTGCGCGCGCTGTTGGGCGAGCTGTCATCGCTGGGGCCAAACATCATCAGCGCCGGCCACCAGAAGCGGTCGATCGCGTCCTGCAGCATCTGCCGCTGCTCATAGCTGCCCTGGGCCAGCACCATGCAGGCTTCAAATCCCTGGCGCTGATGGAAGCTCTCCTCTTTGCAGATTTTGACCATCGCCCTGGCGTAGGGGCCGTAGGAGGTGCGGCACAGGGCGACCTGGTTGACGATGGCGGCGCCGTCCACCAGCCAGCCGATCACGCCGATATCCGCCCAGCTCAGCGTGGGGTAGTTAAAAATGGAGGAGTACTTCATCCGCCCGTCGAGCATCTTCTGATAGAGATCTTCCCGGGCGCAGCCGAGGGTTTCCGCCGCGCTGTATAAATAGAGGCCGTGGCCGGCCTCATCCTGCACTTTTGCCAGCAGGATCGCCTTGCGGCGCAGGGTCGGCGCGCGGGTGATCCAGTTCCCTTCCGGCAGCATGCCGACGATTTCGGAGTGCGCGTGCTGGCCAATCTGGCGGATCAGCGTCTGGCGATAGGCGTCAGGCATCCAGTCCTGCGGTTCGATGGCCGTATCCTGCGCGATGCGCTGGTCAAAGCGTTGTTGTTCTGTCACGTCATCACCTTTATGATTCCTGTAAATTCAATAAATCAGTTTTTATGAATCACTTTGTTTTATAAAAGTTACACTCTGGTTAAATAAAACCACAAATTTTGTTTGTTCTTTTTGTGACGATCGCCGCAAAACATTCCGTAACCAGCGTAAATACAGCAACATACAGCCCACCCTTACGGCATCATCGATCACAATGTTAATAAATTATTAAATATAGGCTTGCATTTAATGATTCATAAAATAACTATTTATAGATATTTCACGTAACACATCTGGAGATTCGCGATGCAGCAGTTAGCCAGCTACTTATCCGGCGCCTGGCAGACCGGCCGGGGCCGCACCCGTACTATTCACCACGCCATCAGCGGCGAGGCGCTGTGGGGCGTCACCAGCGAAGGGCTGGATATGGCGCAGGCGCGCCGCTTTGCCATCGAGCGCGGCGGCAAAGCGCTGCAGGCTATGACCTTTATTGAGCGCAGCGCGATGCTCAAGGCGGTGGCCAAACACCTGCTGGATCATAAGGCCGATTTTTACGCCATTTCGGCGCAAACCGGGGCGACCCGCGCCGACAGCTGGGTCGATATCGAAGGCGGCATCGGCACGCTGTTTACCTACGCCGGGCTGGGCAGCCGGGAGCTGCCGGACGATAACCTGTGGCCGGAAGATGAGCTGATTCCGCTATCAAAACAGGGAGGCTTCGCCGCCCGCCACGTGCTGACCTCGAAGTCCGGCGTAGCGGTGCATATCAACGCCTTTAACTTCCCCTGCTGGGGGATGCTGGAGAAGCTGGCGCCAACCTGGCTGGCCGGGATGCCGGCGATCGTCAAGCCGGCCACCGCCACCGCTCAGCTGACCCAGGCGATGGTGAAGTCCATCGTTGACAGCGGCCTGGTGCCGGAAGGCGCCCTCAGCCTGATTTGCGGCGGCGCGGGGGATCTGCTCGAGCGTCTCGATAGCCAGGACGTGGTGACCTTCACCGGCTCCGCCGCCACCGGCCAGCAGCTGCGCGTGCACCCGAACCTGGTGACGAAATCCATCCCCTTCACCATGGAGGCCGACTCGCTGAACTGCTGCGTGCTGGGGGATGACGTCACCCCGGAGCAGCCGGAGTTCGCGCTGTTTATTCGCGAAGTGGTGCGCGAAATGACCGCTAAAGCCGGACAGAAATGTACCGCTATCCGCCGGATTATCGTGCCGCAGGCGCAGGTCAGCGCGGTGAGCGAGGCGCTGATCGCCCGCCTGCAGAAGGTGGTGGTTGGCGACCCGGCGCAGGAAGGGGTCAAAATGGGCGCGCTGGTGAATAGCGATCAGCGCCGGGACGTGCAGGAGAACGTCAATACGCTGATTGCGGCCGGCTGCGAGATCCGCCTCGGCGGCCGGGCGGACCTCAGCGCCGCCGGGGCCTTTTTCCCGCCGACGCTGCTGTTCTGCCCGCAGCCGGATGAAACGCCGGCGGTGCACGCCATCGAAGCCTTCGGCCCGGTGGCGACCCTGATGCCGTACCAAAACCGCGAGCACGCCCTGGCCCTCGCCCGGGCGGGCGAAGGTAGCCTGGTGGCGACGCTGGTCACCGCCAGCGGCGAGCTGGCGCGAGAATTTATTCTCGCCGCCGCCCGCTCGCACGGACGTATTCAGGTGCTCAACGAAGAGTCGTCGACCGAGTCCACCGGCCACGGCTCCCCGCTGCCGCAGCTGGTTCACGGCGGTCCGGGCCGCGCGGGGGGCGGCGAGGAGCTCGGCGGTCTCAGATCGGTGAAACACTATATGCAGCGCACAGCGATTCAAGGCAGCCCGACCATGCTGACCGCCATCTCCAGACAATGGGTTCGCGGCGCGCAGGTGGCTGAGGACCGCATCCATCCGTTCCGCAAATATTTCGAAGAGATCCAGCCCGGCGATAGCCTGCTGACTCCGCGCCGCACGCTTACTGAGGCGGATATCGTCAATTTTGCCTGCCTGAGCGGCGACCACTTCTACGCCCACATGGATAAAATCGCCGCCGCCGAGTCGATTTTCGGCGAGCGCGTGGTGCACGGTTATTTCCTGATCTCCGCGGCCGCCGGGCTGTTCGTCGACGCCGGCGTCGGGCCGGTTATCGCCAACTACGGCATGGAAAACCTGCGCTTTATCGAGCCGGTGAAGCCGGGAGACACCATCCAGGTGCGCCTGACCTGCAAGCGCAAAACGGTCAAGCGCCAGCGTACGGCGGAAGAGCAAGCCACCGGCGTCGTCGAGTGGGCGGTTGAGATTTTTAACCAGCACCAGCAGCCGGTGGCGCTCTACTCCATTCTGACCCTCGTTGCCCGCCAGCACGGCGATTTCCCGGCCTGACGGCAAATCAACCGCTCCATCGCCCCGGAACATGGCCGCTACGCCCTGCCCGGGGCATAACTGGCAAATCTGACAAACAACCTGGCAAGAGCAAACAAACGCCTGATGGCCCGGCGCTGATAGCTTAGTGCTACTGAAGCCGACTTTCGCAGCGGCAAGGCACAACACAACAATAAGACGAGGTCACAATGGCAAACGGCTCGATTCTTTCCCCGCGTAAAACGGCTTTGGCCCTGGCGGTCGCCCTGTTTTGCGCCTGGCAGACGCCGGTACTGGCGCACGGTAGCGAAGCGCATATGGTTCCGATGGACAAGACGCTGCAGGAGTTTGGCGCCGACGTGCAGTGGGACGACTATGCCCAAATGTTTACGCTGATCAAAGACGGCGCCTATGTCAAAGTGAAACCCGGCGCCAAAACGGCCATCGTCAACGGCAAGCCGCTTAACCTGCAGGTTCCGGTAGTGATGAAAGAGGGGAAAGCGTGGGTTTCCGAGACCTTTATCAACGACGTGTTCCAGTCCGGCCTCGATCAAACCTTCCAGGTTGAAAAACGCCCCCACCCGCTCAACTCCTTAACCTCGGCGGAAATCAGCAAAGCGGTCACCATCGTCAAAGCGGCGCCGGAGTTCAAGCCGAATACGCGCTTCACCGAAATCTCCCTGCACGAGCCGGATAAAGCGGCGGTGTGGGCTTTCGCCCTGAACGGCACCGCCGTGGACGCCCCGCGCACCGCCGACGTGGTGATGCTCGACGGTAAGCACGTTATCGAGAGCGTGGTCGATTTACAGAACAAGAAAATCCTCTCGTGGAAAGCGATTAAAGACGCCCACGGCATGGTGCTGCTCGACGACTTCGCCAGCGTGCAAAACATCATCAACGCCAGCGATGAGTTTGCCGCGGTGCTGAAAAAGCACGGCATCACCGACACCAAAAAGGTGATTACCACTCCGCTGACCGTCGGCTACTTTGACGGCAAAGATGGCCTGAAACAGGACGCGCGGCTGCTGAAGGTGGTGAGCTATCTGGATACCGGCGACGGCAACTACTGGGCGCACCCGATTGAGAACCTGGTGGCGGTGGTCGACCTTGAGCAGAAGAAAATCATCAAGATTGAGGAAGGTCCGGTGATCCCGGTGCCGATGGAGTCCCGCCCTTACGACGGCCGCGACCGCGTGAAGCCGGCGGTCAAGCCGCTGGATATCACCGAGCCGGAGGGCAAAAACTACACCATCACCGGCGATATGATCCACTGGCAGAACTGGGATTTCCACCTGCGGCTGAACTCGCGCGTCGGGCCGATCTTGTCCACCGTGACCTATAACGACAACGGTAAAAAGCGCCAGGTGATGTACGAAGGCTCCCTCGGCGGGATGATTGTCCCGTACGGCGATCCGGACGTGGGCTGGTACTTTAAGGCCTATCTCGACTCCGGTGATTACGGTATGGGCACCCTGACCTCGCCTATCGTGCGCGGCAAAGACGCCCCGGCCAACTCGGTGCTGCTGGATGAAACCATCGCCGACTATACCGGCGCGCCAACCACCATCCCACGCGCCGTGGCGATCTTCGAACGCTATGCCGGGCCTGAATATAAGCATCAGGAGATGGGTCAGCCCAACGTCAGCACCGAGCGCCGCGAGCTGGTGGTTCGTTGGATCAGCACCGTCGGCAACTATGACTACATTTTTGACTGGGTATTCCACGAGAACGGCACCATCGGCATCGATGCGGGAGCCACCGGGATTGAAGCCGTGAAGGGCGTACTGGCGAAGACCATGCACGATCCGAGCGCCAAGGAGGATACCCGCTACGGGACGCTGATCGACCATAATATCGTCGGCACCACCCATCAGCATATCTACAACTTCCGCCTGGATCTCGACGTCGACGGCGAGAATAACAGCCTGGTGGCGATGGACCCGGAAGTGAAGCCGAATACCGCCGGCGGCCCGCGGACCAGCACCATGCAGATTAACCAGTACGCCATCGATACGGAACAGAAAGCGGCGCAGAAATTTGATCCGGGCACGATCCGCCTGCTGAGCAACACCACGAAAGAAAACCGGATGGGCAACCCGGTGTCGTACCAGATAATCCCTTACGCCGGTGGGACGCATCCGGTGGCGACCGGCGCCAAGTTTGCCCCCGATGAGTGGATTTATCATCGTCTGAGCTTTATGGATAAGCAGCTGTGGGTCACCCGCTATCATCAGGAAGAGCGCTACCCGGAAGGCAAGTATCCTAACCGTTCGATTCACGATACCGGCCTTGGTCAGTACGCGAAAGATAACGAGTCGCTGGACAACCATGATGACGTGGTCTGGATAACCACCGGCACCACCCACGTGGCGCGTGCCGAAGAGTGGCCGATTATGCCTACCGAATGGGCCCACGCGCTGCTGAAGCCGTGGAACTTCTTCGACGAAACCCCGACTCTCGGCGAGAAGAAGAAGTAACCGCAGCGCCGCCGGAGAGGACTCCGGCGGCGTTATCTATATCTACGGCAACCCGGAGAGAGCCTCCCGGGGCTAACTGAAATCGAGCAGGATTTTGCTCTCTCTTCCCTGCCGGCGGCTGGCGACGATGGCTTCCTGCCAGCGCTGAAAAGGCAGCACCTGCGCCGCGGGCATGATGGTCTGAGGCAACAGCCGCCAGATGTCGCTAAACGCCGCCCGCCACTCATCGACGCCTGACGCCGGCAGCGCCTCGCGCAGATGAAATTTACTCACCCGCGCGCCGTCGCGCGATTGCGTCAGCGGCGCGCCGGAAAGCAGGCCGTAGGAGATCAGCGTCGAAGATGCCGGCAGCATAGCCAGCATCTCGCTGGAGGACTCGCCGCCCACCGCATCAAACAGCAGATCGGTCTGCTGGAGCACCTGACCGAGCATGCCGCGATCCGTCGTCATCAGCGGATAAACCCCCTGCCGCTCCAGCCCGGCGCGATGCTGCGCGGAACGAATCACCCCGCACACCGAACGCGCGCCCATCCGCAGCGCCCACTGGCCCAGCAGGCTGGCGCAGGATGAGGCGGCGGCGGTCAGCACGATATTCTTCCCCGCCACCGGCCAGCGTCTGAGCATCAGCAGCGCGGTCAGGGGATTGATATAGCCCCGCGCGGCGAGCCTGTCGTCAATCCCGTCCGGCACCGGCACCAGCCACTCCCCGGCGATATCCAGATAGCTCTGCCAGGTTCCTTCGCCGCGCAGCGGCAGCACGCGCTGGCCGGGCGCAGCGCCCGAGTCCGGCGATGCTGCGACCACCACGCCCACCCCTTCATAGCCGGCAACGGCGGGAAGCGTCGTGCGGTGGCGGTAGGCGCCGGTGACGGGGATGAGATCGGAAGGATTAAGCGGCGCATAGCGCATTTGCACGCGTACTTTCCCCGCCGCCAGCGCCGGCAGAGGCTGCGTTTGCAGGGTCAGCACGCGCTCAGGCGGCCCGTAACGATGGTAGCAGATGGCGTGGTTGAGCATATTCCGCACGGCACAATAAAAGCAGGATAATAGCAGAGTCTGCGCCTCGAATTCCTGCGGTCATTGTGTCCCTCAGCCCGGCCCGTCGCTGGCGGCGGCCAGCAGCGGTACGATAAGATCGCTCAGCGGCGTCGGGATGCCGTGCTGGCGCCCGCGTCGCTGCACCACGCCGTTGCGGATATCCCACTCCAGCGGCAGCCCGGCCTCGCGGTCGATCAGGATGGAGGTACTCAGATCGGCCGGCGCGCGGTGAAAGACCTCAACGATCTCCTGCGGCACGCTATCGCTTAATATTGCGCCCTCGGCGCGCGCAACGCTCAGGCATTCGCGCAGATAGGCTAAGGCCACGCCGGTAATATCCTCCCGGGCAAACATGCCGGCGCGACGCCCCGCCAGCACCATCAGGCCGGCGACGGCGTTCTGCAGCAGCTTGCGCCACGCAACGGTAGTGAAATCAGCGGCCAGATCCACAGAGCAGCGGGTCCCGCGCAGCGCGTCCTGCACCAGCCGAGCCTGCGCGGTGTCGGGTAGCGTCAGCCCCGGGGCCGCGCGCAGCCAGACGGAGGCAGCTTCTTCCCGCAGCGCCGGAAACCACACCACGGCAGGCAGCACCGCGGCGCCCGCAACCCTGGCGGCAAACTGCTCCTGCTGTTCAACGCCGTTTTGCAGCACGCATACCAGCGTATTTTTATCGCACAGCGCCGTCAGCCATGCGGCAATACCGTCAATCTGCGTCGCCTTCACCGCCACGAAAACCAGATCGAACGGGCGAGCAATAGCCGCAGGATCGGTCAGCACCGGTCCGGGCACGCTAATCTGTCCGCCGTCGAAACGCAGCGATAGCTGCTGATGAGCGGTACGCCCGCAAACCACCGGCGTACGCCCGACCTCATGCAGCGCAGCCGCGATGGTGGTACCGATGGCGCCGGGGCCAATAAGCGCAACTGCAGGTTGCTTCGACATGACTATCGCCTCCTGATGGGTATTTCCCGCCCTGACGGCGAGAAGAGAAAACAAACAGTAGCGACAAATCACCGCCTTCAGCAAGTCCCGGTCCGCAGAAAACGATTATTCACGGCCTGGGGCCGGTTTAACGGCTGATGGTCAGGGAGACGCTGCCGCGGTTGTTATCGTACATCTGCCAGGCGTCGTTGGCCCAGGCGTATAAATAGCCGCTTTTGGCCGGCGTAAAGCGACATTCGCTGCCAATGACAAAGATCTGATGCAGCTGCTGAGGAACGGCAGGCGCGGCGGCGGCGCTATTGGCGACCACGCCAATTAACGCGAACCACGGCGCCGTGCCAACGCGTCTGCTCAGCCAAAAATCGACGTCCTGATTTTTGGTCGCCCCTTTCCACAGCATCTCCAGCTTATCGGTTACGGAAGCCAGGATCTGCGCCGCCTCGCCGGGATAAAACTTCCCGTCGTCGGTGCCGTCGGCATCGCAGGGAATCGAGCTGTCCATCCATTTTCCCGAAGCGCTAAACCGGTACTCTACGCCCGCCTCCAGCCAAACTCCGGTTTCGTTCCAGCGTTCACGGGCAAAGACGTCAAGCGTCACCGGATGCCCGGACGTCAGCGCCCTGAGGCGCCGGTAGCTTCCGTGGAGCAGCGAAGGCTGGCTTTGACGCCGCACAACGCTGTCATCAATATCGGCGCTGCCTGCCACAATCTGCGGCACCCCGCGCGGGCAGGTGTGCAGCAGCTTAAACACCCCGGTCACCGAATCGTGCAGCAGGCCCTGAGCGTCGGGCCTGAGCTGGGTAGCGATATCAGGGTGCAGCTCAAGGCCGAGATCGCGCGCTTCGGACATCATCCACTGCAGAGGGATATCCGATAGTCCGCACTGCGCGTAGCCGCCGCCAACGTCCGAGTGCACGCCGACGAACCAGCGCTGCTTCACCCGCGGGTTTGCCGCCACGTTATCCCACAGCGTCGGGATAAAGCTTTGCCGCTGCTCGTCCAGCGCCAGCGCGTGGCGGGCGTTTTTGACGATCGGGCTTAAGGAGGTATCGTGGAACGCATACTTTTTCGGGTCGTCCAGCAGGTTGGCTAAGGCCAGATCGTCAGGGATCCCCAGCGAGCCCACCGTTTCCCAGACGCCAATAAAATAGATCGGCACGCTCTCTTTGGTGGGATTTCCCGTGGCGACCTCATAGAAGGGCCGCCCGACGCTGGCAATCACCGCCGACGCGCTGGCCGCCGGCTGGCGGTAAAGGCTGAACAGATCGTTGATGTCCTCCCAGACTTTGTCGTCGCCGGTTCCGGCTCCGCCGGCATTTAATAAACCGCAGCGTGAAATCATTCCTCCAAGGCTTCTTACCGTATAAGCCCCGCGGCTAAAGCCAAATAACCATATTTTATCGCCGGGTCGATAGTTGGTGGCCAGCCAGTAATAGGCGCTAATAATATTTTTATCCAGACCGTCGCCTATGCCGCCGCCAATATAACGATCGACCATGCCGCCGTCGGTGCCAACGCCGGGATGATAATAAACGCGCTGGCCGCTATTTTCCGCCACGGCGTTGCGCAGTTTGACCACGTTCGTCGGCGCGGGTTTGCCATCATCAAGCTGCTGGGGCGTATTCCAGGTACCGTCACAAAAGACCAGTAAGTTCATATGAACCTCATCGACAGGCCGTGTTAGAAGGGGGGGAACAAATTAAAAATAGCAGACTGTAATCGATTCAGGAGAACAATAAAAAACGCCCGGCGACTCCCGGATTGTTTAGCAGCAGGCGCCGACGGAGCATTTGGCTGGCACGTCAATCAAGTCAACGTTATTACGGGGATCATCATGAGGACAGCAACTCACCGGCCGTCGTGGTGAACGATTTATGCAAAATAAATTCATTAAGCCAGCCGCAAAAGCTGGAGGTTATATTTAAAACCTGCGCCGGATATGAGGAAAATATAATTTTCTGGTATAAAAAAGTGAAAAAAAGCGCCGACGCTCTTTATTGCTTTTATTCACGGTATTAGCGGTGATTGCCACTATTGCCGGAGAGCAAAGATGGGCGTTAGGGCGATACCGCGCCTGTAATCCGCGCCGGTAGCCGGATTGCAGGCGCCGGGCTCAGCGGCTAATAGCGCACGCAGACCGATTTCGTTTCACACCAGTCATCCAGCCAGTCCGGGCCGAAGTCGCGCCCGGTGCCGGACTGCTTCATTCCGCCAAACGGCAGGTTGGCGTCGATAAGCGTATGGCTGTTGACCCATACCGTGCCCGCCTGCAGGCGCTCGGTGTAGCTCAGCGCCTGGCTCAAATCGCCGGTCCAGACGCTGGCCGTCAGGCCAAAGTCGCTGTCGTTGGCGAGACGCAGCGCCTCTTCGCCATCGGCGACGCGCACCAGGTTCACCACCGGACCAAAGACCTCCTCTCTGCTGAGCCGCAGCCCGGCATCGGGGTTAATCACCAGCGTCGGCGCAATGTAGTAGCCCTTGCCGTCCGGCCCGCGGCTGCCGGTAATCAGCTCGGCGTTCTGCTGCCGCGCCTGATCGAGATAGGCGGCGACTTTGTCGCAGTGCGCCCGGGAGACCACCGGGTTAATGTGGGTTGACTCCAGCATTCCCGGACCGACCTGTAGCGACTTCACCGCCTGCTCAAAGCCGCTCACCAGGGTATCGAACAGCGGCGCTTCGATATAGATCCGCGAGCTGGCGGCGCACACCTGCCCCTGATTGAGGAAGCTGCCGGTCATCAGCCCTTCAATCACCCACTCCGGATTGGCGTCTTTCAGGACAATGGCCGGGTTTTTACCGCCCAGCTCAAGCGTGACGCGGGTCAGCCGGTCGGCGGCCACGCGGGCAATCTGCTTGCCGGTCGCCGTCGAACCGGTAAAGCTCACCTTTGCCACCTGCGGATGCGAGGTTAACGCCGCGCCGCACTCCGCCCCGCTGCCGGTAACCACGTTAAATACGCCGTCCGGCACGCCGGCTTCGCTCGCCAGCTCTGCCACGCGCAGCAGGGTCAACGGCGTCGTTTCCGAGGGCTTAATCACGATGGAGCAGCCTGCCGCCAGCGCCGGCATCACCTTCCACATGCCGATCATCAGCGGGAAGTTCCACGGCACGATCCCCGCCACCACCCCGACCGGCTCCTTGCGGGTCCACGCCTGGTAGCGCGCGCCCTGCGGGAACGGAATCGACACGTCCAGCGTGCGGCCGCTGATCTTGGTGGTCAGCCCGGCGGTATAGCGCATCCAGTTCAGCGTGCAGCCGACTTCAAAGGCGCGGGAGATGTTAATCGATTTGCCCTGTTCCAGCGTCTCCAGCTGCGCCAGCTCCTCGCCGTGCTGCTCCACCAGGTCGGCAAAGCGCAGCAAAATACGTTCACGATCGGCCGGGGTGCGTCCGGCCCAGCTGCGGGAGACAAACGCGCGCCACGCCGACATCACGGCGCGGTCAACGTCCGCGGCGCCGGCATCCGCCGTGCTGGCGATGGCCTCTCCGGTCGCCGGGTTCCAGACGGTCAGCCGCTTATCGCTCTGCGCCGCCTGCTGGCTGCCGTCGATATACACGCCATGCTGCCGGTCTAAAAACTGCTGTACGCTGGCAAGCAGCGCTACCTGTGCTGTGGACATATCGCTTCCTTATTCCTCACGGATCGTGAATTCAGTCTACGACGCGCTCAGGCTGCACGCTTTTTTCTCTGTGACATTCGTTTTTGCCGCTGTGACAGCCGCCGCAATTAGGCATATTGCGCGGGCAAAAATGTGCCTCAGGTAATAGTTCTTTCATATACTCCGCGCTTCGCTCTTGTTTGGCGCAGCGTAAATGCAACAATGCGAAAACATTATTATTACAAGAGACGAGCTATGGCGGCGGCAGATAACGGACAGGACTACCAGCACTGGTTGGCGAAAATCAATCAGGTCTGCGGACATTTTGCCGCGCGTCCCCTCGACAGCGACTTTCACGGGGAGATAGATGCCAGCTATGCCGGCAATCTCAAGGTCAGCACCGTCACCGCGCGCGGCGTCAATCTCTACCGCACCCGCAACGAAATCAAGCGCGATAACGATGCCTGGTTTTATACCGTGTTCCAGCTCTCCGGCCAGGCGGCCATTGAGCAGGACGATCGTCAGGTGGTGCTGGAAGCGGGCGATATCACGCTGATCGATGCCTCCCGCCCCTGTTCAATCTTCTGGCAGCAAACATCGCGCCAGGCGTCGCTGCTGCTGCCCCGCCAGCTGCTGGAGCAGCAGCTGCGCGGGATCGAAATCCGCGTCGTCACCCGGCTGGAGAAATCCCTGCCGATGGTGCAGCTAAGCCAGCGCCTGCTGCACGAAAGCATGAGCAGCCCGGCGCTTTCGCAGAGCGAGAGCGAGGCCGCGCTGGAGGCCATCGTCTGCCTGCTGCGCCCGATGCTGCACCATCACGATGGGCAGCCGTCGCGTCGGGAGAAGCAGTTTCAGAAAATTATGGCTTTGATTGATGAGTCGATTCAGGCGGAGCATCTGCGCCCGGAGTGGCTGGCCAGCGAAACGGGGATGTCGGTGCGCAGCCTCTACCGGCTGTTCGCCGATAAGGGGCTGGTGGTGGCCCAGTATATTAAGAACCGGCGTCTGGATCTTTGCGCCCGGGCGCTGAGCAACGCCCACGATGATGAAAAGCTGGCGGGGATCGGCTATCGCTGGGGATTTAGCGACCATAGCCACTTCTCGACCGCCTTTAAGCAGCGCTTCGGCGTTTCGCCGGGAGAGTACCGCAAACGCTGCCGCTGATTATTTACGCAGCCATTTGCCGTTCAGGCCCTGCACGTATTCACCCGGCTGCGCCCGCGTAACCAGCTTCTGGCCGGCCATTTTCGCCACCTCATCCACCGGCAGGTTGTTATCATCCGCCAGCCGCTGATAGCCTTCGCTGCGCGCGGCGTTGATCTGCTTCACCAGATCCAGGGTTTCCCGATCCTGGCGCAGCGGGGCAAGATAGCCGCTGAGCGTTTCGCCAACCCGTCCCTGCTCCCGCGCCTCGCCGAGCGTCAGGGCCATCGCCGAGGTGCTAAAGAGCGCCAGCGCCAGGGCGGTCGTCAACAGTCGTTTTCTCATCGCCACCTCAGAATAGATCGCTACGCGACTTGAGCAGATCCTCAACGTCCTTATCCACTTTAATATGAATCTCATGCTCAATTTTGACATTCATATTGATGGTGATCGGCTCCTTCGATGCCGCAATCTCAATCCGCGGCGTACAGCCCGTCAGCAGTATCGTCGTTGCCAGCAGCATCGTTAGCAATTTTATCATCGTTGTTCCTTAGAGCCTGTCCCAACAGGCGTACAGTGTTGCTTATCCTTACAGCGCTGAGCGGGAAGCGCCGCATTCTGTTCAAGCCATGCCTGCAGGTTGTCGCCGAAGCGCAGGCTGCGCCACAGGTCAAAAATGTTCTCTTCATGAGAGTAGTTGAGATGCACCGTATTACTTCTCTCCCCGACGCGGCTGGTGCCGCTAATCGTCGCCTGCAGCGTCAGGACGCCCAGATTATCGAGATTAATGCGCGTCCACGAGCGGGCGATCTCCATATAGCGCAGCCAGTTAATCGCCGCGCCCGCCGAAATATTGTCTTTAACCATCGCATCGGCCATATCCTGGTCGAGCCGCAGGGTCATCGGGCCGGGGTTGCTCAACCAGCCGTCCTTGATTATCCATTTGTCATTATCCAGCCACAGCGGCAGCGCGCCGTTAAAGGCCCCGGACATGGCGAACTGTTTGGTATTCACCGCGCTCACCAGCTCGCTGCTGGAGATGTGCCGCAGGCGCAGCAGCGCCGGATCGCGCTGCGGCATGCGCAGCTGCTGCATGGTCAGTTGGCCGCCGAGAATATCGACGCTGACGTTACTTAGCTGTAGCGGGTTGCTTTCGCTCCAGGGGTATGATCCCTGCAGGTCGGCGGAGAGATTACGCGCCGTCACCTGGTTGATTATCTCGCCGATGCGCAGCGAAACCGGCCGCCGGGTGCCGAGCTGCCAGGTCCCCTGGCTGAAGCGAAACGGCAGCACGAAATCGACGCCGTTGATCTGATTATCCGGCATCCAGGCGCTACCGCCTTTCAGTACCCCGTGCCCGCCGGCCTCAAAGCCCTGATCGGCGGCGGCAGAGAAGGCCACCTGGGCGTACAGCGACCCTTCGCGCAGGTTCATTTTCCACTCCGGCGGCAGCAGCGGCTGGAAGACGGTCAGCGACTGCTTCGGCCACCACGCCTGGCCGCGCAGACGCTCGCCGTCCCAGCGGCCGGCCAGCCGCACGGGGCCGATTTTATCGGCGTGCAGCGAACCGTTAAACTGGAACCAGGTCGGGTCGCGCCCGTTGAGGCTAAATTTCAGCGTCGAGGGCGGCAGTTCGCTGCCGCTGCTAAAGCTGGTTTTGCCGGCATCCAGCGACAGTGCGCCGGTCAGCTTCGGATGCTGTTCGTCGCGCAGCCAGCGGATCGGCTGTTCCAGGGTCAGCCGAGGGGAGCTGACCAGCATGGTGCCGTACTGCAGCTTATCAAATCCGGTGGACAGGCTGTTCAGGACGATGGCGCTGTCCACCCACTCTCCCGCGCCCTTCACGTCCCAACGCGCCTGCATCGGCGTGAAGTGGCCGTCGCCCCAGTAGCGCCACTGCCAGCGGCCGCGGTCGGGCATAAAATTGTCGGCCTTGCCGTCAAGATGCAGCGTGAAGTCGCCCATCTCCTGCTCGTGAGCGCGCAGAATAGCCTGCAGCCGGCCGTCCACGCCCTGCCGGGTAACCTGTACCCCCGCCAGCGGCAGGCGTATTTCATCAATATTCAGTGAGTCAATCACCCGCCCGCGCGAACGCAGCAGCGCGCCGGGGTGGAAAGTCAGCTCCGGCGCGGTAAGCGGGCCGCTCAGCCTGGCCGGCAGCGCGGCGTAAACGATAAGATCCCCGAGCTTCGCCTCGCCGGTCAGCCGCAGCGGCATATCGCTGCTATCCATGCTCAGCTTGCCGGGGCCCACGTTCAGAACCGCGTTGCCCTTCCCGGCCTCCCCTTGGGTCAGCACGTTCAGGCGCCCGCTGACCTGCATATTCTCGGTTCCCAGCTGCCAGTCGTCGACCGCCAGCGCCACGCGGCCGCTCAGCGGATAGCCGGCATATTCGGTGCTCCAGCGACCATCGCTAATCGCAATGCGTTCGGGGGTAATTTCCCACGGCAGGTCGAGCATCGGCTGCACCTCACCCCGCGGCGTCACCAGCAGCTGCCCACGGTTTTTCTGCCACTCCAGCTCGGCGTCAACCAGCCCCGGCTCCTGCGGAAATTCAAAGGTGCTCAGCAGATGGCCGTCAACCGGGAAACCGTCCGGCACCAGCGGCATATGGAACTCGCCGACCAGCCTGACCGGAGCCTGGCCTTCAACCAGCCGCGCGGAGAAGTCGCTGACGGTCAGCGCCTGACCGCGCAGGCGGGCCTGCACGCTGACCTCAGGCCCGCTGTAGCCGATATCCTGCTGCGTCGGCGTCAGCGACATCACCAGCCGCCCCTGCCATTTTTCCCACGGCGACAGGCGCAGGTTCTCAATGGTCAGCCAGCTATAGGGCAGCATGGACTGCCATTCCGCCAGGGTACGCGGCGCGCCGGGCGCGGGTTCACTCTCCGGGAGCTTGCTCAGGCAGACGCTGTTGATATCCAGTTCATCGAGATGCAGGCGCCAGCGGCTGGGGTGGGAAAGTTCGGCATTGGTGACTCTTGCCAGCTCGCAGTCGCCAACCATGTAACGTAAATCGGGGATACGCAGCGCGGTGCGCGTCAGGCGCGGGCTGTCGGTAAGCGAGATCCGGGTCCCCGCCGGGAGCCAGATCCCGGCCAGCGTCGGCACCCAGTGGGTCAGCGTAGACAGTAGCGCCAACGGGAGCAAAAGGAGAGCTAACACCAGCGCGATAGCGGCTTTATATTTACCCTTCATGGGCGCTTAATATCCTGAATCAACAATAGTATATGCCGAATGTAGCGCTTATTGTGGCACGTTCGACCAGTGAGTTAAAGTTTGCGTCCTGCCTAAGAATAGCCGCTGCGCCGCCATCGTCGCGACGATTTTCGACCCGCCGCTGATTTAGCCTTCATTTAGCCAGTCCCTGTCACACTGGCTGTTCGTCATCAGAGCAGGCCGGAGGGGGAGCGTGGCGTTTATCTACTCGCTGATTGAGTCGGCACAGAGCCACTATGCGCTGCTACTGCTGCTGGTGTTCCTGCTGACGTTTATTAAATCCTGCGCCATCGTCTCGCTGCTGGTGCCCGGCACGTCCGGCCTGCTGCTGCTCGGCACCCTCGCGTCCGCCAGCCTCGGGCATTTTTTGCTAATGTGGCTCAGCGCCGGGCTCGGGGCAATCGGCGGATTCTGGCTCTCCTGGCTGGCAGGACGCCGCTACCGGCACCATCTCCACCGCCTGCGCTGGCTTAGCGCCGAGCGCCTCGCCCGCAGCCAGCTGTTTTTGCGCCGCCACGGGGCCTGGGCGGTATTTTTCAGCCGCTTCCTTTCTCCGCTGCGCGCCACCCTTCCGCTCGCCAGCGGGGCCAGCGGCACCTCTTTCTGGCGCTTTCAGCTCGCCAACGTCAGCT
The DNA here is from genome assembly GCF_042055345.1 of Klebsiella sp. C349492. Taxonomy (NCBI): domain Bacteria; kingdom Pseudomonadati; phylum Pseudomonadota; class Gammaproteobacteria; order Enterobacterales; family Enterobacteriaceae; genus Klebsiella; species Klebsiella sp. C349492. The sequence continues at coordinate 1,250,976 of NZ_JANQCE010000001.1, forward strand.
CCGGCCTGCTGTGGCCGCTGATCCTGCTGGCGCCCGGCGCCTTTAGCTTCAGCCTGGGGTAAAAACGCATTATGTTTTAAAGCGATACCTCGGCGCAGAGATATACTCTAGAATTATGATTATAACCTGTTATTTAAACTAATTTTTAAGAATTGTACGATTATTTTAAATATGCTACCGTGACGGTATAATCACTGGAGAAAAGTCTTATGAAAATCGCTGTGTATAGTACAAAGCAGTACGATAAAAAGTACCTTCAGCATGTTAATGATACATATGGCTTTGAACTCGAGTTCTTCGATTTCCTGTTAACTGAAAAAACCGCGAAAACGGCCAACGGCTGCGAGGCGGTGTGCATTTTCGTTAACGATGACGGCAGCCGCCCGGTGCTGGAAGAGCTGAAGTCGCACGGCGTGAAGTACATCGCCCTGCGCTGCGCCGGCTTTAATAACGTCGATCTGGATGCGGCCAAAGAGCTGGGCCTGCGGGTGGTGCGCGTGCCGGCCTATTCGCCGGAAGCGGTCGCCGAGCACGCCATCGGGATGATGATGTCGCTGAACCGCCGCATTCACCGCGCCTATCAGCGTACCCGCGATGCCAACTTCTCCCTCGAAGGCTTAACCGGCTTCACCATGTACGGTAAAACCGCCGGCGTTATCGGTACCGGGAAAATCGGCGTGGCGGCCCTGCGGATCCTGAAAGGATTTGGCATGCGCCTGCTGGCGTTCGATCCATACCCAAGCGCCACCGCGCTGGATCTCGGCGTCGAGTACGTTGATCTGCAGACGCTGTACGCGCAGTCGGACGTGATCTCTTTGCACTGCCCGCTGACCGATGAGAACTATCATCTGCTGAACCATGCGGCATTCGATCGGATGAAGGATGGCGTGATGATCATCAACACCAGCCGCGGCGCGTTGATTGATTCGCAGGCGGCCATCGACGCCCTGAAGCATCAGAAAATCGGCGCGCTGGGGATGGACGTCTATGAGAACGAGCGCGATCTGTTCTTCGAAGATAAATCCAACGACGTGATTCAGGATGACGTGTTCCGCCGCCTGTCGGCCTGCCATAACGTGCTGTTCACCGGGCATCAGGCGTTCCTCACCGCCGAGGCGTTAATCAGTATTTCGCAAACCACCCTCGACAACCTGCGCCAGGTTGACGCCGGTGAAACCTGCGCCAACGCGCTGGTCTGATATCCTTCCCCTTTTGTGCCCTCCCCCTGCGGGGGGCACATTCAGATAAGCCCCACAGAATTTGCCTGCAGTACAGTTACACTCCGCTTACCTAAAAGATGTGAAATATTTCTGGAGAAAAAATGAATAAGTTTGCTGCACTGCTGGCGGCAGGAATGCTGCTTTCCGGCTGCGTATATAACAGCAAGGTGTCCACCAGCGCGGAGCAGCTTCAGCACCATCGGTTTGTCCTGACCAGCGTCAACGGTCAGCCGCTCAAGGAGGGCTCGAAGCCGCTGGAGCTGAGCTTTGGCGAGAAGACGTTCGTCTCAGGCAATATGTGCAACCGCTTTAGCGGCGAAGGCAAGGTGTCGGATGGCGAGCTGAAGGTCAAAGCGCTGGCGATGACCCGGATGCTGTGCGCTGACCCGCAGCTTAACGAGCTGGACGCCACGCTCGGCAAAATGCTGCGCGACGGGGCGCAGGTCGATCTCACCGAAAATCAGCTGACGCTGGCGACCGCCGATCGGACGTTAGTGTATAAGCTCGCCGATCTGGTTCACTAATTCTACGGGCCGGCTGGCGCGCGTCGGCGCCGCGGGCACGATGCCCGCAGAGGACGTCCGTATGGGGCTGATGCTTAGTAGTTACCGCAGCTGCCGCCGGCCAGCGCCTGCTCGCTGCAGCGCTTGCCGTTAGGCAGCGCGCACATCCCTATCGCCGAGCCGTCCAGCTGACGCGCCACCGACAGCGAGCCGCCAATCATCGCGCAGTTTGCCTGCCCGGTACTGCTCATCGCAGCACGCATGCCCGGTGATACGTGGGCCGCTGTCGCCTGCTGAACAGGTTCACTACTGCAGGCCGACAGTAATAACGCGGCACATCCAACTAAAAACGCAGCTCGCATCGTCTCTCCCCTCGGAAACATCTTAAAATAAACAAACCCAAGAATAATAGGCAGCCCGGCGCCCGACGTCGAGAGGTGAAACAGGTATTTATGCGCCACATTAACATTTTCTAGCAAATTTCCCGGCGGATCGCCGATTTTGAGTAAGGTGGCACGCCTGTTCCTGCGGATAAGCCGCCGCATAAACGCCTGCTGAAGCAAAAATTATCGCTGGATAACCATTCCACCACCGACGCCTTTGCCAGCCGCAGGCACGCCGATCTTCGGCGCCCGGCTTAGGAGCTGGTTTTCCGCGCAGCGCTGGCGCTTTAGCGCCCTTGCGCCCGGAGAATTTATGCTAACGGGATAATAATCAGCAGGATATCGATCACCGCTTCTCCTCGCCCGGCCCGCCGGCGGGGGGAGTTTTATGGATCAATTTGTGCACTCGAAAGACGCACAACTTCAAGGGCATACCGAAAGCCCCTATACTCACTACTTATAATTACAGGATCCGCCGCCGTTTTGCGGGTCCCTTCTTTTGTTTGCGCAATGTTAGGGTCTCTTTTTATGATTACTATCGACGGTAATGGCGCGGCCGCTTCTGTCGCGTTTCGCACCAGTGAAGTTATCGCCATCTACCCCATTACCCCCAGCTCAACGATGGCCGAGCAGGCCGACGCCTGGGCCGGTAACGGGCTAAAAAACATCTGGGGCGACGTACCTCGGGTGGTCGAAATGCAGTCGGAAGCCGGGGCTATCGGCGCCGTGCACGGGGCTTTACAAACCGGCGCCCTCTCGACGTCCTTTACCTCCTCGCAGGGTCTGCTGCTGATGATCCCGACGCTGTACAAACTGGCCGGTCAGCTGATGCCGTTTGTCCTGCACGTCGCCGCGCGTACCGTCGCGACCCATGCGCTGTCCATTTTCGGCGATCACTCGGACGTAATGGCCGTGCGGCAGACCGGCTGCGCGATGCTCTGCGCGAGCAACGTCCAGGAGGCGCAGGATTTTGCCCTGATTTCCCATATTGCGACCCTCAAAAGCCGGGTGCCGTTCATCCATTTCTTTGACGGCTTCCGCACCTCGCACGAAATCAACAAAATCGCGCCGCTGGCGGATGACACCATCCGCAGCCTGCTGCCGCAGAATGAAATCGACGCCCATCGCCTGCGCGCGCTGAATCCTGAACATCCGGTAATTCGCGGAACCTCCGCTAACCCGGATACCTATTTCCAGTCCCGTGAGGCCACCAACCCGTGGTACGACGCGGTCTACGACCATGTCGAAACGGCAATGGACGATTTCGCTACCGCCACCGGCCGTCGCTATAAGCCGTTCGAATTCTATGGCCATCCGCAGGCTGAACGGGTGATTGTGGTGATGGGTTCCGCCATCGGCACCTGCGAAGAAGTGGTGGACGAACTGCTCGGCCGCGGCGAAAAAGTCGGCGTGCTGAAAGTGCGCCTCTACCGCCCCTTCTCCGCCGCCCACCTGCTGGAAGCGCTGCCGGAAAGCGCGCGCGCGGTCGCCGTGCTGGACCGCACCAAAGAGCCCGGCGCCCAGGCAGAGCCGCTGTACCTCGACATCATGACCGCGCTGGCGGAGGCGTTTAACCGCGGGGAACGCGAAACGCTGCCGCGCACCATCGGCGGGCGCTATGGCCTGTCGTCAAAAGAGTTCGGCCCGGAGTGCGTGCTGGCCGTGTTTAACGAGCTGAGCGCGGCCAAACCGAAACCGCGCTTTACCGTCGGTATCTATGACGATGTCACCAACCTCTCCCTGCCGCTGGGGGAAAATACCCTGCCGTCGGAGGCGAAGCTGGAAGCGCTGTTCTACGGTCTGGGCAGCGACGGTAGCGTATCGGCCACCAAGAACAACATCAAAATCATCGGCAACTCGACGCCGTGGTTCTCGCAGGGCTATTTCGTCTACGATTCGAAAAAGGCCGGCGGGCTGACCGTTTCGCACCTGCGCGTCAGCGAGAAGCCGATTCGCTCTTCCTACCTGATCTCGCAGGCCGATTTCGTCGGCTGTCATCAGCTGCAGTTTATCGATAAATATCAGATGGTGGAGCGGCTGAAGCCCGGCGGGATTTTCCTGCTGAATACGCCGTACGCCGCCGATGAGGCGTGGTCGCGCCTGCCGCAGGAAGTGCAGGCGATGCTTAACCAGAAGCAGGCGCGCTTTTATGTCGTCAACGCCGCCAAAATTGCCCGCGAATGCAGCCTCGGCGCGCGTATCAACACCGTGATGCAGATGGCGTTCTTCCATCTGACGCAAATTCTCCCGGGCGACAGCGCGCTGGCCGAGCTGCAGGGCGCGATTGCCAAAAGCTATAGCAGCAAAGGTCAGGAGCTGGTTGAGCGCAACTGGCAGGCGCTGGCGATGGCCCGCGAGTCGCTGGCCGAAGTGCCGCTGCAGCAGGTCAACGCCGCCAGCCCAAACCGCCCGCCGGTGGTCTCCGATTCCGCGCCGGACTTTGTCAAAACCGTCACCGCCGCCATGCTGGCCGGACTCGGCGATGCGCTGCCGGTCTCCGCTCTGCCGCCGGACGGCACCTGGCCGATGGGCACCACCCGTTGGGAAAAACGCAATATCGCCGAAGAGATCCCTATCTGGAAAGAGGAGCTGTGTACCCAGTGTAACCACTGCGTCGCGGCCTGCCCGCACTCGGCAATCCGCGCCAAGGTTATCTCCCCGGAGGCGATGGAAACGGCCCCGGCCAGCCTGCATTCGCTGGATGTGAAATCCCGCGATATGCGCGGACAGAAATACGTTCTGCAGGTGGCGCCGGAAGATTGTACCGGCTGTAATCTGTGCGTTGAGGTTTGCCCGGCTAAAGACCGGCAGAACCCGGAGATCAAGGCCATCAATATGATGTCGCGCCTTGAGCACGTTGAGGAGGAGAAGGTCAATTACGACTTCTTCCTCAACCTGCCGGAGATCGACCGCAACGCGCTGGAGCGCATTGATATTCGTACCTCTCAGCTGATAAGCCCGCTGTTTGAGTACTCCGGCGCCTGCTCCGGCTGCGGCGAAACGCCTTACATCAAGCTGCTGACCCAGCTGTACGGCGACCGGATGCTGATCGCCAACGCCACCGGATGCTCGTCTATTTACGGCGGTAACCTGCCGTCAACGCCGTATACCACCGACGCCAACGGGCGCGGCCCGGCATGGGCCAACTCTTTATTTGAAGATAACGCCGAATTTGGCCTTGGCTTCCGCCTCTCCGTGGATCAGCATCGTCAACGGGTGATGCGCCTGCTGGCGCAGTTTGCCGATACGATCCCGGCGGAGCTGAACGCTGCCCTGCACGCCGAGGCCGCTCCTGACGTCCGTCGTGAGCAGGTGGCGGAGCTGCGCCGCGCGCTGGCCGGCGTTGAGGGAGCGCAGGAGCTGCTGACCGACGCCGACGCGCTGGTGGAAAAATCGATCTGGCTGATCGGCGGCGACGGCTGGGCCTACGATATCGGCTTCGGCGGCCTCGACCACGTGCTGAGCCTGACCGAGAACGTCAATATTTTGGTTCTCGACACCCAGTGCTATTCCAACACCGGCGGCCAGGCATCGAAGGCCACGCCGCTCGGCGCGGTCACCAAATTTGGCGAGCACGGTAAGCGTAAATCGCGCAAAGACCTCGGCGTCAGCATGATGATGTACGGCCACGTCTACGTGGCGCAGATTTCGCTGGGCGCCCAGCTTAATCAGACGGTGAAAGCGATTCAGGAAGCAGAGGCCTATCCGGGACCGTCGCTGATTATCGCCTATAGCCCATGCGAAGAGCACGGTTACGATCTGGCGCTGAGCCACGATCAGATGCGCCAGCTGACCGCGACCGGGTTCTGGCCGCTGTACCGCTTCGATCCGCGCCGCGCGGATGAAGGTAAGCTCCCGCTGGCGCTGGACTCTCGCCCGCCGTCAGACGCGCTGGCGGAAACGTTGCTAAACGAGCAGCGCTTCCGTCGCCTCAACGCGCAGCAGCCGGAGGTGGCAGAGCAGCTGTGGCAGGATGCCGCGGCGGATCTGCAAAAGCGCTATGACTTCCTTGCCCGGATGGCCGGTAAAGCGGAGAAACCCACCGTCGAAAGCTAATTTTCACTGCGCCTGAGCGTTGCCATAAAAAAAGCCCGAATACATATTCGGGCTTGTCATTTTATCGTTTAAATAGTCCGTAACAGGACACCAAAATGCGGCAACCAAGAATCTGCTGACAATAAACAAAGGCATATAACGCGCGAATAATATCTCATTAATCTGCCGCCGTATAATTTTTATTTTATATGTATTGCATTGATAGATTCACTAAAACTATCACCGCAGCAGCGGCGTTATTTATTTTAGACTTTACTCATAGCGAAGCATTTTATATCCCCCATAACTTAACACCCTTCATTTTCAATAATCCAATATCTTCGCAGGAAGTCAAAAAAAAACATTAAAAGATTCTCCAAATAAAAAGAAAGCACTGACCACCATTAGTAGATGGCTTACATTATTTCTCCGATGATACGTATTCTGATGACGATATGAGCTGTATCCGTCCTGGCTTCACAGGCGAAGCTTATATTAGCTGTCTGCTGACCGGCTACGGCCAATGGGAATATAACGCTCAGGCCAATAATAGCGGATCAGAGACTAACCACGCCTGGATCCGTCTGGCATTCGCCGGTCTGAAATTTGGCGAGTACCGACCGTACCAACGAGCAGACCAACCCGCCGGCGGCGACAAGGCCGACGCCTGGAGCACCGGCCTGAAATATGACGCCAGCAATATCTCCCTACTCTGAAACCCGCAATATGACCCCTTACGGCAACCAGAACGGTGCGATCGCCAACAAAACGCAGAACGTTGCAGTCACCGCTCAGTATCCGTTCGATTTTGGCCTGCGTCCGGCCGTCTCTTTCCTGATGTCGAAAGGTAGAGGCCTGAACAACATCGACGGCGACAAAGATCTGGTGAAGTATGCCGATATCGGCGCGACCTATTACTTTAGCCATGTCCACCTATGTCGATGACAGAATCAGCCTGCTGGATAAAAACGACAGCTTCTACGCAAACAGCGGCATCGGCATCGGCATCGGCATCGGCATCGGCACAGATGATGCCGTGTCTCCAGGCCTGGTCTACCAGTTCTGATGCCGCGGCCCGCTGGCGACGGCGGGTCCGCGCCTCCCTTTCTGCCGACATTTTAACCAAATCAAAACAATATACCTGTTGTGTTAAAATAGTCGTCCAGTGGATGATATATTGCTTAAAAGACCGCTCGTAAAGGACGCCAGCAATGCATCATCATCCCGTAAAATCATCCCGAATTACTTCCGTCGCCTACGACGAAACCTCCGGCATCCTTGAAATACGTTTTCGTGACAATAAAACTCTGCAGTACTGCAACGTACCACCGCGGGTTTTTCACAACTTTCTGCAGGTGGTTTCCAAAGGTCGGTTTTATGACGGGGTTATCAAAGGTAAATTTACCGAACGCCCCGTGGTCTGAAGCCAAAGTGTGACCCTGGTCATTGTACATATCGCCCCTGAATGTCGTACACTTTTAAAGGTTAATTAAACAGGAGGTTTTATGACTAGAATAATTCTTGTACCCATAGATATTTCCGATACAGAATTAACTCAACGCGTTATCAGCCACGTTGAAGCCGAAGCACGGATTGATGATGCGGAAGTCCACTTTCTGACCGTGATCCCCTCTCTTCCCTATTATGCCTCGCTGGGCATGGCCTATACCGCAGAGATGCCGCCGATGGATGAGTTCAAAGCGGATTCTGAAACGCGGCTGAAAGAGGTGGTGAAGCAGTTTTCCATCCCTGAAGACCGGGTGCATTTCCATATTGCCGAAGGTTCGCCGAAAGACAACATTCTGGGGCTGGCGAAGTCGCTGCCGGCAGATTTAGTCATCATCGCCTCTCACCGCCCGGATATCACGACCTACCTGCTCGGCTCTAACGCCGCGGCCGTCGTGCGTCATGCCGAGTGCTCCGTACTGGTTGTCCGCTAACCTCTTCAGCCCGCCGCCGGTGCGGGCTTTTTATCTTAATCCGCCACCGATTAAACTCTCTTAAATGTGCTGACATCCCCGGCGCGAATCCGTACCATACACGCCACAGACTGATACTCATCAACGTCAGACGCCATTAGTTGCCGCCGTCAGCAACGCTGTTGGCAGAATAATAGCTTTCCTGTAAATGTTGTGATTAATAGTTAGCCCTACAGCAGTCTGCTTCGAGCCTGGAGCAGACTTTTGCATGCAGGAAATGGATTAAATATTCAACTCGTTACGGTGTCGATTATTTGCACATGTAAAAGGAAGAGCAAAAAAAATAGGTAATCAGTCCTTTTTTATGCACAATAAACTCAACTTTCAAACATATCCTATAAATGAATGAACCCGTTTGTGTCTAATAGGATGTGCGTAAGAATAATGTGAGGAACCTGGTGTTGCCTCCATAGATAAGGTTGTGTATAGTCCATTTCTCGTCTCAAGCGTAATTTGCCATAAAAAAGTTGACTTCATATTCGATATCCGAGTCAAGTCTAATGTGGCAACAAAAAACGGGTCTTTTGAATTATTTTGATATGCATTAATCCAGTTATTGAGATTTTTATTTTTTAATGTTGAATCTAAAAGATTATACTGAATTGTACGATAGTATTCAGTTGGATAATCATCAGAAATTTTATCATACATTAGGATCTGTATAATGTTATATGCATAGCCGTTAAGTCTGTTTGTCGGATGTTTTCTCCATATTGGCTCTTGCTGATGAAGATGCCAGTCTTTTTCAATAAACTCAGCAAGATATATAAGCTTACCTGAAGAGTTGATATCAAGAATACCCTTATTATCTGGAGTGAGCCAGGACTTAAGGCGTGAAGTGGACGGATAGTGAAACCCAGTAGTTTGAAAGAATTCGTTAGATGAGTCAGATTGTAAAAGTGGCGGGATTATCGGTAACCACATACCCCGCCAGACTAGTGAAGAAAAATGTAGTGCGGGTAACTCAGTACGAGCAATAATTCTGTTTGCAACAGCACGTAGATGCTGTGCACTATACATGGCTAAGAGCTGATAACGCGCGTCAGATGTGAGCATAGTAGGACCATCCATCATTTATTCGAATAATCAGGTGATAGTATATCGGGAAAATTAATACCATGTAGATAGTGAGATCTATTTTATCTGAATAAATATGTATTCAGCATTACAAAATTAACTCAGCATAAAAATGTGTTCTTAGTACAAAATCATGGTGGTTCTCCGGTACCTTAAAGTCACTATTGGGCTGGTATCTGTTCTCAAGAACAGATTCAATTGACGTCAGCTTCTCGCTCATTGCCACCACAAAACTCCTGGCGAAAGTTTAGCAACAGACTATCCCCGGCCAGGATCGCGGTGAATCGCCAGAATAGCCCGCGCTAGTCGTGGGTCACACAGTGCTATAAAAGCCCCAGAAGGGGCTTTATATCCAACAGAAGGTATACCCAGGATCTGTACTGATTTAGAACCGATATTGCAGACCAGCTGTAATGGTATAGTTTTTATTTGAAATACCGGCAGCGTCGCCACCAATTGAGGCCGACTCGCCGCTGTTGGTATCAATAATCTGAGTACCTCCCTTGCCTTCTTCATATTTGCTGTATGTGAATTCGGCAAAAACTTTGGCATTAGGCGTGACGTAATATCCGGCATCAATCGACGTACCGTAATAACGCGAATTAGTCGTTTTCTCACGGAAGGTCAGATCCCGCATATAGTGTTCATCGTTATCATGTGCCCGGACCCAATCACTGAATTTAAACAAGGCATTAAATTCAAAATCATTAATACGATACTGACCCGCCAGACCAATGTATGGCATAGAGAATCGCTGACTGTAACCAATACCACGCTCTCCGGTTGGGAAATTGCCGGTATAAGCACCGTTATCATAGTCGTAAGAACCACCGGTAGCCGTCCAGCTGAAACGTGTTTCCTGATAACCGGCGATTACACCAGCTTTGTAGTTTTCGTCCTGGAATATCCAGCCTTTCACATTGAGATCGTATTCATTGGCATAATTAACATTCGTGCTGGGATGAGATGAGTGGTCTGTCCATCCGGACTGGTTATCATTCATCCAGTCGTAATCATCCATATGACCGGATCCCGAAGCCAGAGACGTCCAGCCGCGGGCGTTCAGCGTCAGAAAGGAGTACGCATCCCAGGAGATGTCACCTTTCAGAATAGCAACATTCTTTATTTTCCAGTCCAGCTGACTAACTTTTCGACCTGTATCCGCGTCATAAACCATCTCATGAGATTTTCCGCTTAGCATCCCTGCAGAGGTCGATACAGTAAAACTTTCTGGAGAGAAATTCGGGGTTAACTGCGCTGACTCCGCATAAGCTGTTCCTGAAAGAGTAGCCATCATCATTACTGCAACAGTACTTTTTTTCATTTTTTTTTCCATAATCAAAAGGGAATCCATAAGTTGCAGATGAAGTTTAAATCTCATACAAATGTGAGGCAACTGTCAATTTTTGTAATTGTTTTTTTCAGTCGTCAGGAATTCCAACCTCCTGACGGGTTACATTCCTCTTTTTTAGAGAGGAATAGCCCGTACTTTGCAGATATCCCTGATGTATTTGCTGGCTAATATCGATCACCTGCTGCAGCAAAAAACTGTGTTTTTCACTCGATTCTCACTCAACCCGCAGGTCTATTAATTATCTATAGCGAATTATTTAACAAATAAATTATCAGGGTGCTAATAATTATATTTAAATCCTGGTGCACTGCTTTTAACTGGCAAAAGATAGCCTCGAAAAATTTAAGTTTCTCTGATCGAGTTGCCAGCACCGCCCCTCGACTCAGGTCGAGTTTTTTATTACTTCTCGTTTACCTCAGGCAAATATTTATAGATGGTTTCCCCCTACCCCAATCACCTCTGCATTCTGCTACCGGGCAATTAAAGATGCCTGAACCTGCGCGGGAAGCTTTGCAAGCACAACACGCGCCGACTACCTCGCAATCTCTGACGAAAATTACTTTTCACCGCAGGGAGTACGGCGCTCGCGAGCCACAAAAACTGCGCTTTGTTTTTATACCCAGGAAGCGGAACGAGGTGCAGAAGCCGACTACTCTCACAGCAGTATCGGTAGTAGATGAGAAGTCGCAGTAAAACGCGCTGGCATTCGTCGTCGGAATCCGTACCATACGCGACATACTTTTGCCTGCTGGCTGCTATCAGCCGGCGCTAACCCGTCTTTTATTGCTAACCAGATGGGGCATGGAAACGCGAAAATGGTGTCTGAAGTCTACAGTTCATGGACTGAAGAAATGAACGGCGATCGGGTATCGATACTCAACGCCAGGCTTGAACTGTGATTTAACTTTGCCCTACATGCCCTTTTTGTTTCAGAGAATGTTAATAATGCTTGATAATCAGCAAGTTACAAAGAAAGAAAAATACAACATCGATAAGTTGCAGAAGCGCCTGCGCCGCAATGTCGGCGAAGCCATTGCCGATTTCAATATGATTGAAGAAGGCGACCGAATTATGGTTTGCCTTTCCGGCGGGAAAGACAGCTACACCATGCTGGAAATCCTGCGCAGTTTACAAAAAAGCGCGCCCATTTCTTTCTCTCTGGTTGCGGTAAACCTCGATCAGAAGCAGCCCGGCTTCCCGGCGCACATTCTGCCGGAGTACCTGCAGCAGCTCGGCGTCGAGTATAAGATTGTCGAAGAGAACACCTACGGGATCGTCAAAGAGAAAATTCCTGAGGGTAAAACCACCTGTTCGCTCTGTTCACGCCTGCGCCGCGGGATCCTCTATCGCACCGCCACCGAGCTCGGCGCGACAAAAATCGCCCTCGGCCACCACCGTGACGACATTCTGCAGACGCTGTTCCTCAATATGTTCTACGGCGGCAAGATGAAAGGCATGCCGCCGAAGCTGATGAGTGACGACGGCAAGCATATCGTTATCCGCCCGCTGGCGTACTGCCGCGAAAAGGATATCGAGCGCTTCTCGCAGGCGAAAGGTTTCCCAATTATCCCATGCAACCTCTGCGGCTCCCAGCCTAACCTGCAGCGTCAGGTGATCGGCGACATGCTGCGCGACTGGGATAAACGCTATCCCGGGCGTATCGAGACCATGTTCAGCGCTATGCAGAACGTCGTGCCGTCACATCTTAGCGACGTCAACCTGTTTGACTTTAAAGGGATTACCCACGGCTCTGACGTGGTTGACGGCGGCGACCTGGCGTTCGATCGCGAAGAGATCCCGCTCCAGCCCGCCGGCTGGCAGCCGGAAGAAGATGATGCCCAGCTGGACGAGCTGCGGCTGAACGTGGTGGAAGTGAAGTAAACCGCGAACTGGCGTCTCAGCGCGGTTTCTGAGACGCCCTTACGCGCCCTATTTCAGCAAACGAACCCGGCAGTTCTTGCCCTTAATCTTGCCGTTCTGCAGCAGCTTGAACGCTTTATGGGCCACGCCCTGGCGCAGCGCCACGTAGACGTGCGCCGGATGCACGTTGATCTTGCCGATATCGGCGCCATCGAATCCCAAATCTCCGGTCAGCGCACCCAGAACGTCCCCTGCGCGCATTTTGGCCTTCTTACCGCCGTCAATGCACAGGGTCGTCATTTCGGCTTCCAGCGGTACGATCGTGCCGCCGGTCGGCGCGTTCATCCAGTTCAGTTTTAGCTGCAGCATTTCCGCAAGAATATTGGCACGCTGGGCCTCTTCCGGCGCGCAAAGGCTAATCGCCAGCCCGCTCTCACCGGCGCGCGCGGTGCGGCCGATGCGGTGTACGTGAACTTCCGGGTCCCAGGCCAGCTCGTAGTTAATCACCAGCTCCAGGGATTTAATATCGAGACCGCGCGCCGCGACGTCGGTCGCCACCAGCACGCGCGAGCTGCCGTTCGCAAAGCGGATCAGGGTTTGATCGCGATCGCGCTGCTCAAGATCGCCATGCAGCGACAGCGCGCTCTGCCCGGCGGCGTTGAGGGCATCGCAAACGGCCTGGCAATCCTTTTTGGTATTACAGAACACCACACAGGACGCCGGCTTATGCTGGCTAAGCAGCTTTTGCAGCAGCGCAATTTTGCCTTTCTGCGAGGTTTCGAAGAACTGCTGTTCAATCGCCGGCAGCGCATCAACGGAATCAATCTCGATGGTTTGCGGATTGTTCTGCACGCGTCCGCTAATCGCCGCAATGGCCTCCGGCCAGGTCGCCGAGAACAGCAGCGTCTGCCGCTCGGCGGGCGCAAAGCGAATCGCTTCATCAATGGCGTCGCTGAACCCCATGTCCAGCATCCGATCCGCCTCGTCCATCACCAGCGTCTGCAGCGCATCCAGCGATACGGTGCCCTTCTGCAGGTGATCGAGCAGGCGTCCCGGCGTGGCGACGATAATATGCGGCGCATGCTGGAGCGAATCACGCTGGGCGCCAAAGGGCTGGCCCCCGCACAGGGTTAAAACTTTAATATTCGGCAGAAAGCGCGCCAGCCGACGCAGCTCGCCGGCGACCTGATCGGCCAGCTCGCGCGTCGGGCACAGCACCAGAGACTGCGTCTTATACAGCGTGGCATCAACCTGCTGGAGCAGGCCAAGGCCGAATGCGGCCGTTTTCCCACTGCCGGTTTTTGCCTGCACGCGCACATCTCTACCGGCCAGAATCGCCGGCAAAGCCGCCGCCTGGACCGGGGTCATCGCAAGGTATCCCAGCTCATTCAGATTATCGAGCTGGGCGGCGGGCAAAACGTTCAGTGTTGAAAAAGCGGTCACAATTTTTTCTCGTGTTAAAGGGCGCGCAATTGACAGGCGCGTATCCTCGCAGAATTGCGCCTCTGATGCGACAATTTAATCGGCTCATCATCCGGCGGCGGGTCGGGTAAAGGATGCGGACGAGGCCGAGGGTCCGGCACCGGCGTCGGGTCGTTAGGCTCAGGTGAAATGGGTATTGACGTTAAAGGCTGGTATCGCATTTTGACTCTCCCGGTTATGGGCGGGTGTACCACTCATTAAGCGTAGAAGCTGGCCGCAGGAGAGCAAAAAAAAAGCCGACTCAATAAAGTCGGCATCGTACGAATCAATTGTGCTATGCAGTAATTCAAAAAAGGAAGTAAGACAATATGGAGCGCAACGCCCATCGCTTGACGTTGCATTCACCTGCGAGAGAGATATTGCCCCGAACGAGTAGATGGTTTATTGATTTCGCTCAAACATTGCCGGGTTTTCGCGCCCGGAGGCTGATAAAAGGCGATTATTTACAGCCATTTACTACGATGCAACCACCACGCAACACCACCAATCAGAACAACTAACATTATGCAAAAGATAGAAAAGCCCAAATGCCACTCGTTGCCGGGGATCCCGCCGAGGTTGACGCCAAACAGGCCGGTCAGAAAGGTGCTGGGCAGAAAGACCATTGCCATCAGCGACATGGTATAGGTTCTACGCGACATCGCCTCCTGCATAATTTGCGCGATCTCATCGCTCATAATCGCCGTACGAGCGATGCAGCTATCGATCTCATCCAGGCCGCGGCCCAGGCGATCGGAGATATCCTGCATGCGCCGACGCTGGTCGTCATTCATCCACGGCAGACGTTCGCTGGCCAGCCGGGAGTAGGCATCGCGCTGCGGGGCCATATAGCGGCGCATCACAATCAGCTGCTTACGCAGCAGGGCCAGGAAGCCGCGCGGAGGGATCTGCTGATCCAGCAAATTATCCTCAAGGTCGATTATCCGGTCATGCAGCTGTTCGATAAACTCGCTGGCATGGTCGGTCAGCGCATCGCAGACGTCCACCAGCCAGCTGCCGCAGTCCACCGGGCCGGTGCCTTCACGCAGGTCGCCGAGCACATCGTCCAGCGCCAGCACCCGCCGCTGTCGGGTAGAGACGATTAAACGCTCATCCATATATAAGCGCATCGCCACCAGCTGATCCGGCCGTTCGTCGGTGCTGCCGTTAATACAACGCAGCGTAATCAGCGTGCCGTCGCCGACCCGCGTCACCCGCGGTCGGGTGCTTTCGCCCGCCAGCGCATCCCGCACGCTATTCGGCAACAGCGGCGTTTGCGCCAGCCACTGCGCGCTGTCGGCATGGGTGTAGTTCAGATGTAGCCAGCAGGGATGATCTTTATCGATAGTGTCGCTATTCGTCAGCGGCTTTACGCCGCCCTGTCCGTCAAACTGCCATGCAAAAACGGCATCCGGCACATTCAGTTCCGTACCTTTAATCGCCTCCACCAGACCTCCGTTAACTCATGCTTAATTTTCGTAGTCTAGCCTGACGCCTCCGTTAAGCAAGAGCTAAAACAAGCAGGGTGCTGAATTCGCTGACAAAAGCCGCTGCCCCAGCGCGCTGGCGCCGATAAGGCCCGCACCTATGCACAGGTAGGCCCCAGCACCAGGCCTACCTGCCCGCAGGCCCTCTCGCGGGAGCCTGCGGGTGGGGGAAATTAAAACGTATAGTTCATGCTCACCGAGACGCTGCGCGGCTCCCCGTACACCGCAGAATCATCCAGATAGGAGTAATATTCACGATCGAACAGGTTATTGATATTGGCCTGCACGGTAAGCTGTTTTGTCAGCTGATACTGCGAAAACAGACTCACCAGCGGGTAGCTGCCCTGATACAGGCGCTGCGTTTCACCGTCCGGCCCGCTGACGTCCTGGTAGACCCGATTCTGCCAGGTGGCCCCGCCGCCTACGGTCAGCTCAGGCAGCGCCGGAATACGATAGCGCGTGAAGAGCTTAAGCTGCGTTTGCGGCGCAAAGCTGTTATAACGACCGCTGCTGTCGGTGGCGACATAGCGCGTGGCGCTGAACGTCAGCTGCATATTGTCGCTGACCGCGCCGTTGACCTCCAGCTCCGCCCCTTTGCTGACCGCGCCTTTTGCCGCGCGGTAGGCCTGCTCGCTGGAGCCGTTCACAAACTCGCCGCTTACCGCCTCGGGCGCATTCTCCTGCTCAATGCGGAAGATGGCGAAGCTGGTGGTCAGCCGGCTATCCAGCCAATCGGCCTTCAGCCCGGATTCGTAGTTCTTCCCGGTTATCGGCGACAGCCATCCGCCGTCCGCCGAACGCTTGGTCTGCGGGGAGAAGATTGAGGTATAGCTGGCGTATGCCGACAGGCTCTCGGTGATGTCGTACACCACGCCGCCGTACGGCGTGACGTTGTATTTACGCATATCGCCGCTGCTGCCGTTGGCGCTGTACTGGGTGTAGCGCGCGCCGACGATCAGCGATAGCGGGTCGGCGAGCGAGAACCGGGCGGCGGTATAGGCCGATTTCTGCCGCACGATATCATCCGCATTCAGATACCAGTCCCCCCACTCCGGCTGCGCCACGCTGCCGTTCCAGCCGTTATTAAAGACCCCGAGCTGCTCGCTATCCATCGGCCCGTCCTGGCTAAAGCTGGCGTTATGCTGGCGGCTGTAGCTGGCGCCGGCCATCAGCTGGTGCTGGCGACCCAGCAGCTCAAACGGCCCGCTGGCATAGGCATCGAAGGAGTCGAGGGTTCGCTTGCCGCGATCCTTGCTTCCCCAGCCGCTGGCGCCTTCGCCGGTATCGGCATCGGGATTCCCCATCACATACAGCAGCGTGTCGTTCAGGGTCTGTTCGCCGTGGGTGCCGTTGAAGCGGAATGACCAGCCGTTATCCCACTCCTGCGTCAGGCCGGCAAATACCTTGCGGGATTCAATGGCGTAACGCGTCCAGTCGGCCGCCGTGTTGGTGCTGCGATCGTAATGGGTCCGCGAACCGTCGCTATACAGGCTGGGGAGACCGCCCCACGTCGGATTGCCGGTATTCGACTTCTGATAGTCCCAGCCCAGCGACAGGTGGGTACTATCCGTCAGGTCGGCATCCACGACGCCGTAGAGAAACTTCCTGGTCTTATGGTAGCGGTCCAGCCAACTATCCTGATCCTGATAGCCGGCAATCACCCGCCCGCGCACGCTGCCGTCAGCATTTAGCGGAGCCGACAGGTCGCCAACGTAGCGCTGCTTATTCCAGCTGCCGTAGCTGGCGCTCACGTTCCCGGTCAGCGTTTTGCTGTCCGCCTTTTTACGCACCATGTTCACCGTGGCGCCGGGGTCGCCCGCGCCGGTCATCAGGCCGGTGGCGCCGCGAACCACTTCGATGCGATCGTAAATAGCGGTATCTTCCTGCGCATCGCCGTAGTTCCAGGCATCGCCTAGCGAGGTTGGAATATCGTCGTAGGCGAAGCTGGTGACTTCAAACCCTCGCGAATAGTAATACGAACGCTCGCTGTCGATCTGCTGCGAGGAGACGCCGGTCGCGTTGGTCAGCACATCGTCGATGGTCTGCAGATTTTGATCCTTCATGCGCTGCTGGGTCACAATCGTGACCGACTGCGGCACATCGCGGGGAGCCAGCAGCATCTTCGTCCCCGCACGGGTGGTTTTTGCCGCGTAATCCTGCTGCTCCTCGGGCGCATTTCCCGCGCTGCCGTAGACCACCATATCCTGCTGCGTCCCGGCCGCCGTTCCTTCATCCTTCTCCGCCGCCTGTACGGGGTGGGCAAAGGCCTGGATCGCCAGCGCCAGCAGTGAAACGGTAAATGGTTTAGATAAACTCTGTGCAGGCGGTCTACCGCCTGTGCCCCTGTCGTTGAAAAACATAAATTTTCCCATCAGGAATTATTATTGTGAGTGACGTTATCTCGCTCACCGCAGCGCTGAAAAATCGCTCTTTGTCAGCAGATTGAAGGCGGCATACGGCGCGAGAAAACAACAAATGAGAATGGGAATAATAATTATTTGCCTTATTTATCGCAGGCTATTTTGTCAGTTAAATGTAAGCAAGTGTATACTTTTTGTAAATCAACAACCTGACATCATCGCGAACCGGATCTGCCGCAGGACTGTGCGGAAACGAACGCGAAAACAGCCGCTTCGTCGTCCATCCTTGCGCCCGTTCAGGCGCTCAGGGCCGCGCCTGAGGCCGGGATGATTTGCGTCCGCAGCATAAATGATTATGATTCTCATTCTTGTTTTTTTACGTTCCCGCTGCGGCTTTGCCCTGCGGGAGTGATTTATCCAATGATGGGGTTCAGAATGAAATCGTTATTTGGCCCGCGTAAATCAGCGCTGTGCGCTGCGCTTCTCTCCGCGTTAACCCTAACGGCGTGGCAGGCTTCGGCCGAGGAGACGCCGCCTGCCAAAGCGCCCGCGTCATTAAGCCAACGTACGCTGGGCGATGGTTTGTACGAGATGGCCTATTTGCCGGCGCAAAGCGCGCTCGTTGTCGCCAGCGCTCAGGGATTTAAAGCGGTTAACGGCGGCATGATCTATCGGCTGGATCCCACCACGCTGGCCACTAAGGCTGAAACCCATACCGATTTGAAGAACTTCGGCATGGCGATCGCGGATGACGGCAAGGCGTTCTACACCACCAACTCGCTGGATGGCGGGATATCCAAGGTGGATGCGCAAAGCGGTAAGGTGCTACAGCGCCTGATGTTCGTCGGTAAGGATAAGGACGGCGACCCTATCGGCGCCCGTGAAGTGCTGTTCCACAATAACCAGCTGTTTATTGGCCGCGTAGCCGATCCGGGTTTTATCTCCATCGTAGATGCGAAAACCATGACCCTGAAGGGCCGGATTGATAATGCCGGGAAGTGGGTGACGGGACTGATCTACTCCCCGCTCACCGATCGCATTTATGCGGCAAACGGCGGCGGGGAAATTCTGGTGATTAACCCGGCAAGCCACAAAATTGAGCAGCGCTGGACCCCGGGCGACGGCAAAGAGTACCTGTTCCTCAATCTGGCGGAAGACCCGGCCACCGGCCGCCTGTTTGTTACCGATGATTCCAAGGCCAAAACGACGCTGGTCTTTGATGAGCGTACGGGTAAGGTCATTAAGCGTATCGACGGCGATGCGCTGGGTATTAAGTTCAGCGCGAAGCGCAATGAGGTTTATATCAGCCAGCGCGAATCGAAGAAGGTACTCCAGCTGGACGCCACCACCTATGCGCTGAAAAATGCGTGGTCGTTCGCTAGCCATCCGAACAGCCTGCTGCTCTCCCCTGATCAGGACACTCTTTACGTCAGCATCAAGCAGGATTTCAATGAGGATAATTCCACCAAGGGCCCGGACAGCGTTGCCCGCATTAAGCTCAACTGAGTTTTCACCGCTTTCCGGCACCTGACGATCGGGCTAAGGGGAAAATAACCGCTTCCCCTTAACTAACAAGCCCCGCCCCCGTCACGCTGCGCCCGCTTTCGCCGGTGCGGGATTTCTTTTGCCGCAAAATGCTGTATTATGCGATTTATTGCAGTATTTTGCAGGATTAAAGGCCGTGCACAAAACCGCCAGACAAAAATACCTACTTGATATTATTAGCGAAAATGGGCAGGTCAGCATCAGCGAGCTGGTAGATAAGCTGCAGGTTTCCGCAGACACCATTCGTCGCGACCTGACCGATCTTGAAAAGCAGGGGCTGGCGCAAAAGAATCACGGCGGCGCCATCGCCCTCGATCTGTCGGCGATGAACCGCCAGGGCAGAAATGCCCTGCTGCCAAAAACGAAGCAGCGCTTAGGTAAAATGGTGGCGGAGAAAATTCCCGCCGGCTCGACGATCTTTTTAGATGCTGGCAGCACCGTGCTGGCCGTCGCCAGCCACATCAAAGGGCCGATGACCGTTATCACCACCTCTTTAGATATCGCCCAGCACTTCAGCGACCGGGCGGATATTCAGTTGATTCTGTTAGGCGGCAGATGGGATATGCAGCAGCGCCTGTTTGCCGGCAGCGCAACCCTCGCGCTGCTCGCGCGCTATCGGGCTGATATCGCCATCCTCGGCGCCTGCGCGCTGCATGCGCAGCTGGGTTTAAGCGCCAGCCAGGAGGCCGACGCGGAGATCAAGCGCGCCATGCTGGCGGCCAGCACCGAGTGCTGGCTGGTTGCCGACCATATGAAGCTGAACCACTGCGAGCCTTATCTGGTCGCCGGATTAGCAGAAATTCATCAGTTATTTTTGGATAAAGCCTGGGAAGACGCCGGGGACGACATTTCAATGCACATCAACATCGCTGACGCTCAATAACGTGGAGAGAATAATGAACAAAGTTATCGCCGGTGACGGTAAGAACATTAATATTGCGCTGATCGGTTATGGGTTCGTGGGCAAAACGTTCCATGCGCCGCTGATCCGCTCGATTGACGGCCTGAAGCTGACCATCGTCTCTTCTCGCGATGAGGAAAAGGTTAAGCGTGATATTCCTGATGTTACCGTCGTGGCCTCACCCGAAGAGGCGATCCAGCATCCGGATATCGATCTCGTGGTGATCGCCTCCCCTAACGCCACGCACGCCCCGCTAGCTAAGCTGGCGTTAAATGCCGGTAAGCACGTGGTCGTTGATAAACCTTTTACCCTCGATATGCAGGAGGCGCGCGAGCTTATCGCGCTGGCGCAGGAGAAGCAGCAGCTGCTCTCGGTATTCCACAATCGCCGCTGGGACAGCGACTTCCTCGGGATCAAGCAGGTTATTGAGCAGGGGCTTATCGGCACCGTTAAGCATTTTGAGTCGCATTTCGACCGCTTCCGCCCGGAAGTTCGCGTGCGCTGGAGAGAGCAAAACGTGCCGGGCAGCGGCCTGTGGTTTGATTTAGGTCCGCACCTGATCGATCAGGCCCTGCAGCTGTTCGGCTTGCCGCAGTCGGTGCAGGGTAACATCGCCACCCTGCGCCAGGGCGCCGAGATTAATGACTGGGCGCACGTGGTCTTAAATTATCCTCAGCATAAGGTCATTCTGCACTGTAGCATGCTGGTCGCCGGCGGCAGCGCGCGCTTTACCGTTCACGGTGACAAAGGCAGCGCGGTCAAACAAAAAGCCGACCAGCAGGAGAGCCAGCTGCTGGCGGGCGTTATTCCCGGCAGCGAAGGCTGGGGTCATGATGACGACAGCCTGAGCATTTTTGACGCGCAATCGCAGGTTCAGGAAGTGAGCGCGCCGCAGGGCGATCAGCGGCAGTACTACATCAACGTGCGCGATGCGCTCACCGGCAAGATTGAAAACCCGGTACAGCCGCTGCAGGCGCTCGCCGTGATGGCGGTACTGGAGGCCGCCGTTCGCTCCGCCGAAACCGGCACGCTGCAGACGTTAACGCTCACCGCCGATGAGCTGGCCGCGCTGAAATAATCCTCGAATTAACATGGCCTGCGGCTTGGCAGGTCATGCCCTTCCCCCGGATTCAGCACCGGGCGGCGTTTTCCCACACGCTCGCCATCGGTAGCCAATAATGTGCGGTGAGCCATGACGCCGCCGGAGCGGTATAGCGATCCGGCGGCAGAGCGGTTGTCGCGCCGGGAATGCATAAGCGGCCTATTTGACGACGGGCAAATCTGCGTAGCGGGTCGTGTAGCCGGGCGATAGCATCTCACGCTTCATCGCCCAGCTTTTTTGAATGCCCTGCCCGGCAAACCACACGCTGCCGCGGCCCGAACGATTAAGGCTATCCACCACCTGCATCAGCGCGGCGCTGTTCGCCTGCGGCTGATATTGATCAAACAAATTAAGCTGCGCCACGCCCTGACTGAAAAAATCACTCAGCATGATGCCGGCTTTCATATAGCGAAAGCCCTCCTTCCACACTCTGTCCAGCGCATGGACAGCGAGGCGAATAATATCCCGGGTATCGTCAGAGGGCGTTGCCAGCCGGCCGCTGGCCTGGGGAGCGTAGAACGCTTCATTTTCGGCATGCGGACTGGTCCGCATAAAGACGCTGACCACGCAGCAGTACTGCTTCTCTGCCCTGAGTTTTTCCGCCGCGCGTTCAGCATAGGCGCAAACGGCCTGATGCATATCGCTATATTGGGTGATGCGGTGACTAAATGAACGGCTGCAGATAATCTGCTGTTTGGTCGGCGCAAACTCATCCACCTGCAGGCAGGATTCTCCCCGAAGCTCACGCACCGTGCGCTCCAGCACGACGTTAAAGTGCTTACGTATCACCCAGGTAGAGCTGTCGGCAAGCTGCAGCGCGTTTTCGATGCCCATCAGCTCCAGTTTTTTCCCGATCCGACGACCCACGCCCCAAACTTCATGCACCGGTACCAGAGAGAGCAGCTTACGCTGGCGATCGCGGTTCGATAATTCGACTACGCCGTCGGTTTTGCGCCACGTTTTAGCCGCGAAATTAGCCAGCTTGGCGAGCGTTTTGGTCGGCGCGATGCCAACCCCAACCGTTAGCCCGGTATGCTTCATGACCCGATCGCGCATTTGATGACCGAATGTCTCAAGCGGCATATAGCTGGAGATACCGGCTAAATTAACAAAAGCCTCATCGATGGAATATATTTCAATCGCCGGCGCCATCTCCGTTAGCGTCGACATGACCCGGTGGCTGAGATCGGCATAAAGCGCATAGTTCGAGCTAAAAACGGACACCTGCAAACGCTGCAGATCGTCTTTAATTTTGAAGTAAGGCGCCCCCATGGGGATGCCCAGCGCCTTTGCCTGCGCCGAGCGTGAAATAATACATCCATCGTTATTTGAGACCACCACCACCGCTTTTCCCTGCAGGTCTGGCCGGAAAACGGTTTCGCAGGAGGCGTAGAAACTGTTGACGTCAACAAGCGCGAACATGTCGGTGCGATTTTAAGGTGAAGGTGACCACGCCAAATATTTGCAGCTCCTCTCCAGGCTGACAGACGATAGGGGAATAGTTGAGGTTGCGCGGCGTGAGCTGAAGGACTGGCCGGGTTTGCAGCTCCTTTACCGTAAACTCGCCGGCAACGGCAGCAATCACAATATCGCCATGTTCTGCGGTCAGCGAGCGATCGACCACCAGCAGGTCGCCATCATCAATCCCGGCGCCCGTCATTGAATCCCCGCTCACCCTGACAAAATAGGTCGCGTTAGGGTGCTTAATAGCCAGCTTGTTCAAATCAAGCGTATCTTCGACATAATCCTGGGCCGGACTGGGGAATCCGCAGGGAACAAGATCGCGAAACAGCGGCACCAAAAACCGCTGCGACAGCTCAACCGGCTTGTAGAACGTCATCATAAACTCACCCGACATAATAACTGTGTTTATATACAGTATTAATAAATCATCCGGGTTAATCAAGCCGCTTATGCCACGTTATCGCGAAGACCTTGAAGTTCTGCAATATTTAAACGGACGCTGCGCTTCGCCATGCCCGGCGGCGCTAAAAATAACGCGTCTCTGGAAATCTAACGCAATTAGTAGCAGGATAGATGCTGCAAGCAGAGCGTTATGGTGGGGCACCATAACCACAAACTATGGCGATTCGTCCGACATACTGAACGGGAGATTCTTATGTACTACACGTTAGGAGATACCACCCTCCACTTTTATCGCTATCAGTGCCGTTTCTACGTTGCCCACTGGGATGGCGGCAACGTAATGACCGACAAGTTCAGGCAGTTCATCGAGTTGATTACTGAAAAAACGGGAATTGACGCGAAGAGCGTCGAAGCAGTTGCGCGAGACTATTTCAACAACGTCGATTAAAGGTTGTTTAGTGACGGAATAACCGACCGCCGCTCATTACGTACCAGCCCTACGCTCGTCGGCTGGCGAGGTGGAAAACGTGCGCTGTTCTCCCTCTCGCCTTGACACTGTACAAAAAAACAGTATAACTACTGCCTACAGTTACAGGAGCCGAAGCATGTTTGTAGAACTGGTTTATGATAAAAGAAATTTTGAAGGGTTCGCCGGGGCCAGAGAGACCATTATGGCTGAACTCACGAAACGAATTCACCGCATTTTTCCTGAGGCCGACGTTCGCGTAAAGCCGATGATGACGCTGCCCGCAATCAATACGGATGCCAGCAAGCATGAAAAAGAGCAGATCAGCCGCGCCGTCCAGGAGATGTTTGAAGAAGCGGACATGTGGATGAGCGCAGACGAATAAACCAGGCCGCAGCGCTGATATCAACAGCGGCTTTTTCGGGGACCGGCGTTAGCACTAACCAATACCGTTCCCTGGACATAAATTTCCCCGGTAAATCTTTTCCCGGTCACCGGCGGTGATTTAAATCCTCATCCCCTACTCGTCAGACTTAAACCTGGGCTCCGGCAAAACCGACGGGGTTGTGTCCTCAAAGCGCAGCCAGTGCTGCCAGATATCATGAACCTGTAGCTCAACGAGCCCTTCCTGACGTAAAGCCACCGTAGTCCCTCTCAGCGTCCCACCTTCAGAATCAATCCCGGCCGCGGTAGATGCCTTATCAATTAAATTATCCCATGCTTTACTTTCATCATTAAATGCCAACGCCATTTTTTGTAAACGAAGCGGATCGTCCCTGTTGCCCTGCGCTATTCGTTTCGCGGCCGTCGTCAGATATTTATCTTTTACCCAGCGAAGCTGCGCGAGTTTCTTTGCCATGCACTCATTAATATCGATGGTGGTCTGCTGCGGCATACCAAAACAGCTAATGCTGAAAGTTTCAACGCCATCATTTAAATCACTGCTGGGCTGATTCCTTTCATCTGAAGCCTGAGAAACAAGCGGCAGCATCAATGCCAAAGAAAAAAACATTCCCTGGATAGTACGCAATCCCATGCTGATAACCCGTATAAGACGAAGTGTCTTTCAGATTAACCTAATCCTGGAGGCTGAGAAATGATCCGCTCTTGTCCATAGCCGTTTTTTGCAAACACATTTTGCCGCAAAAATTCACGCCATAAGCGGCAGGTGCCGCCAACGGCGCCGATCGACGGCTATTTTTCGCACCTGTGGGCTTTCCTGCAGATAGCAAACCGATGTTTCTAATTTTTTTCAGTTAGTTAGCACATAAAAACTGGGCCAATAAGGCTCGTTGCGGGTCCGAATATCGCAAACTCCCCCTCAGCATTTTCAAGCAAAATACCGCCAATTAATTGAAATATTATGCTAATAAAACCGAGTTTAATCGACATTAAAATTCAATACCCACTCACAAACGTCATTAAAAAATCTTTTTTATTAGCTATGAAAAATATTTCATTAGGATTTTTCTTAAGGCGAGAGTAAATTTCTTCGCATAAAAGCAAGAATATCCATAAATTTCTCGGGGAATAAATGCGTATGGCGAATTTACTCTTTCTGGCACTGGCGGTCGCACTGCTCCTGATCGCTGTTTTTTCTCTTATTTCGTATATAAGGGATCGCAAGAAACAAAAGTTTACGTTCAAAAAAAGACGCTAACGGCAACAAAGTTAGGGGGACGAGCGCGCGTTTAGCCCCTTTAACCCATGCGGCTGCGTGGCCGCACGGACCGTCCTTGACGGTATCTATTTGAAATATCCTGAATAATCAGAATTATTGCGCTGCCCTATGCCTGGGGAGGCGCAAAATATTATTATTGTGTCACGTCAGGCCATCGTCCCCCGAACGAGTTCTGTTTATTTGCGGAACTATTGCTCAGGTACGCAGTCTGACTACTGTCAGTATTAAACTATCGAGATTGCTGTGACCACACTTATGATCGTTGTAACAACGCTTGCCGTGTTTAGCCTGTTGGCATTGAGCCTGGCAAAAGTTGGAATCGCTGTATCCAATAACCCCGACGAATTCTGATTGCTCTTCGGGTCATCGTCGAACCACCTGGACCCCGTATCGCTGATTCTACCTACCGCACATCAGCGATTATCGTTTTTCCCTGTCGTTGCTTTCTGCCGCCCTCTCCTTTGGAGAAAGAGCATATTGCGCCTGGCTTACCGCCGTCCGCGCTCAACCCTTCCTCTCTCATCCCGTAACCTGTCCCCCGACTTATCGACCAGGGCCGCTACGGGTGCCGACGCGCTGGCCGGTAAACCTAATCCTTGGTCCGTTTACGCCGGTATTTACGCTTAAATTTAAGATCGATGGCGAAAATAACCACGATAACACCAACAAGCCATAACAGGGTGGCACCAGTTTCAGCAACGTTCACAACGTCCCTTTATATCCATTAATTAATGTTATGGGTAACATTAAGAACCATATAAAACCAGTAAGCAATCGTTTTCGTTACAATTGTATTGCAAATAAATGGCGGAATGTCGCATCCGCGGGCGGCAGGTCAGAAATCAGCCGCCGCCGGATGGAATGAAGCTCCGCCAGACGACGATTGACGGTTCGCATTCCCTCTTCTACCAGGCTATATCTTAGACACCTTTATTCGTACAGGAGTGATGATGGTGAGCAAGAAGATTCTGATGCTGGTCGGCGATTACGCCGAAGATTACGAAACGATGGTGCCGTTTCAGGCGCTGCAGATGATTGGTCATCAGGTTGACGCGGTCTGCCCCGATAAAACCAAAGGTGACTATATCATGACGGCGATCCATGATTTTGACGGTGCCCAGACCTACAGCGAAAAACCCGGCCACCGCTTTATTCTTAACGCCGATTTTTCCGCAGCGAAGGAACAAGATTACGACGCGCTGCTGATCCCCGGCGGGCGGGCGCCTGAATATCTGCGGTTGAATGAGGAGGTGCTCAAGCTGGTGCAGGCGTTTGACCGCGCGGGTAAACCTATTGCCGCCGTTTGCCACGGCCCCCAGCTGCTGGCCGCGGCCGGCGTGCTAAAAGGACGAACCTGCAGCGCCTACCCGGCCTGCGCCCCGGAAGTCCGGCTCAGCGGCGGAAATTATGCCGAAATAGGTATCGATCAGGCGCATGTTGACGGCAACCTGGTCACCGCTCCCGCCTGGCCCGCGCACCCGCAGTGGCTGGCGAAATTTGCCGAAGTGCTGCAGCAGCAATAGCTGGCGGAAGATCGTTGGCAGACGGTTATGGCGTGGAGAACCGCGCCATAACCGAATGGCGATGAGATGATGAAACTACGGGTGCTTGACGATATACATTGTCCGGCTATAGGCGACATCTTCCGGGTTGGTAATCGGATAGCCCTTCAGCCACGGCTTGATCAACCGTCCGTTGGTGTACTGATAAATTGGCGCAATAGGCGCTTTGGCCATGATTATCTTTTCCGCCGCGTTGTAATCGTCGTTGCGCGCTTTATCCGAAGTCTCCTGCGCCGCCTGGGCTAAAATCTTGTCATAGGTCGGATCGTTAAAGCGGGAGATATTACCGCTATGGGTCGAGGTCAGCAGCGAAAGGAAGGTGGAAGGCTCGTTGTAATCCCCCACCCACGAGGCGCGAATCACGTCGAAATTACCGGTATTTCGGCTATCGATATACGTTTTCCACTCCTGATTCTGTAGCTTGACGTCGACGCCAAGATTCTTCTTCCACATTGACGCCACCGCGATGGCAATCTTCTGGTGGTTTTCCGAGGTGTTATACAGCAGCGTCAGCTGCAGCGGACGGCCTGGACCATAGCCCGCCGCCTGCAGCAGCGCCTTGGCCTGGGCGTTCAGCTCGGCCTGGCTCATGCTCTCCGCCTGCGAGGGCTGCGGCGTAAACCCGGCCGTCACGTCCGGGGTGAAGTGCCAGGCCGGCTTTTCGCCGGTTCCCAGCACTTTTTCCGCCATCAGGCGACGGTCGATGGTCAGGCTCAGCGCCAGGCGCACGCGCTCGTCGGCGGTCGGCCCCTTCCGCGTGTTAAACGCGTAATAGTAGGTCCCCAGCTGCGGCGGCGTGTACACCTGCCCTGGAATATCTTTCAGCAATTTTTGATACAGGTTTTTCGGGAAAGACTCGGTGATATCGATATCCCCGGCCAGGTAGCGCTTGGTCGCCGACGACTCCTGGTTAATCGGCACAAAGGTCACCTGCTGGATAACCGTTTTGCCATTATCCCAATAGTGGCTGTTAGGCACGACAACCAGCTTTTCGTTAACCACCCGGTCTTTTAAAACGTAGGCCCCGTTGCCGATAAGACTGCCCGGACGCGTCCAGTTAGCGCCGCTCTCCACGTTCGCTCTCTGTACCGGATAAAACGCAAAGCTGGCCGTAAGATTGCTGAACCACGGCAGCGGTTTATCCAGCTGCACCCGCAGCGTGCGCGCATCCACGGCGGTAACGCCCAGCGTATCCGCCGCGGCCTTACCATCGATAATATTTTGCGCATTTGTTATGCCCGCCAGCGCGGCAAACCAGGCAAAGGGCGACGTCGTTTTCGGGTCGACCAGGCGCTGCCAGCTGTAGACGAAGTCCTGCGCCGTGACCGGACTACCGTCCGACCAGCGGGCGTCATCACGCAGGGTAAAGGTCCAGACCCGGTTATCGTTGCTCTGCCAGCGGGTCGCGACGCCGGGAATAAGATTGCCCTTAGCGTCCTGGTTGACTAAACCTTCAAAAAGATCGCGGATCACCTGAATTTCCGGCAAGCCCACGGCTTTGGCGGGATCTAATGAGGCCGGCTCATCTTTAATGTGCCGTACCAGTACCTGTTTCTCGGCTAAGACGGTCCCCGGAGGGACATCCGCCGCCCAGGCCAGAGATGAAACGCTGGCTAACCACAGCGCGCCGCATGTCAATGTGACAGGATACTTCATAAGATCCCCTTTAAAATAAAAAAACCAGAGCTGGCAGAAGGATGATTATTTGTTTCATCACCTGAAATTGCAAACGGCTTGTGATAGAAAATTGACGCGTATTCTGATTTCATCGTCCAGGGAAACTATTTGATTCCGGGGCGGTTTTACACAACACTGCTGAAAATAACCTGCTAACAGGATGCCCTATGCCCGTTTCTCGTCCCCGTACCCAGCGCGGCGCCTTTCCGCCCGGCACCCAGCGCTACGGTCAGTCGCACCTTGGCGCGCCGCTGCTGTGGTTCCCCGCGCCGCTGGCCGATAGCCGCAGCGGCCTGATTCTTGCCGGCACTCACGGCGATGAAAACTCGTCGGTGGTCACCCTCTCCTGCGCGCTCCGAACCCTGAAGCCCGAACTGCGTCGTCATCACGTCGTGCTGGCGGTCAACCCCGACGGCTGCCAGCTGGGGCTGCGCGCCAACGCGCGCGGCGTCGATCTCAATCGCAATTTTCCCGCAGCAAACTGGAAAGAAGGGGAAACGGTCTATCGCTGGAACAGCGCGGCCGAGCAGCGCGACGTCGTACTGCTGACCGGCGAAAAGCCCGGCTCGGAGCCGGAAAGCCAGGCCCTGTGTCAGCTGATCCACCAGATCCACCCGGCGTGGGTGGTCTCGTTTCACGATCCGCTGGCCTGCATTGAGGATCCGGGCCACAGCGAGCTCGGGCGGTGGCTGGCCGACGCGTTCGCCCTGCCGCTGGTCGGCAGCGTGGGCTATGAAACGCCCGGCTCTTTCGGCAGCTGGTGCGCCGATATCGGCCTGCCGTGCATCACCGCAGAGTTTCCGCCGATATCCGCCGACGAGGCCACGGAAACGTACCTGCAGGCGATGATCGACCTGCTACGCTGGCACTCTCAAAGATGAAGAACGCCGGTGCTGAAATGCAGCGCCGGCTCCACGTCAACGGCCAGCCAGGTCGGGCCATCGAGATCGGCGAAACGCGCCAGCGGGGCCAGCGGCAGCGCCGCTGAAATCGCCCGCGAGGTGCAGAGCATACAGCCGAGCATGCGCTCAAAGCCCTGCTGCTCCGCCTCCTGCGCGAGGAACAGCGCTTCGGTCAGGCCACCGGTTTTATCGAGCTTAATGTTGACCATCTCATAGCGCCCGCGCAGCCGCGGCAGGCTGTCGCGGGTGTGGCAGCTCTCATCCGCGCAGATGGGCAGCGGATGAATAAAATTCTCCAGCGCCTCATCGGCATCCGCCGGCAGCGGCTGTTCCAGCATCGCCACCCCGATATCGGCCAGCAGCTGGCAGCGCGCCGCCAGGCCATCGCTGTGCCAGGATTCATTGGCGTCAACAATCAGCGTGGCCTCCGGCACCGCGCTGCGAATGGCGATCAGCCGTTCGCTGATAAGGCGATCGTCCAGCTTGACCTTCAGCAGGCGCGCGCCCTTTTCCCACAGCGCCGCAGCGCTGGCCGCCATTTGCTCCGGCGTACCGATCACCACCGTCTGCGCCGTCACCACCCGGTTCGGCAACGCAATCCCCAGCAGCTGCGGGATGCCTTTGCCCACGCTACGCGCCTGCAGATCCCACAACGCGCAATCGACGGCGTTACGCGCCGCCCCCGCCGGCAGCAGATGCTGAAGCTGCTCGCGGGTCGCGCCGCTTTCCAGCTGCTCGCCGATCGTCAGAATTTGCGCCATCACCGAGGCAATGCTCTCCCCATAGCGCGGGTACGGCGTGCACTCGCCGACGCCTTTAACGCCGTTCTCCTCCACCTCAACGACCACCACCTTCGCCTCGCTACGGCTGCCGCGGGCGATCACAAACGGAGTATGCAGCGGCCAGGCTTCTTCGTACACTCGCAGGTTTCGCATTCCCAGGTTCCTCCAGGGGAAACATTAAATAGGATTTGCCGTGCTGATAACGGATGTCATACACTACCCGTGACGTTAACTATATGTAAACAGGAAGATAAACATGTCACAAACCGTGCATTTCCAGGGCAACCCCGTTGCCGTTCAGGGCACCATTCCGCAGGCAGGCGCTAGCGCGCAGCCGTTTACGCTGGTCGCCAAAGATCTCTCCGACGTCGCGCTGAGCCAGTTCGCCGGCAAACGTAAAGTACTGAATATTTTCCCAAGCATCGATACCGGCGTGTGCGCGGCATCGGTACGTAAATTTAACCAACTGGCATCCGAGCTGAACAACACCGTTGTGCTGTGCATCTCAGCCGATCTGCCGTTCGCTCAGTCTCGCTTCTGCGGCGCTGAAGGCCTGAACAACGTCGTAACCCTGTCGACGCTGCGCGCACCGCAGTTCCTGGCTGATTACGGCGTTGCCATTGCTGCTGGCCCGCTGGCCGGTCTGGCCGCTCGCGCAGTGGTCGTTGTTGATGAGAATGACCAGGTTGTTTACAGCCAGCTGGTGAATGAAATCACCGAAGAACCAGACTACGATGCGGCCCTGGCTGCGCTGAAAGCGTAATCAGGTCTCTTCCTCGGATCGCGCACCACGCCCGGCCCGAATGCTCTAAGCCCTCGTTTATCGAGGGCTTTTTTCTTTTCGCGGCGCATTACGGGAAATAAACCGCGCAATCGCCGGACCGGTCAACAGGATGGTGAACAGGCGCAGGGTCTGCATCGCCATGATAAACGACATATCGGCCCGCGTTCCCGCCGCAATAATCGCCACCGTATCCAGGCCACCGGGACTGGTCGCCAGATAGGCGGTCATAAAATCGAGCGGCAGCACCTGCGTCAGGCCAAACGCCATCAGCGAACAGAGCAAAATCAGGCCGATAATGGAAGCGAGGATCTGCGGCAGGGTCTTCAGCGCCAGCAGAAAAATCGCCCGATTAAATTTTAGCCCAACGCTCCAGCCAATGGCGGCATAAGCCAGCGCCAGCAGCCATTCCGGCAGCTCCAGCATCAGCCAGCCCTCTCCCTGCACCAGCGCCCCCGCCAGCATCGGCAACAGCATCACGCCGGAAGGAAAGCGCATGCGCAGGCCCAGCCAGCCGGCGGCGGCGGTCAACAGCAGCGTCAGCGGCAGCTGCCAGCCGATGGCGGGAAACCAGACGATCTGCTGGTTCATCTCCTGCGCCTCGCCGCCAAGGGCAAAGCGTACCACCAGCGCCGCAGCGCCGGCGACGAACAGCACCCGCAGATACTGCATTAAGGCCACCAGCCGCACGTCGGCGCCGTAATCCTGCGCCATAACCACCATCGCCGAGGCGCCGCCCGGCGAGCTGCCCCACGCGCCGGTTGCCCCGGGCAGCGAGCTGTAGCGCACCAGCAGCCACCCGGCCAGCGCGCTGAAGGCCAGCGTGGCGAAGAGAATAAACAGTACCAGCGGCCAGTGGCCGAGAAGCACGCCAAAGATTGAGGGCGTCAGGGTTTGGGCGATCATGCAGCCAATAATGGCCTGAGCGGCGATAAAAAAGGGCCGAGGCACGCTGATTGTCGCGCCGCGCAGGCTAAAGATGATGCCGGCGATCATCGGGCCCAGCAGCAGCGCCGCGGGCAGGTGCAGCCAGAACAGCACAAACGAGAGCGCGGCGGAGAGGGTCAGGAGTTTCAGCCACGACAGCAGCGGGCCAGGCGAAGTTAACATCTGAATTCCTGGAAAATAAGCCTGCAGCGCATTCGCCGACGGTCAGCGCCGCCGGCGAACGAGGCTGCTCTATTCTTCACCCTTCTTCTGGCTGAGGCCATACTCGCGCAGCTTATTGGCAATCGCGGTATGAGAAACCCCCAGACGTTTCGCCAGTTTACGGGTGCTCGGGAAGCTACGATAAAGCTGGGTCAGGACGGAACGCTCAAAGCGACGGGTAATATCGTCCAGCGAGCCTTCCATTGCCTCTTCGCCTACCGGTAGCGAAGCGACGTCGCTATCCGGCAGCAGGATATCCTGGGGCCGCATTTCGTAGCCATCAAGCTGCGTCAGCGCACGATAAACCGCGTTCTTCAGCTGGCGAACGTTGCCCGGCCAGCTATAGCGGGTCAGCACCGTACTGAGATCGGCGGAGAGCTTCGGCCGCGGGATCCCCTGCTCATCGGCAAAGCGGGCGACGAACAGTTCAGTCAGCGGAATGACATCCTGCGGGCAGTCGCGCAGCGGTGGTAAATGCAGGGTCAGGACGTTGAGGCGGTAGTAAAGATCTTCGCGGAACAGCCCCTTCTGCACCATCTCCACCAGATTTTTCTGGGTGGCGCAGATCACCCGCACGTCGACGTGAACCTCGTGGTCTTCCCCCACCCGGCGGAAGGTTCCGTCGTTAAGGAAACGCAGCAGCTTAGTTTGCATGCGCGGCGACATTTCGCCGATCTCATCCAGCAGCACCGAGCCGCCGTTAGCCTGCTCAAAGAAGCCTTTTTTGCCCTGAATGGCATCGCCAAACAGCTCGCTTTCCACCGCATCTTCCGGGATAGAACCGCAGTTCAGCGCCAGATAGGGTTTGCTTGCCCGCGGGCTGGCGAGGTGGCAGGCGTGCGCCAGAAGATCTTTACCGGTACCCGTGTCGCCGACGATCAGCAGCGGCGCGCTGAGCATCGCCAGCTTGCGGGCCTGCTCAACCACATGGCGCATTTTCGGGCCGACGGCGAGAATCTGGCTGAACGCGCTGGTATCCTGGGTGGTCATGGTCTGCAGCTGACGTCCCATGCGTACGGTGGAACGCAGCATTGCCACCGCGCCGGTCAGCACGCGTTCGCCATGCTCACCTTCGAGGTACACCGGGGTAATCTCCAGCACAAAGTTCTGCCCGCCGATCACCACATGTTCGCTATGCGACTCCAGCGGGCTGCTTTCCAGCCAGCGCTGGACGTTAAAATCGGTAATCAGCTGCGCAACCGGATGATTACGCAGCCGCTCCGGGCTTTGCGCAAACAGCTGGCAGCTGACGGGGTTCGCCAGCTCGACTTTCCCTTTGGTATCCAAAGAGAGCACCGGTTCCGGCATCGCGACCAGCAGCGCCGACAGCGCAAGATGCTCACGCTCCGACGGCATCCACGGTACGGTACGCACGTCGGTAACGCCGGCGATACGGCGGATTTCCGCCATCAGGCTGCTGAAGTTAGCAAACTCCAGCTCGGCAAAATTAAGATAGATTCGGCCAATAGGGTCGATGTCGATGCCGCGGAGATCGATCCCCCGCAGCACCAGCAAATCGAGCAATTCACGGGTCAGACCAAGACGGTCTTCACAAAAGACTTCAAGACGCATAGGAGTTTTCACCCTAAAAAGGCCAATGACGGATGAATAATAGGACAGTTATTTGCTGGCGTGAAGATAGCTGTCAACAAATATTGACAGTATGGCGGAAAAACGGCCGTTGTGGCGTAAAGGCAGGCGATTAAACGCGGGAATTAGCCGCAGGCCGCCGGGAAGCGACGACCTGCGGCTAAGCAGATTATTCCGGGCGGGCTTTGCTTTTTTGCAGCGTATCTTTCAGCTGACCGATCAGCTCGCGGCGGAAATCCCCCAGCCGTGGCTTATCGTCAGCGATCCACGGCAGCGGGCGGCACAGCTCCATCGCTTTGATCCCCAGCCGCGCGGTGAGCAGCCCGGCACCGATGCCCTGCGCCGCGCGGGCCGATAGCCTGGCCGCCAGATCCTGCGACATCCAGTCCATACCAACCTCCCGCACCAGCTCGCTGGCGCCGGCGAAGGCAATATTCAGCAGCACCAGACGGAACAGGCGCAGGCGGCTGTAGTAACCCAGCTCGATACCGTACAGCGTGGCAATTCGGTTAATGAGGCGTAAATTACGCCAGGCGATAAACGCCATATCCACCAGCGCCAGCGGGCTGACGGCGATCATCAGCGTCGATTCCGCCGCCGAGCGGCTGATTTCCCGCCGCGCCTGGGCATCCAGTACCGGCTGAACCAGCCGGGCATACAGGCTCACGACTTCACGATCGCTTTGCGTTTCGTGGATCGCGGCATACCAGCGCTGGAGAGCCGGATGCGCCTGATCGAGCCCCGCCTGCTGGGCAAGCTTCTCGCAAAACGCCCGCCCTTTTCCTACCGCATGGCTGTGCATCAGATCGCGGGCCTCATCGCGCTCATGGGCACGCTGGCGCAGACGCCACAGGCGCCGCCATTCGGTGGCAACGGAACCGACGCCCGCGCCAACAATCAGCGCACCGGCCGCACAGCCGCCGAGCGCAATCCAGTCCTGAGTCTGCCATGCGGTCATCGTCCACTGTACGCCCTGCGCCACCACGCTGACGCCAAATATCGCCAGCCCGGCGCTGACCATCCGCCGCCACAGGCTGCGCTTCGGCCGCAGAACCGATTCCACCACCGCTTCCGCCGTACCCTCTTCGTCTTCTGTCAGCAGGTCGACCCGCGCGGGGGCGAACTTTTCCGCGTCAGCGCCGGCAAACGCGCGCGCAGATTTCAGCGCTTCGGTTTGCTCCGCCTGCAGCGGTCCGTTGAAATCAACGCGCGGTTTTAACGGTTCGCTCATCGCAATTTATCTCCAATCAAAAACTCAAGCGCCGCGTCCAGGCGAATATGCGGCAGCGGCTTATCGACATCCATCACCCGCGGACGAAAATTCTCAAACTGAAAGCCCTGCTGCTGCCAGAATGCCTGGCCCGGCAGGCGCGCCGGCACTTCGCCTGGGTAGATGGTCAGCGGCTGGCCATCGCTCAGCCGATCGCCGCGCAGGGCGGGAATGTTCTCGCCGTTGACCGCAATCAGCCCGCTCTGGGTGGCCTGAATCGACGCCAGCCCCAGGCAGTCCATGCTGATCCCTTCGAATGCCGCATTTTGCCATGCGTCCTGAATCAGCTGCTGCAGCAGCGACACCATGTTCGCATGCTGATCGACGGTCACGTGATCGGCCTTGGTCGCCGCAAACAGCAGCTTATCAATCACCGGAGAAAACAGGCGGCGGAACAGCGTCCGCTGGCCGTAGTGAAAGCTTTGCATCAGCTGGGTCAGCGCGAGGCGCATATCGTTGAAGGCCTGCGGCCCGCTGTTCAGCGGCTGCAGGCAGTCCACCAGCACAATCTGGCGGTCAAAGCGCAGAAAATGGTCTTTATAGAAACCCTTAACCACCTTCTCACAGTAATACCTGAAGCGCTCGCGCAGCATGCCGGCGTTGCTGTGCTTGTCCGCCTGGGCCAGCCTGGCTTCGCCGACGGCGTCCACGTCCGGCCAGGGGAAGAACTGCAGCGCCGGCGCG
Source organism: Klebsiella sp. C349492 (assembly GCF_042055345.1). Taxonomy (NCBI): domain Bacteria; kingdom Pseudomonadati; phylum Pseudomonadota; class Gammaproteobacteria; order Enterobacterales; family Enterobacteriaceae; genus Klebsiella; species Klebsiella sp. C349492. The sequence goes on from NZ_JANQCE010000001.1 coordinate 1,286,653, forward strand.
CCGGCCATATCGCCGGGCAGCACGAAGCGCCCCGGCTGAATAAAATGCAGCCCTTCGCGCTTGCAGGCGTGCAGGTAGTCGGTCCAGGCGGCGGCAATGTCCGCCAGCCGGTTCTCATCGGCCGGAGCCAGCGGATCCAGCCCTTCGCACAGCTGACGCCAGCGCGCCGACCACTCCGCGCGCTGGCCCTGCAGCAGCCCGGTCATTTGCCGCGACCAGCCGAGGTAGTCCTGCGCCAGCATAGGTAAATCCAGCAGCCATTCGCCGGGGTAATCGACGATTTCCAGATACAGCGTGGAGGTATCCTTGAAGTGGCGCAGCAGCGACTCGCCGGAGCGATAGCGCAGCGCCAGGCGGATCTCGCTGACGCCGCGGGTCGGCGTCGGCCACATCGGCGGCGAGCCGTAGAGCTGAGCCAGCCCTTCATCATAGGTAAAACGCGGAATGCCGAAGTCGCGCTGCGGGACGCGCTTGACGCCCAGCAGGCGCTCTTCTCTGACCGCACTGAGTAGCGGCAGGCGCGCGCCGGAGTGGATATTCAGCAGCTGGTTGACCAGCGCGGTGATAAACGCGGTCTTGCCGCTGCGGCTTAGGCCGGTGACGGCCAGACGCAGGTGCCGGTCAACGCCACGGTTGACCAGCGCATTGAATTCAGTTTTAAGTCGCTTCATTGCCATCCCATGCTATCCGTGATATTTCAGGCTAGTGCTTTGAAGAAAGTGCTTTAATCATAAGCCATTAGGTGGGGATAAGCCGAGAAGTTATAAAGTGCGGCACTGCGCATCCCCGCCCGTTACTTCATGTTGCGGGTTAAACGATTTGCCAGGCGGCTGAGCAGCGGCTCAAGAGCAACCGCCAGCAGCATTTTCACCGGCCGACGCGCAACCGACTTGATTGCCCAGCCGGCAACGCCCGCCGGGCCATAGCGCAGCGCGGTCAGCAGCACCAGCCGGCCGGCGATTTTCAGACCTGGTTTTACTTTTTGTCCTGCCTGCTGCCATTTGATGTTCATAGGTAACCTCAGGTTAAGCTACAGCTGGCGAAAGCGGCTGCGCAGGGTAAAGGTGTCGGAGGTGACGTAGCGCTCCATTTCCCGCAGGCGCCGCTCGCTGGCCGCCAGCTCGCGATCCGCCTCGGCGAGCAGCTCGCCGCTGGCCGGCACCTTCTCGCCGTACAGCTCGCTTTCCGGCATCGGGTCGAGGGCGAACGTCAGGATAACGTATGCCACTACCACAAAGAAAAAGAGACCAAAAATCATCGCCAGTACGGTTATCAAACGCACCAGCTTCACCGGCACATCAAGGTAGTGCGCGATCCCGGCGCAAACGCCCTTCACCATGCCGCGCTGGGGAATTCGCCACAATTTTTTACTCAAATCGAGTCCGCCCATTATTTGTCTCTCCAGTTTGGATGCTCGGCATCAAGAATGTCTTCCAGCGTCTGAATCCGTTCGCGCATGCGCTTTGCGTCATCGGTCAGCTGCAGCAGGCGCTGCTGTTCATTCTGTGACAGGCTGCCGCTGGCAGAGCGATTGTTGTAGTGCAGCCAGAGCCACACCGGCAAAACGAACAGCACAAATAACGTCAGGGGTATGGCAATAAAAAGCGTACTCATGTGTACTCCTTACAGTGAGTGAGCGGCGGCGCGTTACGGCGCCGCGACGCTTCATCCTTCAGGCCGGCGGCATCGTCTGCCCCGCTCTCCCGCCGGGCAAAGCTCCCGCGCAGCGCGGCCTGAAGGATTTTGCGTATGTCATTAGTTATTTTGATTCATTTTGCTTTTCAACGCCGCCAGCTGTTCGCTGATTTCGTCGTCGGCCTTCAGGTCGGCAAACTGCTGGTCCAGCGATTTTTGCTTGCCGAAGCCGTGGCTTTCCGCTTCCGCCTCCATCTGATCGATGCGGCGTTCGAAAGATTCAAAACGCGCCATTGCTTCATCGATTTTACCGCTGTCCAGCTGGCGACGCACATCGCGGGATGAGCTGGCCGCCTGGTGACGCAGGGTCAGGGCCTGCTGACGAGCGCGCGTTTCGCTGAGCTTGTTCTCCAGCTCGCCGATCTCTTTTTTCATCCGCGCCAGGGTTTCATCAACCAGCTGCGCCTCATTTTCCAGGCTGCCGATAAGGTCGGTCAGCTTCTGTTTTTCCATCAGCGCGGCGCGGGCCAGATCGTCTTTATCTTTACGCAGCGCCAGCTCGGCTTTTTCCTGCCATTCGGCCTGCTGCGCGAGCGCCTGCTCAATGCGGCGGCTCAGCTGTTTCTTTTCCGCCAGCGCGCGCGCCGAGGTCGAGCGGACTTCAACCAGCGTATCCTCCATCTCCTGGATCATCAGGCGAACCAGCTTCTGCGGGTCCTCCGCTTTCTCCAGCAGAGAGTTGATGTTGGCGTTCACGATGTCGGCAAAACGAGAAAAAATACCCATAATTTCAATCCTCATAGTTCTGTTATCAGGCATCGGCCTGTGCAGAGACTAATACAAATAGCATGCCAGTTTTTATCTTATTGATTTTAAAAGGCATGGTTGTTATATGCTCAGCGGGTTGCTAAAGTAACCTGGTGAATCACACGACTAAATGGCGAATTTCATCATGGCGGAATACAAGGACAACCTGCTCGGCGAAGCCAACAGCTTTCTTGAGGTGCTGGAGCAGGTCTCACGGCTGGCGCCGCTGGATAAGCCGGTGCTGGTGATTGGCGAACGCGGGACGGGCAAAGAGCTTATCGCCAACCGTCTGCACTTTCTCTCATCCCGCTGGCAGGGGCCGTTTATCTCCCTCAACTGCGCCGCGCTGAATGAGAACCTGCTGGACTCCGAGCTATTTGGCCACGAAGCCGGGGCGTTTACCGGCGCCAGCAAGCGCCATCCGGGACGCTTTGAACGCGCCGACGGCGGGACCCTCTTTCTTGATGAGCTGGCAACCGCCCCGATGCTGGTACAGGAAAAGCTACTGCGGGTGATTGAGTACGGGGAGCTGGAGCGCGTAGGCGGCAGCCAGCCGCTGCAGGTCAACGTGCGGCTGGTGTGCGCCACCAACGCCGATCTGCCGCAGATGGTTGAAAACGGTCATTTTCGCGCCGACCTCCTCGACCGCCTGGCTTTCGACGTGGTGCAGCTGCCGCCGCTGCGCCAAAGGCAAAGCGACATTATGCTGCTGGCAAACCAGTTCGCCATTCAGATGTGCCGCGAGCTGGGGCTCCCGCTGTTCCCGGGCTTTAGCGAGCGGGCGAGCGCGACGCTGTCAGGCTACCGCTGGCCGGGCAATATCCGCGAGCTGAAAAACGTTGTGGAACGCTCGGTTTATCGCCACGGCACCAGCGACAGCGAGCTGGATAACATTATTATTAACCCCTTTCAGCCGCAGCAGCCTCTGCCAGCCGTCGCGGAGCAGACCCCGGACGACCCCGCGCTGCCGCTGGATCTGCGCGCTTTTCAGCAGGAGCAGGAAAAGAGCCTGCTGCAGTCCAGCCTGCTGCAGGCAAAGTACAATCAGAAGCAGGCGGCAGAGCTGCTTGGGCTCACCTACCACCAGCTGCGGGCGTTACTCAAAAAGCATCAGCTATGAACCGTTCGCGGCAGCATCAGCGCACTCACCGCCGTCGATGCCAGGCACAGCGCCGCGTTGAACCACAGCGCGTACTGCGCGGCGCTGGCCATGCCGAGGGGCAGAAATAGCGCGAAAAGTGACGCTGTCACGGCTATTCCCATCGCCCCGCCCAGCGAACTGCCCATTTTGTAAATACCGGAGGCCACTCCAACTTTGTTCTCCGGCGCATTAACCACCGCGGTGTCCGTCGACGGCGTCGCGTAGCAGCCCAGCCCGAGGCCAAACAGCACGTTGCTAAAAAAGACCGTTACGATGTAGAGCGATTTATCGAGAAAAGTGCAGGAGATAAGCAGGATCCCGACGGCGGTAAAAATGGGTCCGGCGATCATCGGCAGCCGCGCGCCGTAGCGCTGCAACAGCTTTTCCCCGACGCGAATCATGACCAGCACGGTGACCAGATAGCCCAGCGTCATCATCCCGGTCTCCAGCGGGGTCATATTGTGACCCTTCTGGAGCCAGATGCTGGTAATCATCATGGTGCCGATAGCGCCGTTGAGCATAAGGTTCGACAGCACCGCCGCCCCGTAGGCGCGATTGCGAAACAGCGCAAAATCGATCAGCGCCGCGTCGCCTTTGCGCCGTCCGCTGTGGATAAAATAGCCGCCCGAAACCAGCGAACCGGCCAGCAGCACCAGCGACAGCCCGCTGCTCCAGCCCCAGCTATGCCCCTTGCTGATAAACAAATTCAGCAGCACCAGCGAAACAATCAGAGTCAGCAGACCGCTGAGATCCAGCTTCTGCCGCTGCGCGCTTTGGCTGCGGCTTTCCGGCGTTCCGCGGAGCAGCAGCAGAGCCGCCAGCGCCACGACGATGGAAAAGACGAAAATCCAGCGCCAGCCAAGACCGGTAGCAATCGCGCCGCCCACGAATGAACACAGGCCGCTGCCGCCCCACGAGCCAATCACCCAGAAGCTCACCGCCCGCTGGCGCGCCTTCCCTTCATACCAGGTTTTAATCAGCGCCAGGGTGGCCGGCATGATGCAGGCCGCCGATAGCCCCTGCAGCACGCGGCCCGCCAGAAACAGCCCCGGGCCCTGGGCCACAACCAGCAGCCCGCTGCCGACAATGCTCAGCCCCAGTCCCAGATTGGTCATGCGCATCCGGCCAAATTTATCCGCCAGCCCGCCGCTGGCCACCACAAAACAGCCGCTGAACAGGGCGCTGAGGCTGACCGCCAGGGTCAGGGTTTCGAGGGAAATATCGAGGCTGCTTTTCATCGCCGGAACGACGTTAATCACCGACTGGGCAAACAGCCAGAACGTCAGCACGCTGAGAACGATACCCGCCAGCAGGCGATCGGTACCGACGAACGACGTTGCGTTCAAAGATACGGAACTCATAATAGGGATCTCCCGTCGCAGGTGATTAACGCAGATACTCTTCCGTCAGGCCGCACCACAGCGCCGCGCCCGGGAGAAGGATCTCGTCGTTGAAGTCGTAGCCGGGGTTATGCACCATGCAGCGTTCCGCTTCATCCCCGGCGCCGATGGTGAAGTAGCAGCCGTGCGGATTGTGTTCGAGCATAAAAGCGAAATCTTCGCTGCCCATAAACGGCTTCACTTCCCCGACCAGCCCGGCGCCGAACAGCGACGTCGCCACCGCCCGAACTCTCTCGTTGGCGGCAGGATCGTTTCTGAGCACCGGGCTGCCGTTGACGTGGGTCAGCGTGGCGGTGGCATTGAAGCTTTCCGCCTGCGCGACGGCAATATCGTGGATCCGCTGCAGCACGGTTTCACGCACCCGCTCATTCAGCGTGCGCACCGTCAGCTTCATCAGCACTCTGTCGTTGATAATATTCGGCGCATGCCCGGCCTGAATACTGCCGACGGTCACCACCGCCGGTTCAAACGGCGTGATATTGCGCGACACGATAGACTGCAACGCCAGCGTGATGTGACAGGCCACCAGGGTTGCATCGACGGTATGCTCCGGCACCGCGCCGTGGCCGCCAACGCCTTTTACCTCGATATGCAGCGTGTCAGAAGAGGCCATCATCGCGCCGTCGCGCAGGCCGATTTTCCCCAGCGCTTGCCCCGGCATGTTGTGCAGGCCAAAAATGGTGTCGCAGGGAAATTTAGCGAACAGCCCGTCCTCAACCATCACCCGACCGCCGTACAGCAGCTCCTCCGCCGGCTGGAAAATCAGATGCAGCGTCCCGCTGAACTGACGGGTGCGCGCCAGATACTCGGCGGCGTAGAGTAAGGTCGTGGTATGTCCGTCATGCCCGCAGCCATGAAAGCGGCCGTCGACCTGGCTGGCCCACGCTTTCCCGCTCGCCTCCTGCATCGGCAGCGCGTCCATATCCGCGCGCAGGCCAAGGCGACGCTCGCCGCTGCCGACTTTTAACGTCCCCACCACGCCGGTACCCGCCAGGCCGCGGTGCACGTCATAACCCCACTGGCCAAGCAGGCGGGCGACCTCATCGCTGGTTTTATGCTCTGCAAAACCAATTTCCGGCTGCTGGTGAAAGCGGCGACGCAGGGCAATAAACTGCGCTTCATTAACCTGTAATGCTTCAATAAGCGGATGTGTCATTTTTATTATTCCTGTTGTTGTGTTTGCGCGACACTTTCGAGTTTATGCTGCCAGACCGGCTTTAATACGCCGTTTTTTGTTTTATATTGACGGGATATTGAGAAGTGTTTTTCATACAAATCGGTTATGACAAAAAATAACACGCTATTTTTTGTCCTTGCCAGGAGATGACGGTGGAACATCATTCAGGCGACTTTAGCGTCGACGTTCGCGATATTCGTCAGTTCAGTCAGCCGGAAGGCGACGCGCTGACGCTGCTGTGGGCATTACAGGGGCACGTCACCCTGCATGACAGCGATGGGGATCATCTGCTGGATGCCGATCGGCTGAAAATAGTGAACCGCAACCGCCCCTGGCGTCTGAGCAGCCGCGTTCCCAACGCGGTGATGATTCTGACGCTCTCCGGCAGCTGGCTGACGCGTCTCGACGGTGATTTCTTCTCCTTCGACTATCAAACTTCGCTCGATACCCGCGATGCGGACGATAGCCTGCGCCGCCTGATGCGTCAGCTGCTGGTAATTGAGCTGGTTAATCACCAGCCCCGCTATCGCCTCGAGGCCAACCGCTGGCTGAGCGAAATCGTCCTGCTGCTGGCTACCCGTTTTACGCAGCCGATCGCCGCCGGCGCGAGGCGCGGAGCGGAAAACTGGAGCCGGCGAATTGCCCGGGTCGTCGCCCGCATAGAGGCCAGCTACCGGCACCGGCTATCGCTGCACGAAGTCGCCGCCGCCGAGTTTGTCTCCGAGGCCTGGCTGTCGCGTCTGTTTCACAAAGAAGTCGGCATGAGCTTTGTGCAGTACATCACCGCGCTGCGCCTGAACAAAGCCGCCGAGCAGCTAATCTGCACCCGTAAAACGGTGCAGCAGGTCGCTCAGGATCACGGTTTTGCCAGCACCCGCATGATGAGCGATCTGTTTAAACGCCAGCACGGTTTGACGCCGCGACAGTATCGCCAGCAGCACCCGCAGCCGATGGCGGAGGCCGCGCGCCCGCGCGCCGGGACCGTGGCCGGCGACGACTGGCAGCCGGTTGCCGTCGAGCGGCTCTACGCCCGGCTAAATGAGCCGGAGATAAAAGGCTGGGACAGCCCGCCGCTGCTGCTCAATCCCCAGCAGACGCGCCAGATTGATATCCGCCAGTTTCCCAACCGCGCGGCGCCGCTGCGCCATACCCGAATGGTCGTCACCGTTCGCGAACTCGACGATTTACTGCGCGAAGACGTGCGCCGGGAGCTCGAACAGCTGCACAGCAGCCTGCCGATTTACGCCATCGATATTAACGATCCCTTTCTCAGCAGCCGGCTGTTCGGCACCGGCTGGGACGACCCGCAGATGGCGGGCTACGCCTGCTGGTATAACCTGCAGCGCATTTTTAGCTGGCTGGCAAAAATGGGCTGGGGGGCGATTTTGCATACCGGGCTGACCACCCGCTGCGACCTGCTCCAGCGTTTCTTACGCCTCGCCGCTAACCATTTTCCCCCCGCCACGCTCGCCAGCTGGCGCTTTGTCTGGCACTGGTCGGCCCAGGCCAGCGCAGAGGCGCGCCTGCACGCCTGGCGTCAGCAGCGTGAAACGCTGCAGGCTTTACTGCCGCAGGCGCAGCTGGGAGTCTGGCACCGTTTTAGCGAAGAGGCGATTAACGACGATCCTTTTCTGCGCTCACCGATCCTTGCCGAAGCCGATTTTCTCGCCTGCCAGGCCGACGCCAACGAGCTGCTGGATCTGGCCCAGCTGGATAGCAGCAGGCTGGCCTCCAGCGAAAGCTATCCGGTCCATAAGCTGCGACAGATCCAGGGCGCCCTGCGCCAGCATCAGCTCACGCTTCCCATCTGGCTGCTGTCGTGGAACACGCTAACCGGCAACACCCGAGACACCAACGGCCGGTTCTTTCGCGGCGCGCTGCTGATGGATAACCTGCTGGGGCTGGCCGATCGGGTGTGGCTGGCGGGATTCTGGCTGAACTCGGGCCTGCAGGGCGAGGCGCGCGCTAACGGCAGGCTGGATACCTCCAGCCTGGCCCTGCATTACCTTCACGGTCTGCCGCGTCCGGTGTACTGGGTTCTGTGGCTGTGGCGGCGCCTGCGCGGCGAAGTGCTGATCGCGGATAAAAACCTGCTGCTGCTGCGCCATAACGGGCACTATCAGCTGCTGTTGCGTAATACGGTGGTGTTCAATCCCTGGCTTTCCAGCGAAGAGACCTTTACCCAGCGCTTCAGCCAGCCCTACAGCATTCAGCTGCTTGGCCTGGCCGGGCGCTGGCGGATAAAGCAGCATCTGTTCGATCAGCATCACGGGGCGCTGTTTCCGCTTTTTGAGGCGTTTCGCAGCCACAGCGGGCCGGATGACGAAGACTTCGGCTGGCTGATGCACCACGCGCGCCCGGCGCTGAGCGTCGCCGAGGAGAGCCCGCAATCGAGCTGGCATCGCGTTGATTCTCTGCAAAGCAACGCGCTGGTGCTATACGAGCTATCTCCGCTGCGTGAATAGCCTATCGGTTTTCTGCCTGCAGCCTCTGCTCCTTGATCCGGGCGTCGATTTTAATCCGGCTCTCTTCGCTGGCCGGGTTGAAAACCATCATGTTCAGATCCGCGCGCCCTTCGACGCTAAAGGTAGAGAACTCCAGCTCAATCATCCCTATCTGCGGGTGGTGCATGCGCTTAAATCCTTCACCGTGCCCGGCGACATCATTACTCCGCCAGTATGCGTCAAACTCCGGGCTTTGGCGGGAAAGCTCGGCAATCAGCCGATCGGTGTCCGGCGAGGCGCCGACCCGCGCGACGTCGGCGCGAAAGGCACTGACGATAAGTCGGGCGACGGCGTGCCACTCCTCCAGCGCGCCGCGGGCCTGAGGATTGGTAAACAGCCGGCGCAGAATATTACGCTCGGCCAGCGGCAGCTGCCCGTAGTCGGTCAGGATGCAGGCCGCGGCGTGGTTCCACGCAATGACGTCCCAGGTCGCCGTTTTGATGATGGCCGGAACGTGGAGTACATCGAGCACGCGCTGTAGGCGCGGCGTAATATCGTCGCTGACGATCAACCGGGACTCCGGCAAATGCCCGAATGCCAGAATAAACAGGTGATCGCGCTCCGGCGTCGTCAGCCTTAGCCCGCCGGCAATGCGGCTCAGCACTTCCCGGGACGGCGCGCCTCCGCGCCCCTGCTCCAGCCAGGTGTACCAGGTCGGGCTAATACTAGCGAGCTGGGCGACCTCTTCCCGCCGCAGTCCGGGCGTACGTCGCCGACCGGCCGGAAAGCCGAACGCGGTCGGATCAAGGCGTAAACGTCGCGCCCGCAAAAATTCGCCCAGTGCCTGGGTTGAGGTGTCGGTCATAGTTAGCCTGTTAGTATTTATACCCTGATAATGTCCCTACTTTTATAGTATCCCGTTAAGACTACCATAGCCTGGATACTCATTCTGGAGGTAGATCATGCGAATTTTTCTCACCGGCGCGACCGGTTTTATCGGCTCGCGTATTCTCACGGAACTACAGGCGGCCGGACATCAGGTCATCGGCCTCGCGCGCTCTGACGCCAGCGCCGCCGCGCTGAAGGCCGCCGGCGCTGACGTCCAGTATGGCACGCTGGACGATCCCGAAACGCTGCTGGCGGCGGTTAGCGCTGCCGATGCGGTGATCCACACCGCCTTTGATCATGATTTCAGCCGCTTTGTCGCCAACTGCGAAAAAGACCGCCGCGTCATTCTCGCCATCGGCAACGCGCTGGCGGGCCGTCACTGTCCATTGATTATCACTTCAGGCACCGCTATGGGCGATGGCGACGACGGGCAGCCGGCGAGCGAGACGAACTTCAATCCCGGACACCCAAACCCGCGCGTGGCCTCAGAGATCGCCGGAAACCAGCTGCTGGAAGCCGGCGTGGACGTGCGGGTAGTGCGCCTGCCGCAGGTCCATGACACTACCCGCCAGGGGCTGCTGACGTACTACATTCAGCTTGCCGCCGAAAAAGGAGTCGCAGCGATCGTCGGCGACGGAAATAACTGCTGGTCGGCGGCGCATCTTAACGATGTGGCCCGGCTGTATCTGCGGGTGCTGGAGCAAGGTGAAAAAGGCCGGCGCTATCATGCCGTTGATGAGGAGGCGGTGGCTTCAAGGCTGATTGCCGAAGTGGTGGCGGAAAAGCTGGGCATTCCGCTTAAATCGTTAGCCGCCGAACAATCTGCGGCGCATTTCGGCTGGTTTTCCGCTTTTGCCAATATGGATTTACGCGCCACTTCCGCCCTTACCCGCCAGCAGCTCGACTGGCATCCGCAGGGCCCAACGCTGCTTGACGATCTGCATAATATGGATTACCGCAGCGTGACAACGTCACGATAAGCGCTATCGCCTTCCCGCTTTACCGCATGCCGGCGGCCCTTCCCGGCCGCCGGCATGCTCGCAGTTCCAAAGCGCGAGCGAAATCGGTTAACGATTTGTAACTGGTAAGATGTTCTAATGTGAACTATCATCTGCGCCATCATCTTTCAATGGACTGAAAACGCACATGATTCCGGTTAACATTCATACCCTTAGTCGCTATGCGGCGCATGTCAGCTTGACCCATACGATGAAAAGCCATCGCTCGCCTGCGCTCTCCGTGATGATGATCTTCTCGGATCTGTGTATTCGCTCAACCCGCGACGCTTATCACCAGCAGGGCTGGAAAATTACCGAGAAACGAAGCGGGCTGGTGCTGCGCACCTTCGTCGCCATTCATCACGACGGCGCCGAGTTAGAAATCACCCCTGGAGAGTATATCGGACGCTATAATCGGCTGCTGCCGCTGGACTGACCCGACCTTTTTTACCGCCTTCTGACCTCACGCCCTTCGGCGACGATCGGCTAAAAAAAATACAAATAAAAAAGACGATTGTCGTATGTTTGTAAGGTTTAGGGTGTATAACAGGGCTCGGACGCCACCAAAGCTAAGACGAGGTGCAGTTGTGGGAATAATTAAAGCCAGCAGTTTAGAACAAGCAGAACAGCTTCTAAAGTCCGGTGAACCCATTAAAATCGAGCTCGATTTTGAGCTCGACTCTGATGCGTTTTTTAACTTTGCTATGGAGTACTGCACAAACGGAACCAAACTGACCCGAAACAACGATCGTTTCGTGGTTTCACGTAAGAAAGTCGTTTCCTGAATGAGCCAGCCTGCGCCATTTTTAGCACCTGCCTGGCGCAGTCTGCGAGTTCCTGTAAAGAGATTAAGCGTTAGCCAAAAAATTGATGGCTAACGCATTTTCGCCGCCAACAGCGTAATAAGGTAAACACGGGACTTCATAGAGGGTTAAACCGTGAAAAAGTTACTGATATGTTGCTTGTTTGGCGAAACGGCGGGTATTTTAGCGAAAAGAATGCAAAAAATAGCCGATACGCAGAATCTGGATCTGTTAATTAGCGCCGTGGGTATTGAGAATTACCCTAGCGTAGCCCCCGCATATGACTGCGTGCTGGTCGCTCCTCACATTCAATACAAAATAAAAGAATTCACCAACGCGCTGAACCATCATCAGGAAATTGCCGTTATTGAGACCTTACCTTATGCATCTTTTGATGGTGAAAAGGTCCTGAAGTTTGCCATCGCCCATATGCCGCAATCACTTTTCTAATATCGCCGTAGCTTTGTATACGCGACGCCGTGCGGATTGACAGTGGATATGCGATCCGCACCGATTTAGCGTCACGCCCGTCGGCGGTGCAATCGGCATAGCCCCTGCGCTTTCTTTCCCTGCTCCCCGGCCTTATCTATGCAAACATGCTCTCCTGCGGCGGATCGCCACTGCCGCCCTGCCAGCCGCCCCCTAATAAAAAGGGAGGTGTCTTTCACGTCCACGGGCAATTATACTCATAGCGCCTGCAGCATATTTCAGGGAACCTGGCACAACATCGCACGGTGGAAAAATGAGCATAAAAGAAAAGAAGATCGCCATTCTGTGCATTGTCTCCTGTTTATTTATTGGCTATCTCAGCGCAAAACTGGCGCTTTACACCTTTGATAAAAATAAAACCGAACAATATTCTAAAAATATATTATCAAGAAGCATTTTAGTCATTAAACAAATCGACGAAATTTATGCTGATAAGGATCGAATATCGCAAAGCCCACCCTGTTCTGCAGATTATTTAAGCAGCATCAGGGCGCTTTTATGGTCTAAATCGCTGCTGAAAGATATTGCGTACATCGACGGTAAAAGCATGCGCTGTTCCGCGCTGTGGGGAACCTTTTCGCCGGCAGAAAATATTGCCGACACCCCCGCCGAAATTAGCTATGGCGGCGGAACATGGTATCTCGATAAAGCGATAAACCAGCAATTCAAAGCCAGCATTTATGCCAAAGGCAACCTCGCCATCACCGTTTCGCCGTTCATTTTCAATCGCTTCACCTCCGACCCGGAAAACAAAAGCATCAGCGCCATCGTGGGCAACTACGATCACAGCCAGCACATCTTCTTTATCGGCAATGAGACCGCGGCGGTACATGACACGGAGCACGGTAGCGGCCATTATAAAAAATACTCCTTATCTAAACTTTGCAGCAAGGAGTACGATCTTTGCGTGGTTTCCGGCATGTCCCCACACGGCATTAAAGATATCCCGTGGGCAATAAAGGCCGCCGTACTGCTGCTATCGACGCTGATTGGCGTACTGCTCTCTATCAGCATTAACCTCTACATCCGGAAAAAAAGCTCGCTCCTCACCAGACTCCAGTTCGCGCTGCGCAACGAGCGGTTCAGCATCGAGTATCAGCCGATAGTCTCACTGGATCGCGGAGAGACGGTGGGCGTGGAAGCGTTAATACGCTGGAAAGATAATGAGCTGGGTATTATTCCCCCGGATGTATTTATTCCCTTAGCGGAGAAACGAGGCGTTATTAACCAAATCAGCAGCTATGTTGTCAAACAGTCAATTAGCGAACTGCATGACATTATCAATAACCACAAAATCTACCTGAGTATTAACGTCAATTCCTCCGACCTGTTCTCTAAATCCTTTAAAGACCATCTCGATATCGTTAGCCAAAAGTTTAATATTCCTGCGCAGCTGATCGCTTTGGAGTTAACCGAGAGGCAGACGGCAAACCTTGCCAGCTTACGGGAGAAAATTGCCCACTTCCGCGCCGCGGGTTATCAGATTGCGCTTGATGACTTTGGTACCGGTTATTCCAATCTCGACTGGTTATCAAAACTGGAGGTGGATAAAATAAAAGTCGATCGCACCATTACGGAGTCGATTGGTACTGACTCTATTAATTCCGTCTTGCTCAATAACATCATCACGCTGCTTAGCAATATGCACAATCAGGTTATCTTCGAAGGCGTAGAGAAAGAACATCAAAAACGCTTTCTTCAACGGCGGATACCGCAGGCCTACGTTCAGGGATGGTATTACGCCAAACCCATGAGCGCCGGCGAACTGAAGAGATATTTATCCACCGCCAGCAATCCGCAGGCGCCCGATCCGGCGCAATAAAATCCCGTTCGCGGTCGGCCCATCAAAACCCTAAGTCGTTGCTAACTGGAGAAGTTAGCAAGAAAAAGATACCATGTCTCACCAGACAAGGCTGCGCCCGGCGCACCCTGAACTTAAGCGCCTTATATTTTTCGGCATTTGCCGTTGGCGTAACCAGAGCGGATGACCCGCCATGCTTCGCATGAAAATTTAAAGAACCTGAATGTGTCCAAAAATACGCCAGCACTCTGCGTTTTGACCGTAGCTGGCCCGCAACAGAGCAAAAGATGAAACCGACCGCCTTATCTGGCCAGGCGCACATCCGCCCGCCGGGCTCTTTACTGCTGATGCTGAACCCTTTTTTATCGTCGTCCTGCCCCGGAATGAGAATGCCAGGGTGGTTTCCGGGATATACTCAAGGTGAAACCCGGCGCGGTCAGGATCGGGCCAGAGCGTTGAGCGGTTCACCGCCAGGCACAGCGGCTAACGACGTCTCAGGACGATAAAGGTGATGAGAAATGTCATTGAATATTAATAAGACAGAGCGTTGCTCTGAAATCATAAAACCACTATGCGCCTGAAACTATGCTCTCTACTGGCAGCCGTATCTATGCTGTGTGGGCAGGCCATTGCCGCCCCCGCGCTGCCTGATCACGCCGATATTCGCGATAGCGGCTTTGTCTACTGCGTTAGCGGCCAGGTTAATACCTTTAACCCGCAGAAAGTCAGCAGCGGCCTGATTGTCGATACGCTGGCAGCCCAGCTCTACGATCGTCTGCTCGATGTTGACCCCTATACCTACCGTCTGGTGCCTGAGCTGGCCGAAAGCTGGGAGGTGCTGGACAACGGCGCCACCTACCGCTTCCATCTGCGCAGCCACGTGCCTTTCCAGACGACGTCCTGGTTTAAGCCCGGTCGCGCCTTTAACGCCGATGATGTCATTTTCACCTTCAGCCGTATTTTTAATCGCGACCACCCGTGGCATAACGTCAACGGCAGCAGCTTCCCCTATTTCGACAGCCTGCAGTTCGCCGACAGCGTGGAGAGCTTACGCAAGCTCGATAACCAAACCGTCGAATTCCGCCTGAAACGCCCGGACGCCTCGTTCCTCTGGCACCTGGCAACCCACTATGCATCCGTGATGTCCGCAGAGTATGCCGCCCAGCTAACCAAAAGCGATCGTCAGGAGCAGCTCGACCGCCAGCCGGTTGGCACCGGGCCATTCCAGCTGGAAGAGTATCGCGCGGGCCAGTACGTTCGCCTGCAGCGTCACCCCGGCTACTGGCGCGGCAAACCGCTGATGCCGCAGGTGGTGGTCGATCTGGGTTCCGGCGGCACCGGCCGCCTGTCGAAGCTGCTGACCGGCGAGTGCGACGTCCTGGCCTGGCCCGCCGCCAGCCAGCTGACTATTCTGCGCGACGACCCTCGTCTGCGCCTGACCCTGCGTCCGGGGATGAATATCGCCTGGCTGGCGTTCAATACCGCCAAGCCGCCGCTGGATAATCCGCAGGTTCGCCATGCCCTGGCGCTGGCAATCAATAACCAGCGTCTGATGCAATCTATCTATTACGGCACTGCGGAAACCGCCGCGTCGATGCTGCCCCGCGCCTCCTGGGCCTACGATAACGAAGCGAAGATAACCGAGTACAACCCGACCGCCGCCCGCGCCCAGCTAAAAGCGCTGGGGCTGGAAAATCTCACGCTTCGGCTGTGGGTTCCCACCAGCTCGCAGGCCTGGAACCCCAGCCCGCTGAAAACCGCCGAGCTGATTCAGGCCGATATGGCGCAGATCGGCGTGAAGGTGATCATTGTTCCGGTTGAGGGCCGTTTTCAGGAGGCGAGGCTGATGGATATGAACCACGATCTGACCCTTTCCGGCTGGGCAACGGACAGTAACGATCCGGACAGTTTTTTCCGTCCTCTGCTGAGCTGCGCGGCCATTGCCTCGCAGACCAACTTCGCCCACTGGTGCAACCGTGAGTTCGACGAGGTGCTGCAAAAGGCGTTAACCTCCCAGCAGCTGGCTTCGCGTATTGAAGCCTATAAAGAGGCGCAGCATATTCTCGCCCGCGAACTGCCGGTGCTGCCGCTCGCCTCGTCGCTGCGTTTACAGGCCTACCGCTATGATATGAAAGGTTTGATCCTGAGCCCGTTCGGTAACGCGTCCTTTGCCGGCGTCTCGCGGGAGAAAAAAGACGACGTGAAAAAAGATGAGGTGAAAAAACCATGATCATTTTTACCCTGCGACGCCTGCTGTTACTGCTGGTCACGCTCTTTTTTCTGACCTTCGTCGGCTTCAGCCTGAGCTACTTTACGCCGCACGCTCCGCTACAGGGCGCGTCGCTGTGGAACGCCTGGCGGTTCTGGTTCACCGGGCTGCTGCACTGGGATTTCGGGGTCTCCAGCATCAACGGCCAGCTGATTTCACAGCAGCTCAAAGAGGTCTTTCCGGCCACCATGGAGCTGTGCATTCTCGCCTTTGGCTTTGCGCTGCTGGTGGGTATCCCCGTCGGTATGCTTGCCGGCATTATGCGTAACAAATGGCCCGACACCCTGATTAGCGCCCTGGCGCTGCTCGGCTTTTCGATTCCGGTTTTCTGGCTGGCGCTGCTGCTGACGCTGTTCTTCTCCCTGACGCTGGGCTGGTTCCCGGTATCCGGGCGTTTCGATCTGCTCTACGAGGTCAAAACGGTGACCGGGTTTGCGCTCATCGACGCGTGGCTTTCCGATTCGCCGTGGCGCCATGAAATGATCGTCAGCGCCGTACGCCATATGGTGCTGCCGGTTCTGACCCTCGCCGTTGCGCCAACCACCGAAGTGATTCGCCTGATGCGCATCAGCACCAGCGAAGTGTATGACACTAACTACGTCAAGGCCGCCGCCACCCGCGGGGTTTCGCGGCGGACGATTTTACATCGCCACGTGCTGCATAACGCCCTGCCGCCGGTTATTCCGCGCCTGGGGCTGCAGTTTGCCACCATGCTGACGCTGGCGATGATCACCGAAATGGTGTTCAGCTGGCCGGGGCTGGGCCGCTGGCTGATCAACGCCATTCGTCAGCAGGATTACGCCGCCATTTCGGCGGGCGTGATGGTCATCGGCGCGCTGGTCATTACCGTGAACGTGCTATCCGATATTCTGGGAGCTATGGCTAACCCTCTGAAACATAAGGAATGGTATGCCCTACGATAGCGTTTACCTGGAGAAACGCCCCCCGGGGGCGCTGCGCACCGTCTGGCGCAAATTCTACGGCGACACCAGCGCCATGATCGGCCTGTACGGCTGCGGCGGGCTGCTGCTGCTGTGCATCTTCGGCAGCTGGTTTGCCCCTTACGGCATCGATCAGCAGTTCCTCGGCTATCAGCTGCTGCCGCCCTCATGGTCGCGCTACGGCGAGGTTTCGTTCTTTCTCGGCACCGACGATCTTGGCCGCGACGTCCTGAGCCGTCTGCTTAGCGGCGCGGCGCCCACCGTAGGCGGCGCGTTCGTCGTCACCTTCGGCGCCTCGTTGTTTGGCCTGGTGCTCGGCGTGATTGCCGGGTCAACCCACGGCCTGCTGTCGGCGATGCTGAACCATGTTCTCGATACCCTGCTGTCAATTCCCTCGCTGCTGCTGGCCATTATCGTCGTCGCCTTTGCCGGACCGCATCTGAGCCACGCCATGTTCGCCGTCTGGCTGGCGCTGCTGCCTCGCATCGTGCGTTCGGTCTATAGCATGGTGCATGACGAGCTGGAAAAAGAGTACGTCATTGCCGCCCGGCTCGACGGAGCCTCAACGCTGAATATTCTCTGGTTCGCGGTCCTGCCCAATATCGCCTCCGGACTGGTGACCGAGATTACCCGCGCGCTGTCGATGGCGATTCTTGATATTGCCGCGCTGGGCTTTCTCGACCTCGGCGCGCAGCTTCCCTCTCCGGAATGGGGCGCGATGCTCGGCGACGCGCTGGAATTGATCTACGTGGCTCCGTGGACGGTGATGCTGCCGGGCGCAGCCATTATGATTAGCGTCCTGCTGGTCAACCTGCTGGGCGACGGTATCCGCCGCGCAATTATCGCCGGGGTGGAATAATGCCGTTACTCGATATTCGCAATTTAACCATCGAATTCAAAACCAACGAGGGCTGGGTCAAAGCCGTCGATCGCGTCAGCCTGACCCTGAACGAAGGAGAAATTCGCGGCCTGGTAGGCGAATCAGGCTCCGGTAAGAGCCTGATTGCCAAGGCGATATGCGGCGTAACTAAAGACAACTGGCGGGTCACCGCCGACCGCATGCGCTTCGATGATATCGACCTGCTGCGGCTCTCCGGCCGCGAGCGTCGCAAGCTGATTGGCCACAACGTGTCGATGATTTTTCAGGAGCCGCAGTCCTGTCTCGACCCTTCGGAACGTATCGGCCAGCAGTTGATGCAGAACATTCCCGGCTGGACCTTTAAAGGCCGCTGGTGGCAGCGTCTGGGCTGGCGTAAACGTCGGGCGATAGAGCTGCTGCATCGCGTGGGGATTAAGGATCATAAGGACACGATGCGCAGTTTCCCCTACGAATTAACCGACGGGGAGTGTCAGAAGGTGATGATCGCCATCGCCCTTGCCAACCAGCCGCGTCTGCTGATCGCCGATGAGCCGACTAACGCGATGGAACCCACCACCCAGGCGCAAATCATCCGCCTGCTGACGCGACTGAATCAGAACAACAGCACCACTATTTTGCTGATCAGCCACGATCTGCAGATGCTGAGCAAATGGGCGAACAGAATCAACGTCATGTACTGCGGGCAGACCGTGGAATCCGCGCCGAGCGAAGAGCTGGTAACCACGCCTCATCACCCCTACACCCAGGCGTTAATCCGCGCGATCCCTGATTTTGGCAGCGCGCTGCCGCACAAAAGCCGCCTGAATACCATGCCGGGGGCCATTCCGCTGCTGGAGCAGCTGCCGATCGGCTGCCGCCTCGGGCCGCGCTGTCCGTACGCCCAGCGCAAATGCATCGAAGCCCCGCGGCTGACCGGCGCGCGGGCGCATCTGTACGCCTGTCATTTCCCGCTGAACATGGAGAAAGAGTGAAATGGTCGAAACATTGCTGGAAGTCCGCAATCTAAGTAAGACCTTTCGCTATCGTACCGGCTGGTTCCGTCGTCAGACGGTGGAAGCGGTTAAGCCCCTGAGCTTTACGCTGCGCGAACGGCAGACCCTGGCGATCATCGGAGAGAACGGCTCGGGGAAATCCACGCTGGCGAAAATGCTGGCCGGCATGGTTGAACCCAGCTCGGGCGAGCTGCTGATTGACGACCGTCCGCTGGCATTTGGCGACTACTCCTTCCGCAGCCAGCGTATCCGCATGATTTTCCAGGACCCGTCAACCTCGCTGAACCCGCGGCAGCGTATTTCGCAGATCCTCGACTTCCCGCTGCGTCTGAATACCGGGCTCGAACCGGAGGCGCGGCAGAAGCAGATTATTGAGACGCTGCGGATGGTCGGCCTGCTGCCGGACCACGTCAGCTACTACCCGCATATGCTGGCCCCGGGGCAAAAACAGCGTCTTGGCCTTGCCCGCGCGCTGATCCTGCGGCCTAAGGTCATAATCTGCGATGAGGCGCTGGCGTCGCTGGATATGTCGATGCGTTCGCAGCTGATCAACCTGATGCTGGAGCTGCAGGAAAAACAGGGTATTTCATATATCTACGTTACCCAGCATTTAGGCATGATGAAGCATATAAGCGATCAGGTTCTGGTGATGCATCAGGGGGAAGTGGTGGAACGCGGCAGCACCGCCGACGTGCTGGCTTCGCCGCTGCATGAGCTGACTAAGCGACTGATCGCCGGCCACTTTGGCGAAGCGCTGACCGCTGACGCCTGGCGTAAAGACGGTAAATAATCCCTTCAATCGCCCGGGCAAGGCTGACGCCCTACCCGGGCCTGTTGCTTATCTGCGCTGCGAGGCGCGCGCTCAGTCCGGCAATATGGTTTGCGCTGGCAGCACCCGGCGGTCAAAGCGCCGCAGCGAGTAGTACAGCAGCCCGGTGGCAAACCAGCCGATAATCCACGATACGTCGTTACCGGCAAATATCCACGTCAAAGAGCCGTGGAACAGCGGGTTCTCAATAAACGGCAGCTGGATAAGCACCCCCACCACATAAATTGTAATAGCGTAGCTATTCCAGTAGCCGTAGCGTTTTTTCGGGTCAGACAGGGCCGGAATATCCACCGCGCCGGAAGAGATAAGATAGTAATCGGTCAGGCTAATCGCGCTCCACGGAACGAAGAATGCCAGCAGGAACAGCAGGAAATGGGTGAAGTTCTTCAGGAACGCCGGCTCGCTCAACAGGGCGATAATGCACGATATTGACACCATCAGCGCCACGAAGATGATGCGCGATCTCTGCGATAACGACGTCTGGCTGCGAAAACCGGAAACGATGGTGCTCAGAGACATAAAGCTGCCGTAAGCATTCAGCGTCGTGAAGGTGATTTTGCCGAAGCAGATGGCAAAGTAGATCACCATCGCCATCACCTGGCTTTTGCCTAATCCCACGATAAAGCTCACCTCATGCCCGGGGAAAGCGCTGCCGGCAATGGCTGCCGTCAGCACTCCCAGCGTCATTGAGGCCTGGGTGCCAAGAACCGTGCCGCTGAAGACGGAGAAAAAGGTTTTGGCGCCGGACACGTTGCCCGGCAAATAGCGAGAGTAGTCGGAGACGTACGGGCAAAATGCAATCTGCCACGACGAGGACAGCGACACGGCCAGCAGGAACATCGGCAGGGAGAAATGGCTATTTTGCGCGATAGCCTTCAGGTCTGCGGCGAGCAGCAGCGTAATAAACAGATAGGCAAACGCCAGCACGCCGACAATGCTCGCCACTTTGCCCAGCTTATGGATCACCCGATAGCCCAGCACGGCAATGACGATGATAATCGCGCTGAACAAGAGCATACCGGCAACGTTGGAGACCGACAGCAGCCTGGCCATCGCCTGCCCGGCAAGTACGGTGCCGCTGGCGGAAAAGCCGACGTACATAATGCAGACCAGCACCAGCGGAACCACCGCGCCAAAAACGCCGAACTGCGCGCGGCTGATAATCATCTGCGGCAGCCCCAGGCGCGGGCCCTGCAGGGCGTGCAATGACATCACCGCCGCGCCAAGAACCTGGCCCAGCAGCAGGCCAATCAGCGACCACACCACGTCACCGCCCAGCACCACGGCCAGCGCGCCGGTAACGATAGCGGTAATTTGCAGATTGCCGCCAAACCAGAGCGTAAACTGGCTGAAAGGATGTCCATGTCTCTCGCCTTCGGGGATAAAATCGATCGAGCGCGTTTCCGTTATGCTCCGTTCACTGCTTTTTGACTGCCCATCTGTTGACGAAAAAGAAGACAAAGAAGACATAGTTTCCTCGCTATAAACGGTTTTCAACTGCCAGGACCCGGTTTCTTGCATCTACGCGCATTGTCGTAGGCCCGCATATATGACAGGTCATGTATATACAAGCATTGACAACCGTACGCACCGTGCACATGATAAATTTGTGATGAAGATGTAAATATTTTGTGTGAGAGAAATATACAAAAAAGAAACATCTCATCGCGACCAAACGCGTGCGATGCGCGCCCCTTAATCTTCAGCCATCAGAGGCCTGAATCCCGATGATCGTCTCCTTTCAGTTATCCTCCCTGCCCGTCACGCCGTGGAAAAACGGCGGCGGCGAAACCCGAGAGATCGTCAGCGTGCCGTCGCCCGATGCGCCGTTTCTCTGGCGGGCCAGTATCGCCACCTTACAGAACGACGGACCGTTTTCGCCCTTTCCGGGCGTCGATCGGGTGATAACGCTGCTAGACGGCGGTTCGCTGTGGCTGCGCGGCGATAATATTGCTCATCGCCTGAGGCTGTGGGAACCGTGGGCCTTTGCCGGCGAATGGCCGCTGACCAGCGAGGGGATTTCGCGGCCGGGGCTGGACTTCAATATAATGACCCAGCGTAGCCGGGCCACGGCGCAGGTCAGCGTGGTGTCCGCCACACAGCGGCCCGGCGCAACGGGGATCGCGTATGTTCTGAAAGGACGCTGGCGGCTGGGGGAGCAGCTGCATGCTGCCCAAAGCGGCATCTGGTGGCAGGAGACGTCCCCGGGGGAGCTGATCCCGCACTCCGCCGATGCCAGGCTGCTGCTGGCTAGCGTTAGCGTACGTTAGCCGCATTTAGCCTGGAGAACGGCGCAAAACGCCTGCGATATCCGGTGATATACTGGAGAGTACGCGATGACAGGGATGCGACAGACCGCCGACGCCGACCGTGAAGGTTGACGACCGTGAACCCAGCGGCGGCGCCGATATTGCCTGCTGGATGTCGGCTATTGCTGAAAAATATCGTGACACAGGGGGTCGTCAGTGGGATATAATTCTCGGCTAAATTTGAGTTATTTTGAAATAACAACACTAACCACATGATTGTTAAAGTAAAAATAAGCAATAACGATAAGGATTAAAGCTATGGGTTTTCTTTCCGGTAAGCGCATTCTGGTGACTGGCGTTGCCAGCAAACTGTCCATCGCCTACGGTATTGCGCAAGCAATGCACCGTGAAGGGGCTGAACTGGCGTTCACCTATCAGAACGACAAACTGAAAGGTCGTGTGGAAGAATTTGCTGCGGCACTGGGTTCCAACATCGTACTGCCGTGCGACGTGGCTGAAGATGAGAGCATTGAATCTCTGTTCACCGAACTGAGCAAAGTATGGCCGAAATTCGACGGTTTCGTTCACTCAATCGGTTTCGCACCGGCCGATCAGCTGGACGGTGACTACGTTAACGCGGTAACCCGTGAAGGTTTCAAAATCGCTCACGACATCAGCGCCTACAGCTTTGTGGCAATGGCGAAAGCCTGCCGCGAGATGCTGAACCCGGGCTCCGCCCTGCTGACGCTCTCCTACCTCGGCGCAGAGCGCGCAATCCCTAACTACAACGTGATGGGCCTGGCTAAGGCGTCTCTGGAAGCTAACGTGCGCTACATGGCGAACGCAATGGGTCCGGAAGGCGTGCGCGTCAACGCCATCTCTGCCGGTCCGATCCGTACTCTGGCGGCATCCGGGATTAAAGATTTCCGTAAAATGCTGGCTCACTGCGAAGCCGTCACCCCGATTCGTCGTACCGTGACCATCGAAGACGTCGGCAACAGCGCAGCATTCCTGTGCTCTAACCTCTCTGCGGGCATCTCCGGCGAAGTGGTTCACGTGGACGGCGGTTTCAGCATCGCCGCCATGAACGAGCTGGAACTGAAATAAGTTCTTTACCCTCCTCACGCCGTGAGGAGGGTCCTGCTCTGCGACAACTGACGACGTTTCGCGACATCTCTCCCCCTCTGTTATTCCAATCAGCTATTTGTTAGCACGTATCAATATTTTCTACTGCTTCAGGGTTACGCCAGGATAGTTATGCATAGATGGCCCACAGAAGTGCGGCCGGACACATATCGATCAAGGAACGCCCATGGAGCAACGCCGCGTGTATGGCAAAAACCACTGGTATCACGAAACCCAGTCAACAATCTGCCCGGTGGATGTATTACCGCTCGTCCCTGAAGCCGCTTATGTCGAAGACCGCTTTTTACTCGACCTGACGTTGCCCGAAGAGCTGCTCCACGCGCATGCGGGCTGGCTGGCTCCGGCGCGATGTCTGGCCGACGCGCTCTTTCCGACGTCAGTGACGGTGAATCGTCTGCAAACCTTTAGCGCCTACGATCGTCTGAGCACGGCGCTAACCGTCGCGCAGGTCTATGGCGTACAGCGCCTATGTAACCACTACGCGGCGCGCCTGGCGCCGCTGCCGGGCCCGGACTCATCGCGCGAGAGCAATCGTCGTCTGGCACAGATTACGCAATTTGCGCGCCAGCTGGCAGGCTCTCCCTCGGTAATTACCGCGCTCTCCCGCAGCCAGCTGGACGAAGTTGGCTTAACCAGCCGCGATATTATCCTGATTAACCAGATTATCGGTTTCGTGGGCTTCCAGGCCCGCGCAATCGCGACCTTCCAGGCGACGCTAGGCTTTCCGGTACGCTGGATGCCGGGAATGCCACAGCAGGAAGATGCGCCGGCGGAAGGCTTTACCGCCGCGGACGTCGACTGGCTGGCCGACGTTAACGATGGCGACCTACGCTATGCTAACGACGAGAGGCAGGCGCGGCTGATCGGCTGGCAGCGACACCCCGGCCTGGCCGAGCTGGCGCCGCTGCTGGCGGTCGACGATACGATCCTCAACGCCCAGGATGAGCTGCTGACCCGGCTGAGTGAAAACCAGCCCTTTGCTCCGCTGGTCGCGCTGATGGCGGCGCGGATCAACGGCAGCGTCAGCTGTTTTAACGCCTGGGAGCGAGAATGGACCGGCTCCCAGGCGTTTCCCGACGCATTACGCCATGACGATCGTGCGCTTCAGGCGTGGGGCGAGACGCATCAATCCGAACCCGCAATTTATCTGGCGGCGCAGCTGTTAACCCGCTCTCCCGACCGCTTCAGCGCGGCTCAGCTAACTCCCCTCACCGAATATGGGCTTTCCCGAACGCAGGTTATCGATATTCTGGCGTGGTGCGGGCTGTGCGGCTGGATCAACCGGCTGAAAATCGCCCTCGGCAATGTTCATCAACGGACGTAAAATGCCAAACAGCGCTTGCTGCAACAGGCATAATCGCGTAAAAATGACAGCCGCTCTTTTAGCCACGAAAATACCAAATTATGTTTCAGGACAACCCGCTGCTAGCGCAGCTTAAACAGCAACTGCATTCTCAGACTCCTCGCGTTGAAGGGGTCGTTAAAGGTACGGAAAAAGGCTTTGGCTTCCTCGAAGTTGACTCGCAGAAAAGCTATTTCATTCCGCCGCCGCAAATGAAAAAAGTGATGCATGGCGATCGTATTACCGCCGTGGTCCATACCGAAAAAGAACGTGAAAGCGCGGAGCCGGAAGAGTTGGTTGAGCCTTTCCTGACGCGTTTCGTCGGTAAAGTGCATAAAAAAGACGATCGCCTGTCTATCGTTCCCGATCATCCGCTGCTGAAAGATGCCATTCCGTGTCGCGCCGATCGCTGCGTCAGCCACGATTTTAGCGAGGGTGACTGGGCGGTTGCCGAAATGCGCCGTCATCCGCTGAAAGGCGATCGCGGCTTCTATGCTGAATTAACCCAGTTCATCACCTTCAGCGACGATCACTTCGTGCCGTGGTGGGTCACCCTGGCGCGCCATAATCTGGAAAAAGAAGCGCCAAACGGCGTGGCCACCGAGATGCTGGACGAAGGGCTGCAGCGTCGCGACCTGACGGCGCTGGAGTTCGTGACCATCGATAGCGCCAGCACCCAGGATATGGACGATGCGCTGTATGTGGAAGCCGCCGCTGACGGTAAGCTGCACCTGACCGTAGCGATTGCCGACCCGACCGCCTGGATTGCCGAAGGCAGCAAGCTGGACGACGCGGCAAAAATTCGCGCCTTCACCAACTACCTGCCGGGCTTTAACATCCCGATGCTGCCGCGCGAACTGTCCGATGACCTGTGCTCGCTGCGCGCCAACGAAATCCGTCCGGTGCTGGCCTGCCGCATGATCCTCTCGGCCGATGGTACGATTGAAGACGATATTGAATTCTTCGCCGCCACCATTGAGTCGAAGGCGAAGCTGGTCTACGACAACGTCTCCGACTGGCTGGAAAACACCGGCAGCTGGCAGCCTGAAAGCGAAGCCATCGCTCAGCAGATTACCCTGCTGCAGGACGTGTGCCTGCGCCGCAGCGAATGGCGTAAAACCCATGCGCTGGTGTTTAAGGACCGTCCGGACTACCGCTTCGTGCTGGGCGAGAAAGGCGAAGTGCTGGATATCGTTGCCGAGCCGCGCCGTATCGCCAACCGCATCGTTGAAGAGTCGATGATTGCCGCCAACATCTGCGCCGCTCGCGTGCTGCGCGACAAGCTGGGCTTTGGCGTTTACAACGTCCATACCGGATTTGATCCGGCAAATACTGAACAGCTGGCCGCGCTGCTGAAGACCCATGACGTGCACGTCGATCCGCTGGAAGTTCTGACCCTTAACGGCTTCTGCAAGCTGCGCCGTGAGCTGGACGCGCAGCCGTCTGGTTTCCTCGACAGCCGCATCCGCCGCTTCCAGTCCTACGCCGAAATCAGCACCGAACCGGGCCCGCACTTCGGCCTTGGCCTCGAAGCTTACGCCACCTGGACCTCACCGATTCGTAAGTACGGCGATATGATTAACCATCGCCTGCTGAAAGCCATTATTAAAGGTGAAACCATCGCGCGTCCGCAGGATGACGTAGCGGTGCAGATGGCGGAACGCCGTCGTCTGAACCGGATGGCAGAGCGCGACGTCGGCGACTGGCTGTACGCGCGTTACCTGAGCCCGAAAGCCGGCACCGATGCGCGCTTCGCGGCTGAAATTATCGATATCAGCCGCGGCGGCATGCGCGTGCGCCTGGTCGATAACGGCGCTGTAGCCTTTATCCCGGCGCCGTTCCTGCACGCCGTCCGCGATGAGCTGGTCTGCAGCCAGGAAAACGGCACCGTGCAGATTAAGGGTGAAACCGTCTACAAGGTGACCGACGTTATCGACGTTAAAATTGCCGAAGTCAGAATGGAAACCCGCAGCGTTATTGCCCGTCCGTTCGCCTGATAGCACTCCTCAGCGGCTCCCGACTCCGGGAGCCGTTCGTTTTCCCGCTCCTGCGCTAAAAATCTCCAGATGAGATAGGTTGTGCGATCTTTTCACTTCTCTTTTGCATCCGTTTTTTGCATCATTGATTTCATTCGCTTTTGTAACCAGGATAATACTATGTCTGATCTGAATGCCCGCCTGCTCGCCCAACGTATCGATACCGTGCTGGATATTCTGGTTGCCGGAGACTATCACTCCGCGATTCATAATCTGGAGATTCTCAAGGCCGAGCTGCAGGCTCTTGCCAACGATGAGCCGGAAAACAAGCCCGGTCAGCCGAAAGCCCCCTGGGAAATCTGACAGCCCTTCGCGCCGCAAGCGACCGCGCAGCGTCGATTGCCCGTAAAATAGCCCCCTAACAGTGATGTTGCTATGAACGCCCGACAACAAAGTATTTTGCAAATGGTCATCGATAAAGGCCGCATGAGCGTGGCCGATCTCGCGAAGATGACCGGTGTCTCTGAAGTGACCGTTCGTCAGGATTTAAATCTGCTGGAAAAGCAGAGCTATCTGCGTCGTACCCACGGTTTTGCCGTTCCGCTGGATAGCGAGGACGTAGAGACGCGAATGATGACCTATTTCGCCATTAAGCGTGAGCTGGCTATGCGGGCCGCTACGCTGGTTTCTCCCGGCGAGACGGTGTTTATCGAGAACGGGAGCTGCAACGCCCTGCTCGCCAGGACGCTTGCCGAGCGTGGGGATATCACCATCATTACCGTCAGCAGCTATATCGCCCACCTGCTGAAAGAGACGCCGGGAGAAGTGATTCTGCTCGGCGGGATCTATCAAAAACGCAGCGAGAGCATGGTCGGCCCGCTGACCCGGCAGTGTATTCAGCAGGTCCATTTCAGCAAGGCGTTCATTGGCATCGACGGCTGGCAGCCTGAGACCGGCTTTACCGGACGGGATATGATGCGCGCGGATGTGGTTAACGCGGTGCTGGAAAAAGGCTGTGAGGCGATTGTGCTGAGCGACAGTTCAAAATTTAGCGTCGTGCACCCTTACCCGCTCGGCCCGGTTGGGCGCTTTAATCGCATCATTACCGATAGCAACCTGCACGATACCGCCCGCCAGCAGCTGGCTGAAAGTGGTTTAACCGTCGATATCGTCAACGTCTCCTGATCCCTCTGCGATCCCTTTCTCCGTCGCCCACCCAGGTGGGCGCAGGCCGCGTGGCGCCACGTCTGAGAGTATTCCGAGCCCCCAATTCAGACTTTTTACCTGCCGGTTAAATTTAAAGAAAGTAGAATTATTGTTAGCGATATAACAGGAAGTGACTATCACCCGCGTGATTAAAGTAACACCTGCGCAACTAAACTTCATGGAATACCCCTTAACTCATAGTTCACGCTATGCTTTAAAGGAAGTTGTATCCATGAATAGATTATTCAGGAGAAAATTATGATGACTTCAATGAGCAAAAAAATGGCTGCGGCAGTTCTGGCTGTAACAGTGGTAATGTCCCTGAGCGCGTGTTCTCACTGGTCAAAACGCGATCGTAATACCGCCATTGGCGCCGGCGCTGGTGCACTGGGCGGCGCGGTATTAACCGACGGCAGCACCCTGGGCACCCTGGGCGGCGCAGCGGTCGGCGGGATTATCGGTCACCAGGTGGGTAAATAAGTTTTAAATCAGTTCAAATAAAAAATAATTGCTCGCGGATTTGCTGACTCACGCACCGGAAAAAAATCAGGGCCACGGTATTTACCGTGGCCCTGTTGTTATTATCAGCCGCCGGCCAGCTTCACCTTCATACCCTTAGCTTCGAGCAGCGATTTTATCAGGTCGCGTTTGTCGCCCTGAATTTCAATCACCCCCTCTTTTACCGACCCGCCGCAGCCGCATTTCTTTTTCAGCTCAGCGGCCAGCTTCGCCAGCGCTTCATCATCCGCATCAATGCCGACGATCAGGCATACGCCTTTGCCTTTGCGGCCGCTGGTCTGGCGCTGAATACGCACCACGCCATCGCCTTTCGGGCGCTCGATAACCTGCTTTGGCTCATCGATACGTCCGCTCTCCGTCGAGTAAACCAGACGGCTGTTAGAATCGGTCATTATGCCCCCATATTCAGCGATGCGTTAATCTGGCGTAAGGTCGCCGCCGGGTCGGCAGACTGCGTCACCGGACGGCCAATAACCATATAGTCCACGCCGGCCGCCTGCGCCTGCTCCGGCGTCATAATGCGGCGCTGGTCACCCGCATCGCTGCCCTGCGGGCGAATGCCGGGCGTCACCAGCTTAAACGCCTGCCCCAGCTCCTGTTTGAAACGCGCCGCTTCCTGCGCCGAGCAGACTACGCCATCGAGGCCGCAGCGCTGGGTCAACGCCGCCAGTTTTGCCGCATGGTCGGCCGGAGAGAGCGTGATCCCCAGCTCCTGCAAATCGCTGGCCTCCATGCTGGTCAGCACGGTGACGGCAATCAGCAGCGGGGCATCTTTGCCATACGGCAGGAGAGCTTCACGCGCCGCGGTCATCATCCGCGCTCCGCCGCTGGCATGGACGTTGACCATCCAGACGCCAAGTTCGGCCGCCGCCGCAACGGCGTGAGCGGTGGTGTTAGGGATATCGTGAAACTTGAGATCGAGGAAAACTTCGAAATTACGCTGGTGCAAATCGCGAACAAACTGCGGCCCAAACAGCGTAAACATCTCTTTGCCGACCTTAAGGCGGCAGTCCCGCGGGTCGATGCGGTCGACGAACGCCAGCGCTTTATCGCGGTTATCATAATCGAGAGCCACAACAACGGGAGAGGATGTGACAACGCGAGAAGAAGATGTAGCAGTAGACGTCATGACCAGACCTTAATTGTTGATGGGCGCCGGGCTCGGCGCAAAAAAGGTAAACGGGCAGCATTCTACCTGCGATAAGGGGAAAATAACAGGCTGCGTTTCAGCGCCTGCCCGACGATGGCGGTTCGATGGCTTAACCGTGGGAAGGTTAAAAAAGCCATTAGTATGTTGTAACTAATGAGGGGCTTTTTTTAAATGTTACTGGCCGTCAAGGCCGCGAATCGGTTTGATGGTGGACCACGATCGGCAGGACGGGCAGTGCCAGTAGAGGGTGTGGGCGGTAAAGCCGCATTTTTGGCAGCGGTATCGCGGCTTGCTGCGTACCTGCTCGCCAACCATATCGCGCAGCACGCCGAGGCTCTCTTTCGCGCGCCCCTCTTCCGCTTCGTTAAGATGGTAGTCCATCAGCTTGTGGAAAACGCGCATCGTCGGATGGCGCTCCAGCTGACGGGTGACGTAGCTTTGCGCCGCTTCAATCCCCTCGCGCTGCTCGAGGATTTGCGCCAGCATCAGCTCGGCGGTCGCGCCGGTATTTTCATCGGCGCAGCGGCGCAGAAACGTTTCCCACTCGTCGATTTTGCCCAGCTGCTGGTAGCAGGTCTGGAGCATTTCGAGCGTCTCGCCGACCAGCTCTTTGTCCTGATTGATCACCCGCTCCAGGCTTTCGACCGCCTTCGGATAATCGCCCTTTTCCATCCACACCCGCCCCATCATAATGGATACCCGGGCGCTGTTGCGATCGGCCGCGGCGCCTTTTTTCAACAGCGACATAGCCTTGTCCATATCGCTGTTCGCCATCTGCTGCAGCGCCAGCTCGCACCAGAAGTTGGCGATATCCCCGCGATGCTTCTCTTTGCCCAGCTTCACCAGACGTTCGGCAACATCAATGGCGGACTGCCAGTCGCTGGTCGCCTGGTAAATTTGCAGCAGCTGCTGCAGCGCGCTAAGGCGAAAGTCGGTTTCATCCACCAGCTGTTTGAACATATCCTCCGCGCGGTCGTACAGGCCGGCGGCCATATAGTCGCGCCCCAGCTGCTGCACGGCCAGCAGGCGCTGATCGTAGGTCAGCGAAGCGCTTTCCATCAGGCTTTGGTGAATGCGGATCGCCCGGTCAACCTCGCCGCGGGAGCGGAACAGGTTGCCGAGGGTCAGGTGAGCTTCAACGGTGCCGGTATCCTCTTTCAGCATATCGAGGAACAGATCCACGGCTTTATCCTGCTGATTACTCAGCAGGAAGTTAACCCCGGTCACATAATCACGCGACAGGCGGCTAGCGTCGTCCTGTTTGGACTGTTGTGCACTTCTGCGCCCCATGTACCAGCCGTACGCGGCGGCTACGGGCAAAAGCAGAAACAACAACTCCAGCATAAACGATTATTCCTTCACCGCAGGGGTGCCTGCGTCGACTGGCGCTACGCCCGCAGGCGCAATCTGGTGCTCAAGGCGCTTAACTTTACGCTCAGCGCGAGCCAACGAAACCCGAACCCGCAGCCAGAAAAGGCCGCAAATCAGCCAGCCAATCGCAAACCCTGCCGCAAAGAGAACCGCCAGCAGCGTTGAAATCCGGAATTCACCCTGTGCGAGTAAATAGTTGAACGTAACCAGTTGGTCATTTTGCGCACCCAGCGTCACGGAGATGACGAAGATCGCGAGTACCAGTAAGAAAATGAGTAAATATTTCACACTACTTCCCGTTATGTGGGTTGCGCGAAAAAATCCCGCGTTCAGCCCTATAAAGTATCATTTTCGCTGCAGAGGTGGAATGGAAAAGCACGACACCACGACAGGATATGGGGTCGTATGGCGCGAAAAACAACTTTAGCCCTGTTTTAGCGCCCGTTTCTTAATATCCTGCGCCTCTTCCCCAGGCGGCGTCAGCGGGCCGCACAGCCGCTGAGTCAGCCAGGTGGCCAGCGTCACCAGCAGCCATGAGATAAGCGTAGCGACGAGCAAATCCTGCGGCCAGTGCATTCCCAGCGCCAGCCGGCTCCCCATCACCGCGGTAGCCCAGACCATCAGCAGCGCGATGGTCAGCCGGCGACGCCGCGGCCACAGCAGCCCCACGCCGAGCAGCGCCCAGCTGGCCGCAAACATGGTGTGTCCGGATGGAAAAGCAAAACCGGTCTCTTTCTGCCAGTGTTTACGTAAGAATTTAGGAATCCCCTGCTCCTGAACCAGCTGTTCATGCACCAGTTTAGCGCGTTCTTTGCGTTTTAACGCGTAGAATTGATCGACCGGAACCTGCTGCGTTTTTTCCAGCCAGATAACGAAGGGACGCGGCTCCTGCACCTGGCCTTTGATCCAGGACTTAATGCCCTGCCCGAGCAAAATGGCCGCCGCCAGAATCATAAACAGCACCACGGCCGCCCGCAGGCGAAATCGCAAGCACCATAAGAACCAGCCGCAAAGTATCGTATGGGTGATGATGCCCCACGGCTGAGTCACGCTTTCGGTAACCCAGTACAGCAGCTTTAACCCCCGCTGCGGAAGTTCCGGATGCCACTTCCAGCCGGCTAGCCAAACCACTGCGGGCATAATCATTAATAGTGCCGCACCGGTGGCGGTTCGTCTGGCAATCGACAGCATTTCATCTCCTTAATCCTTTCTGCCGACTATCATAACGGAAAGTGGTTCGTTTGTGCGCTTTACGCGCAGGCAGTAGTGCGTAATTAGGAGAACCTTACGGCCTTGTGGCAAAATAGCGGCAAACAGAAAGCACATTCAGGTGCTGACAAAGTCTGGAGAATCACATGCAGCTTAAACGTGTGGCAGAAGCCAAACTGCCAACCCCCTGGGGCGATTTCCTGATGGTGGGTTTTGAAGAACTGGCAACCGGGCAGGATCACGTCGCGCTGGTTTTCGGCGATATTTCGGGCCAGGCGCCCGTCCTGGCTCGCGTACACTCTGAGTGTCTGACGGGCGATGCCCTTTTCAGCCTGCGTTGTGATTGCGGTTTTCAGCTGGAAGCGGCGCTGTCACATATCGCCGAAGAGGGTCGCGGGATCCTGCTGTACCATCGTCAGGAAGGCCGCAACATTGGTCTGTTAAACAAAATCCGCGCCTATGCCTTACAGGATCAGGGCTACGACACCGTAGAAGCGAACCATCAGCTCGGCTTTGCCGCCGACGAGCGCGACTTTACGCTGTGCGCTGATATGTTCAAACTGCTGAACGTCGAGCGCGTCCGCCTGCTGACCAACAACCCGAAAAAAGTAGAAATTCTGACCGAGGCCGGGATCAATATCGTGGAGCGCGTGCCGCTCATCGTCGGACGCAATCCGAAGAATGCCCACTATCTGGATACCAAAGCCGCCAAGATGGGGCATCTGCTGAATAACTGATTCGGCACCATTAATTCAGGGCCAGCGATTGCTGGCCCTTTTTTTTTACAGCATATTGCGGATCACATAGTGCAGAATGCCGTCATTCTGATAATAGGTCAGCTCCGTAGCGGTATCGATACGGCAGCGGCAGGCAATCACCTCCTGCTTGCCGTCCGCCCCCGTTAGGGTTACCGGCACCGTTGCGCCGGGCTCTAGCGCCTGCAGCTGGCTGATATCAATCCGCTCTTCACCGGTTAGCCCCAGCGTTTTGCGGGTTACGCCCTGCGGGAATTCCAGCGGCAAAATCCCCATGCCTATCAGGTTAGAACGGTGAATACGTTCAAAGGATTCGGCGATCACCACCCGGACGCCGAGCAGACGCGGGCCCTTCGCCGCCCAGTCGCGGCTGGAGCCGGAGCCGTACTCTTTCCCGGCAACCACCGCCAGCGGCGTGCCTTCGTCCTTATAGAGCATGGCCGCGTCATAAATCGCCACCGGCTCGCTGCCCGGCAGATGTCGGGTCATGCCGCCTTCAACGCCGGGCACCATTTCGTTGCGAATACGGATGTTGGCGAACGTCCCGCGCATCATCACCTCGTGGTTACCGCGTCGCGATCCGTAGGAGTTAAAATCGATACGCTCAACGCCGCGGTTTTGCAGATAGCGCCCGGCGGGGCTTTCCGCCTTGATGCTTCCCGCAGGAGAAATATGATCCGTGGTCACCGAGTCGCCGAGCATCGCCAGAATTCGCGCGCCGCGAATATCCTCTACCGGTTTGGGCTCAACGCCCATCTCATCGAAGAACGGCGACAGGCGGATGTAGGTTGAGTCGCTCTGCCAGTCATAGGTATCTGAACGCTCGACGTCGATAGCCTTCCATTCAGGCGTACCTTCAAAGACCTCGGCATACTCTTTATGGAACATGTCGGTAGAAACCTGCTCTACCGCCTGCGCGATCTCCAGGCCGCTCGGCCAGATATCCTTCAGATAGACCGGCTGACCGTCTTTGCCGTCCCCCAGAGGATCGCGGGTCAGGTTGACGTTCATATTGCCGGCCAGCGCATAGGCCACCACCAGCGGCGGCGAGGCCAGCCAGTTGGTTTTCACCAGCGGGTGAATGCGCCCTTCGAAGTTGCGGTTCCCGGAGAGCACCGCCCCTACGGTCAGATCGCCCTTTTTAATCGCTTCTTCAATCGGCTCCGGTAGCGGACCCGAGTTACCGATACAGGTGGTGCAACCATATCCCACCAGATTAAAGCCCAGCGTATCGAGATAAGGGGTGAGTCCCGCATGCGCAAGATAATCAGAAACCACCTTCGATCCCGGCGCCAACGACGCTTTGACCCACGGCTTCGGCTTCAGGCCGAGTTCAACCGCCCTTTTCGCCAGCAGGCCGGCGGCCATCAGTACGCTGGGGTTGGAGGTGTTGGTACAGGAGGTAATGGCGGCGATGGCCACCGCCCCGTCCGGCAGCGAATATTGCTGTCCGTTCAGCGTATAGTCGACCGACCGTTTATCTTTCTGCGCGTGATTGACCTCCAGCTCCGTGCTGGCCGCAAACGCTTTCGGCACGTCCCCTAACGCGACGCGGTCCTGCGGACGCTTCGGCCCGGCGAGACTTGCTTCTACCGAGCCCATATCGAGCGCCAGGGTGCTGGTAAATACCGGCTCATCGCCGGTCATCCGCCACATTCCCTGCGCTTTGGCGTAGGCTTCCACTAACGCGACCTGTTCTTCACTACGGCCGCTCAGGCGCATATAGCTGAGAGTCACCGCATCGATCGGAAAGAAGCCGCAGGTTGCACCGTATTCCGGCGCCATATTGGCGATGGTTGCCCTGTCCGCCAGCGGCAGTGAGTCCAGTCCGTCGCCGTAAAACTCGACAAATTTACCCACCACGCCGTGCTGGCGCAGCATCTGGGTGACGGTCAGCACCAGGTCCGTCGCGGTGATCCCTTCACGAAGCTTGCCGGTCAGCTTAAAGCCGACGACGTCGGGGATCAGCATCGATACCGGCTGGCCTAACATTGCCGCTTCGGCCTCAATGCCGCCGACGCCCCAGCCGAGCACGCCGAGGCCGTTAATCATCGTGGTATGCGAGTCGGTGCCGACCAGGGTGTCGGGCCAGGCAAACCACTCCCCGTTGCGCTCTTCGCTCCACACGGCCTTGCCGAGATACTCCAGGTTGACCTGGTGGCAAATGCCGGTACCCGGCGGCACCACGCTAAAGCGGCTGAACGCCTGCTGCCCCCAGCGCAGGAAAGCATAGCGCTCGTGGTTACGCTCCATCTCCAGGCGAACGTTCTCTTCAAACGCATCATCGTTACCAAAGCGGTCCACCGTTACCGAGTGGTCAATCACCAGGTCGACGGGGGAAAGCGGGTTAACCTTAGCGGTATCACCTCCCAGGCGTTTCACCGCTTCGCGCATGGCGGCCAAATCCACCACCGCCGGCACGCCGGTGAAGTCCTGCATCAGTACACGCGCCGGTCGATAGGCAATCTCCCGGTCCGCGTGGGCCTGCTTGAGCCAGGCTGCCAGCGCGTGGATATCCTCTGCGGTGACCGAGTCACCGTCCTGCCAGCGCAGCAGGTTTTCCAGCAGTACTTTGAGCGATTTCGGTAAACGGGTCAGATCGCCCAGTTCTTTAGCGGCCAGCGCGAGGCTGTAATAGTGGTAGGTTTTATCATTGACCTGTAGCGCGTCCTTACTGGCTGCTCGTAGGGTTGACGACATAGCTCCTCCTTTATCTCAGGGATGGCATGCCCTGATGCTCCTCAGGGTTAATATTAAAGATAACACATACCAGGCATAACACTTTGATAACAACCCGAATTGCTAAAATCGGCGAAATCGTACAAAGATATTGCACCAAAATAGACAGCAGGTTTTTTGTGGTTATAAAGAGATGAGATCGCGAGGGATATTATTATTAGCAGGAAGAGCTCTGAGGAGCGAAATGCGAAAAAGAACTAATCGCCGGTTCTCTGACGATTAGTTCAAAGGAATGGATTATTGATTAAAAACCATCGTGGCGAAATATATCCTCCTTAATGCCGTTAGTTTATTAAAGTGAAATAAACACCGAGGTTCTTACTGTCATAAAAGTGACATTTTTACAAAGGCGGAAAAGCGTCGCTTAGCTCACGATCCAGACGTTACAGATGACTAGTGCAACGATACTCCAGAACATTGCAAGCCCGATGAACACAGCGCCCCAGGCCCGACTTCTCAACACAGGATCCACTTCCGTCTTGTCACCGGCCTGTGACATCGCCAACTTCATATAATCGATATCACTTATCATATCTTCACCACCAATCGTTGAAATTATCAGGTACAGTTAAATCTTAATTACGGACCATCTATTAATCCAGTGAATTTTGCCCGGAATTATTATCTTTAACCGTTATTTTGATCGGAGTAGGTATAATTGCAACCGTGTTAAAAGGAATAATGAAATTTGTGAGTTATACGAGGTTTACAATGTTAATTACGCGTCATTATAGGTATTGGCATCCCGGGGATGGGATGCCGAATATTTAGACAAATCATTTTTCCGGCAGTTTAATATCCTTAAACATCGCCTCAATATCTTCATTCGAGCGCAAAGCCACCGCCGTATCCACCACGTCGCGCGTCAGATGCGGCGCAAAACGTTGAATAAAATCATACATATAGCTGCGCAGGAAGGTACTGCGACGGAAGCCTATTTTCGTCGTGCTGTGGCTGAAGATGCCGTTGGCGCTGAGTTTGACGAGGTCCGGATCGGACACCGGGTCAACCGCCATGCTCGCAATAACCCCAACCCCCAGTCCCAGGCGAACGTAGGTTTTGATGACATCGGCATCGGTTGCGGTGAAAACGATGCGCGGCGTCAGGCCGGCGCGGTTGAACGCGGTATCCAGCTCGGAGCGCCCGGTAAAGCCAAAGGTGTAGGTCACCAGAGGATACTGGGCCAGCTCTTCAATCGTCACCGAGCCTCTGGAGGCGAGCGGATGCTCAGGCGTCACGACAATCGAACGATTCCAGTGGTAGCACGGCAGCATCACCAGGTCATCATAGAGATGCAGCGCCTCGGTAGCGATGGCAAAATCCGCATTTCCCTTTGAGACCGCCTCGGCGATCTGCGTTGGCGACCCTTGATGCATATGCAACGAGACGCGCGGATAGCGTTCAATAAAGCCCTTGATCACGCCAGGCAGCGCATAGCGAGCCTGGGTATGAGTGGTCGCCACGTACAGCGACCCCTTATCCGGCCACGTGTGCTCGCCCGCCACTGATTTGATGGCGTCAACTTTCGACAGCACTTCGCGGGCGATGCGGATAATCTCCTGACCGGCAGGCGTCACCTGAGTTAAATGCTTGCCGCTGCGGGCAAAAATCTGAATACCCAGCTCATCTTCCAGCATGCGTACCTGCTTGCTGATGCCGGGCTGCGAGGTATACAGGCCTTCGGCGGTAGAGGAGACATTCAGATTATGGTTAACAACCTCAACGATGTAGCGGAGTTGCTGTAGTTTCATGGCTGATATCCGTTAACGCGTAAAATGAATTCGCTTGATACAGTTTACGTTCAGGCCGCCCGTCGGCAGAGAGGCTACGCGCCGCTGCCGCCCCGGCGATTCGCCGCGCTGGCGCCACAAAGCGTCCTGAAACGAGAATGTAGTAAGACGATTTAATAATAAAAAAGGGATTAACTATAACCACTATATCATTTATATCTACAGTGTATAGACACTAACGGAAAATAATAAGGCGGTTATAAGGCCGGAGATGTGCGGCAAAACTTCAAGGATTTCAGCGACGAGCGGAAAAAGAAAGGGCCGCAGTGTGCGGCCCTTTTTAGGGGTAAGGCGCTTACTTTTTAGCTTCAGTCCATTTGCCGTCGATGTAGAAGGCTGACCAACCGGTGGCTTTGCCATCTTTTTCAGACGCAACGTACTGCTGCTTGGTTTTACGGCTAAAACGCACCAGCGTTTTATTGCCTTCCGGATCCTGCTGCGGCGCATCGGCGAGATAGCGCAGCTTCTCCGCAAGGCGGTCACGGAAGCGGAACAGCTCCTCAACCAGCGGCGCGCGGGTTTCGCGGGATTTCGGGAAGGTGTTCGCCGCGAGGAAGACGCCGGCAGCACCGTCACGCAGAACAAAATAGGCGTCCGATTTCTCACACGGCAGCTCCGGCAGCGGAACCGGATCTTCCTTCGGCGGAGCCACTTCCCCGTTACGCAGAATTTTGCGCGTATTCTTACATTCGTCGTTGGTGCAGGCCATGTACTTACCAAAACGCCCCATTTTCAGGTGCATCTCAGAACCACATTTTTCGCACTCAACTACCGGGCCATCGTAACCCTTAATGCGGAATTCGCCCTCTTCAATCTCATAGCCGTCACAGGTCGGGTTGTTACCGCAGACATGCAGCTTACGCTTAGGATCGATAAGGTAGCTGTCCATCGCCGTGCCGCATTTCTGGCAGCGACGCTTGGCACGCAGCGCGTTGGTTTCGGCGTCGTCGCCTTCCAGCACGTTGAGCACTTCGTTTTCCGGCACCAGGTTAATGGTGGTTTTGCAGCGTTCTTTCGGCGGCAGCGCGTAGCCGGAGCAGCCGAGGAATACGCCGGTGCTGGCGGTACGAATACCCATCTCGCGGCCGCAGGTCGGACAGTCGATGCTGGTCAGCACCATCGGGTTAGGCTGCATGCCGCCCTCTTCCGGGTCCTTCTCCGCCGTTTCCAGCTGAGCGGTGAAGTCACCGAAGAAGTGATCCAGCACCTGCCGCCACTCGGCCTGATGATTCGCCACCTGGTCGAGGCGGTCTTCCATTTGCGCGGTAAAGTCGTAGTTCATCAGATCGCGGAAGTTCTCTTCCAGACGATCGGTGACGATCTCACCCATTTTTTCCGCATAGAAGCGACGGTTTTCCACCCGAACGTAGCCGCGATCCTGAATAGTCGAAATGATCGACGCATAGGTTGACGGACGGCCAATACCGCGTTTCTCAAGCTCTTTAACCAGCGATGCTTCGCTAAAGCGCGCAGGCGGTTTGGTAAAGTGCTGCGCCGGGCTGA
Organism: Klebsiella sp. C349492; assembly: GCF_042055345.1. Lineage (NCBI taxonomy): Bacteria > Pseudomonadati > Pseudomonadota > Gammaproteobacteria > Enterobacterales > Enterobacteriaceae > Klebsiella > Klebsiella sp. C349492. Next base: position 1,325,102 of record NZ_JANQCE010000001.1, read on the forward strand.
GCTCGACCAGACTTAAGCTGTCGCCCTGATTAACCACCGGCAGGACGCGATCTTCATCGCCCTTACGCAGCGCAGGCATGACTTTCGTCCAGCCATCAAAACGCAGGGTACGGCCACGCGCCTTGAGTTTGAAGTCACCGGCTTTCACCGTCAGGGTGGTGGAGTCGTACAGCGCTGGCGTCATCTGACAGGCGACAAACTGGCGCCAGATCAGCTGATAGAGCTTCAGCGCATCGGATTCCATGCCTTTTAAATCTTCCGCCATCACGTTCACATCAGAAGGACGAATCGCTTCGTGCGCTTCCTGCGAGTTTTCTTTGCTGGCGTACTGGTTGGCGTTCTCAGGCAGATACTTTTTACCAAAGTTATCACCGATGTAGCCGCGCACCATGCTCAGCGCATCCTGGCTCAGGTTCGTCGAGTCAGTACGCATATAGGTAATGTAGCCAGCCTCATACAGACGCTGCGCCATCATCATGGTTTTCTTCACCCCGAAGCCCAGACGCGTACTGGCCGCCTGCTGCAAGGTTGAGGTGATGAACGGCGCGCCCGGCTTGCTGCTGGTCGGCTTATCTTCGCGTTCCAGCACGCTGTAGCCGGCTTTCTCCAGCAGCGCGACGGCAGACATGGTCTCATCGCGGTTAACCGGACGGAACGGCTTGTCGTTCTTGTGCGTAACCTGCAGCGCTAAAGCATCTCCGCCTGGCGTGGTGGTGCTGGCGTCAATTTCCCAGAACTCTTCCGGTACGAAGGCTTTAATTTCGCGTTCACGTTCGACCACAAGGCGCACGGCAACGGACTGAACGCGGCCTGCCGAGAGGCCGCGAGCGATTTTTTTCCACAGCAGCGGAGAAACCATATAGCCCACGACGCGGTCCATGAAACGACGCGCCTGCTGGGCATTAACACGATCGATATTCAGTTCGCCCGGCTTGTCAAAAGCCTGACGGATCGCGTTTTTGGTGATTTCGTTAAATACGACGCGGCTGTAGCGTTTTTCATCACCACCGATAACTTCCCGCAGGTGCCATGCGATGGCTTCCCCTTCGCGGTCAAGGTCGGTTGCGAGATAGATGTGGTCGGCTTTTTCCGCCAACTGCTTGAGTTCTGAAACTACCTTTTCTTTACCCGGGAGTACTTCATAGTGCGCATCCCAGTCATGCCACGGGTCGACGCCCATGCGATTGACCAGAGCGCTACGTTCGTCCTTTTTAGGCTTTTTGGCCCCTTTGGTGGCGGTAGAGTCGGCGCTCTTTTTGGAAGCTGAGCCACTGGTCGGCAAATCGCGGATATGACCGACGCTGGACTTAACCACGTAGTCATTACCCAGATACTTATTGATCGTTTTGGCTTTTGCCGGGGACTCAACGATAACGAGAGCTTTACCCATATTCACCTTTACCTAATTTGATTCATCCAGGAATACATCGCACATTGATTCACCATCCGCTGGCGACGTCCGTCATATGTTGCGTCGTCGTCGAAGAATATCAACCCTCTGCACGTCCGGCCTCACGTCCATAAAACCAGATAGCCGGGTTTACTGACTTTGTTCAGTCAGGTGACATAGCACGAATAATTTTTGGCCGAATGTCAAGCGAATCTGCTGCCAGATCGCTGAAAGCGTCACACTGTACCTGATAAAATTCGTTACGCAACTTTATTAGCATGCAAAAGCAAATCCTGCCAGTAAAGTCATGTTTCTTAGGCTGTTGTCAGTACCCCTGCAGCGTCAATGGAAAATTTGCCCCTGCCCGCCGTGCGGCGTAGACTATTGCGCGAAGAATCACAGGAGGCCGTTATGCAAGGTACAACCCAACCAATCGATCGCCAGACGCTGCTTGAAAAAGCCAACAAACTTATTCGCGAACATGAAGATACGCTAGCCGGGATCGAAGCCACCGACGTCGTTCAGCGTAACGGCATTCTGGTATTTAGCGGCGAGTTTTATCTTGATGAGCAGGGTTTGCCTACGGCGAAGAGCACGGCGGTATTTAACATGTTTAAATACCTGGCGCATGCGCTGTCTGAAAAATATCATCTGGTCGATTAAGCCCTTGCTTTCAGCAGGGATCTGAACGAAAACGCGAGGCCTGGGCCTCGCGTTATTTTGTCTACATCAGCGGTTTTTGTCCCCGCTGCCACCAGCGCAGCAGCAGACGATCGGCGCTTTCAGCGGCGCTGCCGGTGAAGCGGTCAAACATCTTTTTCCTCTGCTGGTAACGCACGCTAATCACATCGTGGCTGTCTATCAGCCCCAGCAGCAGCTCATCGCTGGTTTCTACGGCATCGACCAGCCCTTTCTCCAGCGCCTGAACGCCGTACCAGTGCTCGCCGGTTGCCACCTGTTCAATATCCAGCGTCGGCCGCATTTTGTGGACGAAATCCTTAAACAGCTGATGGGTATCGTTCAGATCTTCCCGAAACTTGCGCCGTCCTTCATCGGTGTTTTCACCGAGCATCGTCAGGGTGCGCTTGTACTGCCCGGCGGTATGCAGCTCAATATCGATATCCTTATTTTTAAGGAAACGATTAATGTTAGGAATTTGCGCGACCACGCCGATGGAGCCGAGAATGGCAAACGGCGCCGAGACGATTTTATTGGCAACGCAGGCCATCATGTAGCCGCCGCTGGCGGCAACTTTATCTACCGCCACCGTCAGCGGAATTTGTTTGTCGCGAAGGCGCTGCAGCTGCGAGGAGGCCAGGCCGTAGCCGTGCACCACGCCGCCGGGGCTCTCCAGGCGGATGATGACCTGATCGCGCGCTTTCGCCGTGGCCAGAACGGCGGTGATCTCTTCGCGCAGGCTGCTCACCTCGTGGGCGTCCATGCTGCCTTTAAAGTCGAGCACCCAGGCACGGGGTTTGCCGTTTGGTTCCGTAGAACCGAGATTCGCCCGCGCTTTCGCGGCCTTGGCTTCCTGCTTGAGCTTTTTCTTTTGCGCTTTATGCCAAAGCTTCTGCTGCGGGCCGTCGAGTAAAGCCACCGCGAGCTCCTCCCGCATCTCTTTATACTGCTCGCTAAGGTTGGTGACCCGCAGTTCCCCGCGCTGTTTCTTGCGCTGGGCGAGGTTAACGATAATTGCGGCGACAGCCGCAATAGCGACGACAACAGTCGCTATTTTGGCCAAAAATAAGCCATATTGAGCAAGTAATTCCACGTTTTCACCTTGTGTTAACCACTGACGTTGAAGCACAGTGTACATCAGCCTTTGCCGGGAAGTCTCTGCGCTTTGTGTCGTGTGCGAGGCGCCTTCTTGTTTTTTTCAGCGACGATGAAATCGTTGCAAGATATTAATTCCGCAAAGAGTTTCCGCTTCGCCGATTGCAATACCCGGCCGTTTCAGGCATAAAACGCAAAAGTGAACGACCGAAGAGAAAGCGTGACCCGTCAGCAGGTCACCCAAGGAGTCACCGTGCACTATCAGCCGCAGCATCATTTATTGAAAGATCGCATCATCCTGGTGACCGGCGCCAGCGACGGGATCGGCCGCGAAGCCGCGCTGACCTACTCCCGCTACAGCGCCAGCGTTATCCTGCTCGGCCGTAGCGAAGAGAAGCTGCGCCGCGTGGCGCAGGAAATTGAGCAGGACGGCGGGATCCCGGCGCTCTGGTTTACCCTCGATCTGCTCACCTGCACCCCGCAGGAGTGCCAGCAGCTGGCACAGCAGATAAGCGTCCACTACCCGCGCCTCGACGGCGTACTGCACAACGCCGGTCTGCTCGGCGACGTCTGCCCGATGGATGAGCAAAAGCCGGAAGTCTGGCAGCAGGTTATGCAGGTCAACGTCAACGGCACCTTTATGCTGACCCAGGCGCTGCTTCCTTTATTACTCAAATCCGAGTCCGGTTCGCTGGTTTTCACCTCCTCAAGCGTAGGCCGTCAGGGTCGCGCCAACTGGGGTGCCTACGCGGCGTCCAAATTCGCCACCGAAGGGATGATGCAGGTGCTGGCGGAGGAGTATCAGAGCCGCCACCTGCGGGTCAACTGCATCAACCCGGGCGGCACGCGCACGCAAATGCGCGCCAACGCTTTCCCGACGGAAGATCCGCAAAAGCTTAAGACCCCCGCCGATATCATGCCGGTGTATTTGTGGCTCATGGGCGACGATAGCCGTCGCAAAACGGGAATGACCTTCGATGCCCAGCCAGGGCGTAAACCAGGAATTGTACAATGAGTGAAGAACGCCACCGCGAACGTCAGCAGCGGGTAAAAGATAAGGTCGACGCCCGCATAGCCGCAGCCCAGGAAGAACGCGGGATTGTTATCGTCTTTACCGGCAACGGTAAAGGTAAAACCACCGCCGGTTTTGGTACCGTCACCCGCGCAATCGGGCACGGCAAAAAGGCCGGCGTGATCCAGTTTATTAAAGGCACCTGGCCGAACGGCGAACGTAACCTGCTGGAGCCGCACGGCGTCGAGTTTCAGGTGATGGCGACCGGTTTCACCTGGAATACGCAGGATCGCGAAAGCGATACCGCCGCCTGTCTCGCCGTGTGGCAACACGCTCGCCGCATGCTCTGCGACGAAAGCCTCGACATGGTTCTGCTCGACGAGCTGACCTATATGGTGGCCTACGACTATCTGCCGCTTGAAGAGGTGCTTAGCGCGCTGCGCAATCGCCCGGCCCAGCAAACGGTGATTATCACCGGACGCGGCTGCCACCGCGAAATTGTGGAGCTTGCCGATACCGTCAGCGAATTACGCCCGGTTAAGCACGCCTTTGACGCCGGTATCAAGGCGCAGATGGGCATTGACTACTAAGCGCCAGCCTTTCCAGCAGCGCGTCGTTTAGCGCCAGGCACAGGCAATCCTCGCCCGGAGCCAGTACGCTTTCGAGACTATTTTGCCGGGAGATAAAGCGCTTACGGTACTCGGTCGGCGTCAGCCCGCAGTATTTTTTGAAGGCGGCAATCAGGTACTTATGCTCCTGAAAGCCGCAGCTATGGCTAATGTCGGTAATTGGCGTGCGGGTATCGCGCAGCAGCGTCTTCGCCTTGTTCAGCCGCACCAGCGTCAGATACTCCTTGAAATTATGCCGGCTCACCTTCTTAAACAGCCGCGAGAACCACGAATAGCTCATTCCGCTGCGGCTCGCCACCTCGCTCAGGGTCAGCGGCTGGTCAAAATGCTGGTTAATAAAGTCGATGCCTTTCTTTATCATCGCATCTTCGCGCAGGGAGCTTTCCGCCTGCGGCACCGCTTCCCCCGCCAGCACCAGCGCATCAAGCAGCAGATAGATAGTCGCGATGCGTTGAAACGGGGCGCGGTTGTCAATCAGCTGACTTAACAAACTCAGCAGCCGTTGACGCACCGCGCCATCGGCCTCGGTGCAGCTGCGCCCCTGAGTACACCAGCTCAGCACCGGCGCGGGATGCAGCTCATCGAACAGGCCCGGTGAAAACTGCACGGTCACCAGCTGGCTGCCGGCTTCCTCCGCGCATAATGAGTGCACCGCCTCGGCATTGATATACAGCATGTCTCCCTGGGCCAGATCCGCGCTCTGCTGGCCGACAACGATGGAAAATCGTCCCGTCAGCACGGTTATCAGCTCCGGCGCCGGGTGCCAGTGCGGTTCGCAGTAGCGTACCTCGGCGGCAAACGCATTCAGCTTCTCGGCATCAAAAGCAATCAGCTCATAGCCGCTGTTAACCGTATGCCGCCCGGCCTCGGTCGCCGAACGGGGGTGAGTGACTGAAAAGGGAAACATGCGCCATCTCCTGTAGTCGGACGATTATTCGCGCCCGGCAAGTACGCGATTCAGCTCGTCGCTGTCGATATCGAGCGCCAAAAACTCCGTCAGGGCGATCAGCAGGCCGCAGAAGAGATCAGGCGCCAGCTGGATCAGCCTGTCGCGGATCTGCGCCGGCGGCAGCCGGCTCTTGCGCGCAATCAGGGCAACCACCCGGTCAAGCGCCTCGGGCTGTTGAATCAGCTGCTGCAGCGAATTGTCATCCCGCAGCGGCACGTAGCGCGGCGGGCAGACCACATCGACTTCGGCGGTAAGAGGCAGATCGCGCGAGGAGCCGCCAATTCGCACCTGCCAGCGGCCCGGAGTGATAACCCAATCCGCCAGCCCCGGGTGATAGCAGGCCAGCTCAGCAACCGGCAGCTGCAGGCTGACGCGACGGCGCTCACCGGGAGCAAGGGCCACTTTACAGAAGGCCTTCAGCGCCCGCTCTTCGCGGAGCAGCTCACCGCCCGGCGCGCTGACGTACAGCTGCGCGATCTCTTTCCCCGCCCGATCGCCGTCGTTGGTCAGGGTGAACGACACGGTCAGCGTATCGTCAGCCCCGACGCGAGAGGCTGAAAGTTCTGGCTGGCCGTAGGTAAACCGGCTGTAGCTTAGGCCAAAACCAAACGGGAACAGCGGCGTCATCCGGCGTTTGTCATAGTAGCGATAGCCGACAAACAGCCCTTCGCCATAATGGTGGCGCAGGTTCTCTCCCGGGTAGTTCAGCCACGCCGGCGTCTCTTCCAGGGCGTTCGGCACCGTCACCGTCAGTTTACCGCAGGGGTTACGCTGGCCGAAGAGAATTTCCGCCACCGCCCTGCCCATGCCCTGACCGGCGAAGAAGGTTTCCAGCAGCGCTTTACAATCCGCCAGCCACGGCATCACCACCGCATCGCTATTGGCCAGCACCACCACCACGTTGGGCTGTACCGCCGCCACCTCGCGGATCAGGCGCTCATGTACCGCCAGAATATTTAGATCATGACGATCGCCGTTTTCGCCATCCTCGCCCACCGCGGTACTGACAAAGATAACCGCCACATCCGCTTCCTGCGCCACCGCCCGCGCCTGCGCCAGAGCCTGCTCATCGCAGCGCAAATCATCCGGCGCGCCAACCGCCCATGTGACGGAAAACTCGTCGCCCGCCAAATCGAAGATCTCATCCAGCGGGCGATCCAGCAAATAGGGAACCGTCGTGGCGCAGCCCGATCCCTGAATTACCGGCTCCTGCGCCGGTTTGCCCAGCACCGCAATCCGACGGCTGCGCTCCGGGGTCAGCGGCAGCAGATTGTCTTCATTTTTCAGCAGGACGATGGACTCCCCGGCCAGCTGCTGCGCCAGCTGGTGATGGGCCGCGAAATCGGCCTTAGTCTCCGGGCGACGGTGGCGCTGCACCTTCTCTAATAGCGCCAGCATTCTCCGGCAGGCGCGGTCGACTACCGCCAGAGGCACCTCTCCGGACTCGATCGCCGCCAGCAGCGTCTGCTTGTCGCGTCGGGTTTCCGGCATCGCCAGGTCGTTGCCCGCCAGCAGCGATGCCGGACGGTCCTTGATGCCGTACCAGTCGGACATCACCAGCCCGTCGTAGCCCCACTCATCCCGCAATACCTGGGTCAGTAAAAAGGGATCCTGCGAAGTCTGTACGCCGTTAAGGCGGTTGTAGGAGGACATCACCGTCCACGGCTGCGATTTCGCTATCGCCCGCTGGAATCCCGCCAGATAGATTTCCCGCAGCGCCCGCTCTTCGATTATCGAATCCATCTCGGTACGGCGATATTCAGAGTTATTGGCGGCAAAATGCTTCAGGCTGGCGCCCACCCCTTCGTGCTGCAGGCCGTTAATCAGCGCCGCGGCGATATCGCCGGAGATGACCGGATCTTCGGCATAATATTCATAGCCTCTGCCCGCCAGCGGCGTGCGGCGAATATTGATGCCGGGCCCCAGCAGGATCCCGACGCCCATCTGCTGACACTCGCGGCCCAACGCCTGGCCCATCTGATACACCAGCTCCACGTCCCAGCTACAGGCTAAGCTGGATCCGTTGGGAAAGCAGGTTGCCGGCAGCGAGGCGCTGAACAGCGCTTCGCTGCCGCCCTTCGCCGTTGGCTCCTCCGCGCTGACCTGGTCAGCGGTTTGGGTGATGACCGAAATAAAGTCATCCATGCTCCATTTTTCACTGCCGTCGATTTGTGCGCTGCTGTAGCGCACGCCGTAGGTTCCGTCGGTCATCACGATATCGTTGATGCCATGCTGCGGCAGCGATGCCGTGCGCCACAGGCCGCTGCCGGTCAGCAGCGCCACTTTTTCCTCTGCCGTCATCGCCGCAATCACGGTATTAAATTCACTCTTCATCTCTCTGGCTCCCTGAGGTTACAGCGCATTCTGCTTGCGCAGGCTAATTTTATGGACAATATCGCGGTAGGTTTTTTCATCCAGCGAATAGCACGCCACAAATATGGCGCTGAGAGCAAACATGGCACCGGGGAATAATGTCATCAAAATATTAATCCCGTTAATCGCGCTCGCCGTGATATTCCCTGCGTCATAATGATAATAGTCCAGCATCCATCCCGCGCAGCCGCCGCCAATCGCCATCGCGATTTTAGTGATGAAATTAAAGAAGCCGTAGATCGCGCCTTCACTGCGCACGCCGTGATGCCATTCAGCATATTCTACGGTGTCGGCAATCATCGACCACATCGCCACAAAGCCCATCCCCAGCGTAATGCTATACAGGCACACGCCGGTCATAATCAGCCACAGGTTATTTCCGGCCACAAAATACTGCATCATCACCCCCAGGATACCAATCCCCAGCGCAATCAGCGTCATTCTCTTTTTACCCATCAGGGCAATGACTTTTTCAGAAATAACCGTCCCGACGATATATGCCGCAGACTGAATCAAAAAGAAGGTCGCGGTATAGCCTTCGCTACCAATGATATATTTAATAAAGTAGATCGCTATCGCCATCCAGACGGTATAGGCGATATAGAAAAATACCGTAAACAGCGACAGGTTAAGCAACGGAATATTGCCCGTCACCGCACGCAGCATCTCGCGCAGCGTCGGCGCAGGCGCCTCATCCTCGTCTTCGCCCACCCGCTCTTTGGTCATGCCAAAACAGGCGAGGAACAGAAAGGTGGCCAGCAGCGCAAAGCACGAAACCGCGAAAACGTAGCCTGACTGTTTATCCGTAAACGGCGAAATTAGCAGATCGGCGGTCGTCGAAACAATTAAATAGCCGACGATCGCCAATACAAAGCGATATACCGACAATGACGAGCGCGAGGCTTCATGCTGCGTCAGGCGGTTAGTCAATGCCGAGTACGGCGTATTTACCGCGGTATACGCCAGGCAATATATCGTATAAGAGATTAAGGCAAAATAGAATTTCGCTTCGCCGCCAAACGGTACAAAACACAGCACCGTCAGAAAACCGAGCGGAATCGATCCGTATAATAACCAGGGACGCAGCTTGCCGTAACGACTGTGCGTTTTATCAATAGCAAAACCAATCAGGATATTAAAAATGGCATCAATTACCCGGGCAATAACAAATATCAGGCTGGCCTGCACCGCGCTGATGCCATAAATATTGGTATAAAAGAAGAGTAAAAACAGCGAAACGAAACCGAATGACAAATTAGAAGCAAAGTCGCCGAAGCCATAGCCTATTTTCTCTTTGACCCCGATAACGACATAACTGGCCGATAGTTTTCCTGCTGTATCCATTTTTGGCTACCTGTTTTTGTAATCAGTGTTGCCAGTATATGGCGTTCGCCGGCGCTTCACTTTGCGTTATTTGTCCGGGTATTTCCTGTTTTTTGTCTTTATACGGAAGTGTGAAAGGAATCACATGCGGGAGGGAAAATAAGCGTCCGGCGGGAGCCGCCGGACGTCACGACATCAATCTTTACTGCGACCAGCGGAGCGGCGGTTATTGCTGCTACCCACCTGGCTATGGCGTTTAACCGCGCGGCGGATCTGGTTCGCCTTCACGCGGCGGCGATCTTTCTCTACCGCCACTTTAGAGGCGGTTTCCGCCGGCAGCTCCACCAGCTCGCGCAGGTAGTTCGTCTGAGCCAGATCCAGCTCGGTATAGCCGCCGCGAGGCAGGCCTTTCGGCAGCAGAATATCGCCGTAGCGCACGCGGATCAGGCGGCTCACCTGGACACCAACCGCTTCCCACAGGCGACGAACCTCGCGGTTACGCCCTTCCGTCAGCGTGACGTTGTACCACTGGTTAATCCCTTCGCCACCGGTGAATTTGATGGTTTTGAAGGCCGCAGGGCCATCTTCCAGCTGCACGCCGCGCGACAGCTGACGCAGCTTGTCTTCATCGACCTGGCCGAATACGCGTACGGCATATTCACGCTCAACTTCCCGGCTCGGGTGCATCAGTCGGTTCGCCAGCTCGCCATCGGTAGTGAACAGCAGCAGACCGCAGGTATTCACATCCAGACGACCGACCGCGATCCAGCGCGCGCCGCGCAGCTTCGGCAAACGGTCGAAGACCGTCGGGCGACCTTCCGGATCGTTGCGGGTGCAGAGCTCGCCTTCCGGTTTGTAGTAGGCCAGAACGCGGCAAATTTGCTCAGCGGACTCTTTCACCGAAATCAGGTGACCATCGATACGAATTTTTAAACCAGGAACAATTTCTACGCGATCGCCGAGGGTAGCGATTTTGCCATCGACGCTGACGCGGCCAGCTTCGATTTTGGATTCAATTTCACGGCGGGAGCCGTGGCCAGCGCGTGCCAGCACTTTCTGTAGTTTCTCGCTCATTGAGCTTCCTTAAGGTGTCGCCTTCCCAGGCGTCTGATATACTTTATGAAACAACAAGTTAATAAAGCCATGACCTGTTGTTAGGTAAATACTTTTGTCCCGAAGGGGTACCGCAGCCGGAGTCTGATAACCGTCACGACTGAGACACGCCTGCAAACGTGGTCGCACATATTACACTAACTTCAAAATGAATGCTTCTTCAGGTTATATTCGCCGCACTCTGGCAGCGGCGCCCGGAGGTGGGCTGCATTGATTATGAACCAGCCGCGGTCATTTATCCCTGTCCCGGTGCGAAATCCTGCGCTATGCAGCAATAAAATGTCGCAAGCCTGCCGCCCGTAGTTGCTGTTGGCCACGCGACCACAAGCATGGCGCTCTCCCCTCCGGAGACTGCGGCGCTCAGTCGCCGCCCTTAGCGCCCCCGCTCTGCCGGTAATAATGCTGCGCGAGGATTTTCCTGATCCTCTCCGGCGCGAGCCCCTGCTGCATCAATGTCAACAGCGTCTGCATAATCGGTAAAACGTGGCGCAGATGCAGCATGTAGCCGTCGCAGAAGTAATTCTTATTGGGTCGTCCATCGTCGGACAGCATGAAGCGGTGCTTCGGACAGCCGCCGTTGCAGACCGGGCGGAGCGAACAGTTAAGACATTCGCGGCCGATGTTGGTCCGCTTACGCTGGGCAAAGGCGATATTCTGCGCCGAGTTAACCAGCGCGGAGAGGCTATCGTGGTTGATGTTGCCCAGCTTATGCTCGGGATAAACGAAATGATCGCAGGAATAGATATCGCCGTTGGACTCCACGATCGGATTGTCGCCGCAGGTTTCGCTCATCACGCAGGAGCCGGATCTGCCGGCTATTTTTGCCAACGTCTGCTCGAAGTTCATCACGAACGCGCTTCCCATATCGTTTTGCACCCAGCTATCGAAGATAGCGTTGAGAAAGCGCCCGTACGCTTTGGCCGGCACCGACCATTCGGTCACCCGGCACTGCGCGGAAAAATCAGGAGAAATCAGCGTCAGACCGTTGGCATCGGGCTGTGCGGCTCGCCGCTCCACCAGCGGAATAAACTGCATGTAGCGGCTGCCGATATGCTTAAGGAAACGGTAGATTTCCAGCGGCCGTTTGACGTTTTCCGCATTCACCACCGTCAAGGTGTTGAAGTCCACATTGTGCCTTTTCAGCGCCTCCAGACCGCGAATAACGGCGTCGAAGGTACTTTTCCCCCCGCGCGTCAGGCGATACGCATCGTTGCTGAGGCGATCGCCATCGAGGGAGAGACCGACGAGAAAACCGTGCTGTTTCAGGAACCGGGCCCAGTTATCATCGAGCTTTATCCCGTTAGTCTGAAAAATATTGTCGATGCGCTTCCCGCTGCGGTAGCGCTCCTGTAGCCGCAGCGCCTCGCGGAAAAAGTCAATCCCGAGCAGGGTCGGCTCGCCGCCCTGCCAGTGAAAATGAACCGTTTGCGCCGGCTGGCTGGCGATATTTTTCCGCACGTAGTTTTCCAGCGTCGCGCCGTCCATTTTCCAGCGGGCCTGCTGCTGCGGATAGAGCCGCCGCTTTTCCAGATAGTAGCAGTAGGTGCAATCGATATTGCACACCGACCCCGACGGCTTCGCCATCAGCTGAAACTGATTGATATGACTCATAGCCCGAGATAGCGAATAACCGCGGGTTTCGCCGGTTCGCCGCCGCGCGTGGTCACTCCATCCAGCCAGCTATCCAGCAGCTCCGGACGGCGTTTTAACTCTTCTCGCGCCGCCTCCTGCGCCGTTTGCTGCTGGTCCAGCATCCGGGCGATCACCGCGTTTTCCAGCCCGACGTTAAATGTCAGCTGGCTGTAAAAGCGATTCAGATTCGGGCATTCAGCGGCAAAATTCTTCCGCGTCACCGTATTCACCGTAGCGCTGCCATAGTTAGCGCCAAAATACCGGTCGCCGCCGCTGAGGTAGACCAGCCGGAAGCGCGTGTTCATGGCGTGCGGTTCCCAGCCGAGGAACGCGATCCACTGCTGACGCTCCACCGCGCGCGCCACCTGCGCCAGCATGCCGCTTTCGCTGGACTCGACTAGCGTCCAGTTTTCGAGGGCGAAATCATGCGCATCAAGCATCTTCTTCAGACTGAGGTTAGCCGGCGCGCCGGGGGCAATGCCGTAAATTTTATGGCCGAACTTATCGGCAAATTTTTGCAGGTCGGCAAAATCTTTTACGCCAGCGGCGGCGACGTAATCCGGTACGGCAAGCGTAAAGCGGGCGGCGGGAAGATTCGTGCCGAGCACCTTAATCGCGCCATCGGCGGTGAACTTACTGATAACCGGTTCCTGCGCGGGCATCCAGTTGCCGAGGAACACGTCGACCTGGCCGGTTTTCAGCCCCTGAAACGCCAGCGCCACCGACAGGTTTTGCACTTTTTGCTGATAGCCCAGCGCGTTCAGTATCGTCCCGGAAAGGGCGTTGGTCGCCGCAATATCCGTCCAGCCCGGATCGGACTGCGTAACGGTGGCGCAGCGCGCGTCATCGGCGGCGAAGCCGCTCAGCGGCAACCAGCCGGCAACCGCCAGCAGCATCAGTCGGGTCATGCGTTTCATTTTCATTATGATTCCTGGTGTTTCACGGGGGAAGGATAGCGGGCGAACGCCTCTTGCTCATCCAGGGTTTGATGGTTACGGATATAGCGCGTTGATGCGCGCTGAAACGGCTGATAGTCCCAGTTCGGAATGGCATCCCGTCCGGCGACCTGGGTCAAAAACAGCCGTTTTTGCTGACTGGCGAGCACCTGCTGGTAGAGGGCATCGAGATCCCAGCGCCCCCGGATTTCATCGACGAACGCCTGCACGACCGTTTGGTAATGCTCATTCGCCGCCAGGTTCACCCGCTCATGGGGATCGTCGCGTAAATTGAACAGCTGCGGCGCCTCGCTGGCGGAATGAATGTATTTCCACTCGCCCCGGCGAAACATCAGCATCGGCCCGAGCGCGCCTTCGGCCAAATATTCGCTCACCGCGCCGTCCGGCCCAGGCAGCCCCTGGAGATGCGGCACCAGGCTGTTGCCGTCCAGCGGGGCGATGGCCTGCGCTTTGCGATCTTCGCCGCTGGCAAGCTCGACAAGGGTGGGTAAAAGATCCACCAGCGATACGCTTTCGCTGACCCGACGGGCCGCGAAGCGCGCGGGGTTATGCACGATTAACGGCACGCGCACGGCGTTCTCGAAGAAGTTCATCTTGTACCACAGGTCGCGCTCGCCGAGCATTTCCCCATGATCGGCAATCACCACCACCACGGTATTTTCGGCCAGCCCCGTCTCTTCGAGGGTGCGCACCATTTCGCCAAAGCAATCATCAACGTAGGCCAGGGCGCCGTAGTAGGCGTGGCGGGCGCGCCGAATATGCTCATCGTGGATCAAGCCCGGTTCCAGCTGATACATGGCGCGCATTCGCGCCGAATGCGCATCGTCTGCAATATCTTTGCCGCGCGTGACGGGCATATCGATATCTTCTTGCGCAAAGCGATCGAGGTAGCGTTTGGGTATCGCGAAGGGATCGTGGGGATGCGTTAGCGAAAGGAGCAGCATAAACGGCTGCTCTTCGGGGCGACGGGCGGCGTCATACAGGCGCTGGCGGGCGAGGAATAATGCCTCATCATCGAAATCGAGCTGGTTGGTGCGCACGCACTCGCCGGCTTCCAGCACCGAGCTCATGTTGTGATACCAGTCGAGACGGCGTTCCGGGTGTTGCCAGTCCGGCGTCCAGCCGAAATCGGCGGGGTAGATATCCGTTGTCAGCCGTTCGTCAAAGCCGTGCAGCTGATCGGGGCCGCAGAAGTGCATTTTCCCCGACAGCCAGGTGCGGTAGCCCTGTTCGCGCAGATAATGGCAAAAGGTCGGCGAGTCGGCGTGGAACTCGGCGGCGTTGTCATACACCTGGTTACGGGAAATATACTGCCCGGTCATCAACGATGCTCGCGATGGCGCGCACAGCGGGCTGTTGCAATAGGCGGAATCAAATACCACCCCTTCACGGGCTAATTTATCTATATTTGGCGTCAAACTAACGTTATTCCCGTACGCTCTTAAGGCGCTGGCAGTTAACTGATCGGCCATCAGAATAACGATATTCGGTTTATTTATAAGCATGACCTACCTGCGAAGTAAAATAATTAATAAAACGTGTTAGCCTTATCTCATGTATCGACAGGCCCTGTGAAGGGGCTATTTTTTTATCATGGCATAAGGTGAATTTATGGCAGGGAAATTACAGCTTCCGCCTTTACAGGCGCTGGTGGTATTTGAAGCGGCGGCGCGTTTAGGTAATTTTACCGCTGCCGGAAATGAACTCGGGCTATCGCAGCCGGCGGTCAGTCAGCGTATTCAGATGCTGGAGAATCTGGTCAATTCACCGCTATTTGAACGCCGTCATCGCGGCGTTCAGCTGACCGAATCCGGCAATAGTCTGTATCTGATCGTCCGCAGCAGCCTGCTGGAAATCAGCGAGCAGCTCGAACGCACGCGCCTGCAGCGTAATGTCCTGCGCATCGATACCGATATGGGTTTTGCCAGCTACTGGCTGTTACCCCGTATGGAGAGGCTGCAGGCGCTAATTCCGGGGGTGGAGGTACAGATAACCACCTCGCCCAACGACTATAACCTTCGCGACAGCAGCGCGGATCTGGCTATCTATTTTGGCCAGGGCAGCTGGGCCGGAACGCAGAACCAGCGGCTGTTCCCTGAAATTGTCATTCCCGTTTGCAATCAAAAGATTAAGCAGGAAATGGCGCCAGCCGCCTCCCCCGAATCTCTGCTGAATTATCCCCTGCTGAAGCTGCCGGAATCCCGGCCCCAGCGCTGGATGACGTGGGAAGACTGGTTCCGCCAGCATCAGGTGCACGGGCAACACCAGGCCGCTTCCCGGACCTTCAACGCCTATTCCCTGGTGATCCAGGCCGCTCTGGAAGGCCAGGGGATCGCCCTCGGCTGGCAGCCCCTGATCGCGCCGTTTCTGGCCAGTAAACAGCTGGTACAGTGCGGCCCGATGCACCGTACCGAACGCGGCTATTACCTGATTTCCGCCAATGCTAAACCAGCCTCGGCGCAGCAGGAAAAGGTCAAGGCGTGGTTATTGGATGAAGCCTGGAGTTTTCACTCTTCCGGTCATCTAATCGCAGAAAACAAATAAGCTAATGCAGAAAACGCATATTGATTTAATGAAATACATTAGCGCTACCAACGGTTTTATATGTTAGCTTTTTAAGGCCACCCTAAAATAAATTTGACGCCATGTTACAACCTATATTTGAGTTACGGTCAGTTAATAAAAATTATTATTCATCCGGGAATAAACGTTTTTTCTCAACGACGCCCAAAAGCGCGGCGATTAATGCCTTGAGCGATATCAATTTAAAGATATATGGCGGAGAAATTTTTGTCATTGTCGGTCTTTCCGGCTCCGGCAAGTCGACGTTGCTGCGCACGCTTAACCACCTGCTCCCGGCCAGTTCCGGCTCGGTGATATTCCAGGGTAAAACGCTTTCCGCTCTCCGGGAGTCCGAGCTGATCGCCCTGCGTCGCCGTCATATCGGCATGGTTTTCCAGTCGTTCGCGCTGTTTGACGAACGCAGCGTGCTGGATAACGTGGCGTTCGGCCTCGAAGTGGCCGGCGAATCCCGGGATGTCCGCTATCGGAAAGCTCGCGACATGCTGGCAAAAGTCGGGCTTGGCGACGTTGCCGAACAGTATCCGCCTCAGCTTTCCGGCGGCATGCAGCAGCGGGTCGGTCTCGCGCGCGCGCTGGTCATGGATCCCACAGTGCTGTTAATGGACGAAGCATTTTCCGCGCTCGATCCGATTATTCGCCGTGACATGCAGACGCTACTTCTGTCGCTACAGGCGGAATCCCGGCGCACAATCGTCTTTGTCACCCACGATATGGAGGAGGCGCTGCGCCTCGGTACGCGTATTGCGATTATGGAAAAAGGCAAGCTGGTGCAGGTTGGCAAACCGGAAGAGCTGATCAACGCGCCTGCGACCGCGTATGTTCAACACTTTTTCTCCGGAGTCGACGTTTCGCGCTGGCAGCTCGCCGAAAGCTATGCCGATATCTGGACAGCGCGTCAGGAGCCATCATGAGCTACCCCCTCGATTTTAGTCGTCAGATTGACGCCGCCGTGCAGCGCCTGCTGGTACACGCCGGCGGCGGCTTTGACGGTTTCGCCCATGCTATCGACAGCTTCGCCGGGGGCATCGAGAGCGTAATAAATGCGCTTTCGCCGTGGGGGCTGGTGATTATCGCGGTCTGGCTCGGCGCGTGGCGAATTGGCAAAAGTTTCGCGCTGTTTGCCCTGCTTGCTTCGCTGTATATCATTTACAGCGGCTACAGCGAGCACGCGGCGGTGACGCTGGCGCTAACCCTGTCATCCACGTTTTTCAGCCTGCTGATCGGTATTCCGCTCGGGATCTGGAGCGCGCGACGCGCGGCTATCGGCAGCATCATTCGCACCGTGCTTGATTTTATGCAGACCATGCCCGCCTTTGTATACCTGATACCCGCGACGATTTTGTTCGGGCTTGGCCGCCCTCCGGGGATCTTCGCCACGATTCTGTTTTCTATGCCGCCGGTCGTGCGCCTGACCGATTTAGGCATTCGCCTGGTTAACGCTTCGCGCATCGAGGCAGGCATCGCCTTTGGCTGCACGCCGTGGCAGCTGCTGTGGAAAGTGCAGCTGCCCGCCGCGCAGCCCTCGATTATGGCCGGCGTGAATCAATCGATCATGATGGCCATGTCGATGGTTATCATCGCCTCGATGGTCGGGGCCGGTGGGCTGGGTAACGATATTTTGAGCAGCATTCAACAGCTGGAGATTGGCACTGGCCTGCAGAGTGGTTTCGTGGTGGTGCTGATTGCCATCCTGCTGGATCGGCTCTCCGCAAGCTTTGCACGACGCGGCGAGCCTTCTGGCGCCAGAAGGACGATTCTCGGCGGACTATTTCGACTCAGGTCAAAATAAAGCTACCTGCATCATGCGCCGATGGGGCAAGCCTGTCGCGATCCCGGCAGCCTGGATCGCGATGCTGCCGGGGAGGAGGGATTCCGTTACTGGAACGGCTTCACGTCGCCAACGCCTTCACGTACCACGACCGGCGAATCTTCGGTCAGATCGATAACCGTGGTCGGCTGCTGGCCGAGATAGCCGCCGTGGATAATCAGATCGACCAGCTTCTCCAGCCGATCCTTAATCTCTTCCGGATCGGACTCGGTGAATTCGCTGCCCGGCAGCATCAGCGAGGTGGAGAGCATCGGCTCGCCCAGGGTCTCGAGCAGCGCCTGGGCAATCGGGTTCGACGGCACGCGCATGCCGATGGTTTTACGTTTTTCCTGCAGCAGGCGACGCGGCACCTCTTTGGTCCCCTTGAGGATAAACGTGTAGTTGCCCGGCGTATTGTTTTTAATCAGGCGAAACGCCACGTTGTCGACAAACGCGTAGGTCGACAGCTCGGAGAGATCGCGGCACATCAGGGTGAAGTTGTGGCCGTCCGGCAGCTGACGAATGCGGCAGATCCGCTCCATCGCGCCCTTATCTTCAATCTTACACCCCAATGCGTAACCTGAATCCGTGGGGTAGACAATCACCCCGCCTTTACGCACAATCTCCACCGCCTGGTTAATCAACCGCGCCTGCGGGTTGTCCGGATGGATGTAAAAAAACTGGCTCATACTTCCCTCTCAATTTTATTCTGCGGCCGTTTCCCAACTGTGCCAGATCCCTTCTACACCTGCGGGTAGCCAAAGTTTCCGGCCCAGCTCAATCCACGGGCAGGGCTGATGGAAATCAGAACCCTGTGAACCCAGAAGACCAAACTGTACGGCGTACGCGGCAAGCTGCGTGCGCTCATGCGGCGCCTGCTGACATTGGGCCAGCTCCATCGCATCGCCGCCCTGCTCGCTAAAGTGGGCCAACAGCCTTTTCAGCCACTTGGCGGAGAGATCGTAGCGCCCGGGATGGGCGACAACCGCTTTGCCGCCAGAATGATGAATGACATCAATCGCTTGTTTTATTGTACACCACTGCGGCGGAACGTAACCGGTTTTCCCACGGGCGAGATATTTTTTAAAAACATCGGCCATATTGCTGGCGTGGCCTGCCTCCACGAGGAAACGGGCAAAATGCCCGCGGGTCACCGCCCCGCCGTCGGCAAGCTTCATCGCCCCTTCCCACGCCCCGGGAATTCGGGCCTTATCCAGCCGCTCGGCAATCATCTGCGCCCGCAGCTGGCGGCGCGCCTTCTGCTCATCAAGCAGGGCCAGCATCGCCGGATGCTCAATATCAATATTCAGGCCCACGATATGAATTTCATGGTTTTCCCACAGGGTTGAAATTTCCACCCCGGTCACCAGCGTCAGCGGCAGGCCGGCGCGGGCAATTTCCGCCCGCGCCGCAGGAATGGCCGCAACGGTATCGTGATCGGTAATCGCCAGCGTCCCGACCCGCATCTGGTGGGCGCGATGGACAAGTTCTTCTGGAGTCAGCCGCCCGTCAGAGGCGGTGGTATGGCTATGCAGATCGTAAATCACTGCGTAAAGGGTATCGCTCAAGATGACTCCTGCTGGACATGGACTTAAATAAGCGCATTATCATACCGACTCGCGGAGAAAATCTGCAAACAGGGGTTGACATTATCCCTCTGGACTAGTTAACTAGTACGCAAGTTCACATGAAGGGGTATCACGATGAAAACGCAAATTATCACTCTGCACGGCTGGTGGCGCACCTCCTGATAACGGGCGGCGTGATCGCGTTTTGCACTCAGCATACAGATACCCGGCCCGCCAATGAGCGGGCTTTTTATTGGACAAATTATTATACCGAACAGGCGAGAACAATAATGCAAACATCAAAACCGGCACTCGAGCTTCTCACCAGCGACGCCATCTATCGCGAAAACCCGACGGCGCTGTTCCACCAGCTGTGCGGCGCGCGTCCGGCAACCCTGCTGCTGGAATCTGCCGATATCGACAGTAAGGATGATTTAAAGAGCCTGCTGCTGGTTGACAGCGCGCTGCGCATCACCGCCTTAGGTGACACTGTCACCATTCAGGCGCTTTCCAGCAACGGCGCATCGCTGCTGGATTTACTCGACAACGCTCTGCCCTCCGGCATCGAAAATCTGCGTCAGCCGAACGGCCGGACCTTAACCTTCCCGCCGGTCAGCGCCCTGCTGGATGAAGACGCCCGCCTGTGCTCTTTGTCGGTTTTTGACGCCTTCCGCCTGCTGCAGGAGCTGGTGACCGTTCCGCACGACGAGCGCGAAGCGATGTTCTTCGGCGGCCTGTTTGCCTATGACCTGGTGGCCGGTTTCGAAGACCTGCCGCCTCTGGAAAGCGACACCGCCTGCCCGGACTACTGCTTCTACCTGGCGGAAACGCTGCTGGTTATCGATCACCAGAGCAAAAGCACCCGCATCCAGTCGAGCCTGTTCACGCCGCTGGCGAGCGAAAAGCAGCGTCTGACGCAGCGTATCGCCCAGCTTCGCCAGCAGCTCAACGAACCGCCGGCGCCGCTGCCGGTCACCGCGGTAGAGCAGATGACCTGCGACTGCGACCAGAGCGACGACGAGTACGGCGCCGTGGTCCGCAAAATGCAGCGCGCAATTCGCGCCGGCGAAATTTTCCAGGTGGTGCCATCGCGTCGCTTCTCTCTGCCCTGCCCGTCGCCGCTGGCAGCCTACGACGTGCTGAAGAAGAGCAACCCGAGCCCGTACATGTTCTTTATGCAGGATAACGACTTCACCCTGTTCGGCGCGTCGCCGGAGAGTTCGCTGAAGTACGATGCCGTCAGCCGCCAGATTGAGATCTACCCGATTGCCGGTACCCGCCCGCGCGGTCGTCGCGCCGACGGTTCGCTGGATCGCGATCTCGACAGCCGTATCGAACTCGAAATGCGCACCGACCATAAAGAGCTCTCCGAGCACCTGATGCTGGTCGATCTGGCGCGTAACGACCTCGCCCGCATCTGCACGCCGGGCAGCCGCTACGTGGCCGACCTGACCAAAGTCGACCGCTACTCTTTCGTGATGCACCTGGTTTCCCGGGTGGTCGGCGAGCTGCGTAACGACCTCGACGTTCTGCATGCCTATCGCGCCTGTATGAATATGGGCACCCTGAGCGGAGCGCCGAAGGTGCGCGCGATGCAGCTTATCGCCGCCGCCGAGGGCAAGCGTCGCGGGAGCTACGGCGGCGCCGTCGGCTATTTCACCGCCCACGGCGACCTGGATACCTGCATCGTGATTCGCTCTGCCTACGTGCAGGACGGCATTGCCACCGTTCAGGCCGGCGCCGGTATTGTCCTGGATTCAGTGCCTCAGTCAGAAGCAGATGAAACCCGAAATAAAGCCCGCGCGGTGCTGCGCGCAATTGCCCAGGCCCACCACGCTAAGGAGACTTTCTAATGGCCGACATTCTGCTGCTCGATAATATCGATTCCTTTACCTATAACCTGGCAGACCAGCTGCGCGCCAACGGCCATAACGTGGTGATTTACCGTAACTCGGTTCCGGCGCAGACCTTAATTGAGCGTATCGGCACGATGGACAATCCGGTGCTGATGCTCTCCCCAGGCCCGGGCACGCCGAGCGAAGCCGGCTGCATGCCGGAGCTGCTGACCCGGCTGCGCGGCAAGCTGCCGATCATCGGCATCTGCCTTGGCCATCAGGCGATTGTTGAAGCCTACGGCGGCTACGTGGGCCAGGCGGGCGAAATCCTGCACGGTAAAGCCTCCAGCATCGAGCACGACGGCCAGGCGATGTTTGCCGGCCTGACTAACCCGCTGCCGGTTGCCCGCTACCATTCGCTGGTCGGCAGCAATATTCCGGCCGGGCTGACCATCAACGCCAACTATAACGGGATGGTGATGGCGGTGCGTCATGATGCCGATCGCGTTTGCGGCTTCCAGTTCCACCCGGAGTCGATTCTTACCACCCAGGGCGCGCGTCTGCTGGAGCAAACCCTGGCCTGGGCGCTGCAGAAGCTGGAGCAAACCAATACCATCCAGCCGATTCTGGAAAAGCTGTATCAGGCGGAAACCCTCAGCCAGCAGGAGAGCCACCAGCTGTTTTCTGCGGTGGTGCGCGGCGAAGTGAAGCCCGAGCAGCTGGCCGCCGCCCTGGTCAGCATGAAGGTGCGCGGCGAGCAGCCGCAGGAGATTGCCGGAGCGGCCACCGCCCTGCTGGAAAATGCCGCGCCGTTCCCGCGTCCTGACTACCCGTTTGCCGATATCGTCGGCACCGGCGGCGACGGCAGCAACAGCATCAATATTTCTACCGCCAGCGCGTTTGTCGCCGCAGCCTGTGGGCTGAAGGTCGCGAAGCACGGCAACCGTAGCGTCTCCAGCAAATCCGGCTCTTCCGACCTGCTGGCCGCATTCGGCATCAACCTGGATATGAACGCCGATAAATCCCGCACCGCGCTGGATGAGCTGGGCGTCTGCTTCCTGTTTGCGCCGAAATATCACACCGGTTTTCGCCACGCGATGCCGGTCCGTCAGCAGCTGAAGACCCGGACGCTGTTCAACGTGCTGGGGCCGCTGATTAACCCGGCGCATCCGCCGCTGGCGCTGATTGGCGTCTACAGCCCGGAGCTGGTGCTGCCTATCGCGGAAACCCTGCGCGTGCTGGGCTACCAGCGGGCGGCGGTCGTCCACAGCGGCGGCATGGATGAGGTGTCGCTCCACGCGCCGACGGTGGTCGCGGAGCTGAATAACGGCGAGATCAAAAGCTATCAGCTGACCGCGGATGATTTTGGCCTGACGCCTTATCACCAGGAACAGCTGGCCGGCGGCACGCCGGAAGAAAACCGTGACATTCTGACGCGCTTACTACAAGGTAAAGGTGAAGCCGCTCACGAAGCCGCTGTCGCCGCCAACGTCGCTATGCTGATGCGTTTACACGGGCATGAAGACCTGAAAGCCAACGCCCGACAGGTGATTGACGTGCTGCGCAGCGGAGCGGCCTATGACAGAGTGACCGCATTAGCGGCAAGAGGGTAAATAATGCAGACCGTTTTAGCAAAAATCGTTGCCGACAAAGCGATTTGGGTAGAAGCCCGCAAGCAGCAGCAGCCGTTAGCCAGTTTTCAAAACGAGGTCGTCCCGACGCAGCGTAACTTTTACGATGCCCTTGCGGGGACGCGCAGCGTGTTTATTCTCGAGTGCAAAAAAGCCTCGCCGTCGAAGGGCCTGATTCGCCAGAATTTTGACCCGGCGGAAATTGCCGGAGTGTATAAGAACTACGCCTCGGCGATCTCGGTGCTGTGTGATGAGAAATATTTCCAGGGCAGCTTTGATTTTCTGCCCATCGTCAGCGCCATCGCGCCGCAGCCGATACTGTGCAAGGATTTCACCATCGATCCTTACCAGATCTATCTCGCGCGCTACTATCAGGCCGACGCCTGCCTGCTGATGCTGTCGGTGCTGGACGATGAACAGTATCGCCAGCTCGCCGCCGTCGCGCACAGTCTGAACATGGGCGTGCTGACCGAAGTCAGTACTGAAGAAGAGCTGGAGCGCGCCATCGCGCTGAAGGCGAAGGTGGTCGGGATCAACAACCGCGATCTGCGCGATATGTCGATTGACCTCAACCGCACCCGCCAGCTGGCGCCGCGTCTGGGCCATGACGTCACCGTGATCTGCGAATCCGGGATTCATACCTACGCCGAAGTTCGCGATCTCAGCCACTTTGCTAACGGCTTCCTGATTGGCTCAGCGCTGATGGAGCACGATGACCTCGACGCGGCCGTTAAGCGCGTGCTGCTCGGTGAAAACAAAGTCTGCGGCCTGACCCGTGCTCAGGACGCGCAGGTGGCCTATGAATCCGGCGCCCTCTACGGCGGGCTGATTTTCGTCCCTGGCTCACCGCGCGTCGTCAACGAGGCGCAGGCTAAAGAGATTATCCAGGCCGCCGGACTGCGCTACGTCGGGGTGTTCCGCGATGCGCCGCTCCAGGAGGTGGCTGACCGCGCAGAGAGCCTCCGGCTGGCTGCGGTTCAGCTGCACGGCAGCGAAGACCAGGCCTATATCGACGCGCTGCGTGCGCGGCTGCCGGGTCAAATCCAGATCTGGAAAGCGCTCAGCGTGGGCGACACGCTGCCGGAACGCAACCTGCAGCAGGTCGATAAATATCTCTTCGATAACGGCCAGGGCGGCAGCGGCCAGCGTTTCGACTGGACGCTTCTGCAAGGCCAGGACCTGCGTAACGTCCTGCTGGCAGGCGGACTCGGTGCCGATAACTGCGTAGAAGCCGCCAAAAGCGGCTGTGCCGGACTCGATTTTAATTCAGGCGTTGAGTCGCAGCCGGGTATTAAAGACGCCAGCAAGCTGGCCTCGGTTTTCCAGACGCTGCGCGCATATTAAGGAGCAATGCAATAATGAGTACTTTACTGAACCCCTATTTTGGCGAATTTGGCGGTATGTACGTCCCGCAGATCCTGATGCCCGCCCTGCGCCAGCTGGAAGAAGCTTTCGTCAGCGCGCAGAAAGATCCTGAGTTCCAGGCTGAATTTAGCGACCTGCTGAAAAACTACGCCGGTCGCCCAACGGCCCTGACCAAATGTCGTAACCTGACCGCAGGCACCCGCACCACGCTGTACCTCAAGCGTGAAGATCTGCTGCACGGCGGCGCGCATAAAACCAACCAGGTGCTGGGCCAGGCGCTGCTGGCGAAGCGCATGGGCAAAACCGAAATCATTGCCGAAACCGGCGCCGGACAGCACGGCGTGGCCTCCGCGCTCGCCAGCGCATTGCTCGGCCTGAAATGCCGCATTTATATGGGCGCTAAAGACGTTGAGCGCCAGTCGCCAAACGTCTTCCGCATGCGTCTGATGGGCGCGGAAGTGATCCCGGTGCACAGCGGTTCCTCCACGCTGAAAGACGCCTGTAACGAAGCGCTGCGCGACTGGTCCGGCAGCTACGATACCGCTCACTATATGCTCGGTACCGCAGCCGGCCCGCACCCGTTCCCGACCATCGTCCGCGAATTCCAGCGCATGATCGGCGAAGAGACCAAAGCGCAGATCCTTGAGCGCGAAGGCCGTCTGCCGGATGCGGTCATCGCCTGCGTCGGCGGCGGCTCCAACGCAATCGGCATGTTTGCTGACTTTATCGAGGAAACCAACGTCGGCCTGATCGGCGTGGAACCGGCGGGCCACGGAATTGAAACCGGCGAGCACGGCGCGCCGCTGAAGCACGGTCGCGTTGGCATCTATTTCGGCATGAAATCGCCGATGATGCAGACCGATGACGGCCAGATTGAAGAATCTTACTCTATCTCCGCCGGGCTGGACTTCCCGTCGGTGGGCCCTCAGCATGCGTTCCTCAACAGCACCGGCCGCGCCGACTACGTGTCGATAACCGACAACGAAGCGCTGGAGGCTTTCAAAGAGCTCTCCCGCCATGAGGGGATTATTCCGGCCCTGGAATCCTCCCACGCCCTGGCCCATGCGCTAAAAATGATGCGTGAAAATCCGGAAAAAGAGCAGCTGCTGGTAGTTAACCTGTCCGGTCGCGGCGATAAAGACATTTTCACCGTACACGATATTCTGAAAGCGCGAGGGGAAATCTAATGGAACGTTATGAGACGCTGTTTGCACAACTGAAATCCCGCCAGGAAGGCGCGTTTGTTCCCTTCGTGACGCTTGGCGATCCAAATCCGGCGCTGTCGCTGCAAATCATCGACACGCTGATCGAAGCGGGCGCCGACGCCCTGGAGCTGGGTATTCCCTTCTCCGACCCGCTGGCCGATGGCCCGACGATCCAGGGCGCAGCCCTGCGTGCGTTCGCCGCCGGCGTAACGCCGGCGCAGTGCTTCGAGATGCTGGCGGCGATCCGTCACAAGCACCCGACGATCCCCATCGGCCTGCTGATGTACGCGAACCTGGTGTTCAGCCCCGGCATTGACGCGTTCTATGCCGAATGCGCGCGGGTTGGCGTGGATTCCGTGCTGGTCGCCGATGTCCCCATCGAAGAGTCGGCGCCGTTCCGCCAGGCGGCGATGCGGCACAATATCGCGCCCATTTTCATCTGTCCGCCGAATGCCGATGACGAGCTGCTGCGCCAGATCGCCTCCTTTGGTCGCGGCTATACCTATCTGCTGTCGCGCGCCGGGGTCACCGGGGCGGAAAACCGCGCCGCCCTGCCGCTGCATCATCTCATTGAGAAGCTGCGCGAGTATAACGCCGCGCCGCCGCTGCAGGGCTTCGGTATTTCCGCCGCCGATCAGGTTACCGCCGCGATTGACGCCGGTGCCGCCGGGGCGATTTCCGGCTCCGCCATCGTCAAAATCATCGAACGTAACCTCAGCGATCCGCAAACGATGCTGGCCGAGCTGAAGGCTTTTGTGCAGGGCCTTAAAGCCGCCACTAAAGCGGCGTAACACCTCTACCGCCTGGCGGCTCGTCAGGCGGTTGTTTTTTGCTGCAGGCTGTCCGCGTATTTGCGCGTCAGGCGGAACAGCGCCAGCACATCCTCCTGCGTCCAGTCCATCAGCACCTGATTCATCAGCCGCGTTCTGGCAAGCGCAATGCGTTCAATCAGCGCCTTACCCTGCTCGCTCAAAGTCACTTCACTAATCCGTCGATCGCTGACGTTAGGCTGCTTCAGCGCCAGGTTCTGCGCCTCCAGCTTTTTCACCTGCCGACTAACGGTGGTGTAATCCCGTCCCAGGCTATCCGCCAGCTCAACCACGCCAACCGGCCCATAGCGCCCTATCGCCACCAGCAGCGGAAAAAGGATCTGATCGAGCTGCACCTCGGCGGCCTGCAGTATCTGCTCATCGCGCACCGGCAGATTCATCACGCGGATGATATCCAGCAGCGCCCCGTGAAAGTCGGTGATGTCGTAATTATTATGTGCATCTTGCATATATTATTTAACCCGGGGTATAGTGCCGCCATCTGATATGTGCATTTTACACGTAATTTCTTCCCGGAGGTAACACCATGAAAGCAGCCGTCGTATTTGAACTCCAGCAGGGCCCGGTGTGGGCGGACTTTGCCGATCCGCAGGCCGATGAAAACCATCTCCTGGTTGACGTACGCGCCGCCGCCATCAGCCATGTCGTCAAGGGCCGGGCGAGCGGCAAACACTATAGCTTTGACGGTCGTCTGCCCTTTGTCGTCGGCATCGACGGCGTGGGAACATTGCCGAACGGGCAGCGCGTTTACTTCGCCTTCCCTCGCGCCCCCTGGGGCAGCATGGCGCAACGGGCGCCGGTGGCCGCGGCTAACTGCCTGCCGCTGCCGGATGCGCTGGACGATGTTACCGCCGCCGCTATGGCCAACCCCGGGATGTCGGCCTGGGCTGCGCTGGTGAAACGCGCGGGCTTTATCGCCGGTGAGACGGTGCTGATCAACGGCGCCACCGGCAGCGCCGGCCAGCTGGCAATCCAGATCGCCCGCTATCTGGGAGCGAAAAAAGTGATCGCCACCGGACGTAACGCAGGGTCGCTGGCAACGCTCGACGCGGATGTCTGCATCAACCTGACCGCAGACGATCCCACTTTGCGGGCTCAGTTCGCCGAGCTTGCTGCGGGGCAGATCGACGTCGTCGTCGACTATCTGTGGGGCCCCAGCGCCGAACTGCTGCTACCGGCGCTGGCAAAAAGCAGCCCCGGCCATGCGCCGGTGCGCTACGTCCAGGTCGGCTCTCTCTCCGGGGCAGATATCTCACTCAACGGCGCGGTATTGCGTTCGGCGCCGCTGCAGCTGCTGGGAAGCGGGATCGGCAGCCTGTCAATGACCCAGCTGCTGGCAGCGACCGGGGAGATGCTGCAGGCCGCCGCGGCCGGCGGGTTTACTATCGCCACCACGCCGCTACCGCTGCGCGAAGTGGCGGCGGCCTGGCCTCGCGACAACAGCCAGAAGCGCAGCGTTTTTGTGATCGAGTAAAAAAAATCGCTTCCGCACAAAAGATGGGGTTGATATCTTAAATGAGAAACATTATCTTTCTCATTACCGAATAGTTGAGCAAAACACTCAGGTATTCGGTACGACATTGCTCACATTGCTTCCAGTATTTTTCGCCCGCATCCGTTGCGGGCTTTTTTTTGCTCTTATGACGCCTGACGACACACGCTAAGCACCTGCTGACGCAACCAGCGGTGGCCCGGCTCCTGCTCCTGTCGGGGATGCCACATCTGCGAAACGGTAATTTCCGGCGTCGGCACCGGAAGCTCAAAAACGGCAACATCGGCCGCAGGGCTATCGCCAATGTAGGACGCCGGGACCAGCGCAATCAGCCGTGAACGGCGGGCAACCGCCAGCGCGGCGGCGAAGCTGGGCACCACCGCGGCAATCTTACGCTGCAGGCCAAACCCGGCCAACGCATCATCAACCGGCCCCCGCACCATGCCATGACGAGACGTAATCACGTGCCCGCAGGAGATATACGCTTCCCGGGTCATGCTTGCCGATTGCGCCAGCGGGTGGCTCTTTGCCAGCACGCCGACGAAGCGATCGCGAAACAGCGCCTGCAGGCGGATTTCCGGCCCCATATTCTTGAGTACGCCAATCTCGAGGTCCACGCGCCCCTCGCGTAAAAACTGCGGGTCCTTCTCGGTCTTAGCCACAAATGTCAGCGTCACCCCCGGCGCATCCCGCGCGCAGGCAGCAATCAGCGCCGGAGCAAAGGTTTCGACGAAGCCTTCGTTGGTACGCAACGTGAAAGTTTGCTCCAGCGTCGGGAGATGGAGCGGCGCAAGGGAAGCATTCAGCACCGAGCGCATCTCGAACAGCACATTCTGGGTTCGCGCTTTGATATTTTGCGCATACGGGGTTAACACCATTTTACGCCCCGCCCTGACCAGCAGCCGATCGCCGGTCGCATCGCGCAGGCGGGTTAGCGTCCGGCTCATTGCCGATGCGCTGAGCCCCAGACGCCGCGCCGCGCCGGCAACGCTCTCTTCGGCCAGCAGAGCCTCCAGCGCAACGAGTAGATTAAAATCGGGGTCGGTCATGAGGTATCCTGGCGTAAGATATGGCGTGCGGCGCATGTTAACAGTGCATATGCTGCGCCTTCCGCCTGATATAACCTATGACTATAGTCAGATCCTCACTCTTTGTTGCGGATTTCTCCTATGACCCCTCTTGCTCATCACAGCGTTTTAATCGTCGGCGCCTCTCGCGGGCTGGGCCACGCCATGGCCGCCGAATTTTTGCAGCTCGGCTGGAACGTAATCGGCACCGTACGCGATATTCAGCATCCGACGCCGCTTCATCAGCTCGCGCAGGACAACCCCGGTCGGGTGCGCCTGGAAACGCTGGATATCTGCGACGACGAACAGCTGGCCGCGCTGGACCACAGGCTCTCGGGAAGTCGCCTGGAGATGCTCTTTGTCAATGCCGGAACCACCAACCGCGATCCTTCGCAGACCATCGGCGAAGTCTCCACAGAGGAGTTTATGCAGGTGATGCAGACCAATGCCCTGGCGCCAATGCGGGTCATAGAGCGCCTGCAGCGGCACGTTACCCCGTCGGGATTGCTCGGCGTGATGTCTTCCGGACAGGGGAGCCTCGGCAATAACCTTAGCGGACAGCGCGAACTGTACAGAGGCAGCAAGGCCGCGCTGAATATGTTTATGCGCAGTTTTGCCGCCCGCGCGGCTTCGGCGACGCATCCTATGGTGGCAATGGCGCCGGGCTGGATCCGCACCGCGCTGGGCGGCGGCGATGCGCCGCTGACCATCGAGGAGACCATCCCCAGCCTGATCAGGGTGCTGCTGGAAAAACGCCAGCGGCCGGGGCTGGAGTATCTGGATTATCAGGGACGCACCGTTCCGTGGTAATGCGTCACAGGACGACATTACGGGTGGAAGGCGCTCCGTAAGGCGGATACGTACGTAAGTCGTTCGCAGGTATCACAGCAGCACTGATCAGATAGCGACCAGTGCTGTTGAGAGGCTTAGAACCGATATCCCGCAGAGAACATAAACACCCACGGATCGATGCGGGTGCTGACCTTCTGGTCCACGCCGCCGGCTTTGAATTTCACGTCGGTGTCGATATCCATGTACCACACCGACATGTTGAGCAGCCAGTCGCGGTTAATCAGATAATCCAGCCCTACCTGACCGGCGGCGCCCCACGAATCCTTCAGGCTCAGATCGGACAGCCCGGCGTCTTTGCCGGTATCGTTAAAGTCTTCATTAAAGAAGGTGGTGTAGTTAATACCGGCGCCGATATAGGGACGCACTTTGCTTTGCGCATCGCCAAAATACCACTGCGCCATCAGGGTTGGCGGCAGCTGGTGCACCGTCGCGATGGTTCCCGTCGGGCCGGTACCTACCTTATGGCGGAACGGCGTGGCCGCCAGCAGCTCGATGCCGATATTATCCGTAGCCATATAGGTGAAGGTTAATCCCAGCTGAGTGTTATTACTGACGTTAAAACTACCCAGGCTATTTAACACGTTGTCAGAACCTTCCGTCGGACGAACGGTGGCCGAACCTGCGCGAATGAAAAACTCTCCGGCTTCGTGCGCCCAGACGCCCCCGGAAAGCGTACTCAAAATTAATCCTACCGCTGCTAACTTCTTCATACCCACTTCCTCATTATGGTTATTAAGCGCGAAGAATATACCCACAATGAGTTATGTTTGATCCAACATAGATCACACAAAATCATTAGTTTTAACATTTGTTGATCCAGATTAATTTTTGCGGTCGAATGTAATAAGCAAATGATTAGGCAGATCAATTTTTGGCATTTTCTGGCCCAGGCGAGCCATCGCCCCGCTTTTGCGGCGACAGCGACCGTGCCAAAAGCCATACTCAGCGGGATACGGCGCTCACTCCTCTTTACAAAGATATACTTAGCCTGGCGTGAGCAGAGGCTGCTACGCTGAAGCGATTTGCGGTACAATCGCCGGCTAGTTAACACCTGCAATACTCAAGGAGAGTGCATGTCTATCACGGCGAAGTCCGTCTACCGTGACACGGGAAATTTTTTTCGTAATCAGTTCATTACCATTTTGCTGGTTGCGTTGTTGTGCGCGCTAATAACGGTAGTCCTTGGCCACGCGTTTTCACCCAGCGAAGAGCAGCTCTCGATTCTGAGCGAAGGCGATAATCTGGCGGGTAGCGCAGGCTTGTTTGAGCTGGTGCAGAACATGACGCCGGAGCAACAGCAGGTTCTGCTGCGCGCCTCTGCGGCCTCAACCTTCTCCGGGCTGGTGGGCAACGCCATCCTTGCAGGCGGGGTTCTGCTGATGATTCAGCTGGTCTCCGCCGGGCAGCGCGTCAGCGCTCTGCGCGCGATTGGCGCCGCGGCGCCGGTTCTGCCGAAGCTGCTGCTGCTGATCCTGTTCACCACCTTCGTGGTGCAGATCGGGATGATGCTGGTGCTGGTGCCGGGCGTCCTGTTAGCCATCGTGCTGGCCTTTGCCCCTATTATGCTGGTACAGGATAAGCTGGGGATTTTCAGCGCAATGCGCGGCAGCATCCGCCTGGCGTGGGCGAATATGCGGCTGGTCGCGCCGGCGGTTCTCGGCTGGCTGCTGGCCAAAACCGCGCTGCTGCTGCTGGCTTCCAGCTTTGCGGTGCTGACGCCAAACGTCGGCGCGGTGGTGATTAATACCATCAGCAACCTGATTTCTGCGCTGTTGCTGATCTATTTATTCCGCTTGTATATGCTTATCCGCAACTAAATTTAACCAGGGTCGGGAAACCTCCCGACCCGCTCTGAACTACGGAACCTATGCATGAAGCAGTTTCTGGATTTTTTACCGCTGGTCGTCTTCTTCGCATTCTATAAGCTCTACGATATCTACGCCGCCACCACGGCGCTGATTGTCGCCACCGCGGTCGTGCTGATCTACACCTGGGTGCGCTATCGCAAAATTGAAAAAATGGCGCTGATCACCTTTGTGCTGGTCGCCGTTTTTGGCGGCCTGACGATTTTCTTCCATAACGACGAGTTTATTAAATGGAAGGTTACCGTCATCTACGTGCTGTTCGCAGGCGCCCTGCTGTTCAGCCAGTGGGTCATGAAAAAGCCGCTGATTCAGCGCATGCTCGGCAAAGAGCTGACGCTGCCGCAGCACGTATGGTCACGTTTGAACCTGGCCTGGGCGGTGTTTTTCATCCTCTGCGGGCTGGCGAATATTTACATTGCGTTCTGGCTGCCGCAGAACATTTGGGTCAACTTCAAGGTCTTTGGCCTCACCGCGCTGACCCTGGTTTTCACTCTGCTGAGCGGCGTCTATATCTATCGCCATATGCCACAGGATGATAAGTGATCGATAAAGGTAAAAACCTTTATCGATCAAATCGTTGATTGTGAATTTAAAACTAAAAAGCACGCTGCGGGTTCTGATAACGCGAAGCGTGCTTTTTTTGCGCCGCGGAGCGTTGACCCCGATCTGCTCGCGACGGGTTTGCGGCACTCACGGAGGCCGCCTCGCGAGCTAGGGTTTGTTCCTGTTGAGGGCGGCAAACCAATCATACTTCTGCCGCGTGCCGATCTCTTTTTCTCCCTCATCTAATTTGATGAGAAATCTGCGCTTATTGATGTCATCCAGGTTAAAGAAGTAAGGCGCCAGACGCTGCGATAAGGCCTCATACATTGCCTGCGCGATCCCTTCCCCGCCATCTTCCCCATGCTTCTCGAATTCATCTTTTATCGCCTGGAAATCGTCGTTCATACTAGCGTCCTCAACTTATTACCGAGGGAGTGAGTATGATTTAGCCGTCATACATTTTCCATACCCATTAATATTCAGCCGGCCTGGCAGCTGACGGCCAATAGCCGCGCGGCGATGGCTATTCTCACGCGGCGATTTTCATAGTAGCATCGCGCCAGATCTTCATTGACCACACAGAGTACAGAATGACAACAACAGACCTCGCCCCGAAGGGCGAAATGGTTTTACGCACCCTGGCGATGCCGGCAGATACCAACGCGAATGGCGATATTTTTGGCGGCTGGCTGATGTCGCAGATGGATATCGGCGGCGCGATTATGGCCAAAGAGATTGCCCACGGCCGCGTCGTCACCGTCCGCGTGGACGGCATGACCTTTTTGCGTCCGGTCGCCGTCGGCGACGTGGTGTGCTGCTACGCCCGCTGCGTAAAACGCGGCAATACCTCTATCACCATTAATATTGAAGTCTGGGTGAAAAAGGTCTCATCGGAACCCATCGGGCAGCGCTACAAGGCAACGGAAGCGTTATTTATTTACGTAGCGGTGGACAATCAGGGCAAGCCGCGCGCCATCCCCGGCGAGTGAAACATTGCCCGGCAGGCCGGGCAATCTATCGCTTTACAGGAAGCCGAGCAGCGAAAAGAAGAAGTAGCCGATAATAATAATCACCACCGGCAGAACGTACAGCGGGAAGTACTGCACGAGGATCGTATGGCGCGGCACCACGATACGTTCAGCGATTTGCTCCCGCGTCAGCCCTTCCGCGCCTTTGGCCTGTTCCAGAATCAGCTGATCCTCAACCCCTTCGCGAAGAAACTTCGCCTGGCGGCCCATCCGCGCGCCGGAGGCCTGCAGCGCCATCCCGACAAAGACCAGAATATAGATTATCCAGAAGCCAATATTCAGGCCGTGCTTAAAGTCCGGCAGCGGCGAGTTGTACCAGAAAAAGTTAAGAAACGGCGTATTGAAACGCATCATTTCAATCATTACGTGCGCAAAGTCCATCATCACCGCATCAATACCCGGCTTCTTCTCGCTATGCTCATACATAAACTTCAGTACGGAAATCAGCGTCGATATTACCGCGGGAATAAAGATGACCCACCCCAAAATACGTTTAAGTACTGCAATGCGTCCAGCTTGTTGATACGTCATGGGTTCCCCTTGTTTAAGACGCCTTCACTGCCAAGAACCAACCGGTCAGGTTCTAAGTCTACCTTCACTGGCGAATTTCGCCCAATAAAGCGCGGTATGATATACCATGAACGCAAATTGGTTATCGACTTACGCTACAGGAGAGGGACATATGTCAGCCAGGCGCCAAATTCATGCCGCAATCTTCGATATGGATGGATTACTGATTGATTCTGAGCCGCAATGGGATCGGGCGGAGCTGGAGGTGATAGCAAGCCTCGGTGTGGATATCAGCCGTCGCGGCGAACTGCCCGATATTCTCGGGTTGCGCATCGATTTAGTGGTGGACCTGTGGTTTGCGCAGCAGCCGTGGACGGGGCCGGACCGCGCCGACGTCACCGCGCGTATTATCAGCCGTGCCATTGAGCTGGTGGAAGCCTCGCGTCCCCTGCTGCCCGGCGTGCGTGAAGCCGTTGCGCTGTGCAAGGCGCAGGGGCTGAAGATCGGTCTCGCCTCCGCCTCGCCGCTGCGGATGCTGGAAAAAGTGCTCACCATGTTTGAACTGCGCGACCAGTTCGACGCTCTGGCCTCCGCCGAGCTGCTGGCGTACAGCAAACCGCATCCGCAGGTCTACCTCGACTGCGCGGCAAAGCTAGGCGTTGACCCGATGAACTGCGTGGCGCTCGAAGACTCGGTTAACGGCATGATCGCCTGCAAGGCGGCGCGCATGCGCTCAATCGTGATCCCGGCCGAGGAGCATAGTCATGACCGGAGATTTGCGCTCGCCGACGTTAAGCTGACAACGCTGACGGCGCTTAGCGTCAGCGACCTGCGCGGCTAAGCGGCCGGAGTGATGAGGGAGCAACGGCTGCCTCATCACATAAAATAAAACACCGTTTCATTTTTAATTGTTTTTTCCCTCTGGTGCCTCTATGCTGGCTGCAACGGCGTGTATTCACGCATACATCAGCATACGGAGGGACATATGGTACTTAACGCCTTCGATCTTACGGGTAAGGTCGCGATCGTGACGGGATGTGACACTGGGCTGGGTCAGGGAATGGCCGTGGGGCTTGCCCGGGCCGGGTGCGATATCGTCAGCGTCAACCGTAAGGTCCCGCACGAAACCGCAGAAAAAGTCCAGGCGCTGGGCCGCCGCTTCAGCGCGGTTCAGGCGGATCTCAGCCGCCAGGACGAGATAAGCCAAATCGTGGCTAAAGCCGTTGCCGCCATGGGTCGGATAGATATTCTGGTCAATAACGCCGGGACAATCCGTCGCGCCGATGCGCTCGATTTTAGCGAGCGCGACTGGGACGATGTCATGAACCTCAACCTGAAGTCGGTGTTCTTTTTATCCCAGGCGGTCGCCCGGCAGTTTATTCAGCAGGGCGGCGGCGGCAAGATCGTTAATATTGCCTCGATGCTCTCCTTCCAGGGCGGGATCCGCGTCCCGTCCTACACCGCCTCAAAGAGCGGCGTACTCGGCTTAACCCGCCTGATGGCCAACGAATGGGCGGGACATAACATTAACGTTAACGCCATCGCGCCGGGCTATATGGCGACCAATAATACCCAACAGCTGCGTGACGATAGCGAGCGCAGCAAAGAGATCCTCGACCGCATCCCCGCCGGGCGCTGGGGAGTAGCGGACGATTTGCAAGGACCGGTGGTGTTTCTCGCCTCGGCCGCGGCGGATTACGTGAACGGCTACACCCTGGCGGTGGATGGCGGATGGCTGGCGCGCTGACAATTTTGTGACAAAGAGTTACACCGTCACCTCTTTCGCACACTGTATAAAAACCCTATACTGTATGAATCGACAGTTTAGGGTTTTTATCATGACGGCGGAAGGCCATCTCTTCTTTTCTATCGCCTGTGCGGTATTTGCTAAAAATGCGGAGCTCACGCCCGTGCTGGCGCAGGGCGACTGGTGGCATATCGTCCCCTCCGCGGTGCTGACCTGCCTGCTGCCCGATATCGATCACCCTAAATCACTTCTGGGCCAGCGGCTGAGCTGGATCTCCAGGCCGGTGGCGCGCGCGTTTGGTCATCGGGGGTTCACCCACAGCCTGCTGGCGGTATTCGCGGCGATCACCCTTTTCTATCTGAAAGTCCCGGAAAGCTGGTTTGTGCCCGCCGACGCGCTGCAGGGGCTGGTGCTCGGCTATCTCAGCCATATTCTTGCCGACATGCTGACCCCCGCCGGCGTGCCGCTGCTGTGGCCCTGCCGCTGGCGTTTTCGCCTGCCTATCCTCGCGCCGCGCAAGGGCAACCAGCTGGAGCGCGCGCTGTGCATGGCGCTGTTTGTCTACGCGGTGTGGATGCCGCAAACTCTCGCCGAAAATAGCGCCGTGCGCTGGTCGTCCGGCATGATTAATACGCTGCAGATAACCTTTAATCGCTTCATTAGTCAGCAGACCGGACGATAAATAAACGAAATATCAAATTAGTTATAATCAATTCCATTTGAATATAAGTAATGAATTCCGCTTCTGCTAACCTTGCGCCATAAGAGCTGGTAAACAGGCCAGCCCAGGTAATAAAGATATCAGGAGAACGGGGATGAACTTTCCACTTATAGCGAACGTTATCGTGTTCGCGATTTTGCTGTTTGCGCTGGCCCAAACTCGCCACAAACAGTGGAGCCTCGCCAAAAAAGTGCTGGTCGGTCTGGTCATTGGCGTCGCGTTCGGTCTTGCGCTGCAGTTTATTTACGGTTCCGACAGCCAGGTACTAAAAGATTCCATTCAATGGTTCAATATCGTTGGCAACGGCTACGTGCAGCTGCTGCAGATGATCGTAATGCCGCTGGTATTCGCGTCTATTCTGAGCGCCGTCGCGCGCCTGCACAATGCTTCACAGCTGGGTAAAATCAGCTTCCTGAGCATTGGTACCCTGCTGTTCACCACCCTTATCGCCGCCCTGGTTGGCGTACTGGTGACCAACCTGTTTGGCCTGACCGCCGAAGGGCTGGTCCAGGGGAGCGCGGAAACCGCCCGCCTGAACGCCATTCAGAGCAACTACGCCGGTAAGGTCGCGGATCTCAGCGTTCCGCAGCTGATCCTTTCCTTTGTGCCGAAGAACCCGTTTGCTGACCTGACCGGCGCTAACCCGACCTCTATCATCAGCGTTGTTATCTTCGCCGCCTTCCTCGGCGTCGCTTCGCTGAAGCTGCTGAAGGACGACGTCGCCAAAGGCCAGCGCGTGCTGACCGCCATCGATACCCTGCAGGCCTGGGTGATGAAGCTGGTACGCCTGGTGATGCAACTGACGCCGTACGGCGTGCTGGCGCTGATGACTAAAGTCGTGGCGGGCTCCAACCTGCAGGACATCATCAAGCTCGGTAGCTTCGTTGTCGCCTCCTACCTTGGACTTGGCATCATGTTCGTGGTCCACGGGCTGCTGCTGGCGGTTAACGGCGTGAGCCCGCTGAAATACTTCCGCAAAGTGTGGCCGGTGCTGACCTTTGCCTTCACCAGCCGCTCCAGCGCCGCGTCCATTCCGCTGAGCGTGGAAGCGCAAACCCGTCGTCTGGGCGTACCTGAATCGATCGCCAGCTTCTCCGCCTCGTTTGGCGCCACGATTGGTCAAAACGGCTGTGCCGGCCTCTACCCGGCAATGCTGGCGGTGATGGTCGCGCCAACCGTCGGCATCAACCCGCTCGATCCGCTGTGGATTGCCACCCTGGTCGGGATTGTTACCGTGAGCTCCGCCGGTGTTGCCGGCGTCGGCGGCGGCGCAACATTTGCCGCGCTGATCGTCCTGCCGGCGATGGGCCTGCCGGTGACGCTGGTCGCGCTGTTAATCTCCGTTGAGCCGCTGATCGACATGGGCCGCACCGCGCTGAACGTTAGCGGTTCAATGACCGCCGGAACCCTGACCAGCCAGTGGCTGCGCCAGACGGATAAAACCATTCTTGAGAGCGAAGACGACGCGGAGCTGGCGCACCGTTAACCTCAGGTCGGGATAAAAAAAACCGCAGATAGCGCCCTATCTGCGGTTTTTTTATTGCTCAATTCTGCGCTCAGGGCGCCAGCTCGTTTTCCTGACGAGTTTGCGTCGCCCAGCGCTGCGCCGCTTCCGGCACGCTAAACGCAGGAGAGCGACGAAAGCGTTCCCCGAGCAAAATAAAGGCCACGTACTTACCCCGCAGCAGCCACACGTCGCGAAAACCGTCCATTTTGACGGCGTGTTCCGGCGGCGCTGGCTCCGCTCGAGGCACGTAGCTAATGACAGGGCGATTTTGTTGGCGAAGTGTTTTCATAGCTCATGGATTCACTAAACAAAGCGGGAACAGAACCGCCATCATAGCCGAAGATCCCCCTTTGCGTCGCCCCCTGCTTGCCACTCGTTTTGCTTCGACAAAACGCAATAGCCGTAACGCCCCATTGTCATCGGGGGTTGGGTTCAGCAACGACCGTTTGCCGTAACGGCGCGATGGTTAATGTGTTAACCCTGATGGCGGCGCTCCCGGCATAGCAAAAGGCCCGGCAGCGTCTCCCCTGCCGGGCCTTTACCGCGGGCCAATCCGCGCCTTATACGTCGCGGTAGGTCCCGAGACGATAGCCGCGTTCGGCCACAGCATATTTCAGCGCCTCGGAGGTCAGCACCTCCAGCTCAGCCAGCCGCGGGTAGCAGTAGGCGCTGCTCATGATGGTGTGGTCAATAAACGCCGGGTGGCACATCACTTCCAGCGACGCCTCTTCCCGCTGGATTGAATCATCCAGAGTCTGCAGGAACAACGCTTCAGAAATCGCGTCGCCATAGAACTCGCTGGCAAAGCCATCGCTGCTGCGCGCCGCATCCTGCGCCAGGCCGTCGCGCTGCGCCTGCTGACGGTCAATACGCAGCGCCACGCCCTTCTCGCGGGCAAATGCCGCCACGATGGGATAAATCTGCGCAATCATATGCACATGGTGATGGCTGTCGATATGCGTCGGTTCATAGCCAAACAGCTCGATAAACCGCTGATACTGACACTCCAGCTCGTGCGCGATCTCATCCAGCGGCAGGCTTCCCTCTTCCGCCATCTGCCAGATCCACTTCCCCAGACGCCCTTCGCGGGTGAGGCCCGGCATCGCGGAGAGCGGCTCGCCCAGCGTCAGGACGAAGTGCATCCCGACGCCCAGCTCCGGCACGCAGCGGCTGAGCTGGGCCGCGTGGCCGATTGCCGCGCCGTTAACCAGCGCGGTGGTCGAGGTCACCAGCCCGTTTTTGCAAGCTTCAATAATGCCGTAGTTCTGCCCCTTGCTGAGGCCAAAATCGTCGGCATTAACGATTAACACGCGTTCCATCAGCCGCTCCCGTTACTGTTTCAGTTTCTCAATCGTCGCCGCAAAGTTAGGCAGCCATTTTTCGTGGGCGAGGATCATTTCACGCGCCAGCATTTCGGCATCGCGGTCGGAGTGAATCAGCGGGCTCAGATTGAGCGCCAGCAGCACATCGTTCAGCTCGCCGCTTATCGCCGCCTGGCTCGCCGCCACTTCAAAGCCCTTGATGGTGTAAATCAGCCCCTGGACTTTTTCATCGAAACGGGTGATGCGCGGCGTCGGCTTCGCCCCGTCGCGGCCGAGCGTACAGGTCATTTCCACCGCCCAGTCGGCCGGGATATTATCGATGTGGCCATGGTGCGGAATATTCACGTAGTGCTCGGTCTGCTTGTCGTTGTAGATAGCGTTGATCACTTCGCAGGCCGCGTCGGAGTAGTATGCCCCGCCGCGCAGCTCCAGCTCCTTCGGCTTAACGTTGAGATCCGGATTTTTATACAGCTCGAACAGCTGTTTTTCCACCTTCTGCACCACCTGAGCGCGGGCACCGCCCTTATAGTACTCGCCCATTTCAATCGCCAGCATCTCTTTCGGCTTGAAGTAGTACAGCAGATAGGAGCACGGAATTAAGCGCAGGGAGCGAATCAGCCCTTCGCTGAACGGCAAATCGAAGATGTTTTTCACCGAGTTGGCGCTCAGGCTCCCGGACGCGACGCCGTCCAGCAGCTCGTCGAAGCGCGATACGCCGTTCACCAGCACGTCGCGCACAAACACGAGGTGGTTGAGGCCAAAGAGGTCGATATTCAGCTCATCGCCCGGGCTCAGTTGCAGCACGTCGGTAATAAACATTTTCATGCCGATCGGAATATTGCACACGCCGATAAAGCGCCGGAAGTTCGTATGGCGATATACGGCCTCGGTCACCATTCCCGCCGGGTTGGTAAAGTTAATTACCCATGCGTCCGGGCAGATCTCCTGCACATCTTTGACGATATCAAAAATCACCGGAATGGTGCGCAAACCTTTGAACAGGCCGCCGGCGCCGTTAGTTTCCTGGCCAAGATAGCCGTGGCTAAGGGGGATACGCTCGTCTTTTTCACGCGCCTTCAGCTGCCCAACGCGCAGCTGAGTGGTGACGAAGTCCGCGCCTTCCAGCGCCGAGCGGCGATCCAGCGTTTTATAGACTTTCAGCGGGACGCCGGCTTTTTCCACCATCCGCTCGCAGAGAGCGTGGATAATATCGAGCTTCTCCTGCCCTTCCGCCACATCCACCAGCCACAGTTCCGTAACCGGCAGCTCGTGATAACGCTTCAGGAATCCTTCGAGGAGTTCAGGGGTATAGCTGCTGCCGCCACCGATAGTAACGATTTTTAATTTCTGGCTCATTATATTCTCCCTTGTGGCGCCACGAATTGCGCGTAGCCCACTCTCCGTATCAATACGGACAGTTAATCTGAATATTTTCCAGCGCGGAAGGTTCCGCTCCGGTTAATTAACGATGGTAAGCTTCTTACGATAATTGCTTGGCGTAAATGAGGTCAGTTTTTTGAATGTTTTAATAAACAAACTGGGGCTACTGTAGCCTGATTCGTAAGCAATATCGGTTACCGAGTAGTTGGTAATTTCCAGCTGTTTCTTGGCGAAGTTAATGCGAATGTCATTAATAATCTGCATCGGCGTTTTACCATAATAGCGTTGGGTTGCCCGGGTTAAATATTCCTGAGTTTTCCCGGAGAGCTCGACCATCTGTTCCAGCGCCCCTTCGCCAAATTTATGTTTATCGTGCATATCCTCGACGGTATTTTTTAGCCACTGCGGAATGACATCCTGCACCGGCTCCTCGCGGTAGTGCCGTAAACGATTAATGGTGTAAAACGAGACCAGTTCAATAAATTCGTCAAATTCAGTTTCGCGAAAATTCAGCGAAGCAATCACCGATTCGATGTAGCTGAGAAAGGTGCTTTTGACCGCGTAGACCTGCGAAGCGACCAGCCCAAACGGCAGCAGCGGCAGATAGTGTTTCTCAAAGAAACTCCTGCTGATGCCGACGTTAAGAATGCGCGTCGCGCCAAACTCGTAAAAGCTTTGATGGTGCGACCCCATTGGGATGAATACAAAATCCCCGCGCTCCAGCAGCACCCGTTTGCCATTAATTTCCTGATAATAGCGCCCGGTTAAAACGATGGTGTATTCGTAATAGTCGTGCTGGTGAAGCCCGCTAACGCTTTCCGTCTTGTTGTAGATGACCACATGAAAGTTTTTCCCGTTGAAGAGCTGCTGTTCGCGGGCGGTACTGATTTCTGTGGTCATCATCTTTGGCTGCCTCATCGTGTAGATGGCCTATTGTACCTTCTCATGTAGCTCAATCAATTCGGCGACCAGTTCGCGGGCCAACATTGAGGTCATCAGATGATCCTGCGCGTGAACCAGCACCAGGCTGACCTTCATTTTCCCTTCGCCTTCATCGCTTTCAATCAGCTGAGTCTGTACGCGGTGGGCTTCGCTCAGCGCCACCCGCGACTGCTCCATCATCGCTTTAGCGGCGGCGAAGTCGCCCTGTTTCGCCTGCTTCAGCGCGGCATAGGCCAGGCTGCGGGCCTGTCCGGAGTTGATAATCAGCCCCATCACCACCTCTTCGAGGTCATTCTCAGGCATCTCTTCTGCTTCGATATGGTCCAAATCAAACATATTATTCCCTCATTTCTCAGGCGGTACGGGAAAGCTCCCGTACCGCTCGACATCAGAATTTCAGTGCGTTAGCGATATCTTCTTCGCTCTCTTCCTGCTCGATGGTGCTTTGCGCTTTATTGGAAATCGCGACAAATGGCAGGTAGATCAGGGTCGAGACACCAAGGTTGAACAGCGCCACCAGCAGAGCAGCGACGCTGCCGTTACTGTTAAAGAAGGCGCCCAGACCGGTCGGCATAGTCCACGGGGCCAGGTTGGTCACCGGAGGAATAATCCCCATGCTGTAGGCCGCCAGGGTGATGGCTGCCAGAATCGGCTGCACCAGCACGAACGGGATAAACATCACCGGGTTCATGATAATGGGCAGGCCGAACAGAATCGGTTCGTTAATCTGGAAGATGCCTGACGGCAGCGCCAGCTTAGCAACCTGACGATGGTCGGCACGGCGCGAGCCGATAAAGATGGCGATAATCAGGCCCAGAGTCGCGCCGGAGCCGCCCAGCAGGATGTACGAATCGAGCATCGGCTTGGCCCAGAAGTGGAACTGTTTGCCCGCCTCAATGGCCGCTTCAACGGAACCATACTGGTTATACAGCGCAATGTTTTCCAACGCCCACGGGGTCATGATGCCGTTATCCAGCGCGGTCAGCGCCAGCGAACCGTGTACGCCAAAGAACCACAGCAGGGAGTTGAAAATAACGTACGCCCAGCCGACAACGCTGCCCATCGCCGCCAGCGGCGTGGAGATGGAGTCCATAATAATCTGGTGGAAGTTGCTACCATACGAGGCCAGCAGCCAGGAGACGATGCCGAAAACCGACAGGATCAGGAAGCCTGGGATCAGCGCCGAGAACGAACGCGATACCGATGACGGCACGCTGTCCGGCAGGGTAATGACCCAGTTGCGACGAATAACGAAGGTAAACAGTTCCGCCACCACCAGACCGATGATCATCCCCGAAATAATATTTTGCCCGCCCAGCCAGTTGGCGCCCACGGCGTAAGCATCGCCGACGCTATAGGGAGTGACGGTCATAAATGCTGCGACGGCTAACAGCCCGGCGGCCATCGGGTCGACCTTGCGCTCTTCCGCCAGCGCCGAGCCGATAAAGAACGGCGCCATCAGCGACATAATGCCTAAGGTACCGTTATAAACGTTACCGCCGATAGCTTTAAAGCTGTTTAAGGTTTCAATGGTTGAGGCATCCAGGCGGACCCCCATTGAATAGAAGAAAGAGCCTTCACCAAAGCTGAGAAAGACGTTGTTAATTAATACGAACATGGCCCCGGCGAGGGTCAACGGCATTAATTTAATAAAGCCGTTTTTAATCGCATTAATGTGCGGTTGCTTTCCTATTTTAACAGCAAAAGGAAGGAGTACCTTTTCAAGCGAGTCAATCACTTTACTCATAGTCAATACCCTTTAAAGCCGTAATTGTGCGATTACGGCATAATGATGAAATTACTCTTTGACGGGAAAATAAACTCTTTATTATTCGGGCGGCCAGCACGGCAGATATTTCATTAAGCCGAAAATTCGCTTCGCCAGCGACCCGAAAGGTCGAGTTTTAAAATTAAATTATTGTGCAGCAGCTTTCTTAATGGCCGCAACGGCCGCTTTCAAAACACCTAAACCATCAA
The DNA here is from genome assembly GCF_042055345.1 of Klebsiella sp. C349492. Taxonomy (NCBI): domain Bacteria; kingdom Pseudomonadati; phylum Pseudomonadota; class Gammaproteobacteria; order Enterobacterales; family Enterobacteriaceae; genus Klebsiella; species Klebsiella sp. C349492. Next base: position 1,368,029 of record NZ_JANQCE010000001.1, read on the forward strand.
CTTTGCCGTACAGCGCAGAGTCGATCACTTCCACCGGCTTATTGGACAGCAGCCGCTGAATCTCGGGAAGCATATACGCAATCTGTGGGCCTAATAAAATAACGTCGGCTTCCGGCCCCTTCTCCCCGGCGAGGGTTTCAGGAAATGCTTCAATAATGACCGGCACTTCATATTTTTCAGCCTGGGCACGCATTTTGGATACCAGCAGCGAAGTGGACATTCCAGCCGAGCAAAACAGATAGATATGTTTCTTTTCCATGAACGCTTCCTCAATTTGTAGAACCTGGCGGCCTTCTGGCAGAATATTATGCCGAAGAGCCGGGTAAGGCATGTCACTGTTCAATTGATATTGTTTATGCATTGAGTATACGACATCGCCTGCCGCCTGGATAATTCCTGGTTAAACAAAATTGTCTCTCATTGACCTCACGTTTTGACTACCCTCACATTTCCCTCAAATAATTCGCGCAATTAAATAAGAATCAGCGCGCATAAAAAAACCCGACCAATGGTCGGGCCTTCGTAGGGCTCAGTATCAAATACTACTTGCTGTTGCGCGGGTCCGTATCGTATTCCGAGCAGGTCTGATAGCCAGAGTTCATTACGTGACCGGTCTCGTCGAGAGCGACGAAGTAGGTCTCCATTTTACCATCCCGTTGACCCAGGATGTATGTCTGACAGGTGCCGCGGGCGTGAATCATCGTCACTTCAGATGACGGTTTGCCCGCCACCTGCAGTACCTGGGAGCGCGACATCCCTTTTTTGACATCTTTAACAACCGGCTGTGTGAACTGGTCTGCAGTACGATCGTAGGCTGTACACCCAGCCAGCATGGTCAGTACTGCCGCTGCGCCCATAAGTCCTGCTAAATTCTTATTCATATTCCGTCCTCTTTTATTTGGCGTGTGAATAAGCCTGGAATAAATATCGTTACTTTTCAAGCCGAAGGTTGATTTAAGCTAAATTTCAGGCCGATAGGGCCAGATTCACCCGCCGCACAATGCATCCTGCGGGCCGCAGTACGTACCATAAAAAAATCGTATGTCATTGATTGCCTTCTTTTGCAGCACTCAAAACGACGATCCTTGTCGTTTCAACGGCAAAGAGGTAGCTTTAAGCCATGCTGGTTGCCAAACAGATTCACTTTCCGGAGGGCGCGATGACGCTACAACAAGAAATTATTCAGGCGCTGGGGGCCAGACCCCAGATCGATACAGACGGTGAGATTCGCCGCAGCGTAGATTTTTTGAAGTCCTATCTGCAAACCTATCCCTTTATTAAGTCGCTGGTTCTGGGCATCAGCGGCGGCCAGGATTCAACCCTGACCGGTAAACTGTGCCAGCAGGCGATCAATGAGCTGCGGGCGGAGGGCGACGACAGCCGCCAGTTTATCGCCGTCCGCCTGCCCTACGGCGCGCAGGCGGATGAGCAGGATTGTCAGGATGCCATCGCCTTTATTCAGCCGGATCGCGTGCTGACGGTAAATATTAAGGGTGCGGTGCTGGCCAGCGAGCAGGCGCTGCGGGAAGCCGGGATTGAACTCAGCGACTTTGTTCGCGGTAATGAAAAAGCGCGCGAGCGCATGAAGGCGCAGTACAGCATCGCCGGCATGACCCACGGCGTGGTGGTCGGCACCGACCACGCGGCGGAAGCGATCACCGGCTTCTTTACCAAATACGGCGACGGCGGCACCGATATCAACCCTATTTTCCGCCTTAACAAGCGTCAGGGTAAACAGCTGCTGGCGCGGCTGGGCTGTCCGGAGCATCTGTACAAGAAGCTGCCAACCGCCGATCTGGAAGATGACCGCCCCTCCCTGCCGGATGAAGCCGCGCTGGGCGTCACCTACGATAATATCGACGACTATCTGGAAGGGAAAACCCTCGACGAGAAAACGGCCAAAATTATTGAAGGCTGGTACCTGAAAACGGAACACAAACGTCAGCCGCCGATCACCGTCTTCGACGACTTCTGGAAGAAATAATCCTCTCCGCAGCCCCGGCACCCGCCGGGGTTATTTTTTGCTCTTTTCGCCCGCCCCCACGGACTGCTATACTGGTTATATAAACAGCATCAGGAGCCATTGTGGTCAGAAGGCAATCCGCCCCGCGTCTGGAGTTTGAAGCGGCGGCAATTTATACATATCCCGAACATCTGCGTCCCTGGCTGGCGTCTCTGCCCAGCCTGCCGGGCGTCTATCTGTTTCACGGCGAAAGCGACACCCTGCCGCTGTATATCGGTAAAAGCGTCAATATTCGCAGCCGGGTGCTATCGCATCTGCGCACGCCGGATGAAGCCGCCATGCTGCGCCAGGCGCGGCGCATTAGCTGGCATCGTACCGCGGGCGAACTCGGCGCGCTGCTGCTCGAAGCGCAGCTTATTAAGGAGCAGCAGCCGCTGTTCAATAAGCGGCTACGGCGCACTAAACAGCTCTGCTCGCTGCTGCTGAGCGACTCCCGCCCGCAGGTGGTGTATGCCCGTGAGCTGGACTTTTCCCGCCAGGAGCATCTGCACGGCCTGTTCGCGAACCGCCGAGCCGCTTTGCAGGCGCTGACCAACCTCGCTGATGAACATCAGCTCTGCTACGGCCTGCTGGGGCTGGAACCGCTAAGCCGCGGCCGGGCCTGTTTTCGTTCGGCGCTGGGACGCTGCGCCGGCGCCTGCTGCGGTAAAGAGAGCGTCGAGGCCCATAACGCCCGGCTGCACGCCAGTATGGCGCAGCTGCAGCTGGTGTGCTGGCCCTGGCCAGGCCCGGTTGCGCTGGAAGAGACCGGGCCTGATATGACCCGCTATCACGTGATTCATAACTGGCTGTGGCTGGGGGCGGTCGAGACGCTAGCGCAGGCGCAAACGCTGACGCAGCTGCCGGCGGGCTTCGATCATGATGGCTACAAAATTCTCTGCAAGCCGCTGCTGCGCGGCGATTTTACGCTACATCCGCTCGGGTCAGCGTGATAAGAGGACGAAAAAAAACCGCCGGTCCTGCCCAAAGCCTGACGGCGTATGTTGGGCAGAACCGGCGGTCTTCATTCCGCGGGCTGAATTACTCAGCAGATGGAGGCATTTTACCTTCCGGCGCTTTACGATCTGTCAGATGCTTCTCAAAATTAGCATTGAACTGTTTTTTCTGTTCCGGCGTCAGAATGTTGTAAATCTTGTTCTGGGTTTCGATACGGGAGAGCGCCATATCTCTATGCTGCGCTTCCATCTTGTCGATTTGCGCTTCCGCTTTCGCCTTATCGAAGGTATCGCTGGCAATTAGCTCATGCATCGCGCGGCGCTCGTCGAGGGAAGGACGCTTCATATTTTCGCGCTGGCTTTTCATGATGTCGCGGATCTGCTGTTTTTGCGCATCGGTCAGGTTCAGGCCTTTAAACATCATATCGTGCTGGCCGCCGGGCATCCCTTTATGGTGCATCATTGGCTTGCTGTCGGTCGGGGTCGCGGTGGTATCCGCGGCGTGAGCAAGGTTAGCAGCACCCAGGGCCAGAGTAGAGGCAACAAACAGAGCAGTAATCTTCTTCATATTCAGTCCTTACTTTAAGTTATTCTCACGGCCTGGTGCCGTGTTGACGAGATAAACTTTACGACGTTTATCGTCAATTAGTCAGAGCAAGCGTAAAACAATGAAAGTGTAAAAAACATTTTCTCACCAATTGTGGAGAAAATAAGGAAAATGAGGAGGTAATTGCAACTAAAAATATTTAATAAGCTGTTTTATAAAGAAATAATGGAGATTATAAAGCAGCAGAGATTAAAAACAAAGCGGTTAGCCAGGAATAATCTGTAATCAAACGTCGGGGCACGAAAAAATAAGATTATACGATCCGGTTCACGGTGAAAATTTACGCCGCCGCCGCCGCCGCGGACGGGCAGCGGGCGTATTTATGTTCAGGACAACCGCTCCAGCATCAGCCCGGCCCGCAGGCCCAGCGCGACAGAAGGGTTTGGGAACAGGACATACTCCAGGGCCTTTTCCACCACGTAGCGGGTCTCACCATCTTCCGCCAGCAGCGTCCCGGCGCTAAACGGCGTAAAGTTGAGCGTCTGCGCCGGCATATGCAGCTGAAAATGTTCGCTGCCGCGGGTGATCTGCTGGACCACCCGATAACGCAGCGCTTCGTGCCCCTCTTCTACCGCCAGATCGCCGACCAGTAAGTGCATCAGCGCGCGCAGGGTGACGGCAAACCGCTCCAGCTCATTCGCGCCAAACGGCAGCGCCTTGCCCAGCTCAAGGGTGCAGGAGAGCGCCGCAAAGCGGTCGCTGCTGAAGTGGGTAAACGTGCCCGCCGGCTGCTGATGAAATACCAGCGCCTCCAGCCCTGCCGCGCCCAGCCAGCTCAGAAAACCGTCATCCCACGGAGTCTGTCGCGCCGGAAGCACCCCAAAGCGGAGGTGATGCGATCCGCGGATCGCGGTATGTAAATCAAGATGCCAGCGGGCGCCGCCAGCGTCGGCATAAAACCGCGTCAGCACCGTTTCCAGCCGCCGCGCCCGCCTCGTTTCATCGCTGGCGGGAAAGTCCTGCCAGCGTCCGCTGAACATACGGTTCATATCGCTGGCGAGGTAGCGCCTGTCGGCCCGCAGCGCCGGAGGGTTGCCCAACACCACCAGCAGCCGCCAGCGTAGCGGCAGCTCGCCGCTGAACAGCTGCCGCAGCAGAATATCGATCATCTCAACCGGCGCGGTTTCATTGCCGTGGAGCCCGGCGGAGAGCACCAGCGCCCGCTCGCAGCGCGCGTGCGGCGTGAGCTGTAAAATACCGCAGTCCAGCCAGTGCCAGCGGAAGTGCGCCGTTTCGCCGTGAAAATGGTGGGGCAAACGCCCCGCCAGGGTTAATGCCAGAAAGTCGTCCACTGCGTCTCCTTTATTGCTGGAACGGATAAACTGAACCGAGCTGCAAAATCTGCGTCAGTTGGTCAAGGGCCTCGCGCCCTTCGCTCAGCAGCTGCGGGTCAGCCAGATCCGCCTGCGTCAGACGATCGCGGTAGTAGCGCTCGACCCAGTCATTGAGCGCGATGAACAGGCGATCGTTCATCAGCACCGCCGGGTTAACCGCCCGCAGCTCGTCTTCCGTTAGCACCACCCGCAGGCGCAGGCAGGCCGGGCCGCCGCCGTTGGCCATGCTCTCCCGCAGATCGTAGACCTGCAGCTCGTCGATGGGGTTGTCCTGCTCCAGCAGCCGGTTCAGATAGCGCCAGACGCCGGCGTGCTCCTGCGCCTCCTGGGGCAAAATAAGCCGCATCGCCCCGCCGGGCTTGCTCAACAGCTGGCTGTTAAACAGGTAGGTCGCCACCGCCTCTTCGACCTTCACGGCGCTCGTCGGCACCACGACCGGCGTAAATCCGGCCACCAGCCCGGCCAGCTGGCGCAGCAGCTGGGGCTGACCGACAAACGCTTCTTCATGGCAAAACAGCACCTGCTGATTGCTCACCGCAATGACATCGTTATGAAAAACGCCTTTATCGATCACCGCCGGGTTTTGCCGGGCGAAGATAATCTGCCGCGGGTTGACCTGATTCAGCCGGGCGACGGCCTGGCTGGCCTCCAGCGCCTGACGCGCCGGATAGCGCACCGGCAGGCCGTCTCCCCCCTGCTCGCGGCCATAGACAAACAGCTGCAGGCCGGGCGCGCCGTACTCGCCGCCGAGCCGGTTATGGTTCGCCGCCCCTTCGTCGCCAAACAGCGCCACCTGCGGGAGCGCCGGATGCACGGCAAACCGCCGTTCGTCCGGGAAAATGGCGCGCAATAGCGCCTCGGTGGTCGGCGCCTCGCTGGCGCGGTGGAATTTGTCGTTCAGATTGGCAACGGTCAGATGCACTCTGCCATCCAGCGAATCGGCGGAGGGCGACACCGTCGCCGCGTTCGCCACCCACATTGAAGAAGCGGAGCTGACCGCGGACAGCAGGTCCGGCGCCTGCCGCGCGGCACGTTCCACCACCTGCGGATCGCTGCCGGTAAAGCCGAGCTGGCGCAGAAGCGCGACGTTCGGCCGCTCCTGCGGCGGGATCACCGCCTGCCGGTAGCCCGCGTCCGCCAGCGCCTTCATTTTTTTTAACCCTTGCTTCGCCGCCAGCTGCGGGTTCGATACCCGATAGCGATGCTTCGTCGACGCCTCGTTGCCAAATGAAAGCCCGGCGTAGTGGTGCGTCAGGCCGGGCAGGCCGTCAAAATTAACTTCCCACGCGTTCATCAGGCCGATCCTTGCCGGAAGTCGAGGCCCGGGCTGAGGGTTTCCGGCAGCGTCAGATCCGGCGATTCGAGGCTGGCCATCGGCCAGGCGCAATAATCCGCCGCGTACCAGGCGCCGGGACGATGGTTGCCGGAGGCGCCGGTGCCGCCAAACGGTGCGGTGCTGGCGGCGCCGGTCAGCGGTTTGTTCCAGTTGACGATCCCGGCCCGCGCTTCCAGCAGCAGCCGATCAAACTTCTCGCGCTCGGCAGAAACCAGCCCGCACGATAATCCAAAACGCGTGGCGTTCGCCAGCGCGATCGCCTGCTCAAATTCGTCATAGCGCCAGACGCACAGCAGCGGACCGAAGACCTCCTCATCTTTAACCTCGGCGACATCGGTAAGCTCGACGATCCCCGGGGTCAGCAACGAGGTTCCGGCCTCCAGCAGCCGCGGCTCCAGCAGCGTTCTGCCGCCGTTGGCGACATGCTGCAGCCAGGCCTGATGGACCTTCTGCGCCGCCTGCGGGGAAATTAAACCACCGAGGAACGGCTGGGGTTCAGCGTTCCACGCGCCGGGAACGAGCCGCTGCGCGACGGCCACCAGCCGGGCCAGAAACGCATCCCCGACCTCGCCGCGCTTCACCAGCAGACGGCGGGCGCAGGTACAGCGCTGGCCGGCGGTAATAAAGGCCGACTGGATGGTCAGATGCACGGCGGCATCAATATCCCGCGGCTCGTCAACGATCAGCGGGTTGTTGCCGCCCATTTCGAGCGCGAGGATCTTCTCCGGCTGCCCGGCCAGCTGGCGATGCAGCTGAAAGCCGGTAGCGGAGCTGCCGGTGAACAGCAGCCCGTCGATATCCGGCTGACCGCTCAGCGCTTCGCCGGTTTCGCGCCCGCCCTGCAGCAGGTTCAGTACGCCCGGCGGCAGGCCCGCTTCGGCCCACAGCTTAACTACCGCCTCACCGCTTTGCGGGGTCAGCTCGCTCGGTTTAAACACCACCGTATTCCCCGCCAGCAGCGCCGGAACGATATGGCCGTTCGGCAGATGGCCGGGGAAATTGTACGGGCCAAATACCGCCAGCACGCCGTGCGGCCGATGGCGCAGCGTCGCCGAACCGTCGCCCATGACGGTTTGCGCCTCGCCGGTACGGCTGTGGTAGGCTTTTAGCGAAATGGTAATTTTATTGATCATCGCGCCAACTTCCGTCGCCGCCTCCCAGCGCGGTTTGCCGGTTTCTTCGGCAATGATGGCCGTCAGCTGCGCTTTGTTGGCCTCCAGCAGGGCGGCAAACTTTTCGGCGATCGCCTGCCGGGCGCGAAACGGCTCTTTGGCCCAGGCCGGAAACGCGCGCCGGGCGGCCTCAACCGCCTGCGCAACCTGCCCGACGTCGGCATCATTGCCCTGCCATAGCTGTTCTCCACTCACCGGGTTCCTTTTACTGCGTGCCGGGCCGCGCCCGGTTTGCCAGTCGCCGTTAATCCATAGACTCATGACTTTTTCTCCTCAGGGATCAGGCGCACCATGCGGATACGGTCACCGGGGTGACATTTGAGGGCATCCAGCTCGCGGGCGCTCAGCAGCAGACGATCGCTATCGGGGTCGGCATGCACCAGCATCGCGCGAAACTGCTGATACTGCTCGTTGGCGACCAGGCACAGCGGCCACTCGCCCGGCGCCGGCTGTCCTTCAGCCACGGCGACCAGCCGACTTTTGCGAATCGCCCGCACCCGGTCAATATCGCACTCGAGGGTTGGGCCGCCGTCGAAAATATCGACATAGTTAAGATAGCGGAACCCCTCTTTCTCCAGCACCGCCCGGGCAGGGGCGGTTTGCGGATGCACCTCGCCAATGACCGCCCGCGCTTCATCGGATAAAAAGTCGATATAGAGCGGATGCTTCGGCATCAACGCGGCAATAAACGCCTTTTGTCCGGTGCCGCACAGATAGTCAGCGCGGGCAAACTCCATCGCAAAGAAGCGCTTGCCCAGGCTTTCCCAGAATGGCGAGTAGCCGCTGTCGTCGATGACTCCGCGCATCTCCGCCACCACTTTTTCGTTAAAGCGTTCGCGGAAGGCGGCCATGAACATAAAGCGCGATTTAGACAGCAGATAGCCGTTGCCTTCTTTACGCCACGCCGGGTCAAGAAACAGCGTGCACAGCTCGCTGCTGCCGGTGTGGTCATTGCTGAGAAACAGGGTCGGCAGCGCGTTATAGACGTTCAGCTCTTTCGAGGCGTGCACCTGCGTGCCGACGCGATAGTTGTACCAGGGATCGTTCAGCCCCACCGCCACCTCGACGGCGCAGATCCCCACAACCTTCCCGCTGGCCGTATCCTCCAGCACGAAGACATAGCCCTGCTCGCTTTTCGGCAGCTCGCCGCGCCAGGTTTTTTGCGAACGATCGATACGCGCCGCCAGCGTCGCTTCATCGGCCGGCAGCGACGTCAGGCCGCCGCCGGTTACCCCCGCAAGCGCCAGCAGGCCCGCCAAATCGCCCTGTTCCACCGGACGGATAACCATCATGATGACGCTCCCGCGAGAAAGTGGTGGCAGGCCAGCTCAAAGCGATCCAGACCCGCGTTAACCTCTTCCTCACTCACTATCAGCGCTGGCGCAAAGCGAACCACGCTCGCGCCGGCAATCAGGATCATCAGCCCATCCTCCGCCGCCTGGGTGCTGATGGCTTTTGCCTTCCCGGCGTACTCATCCTTCAGCACGCAGCCAATCAGCAGTCCGAGGCCGCGGGTCTCTTTGAACAGGCCATAGCGGGCGTTAATCGCCCCCAGCCGCTCGCTGAACCACTGGTGGCGCTGCTTAACGCCGTTCAAAACCGCCGGCGTATTGATAATGGAGAGCACCTCTCCTGCGACGGCGCAGGCCAGCGGGTTGCCGCCGTAGGTCGTGCCGTGGGTACCGACGGTCATCACGCTGGCGCATTTTTCGCTGGCCAGCAGCGCGCCAATCGGGAAGCCGCCGCCCAGCGCTTTGGCGGTCGACAGCACGTCCGGCGTCACGCCATAGTGCATGTAGGCATAGAGTTCGCCGGTGCGCCCGACGCCGGTTTGCACCTCATCGAAAATCAGCAGCGCATTATGGGCGTCGCACAGCTCGCGCAGACCACGCAGGAAAGCCGGGTCTGCCGGCACCACGCCGCCTTCGCCCTGCATCGGCTCGACGATGACCGCGCAGGTATCGTCGTCAATCAGCGCGCGGGCGGAGTCAAGATCGTTATAGACCGCGTGCTGGATCTGCGGAGGCAGCGGCGCAAAGTCTGCGGAATAGGCCGGCTGCCCGCCGGCGGAAACGGTAAACAGCGTCCGCCCGTGGAACGCATTTTTGAACGCCACGATGCCGCTTTTCTGGCTGCCGTAGCGATCGTGAGCGTATTTGCGCGCCAGCTTCAGCGCCGCTTCGTTGGCCTCAGCGCCGGAGTTGCAGAAAAAGACCCGATCGGCAAAGGTGGCGTCGATAAGCTGTTTCGCCAGCCGCAGCGCCGGCTCGTTGGTATAGCCGTTGCCGGTATGCCAGAACTTGCCGGCCTGCTCCGTCAGCGCGTTAACCAGACGAGGATGGGCATGCCCGAGCGCGTTCACCGCGATACCGCCGGCAAAATCGATATACTCTTTCCCCTGCTGATCCCACAGGCGTGAGCCCTCGCCGCGTACCGGAATAAACGCCGCCGGCGCGTAAACCGGCATCATCCATTGATCAAAGTTGCTACGCGTAATTGACTGAGACATATCGACCTCTTCCGGTAAATAAAAAGTATGCATAATGTTAAATATTATGAGTTATTACGCTGTAAATGTAGATTGCACGCATCGTGCCAGCCAGAGGAGAAAATGCATAAATTGAAGTTGATCGCGGAATATCAATAGCTTACAAAACTAAAATATTCACATTAAATGCATAAATAGTGAATAACAATCCGATTTACGGTGATGAACAGTGAATAAAATAGATAGTTTATTCATCGGTAAGATATAATTCTGTATTTGTGATCCTCTACGAAATTTATCGTAGATATTCGCCCTTTTTTGGCGCGCGGCGCGCCAGAATGGTGCAGGATTTAGCCATTCGCCGCCGTATTCCCGGCGTTGTGGACAATAAAATGCCTTCCGGCAGCCAGCCTGCCGAATTTCTGCTAACATCCCTGCACTATTCACCTTGCACAGTGGCAGCGACTATGAAATTTGTCTCTTTTAATATCAACGGCCTGCGTGCGCGCCCGCATCAGCTGGCCGCCATCGTCGACAAGCATCAGCCTGACGTCATTGGCCTACAGGAAACCAAAGTTCACGATGATATGTTCCCTCTCGAAGAGGTGGCAAAGCTCGGCTACAACGTGTTCTACCACGGGCAGAAAGGTCACTACGGCGTCGCCCTGCTGACCAAAGAAACGCCGGTTAGCGTGCGCCGCGGTTTCCCGGGCGATGATGAAGAGGCCCAGCGCCGCATCATCATGGCGGAAATCCCTTGCGCATCCGGTAACGTGATGGTGATCAACGGCTACTTCCCCCAGGGCGAGAGCCGCGATCACGCGACAAAATTCCCCGCCAAGGCAGCGTTTTACCAGAACCTGCAAAACTACCTCGATACTGAGCTGAAAAAGGACAATCCGGTGCTGATTATGGGCGATATGAACATCAGCCCGACGGATCTCGATATCGGCATCGGCGAAGAGAACCGCAAGCGCTGGCTGCGCACCGGTAAGTGCTCGTTCCTGCCGGAAGAGCGCGAGTGGATGGAGCGCCTGCTGGATTGGGGTCTGGTCGATACCTGGCGTCACGCCAACCCGGAAAACAACGAGCAGTTCTCATGGTTCGACTATCGCTCCAAGGGCTTCGATGATAATCGCGGTCTGCGTATCGATCTGCTGCTGGCAAGCACGCCGCTGGCGCAGCGCTGCATAGAAACCGGAATTGATTACGAAATCCGCGGCATGGAAAAACCTTCCGATCACGCGCCGGTCTGGGCTACCTTTAAGCCGTAACCCCCGCAGCCCCAACTCTCCGGCCGCGGCTGGCCGGAGAATCTGATTATCCTGAGCAAAATCAACAAAGCGGCGCCCCCGGCAATCTGCCCGGTGTCGCGTTATATATTATCGCCACGCGGTACCGGGCGCCGTTCTGGTGGCAGCGATCCCAGGGCGGTCGGGCACGGCATATCTCCAGCGGGCTAAGGGGTTGTCTGGTCGGCGCAAAGGCGGTGATAATAGGCCATTATTCCGTACAGAACGATGATTCAGATGCTAAAAACCATTGATGTTGTCGCCGCCATTATTGAGCAGGATGGCAATATTCTGCTTGCACAGCGTCCGCCGCACGCTGACCAGCCGGGAATGTGGGAGTTTGCCGGCGGAAAGGTGGAATCCGGCGAGAGCCAGGCGCAGGCGCTGACCCGCGAACTGCAGGAGGAGCTTGGCATCACCGCCCTTCCCGCCCGCTACATCGCCAGCCACCAGCGGGAGGTCTCCGGGCGGCTGATTCATCTCCACGCCTGGTGGGTGCCCAGCTTTAGCGGTACCCCAACCGCGCACTATCACAGCCAGCTGCGCTGGTGCTCGCCGCAGGAAGCCTTAACCTTCAACCTCGCGCCGGCGGATATCCCCCTGCTGGAAGCCTTTATCGCCCGTAGCGCCGCCGACCTTCCCCGCTGACCCCTCCGCTGCCGTCATCATCGTTTTTAGTTATGACAGCCGGCGGATTATAAATTTTGCTGTCAGGATAACTTTTCCTTGCTTGCCTAACGATTGCTGGTGTTATAGTCGGAAAATCGGCTTTTTCAAGGGCCGAACCATAATAAAAATACATAAAATCATTCAGGTTGCATCACGGCGGCAAAAGAGTCGCTCCCCGGCGGCTGACATCGGTAAGCGGCGGGGGTGAGCGAGCGCGGTCGGCAAAGAGGCAGACCTGACGGATGAGATGTATAAACGCAACCACAACCATAAGGGGAAGTTATATCTATGGATCAGACGTGCACTCTGGAAGGTTTTCTCGCCCGCGTTCAACAGCGCGATCCTCATCAAACCGAATTTGCTCAGGCCGTCCGCGAGGTGATGACCACCCTGTGGCCTTTCCTTGAGGAAAATCCGCGCTATCGCCAGCTCAATCTGCTGGAACGTTTGGTTGAACCGGAGCGGGCTATCCAGTTCCGCGTCGTATGGGTTGATGACCGCAATCAGGTTCAGGTTAACCGCGCCTGGCGCGTGCAGTTCAACTCCGCCATCGGCCCGTATAAAGGCGGCATGCGCTTCCACCCGTCGGTCAACCTGTCGATCCTGAAATTCCTCGGCTTCGAGCAAACGTTTAAAAACGCCCTGACCACCCTGCCAATGGGCGGCGGTAAAGGCGGCAGCGATTTCGACCCGAAAGGGAAGAGCGACGGCGAAGTGATGCGCTTCTGCCAGTCGCTGATGACCGAACTGTATCGTCATTTAGGCCCGGACACCGACGTACCGGCTGGCGATATCGGCGTTGGCGGTCGCGAAGTCGGCTTTATGGCCGGGATGATGCGTAAGCTCTCCAACAACAGCGCCTGCGTGTTCACCGGCAAAGGGCTCTCCTTCGGCGGCAGCCTGATTCGCCCGGAAGCGACCGGCTATGGCCTGGTCTATTTCACCGAAGCGATGCTTAAACGCCACGGTCTTGGCTTCGAAGGGATGCGCGTAGCGGTTTCCGGCTCCGGCAACGTGGCCCAGTACGCCATCGAAAAGGCTATGGAGCTTGGCGCGCGCGTGATCACCGCCTCTGACTCCAGCGGCACCGTGGTCGACGAAGCGGGCTTTACCCCTGAGAAACTGGCGCGCCTGTGCGCGATTAAAGCCAGCCGCGACGGTCGCGTTGCCGACTATGCCCGCGAGTTTGGTCTGAACTATCTCGAAGGCCAGCAGCCGTGGTCCGTGCCGGTGGATATTGCGCTGCCGTGCGCCACGCAAAACGAGCTGGACGTTGACGCCGCTCGCCTGCTGATCGCCAACGGCGTTAAGGCCGTGGCCGAAGGCGCAAATATGCCGACCACCATCGCCGCAACCGACCTGTTCCTCGAAGCCAACGTGCTGTTCGCTCCGGGTAAAGCGGCTAACGCCGGCGGCGTGGCGACTTCCGGTCTCGAAATGGCGCAGAACGCCGCGCGAATGAGCTGGAAAGCAGAGAAGGTTGACGCCCGTCTGCACCACATCATGCTCGACATTCACCACGCCTGCGTGGAGTACGGCGGCGAAGCGAAGCAGACTAACTACGTGCGCGGCGCCAACATTGCCGGGTTCGTTAAAGTGGCCGACGCGATGCTGGCGCAGGGCGTGATTTAACCCGCAGGCTTTCCCGGGTCGCGCGTATCCGGGAGAGCAGCTGATGGGTTCCTACGGATAAAGACCCCGGCCTGCGGGGTCTTTTATTATGGATTGTCGGCAGGCGCATCCGCCGCCGGCTTTTTGCCCTTCGTCCTGGCTTTCGGCTTGCCTTTGCTGAACTCCTTCTTACCGCCTCCCGGCGCAACGATACCGCGGAACTGGCGAGCCGGCGTGCTGCGCGCCTGGTCGATAAGCTGATAAAGCGTTCCCACCAGCGGCTGCATAAAGTCCTGATAGCGGCACTGCTTTTCGCTGATTTGCGTCAGCACCGATTCCCAGTGCGCGGTCATATCCGGCCTGGCGGCCATTTCGGGCAGGGAGTGAATCAGCGCGCGTCCTGCGTCCGAGGAGTGGATATAGCGCCCTTTTTTGACTAAAAACCCGCGTTTAAACAGCAGCTCAATAATTCCGGCGCGGGTCGCTTCCGTACCCAGGCCGTCGGTAGCGCGCAGGATCTTCTTCAGATCCTTATCCTGCACAAAGCGGGCAATCCCGGTCATCGCGGAGAGCAGCGTCGCATCGGTAAAATAGCGCGGCGGCTGGGTTTGCCGCTCCACCACTTCACCCTTTTCACACAGCAGCTCATCGTCCTTCGCCACCACCGGCAGCGGCGTACCGTCGTTCTCTTCATCGCGCTCTTTATTGCCCAGCAGCGCCCGCCAGCCGGCCTCGGCGAGGAAACGGGCCTTGGCAACAAACTTGCCGTTGGCGATCTCAAGGTCAATCTGGCATTTGCGGAATACCGCGTCCGGGCAAAACTGCATCAGGTACTGGCGTGCGATCAGGCCGTAGACCTTGACCTCGTTCTCCGTCAGCCGCACCTGGCTGCTGCGCGCGGTGGGAATGATGGCATGGTGCGCATCAACTTTTTTATCGTCCCAGCAGCGGTTGCGGATTTCCGGGTTAACCACCGGCTGGGGCAATAAATCCGGCGCGTGGACGCCAATGGCGTTGAGTACCGCATGGCGGCCGGCGAAGTGCTCCTCCGGCAGATAGCGGCTGTCCGAACGCGGGTAGGTGATCAGCTTGTGGGTCTCGTACAGCTTCTGGCAAATATCCAGCACGTTTTGCGCGCTGAAGCCAAAACGCTTTGCGGCCTCAATCTGCAGCGCCGAGAGCGAAAACGGCAGCGGAGCGGGTTCCGAATCCCGCTTATCGTTGTAGGCCGTGACCATCGCGGGCTGGCCGGTAATCCGCGCGACGACGTGTTCGGCCAGCGGGCGATGCAGCAGGCGCCCCTCCTCATCCTGCCAGGATTCGCAGGCATCGCTCGGCTGCCAGGTCGCGACGAAGCGCTCCTGCAGGGGAGTGACGATATGCGCCTTAACGTCGAAGAAATCCTTCGCCACAAAGTTCTCGATCTCTTCATCCCGACGCACTACCAGCCCGAGCACCGGGGTCTGCACGCGCCCAACCGAGAGAACGCCCTGATAGCCCGCGTTGCGCCCAAGCAGCGTGTAGGCCCGGGTCATGTTGATCCCATACAGCCAGTCGGCGCGCGCGCGCGCCAGTGCCGATACGCATAGCGGAATAAACTCGCTGTTGGCCCGCAGACGAGAAATCGCCCGCTCGACCGCCTGCGGGTTAAGATCGTTGATCAGGCAACGCTGCACCTGCTGGCGCTTTTCCGGCGCCAGCTGCAGATAGTCGAGGACTTCATCCACCAGCAGCTGACCTTCCCTGTCCGGGTCACCGGCGTGGATCACCTCTTCGGCGTCGCCCAGCAGCCGCTTGATGACGTTAAGCTGTTTGCTGACCGACGGTTTCGGCTGTAGCTGCCACTTATCCGGGACAATGGGCAGATCGACCAGGTTCCAGCGCGCGTAGCGCCCGTCATAGACATCCGGCTGCGCCTGCTCAAGCAGATGGCCAATACACCAGGTGACCACCTGCCCGTTGCCGCACTCAATATAGCCGTCGCCCTTGCGATGCGGCTTGGGTAACACCTCGGCAATGGCGCGGCCGAGGCTCGGTTTTTCTGCAATAAACAGCCGCATGTAATCAACGGATCTCGATCATGGGGCGTCCGCCGCGGGCGGTAACCAGCTCGCCGATAGCGGCCAGCGTCACGCCGGACGCCTCGGCCGCCGCGCGGACCTCGGCTTCGGCTTCCGGCGATACCGCCAGCAGCAGGCCGCCGGAGGTTTGCGGATCGCACAGCAGATCGCGCCACTCCGGCGGCATTTCGCCCATCAGGTGGCCGTAGCTGGCAAAATTCCGCCCGGTGCCGCCGGGAACCGCGCCGGCGAGAATGTACTCTTCCACGCCCGGCAGTTTCGGGATGTCGGCATAGTTCAGCTGCGCCTGTACGCCCGCCCCGCGGCACACTTCGCTCAGGTGCCCAAGCAGACCAAAACCGGTGACGTCGGTCATCGCCTTCACGCCATCAATATTGGCAAATGCGGAGCCGACGAGGTTCATCTGACACATGGTTTCGGTGGCCAGCCCCTGATGCTCAGGCTTGAGCAGCGATTTTTTCTCGGCGGTCGTCAGCACGCCGATCCCCAGCGGTTTGGTGAGGAACAGCCGGCATCCCGCCTCGGCGGTGCTGTTTTTCTTGATACGTTCGGTGGGCACCACGCCGGTCACCGCGAGACCGAAAATAGGCTCAGGCGCGTCAATGGAGTGGCCGCCGGCCAGAGAGATCCCCGCCTGCTGGCAGGCGAAACGGCCGCCGTCAACCACTTCGCGGGCGATTTCCGGCGCCAGGGTGTTAATCGGCCAGCCGAGGATGGCTATCGCCATAATCGGTTTGCCGCCCATAGCGAAAATATCGCTGATGGCGTTAGTCGCGGCAATGCGCCCAAAGTCGAACGGACTGTCGACAATCGGCATAAAAAAGTCGGTCGTGCTGATGATGGACGTGCCGTTACCCAGGTCATAGACCGCCGCATCGTCGCTGGTTTCATTGCCCACCAGCAGGTTGGGGTCAATAAATTTTGCCTGGTCACTTTTAAGGATAGTTTCCAGCACTTTAGGGGAAATTTTACACCCGCAACCGGCTCCGTGGCTGTATTGCGTTAAACGAATAGCTTGCTCGCTCATGGACATCTCCTGTCATTGCAATCCCGCTATGGTAGCGCCCAAACGTCGAGGTGGTAAGTACGACAGTCTGAAATCGCGAATAGTTGCTCATTAAGCACACAAATATGCGATTTTGCGATAGGGAGCCATTTTTTTAACGGCATTTTAACTTTTACTAAAAGATGACAGAAATGTGACAAAGAAACATTCTGCTCTCTCTGGACAGATAACAACGAAAGGAAATTTTGATGAAAAAGCGCGTTCTCGCCCTTTGCCTGGCAGGCCTCTTCTCCGTTAACGCTTTTGCCCTGGTGGCAACGGGTAACGATGCCACGACCAAACCTGACCTCTATTACCTGAAAAATGCGCAGGCCATCGATAGCCTGGCGCTCCTGCCGCCACCGCCGGAAGTGGGCAGTATTGCCTTTTTAAACGATCAGGCCATGTATGAGAAAGGACGTCTGCTGCGGGCGACCGAGCGCGGTAAGCTGGCGGCAGAGGACGCAAACCTTAGCGCAGGCGGCGTGGCGAACGCCTTCTCCGGCGCATTCGGCTCCCCGATCACCGAAAAAGACGCGCCGGCGCTGCACAAGCTGCTGACCAATATGATTGAAGATGCCGGCGACCTCGCAACCCGCGGGGCGAAAGAGAAGTACATGCGCATTCGTCCGTTCGCGTTTTACGGCGTTGCCACCTGCAACACCACCGAGCAGGATAAGCTGTCGAAAAACGGCTCCTATCCTTCCGGCCACACCTCTATCGGCTGGGCCACGGCGCTGGTACTGGCCGAAGTTAACCCGCAGCGGCAGAATGAAATTCTCAAGCGCGGCTACGAGCTCGGCGAGAGCCGGGTCATCTGCGGCTATCACTGGCAAAGCGACGTCGATGCCGCGCGCATTGTCGGCTCAGCGGTAGTGGCGACGCTGCATACCAATCCGGCTTTCCAGCAGCAGCTGCAAAAAGCGAAAGATGAGTTTGCGAAACAGCAGAAGTAGTCCGTAAGGCAGCCCGGCGGCAAGCGCCTGCCGGGCAATTCATGCTCAGAAACGCACGACGAACGGCGCGGTATCGGCGACGGCGATGCTGGTTGATGCTTTAAGCAGCGGCGTGCCCAGATAGAGGAAACCGACGATTTTATCCTGTTCGCGGCAGGCAAAACCTTCACGCACGATGGCGCTTTCGGTTAACGCCCCGCTGCGCCAGATACCGTTGAATCCCTGAGCGACCGCGGCCATCTGCATCGCCATGACCGCACAGCCCGCCGACATCTCCTGCTCCCACTTAGGCACCTTCGGATGATCCTCACAGCGGGCAACCACGGTGATAATCAACGGCGCCCGGAACGGCGCGCTGCGCGCTTTCTCTACGCCCTTTTCATCCTGCCCGGCGGCCAGCGCGCCTTTTTCCAACAGCTGGCTGAAGCGCTCGCGCCCTTCATCGGCAATAATAAAGAACCGCCACGGCTGTAATGTCCCGTGATCCGGGGCGCGCAGGCCGGCGCGGAGAATATTTTCCAGCTGTTCGCCGGCCGGAGCCGGTTCAGCCAGGCGTGAGGCGCTGCGGCGGTTAACCAGTAGGTCGAGAGCATCCATCTATGTGACTCCTGTGAGGTTATTTTTCATAAAATTAACATGCTCACGAATTTTGTTACAGCCCGACGGGTGATTCCTGCTGACAAGCGCCGATGGTCTCTTTAGGATAGCCAGACGCGGCAGCCCCTGCGGTTAGCCCACTTTTGATAATGTTAGGGAGAATACATGCGAACCCTTTGGCGACTGATTGCCGGATTTTTTAAATGGACGTGGCGAGTACTTAATTTTGTTCGTCAGCTCGCGCTAAACCTGGTTTTCCTGCTGCTGGTGCTGGTTTGCATCGGCATCTGGGCGCAGTTCAGCAGTACCACCACGGAGCATGCCGCTCGCGGCGCGCTGCTGATGGATATTACCGGCGTAGTGGTCGACAAGCCTTCGGCCAGCAGCAAGCTTGGCGTGATTGGCCGCCAGCTGTTTGGCGCCAGCTCGGACCGCCTGCAGGAAAACTCGCTGTTTGATATCGTACAAACCATCCGTCAGGCGAAAGACGACCGCAATATCACCGGCATCGTGCTGGATCTGAAGAATTTTGCCGGCGGTGACCAGCCGTCGATGCAGTACATCGGCAAAGCGCTGCGCGAATTCCGCGATAGCGGCAAGCCGGTCTACGCCATCGGCAGCAGCTACAGCCAGGGGCAGTACTATCTGGCAAGCTTCGCCAATAAAATTTGGCTCTCGCCGCAGGGCGAAGTTGACCTGCACGGTTTTGCCACCAACGGCCTGTACTACAAGTCGCTGCTCGATAAGCTGAAGGTGTCCACCCACGTTTTCCGCGTCGGAACCTATAAGTCAGCGGTCGAGCCGTTTATCCGCGACGATATGTCCCCGGCCGCCCGTGAAGCCGACAGCCGCTGGATTGGCGAGCTGTGGCAGAACTATCTCAATACCATCGCCGCCAACCGGCAGATCACCGCCCAGCAGCTGTTCCCCGGCGCCCAGGGCGTGCTCGACGGCCTGCGCAAGGTCGACGGCGATACGGCGAAATACGCGCTGGACAGCAAGCTGGTTGATGAGCTGGCAACCTCTACCGATATCGAAAAGGCGCTGACCAAACAGTTTGGCTGGAGCAAAGCGGATAACAACTATCGCGCCATCAGCTATTACGATTACAGCGTTAAGACACCGTCCGACCAGGGTGCCGCAATTGCGGTTATCTTCGCGAACGGCGCGATCATGGACGGTGAAGAAACGCCGGGCAACGTCGGCGGCGATACCACGGCGGCCCAGATCCGCGATGCGCGCCTCGATCCGAAGGTGAAAGCCATCGTGCTGCGCGTTAACAGTCCTGGTGGCAGCGTCAGCGCTTCGGAAGTGATTCGCGAAGAGCTGGCGGCGGCGAAAGCGGCGGGCAAACCGGTGGTGGTTTCTATGGGCGGCATGGCGGCATCCGGCGGCTACTGGATTTCCACCCCGGCGGATTACATCGTGGCGAACCCGAGCACCCTCACCGGCTCCATCGGCATCTTTGGCGTGATCAACACCGTTGAAAATACCCTGGGCTCCATCGGCGTACATACCGACGGCGTGTCCACTTCGCCGCTGGCGGATGTCTCAACCACCAAATCCTTGCCGCCTGAAGTGCAGCAAATGATGCAGCTGAGCATTGAGAACGGCTATAAGCGCTTTATTACGCTGGTGGCTAACGCGCGTAAGAGTACCCCGGAGAAAGTTGACCAGATTGCCCAGGGCCACGTCTGGACCGGCGAAGATGCCAAGGCCAACGGCCTGGTTGATAGCCTCGGCGACTTCGATGATGCGGTGGCGAAAGCCGCAGAGCTGGCGAAGCTGAAACAGTGGCACATTAACTACTACCAGGAAGATCCGACCTTCTTCTCAATGGTGGTTGATAGCCTGACCGGTTCCGTTCGCGCGTCGCTGCCGGCAGCGCTGCAGGCCTGGCTGCCCGCACCCGTCGCGGCGGCGGCCGATGCGGTGAAGGCCGAAAGCGACAAGCTGGCGGCATTTAACGATCCGCAGAACCGCTACGCCTTCTGCTTAACCTGCGCCAATATCCGCTAGCCCGCCCCGTTCGACATTAAACCCCGGCTATCGGCCGGGGTTTTATTTTTCCCCCGCAATAGCAGGTATACCCTAAATAATTCGAGTTGCATGACAAAACGGTTAACCGTTTTGAACAGCGCTTGCGCTGGCCCCGAAGGGGTGAGGCCGTAGGCCGAATCACGCGGCAAGCGAGCGAATCCCCGGGAGCATAGGCCACTATGTGACCGGGGTGAGTAAGCGCAGCTAACGCATCTGCAGCTCGAAGTATGACGGGTACGGGTATATACGCTGTATTTTTTTCGCGACCACTTTATACTGCGCCTGTCTACGTACAACCTAAGCGATGCTATGCACAAGAAATCGATTTACGTTGCCTACACCGGTGGGACCATCGGTATGCAGCGCTCCGAACACGGCTATATTCCCGTCTCCGGCCACCTGCAGCGTCAGCTCGCGCTGATGCCTGAGTTCCACCGTCCGGAGATGCCGGACTTTACTATTCACGAATATGCCCCGCTGATGGATTCGTCCGACATGACGCCGGAAGACTGGCAGCATATCGCGGAAGATATTCGCGCCCACTATGATGAGTATGATGGCTTCGTGATCCTCCACGGAACCGACACCATGGCGTTTACCGCCTCGGCGCTGTCGTTCATGCTGGAGAATCTGGGCAAACCGGTAATTGTGACAGGGTCACAAATTCCGCTAGCCGAGCTGCGCTCCGACGGGCAGATCAATTTGCTGAACGCGCTGTACGTCGCCGCAAATTACCCGATTAACGAAGTGGCGCTGTTTTTCAACAACTGTTTGTATCGCGGCAACCGCACCACTAAAGCCCATGCCGACGGGTTCAACGCCTTTGCTTCTCCGAACCTGGCGCCGCTGCTGGAGGCCGGGATCCATATCCGCCGCCTCGGGACGCCGCCGGCGCCGCACGGCGTGGGCGAACTGATCGTGCACCCGATTACGCCGCAGCCGATCGGCGTGGTGACGATTTATCCGGGGATCTCCGCCGACGTGGTGCGCAATTTTCTCCGCCAGCCGGTGAAGGCGCTGATCCTACGCTCTTATGGCGTCGGTAACGCCCCGCAGAACGGCGAGTTTATTCGGGTTCTGACCGAAGCCAGCCAGCGCGGAATTGTAGTGATTAACCTGACGCAATGCATGTCCGGCAAGGTCAACATGGGCGGCTATGCCACCGGCAACGCCCTCGCCCAGGCGGGCGTGATCGGCGGTTTCGACATGACCGTCGAGGCGACGCTGACCAAGCTGCACTACCTGCTGAGCCAGAATCTGAACGTTGAGGCCATTCGCCGCCTGATGCAGGAAAACCTGCGCGGTGAGCTGACTCCCGATGAGTAAGGAGCTTGTGATGACCAATCGTGCCCTGCTGTTGGTTG
Organism: Klebsiella sp. C349492; assembly: GCF_042055345.1. Classification (NCBI taxonomy): domain Bacteria; kingdom Pseudomonadati; phylum Pseudomonadota; class Gammaproteobacteria; order Enterobacterales; family Enterobacteriaceae; genus Klebsiella; species Klebsiella sp. C349492. The sequence goes on from NZ_JANQCE010000001.1 coordinate 1,389,579, forward strand.
ATTTACAAAATGATTTTTGCGCGGGCGGCGCGCTCGCCGTTCCGCAGGGCGATAGCACCGTTGATGTCGCCAACCGGCTGATCGACTGGAGCCTGGCGCGCGGCGAAATAGTCGTTGCCAGCCAGGACTGGCATCCGGCAAACCACGGCAGCTTCGCCAGCCAGCATCAGGCCGAGCCCTACTCGCAGGGCGAACTCGATGGCCTTGCGCAGACCTTCTGGCCGGATCACTGCGTGCAGCATAGCGCCGGGGCGGAGCTGCATCCGCTGCTTCAGCAGCAGGATATCTCCGCCGTGTTCCACAAGGGCGAAAATCCGGCGATCGACAGCTATAGCGCCTTTTTCGACAACGGTCATCGCCACAAAACCCAGCTCGACGACTGGCTGCGCGCGCGCGGGATCGCCGAACTGATCGTGCTGGGTCTGGCGACCGACTACTGCGTTCAGTTTACGGTGCTGGACGCGCTCGACCTCGGATATCGCGTTAACGTGATTACCGACGGCTGTCGCGGCGTCAATATCCAGCCGCAGGACAGCGCCCACGCCTTTATGGCTATGGCCGCCGCCGGCGCGACGCTCTATACCCTCAGCGACTGGCTGGAAACCCAGGCCTGATCCTTCGCCCGAAGCCGCCGCTTCGGGCCACTTCTTTGCGCCTCCTCTGAGCGATTCATTGAGCTAACTCGCAGATTCAACAGGCTATTGCTGATAGTGTGGGCGGGCTTTTTTTCGCCACGCCATTCCCGTGGCGTGTTTGCTTTTTTTAATGTCAAAGAGGATCGTCCATGAAACTTTTGCCTTTACTGGCAGCATTACCCCTGCTTTGCGCCTCAGTTGTCTCTGCTCACTCCCTGATGTCCGTCGGCTATTTTAACGGCGGCGGCGACGTGACCGCCGGTCCGGGCGGCGATATCGATAAACTGGACGTGCGCCAGATTACCCATCTCAACTACTCCTTTGGCCTGGTCTACAACGACGAAAAGGATGAAACCAACGCGGCGTTAAAAGACCCTGCCAGGCTGCATCAAATTTGGCTGTCGCCAAAAGTACAGGCTGATTTGCGCAAAATCCCCGCGCTGCGCCAGCAGAACCCGGAGCTGAAGGTTCTGCTTTCCGTTGGCGGCTGGGGCGCACGCGGATTTTCCGGCGCGGCGGCCAGCGAGGAGAGCCGCGCGGCGTTTATCCGCTCGGCGCAGGAGATCGTCGCGCAGTATGGCCTGGACGGTATCGACCTCGACTGGGAGTATCCGGTCAACGGTGCGTGGGGACTGGTTGCCAGCCAGCCGGCCGATCGCGATAACTTTACCGCGCTGCTGAAGGAGCTGTGGGCCGCATTTGGCCAGAAAAAGCTGGTGACCATCGCCGTGGGAGCCAACGCCGAAAGCCCCAAAAGCTGGGTCGATGTCAAAGCTATCGCCCCGCTGCTGGATTACATCAACCTGATGACCTACGACATGGCCTACGGCACCCAGTACTTCAACTCTAATCTGTACGACTCAACCCGGTGGCCGACGGTGGTGGCGGCGGATAAGTACAGCGCCGATTTTGTGGTTAATAACTATCTTGCCGCCGGTTTGAAGCCGGGCCAGATGAACCTCGGCATTGGTTTCTATGGTCGGGTGCCAAAACGGGCGGTTGAGCCGGGCATCGACTGGAGCAAACCCGATGCGCAGAAAAATCCCGTGACTCAGCCCTGGTTCGGAACCGAGCAGATCGCGCTGTTCAAATCCCTGGGCTTCGATCTGAGCAAAGATACCTACGTAAAGTACAACGATATCGTCGCGAAGCTGCTTAACGATCCGCGCCAGCGCTTTAGCGAGCACTGGGATGACCAGGCGAAGGTGCCGTGGCTGTCGGTGCAGTCGGCGGACGGCAAGGCGCTGTTTGCGCTGTCCTACGAAAACCCACGCTCCGTTGCGCTCAAAGCCGACTATATCAAGAGTAAGGGGCTGGCAGGCGCGATGTTCTGGGAGTACGGCGCCGATGAGCAAAACCAGCTGGCCAAACAGCTGGCCGAGTCGTTAGGGATTAAGCACTAACCTCATGATCGTTACCGCCCGCAGCGCGGGACGCGGCGCCCTGAAGGAGATGAGGTGTGTCGCGTCCGGCGATAGGTTATGATTGTCGCAATCGGCTGCGCCAGGTTTGGCGCAGCTTTTCATTTGCTACAGGAGGCATGGGGCTTTATGGCTTTTATCCCCAAAAACTACGCCCGTCTGGAAGTCGGTTATCGCGAAAAGGCGCTAAAACTCTTCCCGTGGGTCTGCGGACGCTGTTCCCGTGAATTTGTCTATTCGAATCTGCGTGAGCTGACGGTGCACCATATCGATCACGATCACGGCAACAACCCGGAAGATGGCAGTAACTGGGAGATGCTGTGCCTGTACTGTCACGACCACGAGCATTCCAAGTACACGGAAGCCGATCAGTATGGTTCAACGGTGGTGGCGGGCGAAGACGCGCAAAAGAGCGTCGGCGACGCGAAATATAACCCTTTTGCCGATCTTAAAGCGATGATGAACAAGAAGTAACCGGTCCGTAAAGCTTCAGCGCCCGGCGGCGAAACCCGCCGGGCCTGCGTAAGCAGCATACCAGCGCGAGCCGATCAGGATTTAAACGTCACAATAGGTTCTGGCAAAATGCCGAACTCCACTTTTAGCTCCTGCTTGCTCTTCATCACCATCTGTCCGTTGGTATCGATCGTCATATGCTGGGCCTGGACGTTGTGTCGCGCCTGCCACAGCATCACCAGCTGCAGGCTGTTCTCTTTCTGCTCCGGGGTTAACGCCACCCCATCCGGCCATTTTCCCAGCTCCACCGCCGTGGCCAGACGCTGATAAACTTCCGGGGTCATACTGTCGATAATTTGCTCGATATCCATCGTCCGCTCAACTCCGCATTGGAATAATTTGCTGAATCGTTTCTTTAGCCCTTGATCTGCTCGCCGTTATCATCGTCGCTGAAGCTTAACGAGGCCGAATTTACGCAAAAACGCTCGCCGGTCGGCTGCGGACCATCCGGGAAGACGTGTCCGAGGTGAGCATCGCATTTACCGCAGCGAATTTCCGTGCGCTGCATACCGTGAGAGTAATCGTTCAGATAGCGAATGGCCTCGTCGCTTACCGGCTCAAAAAAGCTCGGCCAGCCGCAGCCCGAATCGTACTTGGTTTGCGAGTGAAACAGCGCCGCGTCGCACACCAGGCAGTGGTAGACGCCGTCTCGTTTGTTGTGGAGCAGTCGGCCGGTGAACGGCGGCTCGGTGCCGTGATTCTGCGTCACGTAAAACTGCATCTCGCTCAACTCTTTTTTGAGCTCGTCCGAGGAGGGTTTATTCGACATGTGCATGCTTCTCGCTGTGAAAGGACAACTTTAACTGCTCGATTCTAACAAAACATTAACAATGAAGCGTGGACTTTTGTTCTAAACTTATTCGATGCCGATGGGCAGCTAGATAATTGTGACATAAATCACATTTTTATCTTTAATGACCTTTAAAATTCCGCGCGCAGTCCCCATATGGAATTGGGCTCAAAGGGAGAGTGAGGCAAATCAATCGCGCAAAGGTGTGCTCTGGATTGATTTGTCGCAATGATTGACACGATTCCGCTTGACGCTGCGTAAGGTTTTTGTAATTTTACAGGCAACCTTTTATTCACTAACAAATAGCTGGTGGAATATATGACTATCAAAGTAGGTATCAACGGTTTTGGCCGTATCGGTCGCATTGTTTTCCGTGCTGCTCAAGAACGTTCTGACATCGAGATCGTTGCAATCAACGACCTGTTAGACGCTGACTACATGGCTTACATGCTGAAGTATGACTCCACTCACGGCCGTTTCAACGGTACCGTTGAAGTGAAAGACGGTCATCTGGTCGTTAACGGTAAAAAAATCCGTGTTACCGCTGAACGCGATCCGGCTAACCTGAAGTGGGACGAAGTTGGCGTTGACATCGTTGCTGAAGCAACTGGTCTGTTCCTGACTGACGAAACCGCTCGTAAACACATCACTGCTGGCGCGAAAAAAGTCGTTCTGACTGGCCCGTCCAAAGACAACACTCCGATGTTTGTTAAAGGCGCTAACTTTGACAAATACGAAGGCCAGGACATCGTTTCTAACGCATCCTGCACCACTAACTGCCTGGCACCGCTGGCTAAAGTTATCAACGACAACTTCGGCATCGTCGAAGCGCTGATGACCACCGTTCACGCGACTACCGCTACTCAGAAAACCGTTGATGGCCCGTCTCACAAAGACTGGCGCGGCGGCCGCGGCGCATCCCAGAACATCATCCCGTCCTCTACCGGTGCTGCTAAAGCAGTAGGTAAAGTACTGCCAGAACTGAATGGCAAACTGACCGGTATGGCGTTCCGCGTTCCTACTCCGAACGTATCCGTTGTGGACCTGACCGTTCGTCTGGAAAAAGCTGCTTCTTATGAAGAAATTAAGAAAGCCATCAAAGCTGCTTCCGAAGGCGCAATGAAAGGCGTTCTGGGCTACACCGAAGACGACGTTGTATCTACCGATTTCAACGGCGAAGTTTGCACTTCCGTGTTCGATGCTAAAGCAGGTATCGCCCTGAACGACAACTTCGTGAAACTGGTTTCCTGGTACGACAACGAAACTGGTTACTCCAACAAAGTTCTGGACCTGATCGCTCACATCTCCAAATAAGTTGAGATGAGAACCTGATCCAAAAAGGCGACTTCGGTCGCCTTTTTTTATGGCTTAACTCAGTACCTGTACACCAAGGATTGCACCATGATTAACAAAATTTTTGCTCTCCCGGTTATTGAACAAGTTACTCCTGTCCTCTCCCGCCGCCAGCTTGACGACCTCGACCTGATTGTCGTTGACCATCCGCAGGTTAAAGCTTCCGTCGCCTTCCAGGGCGCCCACCTGCTCTCCTGGAAACCTGCCGGCGAAGAAGAAGTTCTGTGGCTCAGCGCAAACACCCCGTTTAAAAGCGGCATCGCGCTGCGCGGCGGCGTGCCGGTTTGCTGGCCGTGGTTTGGCCCGGCGGCGCAGCAGGGTCTTCCTGCCCATGGCTTTGCGCGCAACCTGCCGTGGACGCTGAAAGGTCACAATGAAGATGAAAGCGGCGTGATGCTGACCTTCGAACTGAAAAGCAGCGATAAGACCCGGCAGTACTGGCCGCACGAATTTACGCTCTACGCGCGCTTCAAGCTGGGTAAAACCTGCGAAATCGAACTGGAAGCGCACGGCGAATTTGAAACCACCTCCGCCCTGCATACCTACTTCAACGTCGGAGATATTGCGGCGGTGAAAGTCAGCGGCCTGGGCGATCGCTATATTGATAAGGTTAACAACGCCCAGGAAGGCGTGCTAAGCCACGGCGAGGAGACCTTCCCGGATCGTACCGACCGCGTCTATCTGAACGCGGATGCCTGCAGCGTTATTCACGACGGCGCGCTGAACCGCAGCATTGACGTTATTCATCACCATAACAGCAACGTGGTGGGCTGGAACCCTGGCCCGGCGCTTTCCGTGAGCATGGGCGATATGCCGGACGACGGCTACAAAACCTTCGTTTGCGTCGAAACCTGCTGCGTCACCGGATCGCAGAAAGCCAGCGAAGAAAAACCGTCTCGCCTGGCGCAAACTATCCGCGTCGCGAAAAGAGGCTAATGCCGCTGCGCTCCTGAACCGGAGACGCGGGATCAAAAACAGGGCGCAATCGCCCTGTTTTTTTACTGATGCCGCATGCGACGTTGTTCCGTTACCAGAACCCCACCAGCTTCATCCACGCGCCCCCCAGCACCAGCCAGATGAAGATAGACGCAATCGACACCACGAAACTGACGCCCCACCACTGACCCGTGGTGTTATAGCCGGAACCAAACAGAGCGGGCCCCGGGCCGCCAGAGTACTGCGTCAGCCCCATCGACAGGTTCGAGGTATAGCCCAGCACCAGGGCGGCGAAAAGCGGCGGCACGCCGACGGAAACGGCAACAGCCAGAAACGCCAGGTACATAGCGGAAATATGCGCCATCGCCGAGGCGAAGAAATAGCGGGTATAGAAATAGACCGCGACCAGCAGTAAGAAGACCGTTATCCACTCGAAGTGGCCGACATAGCCGACAATCCGCTCCGATATCCAGCTAATCATGCCGTACTTGTTGAGCGCGTTGGCCATCATCACCAGTACGGCGAACCAGAACATCGTATCCCAGGCCGTTTTTTCTTCAATAATGTTTTTCCACGACATGATATTGCTGACCAGCAGCACCATCAGCCCAATAAACGCGGAAAGGGTGGCGGGAATGGCAAAGAAAATGTCGCCCACCGTCCAAAGCAAGATCAGCAGGACAAAATCAAGCGCGAGGATTTTTTCCGCCAGCGACATCGGCCCCATTTTGCGCAGCTCTTCTCTGGCGATCGCGGGAATTTCCGGCGTTTTCTTCAGCTGCGGCGGATAAATAGCGTACAGCACCAGCGGCAGCAGGATCAAAGAGGCAATCCCCGGCACGATCGCGCCGACAAACCAGGTCGTCCAGGTGATTTCAATGCCCTGGCTTCTCGCCAGTTCGGCTATCAGCGGGTTACCCGCCATCGCCGTTAAAAACATCGTACAGACAATGGCGTCAATCTGAGAAACGCAGAGCATTAAAAAGGCGCCGGCTTTTCTGGCCGTCGCGCCAGGTTCCGACTGGTATGCGGTCGCAATGGACTGCGTAATAGGATACATAATGCCGCCGCCCCTCGCCGACGCCGAGGGAATGCCCGGCCCCAGGACAACGTCAGACAGGGCCAGACCATAGGCTACGCCCAGCATGCTTGAACCGCATTTGGAAATAAACCACAGCGCCACCCGCTTGCCCAGCCCCGTCTTAATCACCGCCCGGGAGATGAACATCGCGATACCAATCAACCAGATCGTACCGTTGGTAAACCCGGAAAGCGCCGCGATTTTGTCGCTTTTACCCGGCGAGAGAGGCGTCACCCCTAAAAATGCGGAGACGATCAGCGCAATCATCGTCACCGCCCCCATCGGCATCACCTTCAGGATGATGGCAAAGATCGTTGCGGCAAAAATAGCAAACATTTGCCATGCATGAATGGCCAACCCTTCAGGGGGAGGGGTAAACCAGATAATTGCGCCGAACAGGATTGTCAGGGCGGCTTTCCAGAGGGGAAAAGCCAGCTTCACGTCCAGAGGCTTGTTAGGTTCAGTCATGTCATTCTCCTTTTTCTTTTATCTTTAAAAGGATAATCACAACTGAGCATTGATATCCATCAACGAAACCCGCAGATGTCTTTGTAAAATCAGCGCCTTTACACCATATCTAAGGGCGTTTTGCGCCCCGGCGCCGGAAAGGCCCTTTCCATCACCGCGATATCGTTCTCATCCAGCACCACCTCGAGCGCGGCCGCGTTCTCTTTAACGTGCGCGATGCTTCCGGCCTTTGGAATCGTCATCACCCCTTTGTGGCTGATTACCCACGCTAACAGGAGCTGCGCGACCGTGACGCCCTTTTCCAGCGCCAGGCTGCTGAGGGCGGGATGATTCATTAAGCCATCGCGCAGGCGACCGGCCTGGGCCAGCGGGCTGTAGGCCATAACCGGCAGCTGCTGCTGCTGACACCACGGCAGCAGATCGTGTTCAATGCCGCGCGATGCCAGATGATACAGCACCTGGTTGGTCGCGCAGCGTCTGCCTCCGGGCACCTGCCACAGCGCCTGCATATCGTCGGTATCGAGATTGGAGACGCCCCAGCGGCGAATTTTGCCCTGAGCAACCAGCGCCTCCATCGCCTCGACGGTTTCTGCCAGCGAGAAATCACCCCGCCAGTGCAGCAGATAGAGATCGAGATAATCGCTCTTCAGACGACGCAGGCTGGCTTCACAGGCCTCGCGCATCCTGCGCCCACCGGCGTGCCACGGATAGACTTTGGAAACCAGCGTCACGTGGTCGCGCAGGCCGCGAAGCGCCTCGCCCACCACCTCTTCCGCCCCGCCGTCGGCATACATTTCGGCGGTATCGATAACCGTCAGCCCGAGCTCAACGCCCGCTCGCAGTGCAGCCACTTCCTGCGAGCGATGCGCGCCGTTTTGTCCCATATACCAGGTCCCCTGCCCGATGGCAGGAACCGCCTGCTGGTCGCCAAAGCGGCCCATTTTTACCGTCATCGCTACCTCCCGTCGCTTATTGCACCACCGTAATGCAAAACAGGGCGCTACGCCCTGTTTTGATGCACAGATGTGTCTATAAAGATGCACAATCAGAAAGTGTAGGTGATCCCGGTGGAGATCAGACCGCTCCAGGATTTGTCCACCATCGGGCTGTCGGTGATTTCGTCGGAGAGGCGGGTGTAGCGCGCCGCGCCGTATACGCTCCAGTCGCCGAGGAAGCGATAGTTTGCCGACAGTTCGAGATACGGGTTCCAGCTGCTATCCGGGTCGTAGCTGCGCATGCCGCTGCGATCGGATTCGCGCTTCGAAACGCCGTAGTAGTATTCGTTCTGGTTGTCGCTGCTCCACTCCACGCCGATACCCGGCGTTAAGGTCAGGTTGCCGTTGGTGTAGCGATAGAGCCAGGCCATGTCCCAGGTAATCCCGTTGCTTTTATCCAGCGTATCGCCGGCGAGGGTGGTACGCAGGAAGCCATACGGGGTGTTGTGGACATAAGACAGCCCGGCCATCATCGTCGATTTACGCCGATCCAGCTTACGCATCTGTTCGCTGTCGCTGTCGCCCGGCTTAAAGTACATCGGCGACCAGTAGGCGGTAACCGACAGCTTATCGCTCTCGTCATTCCATAAGTAGTAACCGCCGCCTAAGCCACGGAACCAAAAGCTGTCGCTCTCGTAGCTGATTGCCGGCACCGGGTAAACATCGACGTCATATTGCTTATACGGGCTTTCGACGATACCCACGCCGGCCCCCAGCGTTAACTTCCCGTCGGCGTGCGCTGCCGACACACAAGCCAAAAGGCACACGCCTGGTGCCAGAGATTTGATCTTCTTCACAATCCATATTCCCGTTTGTCAAATAATCCGCGCAGGCAGTTTAACGTCGTAGCCCTCATGCCTCAAATTCTTTACCCGTCATTACAAAAAATGACTCCCCCGCTCATCAATACAGGGTTTCGGACCTGCAGCTTCATGACAACACGATGAAGGCCCCCGGCAGGACGTGCGAAAAAGCGGCCTTTTTTAGGATGAGTTATTGATATGTCATTGAAATTGATTTTTCGCTGCATGCAAGTTTTCTAAATGCATCTACGCTTTAATTTAGAAGATGTCATTGCAGGGCACGTTATCTTAATCTTGTCGACAACCTGGCATAAGGGTTGCTGGAGAATCAGTAGACGTCGCGCTCTGCTTGCCTCTTCCGGGAGCACCCACTATTCATATGAACGCTCTCAACTTGTGCTAAATACGAAAGGACGGCATGCCATGAATATATTCGATCACTATCGCCAGCGTTATGAAGCTGCCAAGGACGAAGAGTTCACACTGCAGGAGTTTCTTACCATCTGCCGGCAAGATCGCAGTGCTTATGCCAACGCGGCAGAAAGGCTGCTGATGGCCATTGGTGAACCCGCAATGGTCGATACGGCCCTGGAGCCAAGGCTGTCCCGTCTCTTTTCAAACCGGGTTGTCGCACGCTATCCGGCATTTGAAGAGTTTTACGGTATGGAAGATGCCATTGAACAGATCGTTTCTTACCTGAAGCATGCTGCGCAAGGTCTGGAAGAGAAGAAACAGATTCTGTATCTGCTGGGGCCGGTGGGCGGCGGTAAATCATCCCTTGCCGAGCGTCTGAAATCATTAATGCAGCGCGTACCGGTTTACGTGCTGAGCGCGAACGGCGAGCGCAGCCCGGTGAACGACCATCCTCTGTGCTTGTTTAATCCGCGGGAAGATGCGCAGATCCTCGAGAAGGAATATGGCGTACCAACCCGCTATCTCGGCACCATCATGTCGCCGTGGGCGGCCAAGCGTCTGCATGAGTTTGGCGGCGATATCACCAAATTCCGCGTCATCAAGGTGTGGCCGTCGATTCTGGAGCAGGTTGCCATCGCCAAAACCGAACCCGGCGATGAGAACAACCAGGATATTTCTGCCCTGGTCGGTAAGGTTGATATTCGCAAGCTGGAGCACTACGCCCAGAACGATCCGGATGCCTACGGCTATTCCGGCGCCCTATGCCGCGCCAACCAGGGGATTATGGAATTCGTCGAGATGTTCAAAGCGCCGATTAAGGTGCTGCATCCGCTGCTGACCGCCACTCAGGAAGGCAACTATAACGGCACCGAAGGGATTTCCGCCCTGCCGTTTAACGGGATTATCCTCGCGCACTCGAACGAATCTGAGTGGGTGACCTTCCGTAATAACAAAAACAATGAGGCCTTCCTCGACCGCGTCTATATCGTCAAGGTGCCTTATTGCCTGCGCATTTCTGAAGAGATGCGTATTTATGAAAAACTGCTGAATAACAGCGAGCTGACCCATGCGCCCTGCGCACCTGGCACCCTTGAAACGCTGTCGCGCTTCTCGATTCTGTCGCGCCTGAAAGAGCCGGAAAACTCGAGCATTTACTCCAAAATGCGCGTCTATGACGGCGAGAGCCTGAAAGATACCGACCCGAAAGCGAAATCCTACCAGGAGTATCGCGATTATGCCGGCGTCGACGAAGGTATGAACGGTCTCTCCACCCGCTTCGCCTTTAAAATATTGTCGCGGGTATTTAACTTTGATCATGCCGAGGTTGCCGCTAACCCGGTTCATCTGTTCTACGTTCTGGAACAGCAAATTGAGCGCGAGCAGTTCCCGCAGGAGCAGTCGGAGCGCTACCTGGAATTCCTCAAAGGCTATCTGATCCCGAAATATGCCGAGTTTATCGGTAAAGAGATCCAGACCGCCTATCTCGAATCCTACTCCGAATACGGGCAGAACATTTTTGACCGCTATGTCACCTATGCGGATTTCTGGATTCAGGATCAGGAATACCGCGATCCGGATACCGGCCAGCTGTTCGACCGCGAATCGCTGAACGCGGAGCTGGAGAAAATTGAAAAACCGGCGGGGATCAGCAACCCGAAAGACTTCCGTAATGAGATAGTCAACTTCGTGCTGCGCGCCAGAGCAAACAACAGCGGACGCAACCCGAACTGGACCAGCTACGAAAAACTGCGCACGGTTATTGAGAAGAAAATGTTCTCCAATACCGAAGAGCTGCTGCCGGTCATTTCGTTCAACGCCAAAACCTCTACCGACGAGCAGAAAAAGCACGATGACTTCGTCGACCGGATGATGGAGAAAGGCTACACCCGTAAGCAGGTACGTTTGCTGTGCGAATGGTATTTGCGCGTACGTAAATCGTCCTGACGTGCGGCAAGCCCGATCGCTGCGGGGCAAAAAAGAGATACCAACAATTCGAGTTGCAGGGAGCCCCGGAGGTTTACTCAGGTAAGCGTCCGGGGTAAGCAACGCACAATGCGGCTTGAAGTATGACGTGTATGGTTGGCAAATGCAGTACGGGGGGCATATGACCTGGTTTATAGACCGGCGCCTGAACGGGAAGAATAAAAGTGCGGTGAATCGCCAGCGCTTTTTGCGTCGCTACAAGGCGCAGATCAAACAGTCGATCTCCGAGGCGATCAACAAGCGCTCGGTGACCGATATTGAGAGCGGAGAATCCGTCTCTATTCCGACGGATGATATCAACGAACCGATGTTTCATCAGGGTCGCGGCGGCCTGCGCAATCGCGTGCATCCCGGCAACGACCATTTTGTGCAAAATGACCGTATTGAACGACCGCAGGGTGGTGGCGGCGGAGGTAGCGGCCAGGGGCAAGCCAGCGCCGATGGCGAAGGCGAGGATGGGTTTGTCTTTCAGATATCCAAAGACGAGTATCTCGACCTGCTGTTTGAGGATCTCGCCCTGCCGAATCTGAAGAAAAACCAGCAGCGGCAGCTTACCGAGTTTAAAACGCATCGGGCGGGTTTTACCGCTAACGGAGTCCCGGCTAACATCAGCGTGGTGCGTTCGCTGCAAAACTCCCTGGCGCGACGTACCGCCATGACCGCCGGTAAGCGACGCGAGCTGCGCGCGCTGGAGGCGGATCTGGACTTCATCACTAAAAGCGAACCGGCACAGCTGCTGGAAGAAGAGCGGCTGCGTCAGGAGATAGCCGAGCTGCGGGCGAAGATTGACCGCGTGCCGTTTATCGATACCTTCGATCTGCGCTATAAGAATTATGAAAAACGGCCCGAGCCCTCCAGCCAGGCGGTGATGTTCTGCCTGATGGACGTTTCCGGCTCCATGGATCAGGTAACCAAAGATATGGCCAAACGTTTTTACATCCTGCTGTATCTGTTCCTCAGCCGGACCTATAAAAACGTCGAGGTGGTCTATATCCGCCACCATACCCAGGCAAAAGAGGTGGACGAACACGAGTTTTTCTATTCGCAGGAGACCGGCGGCACGATCGTCTCCAGCGCGCTGAAGCTGATGGATGAAGTGGTTAAAGCGCGCTACGACCCGTCGCAGTGGAATATCTACGCCGCGCAGGCGTCGGACGGCGATAACTGGGCGGATGACTCGCCGCTGTGTCACGAACTGCTGGCGAAGAACATCCTGCCGGTGGTGCGTTACTACAGCTATATTGAAATCACCCGTCGCGCCCACCAGACGTTATGGCGTGAATATGAACACCTGCAGGCGACCTTTGAAAACTTCGCCATGCAGCATATACGCGACCAGGAAGATATCTATCCGGTATTCCGCGAGCTGTTCCATAAGCAGAGTGCCAATACCACCAGCTAACGTAAATAAATCAGCCAGTTAATTATATTTTCTGGCTGATTTTCTATCCCTCGCACGCAATATTATTCTCCCGCTGACGCAATGGTTAGCGCCTGTTCCGGCATCATGCTCCCCTTTTCGTTTCCCGTACGCCGCGTCCTCGGTCGCGCCAGTATCAGGCTTAGCCAACGCCGGGGTTATTATCCCTGGGGACAGCGAGGACCTACCGTGCTAATTTGCTGCTTCGGCTTATTAAGAGGTTGAGAGTAATGAGAAAAAAGCTTCAGAACATGTGCTGGCTGCTGGGAGCTATCGCGGGCGGCGCATCAGCAGAGCAATTTGGCACTCCCGTATCAATCTGCCTTGATAATCACACGGTCCCGTTCATTAAAACGGATAAGCCAGCCATTGAGATTGTTGACGCCGCTTACCGGCAGTGCGAGGCCGCGCTCAGGCTGTGGAGAGACGAGCGCAAATCATTGCCTCCTGAAATGGTTGCCAAACAGGACCAGGAGTTTCATGACTTTTATGTCCATATGATTGAAATAAGGCGCAAGGCTCCGGCGGGAGCAGAATAACGGAAGCGGCGTTGCGTTGGCGGTCGTGAGTGACGCTTCGCCCAAAGCCGCCTCAGGCCATCCATCACCGGGGAAGATAATTCGGACTTTAAATCGACCCGCCGCGGGCCGCCTGAACAACAAGATGGCGCCGCATTACCGCCGGCCTGGCTATTCCTCCGGATTCACCCGGCAATTCATCAGGATATAGCGGGCGTCTTTTCGCTTATGCTGGTCGATTAAAGGGACCAGTCGTCTGAAATGCTCGCTGGCGCAATGCGCGTCAAGGGCCGCGTGGTCTGGCCACTCCTCAATAAAAATGAAATGTCCGGGATCCTTCTCATCAATATATAAATCATAAGCGATACAGCGCGGCTCTTTCTTCGTTGCCGATACCAGTTCCCGGTACAAAGGGAGAACGATTTCAACGCATTCGGGTTTTATAAAATCTTCGGCAGTGACTTTTAACATACGCGCCTCTTAGTTAAAACGAATACTGACTCGCCGGGGATGAATGATACCTCAGCGTCATCAGGCCCGTTCTCCGTTGGGATAGCGCTGACGCTGGTCATTTTCTGCAAGCATCATAGCCTTTGCTCTCGGGAAGTGCACGACGGTCCGCCCTTCCCTCGGGAAAGTCAAAGGAGGGTCGCGGGCAGTTTTATGGCAGAGGTGGACTACCGCAGCGGCCTGAGATGAGGGAGAGAAGCAGCAAATATAAACGGGGAGGTTTTTATATAGATTAAATTTTATCCAGACGTGGTAGACTGAAACACATTCATTGAAAGGTTAATCATCATGTCATTTCTCGATTACGCAATGAAGCTCATCGGTGGAACGTCCACCGCCACCTGCCCCATCTGCGGCTTAAAATCCCCCCAGCCTGCATCAAAGATTCGGTTAAAGCAGGCAATGCTATGCCCGGGATGTAAGGCCCTTTTTGTCTCGCCACGCTAACCCCTTACGCCGGCTCACGTACAAACCGGTGTTCTATACTGAAATAAAGACCGGCAGCTGTTAAATCCCTGATGCCTTACGCCCATCCTGAGAGAACGTTTCTGAACTGATTTCGCAACTGCTCCTGCGCGTTAATGTCGCATCAGAGCAACGCTATGAAAATGAATCCCCGAGCATGGTTTAGCCGCTCCCGTATGTCTACGAAAGCCCCTGAACTGGTGCCGTTTCCTGCCAACGACTCAACAAGCGAAAATAGCTTGCGCTCAGAGCTGTTTTCGACGCCTCAGATGGAACGTTACGGCCAGAAACTGGCGCATACTCATAAGTTGTCGCCGGACAAGCTGCCTTACTATCTTCTTAAACGGCTGGGGGATAATGAGGCTGCGATCACGCAAAACTGTTATGCGCTCAATGCCGGGAAAAAATCGAGCATCATGCCCGCGGGTGAGTGGCTGCTTGATAATTACTACCTGATTGAGGAACAAATCCGCATTGTCCGCCAGCATCTGCCAAAAAGCTTTGGCAAAGGCCTCCCGTCCCTGGCATCGCCTCACCACTGCCCGCGCATTTACGATATCGCATCTGAAGCTATTGCCCACGGAGACGGGCGCTGGGACGTGGCCAGCCTGACCAGTTATATTGCGGCCTATCAGCAGGTGACGCCGCTGACGTTAGGCGAGGTCTGGGCGCTACCGGGCATGCTGCGTCTGTCTCTAATCGAAAATCTGCGTCGCGTCAGTATGGAAGTAGTAAAAGCCCAGCAAGAGCGCAGCCTGGCAGATACATGGATTACGCGGATTTTCGAATGTGCCGAGAATACTCCGGCAGACTTAATCATGGTGGTCGCCGACATGGCGCGCGCGCGGCCGCCGCTGAGCAGTGCGTTTGTCGCAGAACTGGTACGCCGCCTGCAGGGGCGCGGCAATGCGCTGGCACTGCCGCTGACCTGGGTGGACCAGCGTCTTGCTGAACAGGGCGTGACAACCGAGGTTCTCATTCACCGCTTCAATCAACAGCTTGCGGCCAGCCAGCTTTCCGTCAGCAACAGCATCGCGGGCTTGCGTTTGCTGAGCGAAACGAACTGGGCTGATTTCGCCGAGGCAATCAGCGTCGTAGAACAGACATTGCGTCTCGATCCTGCCGGCACCTATTCCCGTATGCACTTTGATACCCGGGATCATTACCGCCACGTCATCGAGATCCTGGCCAGAGACAGTCGTTTCAGCGAGTCAGAGGTAGCCAGCCGGGTACTGGCGCTTTCTGTGGAAAATGCGCCCGGCACGCCGGGGCATCATATTGGTTATTATCTGGCCGGTGGAGGCCGCGAGCTGCTGGAAGTGCAGCTTTCCGCAGATACCTCAGGGCTGATACGCCTGCGGCATAGTTTCAACAAAATCCCCTTGTTGTCATGGCTTGGCAGCCTGAGCCTGCTGACGACAGCGGTGACGGCCGGAATTTTGCACGAAACCGCGCAGCAGGGAATGGGCTGGATGCTGATACTTTTGGCGTTGCCGCTTATTTTGGCGGTCAGTCAGTTAATGAACGATTTGTTGAGCGAAGCGACCACCCGCTTTCGAATACCCAGACCGCTGCCGCGAATGGATTTTTCCGCTGGAATTCCGGCGGATTGCGCGACCCTGGTAGTGGTCCCTTGTATGCTGACAAGTCACGAAAGCATCAGCAAGCTCCTCACCAGCCTGGAAGTGTGCTGGCTGGGTAATCAGAACGAAAACCTCCGCTTCGCCCTTCTTACCGATTTTGCCGATTCCGCCGTTGAAAAACCGCCAGAAAACAGCGGTCTGCTCAGACAGGCCATCGCGGAAACAGAGGATCTTAACCGCCGCTATCCAGCCAGCCGCCCACGCTTTTATCTTCTGCACCGACAGCCAGAATGGGCCCCCACGCAGGAAAAATGGATGGGTTATGAACGCAAACGGGGAAAGCTGGCGTTGCTGAACAACTGGTTGCGCCATCCCGCGGCGCAATTTTCCAGCGTCGCAGATGCGCCAGCGCATCTGTTGCCGGGTCATATTAAATATGTCATCACCCTGGACAGCGATACGGTGTTACCGCGCGACACGGCGCATAAGCTGGTCGCGACAATGGCGCATCCGCTCAACCTGCCAGAGTATGATCCGCTACGGCAGAGGGTCGTCAAAGGGTACGGCATTTTACAGCCCGGGCTGGCGGAGGAAATGCCGCGCAACGGACAGGGACGCTATGCCGCCATGCGCAGCAGCGTGCCGGGTAATAATCCCTATTCGATGATGTCTTCAGATATCTATCAGGATCTCTTCGGCGAAGGATCGTTCGTTGGTAAGGGCATTTATGACGTCGATATCTTTGTCCTGGCCACCGCCAACGCCTGCCCGGAAAATCTGGTCCTCAGCCATGATTTACTCGAAGGGTGCTACGCTCGCTCCGGGCTACTCAGTGAAGTTTTACTCTACGAGCAGTACCCGAACAACTATCTGTCAGACGTTGCCCGCCGCACGCGCTGGATCCGTGGCGACTGGCAGCTGCTTAACTGGCTCAGCCCGTACGTCAGAAAGGCGGATGGAACCCGGGATAAAAATCCGCTATCGGCGCTTTCCTGCTGGAAGTTATTCGACAATTTACGCCGCAGCCTGGTCAGCCCGTCTTTGCTGGCGCTTCTTTTTTGCTCCCTGCTGCTGGTCCCCAACCCGCTTTATTGGCTTGGCGCGCTGGCGCTGGTGTGGTTATTGCCTTCAGCGCTGAGCATCAGCCACGACCTTCTGCATAAACCTCTTCGTCGCCCTTTGCGGCTGCATATTCCACTCGTCGCGGCCGGGGCGCTGAAACGGTTTTCCCGTATCGGGCTCAATTTTGCGATACTGCCGCATGAGGCCGGATACTCATTGTACGCCATTGCCGTGACGCTCTGGCGTCTTGGCGTCAGTCAGCGCAATCTCATCCAGTGGACCAGCCACAGCCCCGACGGCCATCAGCCCGGCGTTTCGGTGATTCGTTTTTATCGGGCGATGTGGCTGAATGTTGTCGCCGGGGCGGCATTGACGATGATGACTTTTCATTTTTCCCCACGGCTTCTGACTATCGCTCTGCCCGTCGGCGTTCTATGGTGTCTGGCCCCCCTGCTGCTGAGCTGGCTAAGCCGCCAGCCTGAACGTAAGGCGATTTCGCTGAACCAGGAACAGAAGCAGCTGCTGCGTCAGACGAGTCGCGAAATCTGGGCCTTCTTTGAAACCTTTGCCACGGCAAAAGAGAACTGGCTTCCACCGGACAATTACCAGGAAATACCGCAGCCAACCATCGCACATCGCACCTCCCCCACCAATATCGGACTTTCCCTGATGGCCAATCTGACCGCCTGGGATTTTGGCTACCTGCCCGGGGGAGAGGTTTTACAGCGCGTGACGATGACTCTCGACTCAATGGATAAAATGGAACACTTCCGGGGCCATCTCTTTAACTGGTATGACACCCGCACGCTTGCGCCCCTCAGCCCACGCTATGTTTCGAGCGTTGACAGCGGCAATATGGCCGGCCATTTACTGACATTGCGCGAAGGCCTGTCCGCCATGCGTCATCAGCCGGTTTTGAACAGCGAGCAGATCCTGGCCGGGCTGAACGATACGATAATCATTCTGGAAAAACACTGGGGTCAGAACGCGCCAACCGGTCTGCGACTGCTGCGCAAGCACTGCCTGAACGCAGCGTCGCTGCCTCCGGCGCAGCTGTTCAGCGAACTTAAAAAAATGCGCGCCCAGTGTAACCATCTGACGACGCAGTGCGCTCAGGAGAGCAGCCTTGTGGTGCGCTGGACAGGACACCTTGAGCATCAGCTGGTGCAGCTTTGCCATGAATGGTCGCATTTGCTTGGCTGGATACCTCAGACGTATAGCGAACAGATGCTGCCGACATTGAGCTGGCTTGCCGGCGCGAGCTATTGCGGCGAAGGAACGCCTCCGGCATCGGCTACGGCGCTGGCCCGCATGCGGCTGAAGATTATCACTGAACTTGAACAGCGGCTGAACGATCATGCGAGAATGGATTTTGCTTTTCTGTACAGCGAGGCGACCAGCCTGCTCAGCGTCGGCTACAACTGTGATACGAACACACCCGATAAAAGCCATTACGATCTTCTGCCGTCTGAAATCCGTCTGACCAGTTTTCTCGCCATCGCGACTAACCAGCTGCCGTTAAAAAGCTGGTATGCCCTGGGACGGTTGTTCACCACCATTGACCATGAAACCGCGCTGATGTCGTGGAGCGGTTCGATGTTTGAATACCTGATGCCGAACCTGGTGATGCCCACCTGGCCCGGTAGCCTTCTCGATGAAATGAGCCAGTCCGCGGTTAAGCGTCAGATACGCTGGGGCAAAGAGCGTGGGGTGCCGTGGGGGGTATCGGAGTCCGGTTATCATGCTTTTGACGTTCAGCACAATTATCAGTATCAGGCATTTGGCGTACCGGGTCTCGGTCTGCGGCGAGGACTTGCTGACGATATGGTCATCGCCCCGTATGCGACACTGCTGGCGCTAACGATCTCTCCGCAGAAAGCCTGCGAGAATCTGCTCAGCCTGGAAAAAAACGGCGCGCGCGGCGAATACGGTTTTTATGAAGCGCTGGACTATACTCCCTCCCGCCTCGCAACCGGGCAGCTATATGCCGTCGTGCAGTCCTGGATGGCGCACCATCAGGGGATGGCATTTCAGGCGCTGGCTCACGTGCTGCTTAACGCCCCGATGACGGAGCGATTCATGTCCAGTACCGTCTTCCGCTCGGCGAGCCTGCTGTTACAGGAGCGCGTGCCGGATGCGGTCGATCTCTACAGCCCGCGCCGTCATTTCGAATCCCATGAAGGAAGGGTCAAACCCGTTCGCTACGAACCGCGTATTTTTACCGGAGCAGATACGCCGGTGCCTGAAGTTCAGCTGTTGTCCAACAGCCATTACCATCTGATGTTAACCCCCGGTGGCGGTGGCTATAGCCGCTGGAACAATATTGCCCTCACGCGCTGGAGCAGCGATACGACCCGGGATAACTGGGGAGCATTCTGCTATATCCGCGATTCGCAAACGGGCGAAGTCTGGAGCAATACCTGGCATCCCACCGGCAAAGACGCCGATAACGGCGACGAGGCGATCTTTACCGATGCCGGCGCTGAATACAGGCGTACTTTCGGATCGCTGAGTGTCAGAACCCAGATTGTGGTCTCCCCGGAAGATGATATTGAACTACGGCGGCTCACGCTGGTACACAGGGGGCGAATGCCGCGCGACCTTGAACTGACAACCTATTCCGAAGTGGTGCTGGCGTCCGACGCCAGCGATCGGGCCCATCCGGCATTCAGCAATTTATTCATCCAGACCGAGATTAACCCCGATCGTGACGCGATCCTGTGCCATCGCCGCCCGCGTTCGCTGGACGAACAGAACCCGTGCATGTTTCACATGGTGGTCGTGCATGGCAATAACAGTAAGAGCATCTCGTTTGAAACCGACAGGGCAGCATTTATTGGCCGCGGCAGAACCCCTTCAAATGCGCTGACAAGCGTAAAAAAAGGACCGCTCAGCAATACCTCGGGGGCCGTTCTTGATCCGATACTGGCGATTCGCCACGCTATCACGCTACTGCCGGGACAGCCCGTCACTATCGATATCGTTTACGGTATCAGCGAAAGCCGCCAGCACAGCCTGGCGTTGCTTGAAAAATACAGAGATCACCCCATCGCTGACCGCATCTTTGAACTGGCCTGGTCCCACAGTCTGGTGGTGTTACGCCAGATGAACGCCAGTGAAGATGATGCCACGCTGTTTAACCGTCTCGCCAGCGCGGTGCTTTACCCCTGTCACGAGCTGCGCGCCGACGGCCAGATTATCAGCCGTAACCGGCGAGGTCAGTCCGGCCTGTGGGGCTGGGCGATTTCAGGCGATCTGCCGATAGTGCTGTTCAGTATCACCAGCGAAGAGGGTATCGCCTCGGTAACAACACTTATTCAGGCGCACCGATACTGGCGCCAGAAAGGGCTGGAGGTCGATTTGGTGATCCTCAATGAGAGCCCCGGCGGCTACCAGCAGGCGCTGCAAAACCAGATTATGGATTTGATTTATGCCAGGTCGGGAGCCAGCCTGCTGGATAAATCAGGCGGGATTTTTGTCCGTAATGGCGAGCATCTCTCCGCCGAGGATAAGCAGCTTCTGATGAGCGTCGCCTGCCTGTACCTTGATGATCGAGCCGGCGGGCTAAGTGAACAGCTTAACCAGCGCATTCATACCCTAAAACCCCAGGCCAGGTTGCTAATTCCGCACCCTGCAGCAGAGGGCAATCGACATACCGACTGGACGCCTGATACCCATCAGCTGCGCCATTTCAATGGGCTCGGCGGCTTTTCTCAGGATGGTCGGGAGTATCAGATTGTCCTCAGGGAAAACGAGCCGACGCCAGCCCCGTGGTCAAATGTGCTGGCAAACGCCGATTTTGGCAGCGTTATCTCAGAGGCGGGACAGGCCTACAGCTGGTATGAAAATGCCCATGAATACCGCTTAACGCCCTGGGAAAACGATCCGGTGAGCGACCGCAGTGGTGAAGCCTTCTATCTGCGTGATGAAGAGAGCGGTGCGTGCTGGTCGCCGACGATACTGCCGGTGCGCGGCCACGGCGACTATTTGACCCGTCATGGTTTTGGCTACAGCGTGTTTGCCCACCGGGAGAGCGGGATAGACAGTGAGTTGACGATACTGGTCGCCGAACAGGCACCGGTTAAACTGGCGATCCTGACGCTCAGTAATAATTCGGGACGAACGCGTAAACTGTCCGTCACCGGCTATGCGGAGTGGACGCTTGGGGATTTACGAACCCGTTCGGCCTCCCATATCGTTACGTATCCAGTCAACATTTCTGGCGGTTGCGGGGTGATGGCCAACAACTTTTACGGCGCTAACGGCGGCGAGCGCACGGCATTTTTTGCCGTCAGCGGCTCCTACTGCTCGCTGACGGGCGACCGCCGCGAGTTTATTGGCCGAAACGGTTCATTGCAAAATCCGGACGCCATGAAGCTGCGTAGGCTCTCGGGGAAAACGGGGGCCGCGCTGGATCCCTGCGCAGCAGTACAATCCGCGGCCACGCTAATTGATGGCGACCAGAGAACGTTTATTTTTGTCCTTGGCGTGGATGAAAATCATAACCGGGCTCAGGAGACCCTGGCCCGCTATCTGAATGAGGATAACGTCCGCCAGGAGCTGAACAACGTTCACCGCTATTGGCATCACGTACTCGATAAAATGGTGGTCAATACCCCGGACACCTCCGTGAACTTACTGGTCAACGGGTGGCTGCTGTACCAGACGATGGCCAGTCGCCTTATGGCGCGTAGCGGTTACTATCAGTCCGGCGGCGCATTTGGTTTTCGCGATCAGCTGCAGGATACGCTGGCGCTCAGTCACGCCGCCCCGGAAAGGATGCGCGAACAGATAGTGCTGTGCGCAACACGGCAGTTTGTTGAGGGAGACGTGCAACACTGGTGGCACCCTCCTCACGGTAACGGCGTGCGTACACGCTGTTCGGATGACTATCTCTGGCTCCCGCTCGCAGTCTGTCACTATGTCGAAACGATCGGGGACACGGAAATACTGGAATTGAATATTCCTTATCTGCAAGGTCGCCCGCTCCATCCGGGTGAAGAGTCCGTCTACGACACGCCGGTCATCAGCAGCACCGAAGAGACGCTATGGTTACACTGCGTCAAAGCTATTCAGCATGGATTACGCTTCGGGCAGCACGGTCTCCCGCTGATGGGGGCCGGCGACTGGAATGACGGGATGAACCAGGTGGGCATTGAGGGAAAAGGTGAAAGCGTCTGGCTGGGCTTCTTCCTGTACGATATTTTACAACGCTTCGCTTCGCTTGCCGATCGGCGACAGGATGCCAGCGTCGCTTCAATGTGTCGTTCAGAGGCGCTGCGCCTGCAAAAAAATCTCGAAACCTCGGCATGGGACGGTGAATGGTACCGGCGAGGATATTTTGACGATGGTACTCCCCTGGGCTCAAAAGCGTCGCAGGACTGTCGAATTGATGCGATTGCGCAAAGCTGGTCGGTACTGTCCGGGGTCGCCAGCGAGGCGCGTAGCGTCATGGCGATGCAGGCGCTGGATAAGCATCTGGTGGATAACGAGGCCGGGCTAATCAAACTGTTAACGCCACCTTTCGATGGACACGGGCTGAATCCGGGATATATCCAGGGCTATCTGCCAGGAGTGCGGGAAAACGGGGGGCAGTATACTCATGGCGCCATCTGGGCGGTGATGGCGTTTGCCCGGATGGGGAATGCAGAACGCGCGTGGCAGCTGTGGTCAATGATCAACCCGATAAACCACACGCTGGATGCCGGTGGAGTGGAAAGATATAAAGCGGAGCCCTACGTCATGAGCGCTGATGTGTACAGCGTCGCGCCACATACGGGTCGTGCCGGATGGAGCTGGTATACCGGTTCCGCAGGCTGGGCATACCGTTTGTTGGCAGAGGAGCTGCTGGGGATAAAACGTTGCGGTACTTCCCTTACCGTTCATTCTCTGTTGCCGGACAACTGGCCGTCGTTTTCCATGACATATCAGTACGGCGACAGTCAGTATCACATTAGCGTTTCACGTGGCGTCGGGAAATACCAGGCCACTCTGGACGGCATCATCCTCCCCGATGACAGCATTCCGCTGATGGATGACGGACAATTCCATACCATTGATATCATTCAGAACTGACGCTGGCTTAGCGTGCGCATTAACGTCTGCCGTTAGTGCGCTGATTGTCCCGGAGAACATCAATTGCGGTCTTCATCGCGGTTTTGTCATCCCTTCTTTTTTGTTTGTCCTGCATCACCTGCAGGTACTCAAGCAACGTCCGGGTGTTAATGGGGCGGCCCTGTTTGCCGACGGCCAGCACGGCTTCACCAAGGATAATTTTCACTGGCGGCAATTGCGCCGGGTACCAGTCGAGGATGTCTTCTGATTTCATTATAAATTTCTCACGGAAGGGTATTATATCACAAATCACCCAGGTGGTCTGCGGGTCTGACTTGCTGATTTAGTAATAAATCCACATAACATTATCTAAATAATCTTGTTTAAAGGCGTATAATGAATATTACACTCCATAGAGTATCAATTTATGTCTTATACAAATGGACTCAGGCATTTTAAAGAGAGACCCGTTCACGTGGCTTGCCCGGTATGTGCCCACCGGGCCGATCAGAAAGCAGGTAAATTACGGAAAAATGCGGTTCTGGAGTGCCCCGCCTGCGGGCTATTATTCAGACCGTCAGAATGCTGGTGTATTGGAGGCTGATCGGCGGTCTCGCATTTGAAAGATACACAAATGGGAAAATGGCGACCTACCTGTTTTACTCCTGTAATGAAGGTCATGCTTATGAAAACCAGTAAAGTTGTTCTGATTGAAGGAGATATCATTGGCAGCCGTCTTTCCGGCGAAATAAATCAACCTTTCTGCATTCACAGGGTCAGATTTAGCAATGATAAATATGCGATTGTGCGGGTAGCATCAGGGCAGTGCTTCACGCCAGGGGAGATCATTGAACGGCACGGGAACGAATGGTTTTACAACCATGAAAAAATTCGCCTGCTCGGGTTTGAATACCTTGACGAAAAGGAATCCGCCAGACAATTCCATGAACATTACTGGCATATATAGAATAACCCAGAGGGATATTTTACTGATGCAAACCGAAAAGTTATAATTTCTGGCCCTGACTAAACTCTGCATTTTGGCGATTCTATTTAAATAGATGAGCATCATCAACGTTAACATACGCCGTTAAATATTAGCCCTACCGTTATTTATCCTGCGCGCCATAACATGCAGGCACATGAAAGAAAAAAGATACGAGATGTAAACGAGCCATACCCTTTTCGGCGGTATTGGCCGGCCCCTCACAGACGTAATTTCCGCTCCTCGCTCATAGCCGTCGTCATATGGCCTCGGGCCTGTCCGCTCCATGCCTGAAGCGGACGTTAATGTCAGTATCCTTAGACAGAGCCAGACGTGGAATCACTGCCTCTGATAATCAAACACTTCAAAAAAAACAATGTTATCAATAGCATAAGGGTAGTAAAGCAGAGTTAACTTTGGATATCATTTTTCATATCCGTATAAATTAATCCTACCTGACAAATATTCACCTAAATATACTTCACTGATTTTATTGAAGCCTTGCTCCGCGATTTTATCTTCTAACCAATCACTGTCTTTGTTAATAATTTCAAGCAGATCATGGTTAGCTAACCCATCTACTATAATTGGATAACGTATATTTTCATCGCCACTTTGGATAATAGTCAACTGCCCATTCTGTTCGAGAACTACGCGTTTTAGTTGCTCCACTTCATATATGCCATTTGCTCTTAATTTAAACATCAAATCATTTGCAGAAACACCATTCCTTAAACACTCTTTAACATTAACGCTGCCATTATGTACCAAAGTAATAGGCTTGCCATCAATAATTCGTTTAACGAAGCGATTATTCTCTTTTAAAAACTTAAGAACAAAAACAAGCAAAGTCCAGATAATTAACACTAGTATAAATTGTAGTACGGTTATCGATTCATTGTAAATTACGCCACCGATGATCCCGCCTAATACATAGTTTTGAACCTGATCCATTGCGGATGAGGGGGCCAGATTCCCTTTTCCCATGAGATTTATTTGAACAATCAAACACAGTATTCCCAGCCCCAACTTTATAATGATAGGTGTGTAAACAATCATTTTATTCCTCAATTTCTTATAATTTCTATTTCGGGATTTATTAACGAGACTTCTACTAACCTGTAAGTCTTTTGATCCACACTTAAGTTAATACGGTAATAGGAATCATTAATTTTAACAATGACGCCATCCGATAATTGTACTGAACTGGGAAAGATCGAGTTTACACTCACATCTTTTTCTTTTGATAACAACCTCACAAAATTAACCATTTGCGATGATTGTGAGTGTACATTTTGGCTATCTGTATAATCTGCATACTGAACACCCGAAATGAAGAGTAAAAATAAGAAGGCGATAATCGTTAAGTCCCGATATTTAGTCTGCAGGCGATGACGCATATACAGGCTAAAAACGACAATGAGGATAAACAAAGTGCTAAATATAATAATATATTTTAAATAATCATTTATATTAGACTGCATTTGTAGATAATTTATTCCATAAAACTTCATCTAGGCATAACTCCTGATTTTTTAAGACTCCCACCTTTATTATAGTGATTCATTGCCATTTTTCACGCTGATGTTACATAACAACTAATAATTATCAGCTATCATCTGAGGTCTGTCATTGATTTTTTAAGCTGAAGTATAGATAAGAAGTATAAATCATCGATGGTTTAAGTATCTGGCGAGGGCGGTAGTTGGTTCGAAAAATTCCCTGATTTCCATTAACAGCTTAATCAAAGGCGCACATGAATAATGTCTGCTGCTTGCTCAAAGCAGCCTCTTAGAGAGTTGCACACGGCGGCTTCGTGCAGCAGACATTACACACGGCGTATTGTTAAAAATTTGTGTTTATGGAGAACGATGGACGTCAGCCTGGCTCGGGGAAGAGGATGTGAATACCGGCCAGTTATGCCGGGAACACACCCCCATCCCATATGCTGCTGAGAGCTAGTAATAATGCCAGGCTGACCTGCCCGCGAATAACATAGCGGATTAAAGCCGTTATTTTATGGGGGTGATTTTCGTCACTGAGCCTGTTTGAGCTTTATCCCCGGTAGTACCATACATAGACACCAGATAAACGGCACCATCAGGCCCGGCGGTCAGGTGGTTTGGCGTATCATCCATCGGGATATTAGCGACCA
This sequence comes from Klebsiella sp. C349492, assembly GCF_042055345.1. Lineage (NCBI taxonomy): Bacteria > Pseudomonadati > Pseudomonadota > Gammaproteobacteria > Enterobacterales > Enterobacteriaceae > Klebsiella > Klebsiella sp. C349492. The sequence goes on from NZ_JANQCE010000001.1 coordinate 1,415,723, forward strand.
GTTTACCGTCCTTGTCCAGAACAGCAACGGTTCCGCCTGCACGCGTGGCGGCGAAAACCTGCGACGTCACGGGATCCCAGGCAACAGAGACGCCCCCGGCGCCAATGTAAGTATCAGCGAGAACCTTGCCGTCCGCATCAAGAACCACGACATTGTTTGTCTCCTGGGAAGCGACGTAAAGACGGCCGGTCTCCGGATCGCGAGCGATGTCGGTTGCACCTTGCGCCTGAGGTATTTTCACCGTCGTGCTCTTGCCCGTTTTGAGATCAATCCAGCCCACCCAGGGCGTATCGCGGCTGACGCCATAGAGTTTCCCACCGGTACTGTCGAGGGCAAGATCTGTACTGTAAAACTGGTCGCGGCCGCGGTTCGTCACGAACTCCATCTGACCGATATGTTCCAGCGTTTTGGTATCATATACCTCGATAAAACCGGTCAGCGCTGCGCTGACATAAGCCCGATTGCGGGCTTCATCAATAACCACATCGCGTGGATGTGTGACCGACCCTTCCGGAAAGACTTTCACGACGGAAAGCGTTTTTGCATCATAGACGGTCACCGTCTCGGCAAGCGTGTTCGTCGTCCAGACATGATTATGGACATTATCAACACCGACGCCGAAGACACCAATTTGCTCACCCTTTTTGTCTTTAGGCAGAGTAGCCTCCGCTTCGACAGCCAGCGTTCCAGCGTTCAGCCTCATCAGGCGGCTACCATCCTTCGGGCCGCGTGCAGAGGTCACGAACAGCTTCCCGTCGGCCGAAACTGCCGACTGGTAAGCCCGCTCACCCACGGGAATTGTTTGTAGCCTGAAAGCCTCAGTGTTTTTCGGGGGAACAATTTGGGACAATTTCAACATAACCTGCGAAACGCTCGCGGGATTTTGCGTGATAACAGTGAGTGGATGAAGGCCTGTAGCGGCATCGGCCGGAACGGTTAGCGGAATAGTAAGGTTTCCCTTTTCGTCAGCGGTCAATGGTTTCGGTGTCAGGACTTCAGTGCCATTCAGCATGGTGACGGTCGTGCCCGCCTGCAGGCTCTTAATCGCTATGACAGTTTTATCTCCGGGCTTAACGGGAACGTCCCGTGACCCGGCACGGATACTGCCAGGGAACGTCGTGGTGGCAGTTGCCCATTGGCTATCGGCGTATGCCGCTGTGGCGGTTGACATCGCAATAGCGGAGGCCAACAGCACTGAACGCACTGAAATTCTTCTCATCTTATCTCCATAAATTGTATTGATGCTGCATCTCAACGCAGCCACCGGTTATACCCCATGCGCTGAGTCTTACCTTCTGCCATGAGAAATATGTCTTGTTATAAGCGCATTTAACATACCACACCGATGTAAATAGTTATCATTACTGTTTTGGGTGGTATCTTAAATGCAGGGCGTTTTATGTATAGCTTGTGAGCGAGCTGTAGATTTCCGCTTAGGGGGCGGCATTGTGCCTGAAGAGGACGTCGCGATATGTTCCGCTTTCGGCTCCGATCGGAGTGAGGTAACGTACAGGAATATTTTTACCGGACGCAATCAACATGCCTTCCATCGAAACGTTTATGACTTTCCTGTTAGCTCTTACACTTCTGGAGATCTCTCCGGGCCCAGACATGATGCTGACCATCGCGAGGGGAGTTGGTCAGGGAAGGCGTATCGCTTTGCTTACAGTCATGGGGAATGTTTTCGTTGCAGGATCTGTGCAGGTATCTTTTCTGGTTCTGGGGCTTGTAACCGTTGTTCACGCCTGGCCGGTTGCGCTGGATCTGCTGAGGTGGGTAGGTGCCGCTTACCTGATCTGGTTGGGATTTAAGATGATCGCGACATCAGGCACAGATACCCGACTGCGGAAAACAGTCAGAATTTCTGACTGGAATGCGGTCAAAGAGGGCGCGCTGAACAGCCTGACTAATCCAAAATCCCTTCTATTCATGTTTGCTTTTCTGCCCCAGTTCGTCGACCCCGCCGCCGGACCTGTCTGGCTACAGCTGCTTGTTTTAGGCGGTATACAAAAGCTGGCCGGGATTATATCTCTGGGTTCGGTCGCAATGGCGTCAGGAACGTTCGGAAACTGGTTAGGTAAACATCCTGCATTTATTAAATGGCAGGAGCGATTTACAGGTGTTGTCATGGTGGCACTTGGCGTTCGAATGCTATTTAGTGGTTCTGGTGTTGTATCGACACCTAAAAATTAAAACCCCCTCACCTGCCTGACACCGTAAGCACAACGTCGGTTTCTTACCCATAGCACGCGTCTTACGCCTCGGCCCGTACCCTTTACGCCAGGCGCAGACGTTGCTATGTATCATTGAACAAGAGCAGGTCAGTATTAAATACAGTATCAGGACAGCGAAATCTCAATAACTAAACGGTTCGCTGTACGCTCGTTTGAATGTAATGTCCTGAGGGAGTAAATTAATTTATAAATCAAAGGCATGCTTCAGAAACTGCGTGGCTGTCCTCGAACATGTGAAAACGGGTAATGAGACCATCTTCAATGCACATATCGAATACAAATTCGGTTTCAATCAACTTACCTGTTTTTTTAACGCGTGATGCAAGCTCACCGATAGCCACGACACGCTTATCTTTGATAAGTATATCTTTAATTTCAAAATGTTCTGATGAAATCTGCGTCCTGATTTGCGCATAGAATTCTGCCGCACCTTTTCTTCCGTGTTTGCGACCAATCCAGGGAACTACACGAGTATTTCCCGCAACCAGCCAGTCTACATTTTCACTAACCAGTTCAGCTATTTCATGAACATCTTCTGCCGTGGCTATACGATGAAAAAAAGCTTCCGTTACTGCCTGGGGAGTTTGAATTGTCATAACCTGTCAGTCTCAGTAATCGTAATTAAGGATCTTTAGATTAATTGATTGTCTTAAAAATCACCTTATCCTCAGGTGCTGTTCAGTGATGCAATTGAGGAGCCGTTGGCACATTACTCAGCCAGCTTCTCCTTCAAAGCAGCCCGTCATGCCAGCGTGAGCAGCGGGCTTAACGAAGATATTTTCCAGGCGCTCCCCTAATGGCGCCTGTGAAGTGGCCGGGGAAAATTCATGGTGAAAGACAGGCGTAGGATGAAACCACCACCAACCACCACGTGATTCGCCAAAGCCTTACGGGTGCGCAACTGACCGAAAGCTAAGCAGCCTGATGATCGAGCGCTATAGTCGATCAGGGCTAAACGGGACGAAAAAAAACCCGCAGAGATATGGGCGGGCTGATTCAAGAGCGTAAAATCCATTTACTGCAAATAACATCATAATAACCGGAAGTTATTATATGACGCCCGGCATAAAAATACGCCTCCCTGTTTGGGGGGGATTAAGGAGAGAACCAGCGTGCCATCGTCCATTCCGTGGATACCAAAATCGCGCAAGGCTGGTAACACATAATGCGTATATCAGTAAATCCCTCGCGAATTTCTTTTTAAAAATATCCATATTTGCCCGGACAGATTTGATAATGCCTCAGCCAACAGTGTTTCTCTATCATAATTAATGTATGCTAAGTTAAACCAGCATCTACTAAATGAGCTATTAAATATCTGGAGTTGACAATGAGACGGATACGCGCCCCTTTATATTCAGTTGTATTACTGTCCTGTTTATTTATTACTTCATGCACACACACAAAAGAGAATGAGGTGAAGAACGCACATGAAACCGTGTCAAAGGAATCCGATATAGAAAAGGGACAGCTGGATGATTTATTATCTATAAACAATGGGTTAGCCAGCCAACCAAACAGATCAAAACCGTATCGCTATTCTATACAGATACAAACCGCCATTCGGAGCAAAATAGAAAACTACGAAGTATACAAAGGGAAAGAATGTGACCTGAATATTAAACTATTTCGTGATGGCAGTGTTGAAGATGCAACCATCAATAAAGGTGACCCTGAGCTTTGTAACATGGTCCGAACCGTAGTATTAAACTCTCAGCTCCCGCCCCCGCCGGATGAAGAGACCTGGCTGAAATTCAAAAATATCAGGATGGAGTTCTTACCATAAAAAGTTAATGAATCCTCGCGGATTTGGCAGCCATCTTAGATATCTTTTCTGATGCACTCCACCCCGGTAAACGCACCGTCCCTTTCGACGGTGTTGCCAACCCCTAAGGTAAACCTTAACAAACCACCATATTGAAGGCCGGGAACACCCTTGTTTAAACACCAGCGTTTAGTTCAAAGACTTTGCATGCTGGTATATGTAAACCCTTCCCGGCTGTAGTGAAGCCACGCCGGGACGTCCAGCGATGAGAACCGCGTTTGCCCGCGCCAGAATACAGGCCCAGGCGCTACCGCGTTGAATTCATCGGCCCACCGACGGTACCAGGTGTTCACGGGATCGGTCCGGGTATGCTGTATTTCCGGGAACAGCCCGGTCTGAACGTCTGAAGACAACGGTAACGGGCAGAGCTCTCGGTGACCGCCGATAAAGTGCTTCCTCCACCGGCTATCAGCAGGCGTTGCTGAAGAATGAAAAACCCGTTCGACAAGTTCTGACTATGTGGGAACCATAAGCTGCAGCATTGGATAACGCTCCAACCATCTTTTGGCGGCAGCCCGCTGTTTAAATACGGGCAACTTTTCATCCGCAAACTGAGGCGTCGGCCTTAAACGAAGCTCGAACAAATCAGCGAGGCCATATGGGGCGATAATCTCAATAAGGCCCGTATCGCCGGTTCTGACGGCGACAGCCGTGGCCGTTTCAGGCCAGTAGCGGATAGCATTCTCCGTAGAGTGATACGGCGCATTGCCGCCATGGTGATGCATTCTGGCCTGGTTCTTCACCGACCAGTCGAACGTTGAGGTCATTTGGCTAAGCGTTGCTTCCAGATGGCGATCGTAATCAGGAGTGCAGCGCGCTGCGTCAAACCAGACAACATCAACGTCTCCGCAGACAGGCCGTTGGCCATATCCATGCAGGTGATCCCAGACCGCATCCCGCACAAATCCGGCGCCGATCCAGCCGTCGTTGAGCCTTAAGGTTTGAACGGCATAAAGAGCCTTCATCCTCCCGGGATCTTCTGACAACAATCTCTGTAACGCCTTCTGATATTCCATCGTCATCCTCAACAACACCATTATTGCAGAATATCTTAACTGCACTCTGCCGCTCGCGACATGCTTCAACGACCAGCGGCTCAAATAATGGCGGCGATGCCAGCGCTGTTCATCATATTTTCAATGCCTCACCCACGCTGCGGCAAAGATTCCACAGGCGATAGCAATTAAGGGCCGTTTAAGAACCAGCATCAGGATGGCGGTTGTCAGCAACGCCATCTGCGCGCCGCGGTCACCGGCTGCTGCTGTGGGAGCGAGAATTGCCACGAGTACGGAACCGGACATGGCCTGAATAAAGTTTTTTATTTTGCTGTTGAACGGCACAAAAGACATCACGTATACGCCGCCCCAGCGGGTAGCGAGCGTTACCAGCGCCATCGCGATGATAATAATTAAGGCACCTGCGTCCGACATCTCAATGTTCACTATTTTTACCTCCCGGCACGATCCCAACGATCCCTCCGGCCAGGGCTCCGGCAATGACGTGGCTATTTGCTGGCAACCATTTATAGGCCATCAGCGATGCGCCGGCCGCCACCGCCCAGATAATGAACGTCCGCGGGTTTCTTTCCCCCTCAAACACCATTGAGAGGAGAAAGCATCCCATCACCATATCGAGACCATAGCTTTTGGGATCGCGGATGGCGCTGGCGAAATAAAGCCCCGCCATCGTGCCGATAACCCAAAAAAACCACAGCGCCAGACCGCCGCCAAAGAGTAAACCCAGCCCCGGCGTTCCCCTGCTAAATGCCTGAATGGACATGGCCCAGTTCGCATCGGATGCGACCATCATGATCCCATAGCGCTTCGCCGGCGATAAATAACGTAACCAGGGGTACAGCGTGGCCCCCATTAAAAGATGTCTGGCATTAATCGCAAAAACGGTCGCCATAAGGGTGAATAACGGTACCTGCTCGCCCCACAGACTGAGCGTGGCGAACTGAGCATAGCCTGCGAAAACCAGCAGGCTCATCATGGTCGCCGTAAGATGGCTTAACCCTTCCTGCGACGCAGCGAGCCCAAAGGCGGCGCCAAAAACAGCCACAAATAATGAAATCGGCACCAGCTGGCGAAAACCAGAGCAAATTGATGAGCGGCTCAGCAGATATAAATCGGGGTTCTTTTTTGTCATCTCGGGCATCGTATTCTTCCGGTCGCGTAAACCTGAACTGAGAGTCACTATGCCTGCATTGCGCACTCAACAAAAACGCATAATAATTGATAATACTATTTGATTATCGAATACAAGGAACCAGCGTGCATTGTCAGGATCTGCAGATGGACTGGCTCAAATGCTTTGTCGCAGTCGTGGATGCGGGGTCGCTTTCTGCGGCGGCGCCTGAAGTTCATCGTTCCCAGTCGGCGGTCAGCATGCAGCTTAAAAAGCTTGAATCGGCTTTGGGTTGCCAGCTTTTACTGCGCGGCCCCCGGCAAAACCAGCTCACGCCTGAAGGACAAAAACTGCTGGGATATGCCCGGCGGATGCTCGATTTGCACGCTGAGACGCAGGCCGCATTTCACGGCGAGGAACTAACGGGGCGCATTCGCCTGGGCGTTCCGGATGACTATGCTGCAAAATACCTGACGCCAGCCCTCAAGAGATTTGCGCCAAACTTTGGCTCGATAGAGATCGAGTTAAGTTGCGAACAATCGACGTCGCTTATTCCTCGCGTGGAGAGCGGCGATTTAGACCTTGCGCTGGTCTCCCGGGAATATGCCAGCCAGGGGACTTTATTATTTTATGAACCGATGGTGTGGGTGGGTTCCGCGCAATTTGAGGTCTGGAGGCGCGACCCGCTACCTGTTGCGGTATATGAAAGCACAAGCATGGCAAAGCGCAGCGCTATCAACGCGTTAGCGCTACAGGGCCGGCGGTATAAAGTGGTGTACAACAGCTCCAGCCTCTCAGGCCAGATTGCGGCGGTGGAGAGCGGTCTGGCGGTCGCGGTCCTTACCCAGTGTAGCGCCCCGCCTCACCTGCAAATTTTGGGAAGGGAGCAGCTTTTGGGGCCGCTGGAGCCGATGGCCGTGGCCCTGTACCGAAGCCGGGCATCGAAAGACTCTTTGGCGGTCGGGAGTCTGTATGAGTCGCTGCTCAGGACGCTGAGAACATCGGCTGCGTACCCTTTCGCTCCCGGCAACCCTGAGCCGAGGTGACGGCCCGTCTTGTGTCATGAACGGGCGTGGTTAACGCCGTTGGTTCACCGCGCCCGGCGACAGATCCAGAGTCCCGGAATAATCGTCAGGATTGCGGAAGATCCGTACGATCTCCGCGTGTCGTCGGATGAGAGATAACGATAAATTCGACGGGAAATACGCTATCGTTTCTGGCCTGATGCTCTGAACCGGGAGGGATTTCTAACCCCTGCTGAGCGCAGATCTCGTGCCTCTTACCTGCCAGTTCCATTGTCAGCACGCCCTGAAGCACGAAGAAAAACTGTCTGGAAACGGAATGATAGTGTCGCTTTTCGTATGTGCCTGGCGGCATTTTTTCGTGAATGACCAGCATATCCTGGCGGTTTACCAGATACCAACCGTCGCAATTATCACCCCAGACATAATGCCCGGCGTTGTCTTTTGAAATCATCGCCCTGCTCCTTTTTTACGCTACCCGCATTTCAGGTAAGAGATTTACTCCGCCAGGTAGCCGCCATCAATGGGATAAACGCCTCCGGTACAGAACCCTGACTTTTCTGACAACAAGAACAGTATAAAATCCGCCACCTCCTGCATTTTAGCCATTCTCTTTACAGGATGGCTATTTGCAAACGCGCGTTGAATAGATGCCGGGAGCTCATTAATACGCGGCGTGCTGACGTATCCCGGGGCCACCGCATTTACCCGGAGGCCCTGTTCCGCAAACTCCAGCGCTGCCGTTTGGGTTAAGCCAATAACGCCGTGTTTGGCCGTGGTATAAGGTGCCAACCCTGGAATACCGACCAGCCCATTGACTGCGGATAAATTAACGATCGCACCGCCGCCGGATTTTACTATCTGCGGAATTTCATATTTCATACCGTAAAAAACGCTGCTCAAGGAGGTCGCGATCACCCTCTCCCAGTTTTCGATGGTCTGCTGCGTAATATTTTTATTATGATCGCCGGTTATACCTGCATTATTAACCGCATAATCAAGCCTGCCAAAACGGCCCACGGCTTCATCAATCATACGCTCCACCTGCGCCGGCTGCGAAACATCGCACGCGATGCCCAAGGCGGTCCGCCCGTCGGGTGACAACGATTTAGCCTTTTGCTCCGCCTGTTCGCGCGATCTGGAGACCACGATCACCTTCGCGCCCGATTTATGTAACTGCTCTGCGACCACCTCCCCGATACCGGCGGTGCTTCCGGTGATGACCGCGACTTTGTCCTGAAAATTCATGCTCGCTCCTGTAAAGAATCATGATGTTTTTGCTCTACAGCAGCATATAAAATGGCAGTGACAGCTTTTGTCAGTACTCATCATCCAGGCTAAGGCCCTCTTGCTTCCTCCATTTTCGCAACAGGTGGACCCTGCTTTCATTATATTTATCGGCAAGCATCGAGATCCGAACGATCCTGTCGGTTCTGAAATGACGGAAATCGCTTCGCAGCTCACACCATCCGGCCAGCAGCCAACACTCCTCCATATAGACCAGCGCCACCGGCCATATTACCCGGGAAGATCGCCGATCGTTTTTATCGCAATAGGTTATTTCAATTTTATTTCTGTAGTTAATTGCATGACGTAGCTCAGCAAAAAAAGCCTCATCTTTTTCATCCGGCCCGGTCAGAAAAGATTGATATTCGATGTGCTCCTTTAATTTATCCGGCATAACTGAGCGTATTTTAGCCAGCGTGCTTTTGGCGATCTTTTTAAAATCAGAATCGGTGTTATGACATACCCAGTTTAGCCCGAGAGTGAGGGCGTTAATTTCCTGCGGGGTAAAAGTCAGCGGGGGTAAATGATAGTCAGACTTAATAATATATCCAATGCCGGAACTGCCCTCAATACACACGCCCTGCTGCTGGAGCGTTTGAATATCCCTGTACACGGTACGCACACTTATTCCTAATTTTTCTGCAAGGGTCAATGCTGTTACCGGATACCGGTGCTCGCGCAGTATCTGGAGCAATTCAAGCAGCCTTTGCGTTCGGGTCATAGCGTTTTCCTGTTATACAGCATATGGCGCTCAGCGAACTTCCCGGCGCCTGGCTCGAATAAGGACGCGATACGCAGAAAATCACCGGCTCCCGGGTTTTGCCCGGCTTTAGCCCGCCGTAAATTTTTTGCGTCGGAGTTGCGCGGGCTCTCCTGCGGGACGCCGAGGATTATCACCATGTTCGCTCTTTCCCTGAAGTGGCCGATTGCCGACGGCATAACGTTTATCAACAGCGGCCCGATGACAGACTGCCGAAGAATACCTCATCCTGGATGCAGCTACATATCATTCCTTTAGCTGAGATATAGCCCGTAGAGTTTAAGAACGATTTATGCGCCCGTTCCTGCGGGTCTGTCCGCAATCCAGCCCAGGCCTCGTAGCGTCATGTGAACAGCGTCATCAAGAGGAGTATGCGGCTCGGAGCCCAGAAACTTATGTGCAGGCGCACCGGCTGACGCCCCAGGTAGCGCATCTCTAAAATTTCGCGCAAGGTCGCCCTGAAAGGCGCGGCCATATAAATGAACCACCAGGGAAATGGTTTTATTTTAGCCACGCCGCCATAGCTTGCCACGGCTCGCTGAATCGCTTTTATCATTTCCGCGCCATCGGGGTCCCGGTGACCTTGTATATGGAAGTCCTGCGGCGGTCATTGCCGAAGTTGATGCCATTAGCCTGATATCAGCTGGCAAACGCCGATGTCTCTTGTGCCAGAATACCGGGAGGTCGCTCTTTATCTCTCAGATAAATTACTTTACGATTTTATCTGTTGCGCTAGATAATCAACAGCAAGGTAACTTTCTCGAACATGAAAACGCAGACTCGACGGGAAATCGGAACCCAGCTTTCATTCGCGCTTTATGGCGCGGCCAGCCGGATGAACCGATTGCATAAGCCTTTCCTTGATCCGCTGGGGCTTACCTTCCCCCAGTATCTGGTCATGCTTGAACTCTTTCGTATGACTCCCCGCACGGTGGGTGAAATCGGTAATAATCTCGGCATGGACACCGGGACCATCACGCCGGTACTGAAGCGTCTTGAGCGCGCAGGGCGCATATGTCGTACCCGTGACAATACGGATGAAAGGCGGGTTCTCATCACCCTGACCGATGAAGGAAATGCCCTGCAGGACAAACTTTGGTGCATCAGTGGCAGCATAGAATCCGCCAGCCAGCTGTCGGAAGCCGAGCTTGAAGCGCTTCGTGACACCCTGAATAATTTTGCGCAACCGGCTAAAGATACCGCCAGGTGAATGACGCGGAACAAGAGAACAGAGATGACGTTAAATAACCCGGCAGGAACCAGCATGAAGCCAAAACAAGCGGAAATCATCCGCCAGTCCATGTCTCTGTTTAACAGGGAGGGATATCAGTCGCCAAGCATCGATCGTATTTCGGAGTGCGCGGGCATCTCCAAAATGACGTTCTATCGCTACTATCCGGATAAAGAAGCGCTCATCCTTGCCATTTTACAGCTGAAAGAGTACGAGTTTATGCAGGCTCTGCAGAGCATTACTGCGGATAAATCCTCCCCGCGGGAGAAGCTGTTTGCCGTTTTTGAGTACTATAACAACTGGTTCACCTGTGAGGATTTCCATGGCTGTATGTTTACCCGCGCGCTCTTCGAATATGGCACCTCATCCCCGGCAATCCGGGAGAAATGTTCGCAGTTTAAATCGCGCCTTTACCAATTTTTCCGCGATATTCTCGTGCTGATATTAAAACCGGAACCGGCGGAACGGGTGGCGATGATGATGCTCATTCTTATCGATGGCGCAATCGCCGCCCAGCAGGCAGAGTCGTCAGAGTGTCGGGAGATCCCCCCGGGAATGACGGCCTGGAGCGCGGCGAAAGCGCTTATTTACTCCGAAGGCGGGACGCTCTGACCTTCACACGGCGTCGGAAGCCTTCAGCGCCTGCAGGGACTCAAGCAGGCAATCGTAGTAATCGCAGCATGTTTGCAGACGCAGCGCTGCGCCCACGTAGACTTCCTCCAGTGCTGCCGGATATTTTTTGCCGATGGGAACAATCACGTTATTCAGCCATCCATCGGCATGACCGATATCCACCGTGATGTGTTCCGAGTAATAATGCACATCGCGTTCCGTCAGGCCAATGCGGCGGCACCCTTCGACGAGTTTCTGATACTGCGGCGGATCCAGTAGCTCCGTCATCGCCATCACGCCAAGCGATTTATAGTAATGCTGCCGGTTCACGCCGCCGAGCATGAACGCGTTATACCCGGCAAGCCCCTGCCACTCATACAGGTGAGCGAAATGATTTTCGGGTAAGGCGATATCTCTGCGTTTCAGTAGATCCTTATACAAATTGACGTGAGTGATTTCGTTACTTCCCTGCCCTATCTCATCCCAGAGGTTTTGGGCAATCTCTGCCCGCGTTTCCGGCAGGGAGCCCACCAGCCCCATCGCAACCAGATCGAAAAACAGAAGATTAAGCGCGCTATCGCTTTTGAAAAAATAATCTATTTGCGCTGCGGAAGCTGAAGCGGAGAGAAAGTCGAAAAGCGGATGGTGTGAGGCTGGATGCTTCTGACATAAATCACGAAGCTCATCCACGATATTACCGGCGTTAAGTACGGGCTTATGCGAAATAAAACGTTTCTTTTCCGCCCGAAGCCACTCTGACTCAATATAGGTCCTTACTGCGCTGAGCAGAGGGTGGAACTGGTTATTCGCCGGCGCGGATAGCGGCTCAGCCAGCCAGGCCTGATAAAGCGTGAACAGCGCGCCGTGGGCGCACTTTCGTGCTTCGGGATCGGCAGCGGAAAAAGCCCTGACGCAGGTATTCTCCGTAAGATGCCAGAGCCTGTCTGCAAGAAGCGGATTGGCCGTCAGTTTCAGCGACAGTGCATTGCTGTGGATGAGCTGGTCAATCATTTCATCCAGAGAAGGCATTGAGAGAGAGGAATTACGCTCGTTGCCGGTGACATCATTCGCAATGGTACGCATTAATTTATCCCTGTAAAATGCATGGTATATATACGTTATAGTACAGCCAAACATGCTGCAATGAGATTTTTATCACTTCCGTTAAAAACAGTTAACTAAATGATAATATTAATTAAAATTCAAAACTTCATTTTCATTTAAAAAAAAGTTGATGTTATTAAAATTTTAACGTTACCATTTAGTACAGTTTTAAGCGATGCAAGGAATTAGCATGCCTTATCTGTTACTCACGCTGGCGGCCCTGTTCTGGGGAGGGAATTATGTCGTAGGGCATATTCTCGTTCAGGGTGCAGATCCGATTCTGATGACCGAAGCAAGATGGGCGCTGACGGCGCTGCTGCTGGTTGTGCTTTATCATCGGCAAATCGGGGAGAGTCGCATGCTGCTGCGTAAAAACGCCGCCACGCTGCTGATCTTAACGCTCTGTGGACAGGTTAGTTTCCCCTTAACGCTCTATATAGGCCTGCAGACCACCTCCGCGCTGAACGCCGCGATCTATATGTCCGCGACCCCCTGCATGGTTCTTATTATTAATCGTCTTATTTTCCGCGACCGGGTTTCGGCACGTAACTGGTTGGGCGTTATCTTCAGTACGGCCGGCGTGCTGATCCTCCTTTTGCAGGGCAACCTGCTGCACCCGGAGGGACTGAAGAGTTTCAGGTCGGGGGATCTCTGGGCTATGGGATCGGCGCTAAGCTGGGCACTGTACTGTTCTCTGCTGCGCAATAAAGACCGACGCATCCCTGCGAACGCTTTCGTCGCCGTCAGCTCGCTTGTTGGCGCCCTTCTCCTGATTCCGGTGGTAATAGTCTGGCTATCGCGACAGCCGGCCATCTCCTTCAGCGCATATCACGATGCTTTTTTCCTCAGCGGCCTGGCGTACCTGGTTATTTTCCCCTCATGGCTGGCCTATTTATTCTGGAATAAAGGCATTGCCGCGATTGGCGCTACTCGCGGTGAAATTTACACTCATATAATCCCTCTTTCTGGCGGTATATTAAGCATCCTGTTTTTACATACCCAACCGCATTTATATCATCTGGCGAGCGCTCTGTTAATAATGACAGGGATCGGCATCTGTTCCATCGAGAAAAAAGCCATAAGAAATTAAATAACAATCCCCGATGATTTAACCCGCTAAATTAAGGAAGCATTTATTATGCTCAGGATGTATCTGTATCTTATTCTTGCCGCATCGGTATCGGCGCTGGCAACGGATATGATCGTGCCCGCGCTGCCGATCCTACAAACGGCCTTTAATACAGATTACTCAACCATCCAGTTGACTATTAGCGGCTTTCTTGTGATATACGCAGCGAGCCAGTTAGTATCGGGATTTATCGGTGATAAATTTGGTAAATTACGGGTACTGACGCTCAGCTTTGCCATTTTCCTCGCCGGAAGCATCCTCTGTTTTATGGCCGAGAATTTAATGATGCTCCTGTCTGGCAGGGTATTACAGGCCGTGGGCGCCGGTGCCGGCCCCGTGCTTTCAAAAGCCATCGCCAAAGAAACGTTCCCCCCGCTGAAGCTAAAACGCGCGCTTTCCGATATATCCTCAGCCAGTGCCGTCGTTCCTCTTATTGCCCCGCTGGCGGGCGCGGTGATCCTCGGGCATCTGAGCTGGAACGTGATTTTTCTGATCATGGCGCTATTTAGCGTCCTGACCATGCTACTGTCCCCGCGCGCCCTCGCGCATCACGATCGCGTAGCCACTTCCTCAACCGGCGGATTTATCACTCCGGCATTTATCCACGGAACCTTGCTGGTTTCGCTGATCCTGAGCTCACTGTTTTGTTATATCTCGCTGTCGCCGGCGATCTTTATGCAGCAGCTTGGTCTGAGTACGATGAACTATTCCCTGCTGTTTTCAGCATCGGTGTTGTTTTTCATTATCGGTAATCAGGCTGCGAAATTCGAACAGTTCATCAATCCGTGGGTTTTATTTTTGCTAAACGCCCTGTCGGTTGCGCCATTTATCCTCGGCAGCCACTCGCTTATTTTATGCATTGTCGGCGCGATGGTTTTTAACTTCAGCCTTGGCGCTTATTATCCGACCGCTAACTTTATCGCTCTGCAAATTAAAGGCAATAAGACGGGGGTTGCCGCATCCCTCACCGGCTTTATTCAAACAGCGAGCGCCGGAACGATTAGCTTTTTCGCGGTAAAACTGACGGATACCGGTATTGGTTTCGACAGGACGCTTGGCGTAAGCAGCTTATCGCTGGCGATCCTGTCTCTTCTGGTAGTCACTTCAATGAAGGTAACACAATGGAAAACTGGCAAAAAAAGAAAATAGACAGGCACCCTCGGCGACAGGGCTCCTGATGCTGGTGACGTGGCCGATCCTCGTCGATATCAATATGCGATTTCCCCAGGGAGCAAGCTTTCACACCTTCACGAAGGCGCTGCTCGGCCCCGGCGCCAGCGTAGTCATCGGTATCGCGTTTTGTGTTGTGCTTTATTTGCTCACCTATGCGTATATATCAGGCGCGGCGTCAATATTAAACGGCCTCTTGCCTCCCGCCGGGATGGGCCGCGGCTGGCTCCCGATTGCCCTGCTGTCGCTGACGACCTCGCTTATTCTGTGGGCAGGCGGCAGACTACCCGGCTATATTCTCTCCTGCCTGATTGCGGTGAAGTTTAGCCTCTTTCTGCTGCTGTTCGCAGGCGCTGCCGGCGGCGTGCAGCTGCTCAGGCTGATGGAAACCAGCCGTGGAACGTCGCTACAGCACTACCTGCCAGTCATTCCGGTATGTATTATTGCCTTTGGTTTTCATGGCAGCATTCCCTCCCTGACGAGGATGTACAGACGGGACAATCACCGCGCTATTACGCGGTCTCTCTATTACGGCTTTGCCGTTTCGTTGCTCATCTACGCCTTCTGGCTGACCATTATCATGGGAGTACTCACTCCTCAGGCTATTCAGCATGTCAGCGACGAAGGTGGAAACATCGGCGCGTTTATGGCGGCCCTCAACATCAACCAGCCCGCGTCCGGCACCGGTCTGATGTTCATATCATTCGGATGCATTGCCGTTTTGGCCTCTCTGATGTCAGCCTCAATCGGCCTGTGTGATTATCTTGAGGATATGCTTAATAACCGGTACCGCCGCGCCTCGCGGCCGCTGGCGATATTTCTGACATATTTTCCTCCGGCCCTGGCCGGCATTTTCACCCCGCAAGGTTTTTTATCTGCTCTGGCCTTTGGCGGACTCTCATTAGTGCTGTGGAGTATATTACTCCCGCCCTCCTTGCTCATTAAGGCCCGACGCTCGTCGCTGCCTCCGGTATATACCTTCCCGGGGAATAACCTCCTGCTGAAATTTATCATTGTCGTTGGCGCCATACTTTGGCTGCTGATGATTTACGCCTTTATTTAACGATAAAAAATTTAAGCATTCACAACGTACTTCATAAGGAAAAAATTATGTCTTTTGTTAAACGCCGCACGGCGGTTGCGGTTGCACTATCATCTCTCATGATGACCTGGGCTTGTCCGGGTTTCAGCGCCCCCGCCTCCTTCGCCGAGGATATCGGCGTTCATAAGGAAAATACTTTCCCGGCATGGTGGAAAGAGGCGGTTTTTTATCAGGTGTATCCGCGTTCTTTTAAAGATACCAACGGCGATGGCATTGGCGATATTCGAGGCATTATCGAAAAACTGGACTATATCAAATCACTCGGCATTGACGCTATCTGGATAAATCCCCATTACGACTCGCCGAATACCGACAACGGTTATGACATCAGCAATTATCGTCAGATCATGAAAGAGTACGGCACTATGGCGGACTTCGATACGCTCATCGCCGAAATGAAAAAACGAAATATGCGCTTAATGATCGACGTCGTCATCAATCACACCAGCGATCGGCATCCGTGGTTTATTCAAAGTAAAAGTGATAAAAACAATCCTTATCGTGACTACTACTTCTGGCGTGACGGAAAGGATAATCAGCCACCGAATAACTATCCTTCCTTTTTTGGCGGCTCGGCGTGGCAAAAAGAGGCGAAGTCAGGACAATACTATTTGCACTATTTTGCCAAACAGCAGCCCGATCTCAACTGGGATAACCCGAAGGTCCGCGAAGATCTCTACGCAATGCTCCGTTTCTGGCTGGATAAAGGCGTTTCAGGGATGCGCTTTGACACCGTGGCGACCTATTCAAAAATACCTGGATTCCCCGACCTGACTCCTGAGCAACAGAAAAATTTTGCCCAACAATACACCATGGGCCCCAATATTCATCAATATATTCAGGAAATGAACCGGGAGGTCCTTTCCCGCTATGATGTCGCCACCGCAGGGGAAATCTTTGGCGTGCCGCTGGATCGCTCGTCGCAGTTTTTTGACCGCCGGCGCCATGAGCTGAACATGGCTTTTATGTTTGACTTAATTCGTCTTGACCGCGACAGCAATGAGCGCTGGCGCCATAAGCCGTGGACGCTCTCTCAGTTCCGTCAGATCATCAGTAAAATGGATACCACCGTCGGGGAGTACGGATGGAACACGTTCTTCCTCGATAACCATGACAATCCCCGCGCGGTATCTCATTTCGGCGATGACAAACCGCAGTGGCGGGAAGCATCGGCTAAAGCGCTGGCGACAATCACCCTCACCCAGCGGGCGACGCCGTTTATTTATCAGGGGTCAGAGCTGGGAATGACCAACTATCCTTTTAAAAAGCTAAGCGAATTTGACGATATTGAAGTTAAAGGTTTCTGGCATGATTATGTCGAAAGCGGAAAAGTGACGGCAGCGGAATTTCTCGACAACGTGCGCCTGACCAGCCGGGATAACAGCAGAACGCCTTTCCAGTGGGATAACAGTCATAATGCAGGGTTTACGTCCGCTACGCCTTGGTTTCACGTCAATCCGAACTATGTGCAAATCAACGCTGAACGCGAGTTAACTGAGGATAAATCGGTGCTGAACTACTACAAACAAATGATTCACCTGCGTCATCAAATCCCGGCGCTCGTTTATGGCGCGTATCAGGACCTCAACCCGCAGGATAATACCGTTTACGCTTATACCCGAACCCTGGATAATGAACGTTATCTGGTGGTGGTGAACTTTAAAGAACAGCCGGTTCGCTATACCCTGCCGTCTAAGGACGCCGTTGAGCAGGTTGTTATCGAGACGAATCAGCGCCGTGATACAGCAAAAGAAAGTACCGCGATCGCATTGAGTCCGTGGCAAGCGGGGGTATATAAATTACAGTAAGCCTGTACAGGACATTATCGGCATTATGTTTCCGCAATGTATTGCGCTATTGGACACGCATAAAAATACGCGGGCGATGATGTTCCAGAGGTGATTAAATAAAACGCACGGCCCCCGGTATAATATGGAAAACGGTACCGGGGAAGCTATTTAAATTTATTAAAATCGCCGCCGGATGGGGGGCTGACGCGATTGAAAAATAGCCCATCCACGCTGAAACTCTCTCCCTTTCAGACACCGGGTTTGGGCATGATAAGCCCACCTGTGAACGAAAGCCATTCCGATGGAATATTCACGATTGCGCCAGCGTAGGGTTTGTCAACTACCATTACTGGCCCTCGATATACTCTCATTTCATGATAAATACCAGTGCGATTCTATGAGCTTAGCGTGATCGAGATCAAAGAATTGAATCTACATATTTATGAGTATGAATAATCGTAAACTTATGTAATTCCGAGGTGGTAGAAATGGCAGTTAAAGATTTTTTTGTGCAGACGGAACCCGGCCGGCGTCGTTATGGCGTCGCGTTATTTGTAGGTATTATTGCCGGGGTAATGTCGGCGTTTGTAAAATGGGGAGCAGAGGTTCCTTTGCCGCCGAGAACATTTTCCGGCGGCCGGGATGAGTTTAACCCGCCGTACATTTTCTTGCGTGATTATCTTGGCATTGATCCTACTCATACGGTCTACACTTTTTCAGAACACATTATTAACCCGGTCATGGTTACGCATATTATTTTCTCTCTGGTGTTCGCCATTGGTTATTGTGTAGTCGCTGAGGTATTTCCTAAAGTGAAATTATGGCAAGGGGCATGGGCGGGGATCGTCGCCACCATTGCTGTTCACTGGATCTCATTCCCGTTACTGGGCCTGACGCCATCATTGCTCAATATCCCCGCCAGTGAATATATCTCTGAACTTGTCGGACATATATTTTGGTTCTGGGCGATTGAGATGATCCGTCGCGATCTGCGTAACCGTATTACTCACCAACCCGACGCAGAAGTCCCTCTGAGCTCTCCGTTCAGGTAATCCGGACCGCACTGCAAAAATTGGCCTCAAGGGGGGAGTAAAGTGCACGATTTTTTTGCCCCCCTGCTCCCCGATAAGGGCTAAGGACGGAGTTCAGGTATGTTGTGTTTGCGAGCCTTGTGGGCAAGTTAATGCATCCTCACAAGGTACCCTGGGCACCTTTTCCAGCTAAGATCGCGGATCGCGACCGCCTGCGCTCCGCTGCTGTGCAAAGCCATGATGAAAATGCCCGACCAGCTTCATCGGGCATAGATAAGATTATCGGCAGGCGGGGCTTAATTCAGCGCCGGCCAGTAGCTGCGGTTAGCGACAATTAAATCATCGAGAATTGCTTTGGCCACCGAGGCGCTCGGCACCGTTTTAGATAAGGTTATTGCCTGCCAGAGCTTCTGATAGCTGCCCTCAACCCAGGCATCAACAACCAGCTTCTCGACGGCCACCTGCTGCTCCATCATCCCCTTCTGGAAAAGCGGGATTTTCCCCATCGCCAGCGGTTCCGGGCCGTTAATGCCCACCAGGCAAGGAACCTCAACCATCGCAGTATCATCAAAATTAGCGATAGCGCCGTTATTTTCCACAATCAACAGCATCCGCTCCTGAGTATTAAACGCGATTGCGCAGGCGAGGTCGACGATGAAGGTGGCGTGCGCGCCGGCATGGAAATGGGCGTCCCTCGCGCTCTGCCGAACGACTATCTCTCTGGCCATATCGAACACCTCTTTTTCTCTTCCCGCCATGACCTCGTTGGCGCGGGTAAAGTCAGGGTCGGAGTGGGCAACCTCGTAATCCGCATAGAAATAGTATTTCAGGTAGGTATTTGGCAGCGTCTCGGGATCGAGCGCAAAGACGTCTTTCACCTTTTTAAAGGTTTCAATCCAGCTCGGGGCTTTATGCTGAAAATCCTCTTTCGGACTGCAATAACCCAGCTCGGCGACATGACTCTTCAAGGCGGGCATTAAATCATTGCCGGCTTTATCCGTAATACTGGTCCACCAGCCGAAATGATTCAGGCCAAAATATCTCACGTTCATCTCTTTGCGCGAGGGAAGCCCAAGGATGTCGGCAAACAGCCCTTCAATCGCCACAGGCATGTCGCAAATATTGATGATTTTGGCCGCGGGCCGTAAGCGGCGTGTCGCCTCGGCAACGATAGCGGCCGGGTTGGAATAGTTAAGCATCCACGCCCCAGGCGAGTAGGCTTCCATATAGTCCACCAGCTCAAGCACGCCGGCGATGGAGCGCATACCATAGGCAATTCCCCCCGGCCCACAGGTTTCCTGGCCGATAACGCCATATTTGAGGGGGATTTTTTCGTCTTTTTCACGCATCTCATAGAGGCCAACGCGAATATGGGCCATCACAAAATCGACGCCGCTGAACGCCTCCTGCGGATCGGTGGTGAAGCTGAAGGCGACCTGAGGATAGCGCTCCGCCACCAGAATGGTACAAGCTTCGCCAATAACGCGCTGACGATCGTGATTATTGTCATAGAGCCGAATCTCACTCAGGGGGAAACGGTCCATATTTTCCAGCAGCATCATTACAATACCCGGTGTATAGGTGCTTCCGCCGCCGGCAATAGTGACAACAAATTTATCTTTCATTCTCCACCTCTTTATTCATGAATATCTAAATAGCTATTTACGGCATTGCGAACTTTATTTACCCCTAAGCCGTAGATAACCTGAACGTGATGACCATTGATAATGACGCTGGCGCCACCGCTATTCTTCAGTATGCTTTCCTGAATCAAAGCGGGGTCCCGCACGTCGACCCGAAGTCGGGTAAAGCAGCTCTCGACGGAGCAGACATTCTCTTTTCCGCCCAGCCCAAGGACGACCTGTTCACCGGATGCTTTACCGGCAGGAGCGGCGCTCGCTTGCTTTTCGCCGACGGGCTCTCCCTGCTCCTGGCCCGGCGTGTTCATCCTGAAGCGGGTGATCATGAATTTACCGACAAAGTACATCGTCGCCGTTTCCATTAAGCCGAGGACCACAAAGATGGGCCAGCGCGTCAGGTGCACGCCTGCCGGAATGTTATAAACAATGAAATCGATAATGCCGTTGGTCGCACATACCCGGACGTTAAGAAGCCAGGCAAGCATCTGGAAAAATCCATCCAGCAGCGAATAAACCAGCCAGAGCAGCGGCGCGGTAAAGATAAATAAAAACTCAAAAGGCTCGGTGATGCCGACCAGAAACGAGGTCACGATCAATGGAATCAGGGTGATTTTTAATTTCTGCTTATTTTCTGCTCTGGCGGTTTTATAAAATGCCAGGGCCATGCCCGCTGTACCAAATATTTTCACCATCCCGTAGGTTAAAAAACGCGCCGAATCGCTTAACGCGCCGCCGGTATTACTGGCGATTTCAGCGAGGAAAATGGGCTTCGCGCCGACCACCGTTTGTCCCTCTATCAGCAGCTGCCCGCCGATGGAGGTAAACACAAAGGGCGACCAGATCAGGTGGTGTAATCCTGTCGGAATAAGGAAACGATTAAGGAAACCATAGAGAAACACGCCCGCCGCACCGAAGGTTTTCATTACTCCGGTGAGAGCCGATATCCCATGTTCAACAATCGGCCAGAAATAAACGGTACCGATGGCAAACAGGCCCACCAGCGGGATCATGATGATAAGCACGAGCTTACTGTTGCCATAGATGGAGAATGCGCCGCGAAACTCGATATCTACGAATCGGTTGTGGATAAACGCCACGGCACAGCCAAGAATGATGCCGAGAAACACTCCCATATCAATAACCTGGAAGCCAAAAATAAAGGTTTGGCCGCTGCCGTATAGCTGCGCATTACTGCTGCCTGCGGCCAGTCGTTGAGTGAGGGTTAGCCAGCTGTTATTCGCCGCCAGATACATAAACCAGGTCATGGATGCAACGAAAGCCGCTTCCGCTTTACGGCTTTTCGCCAGCCCGCTGGCCAGCCCCAGGCAAAAGAAAAAGCCGAGATTATTCATGATTGCCCAAAGCATACTGGAAACATATTTACCCAGTAGATAAAGCGTGCTGCTTTCGGCCACCCATATTTTATTGCTAGTGATGCTGAGCAATGCAATCAAAAGGCCAATAACCGGCAGATATAAAACTGGCCCAATCATCGCTTTTGAAAAGTCCTGTAACTTTTTAACCCCAACCATTATCGACCCCTTTACCATCCGGCGCCTGCCAGCGCCGCGGAACATGGAACTCAGCTTATGTCGGGGTCGAAATAAATCAGATCGGCAAAATCATCATTTGTGATGAAAGTCATATACCTTTGAATGGAATAGATATATATGTAAAAGCCTGTTTTTAGATGACATTTCGATATCGGTAACGGTTAATTTATTTATTTTATTATTAATCAATGAATTAAATTATAATCTCGCAGCAACTCATCCATCAGAGACATCTATAAGTGATATACAAATCAATTGCAGGTGAGCTAAAAAATCGCATCAACAGCGACGAATACGAAATCGGGGATGCGTTACCCAGCGAAAAGACGCTGGCGCAGGAGCTTCAGGCTTCGGTGATGACTATCCGTAAGGCGCTAACGCTGCTTGAAGAGGAAAAACTGATAGTCAAACGGCACGGCAGCGGCTCGTATGTGGCGCGCAAGAGCAACTATCATGGAGGGGAGCTCGATGGGTTTAACTACCAGATGCATGTCGTCGGCGTGACCAATTATCGCAATAAGGTGATTGAATTCACCATGATCAACGCCCCTCTAGCTATCGCCCAGCAGTTAAAAATTGAGCCTGGGGAAAAAGTCTATTACGTCCGACGCATTCGCCTTATCGACGACGTGCCCATTCTGATTGAAAACAGCTATATCCCGGTGGCGATTTTTCCGTGGTTAAGCATCGGCAATCTGGAAAGATCGAAATTTAACTATTTCAAGAAAGAGTGCAATATTTCCATTCTCGAGAGCCATCGTAGCTATTCGCCGGTTCTGGCAACCCGGGAACAGGCGGAGTTCCTGCAGGTGCCGCAAAACAGCCTCCTGCTGCGGGTGCAGTCGCTCAGCTATGCGCAGAATAATATCTGCGTCGATTTATCCGATATCTACCAGAATACCAACAAATACAACGTCAAACATATCACCCGCCGTTAGAGCGCCGAGCCTCAGCTGGCGGCACGCTACGGCCCCGGCAGTCCGTTTGCATTTAGTTTGTCAGCACAGAGGGGCATATGTTTCCCCCTCTGCCGCACAACGCGCCGGATGCGGTATTTGACGCCCCAGGGATCGGGGCGCCGCTTCAGCTCACCTCGTGTTTATCGATGCGGCTACGCCTCATACGCCGCGGTATGGAAATCGATCTCCCACTGCAGCACCTCGCCGTACAGCGCTGACAGCGCCTGCTTTTCGCTTTCATTAAGCGCCATCGCGCAGCGGTCCAGCTCCTCCTTCAACCAGCGGGCCTGGCGGTAAAACTCCTCTTCCGCATGCATTTCTACCCAGCGCCGGAGGTCCGCATCGCTCTGGCTGCCCCCGCTCACCCGCCGGCACCAGTGGTAGTACATCCACTCCGCGCCGAACATCAGGGTAATAATCTGTTCATAGCTCCCCTCCCGGGCTATCCGCAGCATGCCGTCGCGAAAGCGGCGCACCCCGGGCCGATCGTCCGGATAGTCGGCGGGATTAACCCGGCGCTCGGCCAGTACCTGTTCAAACCAGGCGATCTGCGTGTCCACCAGCGCATTGAGGACGCCGATCAGCCAGCGCTGCTGGCGAATATCCGGCGCCTTGCTGACGCCGAGGGCAAAAATCGCAATCGCCGTAGCGACGAAGTTGCCCTCAAAAACCAGATAGCGGTTAAATACCGTCTCCGGCAGGCGGTCCTGCTCAATATCAACCACAAAGCGGTGCTGCTGCATCGCCTGCCAGACCTGCTGATGTTCACGCAGCAGGCGCTCGCTAAACGCTTCCATTACGCATCCTCCAGCACGGACTGGGCGACCGACATAAAGTGCTTAACCCGCGCCAGATCGACATCGTTCCACCAGACGCCGTCCACCTTCATGGTGCTGGCGACGATCACTCCCTGGGTGCGTCCGAGGATCTGGCAGACGTTAGCCGGCGTCACGCCGGAGCCCACCAGCAGCGGTAGCGCGGTTGCGGCGCGGATCTCATCGATTTCCTCCGTGGTGGCGCTATCGCCAGTGCGCTGGCCGGTGGCGATCACCGCGTCGGCCTCGAAGAAGTCCACGTCGCGGGTCAGCTCCTGAATCGAACGGTCGGCCACGATTGCGTGGCTGCCGTGCTTGACGTGGCTGTCGGCAAAGACGCGAATATGCTCCGCGCGCAGCTGGCTGCGATAGCGCAGCGCCTTCGCCGCCGCCCCTTCAATAAACCCCTCGTTGGCGATATAGGCATTGGCCCACTGGTTTACGCGGACGAAATCGGCCCCCCCCGCCAGCGCGGTAGCCAGCGCCGGAATAGCGGCGTTGGCCAGCACGTTAATGCCCAGCGGCACGCCGAAGCGCTCGCGAACTTTCTCGGTAATGACCGCCATCAGCGCCGATGTTTCAGGACCGATATCCTCTGGTTTGGAAAAGGGAATATCGCCGTGGTTTTCAACAATCAGACCGTGAACGCCGCCCGCAATATAATTTTCCGCATCACGAAGCGCCCGTTCAATAATACCACCTACTGATTTACCACGATATTTAGGCGTACCAGGAAAAGGGTCGCAGTGAATCACACCAATGACTACTTTACTACGTGAAAAAATATCTTGTATTGCATTGGTCTTTTCTGCTGATATAGAAGTCATGTTATCCATCCTGTTAAGGGAACACTATGCGTGTTTACGTTATCGGTAATATTACCGTAGATGAAACCTGGTCCATTTCGGATATCCCGAAAAAAGGCGCCTCAATTCATGGTATTAAAGTTTCGCAGGATCTCGGCGGAAAAGGCGCGAATCAGGCGATTATATTATCCCGCTGCGGCATAGATACACGCTTAATTGCGGCCACGGGAAATGACAGCAACGGAGCCTGGATACGCCAGCAGCTAATAAATGAACCACTGACGCTGCTACCCACCGGACATTTCAACCAACATAGCGACACCTCGATTATCTTAAATAGCGCCGACGGCGATAATGCGATTATTACCACTACCGCCGCCGCCGATACATTTAGCCTCGATGATATTATTCCGCATCTGGCAGACGGCGCTGCAGGCGATATTTTGCTGCAGCAGGGTAATTTCTCGCTGGAAAAAACGCGGGCTCTGTTTCAGTTCGCCAAAGCGCGCGGTATGACGACGGTATTTAATCCTTCGCCGGTCAATCCTGATTTTTCTCTCCTGTGGCCGCTGGTCGATATCGCGGTCGTCAATGAGTCAGAGGCGGAGCAGCTGCAGCCGTACGGCGTGCAGACCTTAGTCATTACCCAGGGCGCCGCCGGCGCCTGGCTGGTCCGCGAAGGCCAGCGCCGTTTCTCGCCCGCCGCCGCCGTCGAGGCGCTTGATACCACCGGCGCCGGCGACACTTTTCTCGCCGTCATGCTGGCCTCCGCGCTGCGGCGCGGAGTGGCGCCGGACGCCCTGGCGCTGGCTCATGCCAGCCGCGCCGCCGCCATCACCGTGAGCCGACGGGGGACGTTCAGCGCATTCCCCGACGGCCAGGAACTCGCCGCCTTGTTAGCGACGGGCGATGCCTGAAGATTACTTAAACAACGAGCGGTAGGTATCCACGTTCGCTTTGGTCACCACCGTAGCCGGAACCAGAATGGTTTTCGGCACGGTTTTACCCGAAGCGATCGCGTTCAGCGCCTTCAGGGCCTCAGCCCCCATCTGCTCAGGGTCCTGCTGCAGCACGGCGGTAACGTAGCCGCCGTCAATGCCCGAAATCGCCTTCGCCGTCAGGTCCCAGCCGAAGACTTTAATATCCTTCTGGCGCCCCTGGTTTTCCACTGCGGCAATGGCGCCCAGCAGAGCGGGTTCGCCGGTGGCGTAGATCGCCGTCAGATCCGGGTTACCGGTAATCAGGTTTTCCGCCGCGGTCATCGCTTTATCCTGCACGTTCTGCCCGTCGACTACGTTGGCGATGGTAATTTTCGGGTTGCTTTTCAGCGTCTCTTCAAAGCCCTTCTGCCGCTGGTTCTGAATCGCCGAGTTCAAGGCGCCGACGATACCCAGCCGCGCCTGGCCGCCCATCTCTTTCTGCACGTAGTCAACGAAGTATTTACCAATGATTCTGCCTCCTTCGATATTATCCACGCCGACCTGAGCCGCCTGAGGCCCCGCCGGTAATACGGCATCGATAGCAATCACCGGAATGTTAGCGGCGGCGGCTTCTTTTACCGCTGGCATAATTCCGTTAACGTCGATGGCGGCGACGAGGATGCCTTTAACTCCTTGCTGAATATAGTTTTCAATCGCATCATTCTGCGCGACGGGATTATCGTTGGAGTTGAAAATGACTAAATCCTTTCCGCTCGCTTTGGCTGCATCCTGCGCGCCTTTATTCATCAGATTAAAAAACAAAGCCTGCTGATTAATTTGAACTAAAGCATAGGTTGGATTGGCGGCACTGGCGGAAGAAATAAAACTAAGCGATGCCAGCAGAGACGTTGCAATAGCAATAGAACGCAGTTTTCCGGTGTTAAATAACATCATCAGTATCCTCATCGGGAATAGTTGATAGCCAGCAGAGTTCCGCGCCGCGGTGCGAACGCAGAAGGATTATTTTTTGGCGGGCAAATATCGTCCAGATGGCCAGAACGATCGTCGATTGTTCGGCTGGACCTGCTTAATTTCATTCCGGCAACCGGTCCGTGTCGGTGCGCGACTGGAATGACTTAAACGGGTTTGGGAATCACTTCCCGGATGATGCGGTAAACTGCCTATACAATTCTCCGCCGATTAAATTTTGTCAAGCATTTATTTAACGTCGTTGTTGCCCGAGAAATTGCTGTATTGACCGCGCTTAACTATGTTACAGATAGCCGACTCTGGTAGAAATGGCGCAGGAAATGAGTATAAAACGCGTATTGTTATCCGATGTGGCAAAGCTGGCGGGACTGTCGAAGGCCACTTTGTCTCGCTATATGAACAACAATATTGTGCTGCCGCAGGAAACTATCGACCGCATTGAAACGGCGATCCGCGAGCTGGACTATCGCGGAAATAGCCTGGCGCGCCGCCTTAGCAAAGGGGGCAGCGAAACCCTCGGGCTGGTACTCCCCGATATTACCAACCCCTTCTTCGCCGAACTGGCCGATGCCGCCGAAGAGGCCGCCTCGGCCAGCGGCTACAGCCTGGTACTGTGCATCACCCGCAATAATCCGGAAAAAGAGTGCCAGTTCATTCGCTGGCTGGATACCTGCCAGGTCGACGGCCTGCTGTTCACCACCAACCGCCCCGATAACGGCCTGCTGCGTAAAGAGATCCAGCGTCACGAGCGCATCGTTTTGCTGGACGAGGATATTCCCGGCAGCAAGGTGCCGAAAGTCTTTGCCGATAACGTCCAGGGCGGGCGGATTGCGACGGAAAAGCTGATCGCCGCCGGGCACCGCCGTATCGCCTTCGTCGGCGGGCCGGACAAGCTGATGAGCGTCCGTGAACGCTACCAGGGATTCTGCACCGCGATGGAGCAGGCCGGTTTGAGCTGGCCCCCCGAGTGGGTAATGTACGGCGACTACCAGCGCGAGTTCGGCCAGCAGGCGCTGCGGCACCTGTTCAGCCAGCCGCTTCGCCCCACCGCCGTCTTCGCCGCCAGCGACTATCTGGTACTTGGCCTGCTCGACGGGCTGCGCGCCTGCGGGCTGCAGGCGCCGGAGGCGCTGTCGCTGGTCGGCTTCGATGACGCAAACTATGCCGATTTTACCCAGCCGCGCATCTCAACCATTCGCCAGCCCGCGCGCGAGCTGGGCCGCACCGCGGTGAGCATCATGCTGCGCCTGCTGAATAACGAGAAAGATATCCCGGCGGAAACCCGCCTGCCGGTGGAATGGATCGGTCGCGATTCGATCAAGATTTGTTAAGCGCGTCCCAAAATGGCGCAAAAGCGCCCAGTTTTGGCGCAAAAAACGTTCAACTCAAAATCTGTTGATTATAATTAGTAAACCGGTTTACTTATAAACCGTTAATAAATTCTTTCTTTTACAGAGAGTTAAGTAATGGGGCTGCTGTGTTTTTTCTGCCCTGGCACGGATGCTGCAATGTTCTAACTGGCGAACAAATATCTTAAATAGCGTTTGACCTGACCGTGCTTGTGAAAGCTCCACTCCGCAGGTAAACCGGTTTACAAGGGTGTAAGCCGTGTTGGATGGAGTTCTTTTACCCGGAAGGGCGAACATTTTCCCGGCAATAGCGATGGGAGTGATCGGATGCAGCAGCCACAAACTACCCCGCCAAGGGTAGAGATGATCAATATCACCAAGACCTACGGGTCGATACGCTCATTGCGCGGCGTGAACCTGGAGCTGGCTCCGGGCGAAGTGCTGGGCTTAGTGGGCGATAACGGCGCGGGGAAATCAACCCTGACCAAAGTGCTATCCGGGGCGGTGATCCCCACCAGCGGCACCATCCGCATCGATGGCGAACAGCACCAGTTTACCAATCCGGCGGACTCTCGCCGCTGCCATATCGAGATGGTGTATCAGGATCTGTCGCTGTGCGACACGGTCGACGTCGCGGGTAACCTGTTTATGGGCCGCGAGCCGATGAAATCGGTGCTCGGCATCCCCTTCCTCGACGAGGCCAAAATGCACGCCGACGCGCGGGAGATGCTAAAGGGGCTGGGTATTTCTATTCCCGATACCCGTCTGCTGGTACGCAATCTCTCCGGCGGCCAGCGCCAGGCCATCGCCATCGCCCGCGCGGCGGCTTTTGACCCCAAGGTGCTGATTATGGATGAGCCCACTGCCGCGCTGGCCGTTGCGGAAGTGGAAGCGGTTCTGGAGCTTATCCGCCGCGTTTCCGCTCGCGGCGTAAGCGTCATTCTGATCACCCACCGCCTGCAGGACCTGTTCCTGGTCTGTGACCGGATCATGGTGATGTATGAAGGCACCAACGTCGCCGACCGCCGGGTGGCCGACACCAGCCTGAGCGATATCGTTAACCTGATCGTGGGCGAAAAATTCACCGCCCGCTCTGCGGCTGCACACTGAGGTAACAGGATGAGTATCATGAACTTAAGCAGCTCCCGCATGATCCAGCATTCGCTGCCCCGGCGCCTGCTGCATAACCACTCGGGCGTGGTCAGCATCGCGCTGTTTTTCGTATTCTGCTGCGTGGTGTTTTCGCTCATTACCAGCAACTTCCTTACCGGTACCAACTGGCTGAATATCATTCGCCAGAGCGCCCCGCTGCTGATCGTGGCGACCGCGATGACCCTGGTGATTACCACCGGCGGCATCGACCTGTCGGTGGGCTCCACCCTCGCGCTGGTGGGCGCGCTCTCCGCCATCGCCCTCAACAGCTGGGGTTTACCGTGGCCGGTGGTGCTGCTCGGCGGTCTGCTGCTCGGCGGATTAGTCGGCGCCATTAACGGCTTCTTTATTGCCTATGAAGGCATTCCGGCGTTTATCGTCACCCTCGCCACCCTGGCCGTTGTTCGTGGCATCGCGCTGCTGGTGACCCAGGGCTATTCGATTCCGGTTCCCGCCGACAGCCTGTTTACCTTTATCGGGCGCGCCTGGGTCGTGGGTATCCCCATGCCGGCGCTGATCGGCGTTATGGTTCTGGTTATCGGGCATATCGTGCTGAATCATATGCGCTTTGGCCGCTACGTTACGGCTATCGGCGCCAACGCCGAGGGCGCGCGGCGCAGCGGGATTAACACCAAAGCGGTGACTATGAGGGTGTACATCATCAGCGGAATGGCCGCCGCGCTGGCCGGAATGATTATTACCGCGCGCCTCGGCAGCGGCTCATCCAACCAGGGGGAAGGCTTCGAACTGCAGGTGATTGCCGCCGTGGTCCTCGGCAGCACCAGCCTGTTTGGCGGCTTCGGCACCATTATCGGCACGCTGCTCGGCGCGCTGTCGATTGCGGTTATCCAGAACGGGCTGATCCTGTCGCATATCTCGCCGTTCTACACCCAGATAGCCACCGGCACCATTATCCTGCTGGCTATCTGGCTGAACACCCGCATTCTTAACCCCACGCGATCTGCGGCGAAAGGATAGCTCATGAAAGGATCAATTTTTCGCCACCCTACTCCGCTGCCGGTCGGCGTCAGCAGCGGCTACGTAATGACGGTGCTCGGCCCGCTGCCGGTCAGCGAGATGGGCGTCACGCTGATGCATGAGCATATCCTGCTGGATGCCTCCGGCAAGTGGGTACCGCCCTGCTGCTGCAGCGATCGCCATCTTGCCGAAATGCCGGTGAAGATGGAAAACCTCGGCGAGCTGTCGCTGAATCCGCTGATCAGCCGCGATAACTGCCAGCTGTTTGACGTCGACGTGGCGATCGAAGAGCTGACCAAATATCGTGCCCTGGGCGGGGAAACGGTGGTCGACCCGACCAATATCGGCATCGGCCGCGATCCGCAGGCGCTGGCGCGCATCGCGCGTCTGACCGGGCTGAACATTATTATGGGCACCGGCTTCTATCTCGAGCCGTCGCATCCCGAGTGGGTGAAGAGCAGCAGCGTCGAACGGCTGACCGAGCGGCTGATCTACGACGTCGGCGGCGCGGAGGAGAAGCCGGAGATTGTCGCCGGGCTGATCGGCGAGATCGGCGTCTCCAGCCGCTTTACCGCGGATGAAGAGAAGTCCCTGCGCGCGGCGGGCCGGGCCAGCGCCGCGACCGGCGTGCCGATCGAGGTCCACCTGCCGGGCTGGGAGCGTCTGGGCCATCGGGTGCTGGATATTCTCGAACAGGAAGGGGCCGATCTGCGCCATACGGTGCTGTGCCATATGAATCCCAGCTTTGCCGACAAGCGCTATCAGCGCGAGCTGGCGCAGCGCGGAGCGTTCCTCGAATACGACATGATCGGCATGAGCTACTACTACGCCGATGAGTCGGCGCAGTCGCCCTCCGACGAGGAGAACGCCCGCGCCATCCGGGAGCTGATTGACGACGGCTATATCCAGCAGATTTTGCTGTCGCAGGACGTTTTCCTGAAGACCATGCTCACCCGCTACGGCGGCCACGGTTACGGCTACATACTCAAGCATTTCGTTCCCCGCCTGCGGCGCCACGGCGTCAGCGGCGAACAGCTTGAAACCCTGATGATTGGCAATCCCCAGCGGGTATTTGGCGGATAAAAAGGAAAGTTATAATGAAGAAGAAAGTTTTACTGGTCGGTGAATCCTGGACCAGCACCTCAACGCACGTTAAAGGCTTCGATCAGTTTGCTACCGCTACCTGGCACAACGGCGCGACGGATTTCCTGGCCGCACTGGCCGATAGCCACTATGCCATCACCTATATGCCGGCCCACGCGGCGGCAACCGAGTTCCCGCTGACGCAGGAGGAACTGCAGCAGTGGGATGCGATTATCCTGTCGGATATTGGCGCCAACACGCTGCTGCTGCACCCGGACACCTGGCTGAAAAGCCGCCGTACCGCCAACCGTCTGACGCTGCTGCATGACTACGTTGCTGCCGGCGGCTCGCTGATGATGATTGGCGGCTATTACAGCTTCCAGGGGATTAACGGCAGCGCGCGCTATCGCCATACCGCGGTGGAGAAAGTTCTGCCGGTGCGCTGCCTGGCGTGGGACGATCGCATTGAAACCCCGGAGGGCTGCTATGCCGAAGTGACCGAATCCCACGCGCTGTTTAACGATATTCCGGGCGAGTGGCCGTGGCTGCTGGGCTATAACGAAGTGGAAATGCACCCGGAAGGCAGGCTGCTGGCTACCGTTGCCGGCACCGGGCATCCGCTGCTGGCGGTGCGCGAATATCAGCAGGGGCGTTCGCTGGTGTGGACCAGCGATATGTCCGCACACTGGCTGCCCGAGGAGTTTGCCAAATGGCCCGGCTATCGCCAGCTGTGGATTAACTGCCTCGACTGGCTGACGGAACGCGGCTGATGGCGACCACCACCCTCGAACTGGCCCGGCATCTGCTGGGCTTTAACACCATCAATCCGCCGGGAAACGAAGCCGACTGCATGCGTTTTTTTGCCGACTGGCTTCGCGATAGCGGCTTCGAGATTTCGCTGTCGTCGTTCGGCGAAGGGCGCAGCAATCTGATTGCTCGTCTGCCGGGAGCGGCGCCCGGTAAACCGCTGGCCTTTACCGGCCATCTGGATACCGTTCCGCTCGGCAATGCGCGGTGGCGGTATGACCCCTTCGGCTCGCAGATCGAGAACGGGCGTCTTTACGGACGAGGCTCCAGCGATATGAAAGCGGCGATAGCGGCGTTCGCCGTCGCCTGCGTCCGGCGGCGGGAGGAGATCCTCGCCGGACTCGGCGCGGTGCTGCTCATCACCGGCGGGGAAGAAACCGGCTGCGACGGCGCGCGGGCGCTGATCGAGTCCGCTCCGCTGCCGGAGATCGGCGCGCTGATCGTCGGCGAACCCACCGCCAACTACCCGGTTATCGGGCATAAAGGGGCGCTGTGGCTGCGCGCGGAAACCCGGGGGAAAACCGCCCACGGGGCGATGCCGGAGCTGGGGATTAATGCTATCTATCTGGCGGCGGATGCCCTGGGTAAGATCCGCCATTTTTCGCCGGGTGCGCCGCATCCGCTGATGAAGCAGCCCACGCTGAACGTCGGGCGCATTGAGGGCGGGCTAAATATTAATTCCGTGCCGGACCGAGCGCGTTTTGATGTGGATATCCGCAGCGCGCCCAATTTACAGCACGCCACCATTCGACAGCGGCTGAGCTCGCTGCTTGGCGAGAGCGTGACGCTCTCCACGCTGGTCGATCTGCCCGCGGTGCTGAGCGAAGAGAGGCATGCATGGATAGCGCAGATTTATCGGCGCTGCCAGCCGCTGCACGACAGGCCGCTGGAGCCGCGCGTTGTGCCCTACTTTACCGACGCCTCCCTGCTGCTGCCCGCGCTGGATAATCCGCCCTGCATTATTCTCGGCCCCGGCGAACCGTCGATGGCCCACCAGACCGACGAGTACTGCCTGCTCAGCCGGCTGGACGAGGCTGAGCGGCTGTACGGGGCGATTATCGACGACTGGATGGACTAACGGCGCCAAAACGCTGCCCGCCCCTTCCGGATAAAGGCGGATTTTTTACTAAATAATCATCAGGGGCCGCCCTGCCCCTGCATCAGCCAGCTCCGCAAGGAAAGCGCAGCCGGCGCGGATGCCGAACGCGGTTTATCAAATAGCCTGCCCAGCGCCGGAGGCCGGCGTTAATGACCCGGCGGAGCGCGGGTAAATAAGGTCTGGTCACGCGCCGCAAAAGTTTCAATTTCACCCCGAGGGGAAATATTATATCTTCATCAATCATCTGGCACCGCCCAGCCGCGTAGCTCCAGCACCGCCCAGCGCTATGCTATTCATTGATTAACAATATTGAGGTTGATCATGCAGCATCTTGTCAGATTTGGTCGTATAGCCGCCGTGTTACCCGTTAAAAACATCATGATTGCCAAAGAGTTCTATATCAACGGGCTGAACTTCAAGGCCGTTTTTGAAAACGGAGATCCGCTGGGTTTTATGATAATAAAGCGTGAAGAGGCTGAGCTACATTTGACTCTCCAGCCGCGGCACAAAGCGTCCTCGTGGCCTGTCGCACATCTTCTGGTTGATGATGCAAATGCCCTGTACGCCCGTTGTCAGGAAATTGGCGCCAGGATTATTAAAGGCCTGGAAGATAAAGATTATGGTATTCGGGCATTTGTTTTCGCCGACCCGGATGGAAATCGTATCGATGTTGGGCAGATCCTGCAGAAGTAATTAAGGTCGGTTTTATAGCCAACCCCCATATGTCCTTATACCGGTAATTTTCCACCGCCATAATAGCGTCGCTGTCGCCATCCCGTCTGCGACGCTAATATGCCGGGCGCTTATCTTACTGCTTCAGCTTTACTTCCTGCGGTGGTAGCATTTTAAGGCTTTCTTTCCATAAGGACTTTAAATGAGCATCATTTATGTAGTTGTTTTAACTTATATAAAACCACTCGAAGAAGTTGATTCTCAAATACCTGCACATGTTGAGTGGCTTAAACAAGGCTACTCCGATGGCGTGTTTCTGGCATCAGGAAGAAGAATTCCCCGTAATGGCGGCGTCATACTTGCAAAATCTGACAGCCTCGAATCTCTGGAAGAACGTCTCAGCCAGGACCCATTCCAAAAATTAAAAATAGCTAAAGCGGAAATTATTTCCTTCGATGCCAGTATGAAGGCTCCGCTGCTCGAAAATATTTTCTGACTTTACATCGGCTCAGTAGCTCATATTGAGCCGCCCATAACGGAACATTCCCCAGTTTGAATCGCCGCCGGCGCCTGACTATGCGGAAAACACCGGTCATAAAGAGAGCAAGCAACGCGTTTCATCTCCGTCAGGCAGCAATCAGGTGAAAAGTGATGTTGATGCGGGGCCGGGATACTTTCGGACTGACGAAGTGCAGAGATTCAGGAAAGGAATCGCTGCCAGGCCCCGCTGTGGCGGTAAACTATTTATGCAGGGATAAACCCTTTATAACCTTATCCACCGCTTTTTTATGGCCGCGGATACCGATACCGACGAAGTCCAGATTATCCGCATCGGCGGCCATAAATACTTCGCGATTTGCCTCATCATGCCCGGTGGAGAACATGGCATGAATATAAGGAATGATGGTCACTTCCCGCTCCAGCGCCTTACGGTGAACCGCCTGCAGTTTTTCAAGGTCCGCTTCAAAAATCAGCATGGGCTGGCCGGACATGTTGCCATAATGCCGGCCTAGCGAATCGACGTAAGGTTTACCCATAATTTCCGGAGCCGCAGAAGCAATTCCCGTAGCCAGAAATGCCACAACATTCAGGCGCTGCCAGTCAGGTAAGTCATCTCTCACGATAAATGCAATTTTGGTGTCAAACGTCATTCAAATATTCCCGTCTTTAACTACGAAGCAGGCATGTTCACATGACGGCGGAATATCAGTATAGAACGTTTGAGCAGTGATTCTGGAATGCCGCAGGAGACATGCGGTAAGCGCGTCTGAACCAGCGGCCTAAATGACTTTGGTCGGCGAACCCCGTCTGCGACGCCACCAGCGACGGAGCAAATCCTCGGGCCAACAGCCCGCGCGCGGTGCGAAGGCGTAGCCTGACAAGATAGGCATGAGGCGACTGACCGAATGCAGCCTTGAACTGGCGGCTTAAGCGAAAGCGATCGATACCGCTGACCTTTGCCAGCTCATCAAGTCCGGGATTTCTTGCCAGATGCTCATACAAATAATCCCTGACCCGGTTCATTTTGATGCAAGAGTCGGTCAGCTCTTCCGAGGGCTTCAGTTCGACATGGGGTGTGAGGTGAGCCAGCAATCTGTCCAGACTTTCATCCCGCGCAAGCCTCCCCTCGCCGTTGTGTAGCGCATCAAAAGCCCGGGAGATCGACGCAATTAACGCGCGGTCATCCGTGAGGGTATGGCGAAAAGCCGCCTGTATTAGCGAAATATCCCCCATACCACGCTGGCGGAAGCTGTCCGACACCCACTGTTGCGGAATATACAACATGGAATACGTGAAGCCATCGCGTTGGGCGGCGTAACCATCATGCACAGCGCCGGGCTCGATGAGGATGGCCTTGCCCGGCGTGCTGGTATGTACCGTGCGATGGCAGCTGAAGCGCTGTGAACCCTGCAGGGTTACGCCCAGAAGTAGCTCTTCATGATCGTGGCTATCATAGGCGTGACCCGTAAAGTGGGCGTTAACGCTTTCGATGCCCGTTTCGGCATCACGACGAAAATCGAGCCAGTCTCCAGGCATCGCCTGCTCAGCAACTTCTGACATAACCACGCTCTGACAAAGATCGACGGAGAATCAGCCTGACTGCCTGCATTATTAGATGTTGTCCTGTTCAAATTCGGCTGCCACAAGACGGGACAACAGGTCCTGCAGCGTCGCCGCCTCCGCCTTCCCAAGTTTTTGTTCAAACTGCTGCTGCGCCTGCGCCCAGCTGGCATCCGACTCGCCGAGTTTTTCCCTGCCGGCCGGAGTCAGTGACACCAGACGCGAGCGCCCATCGGAGGGGTCTGCGTCGACGCTTATCAGGCCATCCCGCTGGAGAGGTTTGAGCGTATGGGCAAGTCCTCCCCGATCCATGACCAGGGCCTCAGCCAGATGGCTGACCGACAGGCTGCCAGCTCGCCGCAGCTGGGCCAGAATCGCCCTCTGGGTGGTCTTGAGCCCGCTTTCAGCCAAAATACTGTCGTAATATTGCGACAGACGTCGGGAGGCTTTGCGCAAGGTAGTGCAGTGACAACTTACACCAGACGACGCGCCGATACCCTCATTCTGAGACATACATCCCCTTCCTGATTAACGTTGACGTCTTGATTTTACCAGCATATGCTGATATTGCAAATAAGAGCATATGCACGTATTTTCAATCAGCCGCGAGGAGACGTTATGCCATTTGTTCGCATCGATTTACGTAAAGGGAAACCCGCCGACTATCGTCAGAAAGTAGCTGACGCGGTCT
This sequence comes from Klebsiella sp. C349492, assembly GCF_042055345.1. Classification (NCBI taxonomy): domain Bacteria; kingdom Pseudomonadati; phylum Pseudomonadota; class Gammaproteobacteria; order Enterobacterales; family Enterobacteriaceae; genus Klebsiella; species Klebsiella sp. C349492. The sequence goes on from NZ_JANQCE010000001.1 coordinate 1,451,722, forward strand.
ACGACGCATTGGTGAGCGTGGGCGTCCCGGAGAATGACCGTTTTCAGGCGATCGGTGAATATGAGCCGGCAGGGTTGATTTATGATCCGGGCTACCTCGGCATAAATCGCACCGATGACTTCGTTGCCATTCAGATAACCTGGAACGAAGGGCGTAACACGCAGCAAAAAAAGGCGCTGTACCGGGCCATTGCAGACGGACTCCACCACGCGGTGGGACTTCGTCAACAAGATGTCTTTATCAGTCTGGTGGAAGTCAAAAAAGAAAACTGGTCCTTCGGCAACGGTGAGGCGCAGTACGCGGACGAATGATCCCGGGCTACGGGGTGCGGTCAGAAGTGAAAAATAAAGTCGTTGATGACGTTTTATCAATTAACCTCGAGGGTTTTTAATGACATTTTCGCAAAATAAAAGCTTCTGGCTGATTACTGGCGGGGCGCTGGTCCTCTTTCTCTCCCTTGGGATAAGGCATGGATTCGGCCTCTTTCTGCATCCTATGAGCGCTGAGTTTGGCTGGGGACGCGAAGTTTTTGCGTTTGCGATGGCAATACAGAATATTATCTGGGGAGTTGCGCAGCCGTTTGCCGGGGCGCTGGCGGATCGCTTCGGGACTCGCAGGACCATCATCTCGGGGGCGATTTTTTATACTGCGGGACTGATGCTAATGGGGTTTGCGCATACCCCCCTGCTGCTCTCGCTCAGTACCGGATTACTGATTGGTATTGGTCTGTCCGGCACTTCATTTTCTGTCATTCTCGGGGCGATTGGCCGCGCCGTTCCCGCTGAAAAACGTAGCATGGCAATGGGGCTCACTGCCGCGGCGGGGTCATTTGGGCAGTTTGCCATGCTGCCCGGCAGCATGGTGCTGATCCAATGGCTGGGATGGGCATCGGCCCTGATCGCTCTCGGCATGGTTGCTATGCTAATGCTGCCCGCCGCGGCGCTGTTTCAGCGTCAGGAAGCGGCGCATTCTGAACCGCATCAGACGATGAGCGAAGCATTACGGGAAGCTCTGGGACACTCCGGATTCTGGCTTTTATCCCTCGGGTTCTTCGTCTGCGGATTCCAGGTCGTCTTCATTGGTGTTCACCTACCCTCATATCTTATGGATAACCATCTCCCGGTCATCGCCGGAACCACCACGCTGGCTCTGGTCGGTTTATTTAATGTTTTCGGGACCTATTTCGCCGGGATGCTTGGCAGCCGCTATTCAAAAACAAAGCTACTGAGTCTGATCTACATTGTCAGGGCGGTAATCATTACCTTGTTTATCTCGTTCCCGGTTACAACCTGGTCGGCCTACTGTTTTGGTATCGCTATGGGGCTTCTCTGGCTTTCAACCGTACCGTTAACTAACGGAACGGTAGCAACAATGTTTGGCGTAAGGAACTTATCAATGCTGGGGGGAATTATCTTCCTGATGCATCAGGCAGGCGCTTTTCTTGGCGGCTGGCTGGGAGGATATCTTTACGATATCACCGGAAGCTATAGCATTGTCTGGTACGTAAGTATCGTTCTCAGCGTTATCGCTGCGGCGCTGAACTGGCCCATTCGGGAAGTTTCAAAGCGTGCGCTGACGGGGCTGAAAGTATGAATTGTTCATTCAGGACCGTAGCGGCTTGCCTCATTCTGGCCCTCCTGCTGCTGATATTTCTCATGTGGCGAGAAAATAAAGACCTGATACTGCATATCGGCATGAGCCACTGCTTCTGATTAACTTTTCACTTTACAGAGCCGCGTCGCTGTTATTATCGTCAGCGACGCCTTCTTAATATCCTCATCTCCGTTCGGCATATTTGCTGCGTTTATGTTGATAGAGTAAATCGTCAGCTTTGAGCATCGCCTGCGCCAGCGTATCCCCCGACTGAAGTTGATACGCGCCCCAGGAAAACGCCACCAGCCTATCACGATCGATGGTGAGCAAATGTTCCTGCGCGCGGGCAATAACATCGCGGGATTTATTCAGGGAATAATCAATAAGAACCAGACAGAACTCATCGCCGCCCAGCCGTATTCCGTAGTCGCTCTTACGAATGGCGCTCCCCAGCGCTGAACCCAGCATCTGTATCGCTTTATCCCCCATATGATGGCCCTGGGTATCATTAATTTTTTTAAGCCCATCGCTGTCAATTGCAATAACCGTGACCGGGATATTTCGCTCAACGAGGGAGCGGATTTTTTGTTCAAACTCCGGCGTCATGATTTTTCTGTTACACAGTCCGGTCATCGCATCCGTCACGTTATCCCGGGAAAGCGATTCATGCCTGATTAACTGCTTACGAGCATAGCGACATAGCGCCCAGGTTCCCAGGATATAAAGCATGAACAGCCATAAATTGGCAATAATGACGTAGATGGCGTCCAGCTTCGCATGGAGGGTGTAATACTGGGTAAGCGAGTCTGCGTAGCTGATCAAATCATAAGTTTTGACGTAGGGTTTATGGAAAAAAATATGCGTTCCAGTCACATTATCAGTAACATACAACGAGAGGAAGCGCCACAGCAGCGGGCGATCGACGGTTTTAAACGAAACCACAAGATCGTTAATATTGATGTCTGTGATCAGAATGCCCTTCACCTTATCCCCCAAAAACACCGGGGTAAGCATGCTGATAATATTGTTTTGGGTATATCCATCATGATAGATATGAGACAACGTGCTTTCACCTTTAAGCAGGTCATTCAGGGCGTTGTCATCAATAGAAATGGTGTGCGCGCTGCGCGCAATATTGATGCTGCTATTATCGCCAACTAACCAGTTACTAAAAGTGTAATTCTGTGTATTAATCAAATGATTAATATAAATATAGTTATGAGAAAGATCGATATAGTATCTGATATTCCTGAAAGTATAACCGGCATAGTTTGAAAAGCTGTACTTCGATATAGCCGCGCTCTCCGCAGAATGAATAACCGCCAGCGCATTAATATCACCCGCCCATTCTTCACACGATTCATTGCGGGTTTGCAGGGTACCTTGCAGGTTATTTCTGTTCTTTTTCAGCAGATTGAAGCCGTGGATGTCGCCTTCAGTTTCAAGGGACTGACAGACATTTTTCCGTTCACGTTCGCTTGAGGGGGCAGAAAATGCCTGGGTATAAAATGCCCGCGAAAGCCGGGTGGCAATATTCTGGTTAATGGACTCTTCATGGAAAAGTGCTGATTTACCATTTTCGGCAACATATCCCATATAATTCTGCAAAGCACGCCCTTCACGAACGGCCAACGCGGTAAAAAGAGCCGTAGTGCAAACCACGATCAGTACGATTGCGCTGATATATTTTTGACTGGACAAGATGGCTAACTCCCTGTCGTACCACCAACAAGTGACGGCAATTATAGCACCAATCAATACCTTCTCACCCGGTAATGACCACGGGAAACATGTCCGTTGAGCTCAACCGGCCGCGAAATTCCCGGCCACGACGGTTTAAAGCAATATCGGGCAGCAAATACCGCCGGCGACGTGACGGCGCTGCCCGCAGAGAGCGATCCCGGTCAAGGCATTCAGCGCGCTACCGTGGCATAATGCGTGAATACCGTACGGTATAGTTATTCATTTTTTAACCAGCTAAGGGTTCAACATGAAGGTACTGACGCAAGCGCGCCGCGAGGGGATCGTGGCCGCCGCCGCCGAGGTGTTTCTGGAGGTTGGCTACGAACGTGCCTCAATGGATGAAGTAGCCAGACGTGCCGGTGGCTCGAAGGCCACGCTCTATAAATACTTCTCTTCAAAAGAGGCGTTGTTTGAAACGGTTGTGCGCAACTACAGCGCCAGGTTTCTCACCGAAGCGGCAAGCGGGCTGACTCAACCGGAAAACCAGCACCTCTCCCTGGAACAAAAACTCATCCGCTTTGGTGAAGATATGCTGCGGGTAGTGGCATGCGATAACCAGGCGCTGCAGATCTATCGCGTTGTGCTGGGCGAAGCCGGCCACTCCGATATCGGGAAACTGTTTCTGGAATCCGGCATCCGCCAAAGCATGGAGGCGCTGGCCCAGGAAATGCAGGCGGCGATGGAACGGGGTGAACTGGCGCCGTCGGAGCCAATGCTTCGCGCCATCCAGTTTACATCGCTGATCAAAGCGGAAACCGAGGTCTTGTTTTTCTTGCGCAATATGCCCGATTTTACTCAGGAAAAAGTCAGTGAGATGGTCAGGAATGGCGTGCGGCTGTTTCTCGACGGCGCGCTTAAAAAACCTGAATAGCCCCTGCCCGGCCAGCGGGCATGTGAAGACCGGGTTCGCCGCCGCGAACCCGGTTGTTTATACGCTAAGAAAGTTACGCTAAGAAAGATTAGTCACGGCGACAAACTGCCGCGCCCGTCGCCACCCAGTCCGTCGCGGTCTGTCCTATCTGGCTCGCCAGGCGCTCAACCACGCGCTGCCAGGCAGCAAACATCTGCGCCGGATCGCCGGAGAGAGTTTGCGACAGGTGGCTTTTGCACACCAGCCGGCGATTTTCGTCCCCTCGCTGCGTGGATAGGCTCCAGCCAGCATCCAGGCTGACGGCCTTGCCGGGCCAGCTATCAAAACGCCGAACCTGCAGCAGAACCCGTACCACAGGTTTGCTGTTATCCCGCGCCAGCCCCGCCACATCCACAGTGTTAAGCTGCTGCGTCATGCTGAGGGACAGCGCCGTCTGCAGCTCATCGCCCAGCGGGCTTAGCCAGCGATCGTTGTCCAGAACGACGATGCGACTGTCGCTTTGGCGAACCACAACTTGTTGAGTGTCCAGCTGGGCCGGAACGCCAACGGGCAGCAGATCAATCACAAAGTCGGCCGGCGCGACGGCGCGGGAAACGGGGTCAGAATTGACCAGCGAGTGGTAGCGCACCTGGGGAGATGAGCATCCTGCCGGCAGGCACATGACGCCGAGGATAAGACATAAAACGGTTCTCATGGTCGTTCTCCTGCCTTAAGTGAACGGGGATCGTTCAGCTCCGCATCTGCGGAGCGGCCCTGCAATAGCGATTCCGGCTGGCGATCCAGCTGGTTTGTCAGGCTGCGGACGGCCCGCAGCGTTCGCGTGGTCTCCTGTAAGGACTGCAGGAGGTTAATCATCAGGGGGGAATCTTCCGCCAGCAGGTTCCGCGCGTCTTGTGTCGTTTTCTGAGTCTGTTGCATCAGGCGGTTGGCGGCGGGCAGAGACTGATTGTTCACCATTCGCAGAGTTTTATTCAGCTCTTCCAGCGTGTTATTCATGTTGGTCCCGATCTTATCCAGCGGCATTTTGTTTATTTTCCTGGCGATATCCGTGAGCTGGTCCTGAAGGATTGTCAGCCCGCCATTCACGGTGGGCAGCTCAACCGGGCGCCTGGTCGCATCAAAGTTCACTTTTGGCGCATCCGGTAAGAAATCGAGCGAGATGTAAAGTTGCCCCGTCAGCAGACTGCTGGAAGTGGCCTGCGCTCGCAGCCCGTGCGCGATCATCTCGCGCGTGAAAAGGGCCGTATTGAGGTCCGTGTCGCCTGTTGGTTTCGGCAGCTTTTCCAGCACATTGCCCATCCGCGAGGGATAAACGTCAATATCCACAATGGTCGGAAAGCGATATCCGTCGGGGTTATAGTCAAGCTCGACGGCGGCAACGCGTCCGATCCGCACGCTGGAAAACTCAACCGGAGCGCCAATGTTCAGGCCATGTAAGCCGTGTTCAAAACGCAGTTGAAAACGCACCGGCGGACCATCCTCAGGCGCCATCGCGCTTTCCCGATCCGCTGCCAGTTTGTAACGCGTTTGCTTATAGAGCACGCCGCGGGTTGGGTCATCCGGCCTTGAGAACGCGATCCCCCCCGCCATGATGGCGGCGAGCGTCTGGGTTTTAAGCTGAAAACCGTCGCTCCCTACCGAGAGATCCACGCCGCTCACATTCCAGAATCGCGAATCCGCCGTGACCAGGCGGTCATAAGGGGCATCAATAAAGATGTTGAGATCGATTCCCCTGCCGTCTTTGCGCAGCTGCCAGGAGGTGACCCGCCCCACCGGAATGCGGCGATAGTAAACCGGAGAGTTAATATCCAGCGATCCAAGGTCGTCCGCTTCCAGCATAAACTGGCTGCCCGTCATGTCGTTGACGATAGCCGGAGGGGTTTCCATTCCGGTGAACTGGTATTTACTTTCATCGGACTTCCCTCTGTCCACGCCGATGTAGGCCCCTGACAACAGCGTATCAATGCCGCTGACGCCGCTCATCCCGACTCGCGGCCTGACCACCCAAAATCGGGTGTCGGCGAGCGCCAGATGCTGAGCGCTTCTGCCAAGCGTGACCCGTACTAACACCTGGGTGTTATCGGGGCTGAGGGTGATTTCCTTCACCAGCCCGACGGTGACATCTTTATATTTCACCGCTGTTTTTCCGGCTTCGAGACCGGCGGCGCTGCGAAACGTAATCACCACCTCCGGCCCGACTGACAGGCGTGCCTGGATAACCATCGACACGGCGACCACAAACGCGACCGCGGGGATCAGCCAGATGACGGCATTGCGCCAGCGGCCGTGACGAAAAAGAGGAATACCCGAAACAGGAGGCTTCATTGCTTGTCTTCCCATAGCGTTTTTGGTTTAAAACTCAGCGCACAAAACATAGTCAAAATGACCACCAGGCCGAAAAGCAGAATCCCAACCCGGGGTTCGGCCTCGCTGAGCACATGAAAGCGGAGCAGGCCGCACACTGCGGCCACCACCACCACATCCAGCATCGACCAACGGCCAATCCACTCCGTTATCCGGTACAGCCTGGCCCGTTCGCATCTGGCCCAGCGGCTCTTTCGGGCAGTTGAGATCAGCAATACGCTCATTGACAGAAATTTCAGGCAGGGAACCATCACGCTGGCAATAAAAATGATCGCCGCAATGCCCCACGACCCGCTTCGCCAGAAGGCCACGATGCCGGAAAGGATCGTGCTTTCACTGCCATGACCGAGAAGCGTTGTGTACATTACCGGGAAAATATTGGCGGGTACGTATAGGATCATGGAGGTTAAAAGCAGCGCCCAGCTCAAATGCGGACGCCCGGGCTGGCGGCCGGGCAGCACCGTCTGGCAGCGAGGACATTTACCACGCACGCCGAACGCCGTTTCGTCGGCGCACACCAGGCCACACAGAGAACAGCGGCACACCTGCATCTGACGGGCAAAGGGGGGATTACTCACCACGGCCCTTCTCCTCGACCGTAAGCAGATCCCACAGCGGACGCAGATCGTGGCTGTTGATGAGGACAACCAGCACGCAAGATAGGGCCAGCGCCCAACCGCCCGGCCCTATGGAGACATCCAGCAGTGACGAGAGCTTTATCCCGGCGACAAGAAACCCCAGCACGCCAACTTCCACCATGCTCCAGGGATGCAGCCACTTGAGCGCTCTCATAATGAAGATAAACGCCGGTGCCGGACGCGCGAAATACGCAAAGCTCAGCAGCCATACCGTTAGGGTTATCTGTAAGAAAGGGGCAATAACCAGAAGAAAAGCGGTACAGACCGCCATAATCGGATTGCCATCTCCGGCAGCCAGCGCCCATGCCACATTCCACAGCGTGACGTCGTTCGCCATCCCGTGAAACCCAACGGATATAACCGGAAAAATACAGGCCAGAAATAGGATGATTGCCGCCGTCAACATCAGGGGCAGTACATGGCCAGGCACACGCCGGTGACCACGCCATAGCACTGCGTAACAACGCTGGCAGAGCGCGATTTCGCCCGATGCGCAGGGTAATCTCTGGTAAACGCTGTCGCAATGTGGGCAGATGATCAGATGCGGGAATGTCTTCATAACGCCGGGCCGCCAGGACGTTGCTAATGGGGAAAATCACAGCCGGTTGCGCTTAAAAGCTTCCGGCTGCGCGTACTGTGTCTGAGGCTACCTGAGCGCTTCCGCCAGCTCTTCCGCCCCTTTTTCAATACCGACTTCTGCGGCGCTCAGCGAGCCGATGCTGGCAGAGATATTCATGGCATTCGGATACTGCCGGGCAACGTAGGCTTTCAGCAGTTCGTGGCTGTTTGCGTCATAAATTTCGACGGCATAATCCACCGAACCGCTCATCAGCCCCCGACCGCCGCGCACCGATTGCACAATGTTGTAGGGGCCCCCTGCCAGATCGAATTTGGTGAACGTTCCGATCACCTGCGGGGTGGTGTCAGCCCCGGTCAGCGTCAACTTCAGACGCAAGGTATTCGCCGCGGGCTCTTTGAGCTCTTTAAAGCGCGCGCTAAGAGCTTTGCTGAACTCCTGTTGCATGTGAGCGGCAAGCGTTTGGCGATCGGCCTGCGCCATATCGTCAAACTGTCCATCGTTGCCCTGATAAATTCTCACCGGGTCAATGATGATGCTGTCGTACTTACGCCAGTCCACCAGAGGCGAATAACGATATGGCATGCGATCGGCATTATCATCGGTGTTTGCCGTCAGCTTTGAAGCCGAGTCGATACCGCTGTAACGCACGGGCTCATTACCGGCACAGCCCGCCAACAGCAGGGTGACACCGATAACCGCCAGCCCACCGATTTGCCTTAACATCTTCATGTGCAGATCCTTTCGTTTTGGTTAAGGGCTGCGCCTACCGGCCAGCCTTGCGTAAAAACAGTCAAATTCACACTCAATGTGAACTGTACGGTTTAGTTTTGATCGCATCACTGAAATCTGTCAACTTAATTGTTCGGCGAAAATATTCTGTTTGGGAATTAACGCATAGATGCAGCGCGGATGGCTTTTTTGAGGAGAGCGGGTCGCGTATGACAACGCGGCGCCCGGCGCGGACAATGCGCCGGGCGTATTAGTTCATAACTCGTTGAAAAAAAGGTATTTAATGCCTCTTACGGGCCCGGATATGATATCTTTCGCCTTGCCGAACCATAGGAAGAACACCGTTGTGTCGCGCCAGGCGAAAGTTAGCCGGCGCCGATCATCAGGTTCAGGTTTTGCACCGCGGCTCCCGATGCCCCTTTGCCGAGGTTATCGAAGACCGCCGTCAGCAGTATTTGCCCGCTCTCAGGATTTGAAAATACGCCAAGTTCCATCTCGTTGCTGCCGTTCAGCCGCTGGGGATCGAGACGCTCAATCTCGCCGACGACTTCAGGCGCCAGCACCTTGACCAGATCGCTATGGCGATAATGCTGCGCCAGGCAGGCATGTACTGCTGCCGCATCGGCACGTTCAGGCAGCAGGCGCTGCTGTAGCGGCACGCTGAGGATAATCCCCTGGCGGTAGGCGCCGTAAGCCGGCATGAAAAACGGCGGCGTGGAGAGCCCGGCATAGCGCGCGATCTCCGGCACATGCTTGTGCCTGAGAGCTAAACCATACGCCTGAAAAGCAGGCCCGGAGCCTGCAGAACCGCCTTCGTACAGCTCAATCGCCGCCCTTCCGCCTCCTGAATAGCCGGATACGGCATGGATGGAAACGGGATAATCAGCGGGCAGCAGCCCGGCGTTCACCAGCGGGAGCAGGAGCCCAATGGCGCCGGTTGGGTAACAGCCTGGATTGGTTACGCGCTTCGACGCTCTGATGCGATCGGGCTGGTCGGCGCTCATCTCCGGGAAACCGTACGTCCACCCTGAGACGGTGCGATGCGCCGAACTCGCATCGATTACCCGCACCTGCGGATTCTCCAGCATCGCCACCGACTCGCGCGCCGCCTCATCGGGCAGGCACAAAATGGCGATATCGCAGCCGTTCAGCATCTCCGCCCGAAGGCGCCGATCTTTGCGCTGGGATACGGGCAGAGTCATCAGCTTAATATCTGAACGGTGGCGCAGACGATCGTGGATTTGCAAACCCGTTGTGCCCTGCTCGCCATCAATAAATACGTGAGTCATCGTCGTTTCCTTAAACCAGACAGAACTTCAGTGCATGAATGTTGTGCCTGGTTTAAGTATTGGTAAAGTTGAATTATCCTAACGTCAAATTCAGTTTTTCTGAGGTACGCTTATGCGGGAGATCAATCTCGATCAGCTGCGCACGCTGATCACCATTGCCGATACCGGCTCTTTCAACGAAGCCGCCCGCCTGCTGCACCTGGCGCCACCGACGGTCAGCCTGCATATCTCCGAGCTTGAAAGCCGCGTCGGGGCTAAGCTGCTCTCCCGCACCCGCGGCAAAGTCAGGCCGACGGCCATTGGAGAGAACATGGTCGCGCACGCCCGCCGGCTCCTTGCCGACGTCGCCTATGCGCTTGACGACATATCCCGCCAGGCTCAGGGGTTGAGCGGTCAGGTCAGGCTTGGGGCGTCGACCGGAGCCATTGCTTATCTGCTGCCGCGGGCGATTGAAAAACTGGCGCAGTCCCATCCGAGTATTGACGTACACATTACCGTCCTGACGTCGCAGCAGACCCTTGAGCAGCTGAAATCCGGTTCGCTCGATATCGGCATCGTGGCGCTTCCACAGCCCCGGAGCAGCGGCCTGAAAATTGATGCCTGGCGGCGAGATCCCGTTGTCGCGTTCCTGCCTGCGGACTGGGCGGCACCGGAGGTGGTGACGCCGGAATGGATGATTGCAAAGCCCCTGGTGCTGAACGGCTCCGGCACCCACCTGTCGCAGCTGACCAGCGGCTGGTTTGCCGATACGGGCCATAGCCCCACGCCGCGGATCAAGCTTGATTACAACGATGCCATTAAAAGCCTGGTGGGTGCCGGGTATGGCGCCACGTTGCTGCCTCTTGAATCGGGTACCCAGCTCTCCGCCGATAGCCGTATCGCCATTCGTCCCTTAAAGCCGGCGCTGTGGAGAGAGCTAGGATTAGCCTGGCGGGAGAGTGAAAACGAGCTATCGACGCAGCATCTGCTTGCAGCGCTGCGGGATCTGCAGCAGGAGTAGATTCACCGGAAACTGCCGAACGTGATTGCGGGAATGCCTGCCCCAGGTTTTATCTCCCCGGGGCGGCCTATCGGGCACGTCCATCGTCGGGCATAGGCCCCGCCGCCGAACTTTAGCGAGGGGCGGTAGCCCGGGCCGATTTTGCGCTTAGCGGTTTTTCAGCACCTGAGGATCGATCTGCGCCACGATCAGATCGGCGATATCGTGCTGCTGGTGTACCTTGCCGCATTTAACGATGATCTGCCGCGCGTTGTCATACCCCGGCGCCCACAGCCGGTTGTTCATCCGCACATCTTTATAGACCGCAACCAGCGGTTTCTTCCACGCCGCCGCCATGTGCACGATCGACGTATCCGGCGAGATAACCAGGTCGGCTTCGGCAATCAGCGCCATCGCATGATGCAGGGTTTTAAACGGATTCACGCTCACCTTCTCCGGCAGCGGAATGCGAATTTCGTTGCGATGATCGAGCAGAATAACGTTAACCCGAGGATACTCCGCCTGCAGCCTGGCGATAAGCGCCGACAGCTGCTCCTGCGACAGGCTGCGATCCTGATGGCCGGCAAAAATGTTCACCACCGCTCTGGGTCCGTCGATAGCGGCCAGATGCTGGCGAACCTGCTGGTGGACATCCTGCGGAATATGCAGGTCGTAGGTTGTGAGATGTTTCTTATCCAGATTCATATGCTCAGCAATAAAATCAAAGGTTTTGCTGACATGCCAGTTTTCACAATCAAATTTAAACGAGGTGGTGTAATGATTAATTGATGGCCATTTATTAAAGCCGAGCACTGATTTTGCTTTTATTTGTCGGAGAAGCAACATTCTGTGTACGGGCATATCAAACAAAGAGGGGTCAATAACGATATCGTACTTATTATTCGCCAGCTCATTAATAACAGACTGAGGAACATTGTGCGTAAACTTGCGCAGAAAAGCGGCGGAATCGACATTGTCAGCCTCATAGATGTGGCGGATTCGCGGGTTATGGCGCATCACCTGACTATTCGATTTGGTCAGCAGGAAATCCACGATATAGCCGGATTCATGAAGGCATTTGACCAGCGCGGAATCAACGACCACGTCCCCTACCGCGCCTTCGTTACGCATCAGCAGCACGGTTTTCGCCGAACTGACGTCGACCTCCCGACGGGTATGCTTGTCCCAGAACGCTTTAGCAATATAAACACGCATCACGTTGCGGACTTTCTTTATAAAATAATTACGGCGCCTGTTCAGTTCCCTTATTTTTTTGAACTTCCGGGGGGATACCTGCACCGCTGCGTTTTCCATCATCATAACCTCGTTACCACTATCAACAGCACCTCGTTAGTCTGATTAAGGACTAAAGAAAATGAGAAAAGTTCGCTTGATTAATAAATTCCTTTCGCTTTGAGCAGCGGGAGGATAGTAATACTTTTCACTATTCCAGCATATCGTTCCGGAGATAAAATGAGTGAAATATGAATTTAATGTGGAAGATCGCGGCAACGGCCGACGGTTTTCATCCGGCGCGGAGAAGATTAAACTTGCCGTTTTGTCCCCGGAGAGAACCGCGCATGAATGCACCTGAAAAACCGAACACCCACCGCCGGCTGCTGGCGTTACTCGACGAACGCCAGGCCCGCTACCGGCTGGTAGAGCATGAGGCGGTGGGAAAATGCGAGGCGGTTTCTGAAATTCGCGGCACCGCTCTCGGACAAGGGGCGAAGGCGCTGGTCTGCAAAGTGAAAGGCCACGGCATAAATCAGCATGTGCTGGCGATCCTCGCCGCCGACCAGCAGGCCGATCTCTCGCGCCTGGCGCTGCACATTGGCGGCAGCAAAGCCTCGCTGGCCAGCCCCGCCGAAGTCGATGCCCTGACGGCCTGCGTCTTTGGCGCCATTCCCCCTTTCAGCTTCCATCCGGCTCTGCGCCTGGTGGCCGACCCGCTGCTGTTCGAAAACTTCAGCGAAATCGCCTTTAACGCCGGACGGCTGGACAGGTCAATTATCCTCGATACGGCCGACTATCTCCGCATCGCCCGCCCCGAACTGGTCGCCTTTCGCCGGGAAGCCTGAGCGGTCTCGCATTAGCTGCCTCCTGAAAGCGCGCCAGCGTGACAAATAAGCCTGTTTATTCACGCTATTATGCGTAAAGTAGACGGGCTTATTATTTTGGCAAGGATCTCCTGACATGTTCGATACCACCCTGTTCGTGCTTCTGGGGCTGGCCGCGCTCGGCTTTATCAGCCACAACACCACCGTGGCAATTTCTATCCTGGTTTTAATTATCGTGCGCGTCACGCCGCTCAACGTCTTTTTCCCGTGGATTGAAAAACAGGGGCTGACGATCGGTATTATCATTTTGACCATCGGCGTGATGGCGCCCATCGCCAGCGGCACTCTGCCCCCCTCGACGCTGCTGCACTCGTTCGTTAACTGGAAGTCGCTGCTGGCTATCGCCGTCGGCGTGTTTGTCTCCTGGCTCGGCGGACGCGGCGTCTCGCTGATGGGTTCTCAGCCGCAGCTGGTCGCCGGACTGCTGGTGGGGACCGTCCTCGGCGTCGCGCTTTTCCGCGGGGTGCCCGTCGGCCCGCTGATCGCCGCGGGGATCATCTCGCTGTTTATCGGAAAGTCGTAGTCAGGCTGGCAAGATAGCGTCCGGGAGTTTGGCCGAGGCCCTTTTTGAACATGGTGATAAACGCGGTCGTCGAGTCATACCCCAGGCCGTGCGCGACCTGCTGCACCGTTTGCCCGCGGATCAGCATCTGCAGCGCCAGGATCAGCTGCAGCTGATGCCGCCAGCGGCGAAAGCTGAGGCCGGTTTCGCGAACCACCAGCCGCGCCAGGTTACGCTCGCTCATCGCGAACTCCGCCGCCCACTGGCCGAGGGTCTGCCACTGCGCCGGAGATACCGCCATCAGCTCCGCCATCTGGCGGATTTTCGGGTGCGCGGAAACCGGCAGCTGCAGATGCTCCTCCGGCTGCTGCGGAAGCTCGTCAAACAGCACCTGCACCAGCCGTCGGGTCGTGGGATTGTCACTCTCCGTCGCGCTGCGCCCGGCAAGGGTCAGGATCAGCTCGCGCACCAGCGGAGAGATCTTCAGCGTGCAGCTGCGCTGCGGCATCGGGGCCGCTCCCGGTTCGATAAACAAAAAGCAGATCCGCGCTCCCGGCGTTGCGCGGTTGCTGTGGGGCTGCTGGCCCGGGACCCACACCGCATACTGCGGCGGCACCATCCACATCCCGTTTTCCACCTCACAGGTTAGCGCGCCGTGCAGCGCCAGGATCAGCTGCCCTTTGCGGTGCTGATGGCGCGGAATAAACTGCTCATCCTCAACCACCTGAATATGAAACGCGAGGGCCGCTTCGCGCCCGCTGTCCGGGTCATAGCCGTCAAGACTCAAACCAATCATCAGATTGTCCGATATTAGCGATAATCTGTCATTTTAGCTTGATTTAAACAATCGGCAAACGCGCTATTGTAGCCACCCTGTTTACTGGTCTGAGATAGCCATGAGTTCTGTTCCTCCCACTGCCGGCCGCCGTAATCTGCTGCTGATTGCCGGTATTTTACTGATCGCCACCACGCTGCGCGTGACCTTTACCGGCGCCGCCCCGCTGCTGGACGCCATTCGCGCGGAGTACGGTCTGACCACCGCCCAGACCGGGCTGCTAACCACCCTACCGCTGCTGGCCTTTGGTCTGGTTTCGCCGCTGGCGGCAGGCGTAGCCCGCCGCTTTGGTATCGAACGCAGCCTGCTGATCGCGCTGGGGCTGATTTGCCTCGGTATTGGCCTGCGCTCGCTGCCTTCCGCCGCGATGCTCTTTGGCGGTACGACGGTGATCGGCTGCGGTATCGCCTTAGGGAACGTGCTGCTGCCGGGCTTAATCAAGCGCGATTTTTCGCAGCACGTCGCTAAGATGACCGGCGCCTATTCGCTCACCATGGGCGCCGCCGCGGCGCTGGGTTCGGCCGTGGTGGTCCCGCTGGCGCTGGCCGGCTTTGGCTGGCGCGGCGCGCTGCTCATGCTGATGGCCTTCCCGCTGCTGGCGCTGTTCTTCTGGCTGCCGCAGTCGCGCAGGCAGGTCGCCGCTCCGCTGACCGCGTCAGGCGCAATGCACAACCGCGGGATCTGGCGCTCGGCGCTGGCCTGGCAGGTGACGCTGTTCCTCGGCATTAACTCGCTGGTGTATTACGTGATAGTCGGCTGGCTGCCGGCAATTTTGCAGAGCCTTGGCTATAGCGAAGCGCAGGCCGGCTCCCTGCACGGTCTGCTTCAGCTGGCCACCGCCGCGCCGGGCCTCGCGATCCCGCTGATTCTGCACCGACTGAAAGACCAGCGCGGCATCGCGGTGCTGGTGGCGCTAATGTGCGCCGTCAGCTCCGCCGGGCTGTGGCTGGCGCCCGGGCAGGCGGTTATCTGGGCGCTGGTCTTTGGTTTCGGTTCCGGGGCGACGATGATTCTGGGACTGACGTTTATCGGCCTGCGCGCCAGCTCGGCGCACCAGGCAGCGGCGCTTTCCGGTATGGCGCAGGCCGTCGGCTATCTGCTGGCCGCCTGCGGACCGCCGGTGATGGGGAAAATCCATGATGCCAACGGCGACTGGCATATTCCGTTAATCGCCGTGGCGCTGAGCGCCGTGGCGATGGCCATATTTGGCGCCCTTGCCGGCCGCGCCAGGGAGATTAACGGCTAAAGCGCTCTTTTGCCCTCGCCCTGACGGCCCCGGCGTTCCGGGGTCGTCGTGCGGGCCAGGGTTAATTATTGGCTGGCGGCGCGTAAAAAGGCGTGTACCAGCGGCGACGGACGTCCGGCAAGCGCGTTGCGCTCGTGCTGGAACAGCGTCGCGACAAAGAACGGATGCGTCACCAGCTCCACCGCCCGAGTATCACCCTCTTCGTCCCAGCCCGTCACCCGCAGGTCGCCCTGCTCAAGCTCGCGGGCAAACTCCTCGGCAATACCGTAGCTGCAGTGATAGCCCTCTTCGATGCTGTCGCGGCCGTAGGCGCGGGCGATCAGCGTATTAGCGCGCAGCTCAATCGCCGCCGTTTTCTCCACCAGCGAGCAGCTCAGGGGCGCGATAACCATTCGCCCTTCGCTATCCGTTTCCGCATGCCCCGCATCCTGCCAGCCCATAACGTTGCGCGCATACTCGACGATCGCGTGCTGAAAACCGCCGCAGGTGCCGAGGAACGGAATGCTGTTTTCGCGCGCATAGCGGATCGCGATAAACGCGCCGGCGGCATTTTTATAGGGGCTGGCGGGAACGACCCAGATGGCGTCGTAATCGGCAAGCGCCTCGGCATCGTGGATATCGCTGGTCGCCAGCCAGTCATAGCGCAGGGGCAGTTCCAGCACGGCAGCAGCGTCGTCAATGGCGAGGGGAATCGCTTTGTGAGCAATAACGTCAGGGTTGTAGTCGCCAACCAGGGCAATACGCAGGGGAGTGTTCATAGCAGGGTCCTTATGTCAGAACGATTTTCGGGCAACACAAGGAGCCTCAGATTAGCGATCTCCCTCACGGAACACAATCCTTATTTTTCGCCCGTCGGACAATCGGCGTTTGGCGTGAGGGGCGTTATCCGCGGGGGAAATAAATAAAAAAATATAGCTTGTCTTTCACTATCCTGTTCAATTCCCGCTATTTATTTATCCCTTTTTCTGTAGCTATTTTGTTAAATAAAAAACAGTGTTATTACTATCGCAAAAAAGAAATTATTCGCTTTATTTATAAATTAGCCTGTTAAATAATCTGTAACGATTTATTAAGCAGTAGAGGCAGCAAGATGCGTTTCAGTACGATGTCCGATAGCGAAATTATCTCTGAACTGTGCCGCAGAATTAAAGAAACTCGCATGCAGCTCGGGCTCTCCCAAATTGAACTCGCCGAGCGCGCGCAGGTCGGGGCGGCAACCATCAAACGCGTAGAATTAGGTGAATCCGTTACCCTCAGCACGCTGATCGGAATATTGCGCGGTCTGGATCGGCTGCATCAGCTGGAGTCGATTTTATTCGATTCGCACATTCGAACTTTTAATGCGCAAATCAATGCCACCGCCCCTCCCCGCATCCGTATTCGCAAAAAAGCGCAGCCGCCAAAAGAGAAATGCGCCGTCGCCGAACAGGCCAGCGAAGCGAACGCCACCATTAACGAATGGTACACCTCGTCAGCGTCCCACAGCGTTGTCTGGTCTTTTCTGCCGTCGGAGGCAGAGAAAAAAAGCTAGCCTGATAAGGGAAACAGCCCGCGGGCTGGAGTAGTCGTTCAGGAGGAGGGCCGAAAAAAACCGCCTGCGGCGCAGGCGGCGTTGGCGGACTTCAGGATTCGCAGACCGCGACTTTAATCGCCAGCCCGCCGCGGGCGGTTTCCCGATATTTCGCGTTCATGTCTTTCCCAGTCTCAAACATGGTATCGATGACTTTATCCAGCGAAACTTTCGGATCGCTGGTGCGGTGCATCGCCATGCTGGCCGAGTTGATCGCCTTCACTGCCGCAATCGCGTTGCGCTCAATACAAGGTACCTGTACCTGACCGGCAACCGGATCGCACGTCAGCCCGAGGTTGTGCTCCATGCCGATTTCAGCGGCAATGCAAACTTTCTCCGGGCTGCCGCCCAGCAGCTCCGCCAGCCCGGCGGAAGCCATGGAACACGCCACGCCCACTTCTCCCTGGCAGCCAACTTCCGCGCCGGAAATAGAGGCATTCATTTTGTACAATATGCCTATCGCGCCGGCGGTCAGGAAGTAGCGCATATAGATTTCCGGCGTCACCGTTTTGATAAAGCGGTCATAATAGGCCAGCACCGCCGGCACGATGCCGCAGGCGCCGTTGGTGGGCGCAGTGACCACCCGTCCGCCGGAGGCGTTCTCTTCCCCCACCGCCATCGCGAACATGTTGACCCAATCCATTGCGCTAAGCGGCGTAATTGACTGGCTTTGGGGAGCCAGCACGCGGTGCAGCGCCGAGGCGCGACGCGGCACCTTTAACGGCCCCGGCAGAAGGCCTTCGGTACTCATGCCGCGGTTAATGGCGTTTCTCATGGTCTCCCAAATTTTCGCCATATTCTGCTCAACGCTGTCTCGTCCGTGGCGGGCGGCCTCATTTTTCATCATCACCGCGGAAATCGACAGGCAGTTGTCGTGGCAGTGCGCCAGCAGGTTGCGGGCTGAGTAGAACGGGAAAGGGATGTCGACTTCAGCATCCTGGCTCTTGCCGAACTCCTCCTCGGTGACGATAAAGCCGCCGCCGATGGAGTAATAGGTCTGGAAGTGGACGATTTTTCCGTCGCAAAGCGCCGTAATGCTCATACCGTTTTCATGCAGCGGCAGAAACTCATTATGAAAACGCATGCATTCCACCACCGGGAACGCAATTTCCCGCTGGCCCTCTTCAATACGCAGACGCTGCAGGGTATTAACGTCACGAATAATCGAGGGAATGGCGTCGATATCGACGGTATCCGGCAAATAGCCGGAGAGTCCAAGAATAATCGCAATATCGGTATGGTGGCCCTTACCGGTTAACGAAAGGGAGCCGTATACGTCCACCACCAGGCGAGTCACTTTATGCAGCAGGCCTTTTTCCTGCAGGGTATCGACAAAATGTTTCCCCGCCTTCATCGGCCCGACGGTGTGTGAGCTGGAGGGCCCGATACTGATTTTGAAAATATCGAAAACGCTAATCATGTGGCACCCATAGGGTTACAAAGCAAAACGAATGCGCCTCCTGTGACAGGAGGCGCCGGGGGCTTAGCTGAACAGAGAGTAGAAGATGGCGGAGATGGCAATCAGGCCAATCACCACCACAAACGCGTTGCTGATGTGGCCGCTGTACTTACGCATGGCCGGTACTTTATTGATGGCGTACATCGGCATCAGGAACAGGATCATGGCGATAACCGGGCCGCCGAGGGTTTCAATCATACCCAGAATGCTCGGGTTCAGGGTCGCCACTATCCAGGTGGTCACCAGCATGAACAGCGCGGTGATTTTGTTCAGCTTGGTAATCTCGATAGATTTGCCTTTACTGCGCAGAGACTTGATCACCATGCCGTTAAAGCCTTCACGCGCGCCGAGGTAGTGGCCGAGGAAGGACTTGGTAATCGCGATCATGGCGATAATCGGCGCCATCCATGCAATCAGCGGCGCGTTGAAGTGGTTCGCCAGGTAAGAGAGGATGGAGATGTTTTGCGCTTTCGCTTCCGCGAGGTTTGCCGGGGAGAGGCTCAGCACGCAGCTGAAGACGAAGAACATCACCGTCAGCACCATCATGATGTGCGCATAGCTGAGGATGCGGGCGCATTTACGCTCGGCGTCCTGGCCATACTCTTCACGTTTCGCCACCGCGAAGGATGAGATAATCGGCGAGTGGTTGAAGGAAAACACCATCACCGGAATAGCCAGCCACAGCGTCATCCACAGGCCGTTCCCCGTTGCGGAGGCGCTGCTCAGCGAGAGGGTATCCAGAACCGCACCGTTCCACTGTGGAATCAAATACAGCGCCAGGATCATCAGCGCCGCCACAAACGGGAACACCAGCACGCTCATCGCCTTAACAATCATTTTTTCGCCAAAACGCACAATGCCCATCATGCCCACAATTAAAATCAGCGACAAAATTGCGCGCGGCGGAGAGACCAGGCCAAGCTGATGGGTAATAAAGCTGTCGACGGTATTGGTGATCGCGACGCTATAAACCAGCAGAATCGGGTAAATAGCAAAGAAGTAGAGCAAGGTAATAAGCTTGCCGGCGCCAATGCCGAAATGCTCTTCCACCACTTCGGTAATATCTTCGCCAGGGTTTTTACCTGAGAGCACGAAACGGGTTAAACCGCGATGGGCAAAAAAGGTCATCGGAAATGCGAGAATAGCCATGATGATCAGCGGAATTAAACCGCCACCCCCGGCGTTAATCGGCAGAAAAAGAACCCCGGCGCCAATAGCCGTCCCGTACAGTCCCAGCATCCAGACGGTGTCACTTTTTCTCCAGCCGCTGCTCTCGCGAGCGACGAGGGTATTTTGAACGCTTTCCATAATATGGCCTCAATAATATAGAGTGGAACCCAATTTAACGGGCTCTGTTTCAGGTAATAAATCGCAGTGTTTGTTTTGCTATTTTATTAAACTAAGCCAAACTGATGTACATACGGCGATCACATAACCTGATTTATCACGAGGACTTTTAAAGTATCAAAAATAGCACCTGAGATTTAATATATTTTTAAGGTATCATTTTTAATACGTTATTATAAAAAGAACTTCAGATAGTCGCGAAATAATATATTACAAGAGCCGCGTGGCGTAGAGAAGCCCCGTTTTTTAAATAAAAAAAACCCGCAGAGATACGGGCTGATTCAAGAGCAAAATCCATTTGTAGCAATAACAACTCAATGTGTCCTGATCTATTCTATGCGTTGCACAAAAAAATAACACTCCTGATTCCAGGGGGATTGCAGCCGTTGCAACAAGACCACCCCCTGCCGGCAGCGACGCCCTGACACGCTTTGGCAGTCGGTCATGGCAGATGATAATATCTGCATTGCCAAACGCTGTGGGCTGCTTTGCGCGCCTGCCGCGATATCACTGAGGCATCACAGTGAATTTTTTATACCGGAGATACCGATGCTAAAACCACTTCCCATTATGGATGATGACGGGACGACCCGTTCGCTTTCGCCCCGGCCGGAGCAGCCTGGCGCTATTACCGGCGGTAAAATATTGGTGAGCGCCTGCCTGATGGGGTTTCAGGTACGCTATAACGGCAGCGGCAAGGCGCAGCTGGCCGAGACTCTGGCGCGCTGGCAGCGCGAAAACCGGCTGGTGATCCACTGCCCTGAGCTGGCCGCCGGGCTACCGGTGCCAAGACTGCCGGCAGAAATTCTCGATGCCCAGGGCGCGGAGGTGATGCAAAATCGCGGGCGCATCGTTGAAAGCGACGGCCACGACGTCACCGCGCACTATCAGCTGGCCGCCTGGCTGGCGCTGAAGGCCGCCCAGGAGGGAGGCTGTCAGGCGGCGCTGCTCACCGACGGCAGCCCGACCTGCGGCAGCCAGTTTATCTACGACGGCACCTTTAGCGGGCAGCGTAAGCCCGGCTCCGGCGTGGCGGCCGCCCTGCTGCGCCAACACGGTATTACGGTTTTTTCCGACGGGCAGATCCCGCAGCTGCTTGCCTGGATGGAACAGATGGAGAATAGCGATGATCCAATGTAAACGCGTCTACGATCCGGCTGAAGCCGGCGACGGCTATCGCGTGCTGGTCGACAGGCTTTGGCCTCGGGGAATTAAAAAAGAGGCTCTGCGCTACGATGAGTGGTGCAAAACCCTGACCCCCTCCGCGGAGTTACGCAAGGCCCTGCACGGTGAAGTCATCGATTTCGCCAGCTTCCGCGAGCAGTATTGCCGGGAGCTGGAAAGCCACCGTGACGAAGGATTGCGCCTTGCCGCGCTGGCTCGCCAGCAGCCGCTAACGCTGATTTACGCCGCCAAAAATACCCGGCAAAACCATGCGCTGGTGCTGGCTGAGTGGCTGGAAAACCTGCCTGCCGGCGAGGTTACGCCTTAGCGGGGTGATCCCGGCGCCACAGCTCCCATTCATCGAGGGTTTCCCCGCCGGGCAGCTTACAGTCGCTGCGTACGCCCTGCGGCGTCTGTACCGGTATCAGCTTACCGCCCTTCTGACCGCAGTAGACCGAGGCCGGGTTCGCCATGCCGATAGACTTCGGCGGCGGCGGCGCATCCTGCGGCTGCGGCTGTATCGCGCATCCGGCCAGTGCCAGAGGCAGTAGTATGGTCATCCACTTCATTTTGACTCCTTTTGTTGATCAAAGCCGCTATGGTGCCCTGATTCTTCACGGTTTCTCCATTTTAACTACACTTTTGCGCCGTAGAGTAGCGCTTGTTCTCTAATTGACCAGAGAACAGATCATTCCATAATCAATGAGTTTTCCCCGTCGCCCCCGACGGGGCTTTTTTCCCGCTGCGACCGCAGGTATTCCCTCAGCTAATGTGTTAAATTTGTTGTATCTATGTTTACTTTTCGCTGTTGGCCGTTTTCAGCCTTCTTTACCGGCGATAACGCTCGGCGATCGGGAGCCGTACATTCATGTCAGATTTTATTCTTGCCCGCGTCTCGCAAACGCTCGCCAACGAACATTCGCTGGAGCTGTTAGTGCGACAACTGCTTGAAATGTTGGAACTTGTGACCCGAATGGAGTCAACCTATCTGACTCGTATTGATCTTAGCGCTCAGCGCCAGCTGGTTATGTATGCGCACAACAGTAGCGAAATGACGATACCGGAAGGATTTTCCATAGCGTGGAATGAGTCGCTGTGCAAACGTGCCATCGATGATAACTGCCTGTTCAGCAACGACGTTGCCAGCCGCTGGCGCTCGTGCATTGCCGCCCAGGAGCTCGGTATCGCCACCTTTTTCAGCATTCCCGTTCGCCTGACCGACGGCTCATTGTACGGCACGCTCTGCGCCACCAGCCGTCAGAAACAGCCCTACAACCTGGAAGGTGAGCAGGTGATGAGCCTGTTCGCCAACCTCATCTCCCATTACGTTGAGAAAGAGACGCTGGTCGAACAGCTGCGCGCCGCCAACTCGGCGCTGGAGATGCACTCTTACACCGATGAATTAACCCGCCTACCCAATCGTCGCGCGCTGTTCAAGCACCTCTCGGCGATGTTCCCGCGCGCGCGCGAACTGCAGCGCAATATTTTACTGATCTTTATCGATCTCGATGACTTTAAGGCGATCAACGATCGGTTCGGCCATCCGTGCGGCGATAGCTTCCTGATCCAGATCGGCGAACGCTTAAACGCCCGCGTGCGCGAAGGGGATCTGGTGGGTCGCCTCGGCGGTGACGAGTTTTTGATTGTCGGGGCGGGTCTCGACGCCGAAGAGCAGCGGGCGTTTATCGCCGCTCTGCGCAAAGAGATCAGCGGAATTTACTTCCTGGCCGGGCATCGTATCAGCTACCCGGGCGCCAGCTTTGGCGTGATTGACGTCAATCCGCAAACGATGGATATGGAGAGCGCGCTGCGGGCCGCGGACGATGCGATGTATCAGGATAAAAAGTCGCGCCGTAAAGAGACCTTCCTGGATATTGACTAAACTGCCGGTATTTCCAGTATGATAGCGGACATCACTCGCATGCTCAGGGACAACACAATGAAATTGGGTATTCTTTTTCCGGTAGTAATTTTTATCATCGCCGTTATTTTTCTTGGCTGGTTCTTTGTTGGCGGCTACGCGGCACCGGGCGGCGCATCGTGAAAAAAAGCACCATTCTGATGGTTATTATCGCCGCTATCGCGCTAGCTGGCGTGCAATTTGGCTGGTGGTAACCGCCCTTTGCCGTCGCGCTTAAATTGCAGAGTTGTCTTATCCACTCAATAACTTAACGCGATACACTCACTTCACCAGCCGAACCCGCCGCCAGTCGCGGGCGGACGGCGGACTAACGGAGAAGTGAGAATGAAAAAACCGATCGTGTTGTCGTTGCTGCTCGCGCTATGCACGCTGTTATCGGGATGTATCGTTGATGATGGCTATCATCACAGACACCACCACCATCATTACGACGGAAGAGGCTGGTGAAAAAAGGCGGATCAAGGCGAACCGGCGTTCGCCTTGTTTCATTTAGTCCTGGCGGTCAGAACCTAAAAAGACGAAGCCCAGCGGAATGGAGAAAAGCAGCGTAAACACGATGCTGTAGACCGTCACCATCGCCCCTTGCAGGAAGAACATCGAGGTTGTCCACTCGGAGTACGGCATATTGTACTCACTCACCACGCCGCCAAACGTCGCACGTCCAACTACGGCAAGAGCGATGGCAAACACCACCGTTACCGACAGGAAAAATTTCTTACTGTTTTTATTGCTGATGAGCTTATGCAGAATCATCCGGGTTCCCTTTTATCTGACCGATAATCGGCTGTATATGTAACACCAACGCAATTAAAATTGAAGGGCTTTTGTTACAAGCCAGAGATTATTGCTGCCAGGCCGGCTCAGCGATACCGGCCGACCGTTTACGACTGCAGCGTCGCCAGGCGCGCAGCAAAACCGACAAAGATCAGGCCAATCAGGCTGTTGCCAATTTTGGCGAGCTTCTTTTTCGTTTTAACGTAGCGCGTCACAAAAGAGCCGGAAACAATTAAGAAGCTCATGTAAATAAAGCTAATCACTTCCAGGGTCAGCGCAAGAATAAAGAAGGCCAGGCCCGGCGTCTTCGCGGTAACGTCGATAAACTGGACGAAAAAGGAAACATAGAACAGGATAGCCTTCGGGTTGGTCAGGCTGAGGGTCAGCGAACGTTTCAGGATCGCGCTCGCCGGCTCGGCGTCGGTGTCGGCATGACCTTCCCGCTGCGTCAGCACCGCGTAGAGCATTTTCCCGCCCAGCCACAGCAGATAGATGGCGCCGAGATAGCGCACAATATTGAACAGTACCGGCGTCGTCTTAATCAGCGTGGCTACGCCGGCAAAGGCCAGCAGCATCAGCACCGCGTCGCCGATAAACACGCCGGCCGCCGCCAGATAGCCCTTCCGGACGCCGTGCGCGATGCCGGTTTTCAGGACAAAAAAGGTATTTGGGCCAGGCACCAGAATGATAAAAATAGCCCCGACCAGGTAGGTCAAATAGTTCAAAACACCAAACTCAGCGAACACACTGCACTCCTTCGCGTTCAACAAACAATATGATCGCGCTCACGTTAACGCAACTAACGTGATTTTGAAAGAGCTTACGGTGCCTGTTGGCTTAGTACAAAGAACCTTCGCCCAGCGGACGCGTTTTGAAACGCCGGTGAACCCACAGGTATTGCTCGGGCGCGCGCAGAATCTCTCTTTCGATAACCCTGTTGATGTAGCCGGCCGCTTCCTGCTTATCTTCGCCAGGATAATCGTCCAGCGTCTCGCTGATATATAAGGTGTAGCCTTGGCCGTTCGCTTTACGCACCATGCTGATGGTCAGCATTTTGGCGCCGGAGAGACGCGACAGGACGTAGGTACCGTTGGTCGTCGCGGCCTGCGGCACGGAGAAAAACGGGGCAAAGACGCTGCCTTTCGGGCCGTAATCCTGATCGGGGGCAAACCACACCGCTTCGCCGGCCTTCAGCGCGTGCACCAGGCCGGACAAATTACGGCGATCGATCATCGCTTTATTCGAGCGCAGGCGTCCACGGGTCTGCACCCACTCCATCAGCGGGCTGTTGTGCGGACGATAGGTCGCCATCATCGGCCGACACAGGCCCATAGTACGACCGCCGAGCTCAAGAGAAATAAAGTGTACGCCGACCGCCATTACGCCCTTACCAGCATTCATGGCCTTTTCGAGATTTTGGAGACCTTCTACGTCAAACCATTTCCTGACGCGCTCATCGCTCCAGAACCACGCCATGCCGGTCTCAATCAACCCCATTCCCAGCGACATAAAGTTCTGCTCGATCAGCTTTTCTCTCGCTTCAGCAGACATGTCGGGGAAACAGAGCTCAAGGTTTCTTCTGGCAATATGCTCCCGGCGTTTGAGGAAGCGTCGCGAGGCCTTACCGGCGGTGGTGCCGATGCTGTGCAGGAGCGGATAGGGTAATTGCACGATTGACCAGAGAATGGCCAGGCCAAACCAGGTCCCCCAATTGCGGGGATGCAAAAGACTCTTATTAAAAGCGGAAGGCATGATTTTTCCTGTAAACATCCTAAATGAGGTAACGCTTAAGGAAAAAACGATTCCTTTCATCAGTCGTTAGGCGGTACATATAGCTAGTACGACAATAGTAATCTGCCTAAATTCACTCGGGCAAGTAAAAATGAACAGGGAGGGGAAAAAAACATAATACCAGCATACTTGTTACAAAATGTAAATTAAAAATGAATAATAAATTAAAAGTATTCTTCTGTAAAATCATTTCCATGCTATTCATTTATGCAGGTGATGGGCCTGCACCTGCAGAAGAGCCCCTTTGTGCCGCCGCGCTCCGCCTCGCACCCGGCACCGCGCCCGTTCAGCAAAGGCCCGGCGCCCCGGCGCTGTCAGCGCGTTCAGCGCCCCCTGGCGCGGCGTAATAATGACGCGGGCCGGGACGCAGAGTAAGCAGCCGCGAGGTCCAGGGCGGCATCGGTGCGAATAATTCTCCCCGTTCATATTGGAACAAAAATTTATCGCCGGCGGGGAGAACAAAAATAAGACTCGGCTTATTTTATCTTCCTGACAAATAATGACAGATATATAAGGTTGCTTTTATTTCGAACGCTTATTCCGCATTATTTATGTACAGCAATGCCTTTCGCCGAACAGCAGGCAATAAAATTCAGCTGCCGCCGCTGACGCCGGAAAAAGCGCATCATCGCCAGAAAACGCGGACGATTCTCCCGCTTAAGCAGGCCATTACAGATGATTCTCAGCGCCTGGCTGAAACCTTCGTCTTTGATCAACCCCCGCGCCGACATCAGCGACATCGGCCCCGCGTGGCAGCGAACGGAGTCAAACCCCACCTCTTCAAAGAGAGACTGCCAGCGCGCCTGGCTCATGGGGCTGACGTGAGATTTGACCACCCCCTGCAGCTCCATGCGCTCCCCCTCCCCCAGCGCCTGCTGAGTGTACATAATATCGTGGGTCAGCAGGCGGCCGCCGGGTTTGAGCACGCGATAGTATTCCGCCACCAGCTTCTCTTTGGCTTTATCGGCATACATGGTCAGCATCGCCTCATTAATCACCACATCAAAGGTGGCATCGGGAAACGGCAGCCGGGTGGCGTTAGCTTCCATCACCAGCACCTTATTATCCACACCTTCCAGCACGATATTTTGCCGGGCCTTCGCCAGCGCATCTTTATCCATATCGATGGCGTACACGCGGCAGCCAAATCGTTTCGCCAGCTCTATCGAAGTGGTTCCCATATTACAGGCCACCTCCAGCACCGTACTCTCGGAGGATAAATCGGCCTGGCGGAACAGCCACTCCGTCGCTTCTACGCCGCCGGGCCGCAGCCGGGTTTTTCCCAGACTGGCTAAAAATGTGTGTCCGGCCTTTTCACTCGCATTCATCTGCAGCACCTCATGATTTATAAGATGCATTATAAATACATCATTATCTTTGACGAGGGAATATTGATAATGACTTTTATTTGCATTTGACCGTTCGCAAGCCGCTGCCGCGCGCCGGTAAAATCAATTGCAATTGATAACAATTACTTAAAGTAACCACCCGGCCTGGAGACGAACTTAACGCTGCGTTTTAATTGTAATGAGAAACATTCTCATATTAACATATGCGCTATCGTTCCATTTTTCTGAATTCGGCCATGTCCTCACTTTCCGCCACCGCCGCACCGCTGACGCTTGCTTCGCTGTATCACGCCCATCACGGCTGGCTGAAAAACTGGCTGACCGGCAGACTGCAATCCTCGTTCGACGCCGATGACGTCGCCCAGGACACCTTTATGCGGGTGATGGCCGGTGAATCCTTAACGACCATCCGCGATCCGAAATCCTTTCTGTGCACCATCGCGAAACGGGTGATGATCGATCTGTTTCGCCGCAATGCGCTGGAGCGCGCCTGGCTTGAGATGATTGCCCAGCTCCCCGAGGCGCTGGCGCCCTCTGCCGAGCTGCAGCAAATTCAGCTGGAAACGCTGCAGCAGATCGACGCGATGCTGGATGGCCTGAGCCAGAAGGCGCGGGAAGCCTTTTTACTCTCGCAGCTGGAAGGCCTGACCTACGCCGAGATCGCCGTACGCCTGACGGTCTCCGTCAGTTCGGTGAAAAAATATGTGGCCAAAGCGACCGAGCACTGCCTGCTCTTTCGCCTGGAGAACGGTCTGTGACCACGAAACTTACCGACTCGCGTCGCCAGGCCCTGCGGTCGGCCTCCCACTGGTATGCCCTGCTAAGCGACGGGCGCCCCAATCCGCAGCAGGAAGCCCGCTGGCAGCAGTGGTATGAGCAGGACCTTGACCACCGCTGGGCCTGGCAGCAGGTCGAAAACCTGCGTCAGCAGATGGGCCACCTTCCGGGCGCGCTTGCCAGCCGGGCCCTCAACGACGGTCGGGCAGCCCGCCGTCAGGTGCTGAAAGGATTGATGCTGCTGGCGATCGCCGGCGGGAGCTGGCGGCTGTGGGACAGCGAGCTGGCGGAGGGGCTTCGCGCCGACTACCGCACGGCCAAGGGGATAACGCGTCGCCAGCCGCTGGCGGATGGCTCGGTTCTGACCCTGAACACCGACAGCGCCGCCGACGTCTATTTCGACGCGCAGCAGCGCCTGGTGCGCCTGCGCTACGGCGAAATTGCCATCCGCACCGCCCGCGACGCTCTCCAGCGGCCGTTCCGCGTACAGACCCGCGACGGCAACCTCACCGCTCTGGGCACGGAGTTTACCGTTCGCCAGTTTGCCGATGAAACCCGCCTGGCGGTGCAGCAGCACGCCGTTGAGGTGCGATTAGCGCACGGCCAGTACCGGAGGGTGGAAGCCGGAGAAAGCCTGCGCTTCAGCGCTGAAGCCTTCTCCCCGATACAGACGCTGAGCGCCGGTGAAGATAGCTGGACTCAGGGCGTGCTCAGCTTTCGCGACCGCCCCCTGCGCGAGGTTATCGCCACGCTGTCCCGCTATCGCCCCGGCATTCTGCGCTGCGATCCCCGCGTTGCCGATTTACGCCTGAGCGGCACCTTCCCGCTGAACGATACCGGGACGATTTTGCAGGTTATTACGCAAACGCTGCCGGTAAAACTGCAGTTTGCCACCCGCTATTGGGTCACCGTCGTCCCCGCCTGAGAAAAAAAATACAAAAAATTCTCATTCTCCATTGTCCCTTTTCCCCTGCTCGTTCGACTTAACAGGTGAAAACAACCAAAACAATCGTGGAGAACACATGACGCCTTTACGCGTTCTACGCAAACCAATGCCTCTGGTGATGGCAATCCGTTTAAGCCTGCTGCCGCTGGCGGCGCTGGCCGCTGCGCCGGTCTTTGCCGCCGCTCAGTTTGATATCGCCGCCGGAGATTTAGATACCGCGCTCAATCAGTACGCCGCCCGCAGCGGCATCACCCTCTCAACCGACGCCAGCCTGACGCGGGGCAAGCATAGCGATGGCCTGCACGGCAGCTACGACGTTGAGGATGGTCTGCAAACGCTGCTGAACGGCAGCGGCCTGCGGCTCAAAGCGCTGGGCCATAACGCCTGGACGCTGGAGCCCGCACCCGTTGAGAATGAGGCGTCGCTGACGGTTATCGGCGACTGGCTAGGAGACGCGCGGGAAAACGATGTCTTTGAACACGCCGGCGCCCGCGACGTCATCCGCCGCGACGAGTTTGCCAAAACCGGCGCCGCCACCATGCGTGAGGTGCTGAACCGCATCCCGGGAGTCAACGCCCCGGATAATACCGGCACCGGCAGCCACGACCTGGCGATGAACTTTGGCATCCGCGGCCTGAACCCGCGCCTGGCCAGCCGCTCCACGGTACTGATGGACGGTATCCCGGTGCCCTTCGCCCCCTACGGCCAGCCCCAGCTGTCGCTGGCTCCGGTATCGCTGGGCAATATGGATGCCGTCGACGTTGTTCGCGGCGCGGGCGCCGTGCGCTACGGACCGCAGAGCGTTGGCGGCGTCGTTAACTTCGTCACCCGCGCTATTCCGCAGGATTTTGGCATTGAGGGCGGCATCGAAGGCCAGCTAAGCCCAACCTCCTCGCAGAACAATCCCAAGGAGACGCACAATCTGATGATTGGCGGCACGGCGGATAACGGGTTTGGCTCCGCGCTGCTCTATTCAGGAACGCGCGGCAGCGACTGGCGCGAGCACAGCGCCACCCGCATTGACGACGTGATGCTGAAAAGTAAATATGCGCCAAACGAGGTGCATACCTTTAACAGCCTGCTGCAATATTATGACGGCGAGGCCGACATGCCCGGCGGGCTCTCCCGCGCCGATTATGATGCCGACCGCTGGCAGTCTACCCGCCCGTACGACCGCTTCTGGGGGCGCCGCCAGCTCGCCAGCCTCGGCTATCAGTTTCAGCCGGACGCCATGCATAAGTTCAATATTCAGGGCTTCTATACCCACACGCTGCGCAGCGGCTACCTTGAGCAGGGCAAGCGCATTACGCTCTCTCCGCGCGAATACTGGGTGCGGGGGATCGAGCCGCGCTACAGCCAGAGCTTTACGCTCGGCGCTACCGCGCATGAAGTGGGCGTCGGCTATCGCTACGTGAATGAATCCACCCATGAGATGCGCTACTACACCACGACCGCCAGCGGCGAGCTGCCGAGCACCGCCAGCCCTTACGATCGCGATACCCGTTCCGGTACCGAGGCGCACGCCTGGTATATCGACGACCGCATTGATATCGGCGACTGGACGATCACCCCGGGCATGCGCTTCGAACATATTGAGTCCTATCAGGATAATAACCTGAAGGGCACCCGCGAGCAGGTCAGCTACAACGCCCCGCTGCCGGCGCTCAACGTGCTTTATCATCTCACCGACAGCTGGAATCTTTATGCTAACACCGAAGGATCGTTCGGCACCGTACAGTACAGCCAAATTGGCAAGGCTGTGCAGAGCGGCAATGTGGAGCCGGAAAAGGCCCGCACCTGGGAAATCGGCAGCCGCTACGACAACGGCGCGCTGAGCGCGGAAATGGGCCTGTTCCTGATTAACTTCAATAATCAGTACGACTCCAACCAGACCAACGATACCGTCACCGCGCGCGGTAAAACCCGCCATAGCGGGCTGGAAACCCAGGCACGCTACGATCTTGGCGATCTCACGCCACGCCTCGACAACCTGTCGGTATACGCCAGCTACGCGTACGTTAACGCCGAAATCCGTGAAAAAGGGGACACCTACGGCAATCAGGTCCCGTTCTCGCCGAAGCATAAAGGCACCCTCGGCGTGGACTATAAGCCGGGCAGCTGGACCTTCAACCTCAATAGCGATTTCCAGTCCAGCCAGTTTGCCGACAACGCCAACACGGTTGCGGAAAGTGCCGACGGCAGCACCGGCCGCATCCCGGGCTTTATGCTGTGGGGCGCGCGCGTCGCCTACGATTTTGGTCCACAAATGGCCAACCTCAACCTGGCGGTCGGGGTGAAGAATATCTTCGACCACGAGTACTACACCCGTTCATACGACGATAACAACAAAGGCATTTACGCCGGTCAGCCGCGCACCCTGTACCTGCAGGGGTCGATGAAATTCTGACGATGGCCGTTCACCGCCTCAGCCTGAGGCGGTGATGTTTGTGGATGATATCGGCGGGACGATCCCGGCGTCCCGCCATTCTGGAGTGAGTATGTTGGCTATTTTACGTCTTCTATTCGCCGCGCAGCTGGCGCTCAGCGGCGCGGCTTTTGCCGTGACGGTCGAGGATCAGCAGGGGCGATTTACCCTCGATACCCCCCCGCAGCGGATCGTCGTGCTGGAGCTCTCCTTCGCCGATGCGCTGGCGGCGGTTGACGTCAGCCCCGTCGGCATCGCCGACGATAACGACCCCGCGCGCATTTTGCCCGAGGTCCGCGCGCATCTGAAACCGTGGCAGTCGGTCGGCTCCCGCGCCCAGCCCTCTCTGGAGGCGATTAGCGCCCTGCGCCCGGACCTGATCGTGGCCGATAGCAGCCGCCATCGCGGTATTTACGCCGCCCTGCGGCAAATCGCCCCGGTGCTGCTGCTGAAGTCGCGGAATGAAACCTACGCAGAAAACCTGCAGTCGGCGGCCATTATCGGCAAAGTCGTCGGCCAGGACCCGCTTATGCAGCAGCGCCTGGCGCAGCATCGCCAGCGGATGGCTGATTTCGCCGGCCAGCTGCCGGCCGGCGCCAGCGTGGTATTCGGCACCTCCCGCGAACAGCAGTTCAACCTGCATTCGCGCGATACCTATACCGGCAGCGTGCTAAGCGCGCTGGGGCTGTCGGTTCCGGAGGCCATCGCCGGCGCGCCGATGGCGACGATCGGCCTCGAACAGCTGTTGGCCATCAACCCGCAGTGGCTGTTTGTTGCTCATTATCGGACGGAAAGCATCGTGCGTAAATGGCAGCAGGACCCGCTATGGCAGATGCTGCAGGCGCAGCAGAAGCAGCAGGTGGCCGCCGTTGACAGCAACAGCTGGGCGCGGATGCGCGGCATGTTTGCCGCCGAACGCATCGCCGCTGATGCGGTTAAAATTATTCACCACCAGGCGGTCGACGTGCAGCAATGAAATCATCCCGTTCCGCTTTGCTGGTCTGGGGGCTGCCGCTGGTCGGGCTGGCGGGTCTGCTGTGGCTGAGCCTGTTTAGCTATTCGGCGATCCCCGTTGCGCCGCTGGAGGCCTTGCAGGCGCTGCTGGTCCCCAAAACGCCCTCTCTGGCCCAGGCGCTGGTGCTTAATCTTCGTCTGCCGCGAAGCCTGGTGGCGATCGCGCTCGGCGGCAGCCTGGCGCTCTCTGGCTCTCTGCTGCAAATCTTAACCCATAATCCGCTGGCCTCGCCGTCCCTGCTCGGCATCAACAGCGGCGCGGCGCTGGCGATGTCGCTAACCAGCGCCTTCAGCCCGGCGCCGTTGGCGGGCTATTCTCTGGCGTTGATTGCCGCCTGCGGCGGCGGCGTCAGCTGGCTGCTGGTGATGGCGGCCGGCGGCGGCTGGCGTCAGGAGATCGACCGCAACCGCTTGATCCTGGCCGGGATCGCCCTGTCAGCGCTGTGCATGGCGCTGACCCGCGTTACGCTGCTGCTGGCCGAAGATCACGCCTACGGAATTTTATACTGGCTGGCCGGGGGCGTTTCGCACGTTCGCTGGCCGGAGTTCTGGCAGCTGTTTCCCTTTGCGGCGCTGATTATTCCCGGCGTATTTCTGCTGGCAAACTCCCTGAATTTACTCCACGTCGGCGATAGCACCGCCCACTCGCTGGGGGTGAATCTCTCCCGGCTGCGGCTGGCGATCAACGCGGCGGTGCTGCTGCTGACCGGCGCCTGCGTCAGCGTGGCGGGGCCGGTGGCCTTTATCGGCCTGCTGGTACCGCATCTTGCGCGCCTGTGGGTTGGCCAGGACTGCCGCGTTTTGCTGCCGATGGCGGCGCTGCTGGGCGGCATATTTATGCTGCTGGCGGATATTCTCGCCCGCGCGCTGGCCTGGCCCGGAGAGCTCCCGGCGGGCGCGGTGCTGGCGCTGGTCGGAGCGCCGTGCTTTGTCTGGCTGGTCAGGAGGCGCGGATGAAAATGCGCATCGCCTGCCTGCTGCTGGCGCTGCTGGCGTTAAACGCGATCTCCCTGCTTATGGGGGCCGTTCCGCTGCCCTGGCAGGCGCTGTTCGACGGCTGGCACAAAACCAGCGAGTACCACTACGTCCTGATGCAGTATCGCCTGCCGCGGGTGGTGCTGGCGCAGATCGTCGGCGCCGCGCTGGCGGTCTCCGGGGTGCTGATTCAGGGCCTGGTCCGCAACCCGCTGGCGTCGCCGGATATTCTCGGCATCAACCATGCCGCCAGCCTGGCGTCGGTCACCGCGCTCTATTTTATCCCGTCACTGTCCGTGCTGTGGCTACCGCTGGTGGCGTTTAGCGGCGGCATGGCGGCAATGCTGGCGCTGGTTGCGCTGGCCGGTTTTGCCCGTCCGATGCGCCTGGCGCTCACCGGCGTGGCGCTGTCGGCCTGCTGGGCCAGCCTTACCGACTACCTGCTGCTCTCCCGGCCCCAGGAGATCAATAACGCGCTGCTGTGGCTGACGGGCAGCCTGTGGGCGCGGGACGGCTCATTCGTCGCTATCGCCCTGCCCGTGCTGGCGATCCTGCTGCCGTTAAGCCTGCTGCTTAGCCACAGCCTGGATTTACTGGCGCTTGGCCATGAGCGGGCCGGGACCCTCGGCGTCAATCTCCGGCTGCTCCACCGCGGCGGCCTGCTGCTGGCGGTAGCCCTGACTTCGGTTAGCGTCGCCGTCTGCGGCCCGATCGCGTTTATTAGCCTGGTGGTGCCGCACCTCGTGCGCCGCTTTACGGGCGGCAGCCACCGCTACCTGCTGCCCGTTTCGGCGCTGACCGGCGGGCTGGTGCTGCTGTTGGCCGATCTGCTGGCCCGTACGATTCATCCCCCAATGGAGCTGCCGGCGGGCGTATTAACCGCCGTTATCGGCGCGCCATGGTTCATCTGGCTGCTGGTAAGAGTACGTTGAATGGAACTGAGAACTGAAAACCTGAGCGCCGGCTACGGCGCCAAACGCATTATCGACCGGCTGGATCTGACCCTTCCCGGCGGCCAGATCAGCGCCCTGCTCGGGCCAAACGGCTGCGGTAAATCAACCCTGCTGAAGTGCTTCTCGCGGCTGCTGACGCCGACGGCGGGTAAAATATGGCTCGGCGAGCGGGCCCTGTCGGGCTTTAGCCCGCGCCTGCTGGCCCGCCATTTGGCTTTGCTGCCGCAGCAGCACCATACCCCCGAAGGGATTAGCGTACGCGAGCTGGTCAGCTACGGCCGCAGCCCGTGGCTGCCGCTGTGGGGACGCCTCAACGCCGAGGATCGGCGGATCGTTGCCGACGCGCTTGAACGTACCGGCATGACGCCGCTCGCCGGGCAGCCGCTTAGCGAGCTTTCCGGTGGGCAGAGACAGCGGGCGTTTGTGGCGCTGATCCTTGCCCAGGATACGCCGCTGGTACTGCTTGATGAGCCGACAACCTGGCTGGATATCAATCATCAGGTGGAGCTGATGAAGCTGATGCGCGAGCTGCAGATGTGCGGAAAGACG
Organism: Klebsiella sp. C349492; assembly: GCF_042055345.1. Taxonomy (NCBI): domain Bacteria; kingdom Pseudomonadati; phylum Pseudomonadota; class Gammaproteobacteria; order Enterobacterales; family Enterobacteriaceae; genus Klebsiella; species Klebsiella sp. C349492. The sequence goes on from NZ_JANQCE010000001.1 coordinate 1,486,225, forward strand.
GTGGTTACCGTCCTTCACGATCTTAATCAGGCCAGCCGCTACTGCGACCATCTGGTGGTGCTGGAAAACGGTAAAGTGCGGGCCCAGGGCCTGCCGGAGCAGGTGCTGACGCCCGCGCTGCTGCGCAACGTTTTCCAGCTGGAGGCGGAAATTCACCCCGACCCTATCTCAAAGCGCCCGATGTGCGTGATGAAATAGCGCACGCCTCCGGCTAACAGGGCGATCAGTAAGTATGGAAATAGTTCTGAATCACCTCCGGTTTACGCGTTTGCGTCAGGGCGGTCATCAGCAGAATGCGCGCTTTTGCCGGGTTCAGCGAGTCGGCCACCAGCCCAGGCTGGCTATCGTCGGCCGGGACCACGCCGCTGCCGGTACGAGAGGCGCGCACCACCACGATGCCGGCTTTTTGCGCTTTTTCGATCCCTGCGGCGCTGCGCACGGATACCGAACCGGCGCCGGTTCCGGCATAGACAATGCCGTCAACGTGGTGAGCAATCGCCGCATCGTACATATATTCCGGGTCGTCCTGATAGCCGTAAATGATCACCACCTTCGGCAGCGTATTCAGCTGACGAACGTCAAATACCGAACGCAGGGTATGAATCTTATCGACGCGCGTTTCAAACTGCGGCTTGCCGCCGACGATAACGCCCAGATAGCCCTCTTCCGGCGCTTTGAAGGTATCGAGGGAGTTGGCGTTGGTTTTGGTCACAAAGCGCGCGGCGCCGATGCGATCGTTCAGCACCACCATCACTCCCCGCCCCTTCGCCTCGGGATCGGCGGCAACGGTGACCGCCTCCAGCAGGTTCATCGGGCCATCGGCGCTTATCGCCGTTGCCGGCCGCATCGCCGCCGTCAGGACGACCGGCTTATTGCTTTTCACCGTCAGGTTGAGGAAGTAAGGCGTTTCATCCAGCGTATCCGTACCGTGGGTGATCACCACTCCGTCAACATCGTCTCTGGCCAGCAGTTCATTCACCCGCTTAGAGAGTTTGAGGATAATATCGCTGGTCATATTTTCACTGCCGATATTCGCCACCTGCTCGCCGTCCACCCGCGCAACCTTGCTCATTTCAGGCACCGCGTTAATCAGGGTCTGGACGCCAATTGCGCCGGCTTTATAGCCGGTAGTTTGGGTATTGCTGGCCGCCGACCCGGCAATGGTCCCGCCGGTGGCGAGGATCACGATATGCGGCAGGCGCGTTTCACTGGCAGCCAACGAACTCATTGTCAGTAACGCAATCGCAAGTAATGCTCTAAAATTCATATTCACTCATCCCCAAAATAGATATTAATCAAACTGGCGGAGAGTTAATGCAAACGGCTTGCCACTATTTATTTTCTTTTTACAGGCAAAATGGTTAACTATCGGGCAGTAAAGGCTTTTTCATTCATTTCTCGCGCAGATTTGGTGCAGCGATGCTCCAGGATGGGCATGTTTTGACAATGAAATCGCCGCCGGACTAAGCGTTTATTATTTTCGTCGTCCCGCTTCAGACGCGTTGCCATTAAATTATCACGACAGTAACGGCCATGATCGACCTATTTTATGTGGATATCGCGAAGAGGGAAAAACGATGCGTCTCGCCTTAAAATCAGCATTGATGCTTACCACTCGTGTCATACAGATAATCAATCCCGAACTCCATCTGCATATGCAGCGAACGGCCCTCATCGCCCTTGAGCTTTCGCTGGCGTTACGGCTGCCGCGTCAGCAGCAGCAGACCATCTTTTGCGCCGCGCTGCTGCACGATATCGGCGTGCTGGGCGATAAGCGGATGATTACCTCGCTCAATGCGATAGATAACCTTGACGATCCTCACCAGCAGCGAGGGGTGGAAATGCTCAGCGGCCTCGCCACCTTCGCGCCGATCCTGCCCATTATTCGTCACCACCACTTCAGCGTGGACTATAAAGGTAGCCTCGACGAGCATATCGTCTGTTTTGCCGACTCCTTCGAACGTCTGCTCTCCGCAGACGAGACGGCGACCGCGTATCAGACTGATATTATTATTGATAAATTCCGCACCCTGCATCAGGAGCTGGACCCGCAGCTGTGCCGTACCCTGTGTCAGCTGGCGAAAAAGGAGCACTTCTGGCTGCATCTTAATCCCGGCCATATCCAGCGGATGCTGGAAATTATCGGCCCGATTAACGATCTGTATATCGATATCGACGGCCTGAAGGATATTTGCTTATTGATTGCCAAAATCGTTGATACCTACAGCAGCTTCACCGCCAGCCACAGTATTATGGTCGGCGAAATATCCTGGCAGCTGGCACGCTACATGGATCTGCCGGTAGAAGAGTGTAAGAAAATCGAGGCCGCCGGCTACCTGCACGATATTGGCAAGATCTTTATCCCGCTAAATATTCTGGAAAAACAGGGAGAGCTGGCCCCGGAGGAGCGGCTGCAGGTGCGCGAACACAGCTATATGACCGGCGAGCTTCTCAGCGCCTTTAGCGAACTTGGCGAGATTATTAACTGGGCCGCCAACCATCATGAAAAGCTCGACGGCAGCGGATATCCGCTGCATCTGAGCGCAGATTATCTGCATCTGCCGGACAGAATCATCGCCGTCGCCGACATTTTTACCGCGCTGACCGAAAATCGCCCCTATCGCCAGGCGATGAGCTATCAGCAGGCATTACGGCTGATTGAAAACGATGTTATAAATGGCGCGCTGGATGCGAATGTTTTTGCCGTTTTACGCCAGCATGCCGCAACGCTCCATCGCGAAATTATCGGCAAAAAACGCGACCAGTCGCCACCGTGACCTGCCGGCAGCCGGCGGACAGGACGGGGTTCTATAATAAAAAATGACATTATAAATTCATCTGCACGCAAGGAAAACACGGGTGAGAATCGCCACCATGACCAACTGGGCCTACGGCATCACCGTCGCCCTGACCCTCGCCTCAGGCATTGCGATGCTGATGGCCTCAAACGCGGATACTGCCGAACGCCAGGCGGTGCAACAGCGCCAGATTTTCGACCAGCTCACCGAAGAAGTTGAAACGGACGCCTGGGCGCTTTCGGACCTCGCGCGAACCTATGTCATCAATAAAAGCCCTGAGGTCCTGGAGGAGTATCGCCAGCAGGCTCAGGTGATGACCGCCATCGAGCAGCGGCTAGGAAAGCTTAAAGATAACGGCGCGACCGCCGAGGAGCTGGGGCTGCTGCGCGAGGGGTTGCGGATTGCCGACGAGCTGCAGGACGAGCAGCAGGCGGCGCTGGCTAATATCGCCCGCGGTGAGGATAAAGACGCGGTCGGCCTGCTGTACGGTAAGCCTTATGAGCAGGAGCTGGAGCGGGTTCAGACGCAGATCGACCACTTCCGGCTGCTGCTGGAAGGCCGGGCCAACAGCGCTATTGCGCAAGCCACCGAAAAGTCCCATACCTGGCGCAGCCTGTCAGAGCTGATGGTTGGACTGACGGCGCTGATGTTCCTGTTTGTACTTGGTTTTATTCTGCAACGCCGGGTGCTGTATCCGGTTGTGCGCCTGAGCGATGTCGTGCAAAGGCTCGCCTCGCAGGATTATGCGGTCGAAGCGCCTAATTTCACCCAGATTGATGAGATTGGCGATATGGCGCAGGCGATCCGCATTTTCCGCGAGAACGGCCTGGCGCGCCAGCGCCTTGAACAGGAGCGCGACGCCGACTGGGCGATCCGCGAGCTGCTGGCGCGGATGACCCAGCGCCTGCAGGGATGCGAGTCTTTCGAGGATGTGATTAAAGTGGCCGAGCTTTTCGCGCCCAATATCGCGCCGGAGATCCCCGGGCGGCTGTATATTCTCGACCTCGACCCTTGGCAGATGCGCTGCGTCGCCCGCTGGCTCTCGCCGCCGGATGAACCGGAGGTCTTTCATCCCGAGAACTGCTGGGCCGTGCGGCGCGGTCTGAGCCATCCTCCGGTTAACGGCGAGCCGGATATTGCCTGCTACCACCTGCCGGAGTCGAGCGCGGAGTGGTCGCTTTGCGTCCCGCTGATTGCCCAGGGGGAAGCCATCGGCCTGCTCTCCTTCAGAAACGTCACGCCGGCCACGGCCCCTTCACGCGCCTATCTTGAGCTGATGGCCGAAGCGCTGGGCCTGGCGCTGGCGAACCAGCGCCTGCGCAACGCGCTGCTGGAAAAGGCGCTTTTCGACTCGCTGACCGGGCTGCGCAACCGCCACCACCTTGAAGACGCCCTGCATACCCAAATGAATCTGGCGGTACGCAACGGCACGCCGCTGAGCTGCCTGATGATCGATATCGACCACTTCAAAGCGATCAACGACAGGTATGGTCATGAAGCGGGTGATTTGGTGATTAAAAACGTGGCGTCCATCGTGCAGCGCGCGGTGCGCGATATCGGCATGGCTTTCCGCTACGGCGGCGAAGAGTTTTTAGTCCTGCTCGCCGGCACCAACGAAGAGTCGGCGCTGGCGTGCGCCGAGGATATTTACAACAACGTCCGCAACATGACGCTACGCTACGGCCTGAGCGAGATGGGTCAGATAGATGTCTCTATCGGGATTGCCAGCTTCCCGCAGCATACGCAAAGCGACAGCCTGCTGCGCGCCGCCGACGCCGCGCTGTATCGGGCAAAAGAGCTCGGCCGCTCGCGGATCGTCAGCTTCGGGATGCTCAAGACCGACTGACGGCGAGTCGCCTATCCCCGCTCAGCAACGTTCGCCAACCTCGCTTGCCGATCCGGCCTTTCAGCGGCAGGTTCGGAGCAGTATCCAGCTCGGGCGTTCAGAGACCGGCAAACGATGTACCGCGAGGGTCGAGGGACCTATGCATTGCTATCCCGCTGACGTTGTTCAATCCGCTGATAATGGCCTCGGTGAGCATCCGGGCCTTCAGCGGGATAAAGCGCCTGGCGGGATAGAGCGCATACAGCGCAAGCGGCTGCCAGCGGTAATCCGGCAGCACCTGGATCAGCGTTCCCTGTGCCAGCTGGCTGGCCACCAGCGGCTGCTGAATGCCGCCGATCCCGCCTCCCGCTTCCAGCGCGGCAATGAGCGAAAAGCTATTGTTGGCGCGGAAAACGGCGTTCAGGCGCACGGTCTCTTTTCCGCCCGGTCCTTCCAGCGTCAGCTCATCCCCGGCGGCCAGGCCGCTGTAGCGAAGCGTCCGGTGCTGCGCCAGCTCTGACAGCCGCGACGGCGTCCCTGCCTGCTGCAGATAATGCGGCGCGGCCACCAGCACGCGCTGAACTTTAGCCAGCCGTCTGACGACCTGGCTGAGCCCGGTGGGTTCTCCCAGGCGGATGGCAAGATCGATCCCTTCGCTCACCACATCGGCAAGCCGGTCCTCCAGCATCAGCTCGACGCTTAGCTGCGGATTACGCTGCTGAAAGGCGATAACGATCGGCGTCAGAAGATGCTGGCCGATCCCGGTGGGCGCCTGCACGCGTAGCGTTCCGCTGAGTTTTTGCTGCTGGCTGAGCAAGGTCTCCTCGGTCTCGGTCAGCGCATCGAGGATCGGGCGAATCTGCTGATAGTAGCGCTCGCCCGGCTCGGTGAGGGTAACCGAGCGGGTGGTGCGCAGCAGTAACGCCACGCCGAGGCTCTGTTCGAGGGCTATGACCTGCTGGCTGACCGCCGGCTGGGTCAGCCCCAGGCTACGGGCTGCGGCCGAGAGATTGCCGGTTTCAGCCACCCGGATAAAAATTTCCATCGCTTTGAGCTTGTTCATCATCTTCACTTCAAAGGTTTTGTTATTAATCTTATTACATATGCCTATCTTCTGCCTTCATCGCTAATGAATCATGCTCTGGCTTCACTTTCGACCCGAAAAGAGGTGCTTAGCATGAAGACTCAACAACATCAGCGTTTGGCCGTGGTTGCCGGCGCCAACGGCGTCGCCGGAAACAAGCTTATCGATGAACTGGAGCAGTCCGGCTGGCAGGTCATTGGGCTGTCGCGGCGGGGAGGCATCTCGCGTCCCGGCGTGCGCTACCTGGCGGTAGACCTGCATGACCGACAGGCGACGATGGCGGTGCTGGAGCATCTGGAGGTCAGCCATCTGTTTTATGCCGCCTATCAGCATGCCGATAGCTGGGCCGGGCTGGTGGAGCCGAATCTCAATATGCTGGATAACGCGCTCAGCGCCGCCGAGCAGTCGCCCCGGCTGGCGCACGTCAGCCTGATGCAGGGCTATAAGGTCTATGGTGCGCATCTTGGCCCGTTTAAGACCCCGGCGCGCGAAAGCGACGCGGGGCATATGCCGCCGGAGTTCAACGTTGCCCAGCAGGGGCTGCTGGAGGAGCGTCAGCGAGGGAAAAGCTGGCACTGGACGGCGTTACGCCCCTCCGTCGTGGGCGGGCTATCCACCGGCAACCCGATGAATCTTGCCCTGTCGCTGGCGGTATATGCGGCTATTTGCAAGGAGTTAAACATTCCGCTGCGCTTCCCCGGCAGGCCGGGCGCCTGGCAGAGCCTGATTGAGATGACCGACTCCGGCCTGCTGGCCAAAGCGACGCTGTGGGCGGCCACCAGCGAGGCGGCTGAGAACCAGGCCTTCAACGTCAATAACGGCGATCTGTTCCGCTGGCAGGAGATGTGGCCCCGCATTGCGGCCTGGTTCGAACTGCCGGTCGCCCCGCCCCTGCCGATGTCGCTGCGGGAGGTGATGGCGGATAAAGCGGCCATCTGGCAAAAAATGGCGGCAAAATATCGGCTCAGGGAGAGCGATATCGGCCAAATTACCGGCTGGGAATTCGTCGATTTTGTTTTTAGCTGGGACTACGACATGTTCGCCGATGGCAGCAAGATCCGCCGCGCCGGCTTCCATGATTACCGTGAAACCGAGCAGATGTTCTATCAGCTGTTTACCCGGTTTCGCCAGATGAGGCTCATTCCCTGAACGACGTATGCGCTCGTCAACCCGTGCTCAATGAGCCAGGCCGCGGCTGATTCGCCGTTAGCCGGCCGCCGCCTGCTCGCATACCTGAAATTTATCATCCAGACTTAAAGCAAAGACGTAGTCTGCGCAGGCATTGTGCTTTACACTGCGCGCTGCAAAAACTCAGTAGATAAACGATTAAGTAGGCGGTAATGGCGATGAACGGAACAATCACAACCTGGTTTAAAGATAAAGGTTTTGGATTTATCAAAGATGAAAACGGCGATAACCGTTATTTTCATGTGATTAAGGTCGCCAATCCGGAGCTGATTAAGAAAGATGCGGCGGTGACTTTCGAACCCACGACCAATAACAAGGGCCTGTCGGCCTATGCGGTGAAGGTCGTCCCGGAAAGCAAATATATCTATATCGCCGGCGAGCGCATTAAGCTCACGTCGATCAAGTCTTACCTGGTCTACAGCGAAGAAGTGCCTGCCGATATCCGTATCGATAAAGAAAATGCGGTGCTCTCGGTGGGGGCGCTGATGGGGAGTATCCGGCCGAAGTCAGCCGCCGAGCCGGGTGAAATGCGCGCGCTGAAAAAACTGGCGATCACCACCTTCCAGGGAACGACGCTAATCTTCTCGGAAGATGAGATAGACGTCGATGCCACGGTGAAAATGCTCAAGGTCTGAGATCGCGCGGAGCGGCCCCGTGCCGAAGGGCCAGGGCCACGTTCGCCAAAAGCTCTCCGCCCGCAAAACTGAATGAAAAGTCCTGCAGGACTTTTCATCTGCAAGCCGCGGCAAAAGCCGGCTTACCACATCAAATCATCAGGCACTTTAAAGTCGGCGTACGGATCGTCTTCATCCTGCTCTTCCTGACTCAGCGCGCTGTTTAAGACAATACTGTTCGCATCGCGCTGCGCAATTTTATCGGCGACGACGGCGGGGATAATCGCGTATTCACTCTCGCCGCTGCCCTCAGCAATCAGGCGCGCAATAGCGAGGCGGCCGTTAATCAGCTGGGCGTGGGTCGGCTTATCAACCACGATTTTTTTAATTAAATTGTTATCGGTGAAGTTAAAATCGATATTGCCTCTTGAGACGCTGATTCGGTTCATTTCAATCAGCTGCTTCACCTGAGCCTTATACTCTTTAGATAAGGCGGCCTGTTTTTGTTGTTCGCTTAGCTGCTTATCGCGCTCAAGCTGCGCCTTTTTGTTTTCTTCCACCGCCTCTCTCGCCTCACGCGCCTGAACGCGTGATTTTTTGGCCGTTCTTTGGACTTTAGCCATTTTTTTGCTGGTCACCAGACCCGCTTTTAGCATCTGCTCTTGTAAGGTAAGTTTTGTCATTTCCGCTTCTGAACCCGTTGAATAATGCGTGGGATTATACCTGTAATTTTTGCCGATGTACCAGGCTGCTGGCGCCGGTCGGGTGAAGAAAGCGACGCCCGCGTTTATCGACTCCTTTAATCCCGGACCGACGTCCCGGATGCCTGGCGTAGCGCTTGCGTCCTTAACTCTCATTATATATTTTAATCTTCGGCCCGTGCTGCCTGCCGCTCGCTTCCTTCGGGAAAGGGTGAAAGCACGTCATTATCCCACGTTGCTTAGCTCACATCTTGTGACGATCGGGGTTTGGTAATGCGAGCGCCAAAATACCCTGACGACAGGAGAAAAGATGTTTTCGATCGAGCAGGCAAAACTTATGGCGACAAAACTGCGCAACTCGCTTGAGTCGCGCAATGTCAAAATAACCCACTCTTCCGCGCTTGAAATCGTGGCGCAGCAGCTGGGCTATAAGGACTGGAATACGGCATCGGCACGGTTAGATCCCCCGGCGGCGCCCGCGTCCGTGTCTTTTGAAAAAAGCATTCCCATTTTACGCATGTTTGACGAGCGCAAGGCGCGGGAATTCTATGTGGATTTCCTCGCCTTCAGCGTTGAATTTGAACATCGTTTTGCGGCTGACCTCCCCCTTTATATGGGCATCGGCCGAAACGGCCTGCAGCTGCACCTCTCAGAACATCACGGCGACGCCAGCCCGGGTGCGACAATTTTTATACCGATGCGCAACATTGAATTGTTCAGGGATGAGTTAAGGCACAAAAATTACGGCTACGGACGGCCAGAAATCGCGCACCAGGATTGGGGAAAAACCCTTGAGGTTCACGATCCCTTTGGCAACAGGCTGCGTTTCTGCCAAAGCTGATCCCCGCGTCATCTCTTCGCAGCGCCCCTTCCCCCGTCGATTTCCGGGGGAAATCTTGCAGGCCGGGGGCGCGTGCGACGCCGCCGTCCCCGGCCTCATCCCGGATCATGAAGATGGCTCATGTTGTAATGAAATTAAGTCGCTTTCACTCATCCAACGCCTCTGGCATAAAATACACAATATTAACTTATTGACAACATGAAGAGTGGTGGCTGAGCAAACCAACCGCTGCTGAAAAACCACCGAAGAAATTCAGTTTTCATGTCAGAACCTGGGATACAAGATCGCGATGAATAAAGACTTTACGTTTACGGTTAAGAGCACTGTTTTCGATGAAAACTATAACCCTTCTGAAAATACGCGTATTACCACCAACTTCGCGAATTTAGCCCGAGGGAAAGAGCGTCAGCAGAATTTGCGCAATACCCTGGTGATGATTGACAATCGTTTTAATACGCTGGCGCATTGGGATAACCCTAAAGGCGATCGTTATGCCGTCGAACTTGAAATTATTTCTGTTGAAATGAATCTCGAAGCCAATGGCGAAACCTTCCCGGCGATCGAAATACTGAAAACTAATATTATCGATAAAAAGACCCAGCAACGCCTTGACGGTATTGCGGGGAATAATTTCTCGTCCTACGTGAGAGATTATGACTTTAGCGTCGTGCTGTTAGAGCACAATAAGAACCAGGCACAATTTAGCATCCCGGACAACTTTGGCGTTCTGCATGGCAATATATTTAAACATTTTGTCAACTCCACCGAGTATAAAGAGAAGTTTAAAAAATCACCGGTTATATGTTTAAGTATTTCAAGTAAGGACACCTATCAGCGGACCGGCAATCAGCATCCGGTATTAGGCATCGAATACCAGCAAAATGGTTCATCTTTGACCGAAGAGTATTTTGGCAAAATGGGCTTAGCGGTTCGCTATTTCATGCCTAAAAATAGCGCCGCGCCTTTGGCCTTTTATTTCACCGGGGATTTGCTGAGTGACTACACCGATCTTGAGCTGATCGCCACCATCAGCACAATGGAGACCTTCCAAAAGATTTACCGCCCGGAGATTTACAATGCCAACTCGGCGGCAGGACAATACTATCAGCCCAACCTGAATCACCAGGATCATTCATTGACCAAAATCGTTTATGACCGGGAAGAGCGTAGCCGGCTGGCTATTGAACAGGGAAAATTTACCGAAGAGCATTTCATCAAACCATACCAGAATATTCTTGCGCAATGGTCTGCTAGCTGCCCTCTTTGATTAATAGAAAATAAAGGTCATCCATTATGAAAACGTTATTACCGACTTCAACCGCCGGCAGCTTACCTAAACCTTCCTGGCTTGCGCAGCCTGAGACCCTGTGGTCGCCGTGGAAATTGCACAATGAGGAGCTCGTCGAGGGGAAACAGGATGCTCTGCGCTTGTCCCTGGAAGACCAGCTGCGTGCGGGCATCGACATCGTCAGCGACGGCGAGCAAACGCGGCAGCACTTTGTCACCACGTTTATTGAGCATCTCAGCGGAGTTGATTTTGAGAAACGCGAGGTCGTTAAAATTCGTAATCGCTATGATGCGAGCGTGCCGACGGTGGTTGGCGCCGTGGCTCGGCAAAAGCCCGTTTTTGTCGAAGATGCCCGATTTTTACGTCAGCTGACCACTCAACCGATTAAATGGGCCCTGCCTGGCCCCATGACGATGATCGATACGCTGTACGATAACCACTACAAAAGCCGCGAAAAACTCGCCTGGGAATTCGCAAAAATTCTCAATCAGGAAGCGAAAGAGCTGGAAGCGGCCGGGGTCGATATTATTCAGTTCGATGAGCCCGCCTTTAACGTCTTTTTTGATGAGGTCAATGACTGGGGGATCGCCGCTTTAGAAAGAGCCGTTGAAGGGCTGAAATGCGAAACAGCGGTACATATCTGCTATGGATATGGCATCAAGGCCAACACCGACTGGAAAAAGACCTTAGGCTCAGAGTGGCGCCAATATGAAGAAGCGTTTCCTAAACTGCAAACCTCTAATATTGATATCATCTCCCTGGAGTGCCATAACTCGCGCGTTCCCATGGATCTGCTTGAGCTGATCCGCGGTAAAAAAGTGATGGTCGGGGCCATCGACGTGGCGACCAACACCATCGAGACGGCAGAAGAGGTCGCCGGTACCCTGCGTAAGGCGCTGCAGTTTGTCGATGCCGACAAGCTCTATCCTTCTACCAACTGCGGCATGGCTCCCCTCTCCCGCCGGGTAGCCACGGGTAAACTCCATGCCTTAAGCGCAGGCGCAGAGATCGTTCGCCGGGAACTTGCAAACAAGTAACATCGCCAGATTATTCGCCATTAAGGGATGATGGCGATACTCGCGGACAGGCCGGCGACGAGCTCGATCCCCGCCGGTAGCGTGTCTATATGGATACGTACCGGCACTCGCTGCGCAAGCCGCACCCAGCTAAAGGTCGGGTTTACCTCCGGTAGACCCAGCCCGCCCGTCTCGTCATTGCTGTCGCCTATCCCGCGTCCGATACTCTCAACGTGGCCGGTTATGGCCGGTTCAAATCCCATCAGCGCGATCTGCGCGGTATCGCCCACGCGAATATGACGCAGCTTCGTCTCATCAAAATAGCCCACAATCCAGAAGCTCTGCGCATCGATAACGGCAACGGTGGTCACTCCGGCGGTGGCGTAATCACCGGGACGCAGCCTGAGATGCGTGACGTAGCCCGCGACCGGCGCCCGAACCGTGGCGTGGGATAAGTTAAGCTGCGCCAGCTCCAGCGACGCCAGCGCGCCATGATAGTTCGCCGCCGCGACGTTCGCCGCGCTGTCCGTTTGCTGGAGATCCTCTTTTGAAATCACGCTTCTGAGCTGCGCGCGTCTACGGGCGGCATCCTGGCGCATGGACATCTCATGGCGCCTGGCTTCAACTTCGGCCTGGGCGCTGACCACCGCCAGCTTCAGCCAGTGCGGATCGATCGTATAGAGAATATCGCCCTGATTGACCCACTGATTATCCCTCACTGCCACGCCGTTTACGGGCCCGGAAACATCCGGCGCAATCCGCACCACATCCGCACGAACCCGACCATCCCGGGTCCAGGGTTTCTCGGCATAATGCTGCCACATCGTGAAAGCCAGAATGGACGCCGCCGCGACCGCGCTTAGCGTCAGCGCGTAGCGGCTCAACAGAGATAGAAATGACTTCATGCTAATAACCCCAGCTCGTTAAGTCCCTGCATAAGCAGGAAAAAGGTAAAAATATAAGTTGCGAACCCGATCAGCGGGCGAGCGGGCAAACTGCGGTACAGCCTGCTGAAAGTGAAAAGCGGCACCAGCAGCAGCGTACACGCTAAGGCCACCAGAGCGACCACCAGCAGACCGGGGACGAAGACTCCGCCAAAATTAACGTCGCTCATCATCGGATGGCTCCCTGTTTTGTTCTCTCAAGGCACAGTGCAGATCAACCAGCTCGTCTGTCAGCCGGCGCGATGGATCATCCGTCGTCGGAGAATAACGCTCAGCTATGGCTTCGATTCGCTGGCGTAACGCCGCGGTGTTTTCCCTGCGGGCCAGCCGGGAAAGCAGCTCGTCAATCTCCGTTACCGCTTCACTCCCCATCTGAAGGCGTAAACGGCGTAACCGCATAACGCAGAGCCCCACGCGCAGATGGTGCAGCATTTGGTTGAGCGCCTGCCCCGACGATTGCCGGCTTCGCTGCAGGCGCGGCAGCAGGAGCGCCGTTCGGTCGATCATCAAATTCGTCCACCGCGCCTCATCCGGCGCAAAAGTTCCCTTCAGGCTGCGCCTGACGTCGCGCCGGCAAATGCGCAGCAGACGATTGATGGCGGAGTCTGCCTGCACCGTTTGCAGCGCGCTCATGCTCACCACGGCAAAACCGGTCGCGGCAAATAGGGCGATGACCGTATTGACCGCCACGGCGAAGTCTCCGCTGTAGTGGGCGCCTAGCTCGCACAAAATGGGCAGCGTCAGCGTAATCCCCATAGCCATAAACGTGGTGGGCGGCCGCGCCTGCAGCGATCCGGCCAGTAAATAGACCGGAGCAAGCGCCGCAACCAGCACGTTGAAATCGGTAATCTGAGGAAGGAGGACGAAGCTGTAGATCAGGCTCGCCGTCACGCCATAGGCTGAGCCGACGATATACTTCACGATATGGGGTGCCGGAGTATCGAAACTGCCAAACAGCGTGCAGCAGACCCCGAGAATGGAAACCGCCGTGCCGCCATCGGGCCAGGCAGAGTAAATCCATACCAGGCAGCCGCTCAGTATTATCGTGAAAGCCCCCAGCGCGGTACGCGCAGCCGCGAGGCCGTCGCGGTGGAAAACGTAGCCCTTTACCGCCCTGCTTTCGGTCGGTATTTGCGCGGGTTGCGCATGGCGGATGGCGTCAGCGAGTCGTTCGCACTGCAGCAGCAGGCTGATTGCCTGCCGGAGATGACGGGCCAGGCTCACCTGCAGCTCTTGTGCGAACGTCTGCGCATCCGAAGCGAGCCGCGCCGTTAGCCGGGCGCTGCGTTCTTCCAGCGCTTCTCCCGCTATTTTTCGCTCTCCCGCCTCCTCGCAGGCCAGCCATTTTATGACATCGTCCAGCAGCCGCTGCAGGTCGCCAGGTACGGCATCGATCGTCTGCAGGCGATCGCGCAATTCGCCGCTGACCACCAGCAGCTGCGCCAGCCGGTCATGGATGGCTTTTCTCCCCTTCAGGGCGGAACCCGGGAGCGCAAAGTCATAGGGGAGATGGTGATTGACCCCCTGCAGGAACTGCAGCGCCAGCGCCAGCCGCAGACTCTCTGAGGCCTCATCGGGTTTACCCGTTAGCGCGCGGGCGATCGTCTGGCGTACAGAACCCAGCGTTTCCGCTACCTTGCCGTTAAACAGTCCTGATAGCCGTTTTGGCAAAACGTACCTGTGGACAAGGGCGGCGCAGAGGATGCCGATCGCGATCTCCTGCACCCGGGTGATGGCGACATCAAAAATTGTGCCGGGAGCGAGTACCGCGGGAAAGCCAATCAGGCTGGCGGTGTAACCGGCCAATACATAGGCATAAGCGCGGGGCGTGCGTTCAAGCAGCGACAGGAAAAGACAGAAGGTAATCCAGCCGGTGAGCACCACGCTGCAAACTATCGGCGTATTGACAAAAACCGGCACGATTAAAACGGTTGCCCCGGCGCCCGCCAGCGTCCCTGTCAGACGATAGACGCATCTGCTCAGCGACGCGCCAACCGACGTTTGCGACACAATATAGACGGTAATGATGGCCCAGGAGGGCCTTTCCAGGCCAATAGATAAGGCGATGTAATAAGCCAGCATCGCGGCCGCAAAGCTCCTGGCGGAGTACAGCAAGGCATTGGCATCGCTCAGGAAGGCGGGCGAGGCCAGTATCGCTCCCGCACGACGGAAGACTACGCTTTTAGCCCGCAGCAGGCGGGACGGACGAACGTATATTTTGCTCATACCGGCAATTATTACCGGCTTGTACATCTCATTAAATACTATATTCTGTCAAAAAATCCCTAAATACTGCCAATACGATGCAACCTCAATACGCCACCACCTTCTTTGATCCTGACGCCGCCGGGTGCCCGGCGGTCGCCCGGCATCTTGATTTCGTTGACTACGCCGCGGAAGTGCCGGTCCACACCCACCGTAAGGGGCAGCTGATCATCGCGCTTTACGGCGCCGTTATCTGTCGCGCGGAAAATAACCTGTGGATCGTCCCCCCCGACTGTGCCGTGTGGATCCCCGGCGGCATCCCCCATAGCGCTAAAGCCACCTGGAATGCGCACCTCAACTATTTATTTATTGAACCCGGGGCCGCGGCGCTCCCGGATAGCTGCTGTACCCTCGAGGTTTCTCCGCTGATCAAAGAGCTGGTCGAGCGGTTAACCCGCGAGGACGTCGGGTATCCAGCGGATAGCCATGCGGCCAGGCTGACCCGGGTGACGCTCGATGAGTTAGCCGCTATGCCGCAGCAGAACTTCAGCCTGCCGGTCTCAGCCAATGCCAAAATACGCGCTATGGCCGATGCGCTGGTGAGCCATCCGGAAGATCGCAGCACGCAGCAAGAGTGGGCGAAGCGGCTGGCGCTCAGCGAGCGCTCGTTGGCGCGGTTGATGCAGCGGGAGACGGGACTGACCTTCGGGCGCTGGCGCCAGCAGCTGCATTTGATTATTGCGCTACAGGAGCTGGCCAGCGGTACGTCCGTACAAAACGTCGCGACGCAATTAGGCTATGAGTCCGTTAATGCCTTCATAACCATGTTCAGAAAAATGATGGGCAGCACGCCGGCGCACTATTTTGCCGAACGCAAAAAGGCGGCTTCCTGACCCTCGCGCGCGGATGAACCGCGGTTAAGCATATTCGCCCGTTTCCTTGCGGCATTCCTGCAAGATCGCGGCCCTGCTAACACTGAAGATATTTTTTCTGGCATATTTATGTGCTATGGGTATTTCGCCGCACCAACAACGAAGATAGCCATCGGCAACCCCGTTTATCTTATTGATTTGAGGAGTATCATGAACAATGTCATTCTCAGCATCATCGCGAAAATCTCTTCTATGGACGCGGAGAGCAAACAGCTTGCGGCTCAGGTTGAAGCACAGTCTTTACTGATCAGCGCCTTAATGCTTGCCATCGGCAAAGAAGGCGGCGTATCAGAACTGGTAGGCAGCGTCTCTAAGGCGATAAATTCGGTTCTTGAATCTTCCGAAGACCTCCTGAAAACGGACGCTGAGCTTCTTTTGACAAAATTCCATGAGCAAATCGCGCTAACGCAGCTGATCAGCACGCATGGCGATGAGATAAACCAGGAAGCGGCGGATAGCTCCTCCCCTTCATCCGATCAGCGCCCTGATTGAGCTCACGCGCCAATAGCTGGCCGATAAAACAAAAGCCACCCAGGCAAATCATCGTTGACGCGAAAACAGGCTCAGTAGCGGCCAGTTTGGTTAGCAGGGCTGAGGGGAATTTTTGCGCGGCATAAGAAACGGGAGCCATCGCCAGGAACGCTATCGCGCATTAATCGGCCGGACCGTAAATAATAGTGGGGGCAGCCCTCAGGCCGCCCACCATTAATTAAAACGACATGGTTACGCCGGCGTAATAAGCGCGACCCGGTTCGTTATAGGTTGAAGCCCCCGCGTTCTCACGGTAGATCTGCTTATCAAACAGGTTGTTGATACCCGCATTGGCGCGCAGATTTTTGGTGATATCGTAGTTAACGTTCAGGCCAACGATGGAATAAGGACTAATTTCACGTTGTGAAAGACCGTTATTGTTTTCAAGGGACGTTTCCGCATACTGGCGTGGTTTCTGGCGGCCATATTGCGTCCAGTTAACGTTCGCGCTCAGATCTTCAGTGGCCTGCCATTCCAGCTGGGAGTTGATGGTAAATTCCGGGATCACCGACAGCGGATTGCCGGTCTTCTTGCTTTCAGAACGGAACATGTAGGTGGCGTTAGAGCGCCACTCCAGCGTATCGGCAATCAGAGGAATGGTCAGGTTGCCTTCCAGCCCTTCAACGATGGCTTTACCCCCGTTCTCCCACTGCAGCACGTTATAGGTGCCGTTGGTGTAAATGACCGAGGTGCCGGACACGATTTTGTTTTTGTAGTCATTGCGGAAGTAGGTAATGCCAGCGGCGTAGCCGGCATGACTGAATTCAATCCCCACCTCTTTGTTCACGCTAATTTCAGGATCGAGATTATCGTTACCCAGTAAATAACATTGACTGAGGCCAATCGGGCAACCGTTGCCGCGCGTAGAAAGCAGGTAGCCCGGCGTTGACTGATACAGATTTGGTGCCTTGAACGAGCGTGCAATACCGGCTTTCATGGTGAAATATTCCCCCAGTCCCTGCGAAATATTCAGGCCTGGACTCCAGTTCGCTCCGAAATTATCGTGATAGTCAAAGCGCAGCCCCGGAATAATCTCGGTGCTGTCGGTCGCGGCAATATTATCCTCGAAATAGAGCGAGCTAATCGTTGCGGAATTTTTACTGCTGCGTTGAGAAGGATCGCCTGAGCTACCCGGTAAATAGAAGTTAGTGCTTGACGACTGCATGGAGGCCGGATCGTTGAGCTCATCGCGGTTCCACTCCGCGCCCAGGGTCACCGTTTGATCAACCAGCAGCTGCAGCGGGAAGTTGATTTCCCCGCCCGCGCGATAGCTTTCGAGACGGCTGGTCGAATAGACATCGCTGTTGATCATCCCTTCAACGCTGCCGGCAGTACCTTCTTTTAAACGCGTGTTATTGGTCTTTTCATAGTTAAAATTAAGTCTGGACGTTCCCCAATCCCAAATACCGTTGTGGGTGATGCCATAGTTTTGGCGATATAAACGGTTGGTTTCATTGCCATACAGCGATTCAACTAAACCGCCAGCGCTGCTATTACCATTGCTGTTTTGCGTATCACCCGCATAAATATTGCCCTGACGGCTATAGCTATAGGAGAAATCAACGATCTGGGCTGGCGTCATTTTCCAGGACAGCACGCCGCTGATATCTTTATTACGCACGCCTTCGCGACCGGCAGCATAGGAGCCGTTTTGTGCGGTATTGATGTCATAGGCATCGGCATCGGTGCGGTTGATATTGCCATACAGACGCATCGTTAGCGCGTCACCCGCCAGCGGGCCGCTGAGGTTGAAGTTCGCGCGGCGGGTGTCACCTTCTTTGCTGTTTTCCGGCTGATTGGTGAAAAGTGACAGCGAGCCGTGCCAGTCATTGGTGGGGCGTTTAGTAATAATATTTACCACGCCACCCGCAGCGCCAGAACCATAGCGGGCCGCTGCCGGGCCGCGGATCACTTCAATACGTTCCACCATTTCCGCTGGCACCCAGTTGGTATCGCCGCGAGAATCGCGTTCGCCGCGCCAGCTGTAGCGCACGGAGTTACGAGAACTCACCGGCACGCCATCAACCAGCACCAGGGTATTTTCCGGCCCCATACCACGGATATCGATTTGACGGTTGTTACCGCGGCTGCCGCTGGCGCCATTGCCGGTCAGGTTCACGCCGGGCATTTTGCGGATGATGTCGGAGAGATCGTTCACGGGAGGGCTTTTTTGAATGTCTTCTTCGGTGATGATCGAGACGCCGGGCTGCTGTTTCAGGCCCTGCTCAGCGGTGACGAGCATCGTTTCATCGTCAGCCAGTTTCTCCGTGGGTTCTTCCGCAAAAGCCGGTGAGGTGAGGAAGCCAGCCAAAAACAGCGCAATCGGGCGCTTCTTACATAAAGTTACATTCACTTAGATAATCCCCAGAAGAGTTAATATTTGTAAGTAAATGCTTATGATAATGAGAATGATTATCACTGTACACACAGTGAAATAGCTCCTCCTTTTTTTCTACATTATTTGATGGCTTTGCGCTTTATATGTAAATAAACGTAAGTGCGCTAATAAGTAAAATCGCAAAACGACACCTATAATAAGCAGGCAAAAAAAAGTCACTAATATGCTTATAAATCATAGCAATGGGAATAGTAATAACGTATTGAAATTATCTGGTTTTTCATTTAACTTCGGCGTTACGCCTGAAACAGCGTCCCTGGGTGCGGGTAAATTGAGGAGAAACTGTGCTCAGGATCATACAAACCTTTACATTGATCGTCATTATTTCGCTGATGCGTTCCCTCATCAACAATAGTGCACGGGTTACCGCCTGGTAACGCCGTAATACCGGTCGGGTGAATCAGTTAAATCTGAGGTTGTGACCTGGCCTCGCTCATAATCAGGAATTTCCGGTCAGGGCCCAGGGTCAAATAGCCTTTTCACTATCGTGGATATAGTGAGCCAACTTAATTTTGAATAAAGCGCAAACTGAGCAGAGATGCCTGACCGGGTTAATAGAGGAAGCATGCGAAATTGTTTTACGCTTTTACCCGCGAGGTAAGTCGCTTTAAGATGATTTTAAGTAAGAAAAAAACCGGATAATTGAAACTAATAAAAGTCAAAAATGAACAGCATATAATAAAAAACGGGAGCTCATTGGCTCCCGTTTTTGTCTAACCCAGAAACTGGATTACATGTTCGCGATAATCGCGTCGCCAAACTCGCTACATTTCAGCAGTTTAGCGCCTTCCATCAGACGTTCAAAGTCATAGGTCACGGTCTTAGCGGCGATAGCGCCTTCGGTGCCTTTAACGATCAGGTCTGCGGCTTCGAACCACTGCAGGTGGCGCAGCAGTATTACTCTAAAAGTCACATAACATTATGTTTATAATGCGTTTTAGTGGGTTGCAACGCGTTAAGTTATTGCATTCCATCGTAACTTTAACGTATTGATATATATTAATAAAATTAGTTTTGCAGAAGTATCTCTGATGATTAATGCATCAAGCACCCGACCATCGTCTAATCATACATCAGTGAAGACGTCGCCATCTCTTGACTATACCTTTCACCTAACGACAAACCAGTGCCCATGATTGACATACTCAACACCAGCGTCCATCGCCAGCAGATAGATGCCAGCCAATACCACGAAAATAATTGTTTCGACATTATTTTTTATTTTTGACAGCATATATCTATATTGCCTCATATAATTATCACATCTTCTATTATACTTCATGAGTGCAAAACAGCAGTAAAACGAAAACCTGTCTATCTGACAGTGCTCGATATTATAAAATACAAATTTTGATCTCGTGTTAATATCACAATAAAAATGATAAGCATCTGTGAATAATTTTTATTTTATTGTTTCATAAACAGTATCAAATTGTAATTAATGACAAGAATGAACAATTTGTTGATGCCCTGTTGATTATTATTTAGGTAATTTCATTATCAGCTAATGGAAATACACCATTTGCTGGATTAATTCTGTAACTGCTGTTTTGCCTCAGTATGTGATTCCTGGTGCTGAGGCTCTTTTTCTTATTATTTCATATACTCACATCACCTCTATTTTGATATGCAACCATCAATCATACCTACCAGTATATAATTGAAAATAAATTGTTAAAATATTCAAAACACATCAAACCTATGATGAACAGAAATATACAACACAAGATGTAGTATCGTTTATAACTCCGCACTACTAATGGATAGAGTATTTTTTATAAACATCAGTCGTATACGTTTCGTTTAAATAAAATATGGATGATTATACGAATGATTCTCTTTTTAGGAATGATTGACATGTAGGCAATAACACAACCTCGTAACAATATACAAATATTTTCACACATTCATAACAAGGCTTTTTATGACTACCCTAAAAGGAATCAAACCAGGAATCGATCTTTCCCCTGTTAAGATCGGTCTTGCACTCGCCATTTCAATGCTCTTAATGAATATAATCATGGGAATATTGTTCGGCGTATGCGATGAGTTTTTCAAAAATTATATCCACTCAGGTATGTCGCTACATCCCGATCTTTTCCCCAATGCAAAAAAAGATAGCATCACAATGTGGAAGATGGTGCAACGCGCTCATTATCATGCGGGTGGAATCGGCGCTTATGTGCTGGGCATGGTCATCATTACTGCATTAACAGACATGAGCTATTTGAGAAAAAAAATAACGTCCATCCTTTTGGGACTGTCCGTATTTTATCCCCTTGCCTGGCTTGCTATGTTCTTCTACGCCCCTGTGATCGGGAAAAAAGCAGCCCATAGCGTACTACCGGTAGAATTATTGACACATGTAGGATGTGGAGGACTAATTTTAGGAATAATATCATTGCTTTCCTGGTTGTTCATACCAAAAAAAATCATCAGGCAGGCAATCGCCTCTGACAAAAAAACGAAGCCTAAATAATGTTTAAGGCCGCAGACTTGCGGCCTTATTCAGATTCTAATCACATACTAAAATAGCAATTGGTTGTCATCAACTCATTAACTGTTTTCTAAATCTAAATTGAGAGGGCATCATTGTTGGACAGAAAGAAAACTAACATTATCGAAAAAATCATCACAAAACGACGGTCTTCCCCCCTGCAATGTAATATTTTGTCTATACTTTCGTCATTGACGATACATAATGAAGGAGCAGTGACTCTCCGTACGATCCGAACGTTACTGAGTGAAAAAATGTCTTGTCCGATACATGTCTCGAGCCTTCAAAGTTCTTGCCAGAGAATGGAATACTCGGGCTTGTTAAATCTGACACACATTTATGGTGATAAATTAGCCATCAGGTTAACTCCTTTCGGCAGATTGATTGCTGCGCGGATCGTTGAAGAAGGGGATGGATCAAATCTCGCATCTAAAAAAAGCCGACAATTTCTCTCGACTCAATTATCTTATAATCCTCCTGACTGGTGGATTAAAGGTCTGCCTGAGTGGTACAAGACTTGATGGACAGAACTGATACCAGACGTCAGAATAGACGATGAAAGTGTACCTGATAATGGACTGCGAAGACGGTTAACTCATCATACTGGGCCAGACTGTATTACCAGGGCCAGCGAGAAAAAGGAAAATCGCATCAAGCAGCTATCCGGGCTTTGGTGTTTAAATGGATAAGGATAATTTACCGCTGCTGGAAGGCCAAAACCCGGTACGACGAAGCGAAATATTTGCTGGCACTGGAAGCGCGAAAGTCGCCCTTACTAAAGCCATAAAAACTTGTCGAATATCTCAGGGCGTGAAGCAGACATTCACTCCGTAGTCTCTCAAGTGGTAGATTAAAACCGTACCGACAACAGGTTAAAAATGCAGAGTGTTTATGCTATCGTCACTGTGAATTTGTATAGTTATCATGGACATCATAAGATGAAGAAAGTTATCTTATTCCTTTGCCAGGGATTAGAAGAGTATGAGGCTAGTGTATTCACAGATACCATTGGCTGGACAACAACATACGGATTAGAACCCATAAAATTAGTGACAGTTGGTCTACGTCAAAAAGTTAAATGCGCCTGGAATTTCACTATCGAACCAGAATATCAACTACATGAAATTGATGATGATGGCTTTGACGCCATAGCTATTCCAGGGGGGATGAGTCGGGCCGGCTTTTATGAAGATGCATTTGATGAGCGGCTTCTAAATCTTATCCGAAAATTTAACGCAAAAAACAAAATTATTGCTTCTGTTTGCGTAGGTGCCTTAGCAATTGCAAAGAGTGGCGCTCTACAAGGAAGAGCGGGCACAACGTATCATCTGAGCAGTAAGCGTCAAGCGCAGTTGCTAGAAATGGGAGTCAATGTTGTTCAGCGCCCCATAGTGGTGGACGGAAATATTATTACGTCTCAGAGTCCGGCAACAGCTATTAATGTTGCATTTACTTTAATAGAAAAGCTGACATCAAGAGCTAATGTTGAACGAATAAAAGAAGGAATGGGATTTGAATCCCTCTCTATCGATCCATCCGGAATAATGTAGTCCGCCTTTCAAAGCAGATTGTCAGATTTGATTGTGTGCTGTTAGTGAAAACCGTCAGATCAAGTCTGAGCTAATACATTAAACAGCCCTGATTTGTATTATTACTTCCCCGCCCCTCACACCTGATGAGGGGCTTTTTTCAGCATGTTGTTCAGCTCACTATCTGGACAGCCGCTCCTCGAGCGTTTCCACCCGCGCCAGCAGTTCCTTGTTCGCTGCCAGCAGCAGGCCCAGCACTGCCAGCGGATCCAGCGCCTTGTGGCCGTCGCTCAGTGTGTTCACCAGCTCCGGCAGCACCTTTTCTACCTCCTGCGCGATTGCCAGTTCCTCATCGCCCATATTTTGCAGAATGAGACGGCGGCGGTAGGCCGGGTCGGCCAGTTTTTGCGGATCCTCGTCCGGCAGGCGGCGCAGGGTCATCTGCGGATTAACCTCGTGTTTCAGTTACATGAGTCAAATACGAAAGGATGTGAATGATTTCATTGCGTTTTAGCTATAGAATTGAAATGGGAAATCTTTGGATGCAATAGAACGTGCAATACATTGATGAAAGCCATCGCACATTTAACAAGAGGAATCTATGTACTCACCCCACAGAATGCATGAACGTTCGACATTTTTTAAGTATATGCCGTTGAATACGGGAAAGATTGTTCTTGATTCATGTAGCCTTAGATGGAGTTCCCCGGTCATATTTAATGATCCCTTTGATGTTCCAAGAGAAGTCATGGCAGGAATTAACGAGGTTAATATCGGTAAAGCTTTAGCTCGCAAGTTGATAGCAGAATTGATTAATCCTGGAGAAGACACCCAAAATTTAAATCCAAGAATTAGAACGATGTTAGGTGTTTACCAAACGCTATTTCCTTTAGGCATACCAGCGGAATTGATTGAAAAATTTCAAGAAACAGTAGATGCCCCACCTGTTGGACTTGGCGCTCCTGCGGCAATACAAGAAATGAGTGAGCTGTAGCTGAAAATGAAACTCGTCGCGCCTTGATCAGTAGCATCCGACGGCTCAGCGTGAATATCTCTGCCAGCTGCTTTATTGTCACCAGACTTTCGCTGCGGTTCATTATGTCCATGATATCCATCAGCTCCTGATGAGCTTTGTCCGGATATATGAGTTCAGCGGCTTCCCTTCCATCAGATCGTTGTATTCATTAGCCTGCTGCATTTTGTTTTCCTTACACCTTGGCCAGTGACTAAACCGAGATGCCGATGCCGGCGAACACAGCCATTTGAGAACATCGATATCCAGTACGCCCGTTTTTTAGGCCTGCACCTGTGTCTGGCTGGCGGTATCGATCTAAAGGCAGAGACATAAATCACTTTCCCTGCGGTTCTGCCGGGCGTTCCTAACCCAAGCCCAGCCACGGGGTCACCTTCAGCTTCTGTTCCGAGATCCAGGTATGAGCAGAGGTTAGGTAGGGCCCCCTACATACCAGAGAAAATCCCCATAGTCGTGACCAGCAGGCCAGAACCAACCTGCAGATTAACGTAATACGTCAACCTTACTTCGATCATATTTAACTCCGGCTTGGTCTAATGACTGGTTTAAGGCTAGTCATTAATTTAAGAGCATCGAAGTGTCTCAAAATTCAAAGGACAAATCTAAATGGAAACATAAAACAATTATAATAAATCGCACAACTGCTGACGCTGTGATTGCAATGCACTGTCGGTGCGGCTTCGAGGCCAGGGCAACGTAATAGGCAATGTGGCTCGGATTCGCCCTGGTCTCGGAGACATAACCACCACACGATCGGCAAGGTATAGAGCTTCTTCCACATCGTGTGTCACCAGCAAAATACTCAACGGTGTATGCTGACGAATGGTCACCAGTACATCCTGCAACTGCTGTCGCTTTAACGCATCCAGCGCCCCGAAAGGCTCATCCAGCAGCAATATTTCCGGCTGAGTGGCAAGACCACGAGCAATCGCCACGCGCTGTGCCATCCCGCCGGATAACTGATGGGGAAATACACGACCAAACCCGTTTAATCCCATCATGGACAGATAATATTCCACCTGTTTCGCTTTATACTCCGGCGTCAGCGAAAGTTGCTCCATGCCCAGTTCAATGTTCTGCGCCACAGTCAGCCATGGGAACAACCGCGCCTCCTGAAACACCAGACTTACCTGTGACGGTATCCCCTGTAATGGCTGATCATTGACGGTAATTGTTCCCAGCTCCGCACGCTCCAGTCCGGCGGCAAGCCTCAGTAGCGTCGATTTACCACAGCCGCTGGCACCAATAATCGCCACCAGTTCACCCGGTGCCAGAGTCAGGTCAATGTCCTCCAGCGCGGCCATCGGCTGCTGGTTAACAGTAAACGTTTTATGAATATGGCGAAATTGTAAGGTCATAAGGTTCTCACTGTCAGTCGTAGCGCCAGGCAGTCAGGCGGCGCTCAATCCGACCGATGGCCCAGGAAATAAAAGCGGCCACCAGCGCAATCAACACAATCCCCGCAAGGATGCGATCCGCCGCCAGCAGCTGCTGGGCGCGCATCATCATGCTGCCCAGCCCTTCGCCCGATGAGACGAAATACTCCGCGCCAATGGTCCCCACCCACGCATGCATCATGCCGAGACGCAGCCCGGTAAACAGGTGTGGCAACATTCCTGGCAGCACCAGGTGACGCAAGCGGGATAATGGCGACAGGCGCAAAGCCGTGGCGACTTCCTGTAACGTTGGCGGCAACTGGGCGATCCCTTGGTGCGTTGCTAACAGCACAGGGAAAAAGCTCGCCAGCGAAATAAAAGCCACCCGCGCACTCTCCCCGAGGCCAAACCATGCAGTGATCAGCGGCAGCCAGGCAAAAATAGCCACGCTGCGTAGCGCAGAAAATAGCGGTGTGAACACACGGTCAGCCCACGCGCTGCTGCCTGTAAACCCGCCCAGCAGTAACCCGGCAACAGCTCCCACCGCAAACCCCAGCAGCATACGCCACAGGCTGGCAGCCAGTTCGCTGGCCAGTATGCCCTGCAACAACCCGGAGCAGAGCGTTTGCCCTACCGTCAGCGGTGAAGCGAAAAAGGCGCTGTTCAGCCAGCCAACGGCACAAGCCAGTTGCCAGATCATAATTAATGTCAGCGGCAGCAGCCAGCCATAAAGATCGCGCGTGACGGGAGACGTTACCTTTCCCGCCCCAGTGACCGGAGCAGGCCAGGAGATCCAGCGTCGGCTGAGTGATAGCAGCAACCCCTCGCCAGCAAACCCCAGCACACCGATAACCACCACACAGACATACACCAGATCGAGCATAAACAACTGCCGGCTCTGCACCAGCAAATAACCCAGCCCTTCACTGGAGGCGAGTAACTCAACCGCAATTAGCGACACCCAACCCTGGGAAAACGCCAGCCGGATGCCGGTCATCAGGAAGGGCAACAGCGAGGGTAATACCAGCCGCTGCCCATATACCCATGGTGAAAGGCGCAAGCTGCGCGCCACCTCCTTCAGTCCCGGGGGGATCTGCTGCACTCCCGCACAGGTATAAAGCGCCACTGGCACGGTCACCGCTTTGATCAGCACAGTGAGCTTCAATGCTTCACCGATACCAAGCATCAGCATTAACAGCGGGATCCACGCCAGCGTCGGGATCTGCACCAGCACGGTAAAGAGCGGCATCAACAGGCGATGAACCGTCTGGCTCAAACCAAAGACCATGCCGAGCAAAAAACCCAGCGCAATGCCGCCCGCCAGCCCCACGGCCAACCGCCACAGACTGATGGGCAGCTCGCGCAGCAGATCCTCGCCAATAAAGTCACGGGCGCTCTCCAGCACCAGCGCCGGGGAGGGTAAAATCTGCTCGGACATCCAGCCATGAAGGCTGGCCTGCCACCAGCAGACTAATAGCCCGACAGGTAACAGCCAGCCGCTGCCCTGCTGAAGTAAACGCTGCTTAGCACTGAGCATCGGCTATTTCTGCGTTAACAGTGCCAGGCGGTGAATGCCGGACTGCTCAATATCCGCCAGCAACGCTGCCACTGTGCCGTAGCTGGCATCTTTATCCGCCTGCACCTGCACCACTACGTCGCTGTTGGCGCGCTGCGCCTCCGTCAACTGGCTCAGTAGTTGTTCACGCGCCATCGCCTGTTTATTCAAAAACAGCTGCTGCGTGCCATCGACGCTAACCACCAACGGATCGGGTCGATCCGCCGGGGCCACGGCAGAGGTTTTAGGCAGGTTGACAGGAATCGCGTTGGTCAGCATCGGAGCGGTAACAATAAACACCACCAGCAGCACCAGCATCACATCCACCAGCGGCGTGATATTCATTTCGCTCATAATATCGTCGTGATTGTTCGAAGAGAATGCCATTTATGCCGCCCCCCTCAACCCGTCGACCGTAAAGGCGGCCCCCTGAAAACCCTGCGCCTGCATCAGGCTGTAGACGTCATGCGCGAAGTCATCCATGTCCGCGACCGCCAGTTTCAGACGCCTTTGGAAGTAGTTGTAAATCAGCACCGCCGGAACCGCGACGGCAATACCAATGCCGGTTGCCACCAGTGCGCTGCCAATGGGCCCGGCGACAGTATCCAGGCTGGCGGAACCCGCAAGACCAATATTCCGTAGGGCGGCCATAATTCCCCATACCGTACCGAACAGACCAATAAACGGTGAAGTGGTACCGATACTCGCAAGCAGTGCCAGCCCGGATTCTAGCGTACGCCGCTCACGCTGGATCTGCTGTTGCAACGCACGCTCAACGCGATCCGGCAACTGCACTTCCAGCGTATTACGCCCTTTCAGGCGCTCCGGTGCATGCAGTGCCGCCTGCGCCAGGTTTGCCAGCGCACCGGGCGTTGAGTTTTGTGCCAGTGCCTGACGCAGATCTTCCTGCTGCCAGAACAGGCGGCGAAACTGCTGATTACGACGCTGCAAACGCAAATACTGCACCAGTTTCAGCGCGCCAACCGTCCACGTGAACAGTGAAAACAGCACCAGTACGGCAATGACCGCGCCTTCCGGTGAAGTTAGGTTAAAATGTTCGGGAGTCATCAAAAGTACCTCATGAATTAAGCGAAAAATCGATCGGAACAATGACCTGGCCGCTCACGGCCTCACTGCCCCGTTTAGCCGGAACAAACGACCAGCGCCTGACAGTGCCAAGCGCCGCCTCATCGAGTGCGCTTACACCGCTGGATTTGTAAATCTGGATTTCCGTTACTTTCCCTGCCGGGCTGACCTGCACTTTGAGCAATACGGTTCCCTCCAGCCCCCGGTTAATGGCACTTTCGGGGTACTCAGGCGCAGGGTTGTGCAAGTAATTGGCGTTCGCCAGCGGCGGCGTGACCGACGTTACCGGCGGTGCCGGGTTTTCCGGTGCCACCGCCGCATGTAGCGGTTTATTCGCCACCGCTGCCGCCGGTTGTGGTTTCGGTTTCGGCACGGCCCTCTTCTTCACCGGCTTAGGTTTCGCTTTCGTCTCAGGCCGCACTTTCGGTTTCGCGGCGGCGAGCGCATTTTCATCCACCTCTGGCGGTGCAGGCGGCGGTTCCACAACCGGTTCAGACACCACCTCCGGTGGTGGCGCCTCAACGGCAACAGGCTGTGGCCCAGCAAATTCAATCTCCATCGGTAAGGCCTGCGGTACGCTGACCGGCGGCACCGCGGGTGGCGCAGTGAGCAGCCACGGCAAAATTGCCGCGTGTAATCCCACAGCAACCGCCAGCGCCAGCAACTGGTCTACCGGGGTAAAAACCCGGCGTGTTTTTTTCGGCGTCAATAATGCATTCCCGGTAATTCCAGGTTCACCGGCACAGACAATCTGCGTCATTCTCTACAACTCCTGGCATTAATATTTTCTTAGGTCTCTGCTATTTAAAAGCAAATTGCCAACATGGCTAATGCGTATTTCGCATAGTTTATTTCCATTCTATGCATGACCGCTTACTTTCGCGCTATGCCTGATTTAGCGAATATCCAAAAATACAATGCCGATTTTTATATTAGCCAGCAGAATAACCATCCTTTAAATCTTGCCGCCTGGATAATCAATAAATAGCGGGTGGCAGCGTGAAATGTGTTCTTTCTCCGAAATGGCTGATGAATGCCTTGGTCAGTTTAAGCCTGGCCTGGTCGACACTGGCTGGTGCGACAGCCAATGAGATTCGTATTGCGGTATCGGATATTGGTGCCGGAGATAAACCCGCAGGCGGCGGGCTGGTGGATGTGATTTACAGCCAGAAATTGCTGGAGCAGGAGTTTGGTCGCAGTGGTATTTCGGTGCGCTGGCTGTTTATTAAAGGTGCCGGGCCGGTGATTAACGAAGGTTTCGCCAACCATCAAATTGATATGGCCTACCTTGGCGATCTCGCCAGCATTGTCGGGCGTTCGCGTGGACTGGACAGTAAAGTCATTGGCGTTGCCGCTCGTGGTATTAACCACTACCTGGCGGTGGCAAAAGGCACCAACATTCATACGCTGGAGGATTTAAAAGGCAAACGCATCGGTTTATTTCGCGGTACCGCAGCAGAATTATCGTTCGTTTCTGCGCTGGAGTCGCAGGGTCTGAAAGCCAGCGAGGTGAAAATCATCAACCTCGACTTTGCCGCGGCCAGCGCAGCGCTGGCCGCGAAACAAATTGACGCTACCTGGGGCGGGAATAACACACTAGCGCTGCGGGATAAGGGCGTGGCGGATATTCCACTGTCGACTCGCGATCTAAATGGAGCCGGTCAATTAAGTGGTCTGATCCTCGTTGAGGGGCAGTTCGCTCGTGCCAATAGCGATATTTTGCAGAGGATCGTTGAAGTGCAACGTAAAGCAGCGGCGTGGGCCAGCGAAGATAAAAATAAAGACGCGTTTATTCAGTTGTTGGCTAATCAATCTGGCTACCCACAAACCCTGTTGCGCGAAGAATGGGATGGTTTACCGCCATTATTCCAGCGGTTATCTCCTGACCTGGATGCGCAATTTGTATCGCAATTAACCAACTCGATCGATATTGCCCGGCAGACGAAACTAATTCGTCAGCCTGTCGATGTGAATCAATGGCTGGACAGTTCGTTTTTAAAAACAAATTAAAAGACGGGAATAATAATGATGAGAAGCAAATGGCATTATTCACTGCTTACCGCCAGTATTCTGGCGGGATTATCGACCGCGCAGGCGACTGATACCACCGGGACAACCACCAGCAACAGTGCAACTGACACCACAGTGCAACTGAAAAAAGTGAAGGTCAGTGCTTCGCGGCCACAGGTACGCCAGCAAACCACCCTCTCTTCACGTGTGGAGGGCAAAACGCTGGAGCAGGATCGACTGTATCGGTTTGAAGATCTTTCCCAGGCCATCAGCGGCGTGGATATTGCCGCCACCGACGCACTCGACACCCGGGTCACCATTCGCGGCATTGGCGATGGCGGAGGCAGCGAAATCAATATCGGTATGCCCAGTAGCGTCGGTCAATTTCTCGACGGCGTGCGCCTGTCGCGGCCGGGAATGCTGGCCAACGATCTGCTGGATATAGACAGCGTCAATGTCTTAAAAGGCCCGCAGGGCACGCTGTATGGCTTTAATACCAGCGCGGGTGCCATTGATATCCGCAGCCGCAAACCAACCTTCACCCCGGAATATTCGCTTGAGCAATCCGTTGGACAGCGGGGTTATGTGCAGTCAAAGCTGATGGCCTCCGGCGCGCTGACCGATACCCTCGCCGGGCGCATCAATCTCTCCCACACTGAAAAAGGCGGTTACGTCGATAATGTGCAAACCGGCAATAAGCTCGGCGGCAGCCGTAGCAATGGTGTACGGGGCCAGTTATTGTGGCAACCGGCAGATAACCTCGATGTGCGCTTTATTGGCGACTACAGCGAAGCCACAAGCTTCCCGGTGATGTCGCTGGTCGATACCCATGCGGTGAACGGAAACGATACGTTCCTTAATCGGGCAAGCCAGGTCGGCGCAACGGTGGTGAAAGGCCGCAAGGTGGCGCTGGACGATGAGTCCAAAACCCGCGTCACCCAAGGCGGCACCTCACTGGCGGCGGATCTGCGCCTGGATAGCGGTTACACGCTGCATTCACTCTCATCCTGGCGTTATTTCCGCTTTCTGCCGCAAAGTGCCGATGGCCTGAGTATCCCGCTGTATGCCAACAGTGGCGCAGATGTGCACGATCGCATCTGGGAACAGCGTTTCTGGTTCGATTCGCCTAAAGGCGGCGTCGTCGACTACACCGTCGGTATCGATTACTGGGGCGAAAACCTCGATACCTTCGCCCATGACCACTATTACAGTGGTTCCAGAGTCACAACCTGGTACGGCAATACCAGCAACACCGGTAAATATGTACAGCGTTTTGGCAAGCTGAATGACAATGCCGTCTCGCTCTACGCCAACAGCACATGGCACCTGAACGAGCAGTGGGACCTGATTACCGGCCTGCGCGGCACTTACGAGAAGAAAACTGGCTCTTTCCGCCGGATCAACAAAAACGATTTTGATTCCGGCAAGCTGTCGCAAACCAACCACCTGCCTGCTGCTACCGCCAGCCTCAACTGGTATGCGACACCCAATATCACCCCTTACCTGACGCTGGCCTATGCCGAGAAATCCGGAGGTCTGAATATCTCCTCCGGCGCAGCATCAAAAGCCGGTACGGATTCGCTGTATATCGATCCGGAGAAAACCCGTTCGGTTGAACTGGGGGTCAAAACCCACTGGCTGCAACGTAAAGTTGAATGGAATACCGCGTTGTTCTGGAGTGAAGTGCGTGACTTCCAGACCACCGCCTATGATGAAGAGACGCTCAGCAGTTATCTGATTAACGCGGGTAAATACCGCAGCCGTGGCATTGAGTCACAACTGGCGCTTTACCCGACAGAAGGCCTGAGCCTCGCCCTGAATGGCACCCTGCTTGATGCCAGCTACCTGGATTTCAAAAATGCCAAATGCCCGGCTGAAATCTCGTTGCAGGCAAATGCACCCGCCACCTGCGATCTAACCGGTAAACGCGTCTTTAGCTCGCCACGACTGAGCTGGAACGCCCGCGCCCGTTACGAGTGGAACGCCTTTGATAACCTGCAGGTGTTTGTTTCAGGTCAATACTCCTGGCGCAGCTGGACCTACGGCACGGTCGATAACTCCGACTACACGCGCATTCCGTCTTACGGCGTACTTAACCTCTCCACCGGGTTAAGCGGTAAGCAGGATAACCACACCTGGCGCGTCTCACTGTGGTTGCAAAACGCGTTGAATAAATCTTACTACCGGGTAATCAAAGCCGGTGATTACGGCTCCGCCTACGGGCAACTTGCGGACGAACGTCTGTTCGGCGTCACCGTGGGTTGGGACTTCAAAGGGTAAGGACTATGAGCGATTTTCCGTACTCACGCCGTCACTTCCTGCGTGACAGCGCCCTGCTCAGCCTGGCACTGCCGCTATGGTCAGGCTCGGGCCTTGCCGCCCCCCGGAAAAATGAGGCCAGTGCAATACCAGTGAAGGTGCAACTACACTGGCTGGAGCAACAACAGCCAGCGTCATTTAGCGGCGTGACCTGGGGCGTTCCGTGGACACAGGGCGCAGTACAAGCGCAGAGTGCGTTTGTACTGCAGGAGCAAGGCGGCGAGCGCGATCTGCAAAGCTGGCCGCTGGCCTGGTGGCCGGACGGCTCCGTTAAATGGTCGGCTCACGCGCTGGGGGGAGAGGTTCCATGTGGCGCACAGCTGAGCGTGGTACCTGTGCCGGAGAAACCCGTCGGGGCGTGCATCGCCACAGAAACCGACAGTGGCTGGATCATTGATACCGGCACTGTGCGGGCAGTGATCGCCCGCCGCGGCGACACGTTGGTGAAAGAGATTTGGCAGGATCAACGCCTGGCGCTGACCAATGGACGACTGGTGTTACGCACTCGCACCAGTGACGAAGCCGATGAAACGCAGACGGTCGACACGCTGGCCGGTCATGCAGATTCAGTCGTGCTGGAACAAAATGGCCCACAACGTGCGGTGCTGACGCTACGGGGAACGCACCGCAAAGGCAGCGATGCCGTGATTCAGTTTGTGGTACGGCTGTACTGGTATGCGGGATCCGGAACGGTGCGCGTGATGCATACCCTTCTCTACGACAACGAGCGGCCACAGCGGGCAATCAGCGGTGTGGGACTGGCATTTGATACACCGCAGCAGGCGGCGCTTCACGATCGGCACGTGCGTTTTGTTTCCGACCAGGGCGGGATCTTTCGCGAAGCGATACGTGGTCTGACCGGCCTGCGTCGAGATCCCGGCAGCGCGGTGATCGCAGCACAATTGCAAGGTGCTGCAACGCCTGCCCTGAGTGACTTTACGCCAATTGTTGCCGAACGGCTGGCAACGATCCCGGCATTTGGCAGCTATCGCCTGACGCAGCACCACCCCGATGGTTACCATATCCACAAACGCACCGGCGAAAATCAGGGCTGGGTGCTGTCGGCCACCGGCACGCGTGCCGGTGGCGTCGGCTATCTTGGCTCAGCGCAGGGCGGCGTAGCGTTTGGTCTGCGCAACTTCTGGCAGAGTTACCCGGCCAGCCTCGAGATTGCCCGCGCGCACACCGATCTCGCCACGGTGACGCTGTGGCTGTGGTCACCGTGGGCGGAAGCGATGGATATGCGTAGCTGGCATGATGAAATGGGGCTCGGCAGCTTTACCGCCCAGCGCGATGCGCTGGATATCACCTACGAAGATTATGAACCCGGTTTCGATACGCCGCACGGCGTAGCGCGCACCAGTGAGTTGTTTATCGACTTACTGCCACGCACGCCTGATGACAGCCATCTGGTGGCAATCGCGCAACGTATGCAACAACCGCCGCTGCTGGTGGCGCAGGGGGAAGACCTGTGGCGGGCAGGTGTGTTTGGCCCGGTATGGGCACCGGCCAGCGTTCTCGGCAAGCAGCATCAGCCGCTGCGCGAGCAGTTGGGCTGGTATTTCGACTTTTATCGCCGGGAAGTGGAACAGCGTAAATGGTACGGTTTCTGGGATTTTGGCGACGTAATGCACACCTACGATGGCGATCGCCACGTCTGGCGTTACGATGTTGGCGGTTATGCGTGGGATAACTCAGAGCTGAGCACCGATCTGTGGCTGTGGTACTACTTTTTACATAGCGGGCGCGCCGATGTGTTCCGCATGGCGGAGGCGATGACGCGCCACACCGGGGAAGTGGATGTTTATCATCTGGGGCGTTTTGCACCGCTCGGTTCACGCCATAACGTACGCCACTGGGGCGACAGTGCCAAGCAACTGCGTATCTCCACTGTGGCAAACCGCCGCTTTCTCTTTTACCTCACTGCTGACGAGCGGATTGGCGATTTGATGGATGAGCAGATCGAAGGGGTGCGGACGCTAAAAAGCGTGTCGCCTGGGCGCAAAATCGGACAGCAGCCCGCGGCAGATCCCCGTTTTGTCAGCCTCTATTTCGGCACGGACTGGAGCGCCGTGGCCGCTGCGTGGCTAACGGCATGGGAACGGCGTAATGATGACGCCATGCGCCAACGACTGCTCGCCAGCATGCGATCCATTGCCGCACAGCCACATGGCTTTTTCACCGGCTTAGCCGAAATGAACGCCGACAGCGGCGAATTTAAGCCCGCCCCGGTGGATCAGTTATTTATCTCCCACTTAAGCGCCGTGTTCGGGCTGGCGGAGATTTGCAGTGAATTACTGCAACTGCTGCCGGATGAAGACTTCACCCAGGCATGGCTTGATTACTGTCGCCTGTACAACGATCTGCCTGCATTGAGTAAGACAGTTGGCAAAGAGGTGAAAAAACTCAATCTGGTACAGGGCCACGCCCGTCTAACCGCGTTTGCCGCCTGGTACCAGCACGATAATGCGCTGGCGAAACGTGCCTGGCGCGAATTTGACAGCGGCGAAGGCGGCATTGCCCATCCCAATCAGCAGCAGCGCCTGATCCGACCGCCAGAAGTGCTGTACCCGGTGCAGGAAGCCGCCATCGACTCCAATATTGATAAACGTTCTGGCAGCACCGGTGAGACCAATCTTGCCACCAACGCCGTTGCGCAGTGGGGACTCACAGCGCTCTCGTTGCTGGCACTGCTGAACACCTCTTCGGATAAATAATGCAGGAAAAACCATGACGGATTTAAGTTACAGTGCAGGGATCGAACGATGTCACGGCCCCCAGCACCAATATGTGTTGAGTTGGGGACGAGATGAGCAAGGCCAGCCACAACGATGGCGCGTAGAGCAGGAGAAACCGCAGGATACAGCGATATTCGTGGATGCCAATACCCTGGAGATAGACAGCGCCGCCGGGTTAACTATGTGGCTGGACAAGCCCCTGTCCGGCACCTATCGCATTAGTTTTACCCGCGAAGTCATGATGCAAAACCGCCCTCATGACCGACTGTCTGACGTTAACCTGTTCTGGGCGGCGCGCGATCCGGCCAACCCGGACCTATTTACTCGCGACGGCGAGTTAAGCCAGTACGACGCGCTGGAGCTGTATTACGCCGGTATTGGCGGCAACTGGAATACCACCAGCCGTTTTCGCCGTTACGACGGTCGCGGTAAGCGCCAGTTGCTTGAGGAATTCACCGATGCCAGCCGGTTGCTACGCCCGCACCACGCTTATCATATGGTGATTGAAGTGGCGAATAACGCCACCCGCCTGTGGGTAGACGGTGAATTGTGGTTCAGCGCGGCCTACACCTCGCCGCCCGCGCCCGGATATTTTGCATTTCGAACTGTGTGGTCGCGGCAGGTGATCCGCAATTTTAGAGTAACGCCGTTGTAGCCGTCTCACGCTGACCGTGAATGGCTTCATCCACGTGCATAAACGTTTCCATCAGGGTGCGCGTCAGCCACGACAAGCGCGCACCCGCCAGCGAAACAATGCCATAGTGGGTATAAAACTCGTCGGTATCGTCATCCAGCCCGGCGATTTTCAGCATATTCAGCCCTTGTTGCGCGGCATCCTGTGAGTAATTGGTGGTGCCAATCGCATCCGAATGACGAACCACCTCAAGCAGACTGTAGCCATTTTCACATTCAATACTGGTACGAATATCCTGACGCCCACTAAGCTGTACCAACGCCCGGTGCAAGTTCGGCGGGCGGATCGTGGCGGCCAGCGGGTAACTGAACAGTTGTTCAACAGTTATTTCGTCCAGGTGTGCCAGTGGATGTTGCTGGCGACAGCAAAAACCCCAGCGGTGGCGGATCAGCGGTTGAACCTGAAAGCGTGTATCAAATTCAAAATTACGCGTATCGGCAACAATAAATCCGAACTCCCCCGCCTGTAATTTTTCGCCCAACGCCTGCCAGTTATCCACGCGAAATAGCAAACGTACGCGCGGATAATCGCGGGAGAACGCCCCCATCACCTGCGGTAATAACCAGGCTGCGGGAGCAGGCCCAAGACCAAAACGAATTTCACCGTCGTCTTTTTCATTAAATGCGGCAATATCGTTAAGGAGATCCTGACTGTGCTGTAAAAGCTGGCGGGCATGTTCCAGCACCAGCAGGCCTTTTTTGGTGGGCTCAAGTGGATTCTGACGGTTGATGAGTCGTGCACCAACCGTTTGTTCCAACGACTGAATACTTCGACTAAAAGCAGGTTGCGAGATCTTCATTGCCTGCGCTGCCGTTGTAAAGTTACGGAATTCAACGAGCGCAACGAAATGGCGAAGTTGGCGCAGTTCAATATTCATAGGTGCAAAAACCATAAAGTACAGAAATTAATTTTCAGGTTATGAGTTTCGTGAATGTAACTGAAAGAATTTAATATCATAATTATATACGCATATGGTTAGCAGGTAATTCTGGATGCTGAAGGATAGACCCAATTGCGCGGAGTGATTGAGGTAATCTCCTTCAGTCATGAGCAACTCGTAAGCCTGTCCTGACTATTAGTCATTGCAGGACAAGCAGCCTCCACTGCTACGATTCCTTTCGTTATAGAACAGAGATCTGGAAGTATTCAGAAATCCTCTGGTGTGTTATGCGCGTCCTACTCCGGTGCGGAAGGCCCCGAACTGCTTTTATACTTGCTTTCCTTATACACAGCATTTCCTTCCTATCCTAACGGCTCCCCCTAATGCATCATGACATCGGCCAGTGATTGGTCTGCATATAGTCCACCACGCTCACAAGGTCCCTTTTCTGTGTTTCGCCAGCACGTCAGCCTGTTTACCAAATTCGGGAACGTCCATCCTGGCCATTACCATATTCGTACCCTTGGCTGGTTTGTGGGTTGTCCACCTTGCGGCCGTATGCTGAGATTTGTCCTGCCTAAGAATGTCCCGACTGAACCAGAATCATATAATTAACATCTGAGAAATATATTTACGAAAAACAGGGCTATTTTAACCGTATATAAAGAAAATCACCGTTTTGGCTATCCCACCTAAGCCGCCTGTACACAATTCCTTTAATGGCGTGGGCTGGAGGGTGGTACAGGGCAGTGAAATTATCCCTCCCGCCCTGTCCCAACCCATACCACACGCTTATTTTTTATTCATGGCGAACGTTAACGTCTTTCGTGAGATGTTAAACCACACATTCATTCGGGTGGCCTGTTTTACCCTATATCCGCTTACCACCATCGCCACCATCACCGCTCCGTTCATGATGTATGCCGGGTGAGAAACGCTCTGCCCGTGGTTTTGCCTGTTAAAATCCTCAATGTGATGTTTAAGACCGTACGATGTCGGATTGTCGGTATTGAAATACTTCACCTGACTGTTCAGCAGCCCGAACCGTCGGATCCAGTCCAGGCAGTTGATCGCCGCCGTCATAAACGCCGGCTTTTCGGCGGGGTGAACCCACGTACTTCCCCGGTTATGCAACTCCAGACCATCACCGTTAAACGCCGGATAATTGGCCAGTAATCCGTTACCGCATGCCTTATTTCTGTCTCATCGTCGACACGTTCCCCCCCGGACTCCTTGCGCAAAGTAATCGGAGCCGCCGGGGCTGATACAGCGTTTCCCACGAAAAGGCCAGGCCTCCGCCATCTCAGGCGTTGACTGGTTACCGTCTTTCCTGTGTTTCTGTGCCTCAGTCCACTGGCTGGCATATTCGGTAAACGTCACCCGCTGCCCCTGACGCATCCAGTGAGCGATCATAATCAGGGTGCGTTCCAGACTCTGGTTATCTCCTGCCGCCCCACAACGGGTACCCGCTGGCAGGGCTGGACAGGTGGCGTGGAGCTGCAACTGCTGACGGCCAACGTCAACATCGCGCTGCAAAACATCGATATCGTGATACGCATCAGCTAATTCCTGTGTGTGTTTTCGGTCGAGCTGTGCCAGTTGTTCCTGGCGTACCTGCATATCGGTGATGGTGGCAGCCAGACTGTTAACGGCTTTCTGTGCCCTGTGTGCCATGGCACGCCAGCCGACTGCCTTGCCGTGGTAGTGGTCAACTACCCAGCCCAGTGAAAGAACGGCAGCGGCGAGCGCGGCAATAAGATATTTATTCATTCCTTAGCCCCTTCAGGCACAGCGTTTTCTCTTTGCCACGGCGTTCCACCAGACCGGGTAACACCACACCACCACCGTAAATCCAGCGGGTGAACTAATTACAGGCCTGCATCACCTGACCTTTGCTCAGCAGCGCAAACAGCATCGAACGGCGCATCGTCGGGCATCCCACATTGAATGTGATGGACATCACTGCCGAGAAGGTGTCATCCGTCAGCGATTTGCCGTCGACATACTCATTTACGCACCATTTAGCAGCACCGATGTTCTTTTCCCAGTCCCGGGCGATTTGCTGGTCGGTCTTCGGGGCGCCCGGCTTCACGTTGTGCATGTTCCCGATACCGTCGGTAATGATGCCTGCCGGGCAGGTGTACGGGTCACGGCGGCAGCCTTCAGCGTTGCCGATCAGCTCCAGCCCTTCCCGGTTGGTCCGCAGTGTGCCGTGTGACAACACAATATTGATAATCAACGTCACCGAGCAGGCGACGACGGCAACGCCGATATGACCCTTAGAGGCTCTTGCCATCATCCTGTCCCCGGCCCTGTTCTGGTGGTAGCGCGTCTTTCTGCTGCCGGGCCAGATGCTCTCAGTAAGCCCTGCTGTCAAGATTGCGGAAATGAGCGTTAATCACTGATATCACTACCGCCACAATAATTCCGCCCAGTACACCGACAGCACTCCACTCTTCCGGAGTGAAGTAATTCAGCAGCCCGGTGACAAAAGAACCGATGGCCACGCCATAGGAGGTGGCGGTCGTCACGTGATGCGTGTTCATTGACTGCTCCCTTAACGACGGCGACCGTAACGGCGGTAGGTGGTACGGGAATGGGTGACCGTCCGGGAGCGAGAGCCGTAATAGCTTTTTGGTCCGGTATAGCGTGGCGTCTGTAGTGATGTACCACAGTTGTGTGGCTGTGGTAGTTGTGGCCGCCACCGCTCATCAGGTGGCCCATCAGCATACCGCTGAGAAAACCACTGTCATGGTCATGCACCACCACCGACGGTGTCTGGCTCTGAACGATGACCGACTGCTGTGCCTGCGGCTGAGACAGAACCACCAGCGAGATGCCGGCGTGCCCGCGGTGTATTCGTTATCGTCACGACAGGCGTGCAGCAGCAACGCGGCAACGACAATGCCGCCCGCGATATACAGGTATTTTTTATTCATGGATTAAACCGGGAAAGTGGTTCAGCCCGTCGGGCTGGATTGACAACAAAGCGACCGGATATTGATACCCGCGGGCCTGAAAAAGAAAAAGGCCCACCGAAGTGAGCCTTTGAAAGGTATCGTGCAATATTGTGGTGCCGGGTGCCTCCCGGTGAGCATTTGGACAGCCTCCGTGGCTCGCGAGTAGTGAGTATCCATAAACTAGCGGCTATGGCTGCTGTTTTCGCCCCTCCGCTTAGGGGGATTCACCACAACGCAGAAGAAAATACCCCGTCGTGAATAAATAATTCCCAAACAACATATCACTATGTTTCGAAGGGTTGTTTACATACTAAATGAGAATAACTATCATCTTCGTATCCGGTAGACAGACATTCCGGCCCCTTAATGCTTTATTGCATAATTTGCTGCCCCACAGTTCCCACTATGGGCTTTTTTTCGGCGAGGATGCCATGTACAGTCTGAGGAAACAGCTAAGCCGGTATTCAGCCCGGTATACGTTGCTAACCGAATCACAGTCCATTCATTTCCCGTGGGAAATCTTCCGTAACACCCTGATAATGCATCAATGTGCAGCAATTGAGTTATGTCTGGCTGAAAGGGGCTGGACACTTCATGTGTGCCATGATGAAACGACAGGCTTCCTCATGTATATCGCAAGAAGCAAATACGGACGCCAGATTATCATCAGGTATCCGGACTATCAGAGAGAAATGGCGAAGATTAGATAGACTGGTCCGCCATCGGGGCCTCGAACCCCGGCCCCTACTTCCTGTCACAAAGCAATGCTCTTGCCTGGCTGAGCTAATGGCGGAATAGAAGATAAGGATATCGTCATGAATACTCGCATTCAACCCTGTATTTTGTACACCTAAATACGACAAACACAGAGTGATTAACTTTCTGACAGAACAAATGAAAAAGCCCACGCATAAGCATGGGCTCAAATAGAGGCGTGGTACTGAGAGCCTCTTATGTAAACCTTTGGTCAGCAACCATGATTAGTTAAGCTTTCAAAGATCATCGACCGCTAAATAACGTAAATGTGTTGTTGAGCCAGAATAACTGGTGGTTCTAGATCAGTCACCTAACCCGCGAGATTGCTACCAACTGTTTTTAACTTTACCGTCGACTGACTGATTACGCCTCACCCGAAGATGAACATCACCACAACGCCAATGATATTAACGTGATAAAACCAAACCTATCTTAAATAACTTATTCACTTCCTTGTATTCCTTTCTATTCGCATCAGTAGAAACAGAAATGTAACCAGAAGAAGGTAAACCATAAACTCAAAAATAACATCCAATGAGTTGTAAATCATTGAGAAATCATACCCTTCCACCCCATACTCATTATGAGTGTTCACAAAATTCTCTGCGGCATAAACAAGAAAGGCATCAGGTTCAAAATGTTGATTGGACTGAGATGCTGTCGTAAGCGTGTAACCAATAAATTCCGTAAGCATATCAGCAGGAACACCAATATTTTCCGCTGCAGATATAGCACAGACAACCAAATCGCTCTCGGACTGACGTTTCGCATCAAGTTTTATATGCGCATAATTTTGCGTTAGAAACTGATACAACTCGTTCAACTCATTTTCTGGAATCGAATCTACATTTATTGTTGAGTGATCGTCACATTCATTACTGAGATCATGAAAGACTTTAAGAAGCTCATCGTTTTCAAAGCCACTGTCTACATGTTTGATGATGTTATTTATCTTATGATGAATGAAGTCGTTTTCCGATGAAAACTCATTGACAAGTAACATTCCGACAACAAAAAGGAACGCAACCGCAACAACGATAAAGAAAGATTGAATAACAACATAATATCTGCCAGTATTTTTTCTAGACATAAAAAGCCATCCAAATAAAAAATATCAGGATAGCTCATAATTTCTAAACAGAACCTCTCGCAACTTTATATTCATTAAGAATCATTACAAACCTTCTCACCTTCTTTAATAACAGTTAAACGACAAATGGAATCACAATGCAACATTATTGTCACAAACAGTTTCAATGATTTATCCATTGGACTATAGATATTCCAGAACTGTTAAGGGTTAAGTCGAAGTCATTACTCTTAGCACAATAGCGAGTATAATTCGTTACGAATAGCTTTTTATGCAACTTTCATTATCCAGCTACGTGATCTCAAGCTTTGCCCCCGACATGATGATGCAGGCGGCAATAAACGTCTCCGCTATCATCAGTCTTTGCCTAATTTTTCCTTCAGAACATTTCTTCCAGCGGGAAATTGTGGACTTGGATACACCGTGCATGTAGTGAAGCATAATCAACTCAAGTTCATTATTGCGTCCTGTCTTTCTCAACATACCTACCGTCGTCGTCACAGCATGATGGCCGCGATTTGCCCTCTTTCTGGAGCAGACCTTTAAACCCAGCATCAATCGGTGACCAATCTACCTGGGAGCCTTCGTTTGACGCCCAGCCCCCCAGCGTTCCAGCACCTGTTGAATATCACGCATTATGTTCCCCTTCAGTCTCTCATCCCGATTTCACCCCAGCGCTTCGATGTTCGAACATCCCATATGTGTGCATCGTCCTCGAACAACGCATCCAGCAGAGCTTTAGTGAGGTTGTCGATGTCCGGTTTTTGCTGGTGCGGTTGACCAT
This sequence comes from Klebsiella sp. C349492, assembly GCF_042055345.1. Taxonomy (NCBI): domain Bacteria; kingdom Pseudomonadati; phylum Pseudomonadota; class Gammaproteobacteria; order Enterobacterales; family Enterobacteriaceae; genus Klebsiella; species Klebsiella sp. C349492. Next base: position 1,527,897 of record NZ_JANQCE010000001.1, read on the forward strand.
CCATCTCAGCTCGTTTCTTTTTGCTCCAGCTTTTCGGCATCGGCAGAACGAAAGTGATATGGGCGCCCGCCTCCGGTACCCGGATCTCATGGAGACGAACGTCATCACAATAATGCCGGTACCGGACAACAGGTGGACGTTCTTTCCACCTGTCCGACTGGGTCATCCGAGGTTTGCCCAATGGGGTGACAAGGTATTGAGCTACCCGGGGCCGGTTACGAAATAATTCAGGCCCCCCAGCTCATTGTGAACCTGCAGCAATAGCTCCGCTTCAGTACCGAACTTAGACTCCCAGATACGGCGGCCAGCATGGAAAGCCACAGCGTAACCACCGGTGCGATGGTGGATGTGGCAAAGTGGGATTGTTTTATAGTGATCGGCCCGCTGGCTGGTGCCCTGCCCAGTCCGGATATGATGAATCTCCGCCGGCGTATCCCCCAGACAGAGGTTACGGCACACTATGCAGCCCAGTGCAGACACTCGTGAAAGATATATGCGTTCTGCCTTAGTCATGCCGAGCCACCAGCAGAAAAGACAAATACACCGCGACAGGATGTGCGGTGTGGGAAGAAGTTCTGTTTTTGATGCGCCACCACTGTTATCTCCGTGATGGTGCGACAGGTTATCTGGTGTTCAGGCTGACGAGGTTAGTATACGTCACAACTCGTCAGGCTTAAAGTGCGTCGAAAGTTGTTGGTGTGATTCCTTGGTAATAAGAATTGCCTCTGCTGGGATCGGTATCACCGCATACGTACCATCCAAACTAGTAATGACTTCATAGCGACCAACGATAGTAATAAACTGAAGCAGTTCTTCGATATTCATATAACTTCCAACATAAAGTATTGCCGTTACAGGCCCTGTCCCTCCCTTCCCTGCACGCGGCTTATCGTGGCGGATTATATTTGTGAGATAACAGTTCACAATGTGCTGAACGCATCAACTGGTAATACAATGATGTAAGCAAAGAATAACTGAAATACGAATTCTAATTAAGTTTCATTTGACGATCGTTTAGAAAGGAACAAACCCTCATTTTCCACGGCATACTATCCGTCCATACATAATGATGTTAAAGGCATGACCAAAACGCAACGATTTAGTATTCTCAGGGCACTAACGAAATCTAAATATTGACACCTAATAATTTATCTGCATCATATTCACAACAAAAATAAACTAACAATCAACAACCATAGATTACAGTACAAAAACCATTTAATGTTAAAATTGAATGACGGTACATTGGTAATGAACGCTTAGTTTCAATACAGGTTCATTATTTTCATTGCTGCCTGAGGCTAACTAATACCACGACAAACGAGCTTTGGGATTTCCAAGCAATACATGTTTCATATACAACTACCGGGTAGAATTGCTCAACAAAAGGGAATGGCATATGACAAAAAAACAGAAAATCATTCACTTACAAAAGAACTCAGTTGATGAGTCTGACACCAAACCATTAAAATTCATGCTTGAACCCTTTCTGCAACAAGTCAAAGAAAAGTTGCGTCAAAAGGCGAGAAAGCGCAAATAATCACAGTATGGGCTCAGTAAAGCCACTATTCTTTTGCTTTTCTGAAAATATGTGGCTATTGATACACCAACAGCCACATTCTACTAATATAAAAACAATAACACGACTACCTACTCTTAGTGCCTTGGTGGCTCTCTATAGTTGAGCGTACTACCTCAGCCTCCACAGACTAAGTCATCATCTTATGCATTCAATCCAAAAGGCAAGGCTCTGAGGTTACACTTTTCCCCGTATCTCCTGTCGCATCGCTCCCGCTCCTTTTCCATGCATTTTTACTACAATTACCGTCTTTTCGCCTTGTCCAGAGCTTATCAAGTTGGTCTTTTTGAAGGTCCTGTGATTCAGGTCTCCGTGACCATCGTTTGGTACAAAGGGATTTTCGAGTAGATTTTTCCATAAAACTCTCCAGGTAGATATTGCCTAACTATTCCGTAGCTTATCCTTCAATGCTGAATTGATATTAGCATCGCCAGAAGAGAATTTATTTCAACCTTTGTTTATCTTTGTAAAGACGGGCTGTCGTTACATCAATACCTGCTTTGTCTAATTCGTTGAATGTTGGTATCCACTTGTAAAAAAGATATAACTGAGTCAGGTCTGAGGGAACAGATGCTCACATGGCATTATAACAATGGATGCCAGACATTCGCAGGGAGTTGCACTGATACACTGGCGGCGCTAAGGCCTGCTATCTACATTTCTACCTTAGGATCCTTGAGAACCATCATATAACCATCCGGAAATAACGAAAGCTTGCTGAACTTCAACCCAGATGTTTTGAGATCGGGCGTGTTAATGGCATCCAACAATCGGTACAGAGCATGAATTTTGTTGTTCTGATCGTTCTCTGGCGAATGTATTTAAACCCACTGGTTCAGATTTCAGTTTTGTGTCTTATAAAATGCCCTATATAAGCTTGAATTTCACACTCTGCCTTTTCCAGACAAGCTCTTTCACTATGTTCTAACATGCAATATGGGAGATGCGCAGCGCCCCCATAATTAACGAAGCAGTCATCAAGTCTGAGTCGTTCAGATATATCAAAAACAAAGCTGCCAATCTTATCTATTGCGTCAATCTCACCATGCATGTCTTCTTTTTTAATGTCAAATGTGATAATCAGTCTGTGCAGCGTCTCGATAGCCATACGCATAGTCTCCCAATATAAAGATTGATGACGGCAGCGACCCGCGATTCTATATCATCTTTCTTCAACAAAACGTCTACTAAGTGATAGTAAGTTTTCGTCTATAGTACCGGAATTTCGTAGTGATGGGCGTTAAGCGACAACGTAGCATTTCGCCTGGAACGGCTTTTCTATAGATTGCCCTCCCAGCCATATGAAGTTACAGGTATCCAACTTTACTGTTAAAACCAATAACCAGGGCACAGGAATCAACCATAACGTTTATCCAGCATTTACCTAGCTGTACCTATAATATCTTACCTCCGCAGCGCTATGATTGCTGAGATACTTTATTTACCGGAGGATAAGTTTTGTATTTTTTTTGATTATTGCCGCACTAATACTTGTTGGTATTTCAGCATACTGTATGTATTCCTATGTACAGGATAATCGTAAAAAAATTTACCAGCGAGGAAAAAATAATTCGGTTAGCATGAATCATGCTTTCTGGTAAGAATCTGGCCCACCCCAGGCCAGTTTTAACATGTGGTAACTCGAAAACCTGCCCTGTTCCAGATGGAATCTTACTGTTCCGAGAAAACCATTGATCGTCCTCTAATCTCGGCATTCCACTGTTCTGTTAACTTTTTTCGGGCCTTGCTTTCTGCACCAGCCATGTACGTTATACGGACTTCATAGTGCCCGTTCGGACATCTCAGCGAACCGAAACAGGCACCAAATGTATTGTTTTTCCAGCGAGATTCCGATGCCCAGTGACACACCGGGCATCTGGATGGTTTTACCAGTCCTGCCACGCCATCACCTCCTGAAGCAAATTCTCGTGCTTACGAACATGGCGGATCCCTTCCCTGAGTTCGGCGAGGCGTTCAGACTTTTCACGCGTACGGCGGATCTCACGATTTACCGCTGTCAGCATCTCAGAAAATGCACTGGTTTCTTCCTGGCTGGTAAACGACGGAATGGATCCTACTACCGCCGCTACAGCCTGCTCTGGCGCTTCATGTTGCGCAGATTCGGCCGTTTATTGCACAGACTCAGCCGGTTGTAGCTCTGGCTCTGACTCTGCAACAGGTTGAGGCAACGCAATGAGAGGAACCTCTACCCCGACCTTTTCGGACTTCGCGAGGTCTATGGTTTTCTGCTGCGCCGGAGTTTCACCCACAGGCAGTTCGGGATGGTCCGTCGGTTCTTCAGGTTCAGTAATCGGCAGCACAACAGGAAGTGACCACGTCACTTTTCTGCCAGTCTCATTTTTTTGAATACGCCCCTGCTTTTCAAAAAACCGAAGTGTCGAAACCATCCCGCGGGCATCGCGCTTAACCGGCCAAAGGTTGGAAGATATAGCCAGGATGCAATTCAGCGACATCTGGGATGGATACCTCCATGTTCAGCAATCAAAAACCGGATCTAAACTGGCAATTCCGCTGTCTCTTCGGTGTGATGCTAGAGGGTTAACTCTTGAAGATGTAATCTCTCGTTGCAGGGATAGGATCCTGAGTAAGTTTGTTATTCACCACCACCATACAACCTCGCAAGCAAAACGAGGTAACCCGGTAGCAGATAAAACCTTTTGCAGAAGAATTTCGTGACATATAAAAACGGGAGCTCATTGGCTCCCGTTTTTGTCTAACCCAGAGGCTGGATTACATGTTCGCGATAATCGCGTCGCCAAACTCGCTACATTTCAGCAGTTTAGCGCCTTCCATCAGACGTTCAAAGTCATAGGTCACGGTCTTAGCGGCGATAGCGCCTTCGGTGCCTTTAACGATCAGGTCTGCGGCTTCGAACCACTGCAGGTGGCGCAGCATCATCTCAGCGGACAGGATAATGGAACCTGGGTTCACTTTGTCCTGGCCGGCATATTTCGGTGCAGTACCGTGAGTCGCTTCGAACAGCGCGCACTCGTCACCGATGTTAGCGCCCGGAGCAATACCGATGCCGCCGACCTGCGCCGCCAGGGCGTCAGAGATGTAGTCGCCGTTCAGGTTCATACAGGCAATAACGTCATACTCGGCCGGACGCAGCAGGATCTGCTGCAGGAAGGCGTCAGCGATAACGTCTTTGATGATGATCTCTTTACCGGTGTTCGGGTTTTTGACCTTCTGCCACGGGCCGCCGTCAATCAGTTCGCCGCCGAATTCTTCGCGAATCAGCTCGTAGCCCCAGTCTTTAAAGGCGCCTTCGGTGAACTTCATGATGTTGCCTTTGTGTACCAGCGTCAGCGAATCACGGTCATTGGTGATGACATATTCGATAGCAGCACGAACCAGGCGTTTGGTGCCTTCTTCGGAGCACGGCTTAATGCCGATGCCGCAATGTTCCGGGAAGCGAATTTTCTTCACGCCCATCTCATCACGCAGGAATTTGATAACTTTCTCGGCTTCAGCGGAGTCAGCTTTCCATTCGATGCCCGCATAGATATCTTCTGAGTTTTCACGGAAGATAACCATATCGGTCAGTTCAGGATGTTTAACCGGGCTCGGTGTACCCTGGTAGTAGCGCACCGGACGCAGGCAGACGTAAAGATCCAGCTCCTGGCGCAGGGCAACGTTCAGAGAACGAATACCGCCGCCAACTGGCGTCGTCAGAGGGCCTTTGATAGCAACACGATAATCACGAATCAGATCAAGAGTTTCGGCAGGCAGCCAGACGTCCTGGCCATAAACCTGGGTCGATTTTTCGCCGGTGTAAACTTCCATCCAGGAAATTTTACGCTCGCCTTTATAGGCTTTCTCAACGGCGGCATCCACCACTTTCAGCATCGCTGGGGTCACGTCAACACCGATACCATCACCCTCGATAAACGGGATAATCGGGTTATTAGGGACGTTCAGCTTGCCATCTTGCAGGGTGATTTTTTGACCTTCCGCCGGAACTACTACTTTGCTTTCCATTAACCTCTCCTTCGAGCGCTTCTGGTTCTGCTCTTCCTTTTCACACTAACCGAGCGTTGGCTTTATCCGCCCACTCCGCTACCGGGTGATCCCGCTAACCGGAGATCCGCGTCCGTGCCGCCTTCTGGTAGCGCGAATCAGTTTGAGCAATATTTTTGTTAAAAAATTGTGATGAGCCTGTCGATACTACCTGAATGTTTGCGTCCATGAAAGGCATTCGTAATTAGGCTATAATGCGGCAATTGACGGGGCCTGAAAATACCATGCAGAAAACTTCATTTAGAAAACATCGCGTTGAGCGATTCAGCTCACAACAAGTCACCAGACAACGCAAAGAACGCCAACCAACCCGCGTGATCTTGTTCAATAAACCCTACGATGTGTTGCCACAGTTTACCGACGAAGCCGGGCGCAGCACGCTAAAAGATTTTATTCCGCAGTCCGATGTCTACGCCGCGGGCCGGCTTGACCGCGATAGCGAAGGGCTGCTGGTGTTAACTAACGACGGCGCGCTCCAGGCGCGGCTCACGCAGCCGGGCAAACGCACCGGTAAAATTTACTACGTTCAGGTTGAAGGCGAGCCGACTTCGGAGGCGCTGGAGGCGCTGCGCAACGGCATTACGCTCAACGACGGCCCCACCCTGCCTGCAGAAATTGAACGGGTCGCGGAACCTGAGTGGCTGTGGCCGCGCACTCCCCCGATCCGTGAACGCAAGGCGATCCCCACCAGCTGGCTGAAAATCACCCTCTATGAAGGCCGCAACCGCCAGGTACGCCGCATGACCGCGCACGTGGGCTATCCTACGCTGCGCCTGATTCGCTACGCTATGGGCGGCTATACTCTCGACGGCCTGAGCAACGGCCAGTGGCGCCAGGTCGAATAATCATCCCAGGAGTGGAATATGTTTAAACCGCACGTCACCGTAGCCTGCATCGTGCACGCTAAAGACAAATTTCTGCTGGTCGAAGAGACCATCAACGGCAAGGCGCTGTGGAACCAGCCGGCCGGTCATCTTGAAGCAGATGAAACCCTGGTGCAGGCGGCCGAGCGCGAGCTGTGGGAGGAGACCGGGATCCGCGCCACTCCGCAGCACTTTATCCGCATGCATCAGTGGATCGCGCCGGACAGCACGCCGTTTTTGCGCTTTCTGTTCGCCATCGAACTTGACGATACGTGCGCTACCGAGCCGCACGATAGCGATATCGACCGCTGCCTGTGGCTCAGCGCCGAGGAAATTCTCAATGCGCCCAACCTGCGCTCGCAGCTGGTAGCGGAAAGTATCCGCAGCTATCAGCACGATCCGCGCCACCCGCTGTCGCTGATCGGGGCCTTTAACTGGCCGTTTTAACACGCAAAACCGGAGCCGGCGCTCCCGGGACGCAGCGGCGCATTTGTCGCGCACGCGCGCTACCCCTGCGGAGATAAGGCCGGTCAGCGCAGCGGCACGCAAACTATGCCCCCTTGAGGGGGTGCCTGAGGCGCGACTGCGTGCTAGAATATGCCGCCTTGAAGTTCAATGTGGTGAGTATTCCAATGTCAGAAAATCCAAAAAAAGTGATCGTCGGCATGTCCGGCGGCGTCGACTCCTCGGTTTCCGCCTGGCTGCTGATCCAGCAAGGCTACAAGGTCGAAGGCCTGTTCATGAAGAACTGGGAAGAAGACGATGGTGAGGAATACTGCACAGCCGCCGCCGACCTCGCCGACGCTCAGGCCGTCTGCGATAAGCTCGGAATTGAGCTTCACACCGTAAACTTTGCCGCCGAATACTGGGACAACGTGTTTGAACTGTTCCTGGCTGAATATAAAGCCGGACGCACGCCGAACCCGGATATTCTGTGCAATAAAGAGATCAAATTTAAAGCCTTCCTCGAGTTCGCGGCGGAAGATCTTGGGGCCGACTATATCGCCACCGGCCACTACGTGCGCCGCGCCGACGTTAACGGTAAAAGCCAGCTGCTGCGCGGGCTCGACGGTAACAAAGACCAGAGCTACTTCCTCTACACCCTCGGCCACGAACAGATTGCCCAGAGCCTGTTCCCGGTGGGCGAACTGGAAAAGCCGCAGGTACGCAAAATCGCCGAAGAGCTGGACCTCATCACCGCGAAGAAAAAAGACTCGACCGGCATCTGCTTTATCGGCGAACGCAAGTTCCGCGAATTCCTTGGCCGCTACCTGCCCGCCCAGCCGGGTAAAATCCTCACAGTGGACGGCGAAGAGATCGGCGAGCATCAGGGGCTGATGTACCATACCCTCGGTCAGCGCAAGGGCCTCGGCATCGGCGGGACCAAAGAGGGCAGCGAAGATCCGTGGTACGTCGTCGATAAAGACGTCGAAAAAAATATTCTGGTGGTCGCTCAGGGTCACGATCACCCGCGCCTGATGTCGGTGGGGCTGATTGCCCAGCAGCTGCACTGGGTCGATCGCGAGCCGGTGAAAGGCACGCTGCGCTGTACGGTGAAAACCCGCTATCGCCAGACCGATATCCCCTGCACCGTCAAGGCGCTGGACGACGACCGCATCGAAGTCATCTTTGATGAGCCGGTTGCGGCGGTAACGCCGGGCCAGTCGGCGGTCTTCTACAGCGGCGAAGTGTGCCTCGGCGGCGGCATTATCGAACAGCGCCTGCCGCTGCAGGCCTGACAGACAGTTTTTACCGCCGATAGCTGAACCGGCTACCGGCGGCTTACAAGGAGTACGTGTGGCGAAGAATTACTATGACATCACGCTGGCGCTGGCTGGCGTTTGCCAGGCAGCCCGTCTGGTTCAGCAGCTGGCGCACCAGGGGCATTGCGATAGCGATGCCCTGCACGTCTCGCTGAACAGCATCATCGACCTCAACCCGGATTCAACGCTGGCGGTGTTCGGTGGCAGTGAAGCCAATCTTCGCCTCGGGCTTGAAACCCTGCTCGGCGTACTCAACACCGGCAGCCGTCAGGGGCTGAACGCCGAACTGACCCGTTACACCTTAAGCATGATGGTGCTTGAACGTAAGCTTGCGGCAGGCAAAGGCGCGATGGATACCCTCGGCAACCGTATCGCCGGCCTGCACCGCCAGCTGGAACATTTCGATCTGCAGTCCGAAACCCTGCTTAGCGCGATGGCGGGCATCTACGTAGACGTTATCAGCCCGCTGGGGCCGCGCATCCAGGTCACCGGTTCTCCCGCCGTGCTGCAAAGCCCGCAGGTGCAGGCGAAAGTTCGCGCCTCGCTGCTGGCCGGCATCCGCGCGGCGGTGCTGTGGAACCAGGTCGGCGGCGGACGTCTGCAGCTCATGTTTTCTCGTAATCGTCTGGTTAACCAGGCAAAACAAATTCTTGCTCATTTAACCCCGGAGTTGTGATCTATGGAATTATCCTCACTGACCGCCGTTTCCCCTGTCGATGGACGCTACGGCGATAAAGTCAGCGCGCTGCGCGGTATCTTCAGCGAATTCGGTTTGCTGAAGTTCCGTGTTCAGGTAGAAGTACGCTGGCTGCAAAAACTAGCCGCGCACGCAGCGATCAAGGAAGTTCCTGCTTTTGCTGCCGACGCAATCGGTTTCCTTGATAAAATCGTCGCCGATTTCAGCGTAGAAGACGCGCAGCGTATCAAAACCATCGAGCGCACCACTAACCACGACGTGAAAGCGGTAGAGTATTTCCTCAAGGAAAAAGTGGCCGACGTTGCCGAGCTGCACGCGGTTTCCGAATTCATTCACTTCGCCTGCACCTCCGAGGACATCAACAACCTGTCCCACGCGCTGATGCTGAAAACCGCCCGTGACGAAGTGGTCCTGCCCTACTGGCGCCAGATGATTGACGCGGTAAAAAACCTCGCAACGCAGTACCGCGACGTGCCGCTCCTCTCCCGTACTCACGGCCAGCCGGCGACGCCGTCCACCATGGGTAAAGAGATGGCTAACGTCGCTTACCGCATGGAGCGTCAGTATCGTCAGCTGAACCAGGTCGAGATCCTCGGCAAAATTAACGGCGCGGTCGGCAACTACAATGCCCATATCGTCGCCTATCCGGAAGTTGACTGGCACCAGTTCAGCGAAGAGTTTGTCACCTCGCTGGGTATTCAGTGGAACCCGTACACCACGCAGATCGAGCCGCACGACTATATTGCCGAGCTGTTCGACTGCATGGCGCGCTTCAACACCATCCTGATCGATTTCGATCGCGACGTGTGGGGCTACATCGCGCTCAACCACTTCAAGCAGAAAACCATCGCCGGAGAAATCGGCTCTTCCACCATGCCGCACAAGGTCAACCCAATTGACTTCGAAAACTCCGAAGGCAACCTCGGCCTGGCTAACGCCATGATGCAGCACCTGGCGAGCAAGCTGCCGGTCTCCCGCTGGCAGCGCGACCTGACCGACTCCACCGTCCTGCGTAACCTCGGGGTGGGTATCGGCTATTCTCTGATCGCCTACCAGTCCACCCTGAAAGGCATCAGCAAGCTGGAGCTCAACGGCGATCGCCTGCTCGATGAGCTGGATCACAACTGGGAAGTGCTGGCCGAGCCGATTCAAACCGTGATGCGCCGCTACGGAATCGAAAAGCCGTACGAAAAGCTGAAAGAGCTGACCCGCGGCAAGCGCGTGGACGCCGAAGGCATGCAGCAGTTCATCGACAGCCTGCCGCTGCCGGAAGATGAAAAAGTGCGCCTCAAGGCCATGACGCCGGCCAACTACATCGGCCGCGCGGCCACTATGGTTGATGAGCTGAAGTAAGCCCCGCTACCCTCTTTCCGCAAGGGAAGAGGGTTTTCCGACCTCGCGCGCCAGCGCCAGAAAAGCGGCCAGCCCGGCAGACGGATTGCGCCTTCCGGGATAGTAAAGACACAGCCCCGGAAACGGCGGCGTCCAGTCCGATAGCAGCCGAACCAGCCGCCCGGCGGCAATATCGTCAATCACGTTTTGCTCAAGAAAAAAACCGATCCCGACGTTTTCAAGGACCGCAGCGCGGGCCAGCGAAGCTTCATCCAGCGTCAGCGGGCCATCGACCTCCGGATGGACCACCTCCCCCTGCTTTTCCAGATGCCAGCGATAGAGAGAGCCGTCGGGCAGCCGCACCCGAATGCACGGATGATTTTGCAGATCCGCAGGCTCGCGCGGCGCCTCGCGGTTCATCAGATAGCCCGGAGATGCGACCACCGCATAGCGCTGCGGCTGCCCGAGGGAGAGCGCGATCATGTCATTGGGGATCAAATGCGCGACGCGAACGCCGATATCAAACCCCTCGGCGACGATATCAATCAGCCGACCTTCCGTCACCAGATCAACGTGCATCTCCGGATAGCGCCGCAGGAACTCCAGCACCAGCGGCGTCAGAATCGCGCGCCCGGCAAACGGCGGCGCGTTTATCCGCAGCACGCCCGAAGGGGTCTTCCGCCGCGAACGAACCTCTTCAAGCGCGTCGTGAACGCCCTGCAGCGAGGGGCCCATTCGCGCAATAAACAGCTGCCCGGCGTCGGTCAACGCCACGCTGCGCGAGGTCCGATTAAATAACCGCACGCCGAGGCTGGCCTCAAATTTGGCGACGGCATGGCTCAGCGCGGTGGTTGACACCCCGAGCTCAATGGCCGCCGCCCGAAACGTTCCGCGGCGGGCAATCGCCATAACAGCATCTAAATCCGTAAGCGCAATACGCGACATTATCCCGATTCCTTCATTGTGGCATCCCGGTTGGGCCCAATTGTTTAAATTATAAAGAGTTCTTACAGTAAGCAGGTCATTTAATTACCGGAGTTTATCGATGGATATGCCAGCAGCTGTACAGGTTTTTTTCACCGCCGACGATGCGGATTCTATTGCCGAAGCCTTCACCGCTGACGCCGTCGTCCGCGATGAAGGTCATACCTACCGCGGACGTCAGGCCATTCGGGCATGGCGGGTCGCGGCCAGAGAGCAATACCAGTTCGTTGCCGAACCCTTTGAAGCGCTGAGCCGTGACGATACCGTTACGGTGCGCGCTAAGGTGAGCGGTAATTTCCCCGGCAGCCCGGTGGTGCTCGATTACCGCTTCCAGCTGACGGATGCGCGCATCGCCCGTCTGGAGATTAAATAATGGCTGATTTTCTGACCTTCAGCGGCAAAAACGTCCTGATCACCTCCGGCACCAAAGGCGCGGGCGCGGCCACCGTCGCGCTGTTCAGCCAGCTCGGCGCGCGGGTGCTAACCTGCGCCCGCCATCCGCCCGCCGACCCCGCCGAGGCGCTTTTTGTCACCGCCGATCTGAGCGAGGAAGCGGGCTGCGCCCTGCTGGCAAAGCGCGTACAGGAGCAGCTGGGGGGTGTTGATATTATCGTGCATATGCTTGGGGGCTCTTCCGCGCCGGCGGGCGGGTTTGCCGCGCTGGACGACGCGCAGTGGCAGCGGGAGCTGGCGCTTAATCTGTTTCCGGCGGTGCGCCTGGATCGGCTGCTGCTGCCGGCGATGGTCGAAAGGAAGTCCGGGGTGATCATCCACGTCTCGTCCATTCAGCGGACGCTGCCGCTGCCGGAAGCAACCACCGCCTACGCCGCTGCCAAAGCCGCGCTATCGGTGTACAGCAAAAGCCTGTCCAAAGAGGTCTCGCCGGCAGGCGTGCGCGTGCTTAGCGTATCCCCCGGCTGGATTGAAACTGAAGCCGCCGTCGGCCTGGCCAACCGGCTGGCGGCGCAGGCGGGTACCGACTATGCCGGCGGACAAAAGATCATTATGGACGCCCTCGGCGGCATTCCGCTCGGCCGGCCGTGTCGGCCAGATGAGATAGCCAGTCTGATCGCCTTTCTGGCCTCCGACCGCGCCAGCGCCATAACCGGCGCCGAGTACGTTATTGACGGCGGCACCATCCCAACCGTATAAGCGCGCGCGGGGAATGGATTTTATTTGCCAGACGCCACGCGGCGGGTCGCAAACCAGAAAATGAGCGCCAGCAGGCTGACGGCGGCCCCCAGCATGCACACTCCTTGCCATCCGGCGACGGCGTAAACCGCCGTCGTACCGGCGGCCCCCAGGCCGCTGCCAACCGCATAAAACAGCATATAGAGACCCACCAGCCGGCCGTGGGCTTCGGGTCGGGTACGAAAAATCATACTCTGGTTAGTCACATGCAGCGCCTGGCCCCCCAGATCCAGCAGCACGATCCCGATAAGCAGCGCTACCGGCGACCACGCCATCAGCGATAGCGGCCACCAGGCGAGCAGCAGGATCACCAGCGCCGCGGCGCTGGTACGCTGCCCGTAGCCCCTGTCGGCCCACTTTCCGGCATGCCCGGCGGCCAGCGCCCCGATAACCCCCGCCAGCCCCAAAGCGCCGATCGCGGTATGGGAAAAGCCGTAGGGCGGCGCGCTCAGCGGCAGCACCAGCGCGGACCAGAAAATATTGAAGGCGGCGAACATCAGCAGCGCCAGCACGCCGCGAACCTGCAGTATTTTCTCCTGACGCAGCAGAGTCAGCATCGATGCCAGCAGCTGGGGATAGCTCAGCGTACTCTTTGCCGCCGCCAGCGCCGGCAGCCGTCGCCAAAGCGGAAGGGCAATACCCAGCATCAGCAGCGCGGCGAACAGATAAACCCCGCGCCAGCCGAAGAGATCGCTAATGCCGCCGGAGAATACCCGAGCCAGCAGCAGCCCGATAAATACGCCGCTCTGCGCGGCTCCGACCACCCGCCCCTGCTCGTGCGGCCTGGCCGCGCTGGCGGCATAGGCGATCAGGCCCTGCGTCATCGCGGTGCCCAGCAGGCCCACCGCCAGCATGCTGCCCAGCAGCATAAGCGCAGAAGATGCCGCGCTGACCGCAATCAGCGCGGCGATTAGCAGGATCAGCTGCGCGCCCATCAGCCGCCGGCGATTTAGCCGATCGCCAAGCGGCACCAGCAGAAGCAGAGCCAGCGCGCAGCCAATCTGGGTCGCCGTTACCACGCCTCCGACGGCGGCGTCGCTGATCGCAAACTCCCGCGCCAGGGCATCGAGCAGCGGCTGGGCGTAATAGACGTTTGCTACGCTCAGGCCGCTGGCGATAGCGAACAGCCATACCAGGCCGGTGGGCATAGCCGCCGCCGGGTCGGTGGGTGCCAGGGATGCAATAGATGCCTTCATGATTCTCTGCCTCAGCAATCTGGTTTCAAAATAAAACCATTTGAAGGCTAGAACATGTAGTTTTAAAATGCAACCAGATTACATGACGCCGAGGAGCGCGCATCGTGCCGCGTAAAATGATGAAAAACGAAACCTGTCCCGTCGCCCGCAGCGTGGATATTATCGGCGATCGCTGGTCGCTGCTGATCGTGCGCGACGCCTTTGATGGCATGAGTCGGTTTAGCGACTTTCAGCGCAGCCTGGGAATGGCGCGCAATATTCTCTCTGACCGCCTGCATAAGCTGGTTGATGCCGGTATTCTCAGGACCCAGGCCGCCTCGGATGGCACCGCGTATCAGGAGTACGTCCTGACCGCAAAAGGAGAAAGCCTGTTTCCCCTGGTGGTCGCGCTGCGTCAGTGGGGAGAGCACTATCTTTTCGCCAGCGGCGAGCCTCATTCCGTCCTGATCGATAAGCGCACGCGGCAGGCGGTTCCGCCAATGGCGCCGGCTGCCGAAGACGGCACCCCGCTGGCGCCTTCGGCGACCGAAGTCCGCAAAGTGCAGTCGGACGGATAACGGCCGGCGCCGCGCGTTTCAATATTCCGCCAGCTTATCAATGACCTGGTACAAAAATGGCGGCTCAGCGGGAAAACTCGCGAAAAATCAATTGAAATTCGTTATTTAACAGCCGTTTATATTCAACGTGTATAATTAGCGCTAAACTATTCAAATCAAATAATGAATATGGAGAACCGGCATGCGCGTACTCGTGGTTGAAGATAACGCTTTACTGCGCCATCACCTGAAAGTTCAGCTCCAGGAGTTAGGCCACCAGGTCGATGCGGCGGAAGATGCAAAAGAAGCCGATTACTATCTCGGCGAACACGTGCCGGATATCGCGATTGTCGACCTCGGCCTGCCGGATGAAGACGGCCTGTCGCTGATCCGCCGCTGGCGCAGCCACGAGGTGTCGGTGCCGGTACTGGTGCTCACCGCCCGCGAAGGCTGGCAGGATAAGGTCGAGGTGCTGAGCGCCGGGGCGGACGACTACGTCACCAAACCCTTCCATATCGAAGAGGTCGCCGCCCGCATGCAGGCCCTGCTGCGCCGCAACAGCGGCCTGGCGTCACAGGTTATTTCCCTGCCGCCTTTCCAGGTCGACCTGTCGCGGCGCGAGCTGTCGGTCAACGAGCAGCCGATTAAGCTGACGGCGTTTGAGTACACCATTATGGAAACGCTGATCCGCAACCGCGGCAAAGTGGTCAGCAAAGATTCGCTGATGCTGCAGCTCTATCCTGACGCCGAGCTGCGCGAAAGCCACACCATCGACGTGCTGATGGGCCGTCTGCGCAAAAAAATCCAGGCCCAGCATCCGCACGACGTGATTACCACGGTGCGCGGCCAGGGCTATTTATTTGAACTGCGCGGATGAAAGGTCCGCTACGGCATATTTTGCCGCTTTCCCTGCGCGTCCGCTTTCTGCTGGCGACGGCTGCCGTGGTGCTGGTGCTCTCGCTGGCCTACGGCATGGTCGCGCTGGTCGGCTATAGCGTCAGCTTCGACAAAACCACCTTCCGCCTGCTGCGCGGCGAAAGTAATTTGTTCTATATGCTGGCGAAGTGGGAGAACAACCGTATTGACGTTGATATCCCCGAAAACCTCAATATGCAGAGCCCGACGGTCACGCTGATCTACGACGCCAGCGGCAAGCTGCTGTGGACCCAGCACGACGTACCTTGGCTGACAAAACGCATTCAGCCGGAATGGCTGAAAAGCAACGGCTTTCACGAAATTGAATCCGACGTCGACAGCACCAGCATGCTGCTGCGCAATAACCACGAAGTGCAGGAGGAGCTGGACGCATTGCGCCAGCAGGACGATGGTTCCGAGATGACCCACTCGGTGGCCATCAATATCTATCCGGCAACCGACAAGATGCCGCAGCTGAGCATCGTGGTGGTCGACACCATCCCGGTGGAGCTCAAACGCTCCTATATGGTGTGGAGCTGGTTTATCTACGTGCTGGTCGCCAACCTGCTGCTGGTGATTCCGCTGCTGTGGGTCGCCGCATGGTGGAGCCTGCGGCCCATCGAATCGCTGGCGAAAGAGGTCCGCGAGCTGGAAGAGCACCATCGCGAAATGCTCAACCCGAATACCACCCGGGAGCTGACGCGGCTGGTCAGCAACCTGAACCGCCTGCTGAAAAGCGAGCGCGAGCGCTACGATAAATACCGCACGACGCTGACCGATCTGACCCACAGCCTGAAAACGCCGCTGGCGGTCATGCAAAGCACCCTGCGCTCGCTGCGTAGCGAAAAGATTGACGTCAACGCGGCGGAGCCGGTGATGCTGGAACAGATCAGCCGCATCTCGCAGCAGATTGGCTACTACCTGCATCGCGCCAGCATGCGCAGCGGCGGAACCCTGCTCAGCCGCGAGCTGCATCCCATTGCCCCGCTGCTCGATAGCCTCACCTCAGCGCTGAATAAGGTCTATCAGCGCAAAGGGGTCAACATCACCCTCGATATCTCTCCCGAAATTAGCTTTGTCGGCGAACAGAACGACTTTATGGAGGTGATGGGCAACGTGCTGGATAACGCCTGTAAATACTGCCTGGAGTTTGTTGAAGTCTCCGTCCGCCAGGCGAACGATAACTACCTGCATATTCTGGTCGAAGACGACGGCCCGGGGATCCCGCACAGCCAGCGGAGCGTGGTGTTCGATCGCGGACAGCGCGCCGATACGCTGCGTCCCGGCCAGGGCGTAGGCCTCGCCGTCGCCCGCGATATTGTCGAGCAGTATGACGGCGATATTCTTACCGGCGACAGCCTGCTCGGCGGCGCCTGTATGGAGGTGGTTTTCGGCCGCCAGCTGCCCGACGAGACCGAAGGCTAACCGCCTTTCTCTCCCAGTGACGCCTGCGTCCCGCGGGCGTCGCGGATCTCTGTGACCCGACGAACAAACGCTGCCAACAAAGAGGCAGTTTGAGGGATGGCGTGTATAATCCCAAACAGACACCTGCTGTGGAATATAAAAATGGATTATCAATTAACGCTTAACTGGCCTGACTTTATCGAACGCTACTGGCAAAAACGCCCGGTGGTATTAAAGCGGGGCTTTGCCAATTTCGTCGATCCCATTAGCCCGGATGAGCTGGCCGGGCTGGCGATGGAAAACGAAGTCGATAGCCGCCTGGTCAGCCATCAGGACGGAAAATGGCAGGTCAGCCACGGCCCGTTCGAAAGCTACGATCACCTGAGCGAGAACAACTGGTCGCTGCTGGTGCAGGCGGTCAACAACTGGCACGAGCCGACTGCGGCGCTGATGCACCCCTTCCGCGCCCTGCCGGACTGGCGCATCGACGATCTGATGATCTCCTTCTCCGTTCCCGGCGGCGGCGTAGGCCCGCATCTCGATCAGTACGACGTGTTTATTATTCAGGGAACCGGCCGCCGCCGCTGGCGCGTGGGCGACAAGGTGCCGATGAAACAGCACTGCCCGCATCCGGATCTGCTGCAGGTTGACCCGTTCGAAGCGATTATCGATGAAGAGATGGAGCCCGGCGATATCCTCTATATTCCGCCAGGATTCCCGCACGAAGGCTATTCGCTGGAAAACTCGCTTAACTATTCCGTGGGCTACCGCGCGCCGAACGCCCGCGAGCTGTTCAGCGGTTTCGCCGACTATATCCTGCAGCGCGAGCTCGGCAGCCAGCGCTATGCCGATCCCGACGTGCCGTCGCGCGACCATCCGGCGGATATTTTACCGGTCGAGCTGGATCGCCTGCGCGATATGATGCTGGGCCTGATTAATCAGCCAGAGCATTTCAAACAGTGGTTTGGCGAGTTTATTACCCAGTCCCGTCACGAGCTGGACGTGGCCCCTGCGGAGCCGCCCTATCAGCCGGATGAAATTTACGACGCGCTGCAGCAGGGCGATAAGCTGGTGAGGCTCGGTGGGCTGCGCGTGGTGCGCATTGACGGCGAAGTGTTCGTCAACGGCGAGCAGATTAACTCTCCGCATCGTCCGGCGCTGGACGCGCTGGCTAAGCACCTGGCGCTCAACGCGGCGCACTTCGGCGATGCGCTGGAAGATCCGTCCTTCCTCGCGATGCTGGCGGCGCTGGTCAACAGCGGCTACTGGTTCTTCGAAGACTAAGGCACCATTCCCCGGCCTGCGGCGCCCAGCGCCCTGGCCGGACTACGGGCTCCCTGCGCGTTGCCGGTAGCCCGGTTCAGCAAGGCGCTATCGCGCGCCCCGCTTCGCCGTCAGCTCGGCTATCCGCACGATAACCTGTACCGCCTTCTCCATCCCTTCCAGCGTCACAAACTCATGCTTGCCGTGGTAGTTGTAGCCGCCGGTAAACAGGTTCGGGCAGGGTAATCCCATAAAAGAGAGCTGCGCCCCGTCGGTGCCGCCGCGAATGGGCTTCATTTCCGGTTCGATGTGGCAATCGACCATCGCCTGGCGGGCGATCTCCACGACATGCGGATGCGCCATCACTTTTTCATGCATATTGTAGTAGCTGTCTTCAATCACCAGCTCGATATAGCAGTCCGGATGCAGCCCTTTGCCGACCTTTTTGGCGATCTCCATCATCCTGCGCTTGCGGGCTTCAAACTGCTTGCGGTCAAAATCGCGAATAATGTAGTGCATCTCGGCGCGATCGACGGTGCCTTTGATATTCGACAGATGGTAAAAGCCTTCATAGCCTTCGGTGGTTTCCGGCGCCTCATCGGCCGGGACTTCGGCATGAATTCTTGCCGCCAGCGACAGGGCGTTGACCATCACGCCTTTGGCGGTGCCGGGGTGAACGTTATTGCCGACGATCTTAATGGTCACCGAGGCGGCATTGAAGTTTTCAAACTCCAGCTCGCCCACGCCGCCGCCGTCAACGGTGTAGGCCCAGCGCGCGTCGAAGGCGGCAACGTCGAAGTGCTTCGCCCCTTTCCCCACCTCTTCGTCCGGAGTAAACGCCACGCGGATATCACCGTGGGCAATATTTTTTGCCTTCAGCGTAGCCAGCGCGGTCATGATCTCGGCAATACCTGCCTTATCGTCCGCGCCGAGCAGCGTTTTACCATCGGTGGTAATCAGCGTTTGCCCCAGCAGCTGATGCAGCACCGGGAACATCACCGGCGAGAGCACCTCGTCGCCGATGCCGAGCGCAATATCGCCGCCGCGGTAGTTTTCTACTATTTGCGGGTTGACGTGCTTACCGCTGAAGTCAGGAGCCGTATCGACGTGGGAGATAAAGCCAATGGGGGGAATATCACCCGCCACGTTCGCTGCCAGGGTCCCCATTACCGTCCCTTTCTCACTTAGCGTCACGTTAACCAGCCCCATTTCTTCCAGCTGTGCCTGCAGCAGGCGCAACAACTTCCACTGCCCTTCCGTGCTCGGAACCTGGCGCACGCCAGCCTTCGACTGCGTATCTAAAGAAACGTACTGTAAAAAACGCTCAAGCAATTTATCCATGTGGCCACCCTCATCTTTTGTGACAACATTATTCATAAGCCAGAAAAGACAAATATTGCGTCAGGTCATTTTTAGCCCGGCAAACAGGAATTTAATACATTAACTCGCGTAATGTTGTAAAGGTAAGGTATCTGCAGGCGACAAGGATTGGCGATCGGTAGCGTTTGCCGTAGAATGCTTGCCCTTATTAATTATGTGCAGCCCCAAAGGTGGTTAACCACAAACCCCGCATCGGTAAGCCTTCCGCTGCGTCTACATGGGACAGAGTCAAAAATTGAATATACAACCGCGTTCACGTTCGCCGCTGGTTCAACTGGCGGGAATTGGCAAAAGCTTTGATGGCAAAACGGTGATCTCCGACCTGAATCTGACCATCAATAACGGTGAGTTTCTCACTCTGCTTGGCCCTTCTGGCTGCGGTAAAACAACCGTTCTCCGTCTTATTGCCGGGCTGGAAAATGTCGATAGCGGACACATTCATCTCGAAGACCACGACATCACTCACGTTCCGGCGGAAAACCGCCACGTCAATACCGTCTTTCAAAGCTACGCCCTGTTCCCGCATATGACGGTGTTCGAAAACGTCGCCTTCGGCCTGCGGATGCAAAAAACGCCGGCGGCGCAGATAGCGCCTCGCGTCGTCGATGCCCTGCGCATGGTGCAGCTGGAAGAGTTTGCCCAGCGCAAACCGCACCAGCTCTCCGGCGGCCAGCAGCAGCGCGTGGCCATTGCCAGAGCGGTGGTCAACAAGCCGCGCCTGCTGCTGCTCGATGAATCCCTCTCCGCGCTGGATTATAAGCTACGTAAGCAGATGCAGAACGAGCTGAAAGCGCTCCAGCGCAAGCTCGGCATTACCTTCGTCTTCGTCACCCACGATCAGGAAGAGGCGCTGACGATGTCCGATCGCATCGTGGTGATGCGCGACGGCAAAATTGAGCAGGACGGCACCCCGCGCGAAATTTACGAAGAGCCGAAGAACCTGTTCGTTGCCAGCTTTATCGGCGAGATCAATATCTTTAACGCGACGGTGATTGAGCGCCTCGACGAGCAGCGCGTCCGCGCCCGCGTTGAAGGGCGCGAATGCAATATCTACGTTAATTTTGCCGTTGAGAAGGGGCAGTCGCTGAACGTCATGCTGCGCCCTGAGGACCTGCGCGTCGATGAGGTCCACGACGCCAGCGAAGCCGATGGCCTGATCGGTTACATCCGTGAACGCAATTACAAAGGCATGACCCTGGAATCGGTGGTCGAACTGGAAAACGGCAAAATGGTGCTGGTCAGCGAATTCTTCAACGAGGACGATCCTGATTTTGACCACCCGCTTGACCAGAAAATGGCCATTAACTGGGTAGAGAGCTGGGAGGTTGTACTGGCTGATGAAGAACACCAGTAAATTCCAAAATGTGGTGATTGCCACCATCGTCGGCTGGCTGGTGCTGTTTGTTTTCCTGCCCAACCTGATGATTATCGGCACCAGCTTTTTGACCCGCGACGACGCTAACTTCGTCAAAATGGTCTTTACGCTGGATAACTATGCGCGCCTGCTGGACCCGCTCTACTACGCCGTGCTGCTGCACTCGCTGAATATGGCGCTGCTGGCGACGCTCGCCTGCCTGCTGCTCGGCTACCCCTTTGCCTGGTTTCTGGCCAGGCTGCCGGAGAAGGTCCGTCCGCTGCTGCTGTTTCTGCTGATCGTCCCGTTCTGGACCAACTCGCTGATCCGTATCTACGGGCTGAAAATCTTCCTCAGCACCAAAGGCTACCTCAACGAGTTTCTGCTGTGGCTGGGGGTCATTGAAACGCCTCTGCGCATCATGTACACCCCGTCGGCGGTGATTATCGGCCTGGTCTACATTCTGCTGCCGTTTATGGTGATGCCGCTCTACTCCAGCATTGAGAAGCTGGATCGCCCGCTGCTGGAAGCGGCGAAAGACCTCGGCGCCAGCCGGCTGCAAACCTTTATCCGCATTATTATTCCGCTGACCATGCCGGGGATTATCGCCGGCTGCCTGCTGGTGATGCTGCCGGCGATGGGGCTGTTCTACGTCTCCGACCTGATGGGCGGCGCGAAGAACCTGCTGATCGGCAACGTCATTAAGAGCCAGTTCCTCAATATTCGCGACTGGCCGTTTGGCGCGGCCACCAGCATTACGTTAACCCTCGTGATGGGCCTGATGCTGCTGATTTACTGGCGCGCGGCAAGACTGCTCAACAATAAGGTGGATCTGGAATGACCGGTCGACTGCTGCGCGGCGGCTTTATGGCCGCCATTTACGCGTATCTCTACATTCCCATTATTATTCTGATCGTTAACTCGTTTAACAGTTCGCGTTTTGGCATTAGCTGGCAGGGGTTTACCACCAGCTGGTATAGCCTGCTGATGAACAACGACAGCCTGCTGCAGGCCGCGCAGCATTCGCTCACTATGGCGGTGCTGTCGGCGACCTTTGCCACCCTGATCGGTTCGCTGACCGCCGTCGCGCTGTACCGCTACCGCTTTCGCGGTAAGCCGTTCGTCAGCGGAATGCTGTTTGTGGTGATGATGTCGCCGGACATTGTGATGGCGATTTCTCTGCTGGTGCTGTTTATGCTGATTGGCATCCAGCTGGGCTTCTGGTCGCTGCTGTTCTCGCATATTACCTTCTGCCTGCCCTTCGTGGTGGTCACGGTATTTTCGCGGCTCAAGGGTTTCGACGTGCGGATGCTGGAAGCCGCGAAGGATCTCGGCGCCAGCGAGTTAACCATTTTGCGTAAGATTATCCTGCCGCTGGCGCTGCCCGCGGTGGCGGCGGGATGGCTGCTGAGCTTTACGCTGTCGATGGATGACGTCGTGGTGTCATCGTTCGTCACCGGACCGGGCTACGAAATATTGCCGCTGAAGATCTACTCGATGGTCAAGGTGGGCGTGTCGCCGGAAGTGAACGCGCTGGCAACCATCCTGTTGATTCTGTCGCTGGTGATGGTTATCGCCAGCCAGCTCATTGCCCGCGACGGCACCAAAAGCTCGCCCAAACGGGCCTGATAACTGCAGCCGGTTCGGGCCCTCGTCCCGGGCCGGCAACTACCACAGCCTGTGGAACAGGCTTAAACCAGGGGACGTTAAATGAAAAAATGGTCACGCCACCTGCTCGCGGCGGGTGCTCTGGCAGTCGGGATGAGCGCCGTGCACGCGGACGATAGCAAAACGCTCTATTTCTATAACTGGACCGAATACGTACCGCCGGGCCTGCTGGAACAGTTCACCAAAGAGACCGGGATCAAGGTTATCTATTCGACCTACGAATCGAATGAAACCATGTACGCCAAGCTCAAAACCTACAAAGACGGCGCCTACGACCTGGTGGTGCCGTCGACCTACTTCGTCGATAAGATGCGCAAAGAGGGCATGCTGCAGAAGATCGATAAGAGCAAGCTGACTAATTTCAGCAACCTCGATCCGCAGATGCTGAATAAGCCGTTCGACCCGAACAACGACTACTCCATTCCGTACATCTGGGGCGCAACGGCTATTGGCGTCAACAGCGAGGCCATCGACCCTAAAACCGTGACCAGCTGGGCCGACCTGTGGAAGCCTGAGTACAAAAGCAGCCTGCTGTTGACCGACGATGCCCGGGAAGTGTTCCAGATTGCGCTGCGTAAGCTGGGCTATTCCGGCAACACCACCGATCCCAAAGAGATTGCCGCCGCGTATAGCGAGTTGAAAAAGCTGATGCCAAACGTCGCGGCGTTCAACTCGGATAACCCGGCGAACCCCTATATAGAAGGTGAAGTGAATCTCGGTATGGTATGGAACGGTTCGGCGTTCGTCGCTCGCCAGGCCGGGACGCCGCTGGAGGTGGTGTGGCCGAAAGAAGGCGGGATCTTCTGGATGGATAGCCTGTCGATTCCGTCCAACGCCAAAAACGTCGACGGCGCGCTGAAGCTGATTAACTTCCTGCTGCGTCCGGAAGTAGCCAAACAGGTTGCCGAAACCATCGGCTATCCGACGCCGAACCTCGCCGCGCGCCGGATGCTCAGCCCGAGCGTTGCCAACGATAAATCGCTCTACCCGGACGCGGAAACCATCCAGCAGGGCGAATGGCAGAACGATGTCGGCAGCGCCAGCACCCTGTACGAAGAGTATTATCAAAAGCTCAAGGCCGGTCGTTAATCCCGCCGGGATCGCGCCCCTCGCCCATCAGTATCTGGCCGAATTCGGCCCGCAGCTGATTCTTCAAAACCTTGCCGGTGGCGCTCACCGGCAGGGTGTCAATGAAAACGACGCGGTCCGGTACCTGCCATTTCGGCACCCGCTGCTGGTACCACGCCAGCAGCGCCTGCTCCTCGATTTCAGCCCCTTCCGCCCTGACGCACAGCAGCACCGGACGCTCATCCCAGCGCGGATGCCGGGCGGCAATCGCCGCCGCGCTGCGAATGGCCGGGTGGGCAAGCGCAATATTTTCCAGCTCGACCGTTGAGATCCACTCCCCGCCGGACTTGATGATATCCTTAGCCCGATCCTGAATGATCAGATAGCCATTCTCATCGACGGTGCCGATATCGCCGGTATCAAACCAGCCGTCGTCGGTGAGCGCCGTTTCGCTGCGGCCAAAGTAGTTCGCCACCACCCAGTGACCGCGTACCTGCAGATACCCCTGGCTTTCACCATCGCTGGGCAGCGGCTCTCCGTCGACGTCCACCACCCGCAGATCGATCCCGAAGATGGTCCTTCCCTGCCCCTCGGCCACCCGCTGTCGCTGCTCCTCCGCCAGCGCCTGATGTTTAGCCAGCGGCGTATTGATGGTGCCGATGGGCGACGTTTCGGTCATCCCCCAGGCGTGGATCAGCTCGATACCGTAGTCGCGACGAAACGCCTCCGCCATCGAAGGAGGCAGCGCTGAACCGCCGACGAATGAGCGTTTAAAGCAGGGCAAGCGGATGTCCGATTTTCGCAGCGCCGCCAGCAGTCCGGCCCAAATCACCGGCACGCCAAAGGCCACGCTGACCCGCTCGGCGCTCAGCAGCCGCAGCAGGCTCTCGCCGTCCAGATGCGGCCCTGGCAGCACCAGCCGCGCCCCGGCCATCGCGGCGATAAAGGGCGTGCCCCAGGCGTTGACGTGAAACATCGGCACCACCGGCAGCAGGGAGTCGCGGGCCGAGATACCGGCGGCATCGGGCTGATTGCCGCTCAGCGCGTGCAGCACCAGCGAACGATGGGTATTGAGCACTCCTTTGGGTTTCCCGGTGGTGCCCGAGGTGTAGCACAGCGACGCGGGCGTGGTTTCGCTCAGCGCCGGCCAGTCGTAGCCGGGATCCCCGCAGGCCAGCAGCTCATCGTAAAACAGCAGCGAATCGAGCTCGCTGAGGGCGCCTTCGCTGCGGGCTTCCATCAGGACAAAGTAGCGAACGGTCGGCAGATGGGGCCGCAGCTGGCGCAGCAGCGGCAGGAAGGTGGCGTCAAAAAACAGCACCTGGTCCGCGGCGTCGTTGATGATAAAAGTCAGGTGCTCAATCGACAGTCGCGGATTGAGGGTATGGGTAACCCGGCCTGCCGATCCGATGGCAAAATAGATCTCCAGATGGCGGCGATTATTCCACGCCAGGGTTGCGCAGCGGGCGCCGGCGGGAATGCCCAGCCGTTCGACGGCGGATGCCAGACGGCGCGCGTTATCCGCCACCGCTCCCCAGCTGCTGTATTCCGTCTCCCCGCTCGTGCTCACGGAGACTATTTCGCTATCGGCATGATAGCGCGCCGCGTGGTTAATTAACGTTCCGGTGGTTAAATCCTGATACATCATCGATGGGTGCATGGCAGGTTCTCCGCGGCGTCGGCGCGCTTTTCGGGCAAAAAAAAGCGCCGGTACGGGCGCCTTATGGGATATGCAAATTTTCCGGGTTCTTTTTCGCGGCCACAGATCAGGCGCGCACGGGATGCGCCCGCGATTTAATCAACGCATCTTCCACGTCAAAATCGCTCAGCGGGTAGTTTGTCGCCACCATATAGAAGCGGCCGTCCTGCGCCGGATATTCATGGACGTTGTAATTCACCATGCGCGGCTGGGAGCCTGAGGCCTCTTCGGCAGGGGAACGGGCATGTTTCGCCAGCGGGTATTTCGAACGAACGGCAAGACGGTGGGTTTTAACCCCGCTGTAGACTTCGCCGTGATGTTCATCGCCGAGGATCAGGTAGTCAAAATACTCCGGGTGCACGCTAACACTCCCTTTCCGTTACAAGAATGTAGGAAGATGTCATAAAAAAGCATGCAATACCGCTTTCCCTGTCACATCATCGCATCAATTCCACAACTTCAGACGAAAATGCCGGGAGCGCCGACGGCAATACGCCGCAGAGCGCGGCCCGGTCACGCCCTCCGGCCCTGAAATGCGCACCCGCAGCGGCCTGCCGGTGCGCCGATCGATCAGAGATCTTTTAACAGCTGGTCGATAAACTCCGGCACCACCTGGCTTGCCAGGCCATAGCGTTTTTCGGCAAACTCGCTGCCCACCTGGCTCGGCTCCAGGTTGAGCTCAACCGTATGCGCCCCCTGCAGGCGGGCCTCGTGAACGAAACCCGCCGCCGGATAGACGTGCCCGGAAGTACCGATGGCAATGAAAACATCGGCATCCGTCAGCGCGCTATAAATGTCGTCCATCCCCAGCGGCATCTCGCCAAACCAGACCACGTGCGGGCGCAGCGGCGCCGGGAACTGACAGCAGTGGCACTTGTCGTCCACGGTAACGTCCCCGGTCCACTCCAGCACCTGCCCGCTCCACGCGCAGCGCACCTTCAGCAGCTCGCCGTGCATATGGATCACCCGGCGGTTGCCGGCGCGCTCGTGCAGGTTGTCGATGTTCTGCGTCACCAGCAGAAAGCGATCGCCCAGCGCCTCTTCCAGCCGCGCCAGCGCCAGATGCGCCGCGTTAGGTGCGATATCCGGCCCCTGCAGCTGACGACGGCGGGCATTATAAAATGCCTGCACCAGCGCCGGGTCGCGGGCAAAGCCTTCCGGCGTCGCCACGTCTTCCACCCGATGTTCTTCCCACAGGCCGTCGGCCGCGCGGAAGGTTTTAATCCCCGACTCAGCCGAAATGCCTGCGCCGGTCAGCACCACTATCCTGGGTTTATCCATCGTTTCCGGAGCCACCTTATCCTCTTTAAAGAAAATTCGCTGACGCAGGCGCTCGCGCAAGCGACGTTTATTGCGGCGAAAACGGCTCAATCGATGTAAGCGGCGCGACAACATAGCTACCTCTGTGATTAATCAGTCAAATGAAGGAAGGCCGCACCGCGCATTCCTCCCGCATCGCCGTGGCGCGCCCGCTCAATCCGAGGCACCCGGGCAACGGGAAGTAAATGACGCGGCAGGCGCTGCGCCAGCCCTTCGCTTATTGCAGTAAAGTTAGACAATCCTCCGCCAACTACCAGCAGATCCGGATCGACGATGGTTAAAATATTACCCAGACACACCGCCAGCAGGTCAAGATAACGCTCGACGTGGGCGCGCGCTTTTTCATCGCCCTGCTGCCACAGCGCGACAATTTCTGGTGAGGTGAGGGATTGTTGGTAAAAGTGTTCGTACAGCCAGGCAAAGCCGCGGCCGGAAAGATAGTTTTCGATGCAGCCCAGCTGGCCGCAGCCGCAGCGGGTCAGCGGAAAATCGCGCCCGACCACCTCCAGCGCATCCACCGGCAGGCGGATATGGCCAAATTCGCCGGTGATATAGCTATGTCCGGTAATCGATTTGCCGTTAAGGATCAGGCCACCGCCTACGCCGGTGCCGAGGATCAGCCCCATCACCAGCGGATAGCGGGTAAACTCATCGTCCCAGGCCTCCGAGAGCGCAAAACAGTTGGCGTCGTTATCCAGACGCACTTCACGCCCCAGCCGGGCGCTGAGGTCGGCGCGTAGCGGTTTACCGCTGGCGGCAGGCACGTTGGCGGCGTACAGCGTGCCGTCCGCGGTTTCCGGCATTCCCGGGATACCTATCCCTACCGAACCCTGGCAATCAAAGCGGGCGTCCGCCTCAAGCACCAGCGCTTCTACCGCCTGGAGAAAATCCTCATAACTCGCTTGCGGAGTGGCGACGCGCTTTTCCCACTGCAGCCGTCGCTCCTTGTTAAATACGCCTAACGCAATCTTGCTGCCGCCAATGTCAAATCCGTAATACATTTCAGCAATTCCTCTTTCTAACCCTGCGCTTCAGCTTGCAAAATGAAGCGCATTAACGGGTCATGACGATAAATTACTGGCCACTCAGCACCCTCGCCGGGTCAATGCGGCTGGCGCGGCGGGCGGGATACCAGCTGGCCAGCAAACTCAGCAACAGTGCCGTCACCAGCACATAAATGACGTCCAGCCAGTGCAGTTCAGACGGCAGGAAGTCAATAAAATAAATGTCGCCGGACAGGAATTTATGCCCAATCAGATATTCGAGGCCGTTAATAATCGACGTCAGCTTCAGCGCGCAAACCACGCCAATGGCGACCCCAATCAGGCTTCCGACCGAGCCGGCAAGTAAACCATACCATACGAAAATAGCGCGGATCAGGCCGTCTTTCGCACCGAGCGTGCGCAGCACCGCAATATCGCTGCTTTTATCTTTCACCGCCATCACCAGGGTGGATACGATGTTAAAGCAGGCGACCCCGATAACCAGCACCATTGCCAGATACATAATGGCGCGGATCATCTGAATATCACGATACATATAGCCGTAGGTGCCGATCCAGCTCTTGATATAGACGTAGCTGTTGGTGACTTCACCGGCGTCGCGCACCAGGGTGTTGGCGTGGAAGACATCGGTGACTTTAATCGCGATCCCGGTGACGCTGCTGCCCATATCCAGATACTGCTGAGCATCCGGCATCGGGATCATGGCGAAGCTGTGATCGAGCTGGCCGCTCAGCTGCAGGATCCCGGTCACGTGCAGCCTGACGCGTTTCGGCTGCAGCAGCTGGTGATCGGCGTCGGAGTTGGGGATCATTATCGACACCCAGTCGCCCTGCTTGACGTGCAGCGCATCGGCGACGCCCTTGCCTAAAATAACCTGCTGCTCGCCGGGCTTAAAGCCGGCCCAGGCGTTATTCTGCACGAAGGTCGGCAGCGAGCTCAGGCGGCTCTCCTGCTGAGGATCGACGCCCTTCACCTGAATGGCGCGCATGTTGCTGCCGCTCTCCACCAGCCCGGTAAAGTTGATATAGGGGGCCGCCGCAACAACGCCCTTGACCTTCTCAACCTTCGCCAGCGCGTCGTTCCAGTTGCTCCAGGGCTGCTTAACCGGCTCGATTTCCCCGTGGGGAACCACCGCCAGAATGCGGTTATTGAGCTCGCGCTCAAAGCCGTTCATGGCGCTCAGGCCGACGATCAGCACCGCCACTCCCAGCGCAATGCCGACGGTCGAAATCACCGAAATAAGCGATACCATGCCGCCGCGTCGGCGGCCGCGGCTAAAGCGCAGGGCAATCAACAGGGATAACGGAGAGGCCATTACTCGGCCCCCATCAGGGTCAGTTCCGCGTTCAGGTGGCCATCACGCATCTCCAGCTGACGGTTCATCCGTTTCGCCAGCTGCAGATCGTGAGTCACCACCAGGAAAGCGGTACGTTGCGCGATATTGAGCTCGCCCAGCAGCTGGAAAATGCTGTCGGCATTGCGGGCGTCAAGGTTGCCGGTCGGCTCATCCGCCAGCACCAGCCGCGGCTTGTTGACCAGCGCGCGGGCAATCGCCACGCGCTGGCGTTCGCCGCCGGAAAGCTCGGACGGACGATGGCTGCTGCGGTGTTCAAGGCCGACCGCGCGCAGCATCTCTTTGGCCTGACGTTCGATATCGGCAGCCTTCTGCTTGCCGATCAGCAGCGGCATCGCTACGTTTTCCAGGGCGGTAAAATCCGGCAGCAGGTGGTGGAACTGATAGATAAAGCCCAGCTCGCGGTTGCGCAGGTCGGCGCGGGCCGCAGCGGAGAGCTGGCTCATCGGCTGGCCGGAGAAAATAACGTCGCCTGAGGTCGGCGTATCGAGGCCGCCGAGCAGATGCAGAAGCGTACTTTTACCGGAACCCGAGGTGCCGACAATCGCCATCATCTCGCCCTCCTCGATGCTGAAGCTGACATCGTGCAGCACGTCAGTTTGCACGTTGCCTTCCTGATAGCGTTTGCACAGGTTGTCGCATTGCAGCAGGATCTTATTCATAACGTAAAGCCTCAGCGGGTTGGGTGGCGGCAGCGCGCCAGGAAGGATACAACGTAGATAACAATGCCAGCACCATCGCCACCAGCGCAATTATCGCCACCTGCAGCGGTTCAATGGCGACCGGCAGCGCGGCGCCGTCAAGAAACGCGCCGATAATCGGCATCAAATTGTTCAGCTGACTGGCGAGCAGCACGCCGAGCAGCGCGCCGAGCAGCGCGCCGACAATGCCGGCGCTGGCGCCCTGCACCATAAAGACCAGCATAATCTGCCGCGGCGTCAGGCCGAGGGTTTGCAGAATCGCCACCTCGCCCTGTTTTTCCATCACCATCATCCCGAGCGAGGTGATGATATTAAAGGCGGCCACCGCCACAATCAGGCTCAGCAGCAGGCCCATCATATTTTTTTCCATCCGCACGGCCTGGAACAGCTCGCCTTTGCGCTCGCGCCAGTCCTGCCACTTCGTCCCTGCGGGCAAGGTTTGCTGGCTGAGCGTATCCACCTGCAGCGGCTGATTGAGCCACAGGCGCCAGCCGGTAATATTCCCCAGCGGGTAGCGCATCAGGCGCGATGCGTCGTCGATATTGGTCAGCATCTGGTAGCCGTCGACTTCGCTACTGGCGGCGAAGGTACCGATGACGTTAAACAGGCGCTGGCTCGGCACCCGGCCCATCGGCGTAAACTGGCTGGCGGAAGGCACCATCACGCGGATCTGGTCGCCGCGATTAACTCCGAGCTGGCCGGCCAGCTGCTCGCCGAGAATAACGTTATATTTCCCGGCCTGCAGATCGCTCTGCTTGACGTTAACGAGGTACGGCGTCAGCGGATCTTTTTGCGCCGGATCGATGCCAAGCATCACCCCAACCGCGACGCTGCGCGCGCTTTGCAGCACCACGTCGCCGGTGGTCAACGGCGCGATTCGGCTGACGCCCTGTAACTTCACGGCGCTTTCCGGCAGCGTTTGCGGATTGATTGAGCCCTGCTGGGCGCTAAGAATGGCCTGCGGCATCAGCCCCAGGATGTTGTTCTGCAGCTCGCGTTCAAAGCCATTCATCACCGACAGGACGGTCACCAGCGCCATCACGCCGAGCGTAATGCCGATGGTTGAGAGCCAGGAGACGAAACGACCGAAGCGGTCAGCTGCGCGCCCGCGCATGTAGCGAAGGCCGATAAAGAGTGCGGCAGGTTGGTACATGTATTCCATCTGGTTGCTGATAGCCGATGCACGAGTATATATGTCATAGCACAACGCGTAAATCACTGAAACGGTAAGTTTTTGTCGCCAGATGGGGGAAAAACAAAGATAAATCAACCGGATATTTGATATGTCAGTTCTTATCTATCAGAATCTTTCCCCGCAGCCGAACTTCCTTTTGTCATTCGGGTTGGCGAATTAAGGCCAATCGCGGATAATCAGAGGCATTGAATATCAGCGATTTGCCCTTACATCGTAGAGCGAAACACTCAGAGCCTATTGCGGTAGGCGTACTTTGCTGGCAAATAAAAAAGCCTAATGGGATAGGCTCTAAGGGATCCTGACAACCGCTATGTCTCAACAATATCGATACTCACTGCCGGTGAAACCCGGCGATCAGCGGCAGCTCGGCGAATTAACCGGCGCGGCCTGCGCGACCCTGGTCGCGGAAATGGCCGAACGTCACGACGGCCCGGTGATCCTCGTCGCCCCCGATATGCAAAACGCCCTGCGCCTGAATGATGAAATTCGGCAGTTTACCGACAGCATGGTCATCGCGCTGGCGGACTGGGAAACCCTGCCCTACGATAGCTTCTCGCCGCATCAGGATATTATCTCTTCCCGACTGGCGACCCTTTATCAGCTGCCGACCATGCAGCGCGGCGTGCTGATCGTGCCGGTCAGCACCTTGATGCAGCGCGTTTGTCCGCATAATTACCTGCACGGCCACGCGCTGGTGATGAAAAAAGGCCAGCGCCTGTCGCGGGATACCCTCCGCGAGCAGCTGGATAGCGCGGGCTATCGCCATGTCGATCAGGTTATGGAGCACGGCGAATACGCGACCCGCGGCGCCCTGCTCGACCTCTACCCGATGGGCAGCGAACAGCCCTATCGCCTCGATTTCTTCGATGATGAAATCGACAGCCTGCGTCTGTTTGACGTTGACAGCCAGCGCACGCTCGAAGAGGTGGCGGCGATCAATCTGTTGCCGGCCCACGAATTCCCGACCGATCAGACCGCCATCGAGCTGTTCCGCAGCCAGTGGCGCGATCGCTTCGAGGTCAAGCGCGATGCCGAACATATTTATCAGCAGGTCAGCAAAGGCACCCTGCCTACCGGCATCGAATACTGGCAGCCGCTGTTTTTCAACGAGCCGCTGCCGCCGCTGTTCAGCTACTTCCCGGCGAACACGCTGATCGTCAATACCGGCGAGCTGGAAGCCAGCGCCGAACGTTTCCAGAGCGAAACGCACGCCCGCTTTGAAAGCCGCGGCGTTGATCCAATGCGCCCGCTGCTGCCGCCGGAGCTGCTCTGGCTGCGCAGCGCAGAGCTGTTCAGCGAGCTGAAAAAATGGCCGCGCGTGCAGCTAAAAACCGACCGCCTGGCGGAGAAAGCGGCCCATACCAACCTCGGCTATCAGAAGCTGCCGGATCTGGCGATTCAGGCACAGAACAAAGCGCCGCTGGATAACCTGCGCCGCTTCCTCGAATCCTTCACCGGCCCGGTTATCTTCTCGGTAGAGAGCGAGGGCCGCCGCGAAGCGCTGGGCGAAATGCTGGCGCGCATTAAGGTTGCGCCGAAGCATATCCGGCGTCTTGAAGAGGCAACCGGCAGCGGCCGCTATCTGATGATCGGCGCCGCCGAGCACGGCTTTATCGATAGCCCGCGCGGCCTGGCGCTGATTTGTGAAAGCGATCTGCTGGGCGAGCGCGTGGCGCGCCGACGTCAGGATTCGCGGCGCACCATCAATCCCGATACTCTGATTCGCAACCTCGCGGAGCTGCACATCGGTCAGCCGGTGGTGCACCTTGAGCACGGCGTTGGCCGCTATGCGGGAATGACCACCCTCGAGGCCGGCGGCATCAAGGGTGAATACCTGATGCTCACCTACGCCAATGACGCCAAACTGTACGTGCCGGTCTCCTCGCTCCATCTGATTAGCCGCTATGCCGGCGGCGCGGAAGAGAGCGCCCCGCTGCATAAGCTCGGCGGCGACGCCTGGGCGCGAGCGCGGCAAAAAGCGGCGGAGAAGGTGCGCGACGTGGCGGCGGAGCTGCTGGATATTTATGCCCAGCGCGCGG
Organism: Klebsiella sp. C349492; assembly: GCF_042055345.1. NCBI lineage: Bacteria > Pseudomonadati > Pseudomonadota > Gammaproteobacteria > Enterobacterales > Enterobacteriaceae > Klebsiella > Klebsiella sp. C349492. The sequence goes on from NZ_JANQCE010000001.1 coordinate 1,560,443, forward strand.
TCAAATCCGGGTTTGCGTTTAAGCACGATCGTGAACAGTATCAGCTCTTTTGCGACGGCTTCCCGTTTGAAACCACCCCCGATCAGGCGCAGGCCATCAATGCGGTGCTGAGCGATATGTGCCAGCCGCTGGCAATGGACCGTCTGGTCTGCGGCGACGTGGGCTTTGGTAAAACCGAAGTTGCGATGCGTGCCGCCTTCCTGGCGGTAGAAAACCATAAGCAGGTGGCGGTGCTGGTGCCGACGACCCTGCTCGCTCAGCAGCACTTCGACAACTTCCGCGATCGCTTCGCCAACTGGCCGGTGCGCATCGAAATGTTGTCTCGCTTCCGCAGCGCCAAAGAACAGGCGCAGATTCTGGAACAGGCGGCCGAGGGCAAAATCGATATACTGATCGGCACCCATAAGCTGCTGCAAAGCGAAGTGAAGCTGCGCGATCTTGGGCTGCTGATCGTCGATGAGGAGCACCGCTTTGGCGTGCGGCATAAGGAGCGCATCAAGGCCATGCGCGCCGATGTCGATATTCTGACGCTCACCGCGACGCCTATCCCGCGCACCCTGAATATGGCCATGAGCGGCATGCGCGATCTGTCGATTATCGCCACCCCTCCGGCGCGCCGTCTGGCGGTGAAAACCTTCGTGCGCGAGTACGATGCGCTGGTGGTACGCGAGGCCATGCTGCGTGAAATACTGCGCGGCGGCCAGGTTTACTATCTCTACAATGACGTAGAAAACATCCAGAAAGCCGCCGACCGTCTGGCCGAGCTGGTGCCCGAAGCCCGTATCGCCATCGGTCACGGGCAGATGCGCGAACGCGAGCTCGAGCGGGTGATGAACGATTTCCACCACCAGCGCTTTAACGTGCTGGTCTGCACCACCATTATTGAAACCGGGATCGATATTCCTACCGCCAATACGATCATCATCGAGCGCGCCGATCATTTCGGCCTTGCTCAGCTGCACCAGCTGCGCGGGCGCGTCGGGCGTTCACACCATCAGGCCTATGCCTGGCTGCTGACTCCGCATCCGAAGGCGATGTCCACCGATGCGCAAAAGCGACTGGAAGCGATCGCCTCGCTGGAGGACCTCGGCGCCGGGTTTGCCCTGGCAACCCACGATCTGGAAATTCGCGGCGCCGGCGAGCTGCTTGGCGAGGACCAGAGCGGGCAGATGACCACCATCGGCTTCTCGCTGTATATGGAGCTGCTGGAGAACGCCGTTGATGCGCTGAAGGCCGGGCGCGAGCCGTCGCTGGAAGATCTCACCAGCCAGCAAACGGAGGTCGAACTGCGCATGCCGTCATTGCTGCCGGACGACTTTATCCCGGATGTAAATACCCGACTCTCGTTCTACAAGCGCATCGCCAGCGCCAAAAGCGAGCACGAGCTGGAAGAGATCAAGGTTGAGCTCATCGACCGCTTCGGCCTGCTGCCGGATGCGGCCAGAAATCTGCTGGATATCGCCCGCCTGCGCCAGAAGGCGCAAAAGCTTGGCATCCGCAAGCTGGAGGGGAATGAAAAAGGCGGCATCATTGAGTTTAATGAAAAGAACCACGTCAACCCGGTGTGGCTGATTGGCCTGCTGCAGAAACAGCCGCAGCACTTCCGTCTTGACGGGCCGACGCGCCTGAAGTTTATGCAGGATCTCGCCGAGCGTAAAACGCGTATGGACTGGGTTCGTCAGTTTATGCGCCAGCTGGAAGAGAACGCCGTCGCCTGACCGTGACCGGGAAAATGGATGCGGTGATATTCATCGTATCCATTTTTTCACCTGACACATTCAGCAAACTTTACAAATGTTTTGCAATCCACCAAGGTTTCCCCACACTCCCCCACGCCATAATTTGGCTCTGTTTTCGTAGAAAAATAACCACTTACTTATTATGGTCATAAACTCTTCGCGTATCTCTCTGTGGCTGACGCTGTTTGCCGTTGTCGCCGCGCTGGCGCTTCCGGCCCGCGCTAACACCTGGCCTTTACCGCCGCCGGGCAGCCGCCTGGTGGGGCAAAACCAGTTCCACGTGGTGCAGAATAACGGCGGCTCGCTGGAGGCCATTGCCAAAAAGTATAACGTTGGTTTTCTGGCGCTCCTGCAGGCCAACCCCGGCGTCGACCCCTACGTTCCCCGGGCGGGCAGCGTGCTGACCATTCCGCTGCAGACGCTGCTGCCGGACGCGCCGCGCGAAGGGCTGGTGATTAATCTCGCCGAACTTCGTCTTTACTACTACCCGCCGGGCAAGAATGAGGTGACCGTCTACCCTATCGGTATCGGCCAGCTCGGGGGCGATACCCTCACGCCAACGATGGTGACTACCGTGTCAGATAAGCGCGCCAACCCGACCTGGACGCCGACGGCCAATATTCGCGCACGCTATAAGGCGATGGGTATCGAACTGCCAGCCGTGGTTCCCGCCGGGCCGGATAACCCGATGGGGCACCACGCGATCCGCCTGGCGGCCTACGGCGGCGTCTATCTGCTGCACGGCACCAACGCCGATTTCGGCATCGGTATGCGCGTGAGCTCGGGCTGCATTCGCCTGCGCGATAATGATATTAAGGCGCTGTTCAATAAAGTGACCCCCGGGACCAGGGTCAATATCATCAACGCGCCGATTAAGGCCTCCGTTGAGCCAAACGGCAGCCGGCTGGTAGAGATTCATCAGCCGCTGTCAAAGCATCTTGATGACGATCCGCAGACGCTGCCAATCGTGCTTGATGCGGCAATGCAGGCCTTTAAGCAGGCGCAGCTGACCGACCAGCAGGTCATGGATCGAGCGATCGAACTGCGCTCGGGTATGCCGATTGACGTCACCCGTCACCACCCGAACGCCGGGCAGGCGCTGTAATCGCTATCTTCTGCCTGACAGTGCAGTGCTATTCCGTTCGCCCTACGCCAGGCAGAACATGTCTGCCGGGCGCCAGGTGACCGGGTTAAGGGGAAGACAGCCGTCTTCCCCTTAACAATCCTCGCGGTACGCCTTTCCCTCAGTACGGGTTCATCAGCGCGAAAATGGCGGCTGAAACGACCGAATCATCAGCCTCAAAGTTATTCCGCGCAGCAGAAAATTCCCGTCATCGGCTTAACCGACAGGTTCTTTATGGCGCTTTGTTTGGGGGATAGCTGAGCATTCAGACAGCGAGTCGCGGTCCCATAAGGGGGTGGACCGCTTCGCAATATTGGCACAACAGGGGGAACAGCTTACTGCGTACTACCGCGGCCTGATAAAGGGGTCAGAACCGCGTTTGTCAGTGGCATGACAGAGGGAACAACTTATTTGTAGATAACCGCAGTCCCGTGCAGGGTGTTAGGACCGGTTACCGACGTAATGCGGAATGAAGTCGCGCCCATTTCTTCAGCTTTCTGCGCCAGCTGATCTTCCAGAGAACCCAGGTTGGTGCCGGCGGAAGCGGAAACGGTGCCGATTTTTTGCTGGCCAGCAGGAGTGGATTGCACTTCAACGGCGGCAAAACTAGCGAAAGAGAGCGAACTCAGAACGGCAGCGAGGGTCAGCGTTTTGATGTTTTTCATGATTATTATACCTATGCAGATGATTTTTTTAGTAGGGTCGCAAGAATTAACCTAACGATCGATAGGTAAATAATAATGTGACCCACATCACAGGTCAACGCATTTTTATAACGATCGTTTAATTATTTATAAACAACTTAAAATTCATATATATATTAATTATTTATTTTTGGACTGACTCTGCTGGCAGGTTATGTCGTTTATTTTTATAATGGCCTCTCAACAAACCAACATAGGTACAGGCGGCATCATGACAACTGACGTTCAAAGTTGCACAAAAAAAAGCCGTGGCCGACCTAAAGTGTTCGACAAGGAAGCGGCGCTGGATAAGGCCATGGCACTGTTCTGGCAGCATGGGTATGAGGCAACCTCCCTTGCCGATCTGGTGGAAGCCACCGGGGCAAAGGCCCCTACGCTCTACGCCGAATTCGTCAATAAAGAGGGGCTGTTTCGCGCGGTGCTGGATCGCTATATTTCGCGTTTTGCCGCCAGACACGAAGCGCAGCTGTTTGACGAAGAGAAGTCCGTCGACCAGGCGCTGCGGGACTATTTCACCGCGATAGCCACCTGCTTCACCAGTAAAGACACCCCGGCGGGCTGCTTTATGATCAACACCTCCGCGGCGCTGGCGGCCTCCTCTACCGATATCGCCAACACCATTAAGTCGCGGCACGCTATGCAGGAGCAGACCCTGACCCAGTTCCTGCAGCAGCGCCAGCTGCGCGGTGAGCTCCCGGAAAATGGCGACGTTCGCCAGCTCGCGCAGTTCTTAAGCTGCGTGCTGCAGGGTATGTCGATCAGCGCTCGCGAAGGCGCCGATTTCACTAAATTGATGCAAATTGCCGACACCACCCTGCGCCTGTGGCCGCAAATCCTCCAGCACTAATCCGCTCCCCTGCCCGGTGATGTAAGTCACCGGGCCTGCGTTACCCCTCCGCCTTAACCCCAATTTTACTAATGTTTTCACATCCTTAAGTGTTAATTTGTTGTAAATGATATTGATAACAATAATCACTACGTGCAGAATTCGCATTTGAGTTTTTACAATTTATTTCACCCTGTAACAATCGGTGCACCCGCGCCGAAAAAATAAAACAACAACGCTTACAACCAAGCCGTTAACTCATAAAAGGAATGCGAATGAACACGCGTCTCTGGGTTCTTAACCCACTGCTGCTGGCCACCACCCTCCCCGTCTTTACCACCCAGGCGGCCGAAGAAAACCTTATCGTTAGCGCCAACCGTACGCACCGTACCGTTGCCGAAATGGCGCAGACCACCTGGGTTATTGAGGGTCACGAAATTGAACAGCAGGTTCAGGGCGGCAAGGAATTCAAAGATGTGCTGGCGCAGCTCATTCCAGGCATCGACGTCAGCAGCCAGGGGCGGACGAACTACGGCATGAATATGCGCGGTCGCGCCATCGTGGTGCTGATCGACGGCGTACGGCTTAACTCCTCCCGCACCGACAGCCGTCAGCTGGACTCGATCGACCCGTTCAATATTGAGCATATCGAGGTCATCTCCGGCGCAACTTCGCTGTACGGCGGCGGCAGTACCGGCGGCCTGATTAATATTGTGACCAAAAAAGGCCAGCAGGATCGTCAGGTCGATCTCGAACTGGGCGGCAAAACGGGTTTTGCTAACAGCAACGACCATGATGAACGCGTGGCGGCAGCGGTGAGCGGCGGTACCGAGCACGCCTCCGGCAGATTATCGGTGGCTTATCAGCGCTTCGGCGGCTGGTATGACGGCAATAACGATGCGCTGATCCTCGATAACACCCAGACCGGTTTGCAGCACTCCGACCGCCTCGACGTGATGGGTACTGGCACCATCGACATTGACGACAATCGTCAGCTCCAGCTGGTGACGCAATACTACAAAAGCCAGGGCGACGACTACGGCCTGTACCTCGGGAAAAATATGTCGGCGGTGACCGGTGACGGCAAGGCCTACACCACCAACGGGCTGGATTCCGACCGCGTCCCCGGCACCGAGCGTCATCTGATCAGCCTGCAGTATTCCGATGCCGACTTCTACGGCCAGAATCTGGTCAGCCAGATCTACTATCGCGACGAATCCCTGACCTTTTACCCCTTCCCTACCCTCGCTAAGGGCCAGGTCAGCAGCTTCTCCTCCTCGAAGCAGGATACCGATCAGTACGGGGCCAAAATTACCCTCAACAGCCAGCCGCTGGACGGCTGGGATCTGACCTGGGGGCTCGATGCCGATCATGAAACCTTCAACGCCAACCAGATGTTCTTCGACCTCAACGAATCGATGGCCTCCGGCGGGCTGAACAATCAGGCCATCTACACCACCGGCCGCTACCCGGGCTACAGCATCACCAATCTCGCCCCGTTCCTGCAGAGCAGCTATGACCTGAACGATATCTTCACCCTCAGCGGCGGCGTGCGCTACCAGTGGACGGAAAACCGGGTTAATGATTTTGTCGGCTACGCGCAGCAGCAGGACGTCGCCAACGGTAAAGCCAGCTCGGCGGATGCCATTCCTGGCGGGAAAACGGATTACGATAACTTCCTGTTTAACGCCGGGATTGTCGCCCACATTACCGACCGTCAGCAGACCTGGTTTAACTTCTCCCAGGGCGTCGAGCTGCCTGATCCGGGTAAATACTACGGCATTGGTAAATACGGCACCGCCGTTAACGGCAACCTTCCGCTGCTGTCGAGCGTCAACGTCGGGGACTCGCCGCTGCAGGGGATTAAAGTCAACTCTTACGAGCTGGGCTGGCGCTACACCGGCGACAACCTGCGTACGCAGCTGGCGGCCTACTACTCTACGTCGGACAAAACCATCGTCGTCAACCGCACCGATATGACGATTGACGTTGAGTCCGATAAGCGTCGTATTTACGGCGTTGAAGGGGCGGTGGATTACGCCTTCCCGGAGAGCGACTGGAGCACAGGAGCTAACTTCAACGTTCTGAAATCACAGGTGAAGAGCGACGGCAGCTGGCAGAAATGGGATGTGACCCTGGCCTCTCCGTCGAAAGCCACCGCCTGGGTCGGCTGGGCGCCGGACCCGTGGTCGCTGCGCGTGCAAACTCAGCAAGTGTTCGATCTTAGCGACGCCAGCGGCAACAAGCTTGATGGCTACAACACCGTCGACTTTATCGGCAGCTACGCGCTCCCGCTGGGTAAGCTCACCTTCAGCATCGAAAACCTGCTGAACGAAGACTACGTTACCATCTGGGGCCAGCGCGCACCGCTGCTTTACAGCCCAACCTACGGCAGCAGTTCGCTGTATGAGTACAAAGGCCGTGGCCGCACCTTTGGCCTGAACTACGCCCTGAGCTTCTGATAAAAAAAGCCCCTCATCCTGAGTGATGAGGGGCAAATATCAATAAACGTCTTTTTTACGCTTTGTTATTCAGAATCAGCTGACCGTTGCTATCCAGCGGAATTTGCGTGCCGGGGTCATGTTCCATGCGAATCTTGCCCTGCTGTCCGCCGATTTTGTAAGTGACGTCATAGCCCAGCATTTTATCCGATTTGTCGTACACCGTTTTGCAGCGCTGCTGCGTCGTGGTGTAGGTATCGCCTTCCTGCATCGATCCCTGAATCTGGTTACCGGCATAGCCGCCGCCCAGCGCGCCCACTACGGTGGCAACGCTGCGGCCACGGCCGCCGCCAAACTGGTGGCCGATAACCCCACCGGCAACCGCGCCGAGCACCGAGCCGGCAATCCGGTTTTCATCCTGCACGGGACGACGATGGGTGACGGTGACGTTGCGACACTCCTGACGCGGCGTTTTAACACTTTCTTTTATCGGTGTACTGGAGACCACCTGCGCATACTGCGGTCCACGATCCAGTACGTTCAGACCGGCGACAGCTGCCACGCCCAGCGCGGCAGCCACGCCAATCCCTATACCCGCCAACATTGATTTATTCACGGGGCATCCTCCTTTGTTGCTGATAGCGATAATTTTGCTATCTACCCGGGGAGCTTGCAAATCAGAAAGCGGATGAAAAATGCGAGGATCTGCAGCAAACAGCGGGGATTCAGAGGAATCCGAGAGGATATAGCGAATATTACAGAAGGATATTCCAGGTAACCGCCCGGCAGCGCGTTATCCGACCGGGCGGCGGCTCGCCGCGCTCCGCAACCCGGAGAAGGCGTTAACGCCGTCATCCGGGAGCAGAGCGCCCGAGAATTAGTGCAGCTTCAGGCGCGGACGAATGATGCGGTTGATGCGCCCCACCAGCATCATCAGGCCGGTTTTAAAGTAGCCGTGCAGCGCAATCTGGTGCATGCGGTACAGGGAGATGTAAACGAAGCGCGCAATACGGCCTTCGATCATCATTGAACCGCGCATCAGGTTGCCCATCAGGCTGCCGACGGTCGAGTAGTTGGAGAGCGAAACCAGCGAACCGTGATCCTTATAAGTATAAGTTTTCAACGGCTTGTTTTTCATCTGCGCAAGGATGTTATTCAACGCGCAGGTTGCCATCTGGTGTGCGGCCTGCGCGCGCGGCGGCACGAATCCGCCTTCCGGACGGGCGCAGGAAGCGCAGTCGCCGATGGCATAGATATCCGCATCGCGGGTCGTTTGCAGCGTCGGCTCGACCACCAGCTGGTTGATGCGGTTGGTTTCCAGACCGCCGATCTCTTTCATAAAGTCCGGCGCCTTAATCCCGGCAGCCCATACCATCAGATCGGCATTAATAAACTCGCCGTCTTTGGTGTGCAGGCCGTTAGCATCGGCGCTGGTGACCATGGTTTTTGTCAGCACCCGCACGCCGAGCTTGGTCAGCTCGCTGTGTGCGGCGCCGGAAATACGCGGCGGCAGCGCCGGCAGAATACGCTCCCCGGCCTCAACCAGAGTGACGTTCAGCGCTTCGTTGGTCAGCCCTTTGTAGCCGTAGCTATGCAGCTGCTTAACCGCATTATGCAGCTCGGCAGAAAGCTCAACGCCGGTGGCCCCGCCGCCGACGATAGCAATATTCACTTTGCCGTTGGCGCCGAGATCCGCGGAGTATTTCAGGAACAGGTTCAGCATTTCCTGATGGAAACGACGCGCCTGGTGCGGGTTGTCGAGGAAAATACAGTTCTCTTTAACGCCCGGCGTATTAAAGTCGTTAGAGGTACTGCCCAGCGCCATGACCAGCGTGTCGTAAGGCAGCTTACGCTCGGCCACCAGCAGCTCGCCCTTTTCGTCACGCAGTTCGGAAAGCGTGATGGTTTTTGCTTCGCGGTTGATATCCGCGACGGAACCGAGCTGGAACTGGAAACCGTGATTGCGGGCATGAGCCAGGTAGCTCAGCGCATCTACACCTTCGTCGAGCGAACCCGTTGCCACTTCATGCAGCAGCGGTTTCCACAGATGGCTATGGTTGCGATCCACCAGGATGATTTTCGCTTTTTTGCTACGACCCAGCTTTTTACCCAACTGAGTAGCCAGTTCCAGTCCGCCGGCACCGCCACCAACGATTACTATTTTTTTCAATGGTGTAGTCACGTGACCCCCTAAAATTATTAACCAATTGTTAATTAAAAGTTATATAAATAGCCTTTAATTAACAACAAGTTACAGCATTGAAACCATTCAGCGAAATCGAGAATAACATGAACGGTTCATTGGTCATACCAAAATTGATATGCATCAAGTTTTACCGCACATTTTTTGTGCAAGCAATCACAGAATGGATAAAAAAAGCCCGCGGTGCGTTCACACAGCGGGCTGGAGGGAGGCGATCAGCCGAGGGTCTTAAAGGCCTTTATCCGCTGCAGATGCGGGGAGATACTCTTGAATTTATGACTCTGCTCGTTATCCCAGATAATTTCATAGTAGTGATGCAGCAGCTCAGCGGAACGCTGGCTGTCCAGCGCTTCATCCTTGCGGGAAAGCATCACCAGGCAACGATCGCGATTTTTTTCACGGAAGTTATTCACGCACTTGGTGGCGATATCCGCGTACTCTTCCGGCCGATCGATCTTCCCTTCCATGTTCTCATCGGGAAACAGGTTCGGGTTAAAAATCGCCTGGCGGATATCGCAGAGGAAGCCAATTCGTTCCGCCCAGTAGCCGCCCAGACCAACGCCGCAAATCAGCGGCCGATCGTCGGCGTTGAGCTGCAGCATCTTATCGACCTCTTTTAACAAGTGCTGCATGTCATGCTTCGGATGCCGCGTACTGTAGCTAATCAACCGCACGTCAGGGTCGATAAACTGCAGCTGCAGCACCTTCTCATGGTTACCGGGGCTGTTAGAGTCAAAACCGTGTAAATAGATAATCATCGTATCCTCACCAGACAACAACGCCCTTCAGGTTTGCTACGCGGACTTCGCCTCTTGCCAACGCGCGTGGAGCTGCTCCAGCTGCGCGTTGACCGCCTTCCAACGGGCGGAATCCCTTAGTTCCTGACGGGTAAAGGAACCTTTATGATACAATTTCGTAACACGCTCTGCTTTGATCGGCGACAGGTTATCCAGCACGCTGACCGCACCCTTACGATTATTACAGACCAGGATCATATCGCAACCCGCGTCCAGGGAAGCCTGCCCGCGCTCGGCGTAGCTTCCCATAATCGCCGCGCCTTCCATCGACAGATCGTCGGAGAAAATCACGCCGTCAAAGCCTAACTCCCCGCGCAGCACCGTCTTCAGCCAGTGCGCCGAACCGCTGGCCGGACGCGGGTCGACGTCGGTGTAAATAACGTGGGCAGGCATAATCGCATCAAGCCGCTGCTCCGCAGCCAGCGTGCGGAAAACGGCCATATCCCGGGCGCGAATTTCCGCCTCAGCGCGCGGGTCGCGCGGCGTCTCTTTATGAGAATCCGCGGTTACCGCCCCGTGGCCCGGGAAATGCTTCCCGGTCGCTTTCATTCCCGCTTCATGCATACCGTCAATAAAGCAGCGCGCGATGGCCAGCGCCTTCTCGGGATCGTCATGATAGGAGCGCTCGCCGATGGCGGCGCTAATGTGGCCGACGTCGAGCACCGGCGCAAAGCTGATATCAATATCCATAGCGATCATTTCGCTGGCCATCAGCCAGCCGGCCTGCGCTGCCAGCCTGCCGCCCTCTTCCATCCCCAGCAGTGCGGCAAAGGACTGCGCGGCCGGCAGGTGGGTAAAGCCCTCGCGAAAGCGCTGCACGCGCCCGCCTTCCTGATCGACCGCGATCGCCAGATGATTGCGCGAAGCTTCGCGGATCTGCCGCACCAGCTCGCGCAGTTGCGCCGGATCGTGATAGTTGCGGGTGAAGAGAATCAGCCCGCCAACCAAGGGATGCGCGAGGATCTCCCGCTCTTCCGCATCCAGTTCAAAACCTTCGACATCCAACATTACCGGACCCACACTGACCTCTCTTATATTATTTGTCTAACTGACGCCAGGCCGCATCTGCCAGGGCGATAAACTGCCGGTCGCCGGTTTGCTGCCAGCGACGCTCATACCAGCCTGCCATTAGCATCAATACCCACGGGCGCCAGCGCTGAATTTGTCGCCACAGCTGGCGCTCATTAATGTTCGCCTGTCGGGCGTACTCCGCTGCCAGCTGCCGATGCTGCGCGGAATCAATCCACACGGCAGCAAGCTCCAGCGCAATATCGCCGTCGCCGGCATATTCCCAGTCGATCAGCCGCAGCCCGCCCTCGGTATGGACAAGATTGCCCGCATGCACATCCATATGTAGCGGCACCAGGCGCAGCGGCCGAGGCTCTCCGCGCCGTAGCAGGCGCTTATACCAACGCAGCCAGAGCGGGGTTCGTCGCGAGCGGTCGCTCTGCTGCCAGTAGTGTTCCAGCAGCGGCGCCAGCGCGATACGCCAGCCCAGGCGCGGCTGCTGGTGCAGATGATACAACACCCCGGCCAGCTGCGGGCCCGGCGGAAGCGCGCTTTTCATTTCACCGACGCAATATTCCACCACCATCCAGCGCGGCGAGTAAAAAACTGGCGACGGTGCAAGCGTATCCGGCATCCGGGATAACGCGCGATATTGACGAAGGAAATCGCTGGCGGGCGCGGCAGGATCGTGCGGCTGGCGTAGTACCAGCCGCCGGGCGCCGTTGCTGATAATGCAGCTACCGCCGCTCAGACCGGCAAAGGCCGGATCGTCGAGCGGCGAATAGCGGGGGAAAAAGCGCGACAATACCTCATCGCGCGTAAGCTTACTGTTGCTGAACTGCACCTTTACCTGACCAAATAATCTCGCCGGTTTGCACCAGCATCAGCTGCATCTTCAGCTCAGGTGAATTGACGTTGCCGGTGGCATTAGAGTAGAGCACGTACTGCGCGCCAACGGTGCGCGCGATGCCCATCGCTTTGCTGCGGCTACCGAGGCTATCCTGCGGCGACAGGCCAAGCTGCTGTTTCGCTACGCCGAGCTGCTGCGGCGAGACCAGCGTAAACTTGCCGTTTCCCGTCAGCGCATTGCGCAGGGCCGCGGTCGCGTCGCCGGCGTTCAGCGTCCCGTTAGTGCGGTTGTTGACGCTATCGACCAGCAGAATGCTGCCCGCATTCACGCCCCCCGCCTGCAGCATCTGCCCGACCATCGGCTGCACCGCGCCGTTCCAGTCATAGTGGCGAACGCGCGGCGTCGGCTGCGTCGGCTGCTGTTCATGCTCAATCGGCCCAGGCTGCGCCGGCACTGCCGGAATGCCCGGCACGGTCGGCACCGTAGGCTGCGGCTGCGCAGGCTGTTCCGGCTTCGGCTGCGCCTCCCCTACCGGCGCGGGTTCCTGACGCTGCCCGACGCACCCGGCAAGGAATATCGCCAGTGCTGTGATCAACGCATAGCGACACATTTTAATCATCACAATTACCTCTTACAGATAAAGATAAAGTCGGGCCTTGTGCGCCCCCAAAATATTCGCGCTACCGTAAAGCGTCACGGATGAGCGTGCGGGCACCGTTATGCTGCGGGCCGGCTCCAGCGGGTGCATCTCCAGTCCTCTGGCGTCATACCAGAAAAATCGGTAATGCACGACGATCGGCTCCTGGCGTTCGTTGAACAGCCTTGAAGTCGCGGTGGCCTGAATCTGTGAGGCGGTGACCTCAGGCGCATCGGCGCTGATACCTGCGGCTAAGACGTTAGACTCCATCACCAGCGTCTGCTGTTCTCCCACCGGAATTTCCGCGTGAGAACCGCAGCCGGCCAGCAGCGCCGCCGCCAGAAGAGTGCCGAAATGAGCTGCGCGCATTGATTAGCCTTTGTGAGCCAGCATTGGACCCAGCGGGCGACCGCCCAGCAGGTGCATATGGATATGGTAAACTTCCTGGCCGCCGTGGCGGTTACAGTTGACGATCAGACGATAGCCATCGTCGGCAAGGCCTTCATCACGCGCAATTTTCGCCGCGACGGTCATCATCCGTCCCAGCGCCAGCTCGTGCTCCGTGGTGACGTCGTTGACGGTAGGAATCAGGATATTGGGGATAATCAGAATATGGGTCGGCGCCTGTGGAGAAATATCGCGAAAGGCGGTAACAAGCTCATCCTGATAAACAATATCCGACGGGATCTCCCGGCGAATGATTTTGCTAAAAATCGTTTCTTCTGCCATGACTGATTCCTTATTAATTTTTATACCGTGCTCTGGCCTGCCTCTACAGATAAACGCGGATGCACAGGATTCATCTAAGAGTATGAGCGAGTTACTCCCCCTCTTTCAACCCGAATGCACTTTTTCTTACGCGGCGGCGGGCCTGGCTGATGACGGATTAAGCATATCCCGGATCGGGACCCGCCGCCGACGCCGATAAACGCCATTTTGACCGCCATTCTTACCTCTGTTTACACATTAAATATAAATGCGTATATTTCTCATTTGTATTCACCATGTGGTTACAGCGCACTTCAGGAATGGTTCGACCGCGGCCAAAGAGCCTCGGCGTATAACGATTGTCTCCTAATTAAGGGTTAATAATGTCTTTCACTACCAGCTTACGGGATGGTCGCCGCGCGCCGTCTCTACTCGCCGTCGGCATTGCGTTGGCGCTCCACCCAGCCCTCGGCATTGCCGCCGGTACGACCGACGACACCATCATTGTAGAAGGGACAACGCCAGCCGGCGTCGGCGAACAGCAGCAGGATTACAGCGTTAAAACCACGTCAGCCGGAACAAAAATGCTGATGACCCAGCGCGATATTCCGCAATCGGTCAGCATCATCAGCGAGCAGCGGATGCAGGATCAGCAGCTGCAAACCCTTGGCGACGTCATGGACAACACGCTCGGGATCAGCCGCAGCCAGGCGGACTCCGATCGCAGCAGCTATTACTCCCGCGGTTTTCAGATAGACAACTATATGGTTGATGGTATTCCAACCTATTTTGAATCCCGCTGGAACCTGGGGGACGCGCTCTCCGATACCGCGCTCTTTGAGCGGGTTGAAGTCGTGCGCGGCGCCAACGGTCTGATGACCGGTACGGGCAACCCCTCCGCTTCAATCAATATGATTCGTAAACATGCCACCAGCCGGGAATTTAAAGGTAATCTTTCGGCGGAGTACGGCAGCTGGAACAAGCAGCGCTACGTCGCGGACGTGCAGAGCCCGCTGACCGAGGACGGTAACGTCCGGGCGCGCATCGTCGCTGGCTATCAGAATAATGACTCCTGGCTCGATCGTTACAACAGCGAAAAAACGTTCTTCTCCGGCATTCTCGATGCCGACCTTGGCACCTCAACCAGCCTCTCCGCCGGCTACGAATACCAGCGCATCGACGTCGACAGCCCAACCTGGGGCGGCCTGCCGCGCTGGAATACCGACGGCAGCAAGAACCACTACGATCGCGCCCACAGCACCTCTCCGGACTGGGCCTATAACGATAAAGAGTTCAACAAAGTCTTCGTCACGCTGAAGCAGCGCTTTGCCGATACCTGGCAGGCGACCATGACCGCAACCCACTCCGAGGTCAAATTCGACAGCAAAATGATGTACGTCGATGCGTACGTCAACAAAGAGACCGGCATGCTGGTCGGCCCATACGGCAACTATGGCCCAGGCTATGACTACGTTGGCGGGACGGGCTGGAACAGCGGCAAACGTAAAATCGATGCCGTAGATCTGTTTACCGATGGCGGCTTCGATCTGTTCGGGCGCCAGCATAACCTGATCGTCGGCGGCAGCTACAGCAAACAAAATAATCGCTATTTCAGCTCCTGGGCCAACGTGTTCCCGGATGAAATCGGCAGCTTTAATAACTTCAATGCGGGGAGTTTCCCTGAAACGAACTGGGGCCCGCAAAGCCTCGCCCAGGACGACACCACCCGGATGAAGTCCCTATATGCCGCGACGCGCTTCTCCCTGGCCGACCCGCTGCACTTAATTCTCGGCGTGCGCTATACCAACTGGCGTATCGACACCCTCTCCTACAGCATGGAGAAAAACCATACGACGCCGTACGCCGGCCTGGTTTACGACATTGATGATAACTGGTCGACCTACGCCAGCTACACCTCAATCTTCCAGCCGCAGAACGTCCGCGACAGCTCGGGTAAATATCTGACGCCGATCACCGGCAACAACTATGAGCTTGGCCTGAAATCAGACTGGATGGACAGCCGTTTGACCACGACGCTGGCCGTGTTCCGTATCGAACAGGATAACCTGGGGCAGTCTACCGGAACCCCGATTGCCGGCAGCAACGGCGATACGGCCTACAAAACCGTCAACGGTACGGTGAGTAAAGGCGTCGAGTTCGAAGTTAACGGGGCGATTACCGATAACTGGCAGATGACCTTCGGGGCCACGCGCTATGTCGCGGAAGATAATGAAGGCAACGCGGTGAACCCGAACCTGCCGCGTACCAGCGTCAAAGTGTTCACCAGCTATCGTCTGCCGGCGATGCCCGAGCTGACCGTTGGCGGCGGCGTGAGCTGGCAGAACCGGGTCTATAAAGATACCGTCACGCCGTACGGTACCTTCCGCGCGGAACAAGGCAGCTACGCGCTGGTTGATTTATTCAGCCGCTACCAGGTCACCAAAAACTTCGCCTTACAGGGTAATATCAACAACCTGTTCGATAAAACCTACGATACCAACATTGACGGCTCGATTGTTTACGGCGAACCGCGCAACTTCAGCATCACCGCCAGCTATCAGTTCTGATTTATCCTCAGCGCTGACCATAAAAAAACCAGGGAGCCAGCCGGCTCCCTTTTTACTCGCTGAATCCATTAAAAAAGGCAGCCATTCGGCTGCCTTAGTCTCCCCACATCACAACTTAGTTAGCGCGGATGTACTCATCCATTTCAGTTTTCAGGTTATCGGATTTAGTCCCGAAGATTGCCTGAACGCCTGAACCTGCAACGACCACACCGGCAGCGCCCAGTTTTTTCAGGCCAGCCTGATCAACTTTCGCTACGTCAGCCACGCTAACGCGCAGACGGGTGATGCACGCATCAAGGTTAGTGATGTTTTCTTTACCGCCGAACGCCGCGATCAGGGCCGGAGCCATTTCGCTGGTTGCGCCCACTTTGCTGTCTTCAGTTGAATCTTCGCGACCCGGAGTTTTCAGGTCCAGCGCTTTAATCAGCACGCGGAAGACAACGTAGTACACGATCGCATAGCAGATACCGACAATCGGGAACAGCCACAGCTTGCTGCTGTTGCCGGACAGAACGATAAAGTCGATCAGGCCGTGGGAGAACGAAGTACCGTCACGCATACCCAGCAGGATACAGATCGGGAATGCCAGACCTGCAAGAATTGCGTGGATAACGTAAAGGATCGGCGCAACGAACATGAAGGAGAACTCGATCGGCTCGGTAATACCGGTCAGGAACGAGGTCAGCGCCGCGGAGATCATGATACCGCCCACTTTCGCGCGGTTTTCCGGTTTAGCGGAGTGCCAGATAGCGATAGCAGCAGCCGGCAGACCGTACATTTTGAACAGGAAGCCGCCGGACAGTTTGCCCGCAGTCGGGTCGCCTGCCATGTAGCGCGGGATATCGCCGTGGAAGACCTGACCCGCCGCGTTGGTGTATTCGCCAATCTGCATCTGGAAAGGAACGTTCCAGATGTGGTGCAGGCCAAACGGTACCAGGCAACGCTCAATGAAGCCGTAGATACCGAACGCCACAACCGGGTTCTGGTACGCAGCCCACTGAGAGAAGGTCTGGATAGCAGTACCGATCGGAGGCCAGATGAAGGAGAGGATCACGCCGGTGAAAATAGCGGCCAGACCGGAGATAATCGGCACAAAACGCTTGCCCGCAAAGAAGCCCAGATACTCTGGCAGCTTGATGCGATAGAAGCGGTTGAACATGTATGCCGCGATTGCGCCGGAAATAATACCGCCGAGTACGCCGGTATCAGCCAGGTGCTTAGCCGCAATCTCTTCAGCAGGTAGATGCAGAACCAGAGGGGCAACAACCGCCATGGTTTTCACCATGATGCCGTAAGCAACGACCGAAGCCAGCGCGGATACGCCGTCGTTATTGGTGAAGCCAAGCGCCACACCGATAGCGAAGATCAGCGGCATATTAGCGAATACCGAACCGCCTGCTTCTGCCATGACGTGGGAAACGACTTCTGGCAGCCAGCTGAAGTTTGCGGAACCGACGCCCAGCAGGATACCTGCGATAGGCAGTACGGAGACCGGCAGCATCAGCGATTTACCGACCTTCTGCAGGTTAGCAAATGCATTCTTAAACATAATTGAGAGTGCTCCTGAGTATTTGGTACTTTTTTACGTTTTCACGCATTGGCACGGGGGGAGAACCATGCCGTGGACAGGACATCTAAGCGCCCTTTATTTATTACACAGAGTAAAATAATTGGCGGAATGATTGTTTGACGGCTATCACGTTTCAATCAGTCGGCGTGGGAAAGTTTACATCAACTTACATAAGCTGTATCTAAATGTAACCAAAAGCACGTCACCGCCCCTTTTGTGGCGGTGAACTTTACTCGCTTTAAGTATTAATTACGAGCCTTAAAATAATAGGAAGATCGGCAGGTTACAGGCGGGAGGGGTCGATATGGAACAATCTGGCGAAATTATCGGTGGTCTGCTGCGCCAGCTGCTCCAGCGAAACGCCCTTCAGAACCGCCATGTATTCGGCAACGTCACGAACCATCGCCGGCTGGTTCTCTTTACCACGATGGGGAACCGGCGCCAGGTAAGGCGAATCGGTCTCCACCAGCAGGCGATCGAGGGGAACGTAGCGCGCGGCGTCGCGCAGCTGTTCAGCGTTACGGAACGTGACAATACCGGAAAACGAGATATAGAACCCCATGTCCAGCAATTTACCCGCGGTCTCTCTATCCTCTGTGAAACAGTGTAGTACGCCGCCGCAATCCGTCACTTTTTCTTCCCGCAAAATTGTCAGCGTATCGGCCCGCGCGTCCCGGGTGTGCACAATCACCGGCTTGTTTAGCTCACGACCGATGCGGATGTGATCGCGGAAGGACTCCTGCTGGCGGGGCATGGTTTCCGGGGTGTAAAAATAGTCCAGCCCGGTCTCCCCCATCGCCACGACGCCCTCTTCCGCGGCCAGCTGGCGCAGCTCGTCGACGTCGTACGCTTCATCCTGGTTGAGCGGATGCACGCCGCAGGAGAAAACCACGTTGTCACGCTGCCCGACCAGCTCGCGCATCCCGCGATATCCCGGCAGCGTCGTGGCAACGGCAAGGAAGAACTTCACGTCACGCGCGGCGGCTTTCGCCAGCACATCGTCCACGTCTTTATGCAGGGTTTCATAATCCAGGCCATCAAGATGGCAGTGGGAGTCGACTAAAAACATAATGTCTCGCTCAGAGGTGGGAAACGGGGAGAACCGCCCCAGGTTGCAGGTAATGTTCCCAGCGCAGAAGGCGCTCGGTTAGCAGCAGTTCGCGGTTGACGCCGACCACGCTCAGCAGCTGCTCGCGGCAGGCGCTGACGTCCCGCGCAATAGCCTGCAGGCGGCTGGCCGGCAGCGCATGCGCCAGCTGGTTTATCAGCGTCCAGGCATCGGGGTTGCTCACCAGGGCGATCCCCTGCTGCCTTTTTTGCGCATCCAGCAGCAGCGATGCCAGCCAGTGCAGGCGAACGGCGGCCTGTTCATGATTCAGAATCGGCAGCAGCGTTAGCCAGTCGCCGTCGGTTAGTACGTTTGCCAGAGTCTGGATTAGCTGCTGCCGGGAGGCCCAGCGGCTCTCCTCAAGCAGTTCCAGCGCCGCCGCTGGCGCATTGGCGCTCAGGCGCAGCGCGGCCAGCAGCGCGTTTTGCTCCAGCCTCACCTCGCGCTCCAGCCACGCCAGACCATAGGATTCAGCAGGCGGAGCAAGATGATACAGGCGACAGCGGCTGCGCAGCGTGGCCAGCAGCCGCGCCGGCTCCTGGCAGGCGAGGAAGAACCAGGTATTTTCCGGCGGCTCTTCCAGCGTCTTCAGCAGGGCATTCGCCGCCGCATCGGTCAGCAGCGCCGCGTCGCTAATCCACACCACCTTGGCGCCGCCGAGGCGCGAGCGTTCGTAGAGCTTTTCATTCACTTCGCGAACGGCATCGATGCCGAGGGCGCTTTTTCCCTTCTCCGGCACCAGCGTGTAGTAATCAGGATGCGTACCGGCCTGCATCAGCTGGCAGCTATGGCAGTGGCCGCAGCTTTTGTGTCCTTCCGGCTGTCGGCACATCAGGTAGCGGCACAGCGCGTAGAGCAACGCATCGCCACCCATTCCCGGCAGGGCCTGCAGCAGTAGCGCATGGTGACCCCGCCCGGCCTGATAGCTGGTGACTAATTGCTCGAAAGGCGGGCGTAACCACGGATACCATTTCATGCGCGCTGCTCCGCCACCCACTGGCTGATAACTGCGCGGATATCGCGCGCGACCGCTTCCAGCGGCTGGGTGGCATCAATGGTGCGGATCGTCGGGTCCTGCGCCGCCAGCTCAAGGTAGCGCGCGCGGGTCCGGTTGAAGAAGTCCAGCGACTCCTGCTCAATACGATCGAGCTCGCCGCGCGCGCGCGCGCGCTTGAGGCCCACCGCAGGCGTCACGTCGAGATAGAGCGTCAGGTTCGGACGAAAATCGCCGAGCACCGCGTCGCGCAGCGTCGCCAGCATCGTCTGGTCAATACCGCGTCCGCCGCCCTGGTACGCCTGGGTCGAGAGATCGTGGCGGTCGCCAATCACCCACTGTCCGCGGGCCAGGGCCGGCTTAATTACCGTTTCCACCAGCTGAACGCGGGCGGCATAAAACATCAGCACTTCGGCTTTATCATTAATCACTTCATCGCCGGTGGACTGGATATCGAGAACCAGGCTGCGCAGTTTCTCGGCAAGGATGGTGCCGCCCGGCTCGCGGGTAAACAGCAGATCGCTGACGCCGGATTGCTCCAGCGCCTCTACCACCAGGTTACGTGCGGTGGTTTTTCCTGCGCCCTCCAGGCCTTCGATAACGATGTAATTACTGCGCATTTTTTTCCTTAAGAACTTTTAAATAATCCTGAACCGAGCGGTTGTGGCTGGACAGATTGGTATTAAACGTATGCCCGCCCTTACCGTCAGCGACAAAATAGAGGTACGGCGTTTTCGCCGGATGCGCGGCGGCGGTCAGCGAGGCCTCTCCGGGCGCGGCGATCGGCCCCGGCGGCATGCCGCTAATCACATAGGTATTATAGGCCGTCGGAGTTTCGAGATCCCTGCGCGTCAGCTTGCCATTATAACCCTCACCCATGCCGTAAATCACCGTCGGGTCGGTTTGCAAACGCATGCCGATACGCAGGCGGTTGATAAATACCGACGCCACGCGGTCGCGCTCTTCCGGCACCGCCGTCTCTTTTTCGATAATTGACGCCATGGTCAGCAGCTGGTTTTGATCCTGGTACGGCAGGTTATCCATCCGCCCTTCCCACGCTTTGTCCACCTCGGCGACCATCTTCTGATGCGCCCGCTTGAGGATCGCCACATCGCTGGTATTGGCGGTATACATCCAGGTATCCGGCCAGAACCAGCCTTCCACCCAGTCCGGGTGTTCAAGATCGAGCGTTTTCGCTACCGTTTCATAGCTGTCGTCGGCCAGCGTATGCTTGACATACGGCGCGTCGCGTAGCTGGCGCAGATAGTCGCTCACCCGCATTCCCTCAACGAAACGCAGCGGGAACTGGGCCTCTTTGCCGCTGCCAAGCAGCTGGAGCATTTCGCGCACCGTCATTTTCGGCGTGAAGCGGTAGGTGCCGGCTTTGAAGTGCGACAGCTCCGGCTCAATCCTCAGCAGCCACTGGAAGACGCGAGGCCGGTTGATAACCTTATCACCGTACAGCTGCTGACCCAGCGCAATGCGCCCGGTGCCGGCTTCAAGGGTAAAGATGGTCTCTTCTTTGATAAGCAGCTTGCTGTCAGCGAGCTGGCGGACTTTCCACATGCCCACGCCTGCGGCAATGCCGAACACCACTAACAACAGCAGGATAAAACGTAACATTTTCTTCATGACTAACCAGACAGCTCACACAGTGGGGCTAAAAAATGATAAAGCTCGCGCGAGGACCAACGGCTCTCGTCCCAGCGGCGAACCGGCACCAGCGGCATCAGGGCATTGCAAATCAGCACTTCATCGGCATCGCGCAACGCATCAGGGCCCGTGGTGACTTCGACAACGCGAAACGGCGATTGTGCCAGCCTCGCGATACAATACTGGCGCATAATCCCGTTCACGCCCGCCTGGTCAAGACGCGGCGTAAATACCTCCATTCCCTTGCGCCAGAACAGATTCGCGGCACAGCATTCCGTAAGCCACCCGTCGCTGTCAAGAACCAGCGCCTCGTCAGCCTCCGTCTGCTCAAGATGAGAGCGGATCAGCACCTGCTCCAGGCGATTAAGGTGCTTCAGGCCGGCAAGCGACGGGTTGCGCCCCAGCCGTATCGGGCTCAGGGTCAGAGCGATGCCCTCTTCGCGCCAGCGGGAATAGTGCGCCGGTAGCGGGGATACGCTGAGAATGCGGGTCGGCGCCTGGCACAGCGTGCCGCTATAGCCGCGGCCGCCGGAACCGCGCGTCAGAATAACCTTGAGGACGCCGCTTTTCTCGGTCTGCGCCAGGCACAGCATTTCCTGTTCCAGCGTTTGCCAGTGGCTATAGGGGATCATCAGCTTTTCGCAGGCCTGCTGCAAACGCCGAAGGTGGGCAGGCAGCATCTGCACGCTATTTTCCACAATACGCGCGGTGGTAAAGCATCCGTCGCCAAACTGTATCGCCCGGTCGTTAGCGGCCAGGACGTCCTGTTCGCGGCCATTAATCAAGAACATAGTGGCTCCTTATCGGTGGCCCGCCAGTGTCGCAGGATGAATTACGCAGGACAAGCAGAGAAAGCTGAAGAAAAAAGAAGGCCCGCAATAAATGCAGGCCTGAGTCATGGCTGGGTGACGAGATTAACGGCTTAGACCTTTTTAAAGATCAGCGAACCGTTGGTGCCGCCAAAGCCGAAGGAGTTACACAAGGTGTACTCCATGCCGGAAACCTGACGAGCTTCGTGCGGGACGAAGTCCAGGTCGCAGCCATCGTCCGGGTTATCCAGGTTGATGGTCGGCGGAACCACGCCATCGCGCAGCGCGAGGATTGAGTAGATAGACTCTACCGCCCCTGCGGCGCCCAGCAGGTGCCCGGTCATCGATTTGGTCGAGCTGACCATCACGCGGCGAGCCGCATCGCCAAAGACTGACTTAACGGCCTGAGTTTCCGCTTTATCGCCCGCTGGCGTCGAAGTACCGTGCGCGTTGACGTAGGCAATCTGGCCCGGCTCAATGCCCGCATCGCGAATGGCGTTAACCATTGCCAGCGCCGCACCCGCGCCGTTCTCCGGAGGAGAGGTCATATGGTAAGCATCGCTGCTCATACCAAAACCAACGATTTCCGCGTAGATTTTCGCGCCGCGTTTTTTAGCGTGCTCGTACTCTTCCAGCACCACCATACCGGCACCGTCGCCAAGCACAAAACCGTCGCGATCTTTATCCCACGGACGGCTTGCCGCCTGCGGATTGTCGTTGCGGGTAGAGAGCGCGCGGGCTGCGCCAAAGCCACCCACGCCGAGCGGGGTACTGGCTTTTTCCGCACCGCCGGCAACCATTGCGTCGGCATCGCCGTAAGCAATGATACGCGCGGCCTGACCGATATTATGCACACCGGAAGTACAGGCGGTCGCGATGGAGATGCTCGGCCCACGCAGGCCAAACATGATGGTCAGATGTCCGGCCACCATATTAACAATTGTAGACGGTACAAAGAACGGGCTGATCTTACGAGGTCCGCCGTTGGTCAGCGAGCTGTGGTTTTCCTCAATCAGGCCGAGACCGCCGATGCCGGAGCCGATAGCTGCGCCGATGCGGTCTGCGTTCTCTTCCGTTACTTCAAGACCAGAATCCTGCATGGCCTGAACGCCAGCGACAATTCCATATTGAATGAAGGCATCCATCTTGCGCTGTTCTTTACGCGAGATGATGTCATCACAGTTAAAATCCTTTACTAAGCCAGCAAATTTTGTTGCATAGGCGCTAGTATCGAAATGGTCGATCAGGCTGATGCCACTCTGACCGGCAAGGAGAGCTTTCCAGGTAGACTCTACGGTATTGCCGACAGGAGACAACATGCCCAGTCCGGTCACAACTACACGACGCTTAGACACGGTTGTCCTCCAGGGAGGGAAAATAAATTCTTGTGGGACAAACTAAAGATAAAACTCAGGCGGTCGAATGACCGCCTGGAGATGTTCACTTACGCCTGGTGACCGTTGATGTAATCAATGGCAGCCTGAACAGTGGTGATTTTCTCAGCTTCTTCGTCCGGAATCTCAGTATCAAACTCTTCTTCCAGAGCCATTACCAGCTCAACGGTGTCAAGAGAATCAGCGCCCAGATCTTCAACGAAGGAAGCATTGTTGGTAACTTCTTCCTGCTTAACGCCCAGCTGTTCGCCGATGATTTTCTTAACGCGTTCTTCGATAGTGCTCATACTCTTAAATTTCCTATCAAAACTCGCTTTCGCGATGGTTTTCGTAGTGTATAAAATGTTGAAAAATTTGCAACTAAATCCCGGCAGGTCTTACCACGATTTTACGCTATTTTGCGGCTGTTTGCCCTCATAACGCAAATCATTTTGCACAAAACCGTACGCGGAATCGCACAGACTGCGCGGTTCCTGAACGTTTTGCGCAAAACTCGGTCAGACCATGTACATTCCGCCGTTGACGTGCAGGGTTTCACCAGAGATGTAACCTGCTTCGTCAGAAGCTAAGAACGCAACCGCACTGGCGATTTCTTTTGCATCGCCGAGGCGACCCGCCGGAACTTGCGCCAGAATACCCGCACGCTGATCGTCAGACAGCGCACGCGTCATGTCCGTTTCAATAAAGCCCGGAGCAACAACGTTTACGGTAATACCGCGGGACGCGACTTCACGTGCCAGCGACTTACTAAAACCAATCAGACCCGCTTTCGCCGCAGCGTAGTTAGCCTGACCAGCATTTCCCATGGTACCGACCACAGAACCGATAGTAATAATGCGGCCGTGACGCTTTTTCATCATAGCGCGCATTACTGCTTTTGACAGACGGAAAACTGATGACAGGTTGGTTTCGATAATATCGTTCCACTCGTCATCTTTCATTCGCATTAACAGGTTATCACGAGTAATACCGGCATTATTAACCAGGATATCAACTTCACCAAACTCTGCGCGAATATTTCCCAGGACAGATTCGATAGATGCCGGGTCGGTCACATTCAGCAGCAGACCTTTACCGTTAGCACCTAAATAGTCGCTGATCGCCTGCGCACCGCTCTCGCTGGTGGCAGTACCGATAACCTTTGCGCCACGGGCAACGAGCGTTTCAGCGATTGCACGGCCGATCCCGCGACTTGCACCGGTAACCAGCGCGATTTTTCCTTCAAAACTCATGATATTCCTCTTTTATTGCTCAAGCGCCGCAGACAGCGCTGCAGGCTCGTTAAGCGCGGAAGCGGTCAGGGTGTCAACAATACGTTTAGTCAGACCGGTGAGGACTTTACCCGGGCCCACTTCATACAGATGTTCTACGCCCTGAGCTGCCATAAACTCGACGCTTTTGGTCCACTGAACCGGGCTGTACAGCTGGCGGATCAGCGCGTCGCGAATGGCGTCAGGCGCGGTTTCGCACTTCACATCAACGTTGTTCACAACCGGAATAGCCGGCGTGTTAAAGGTGATTTTTTGCAGTTCAACCGCCAGTTTTTCCGCCGCGGGCTTCATCAGCGCACAGTGGGACGGCACGCTAACCGGCAGCGGCAGCGCGCGTTTGGCGCCGGCGGCTTTACAGGCGGCGCCAGCGCGCTCTACGGCTTCCTTGTTGCCAGCGATCACCACCTGACCCGGGGAGTTGAAGTTGACCGGTGAAACCACCTGGCCTTCGGCAGACTCTTCGCAGGCTTTGGCAATTGACGCATCGTCAAGGCCAATGATGGCCGACATGGCGCCGGTACCTTCCGGTACGGCTTCCTGCATAAATTTGCCACGCATCTCAACCAGACGCACGGCGTCGGTGAAATCAATCACGCCGCTGCAAACCAGCGCGGAGTATTCGCCCAGGCTATGGCCTGCCAGCAGAGCCGGCGCTTTGCCGCCCTGCTGTTGCCACGCGCGGTACAGCGCCACGGAGGCGGTCAGCAGCGCGGGCTGGGTCTGCCAGGTTTTATTCAGTTCTTCTGCCGGGCCCTGTTGAGCAAGCGCCCACAGATCGTAGCCCAACGCCGCGGAGGCTTCACGGAAAGTCTCTTCAATAACGGGATAAGCTGCCGCCATATCTGACAACATTCCTACCGCCTGCGAGCCCTGTCCCGGGAACACAAAAGCAAATTGCGTCATCTCTAAATCCTTATACTAAAAACGAACCAGCGCGGAACCCCAGGTGAAACCGCCACCAAAGGCTTCCAGCAGAATCAGCTGACCACGCTGAATGCGGCCATCGCGCACCGCTTCATCCAGCGCACAAGGGACGGAGGCGGCGGAGGTATTGCCATGACGATCGAGCGTCACCACCACGTTATCCATCGACATTCCGAGCTTTCTCGCCGTCGCGCTGATAATACGCAGGTTAGCCTGATGCGGTACCAGCCAATCCAGGGCGGTACGCTCCAGATTGTTCGCCGCTAACGTCTCATCAACAATGTGCGCCAGCTCGGTCACGGCCACTTTAAAGACTTCATTACCCGCCATCGTCAGATAGATCGGATTTTCCGGTTCCACGCGATCGGCGTTCGGCAGCGTTAACAGCTCGCCGTAGCGGCCGTCGGCATGCAGATGGGTCGAGATGATGCCCGGCTCGGCGGATGCCCCCAGCACAACGGCGCCAGCGCCATCGCCAAAAATAATGATCGTCCCGCGATCGGCAGGATCGCAGGTGCGCGCCAGAACGTCAGCGCCAATAACCAGCGCGTAGTCTACCGCGCCGTTTTTGACATACTGGTCGGCGATGCTCAGGGCGTAGGTGAAG
The DNA here is from genome assembly GCF_042055345.1 of Klebsiella sp. C349492. Classification (NCBI taxonomy): domain Bacteria; kingdom Pseudomonadati; phylum Pseudomonadota; class Gammaproteobacteria; order Enterobacterales; family Enterobacteriaceae; genus Klebsiella; species Klebsiella sp. C349492. The sequence goes on from NZ_JANQCE010000001.1 coordinate 1,586,376, forward strand.
CCGGCACAGGCCGCAGCAACGTCAAACGCCGGGCAGCCGTTAATTCCCAGCATAGACTGAATTTGACAGGCCGAGCTTGGGAATGCGTGGGTGCCAGAGGTGGTCGCAACAATAATCAGACCAATTTGCTCCGGCTTAACGCCCGCCATATCCAACGCATTTTTTGCAGCTTCAAAACCCAGCGTAGCAACGGTTTCATTCGGTGCGGCAATACGACGTTCACGGATACCCGTACGGGTGACAATCCACTCGTCAGACGTATCTACCATTTTTTCCAGGTCGGCGTTAGTACGCACTTGCTCGGGCAGATAGCTGCCGGTACCAATAATCTTCGTATACATGTACGCTCAGTCACTCTTGGGTAACATACCCGCCTTGTTCAAACCGCTGGGGCGTCAGTCCTGCTCGTTCGTCCCGCTTTGCTGTCGGGAGTTCCCGTTTTTGCCGCCCCCCGGCAGTTCGAAGCCTGCTGGGTATAAAGATTCCAGGCGAGCGGCGATCCGTTGAGGTATCTGCCGCTGCACCGCCTGCACTGCCTGCTCTATTGCAACGCTAAAGGCGCGCTGATTGGCAGCACCATGACTCTTAATCACGGAACCGCGCAATCCTAACAGACAGGCGCCATTATACTGGTCGGGGTTGAGGTGACTGAATCGCCTTGCGAGGCTTTTTTGTAACCAACGTTTCAATAACAGCAGCCACCACGACCGTTTTTTGCCCTCTCCCTGCGATTTCAGCAGCGAAAGAAACATTCTGACAACACCTTCCATTGTTTTTAGTGTGACGTTGCCCGTGAATCCATCACAAACCAGAACATCGGTTTTACCCGTCAACAGTTCATTGGCTTCAAGATAGCCTATATAGTTGAGAGACGGCAGCGTTTTCAAAACCGCTGCGGCGTCGCGAATGCTGCTGAGGCCCTTCATTTCTTCTTCGCCAATATTCAGCAGCGCGACGCGGGGATTTTCAATACCGACCACTTCTTCCGCCAGTACCGCCCCCATCACCGCAAACTGCACCAGCATTGTGCTGTCGCAGTCGACGTTGGCGCCAAGATCCAGCACCACCGTTTTACCCTTCTGCTGGTGCGGCAGTATCGTCACCAGCGCCGGGCGCTCAATCCCCTCAATGGGCTTGAGCAATAATTTCGCCAGTCCCATCAGCGCGCCGGTATTGCCCGCGCTGACGCAGGCCTGTGCCCGCCCCTCTTTCACCAGCTCGAGCGCCACGCGCATTGAGCTTCCGCGGCTGCTGCGAATCGCCTGCGCGGGTCGCGCATCACTGGCAATAACTGACTGCGCAGGAATAACCTGCAGACGCGAACGTTGTTCGAAATCAGCTTTGGCAAGTAATGGCGTGATGGCGTCGGGGTCGCCGACTAAAAGAAGTGTGAGTTGCGAATTAGAGATCAGTGCCTGCAGTGCTGCAGGCACCGTCACGGAAGGACCAAAATCGCCCCCCATGACATCTAACGCCAGGGTTAGACGTGTCAAGGTATCGTCGCTGCCCGGTTCGGTTATTCCCCAGTTACCTGGGGAAATCCTCACTAAGCTTCACCACGCTTATACTCGGTGTCCTTCACGCTGCAGAACCGTTAACTGCGCGGCCTTCCTGCAACACGAAATTCATAGAGTATCGCGTGATTACTTAGTGATAACCTTGCGACCGCGGTAGAAACCGTCGGCAGTGATGTGATGACGCAGGTGTTTCTCACCAGAAGTTTTGTCTACAGACAGGCTGGTGACTGCGGTCAGAGCGTCATGGGAACGACGCATGCCACGTTTGGAACGGGTTGGTTTATTCTGTTGTACGGCCATGGACCTTACTCCTCAATTACTTATGCTTTAAGCTGGCTAATACGGCAAATGGGTTTGGCTTCTGTGCCTCTGCAGGCAGTTCACCAAAAACCATGTCCGCGTCGGACACTTCACAGTGTTCAGAATCATGCACCGGAACTACAGGCAAGGAGAGAATAATTTCATCCTCAACCAGCGCTTGCAGATCGATTTCACCGAATTCGTTAACCTCAATCGGCTCATACGCTTCCGGCAGTGCTTCGGCCTGTTCGTCATTTCTGACCGGGCTGAAACAATACGTTGTGTAGACATGACGGGGGAACGGTTTCCCGCAACGCTGACATTCGAGGGTTACTGAAACCTTCGCATCGCCGGTTATAACGGCAAGACGCTGGTTATCAATAGCGAACGACATGCTGCATTCCACATCGGTGTCCACGCTGACTACAGAATCGGCCACACGTGCTACCTGATCGCGAGCATAAATGCCCTGGTAATCAAGGCGTTTTTGAGCCGTGCGAACCGGGTCAAGAGTCAGGGGTAATTTTACTTTTTGCATAGGGCGCGCATATTAACTTTGTAATGTCATAGAGTCAAAGAAAAAGGCAGCCTCAGGTTGCCTTTTGCCATTTATTCGCACACATTGCGGCCCATAGTTTAAAATGATGCTCTTCGAAGCGCTATATGTGGATGAAAAAATATGTCTGAGCTTATCCTGGCGTCGACCTCACCCTGGCGGCGGATGCTGCTGGAAAAACTGGCGGTACCGTTTGAATGCGCGGCGCCTGAAGTCGATGAAACGCCGCACCCCGGAGAGTCCGCTCGCCAGCTGGTCGTGCGTCTGGCGCAGGCTAAGGCGCAAATTCTCGCCGCCCGCTACCCGCAGCATTTAATTATAGGCTCCGATCAGGTTTGCGTCCTTGATGGCGAAATAACCGGTAAACCGCATAGCGAAGAGAACGCCCGCCGGCAGCTAAGAAAAGCCAGCGGCACCATCGTGACCTTTTACACCGGGCTGGCGCTCTATAATTCGGCGAACGGCCATCTGCAAACCGAATGTGAGCCCTTTGACGTTCATTTTCGCCATTTAAGCGACCGGGAGATAGAGACCTACGTGCGCAAAGAGAACCCGCTGCACTGCGCCGGGAGCTTTAAAAGCGAAGGGCTGGGGATCACGCTTTTCGAGCGCTTAGAAGGCCGGGACCCCAACACCCTGGTTGGCCTGCCGCTGATTGCGCTTTGTCAGATGCTGCGCAGAGAAGGCTATAACCCGCTGCTAGCCTGATGCGCGGTTCCGTATCCTGAAAGTCACCGCCGCAGGCTCATCGGCCCGCGCGGTGAAAGCGGCGGAGTCCCGTTACTTCTTGTCGCGTAGCACCTGCAGGCAGCGTTTGAGCTGGCTATCCAGCGGCGCTTCAACGCGCATCACCTCCCCCGTCCCCGGGTGGGTAAATTTCAGCGCCGCGGCGTGCAGGAACAGGCGATTGAGGCCGGTGCCCGTGAGCTGCTTATCAAATTCCCGATCGCCGTAACGATCGTCAAATGCGATCGGGTGTCCGGCATACTGCGTGTGCACGCGAATCTGGTGGGTTCGACCGGTCACCGGGCTGCAGCGCACCAGAGTGGCGTCGGTAAAGCGCTCTTCTACCTTAAAGCGGGTTTCCGACGGCTTGCCTTCCTGATTGACGCGCACGATACGCTCGCCGCTTTGCAGGATGTTTTTCAGCAGCGGCGCCTGTACCACTTTGGTATGCGACTGCCACTGCCCGCGCACCAGCGCCAGATAATCCTTTTGCATCCCCTTTTCACGCAGCTGCTCATGCAGCGAACGCAGCGCGGAACGCTTCTTCGCCACCAGCAGCACGCCGGAGGTATCGCGGTCAAGACGGTGCACCAGCTCAAGGAAGCGCGCTTCCGGCCGCAGCGCGCGCAGGCCTTCAATCACGCCAAAGCTCAGGCCGCTGCCGCCGTGAACCGCGGTGCCGGAAGGCTTATTGAGCACCAGGATATGATCGTCTTCATACAGAATCACCTCAGCCAGAGCCGCTACTTTTTGCAGATGCGGGGAGACCGCGTCTTCCTCACGCTCGGCAACGCGTACCGGCGGAATACGGATCTCGTCGCCCGCTTCCAGCTTGTACTCAGGCTTGACGCGTTTTTTGTTCACCCGCACCTCGCCTTTACGCAGGATGCGATAAATCATGCTCTTCGGTACGCCCTTAAGCTGCGTACGCAAAAAGTTATCGATGCGTTGCCCCGCTTCATCAGCGGTAATGGCAACCATTTTCACGGTTGGGGTCTCAGTTTTCATGGTGCGCGATTCTAAATAGCCCGACGCATTAGCGCCACTCATTTTTATATGCTTATATTTATCATTATCCGGTTTTCATCGCGTGCATCATCGTCGTTTTGTTTGTTATTAGAACAATCTGTATACGCAGGTGATAAAACTGTGAGTAACCGGGTGATAAAAGGTAAAAGTCAACTTGCTATAACAAGCTTAGCAATGGAATAATGATGCCGTTTTCCGTGTTGAATCTTGTTAGAACAAGAGATTAGCGGAATGACCAATTTTGTCTGACCGATCATCAACGCAGCAATGGCGTAAGACGTATTGATCTTTCAGACAGTTAGCGGGCTGCGGGTTGCAGTCCTTACCGGTACAGGCTCTATGGATTTCACGTCGCAGGAAGGCGTCGACTCCGGGTATCCCCGGGAGCTCATTATAATCGCATGATTGTGATGAGCAGGTTAAGCCAACACGCCTGCAACGTGAAAAACGATAGAATATACGCAAAATTATTCGAGATGCGTCAAGGCAGCAAGAGAGTGAATCCCCGGAAGCCTGCATCGCCAGGTAACAGGGATGAACGAGCGCAGCCAGTGCAGAAGCAACTCGAAGCATGAAGTGTATAAATGGAATCTTCTCTGGTGATACATCCCAGGCAATTCCCCTGACAATTGCGCTGTGTTTCCGTTTGAAATGCAGGCGACCGACACTCTGCGCCTCTTAAGCGCGCGACAACCGTGAGGTTGGCGACGTGAAACAGACACGAGGCCATCGGTTTCCCCCGGCAAGGCGTTACTCTGCCCGCAGCTTAGTCGTCAATGTAAGAATAATGAGTAAGTTACGATGAAAAGAATGTTAATCAACGCAACTCAGCAGGAAGAGTTGCGCGTCGCCCTTGTTGATGGGCAGCGCCTGTACGACCTGGATATCGAAAGCCCCGGGCACGAACAGAAAAAAGCGAACATCTACAAAGGCAAAATCACCCGTATTGAACCTAGCCTGGAGGCCGCGTTTGTTGATTACGGCGCCGAGCGTCATGGTTTCCTCCCTCTTAAAGAAATTGCCCGCGAATACTTCCCAGCCAACTATAACGCTCATGGCCGTCCTAACATTAAGGATGTGCTGCGTGAAGGTCAGGAAGTTATTGTTCAGATTGATAAAGAAGAACGTGGCAACAAAGGCGCCGCGCTCACTACCTTTATTAGCCTGGCAGGCAGCTACCTGGTACTGATGCCGAATAACCCGCGCGCCGGCGGTATTTCCCGCCGCATCGAGGGTGACGATCGCACAGAGCTGAAAGAAGCGCTGGCCAGCCTTGAGCTGCCGGACGGAATGGGGCTGATTGTGCGCACCGCGGGCGTCGGCAAATCTGCCGAAGCGCTGCAGTGGGACCTGAGCTTCCGCCTGAAGCACTGGGAAGCTATCCAGAAAGCCGCTGAAAGCCGCCCGGCGCCGTTCCTGATCCACCAGGAAAGCAACGTTATCGTGCGCGCGTTCCGCGACTACCTGCGTCAGGATATCGGTGAAATTCTTATCGATAACCCGAAAGTGCTTGAGCTGGCTCGCCAGCACATCGCCGCGCTGGGTCGCCCGGATTTCAGCAGCAAAATTAAGCTCTACACCGGTGAAATCCCGCTGTTCAGCCACTACCAAATCGAGTCGCAGATCGAATCCGCTTTCCAGCGTGAAGTTCGTCTGCCGTCCGGCGGCTCTATCGTCATCGATAGCACCGAGGCGTTGACCGCGATCGATATCAACTCCGCCCGCGCAACCCGCGGCGGCGACATCGAAGAAACCGCCTTCAACACCAACCTTGAAGCATCCGACGAAATTGCCCGCCAGCTGCGCCTGCGCGACCTCGGCGGTCTGATCGTTATCGACTTTATCGATATGACCCCGGTACGCCACCAGCGTGCGGTGGAAAACCGCCTGCGCGAAGCCGTTCGTCAGGATCGCGCGCGCATCCAGATCAGCCATATTTCTCGCTTTGGCCTGCTGGAAATGTCGCGTCAGCGCCTGAGCCCGTCGCTCGGCGAATCCAGCCATCACGTCTGCCCGCGCTGTAGCGGCACCGGCACCGTGCGCGATAACGAATCCCTGTCGCTCTCCATTCTGCGCCTGATTGAAGAAGAAGCGCTGAAAGAGAACACCCAGGAAGTTCACGCGATCGTTCCTGTGCCAATCGCCTCCTATCTGCTGAACGAAAAGCGTGCGGCGGTAAGCGCTATCGAAACCCGTCAGGGCGACGTGCGCGTGATCATCGTGCCAAACGACCAGATGGAAACCCCGCACTATTCCGTGCTGCGCGTGCGCAAAGGCGAAGAGACCTCTACCCTGAGCTATCTGCTGCCGAAGCTGCATGAAGAAGAGATGGCTCTGCCGGCTGATGAAGAACCGGCGGAACGTAAACGTCCGGAACAGCCGGCTCTGGCAACCTTCGTGATGCCGGATGCTCCGCCTGCGCCCGCGCATGAAGAGCCTGCAGCCGTCGCTGTAGCCGCCAGCGCCCCGACCGCGGCCGCTGCCTCAGCCCCGGCTCAGCCTGGCCTGCTCTCCCGCTTCTTTGGCGCATTGAAAAACCTCTTCTCCGGTACGGAAGAAGCCAAACCGGCTGAAGTCCAGGAAGAGAAAAAAGCCGAAGAGAAGCCGGAACGCCAGCAGGAACGTCGTAAACCACGTTCTAATAATCGCCGCGATCGTAACGATCGTCGTGACAATCGCGAAGGCCGCGATAGTCGTGATAACCGCGAAAATCGTGACAACCGCGATAACCGTGCTGACCGCGATAATCGCGCCGATAATGGTGAAGGCCGTGAGTCCCGCGAATCTCGCGAGGAAAACCGCCGTAACCGTCGTGAGAAACAGCAGCAGAACGCCGAGCAGCGCGAACCTCGCCAGGCTACCGGCGACGAAGCGGAAAAAGCGAAATCCCGCGACGAGCAGCAGCCGCGCCGTGAACGTAACCGTCGTCGGAATAATGACGATAAGCGTCAGGCACCGCTGGAAGCAGTTAAAGTACAGGATGAGCCGGTTGTTCTGCCGGAAGCTGAGCAGGAAGAGCGCGTTCAGAACATGCCGCGTCGTAAACCTCGCCAGCTGGCCCAGAAGGTTCGCATCGAATCTGCGGTAGCGGAAGTCGCCGTAGAGGCAGCTGAAGCTGTGGTTGAGAAAGCGCAGCCAGCAGTCGCGGCACCGCGTACTGAACTGGCGAAAGTTGACCTGCCGGCGGTGGTTGAGACTCACGTCGAGCACGAAGAGAACGGCGAATCCCGTGATGCTAACGGTATGCCGCGTCGCTCTCGTCGTTCGCCGCGTCATCTGCGCGTGAGCGGCCAGCGTCGTCGTCGTTACCGCGACGAGCGTTATCCGACCCAATCGCCGATGCCGCTGACCGTAGCCTGCGCATCGCCGGAAATGGCTTCAGGTAAAATCTGGATCCGCTACCCGGTTGCCCGTCCGCAGGACCAGCAGCAGGAAGAGCCGCAGGTTCAGGCTTTGGTTGCCGAAGCCGCAGCGCCAGTCGCTATCGCTGAGCAGAGCGTTAGCGAACCGGCAGTAGCTGAAGTCATCGCCCCGGTAGTGACCGACGTCGCCGCCAGCGAAGCCGAAGCGCCAGAACCTGCTCAGCAGGTTGTTGCCAGCGAACCGCAGGCGGCGCCTGAGGAAGTCGTAGCTGAGACCGTAGCTGAAGCCGCCGTTGAAGCTGAAGACGTAGCTGAGCCAGCCGTCGCCGCTGAATCTGCAGCCGCAGACGAAGCCGCCGAGGTTGAGCAGGTTGCCGCCGAGCCTGAAGCCGCCGTCGTTGACGAAGCACCGGCAATCCAGACAGCCGCACCGGCTGAAGTGGAAGAAACCGTAGCTGCGCAGGGCGTTGACGAAGCGCCGACAGCAGCAGCGGTGGTGGCAGCGGAAGAAGCGGCAGCGCCACAGGTTGTTGACGAAACGCCGGCAGCAGCGGCTCCGGCCCCTGTCGCCGCGGTGGCGCCAGCTCCCGTCGCTGCAGCGGTTATCGTTTCTGAGCGCCACGCTACCGCACCGATGACCCGCGCCCCGGCTCCGGCTTACGAACCGGAAGCACCGCGTCGCAGCGATTGGGTTCGTCCGTCGTTCGCGTTCGATGGCAAAGGCTCTGCCGGCGGCCATAGCGCAACTCATCAGGCTACTGCGGAACCTACCCGCCCACGGTCCGTCGAGTAAGCGTTAAGCCTAAAAAAACCGGCCTATATGGCCGGTTTTTTTTATTCCCCTTCCGGACGCTGCATGCCCGCAACCTGCGGCATAACCTCGCGCATCAGGTCGAGAAACTTACGTAAACGGGTCGGATAGTACCGCGCCCACGGATAAACCAGATGGACCGGCAGGGAAGACGCTCGCCACTGCGGAAACAGTTCGACCAGCCGCCCGGCGGCGATATCCCCCACCACCGCCCAGCTTGAAACGATAGCCACCCCCAATCCCGCCAGCGCGGTATTGCGCGCCACGTACACGCTATCGGTACTCAGGCACGGCACGATGCCGAAGGCCTGCTGCTGATTACACTCCTGATGGAATAATTTCACCTCATGCTGATAAAAGGTGCTGATCGCCACCCACGGCAGCTGCGACATCTCCTGGGGCGTTTCTAATGTCGGGTAGCGCGCCAGCAGTGAGGGAGCGGCAACCACGCTGCGCGGCACCTCAGCCAGCAGCACTGACACCGTCTCAGGGTCCACTTCGGCCCCCACGCGAATCGCACAATCGATATTATCGCTGAGAAAATCGACGGTTTTGTCATTCAGCATCCACTCTACGGACAGCTGCGGATAGCGCTGCAGAAAGCTGACCAGCGGCCCCAGCAGCTGCTGCTGACCAAAAGCGTGCGGCGCACGTACCCGCAGCACGCCGACGGGCCGGTCATCGGCAATGCTCAGATCGTCTTCCAGCGCCAGCCACGCATCGACCACCCGACGCGCATGCTGATAGCAGCGCTCGCCGTCGTCGGTCAGCTTCATCGCATGGGTGGTTCGCAGAATCAGCTTACTGACCAGCAGGCCTTCCAGCGACTGCAGGCGCCGGCTCACCGTCGCCTGGGTAGTGTTCAGCTGAAGCGCGGCGGCAGAAAGCGAACCGGCTTCGACGATTCGAATAAAGGTGCGCATCAGTTCAATCCGGTCTATACGTTCCTGCCGCTTCATATTTACTATGCCTATACGTTTTGCGTATAACCGTTTTACCACCACGCTATCTACCGCACCAGCCTGATTCAGGGAAAAATAGCGCCATCGCATCTACGAGGGCTTTATCATGGCACCGACAACACTATCCTCCCGCGAAGCCGGCTGGATTATCTTCATACTCGCTCTTGGCGCAGGCTTTAGCGTCGCCTCTATTTACTACGCCCAGCCGCTGCTGCCATTAATGGGCGCCAATCTGCATCTCAGCGTCGAAGGCATGGGGCTGGTTCCAACCCTGACACAGGCGGGCTATGCGCTAGGCATTCTGTTTCTTCTGCCGCTCGGCGATCGCCATGACCGCCGTACGCTGATTTTACTCAAAAGCGCCGCGCTGGCCGTGCTCCTGCTGCTGTGTAGCCTGACGGGGCAGCTCACTTCCCTGCTGATTGTCAGCCTGCTGATCGGGATGGCGGCGACGATGGCCCAGGACATCGTTCCGGCGGCCGCAATCCTCGCCCCGGCGGGGAAACAGGGGAAAATGGTGGGCACCGTCATGACCGGCCTGCTGCTGGGTATCCTGCTCTCAAGAACGGTGAGCGGCGTGGTCGGCGCGCTGTTTGGCTGGCGGATGATGTACCAGGCTGCGGCAGTTAGCATCGCGCTGATTGGCCTGCTGATGTGGCGCGTGGTGCCGCGGTTTGAAATTCACTCGACCCTCAGCTATCCGCAGCTGATGAAGTCGATGGCGCATCTCTGGCAGCGCTACCCGGCCCTGCGCCGCGCCGCGCTGGCGCAGGGCTTTCTCTCCATCGCCTTCAGCGCCTTCTGGTCAACGCTGGCGGTCATGCTGCTCGAACGCTATCAGATGGGCAGCGCCGTTGCCGGCGGATTCGGCATCGCCGGGGCTGCAGGAGCGCTCGCCGCGCCGCTGGCCGGCGGCCTGGCGGATAAATATGGCGCAGGGAAAGTCACCCAGCTGGGCGCAGCGCTGGTTACCGTCTCTTTTGCCCTGATGTTCCTGCTGCCGGTACTGCCGCCCCACGGCCAGCTGGCGCTGATCGCTATCTCGGCTATTGGCTTCGACCTTGGTCTGCAGTCAAGCCTCGTGGCGCACCAGAACCTGGTGTACGGTCTGGAGCCGCAGGCCCGCGGCAGGCTGAACGCCCTGCTGTTCACCGGCGTCTTTATTGGCATGTCGCTCGGTTCCGTGCTCGGCAGCAAACTGTACGTGATAGCCGGCTGGAGCGGCGTGGTGATCCTGGCCCTGGCCGCGGGCGCTATCGCCCTTGCGATTCGCCTGCTGGAAAACGCGCGGATCGCGGCGCTACAGCGCGCGGGGCAATAAAAAAACCCGCTCCGCGCTGCGGAACGGGTCTGTTTCTACCCGGAGTTTAGCTTCAGGCCGTGCGTCGGGCGAACTCTTTCACCCGGAAGCCCAGCAGCAGCAGGCTGGCAAAATAGGCCACCACGCCAACCCCCACCACCGCCATCAGGCGCAGCAGACGGAACGGCATGGTCCCCTGGGACCACTCCGGCATGATATACATCATTCCAAGCAGCGCCGCAGACATCACCAGCACCGCAATCACCAGACGCAGCAGGAAGGTAAACCAGCCCGGCTGCGGGGTGAATATTTTTTGCTTACGCAGCTGCCAGTAGAGCAGCGCGGCGTTGAGGCAGGCGGCAAGCCCGATAGAGAGCGACAGGCCGGCATGCTTCAGCGGGCCGATAAAGATCAGGTTCATCACCTGAGTCATAATCAGGGTGACAATGGCGATTTTAACCGGCGTTTTAATATCCTGGCGCGAGTAGAACCCCGGCGCCAGAACCTTAACGACAATCAGCCCCATCAGCCCGACGGAATAGGCCACCAGCGCGCGCTGGGTCATTGCCGCATCAAAGGCGCTAAATTTACCGTACTGGAACAGCGCTACCGTCAGCGGCTTCGCGAGGATCCCCAGCGCCACCGCGCTCGGCAAGGCCAGCAGGAAGCACAGGCGCAGCCCCCAGTCCATCAACCGGCAGTACTCATCATGATTGCCGCTGGCAAAGCTTTTTGACAGCGACGGCAGCAGGATTGTCCCCAGCGCCACGCCCAGCACGCCGGACGGAAACTCCATCAGACGATCGGCGTAGTACATCCAGGATACCGAGCCGGAAACGAGGAAAGACGCGAATATTGTGTTGATAATCAACGAAATCTGGCTAACCGACACGCCGAGGATCGCCGGCCCCATCTGCTTCACCACCCGTACCGCACCGGCGTCTTTCAGGTTGATACGCGGCAGCACCAGCATGCCAATTTTTTTCAAATGCGGCAGCTGATAGGCCAGCTGCAGTACGCCGCCGACGGTGACCGCCCACGCCATTGCCAGCATCGGCGGGTGGAAATACGGCGCCGCAAATAGCGCAAAGCCAATCATGCTGACGTTAAGAAAAGTGGGCGCAAAGGCGGGAACGGAAAAACGGTTCCAGGTATTGAGGATCGCGCCGGCTAATGAGGCCAGCGAGATCAGCAAAATATAGGGGAAGGTGATGCGCAGCAGCTGCGTCGTCAGCGCAAATTTATCCGGGGAGTCGGCAAACCCTGGCGCGGTCACGGTGATGACCCAGGGAGCGGCCAGCATGCCGAGGAGGGTCACTACCGCCAGAACCAGCGTCAGAAGACCCGAAACATAGGCCACGAATACGCGGGTGGCGTCTTCGCCCTGCTTGCTTTTATATTCAGCCAGTATCGGCACAAACGCCTGAGAAAACGCGCCTTCGGCAAAAATGCGACGCAGCAGGTTCGGTAATTTGAACGCCACAAAAAAGGCGTCCGTTGCCATTCCCGCACCAAAAATACGCGCGACGATGGCGTCTCGCGCAAAGCCCAGCACGCGCGAAAACATGGTCATCGAACTGACTGCCGCCAGTGATTTTAAAAGGTTCATTGAGGTGTTTTCCACAACCCTGAAGTAAAACGCCCGCAATGGCGGGCGCTGGAAAGTGGCGATAGTCTACCGGGTTCGTCATGAATTACTACTGCCAGATGTTACAACGAATTATTCGCTCATCGCCTCGCGCCACAGCTTTTCAACGATGCGCTGGGCCAGCAGCGCCTGTTCGCCTGCGGTTTCGGGAACCGTCTGATTTTGCACGCATTCAATAAAATGACGCGCGCAGCCCACAAAGCCGCGCTGCTCGAGGGTCGTTTGCCAGCCGGGAACCGGACGCTGAACCACACCCTGGCCGCGCTCTTCCTGCCACTCGCGCATATCACGAACTTCATACAGGCCGCCGTCGGTGACCGCCTGAACCCACTCCCGCTGGCTGCCGGCGCGCCGGTGCATGCTGGTGGTCACCTCCAGCTGCGGCGCGCTGAAGCGGTGTTCGGCATAGAGCATTTCACCCTGGGCGGTGGTTTGCAGCAGGCCGCCGCTCAGACGCGCCTTCCCGTCCGCCAGCCACAGCGCGGTATCGACCACGTGCAGGTAGTCATCAAGCAGGGTAAAGCGCAGGTCGTGACCGACGCTGTCGCCACGATGCTTATCCATACGCAGCGAGGCGGCATCGTCCAGATGCGCTTTCAGCTCACGATAAAGCGGAGCAAAGCGGCGGTTAAATCCTACCATCAGCGTCAGCCCGCGGCGAGCGGCCAGCTCAACCAAGGATTCGGCTTCGCTGAGCTTATCCGCCAGCGGTTTATCCACGCAGACGTGCACCCCGGCGTTAAGCAGCCGGCTGACGACCTCAAAGTGCGAGGCCGTCGAGGTATGAACAAATACCGCATCACACTGCGCCGCCAGCTGCTCCAGGGAATCTGCATAGGGAATGCGCCAGGTTTCGCAGATACGTAGCGCCTTCTCTTTACCCGGTGACCAGGCCGCCTGCAGCGTCCAGCCGTCCGCGGCGCCTAATACCGGCAGCCAGGCCTTCTGCGCAATGCCACCCAGTCCCACCACTCCAACGCGTAGTTTCGCCGTCACGATTAATCCCCCAGATGGGCCAACAGCGATGCCAGCCGCTCTTTTAGTTCCGCCACTTCGGCCTCCAGCACCTCAACCCGGGTCTGGAGATCGTCTCCCGACGGCGATACCGCTTCTACCGCCGTGATAAGCGAATCCATATCATCGCAGAACAGATGCATGTAGCGGCATTCGCGTTTCCCCGGTTCGCGAGGCAGACGCGCGACGAACGGGCCGTCATCACGGCTTGCCAGCTTATCGAGCACGCTTTCGATTTCCGCCGTATCGCTGAATTCGTACATTCTCTGCGCCCGGCTGCGCAGTTCGCCCGGCGTCTGCGCGCCGCGCAGCAGCAGCGTCGTGACCACCGCGACCTCCGCCGGCGTCAGCTTCAGATCGCCGAACTCGGAATTGCAAAATCGCTGTTCGTATTTGGTCACCCGATTGCCAAACCCGCTCACCGTACGCAGATAGTGGCGCTTGACCAGCGTATCCAGCAGATCCTGAATATCGCTTTCACTGAGCGACATCACCGGCTCCCGGTTGGTTTTCTGGTTACAGGCGGTCACCACCGCGTTGACCGATAGAGGATACTGCTCCGGCGTCGTGACCTGTTTTTCCAGCAGGCAGCCAATAACGCGCGCTTCGTGCGCGGTTAACTGATATTTCATGATCTCTCCTTAGCGACCCGGGATCCAGTCCGGTGTCGTCAACGCCGTCAATACGTGGTCACGCCACTGGCCATCGATTAACAGATAATCTTTGGCGTAACCCTCTTTTTCAAAGCCAAGACGCGCCAGCAAATCGCCGCTGCGCTGATTGTGCGGCATATAGTTGGCCATAATGCGATGAATATGCTGCGTGCGCTGCATATAGCGAATTGCCGAGGTCAGCGCTTCAAACATCAGCCCCTGCCCCTGCCACTTCTCGCCGATGGAGTAGCCGAGGTAGCAGGCATGAAACGAGCCGCGCACCACGTTCGAAAAATTCGCCACGCCGACTATCTCCTTCTCTTGCGGATCGAGGAGCGCAAAATAGAACGCCGAGCCCTGCTTATGAAACTCCGAAATCATCGACAAGCGCGCCTGCCAGCCGGAGGGGTAGCAGTGGCTGTCGTCGCGCACCGGCTCCCAGGGTTTTAAGAACCCTTTATTCTCCGCGTAGTAGTCGGCCAGACGCCAGGCGTCACGATCGTGGACCAGCCGCGTCACCAGCCTGTCCGTCGTCAAACGCACCTTTGGTACGTTACTGCGGTAGCCAAACATTCCCCTCTCCTGTTCCCCTGACTTATTACCCTGCTCCCTTCACTATACCTGTCCTGAACGACGGAGTGAAAACAGCAACATACCATTTTCTGCACCATCTCCCTTTTTCGATGAATAGCCTCTATCAAACTTGCTTTTTGATAAAAAAATATTGTCGCAAGTACGCTGGGAAACGCCCGGGCTTCCCCGCAAACTAGTAGGGCTAATCTTTATTTTCCCAGGAGGGGAAATGTCCCGCGTATCGCAGGCAAGGAGCCTGGGTAAATACTTCCTGTTGGTCGACAACATGCTGGTCGTTCTCGGCTTTTTTGTCGTCTTCCCGCTGATTTCCATTCGCTTTGTCGACCAGATGGGCTGGGCCGCGCTGATGGTCGGTATCGCCCTCGGCCTGCGCCAGCTGGTCCAGCAGGGTCTGGGGATTTTTGGCGGCGCGGTTGCCGACCGTTTCGGCGCCAAGCCGATGATCGTCACCGGTATGCTGATGCGCGCGGGCGGCTTTGCCGCGATGGCGGTGGCCCATGAGCCGTGGGTGCTCTGGCTATCCTGCATTCTCTCGGGCCTCGGCGGAACGCTGTTTGACCCGCCGCGCGCGGCGCTGGTGGTGAAGCTGGTGCGCCCGCATCAGCGCGGTCGCTTCTTTTCGCTCCTGATGATGCAGGACAGCGCCGGCGCGGTCATCGGCGCCCTGCTCGGCAGCTGGTTGTTACAGTACGATTTCCGCCTCGTGTGCAGCGTAGGCGCGGCGCTGTTTGTCGCCTGCGCCGGCTTCAACGCCTGGTATCTCCCGGCCTGGAAGCTGTCGACGGTGAAAACGCCGGTGCGCGAAGGGCTGGGGCGCGTGCTGCGCGACAGGCGCTTCGTAACCTATGTTCTGACGCTAACCGGCTATTACATGCTGGCGGTGCAGGTCATGCTGATGCTGCCGATTATGGTCAACGACATCGCGGGCTCCCCTTCTGCGGTCAAATGGATGTATGCCATTGAAGCGACGATATCGCTGACGCTGCTGTATCCGATTGCCCGCTGGAGTGAAAAGCGCTATCGGCTGGAGCATCGGCTGATGGCCGGTCTGCTGGTCATGACGCTCGCCATGCTGCCGATTGGTTTAACCAGCAACCTGCAGCAGCTGTTTACGCTGATTTGCATTTTCTATATGGGCTCGATTATCGCGGAGCCGGCGCGTGAAACCCTGGGCGCGTCGCTGGCTGACGCCCGCGCGCGCGGCAGCTACATGGGCTTCAGTCGACTGGGGCTGGCCTTTGGCGGGGCCTTCGGCTACGCCGGCGGCGGGTGGCTGTTTGACGCCGGTAAAGCGCTCAACCAGCCGGAGCTACCGTGGCTGATGCTGGGTATTATCGGCTTTATCACCTTTATCGCCCTGTGGTGGCAGTTCAGCGCCAGGCGTTCGGCCTCCGGAATGCTCGAGCCACGAACCTGAGCCGCTGCGTAAAGCCAGGCTGATTTTCAGCATTTTCCGCTAGCGCCTACGGTGCTGGCAGGCCATGCTGCTTTGTGTCAGGATGAGCCCATGGCATTACGTTAAGGAACCCAATGAAAAAGATGTTTATCGTGGCCGCGCTTATCGTTAGCGGCCTCCTGAGCGGCTGTAACCAGCTTACGCAGTATTCGATAAGCGAACAGGAAATTAATCAGGCGCTGCAGAAACGTAACCACTTCGCCAAGGATATCGGCCTGCCGGGCGTGGCGGATGCGCATATCGAACTGCACGATTTAACCAGCGCGATTGGTCGCGAGGAGCCGAATAAAGTGACCCTCAGCGGCGTTGCCAATCTGGATCTCAATTCACTGTTCGGTAATCAAAAAGCCACTATTGACCTTAAGCTTAAAGCGCTGCCGGTATTCAATAAGGAAAAAGGGGCGATCTTCCTGCAGGAGATGGAAGTCGTCGATGCGAAAGTCGCGCCGGAGAAGCTGCAGTCGGTAGTGCAGACGCTGATCCCCTACCTGAACCAATCCCTGCGCAGCTATTTTAACCAGCAGCCCGCCTACGTTCTGCGCGAAGACGCCAGCACCGGTGAAGCGCTGGCGAAAAAGTACGCTAAAGGCATTGAGGTTAAGCCGGGTGAGATAATCATCCCCTTCACCAATTAACATCGCGGGCGCCAGGGCGCCCGTTTTTTTACGGAAGTTGATGCAAAGGAAAACGTTTACGCTTATCCTTTGTGCCCGGTGAAAAACAGCCCTGATGACTGAACCTATTAGCCGGAGCCTTCCATGACAGCACAACCCCAGGTACTGAAAATCCGTCGCCCTGACGACTGGCACATCCATCTGCGCGATGACGATATGCTGGAAACCGTCGTGCCTTACACCAGCGAGTTTTATGGTCGGGCGATCGTGATGCCGAATCTGGCGCCGCCTGTCACCACCGTTGAAGCCGCCGTCGCCTATCGCCAGCGGATCCTTAACGCCGTGCCCGCCGGGCATGATTTTACCCCTCTGATGACCTGCTACCTGACCGATACGCTCGATCCAGCCGAGCTGGAGCGCGGATTTGAGGCCGGCGTTTTTACCGCGGCTAAACTGTACCCGGCCAATGCCACCACTAACTCCAGCCACGGCGTGACCAGCATCGATGCCATTATGCCGGTGCTTGAGCGTATGCAAAAACTCGGCATGCCGCTGCTGGTACACGGCGAAGTGACGCACGCGGAGATCGATATCTTCGATCGCGAGGCGCGCTTTATCGAAACGGTGATGGAGCCGCTGCGCCAGCGCCTGCCGGGTCTGAAAGTGGTGTTCGAACATATCACCACCAAGGATGCCGCAGAGTACGTTCGCGATGGCAACGAACTGCTGGCCGCCACCATTACGCCACAGCATCTGATGTTTAACCGTAATCACATGCTGGTCGGCGGTATTCGTCCGCACCTTTACTGCCTGCCGATTCTGAAACGTAATATTCACCAGCAGGCCCTGCGCGAGCTGGTCGCCAGCGGCTTTACCCGCGCGTTTCTCGGTACCGACTCCGCGCCGCACGCGCGTCATCGTAAAGAAACCAGCTGCGGATGCGCCGGCTGCTTTAATGCGCCAACCGCGCTGGGTAGCTACGCAACGGTGTTCGAAGAGATGAATGCGCTGCAACACTTCGAAGCATTTTGTTCGCTTAACGGCCCGCGCTTCTACGGTCTGCCGGTCAATGAGAGCTTTGTTGAGCTGGTGCGCGAAGAGAGCGTTGTGGCAGAAAGCATCGCACTGCCGGGCGACACGCTGGTCCCCTTCCTGGCCGGTGAAACCGTACGCTGGACGATGAAAAAATAAAACGCCGCCCTCTGTTGTAAATACAAAAACGATACTGTATAAATAAACAGTACATTACACAGGGGGCAATCATGCGCATCGAAGTGTCTATCGCCAAAACCACAGCCTTACCGAGCGGCGCTTTAGAAGCGCTGAATAATGAACTCTCCCGACGTATCGATCTGCAGTTCCCGGCTGAACCAAGCCAGGTAACCGTACGCTTCGCCACCGGTAACAATCTTTCCGTTATCGGTGGCCTTAAAGAAGATAAAGACCGGATAAGCGAAATCCTGCAAGAAACCTGGGAAAGCGCTGATGACTGGTTTATCCACGACGTACCCTGAATCACCCGGGCGCATGAAAGCGGCAGCGCAGAACGCCTCAGGCTGTTAGCCGAAGCTTTTGCCTGCCCAATACTCATGCGGTTCGAAGTCTGACCGGTACAGCAAATTAATTTGCTCCCTCATTGTGCTTCTTTTGCCGGGTCGCCCCGGCTTTTTTATTCCCTCCGTCTGATACTCGGATTTTTCTTTAATCCCTGATAATTTCCTTAAAAAATAACGTACCGCGGTACAAAATTTGCGCAAAAAAGCGTCAAAAAGAGAAAAGCTCGCCCCGTTCGCGTTAATTTCTCGAGTTTATTCTTAACTGCTGATATAATTAACTTGCTTCAAAAAATATGCATTAAACCTCGAGAATTGTTGTCTTTTAACATATGAATAAGGGGTTATGATGGAAAAGAATAATGAAGTCATCCAGACCCATCCCCTCGTCGGATGGGACATCAGCACCGTAGATAGCTACGACGCGCTGATGTTGCGCCTGCACTACCAGAACCCCACTCATGAAAGCAGTAATGAAGCTGAAATTGGCCAGACTTTATGGCTGACGACGGACGTCGCACGTCAATTTATTTCTATTCTTGAAGCCGGCATTGCGAAGATTGAAGCAGGTGAATACCAGGTAAATGAGTACCGCAGACATTAGTGATTCTGCTGTCATCCATATACTCTAACTAAACAGGCACCGGTTGGTGCCTGATTTATTTTCGGGCTTGTATAAGTACGGGTTGTTAATTACCCTGCTAATAAAGCAAAAACCCGGAACATACCATGCAATACGACCTCATCATTATCGGTAGCGGCTCAACCGGCGCCGCCGCAGGCTATTATGCCCGTCGCGCAGGACTCAACGTCCTGATGACCGACGCCCACCAGCCTCCGCACCAGGAAGGCAGCCATCACGGCAACACGCGTCTTATCCGCCACGCCTATGGTGAAGGTGAAAGATACGTCCCTCTGGTGCTGCGGGCGCAGCAGCTCTGGGACGAACTAGCCGCCCTCAGCGGTGAAGCCGTTTTTGAACGTACCGGGGTGATCAACCTCGGCCCGGCGGATTCCGCGTTTCTCACTAACGTCATGAACAGCGCTCGTGAATTTGAGCTCAACGTTGAAGAGATGGACGCCCAGGCCATTATGGCCCGCTGGCCGGAAATTCGCGTGCCTGAGGGCTATCGCGGGGTATTTGAACCAGCATCAGGCGTCCTGCGCAGCGAACTGGCCATTGAAACCTGGATTCGCCTGGCTCGTGAAGCGGGCTGTGCGCAGCTGTTCAACTGTCCGGTCACCGCGATCCATCATCATCAGGATGGCGTCACTATCGACACCGCGGATGGCCAGTACAGCGCTAAAAAGCTGTTGATCAGCGCCGGTACCTGGGTGACCCGCCTGCTGCCTGAGCTGCCGGTTCAGCCGGTGCGCAAAATCTTCGCCTGGTTCCAGGCCGATGGCCGCTACAGCAGCAAAAACAATTTTCCGGCGTTTACCGGCGAACTGCCCAACGGCGATCAGTTCTACGGCTTCCCGGCGGAAGATAATGAACTCAAAATCGGCAAGCACAACGGCGGGCAGCTCATCTCCACCGCGGAAGAACGCACGCCGTTTGGCAGCGTGGCGACGGACGGCTCGGAATCGTTCAATTTTCTGCGCAACGTCCTGCCCGGCATCGGCGGCTGCCTGCACGGCGCATCCTGCACCTACGACAATACGCCGGATGAGGACTTCATTATCGATACTCTCCCCGGTCATCCGCAAACGCTGCTGATTAGCGGATTAAGCGGTCATGGCTTTAAATTTGCTCCGGTTTTGGGCGAAATTGCCGTCCAGTTTGCCCGGGGAGAATCGCCGGCTTTTGATCTGACCCCCTTCTCACTGGCGCGCTTTCAGCAATAATAGCCACCCCGCGGCGCTGCCACCGCACCGATAAAAAAACGGCCTCACCCGAGGCCGTTCATGACTGAGAGATCTTATGCGTCGCCTGTATGACTTACTGATCAACAACATCCGCGAGCATTTTATGATTTATCTCGCGCTGTGGCTGCTGCTGGCCATCATCGACCTTGTCTGGCTATGGTTTTTCTGAAGGCTCAGGATCCGGGATCCCCAGCTTAGTATTCAGACGCCCGCGAGATTTATTGAAGATCTTATTCCCGTTCTCACGCCCGGCCCGCAGCTGACGCTGCTCCTCTTCCGGCAGCTTATGCTCCTCCATGCAGGATTCGCTGCAGCATCCGGCAAACTTCTCCGCACAGCTCGGACACTGGATAAACAGCAGATGGCAGCCGTCGTTCAGGCAGTTGGTGTGGCTATCGCAGGGCGCGCCGCACTGATGGCAGTGCGCGATAACGTCGTCAGAAATACGCTCGCCCATGCGCTCATCGAAAACAAAGTTTTTGCCAATAAAACGCACCGGCAGACCCTGCTCGCGCGCGCGACGCGCATACTCAATAATGCCGCCTTCGATGTGCCAGACCTTGCTGAAGCCGTTGTGTTTCATCCACGCGCTGGCTTTTTCGCAGCGGATGCCGCCGGTACAGTACATAACGATTTTTTTATCTTTATGCTCCTGCATCATCTCAACCGCCTTCGGCAGCTGATCGCGGAAAGTATCGGCAGGAATTTCCATCGCCTGCTCGAAATGCCCCACTTCGTATTCGTAATGGTTGCGCATATCGATAAAGATCGCTTCGGGGTCATCCAGCATCGCGTTAACTTCCGCAGCTTTCAGGTAGTCACCCACGTTAGAGGCATCAAACGTCTCATCGTCGATACCATCGGCGACAATTCGGTCGCGTACCTTCAGACGCAGCACCCAAAACGATTTCCCGTCGTCGTCGAGAGCGATGTTCATTCGCAGCCCTTCCAGCGCCGGGTTGAACGCGTACAGATACTCGCGCAGGGCCTCAACGCGGCTTTGCGGTACGCTGATTTGCGCATTGATCCCTTCGTGGGCCAGGTAAATACGGCCAAACACGTTCAGCTTAGTGAGCGCAATCCACAGGGCGTCGCGCGTCGCTTGTGGATCAACGATGGTGAAGTACTTATAGAAAGAGATCGTCGTGCGCGGCTCGGTCTCGGCCAACATCTGCGCTTTTAACGTCTCATTTGAAATGCGGTTATGTAACACTGGCATGGTGTACCTGCTCGACATAAAAATGAGTAAAACAAACGGCCGGCATCATATAGTAAACGGCATTAATTTACATCCATACATTTCAAGCTACATTTTTTACAGCAACATTCGCTATGATTTAACAATAAATGCCACCTGGGCCAGTCGTTTTGGCTGAACCATAAAAAAATGCGATAATAGAACGCGTTGCTTAATTGAACAGGTATGAGATGACCCATTTACCTAAATTTTCCGCGGCGTTACTGCACCCGCGTTATTGGCTGCTTTGGCCAGGAATTGGCCTGCTGTGGCTGGTTGTCCAGCTTCCCTATCCGCTGATTTATCGCCTGGGCACCGCTCTGGGTCGACTCGCGATGCGCCTGATGACCCGACGGGCCAAAATTGCTTACCGCAACCTGGAGCTCTGCTTCCCCGAGAAGAGCGAGCAGGAGCGCCATCATCTGGTAAAACAGAATTTTGAATCCGTTGGCATGGGCCTGATGGAAACCGGCATGGCCTGGTTC
This sequence comes from Klebsiella sp. C349492, assembly GCF_042055345.1. Lineage (NCBI taxonomy): Bacteria > Pseudomonadati > Pseudomonadota > Gammaproteobacteria > Enterobacterales > Enterobacteriaceae > Klebsiella > Klebsiella sp. C349492. Next base: position 1,608,062 of record NZ_JANQCE010000001.1, read on the forward strand.
TGGCCTGCGCGGCGCATTGCGCGCTGGACGGATGCGACTGGCGTCGAACATATCCGGGCCGTGCAGGAGCAAAAACGCGGCATTCTGCTGATCGGTATCCACTTCCTCACCCTTGAAATGGGCGCCCGCATGTTCGGGATGAATGAGCCGGGGATTGGCGTCTATCGCCCGAATGATAACCCGGTCATCGACTGGCTGCAGACGTGGGGGCGACTGCGCTCCAACAAGGATATGATCGACCGTAAGGATCTGAAGGGCATGGTGCGGGCGCTGAAAAAAGGCGATGTTATCTGGTATGCGCCGGATCACGACTACGGCCCGGCCTCCAGCGTCTTTGTGCCGTTTTTCGCCGTCGACCAGGCCGCCACCACCTCCGGCACCTGGATGCTGGCAAAAATGTCGAAGGCCTGCATCGTTCCCTTCGTACCGCGCCGTAAGCCCGATGGCAAAGGCTATGAGCTGATTATTCTGCCGCCGGAGTGCGATCCGCCGCTGGATGACCCGCAAACGACCGCCGTGTGGATGAACCACATCGTCGAGAAATGCATTCTGATGGCGCCGGAGCAGTATATGTGGATGCATCGCCGCTTCAAGTCGCGCCCGCCCGGCGTTCCTTCACGCTACGAATAACCGCCGTTACTCCGCACAAAGCCCCCGTTTCGGGGGCCACGCCCTTAGCATTAAAAGCGGTCCTCCATTGCGGCAACCGTTTCTCAGGCGCATAATTAGCAGGCTCATATTTTCAACTTTTGACCTGCGGCGCAGGCCAGTGGGAACCTATGTCGTCTGCTGATATACCTGTTAACTGGAAACGCAATCTTATCGTCACCTGGTTCGGCTGTTTTTTGACCGGCGCGGCGTTCAGCCTGGTTATGCCGTTCCTTCCGCTTTACGTTGAACAGCTCGGCGTCACGGGCCACGGCGCCCTCAATATGTGGTCGGGGCTGGTCTTCAGCATTACCTTTCTTTTCTCCGCCGTTGCCTCACCGTTCTGGGGCGGGCTTGCCGACCGAAAAGGTCGAAAAATCATGCTGCTACGTTCCGCTCTCGGAATGGCTATCGTCATGATGCTGATGGGACTGGCGCAAAATATCTGGCAATTTCTGGTGCTGCGCGCGCTGCTGGGATTGTTAGGCGGCTTTATTCCGAACGCCAATGCCCTTATCGCGACCCAAATCCCTCGCCAGAAAAGCGGCTGGGCGCTGGGAACGCTCTCCACCGGAGCCGTCAGCAGCGCCCTGCTTGGCCCGCTGGCCGGTGGTTTTCTCGCCGATCTGTGGGGCCTGCGCGCCGTCTTCTTTCTTACCGCCAGCGTCCTGTTAATCTGCTTCCTCCTGACGCTGTTCTTCATCCGCGAGCAGTTTGTGCCGGTGGCGAAAAAAGAGATGCTCAGCGCCAGAGACGTGTTCTCCTCGCTGAAAAGCCCAAAACTGGTGCTCAGCCTGTTCGTCACCACCCTGATTATCCAGGTTGCTACCGGGTCGATTGCCCCGATCCTGACGCTGTACGTGCGGGATCTGAGCGGGGACATCAGCAATATTGCGTTTATCAGCGGGATGATCGCCTCCGTTCCCGGGGTTGCCGCCCTGATCAGCGCCCCGCGTCTCGGCAGGCTGGGGGACCGTATCGGGCCGGAAAAAATCCTCATCGTGGCGCTGATCCTCTCCGTTCTGCTGCTTATTCCGATGTCATTCGTCCAGACGCCGCTGCAGCTGGGCGTTTTGCGTTTTCTGCTCGGCGCTGCCGACGGCGCGCTGCTGCCGGCCGTGCAAACGCTGCTGGTGTACAACTCCACCAGCCAGATCGCCGGCCGCATCTTCAGCTATAACCAGTCGTTTCGCGATATTGGTAACGTCACCGGCCCGCTCATCGGCGCCTCCGTCTCCGCCAACTATGGCTTCCGGGCGGTCTTTTTGGTCACCGCCTGCGTGGTGCTGTTCAACGCTATCTACTCGACTATCACCTTACGCCAGCCGCGAAGCAGCGCACCTTCTGACAGCCGGGGCTCCGGCGATCGTTCGGTAAATTAAGTCAGCAAGGCGCCCTTCCCCTTGACGCATTGCCCGCCGCCTTCTATAGATTGAATCGAGTCCATTTCTCATTCTTCTTAGGGGGTTAGCCATGCCAAAGGATTCCGTTTTCTATGCCACGCTCGAAGAAGCTATCGATGCGGCCCGCGAAGAGTACCTGGCCAATAATCCGGATAGCGACGAGGAGAGCGCTAACGTCGAGCAGCTGAATATCCAGAAATACATTTTGCAGGATGGCGATATCGCCTGGCAGGCCGAGTTTTTTGCCGACGAAGATGGGGAAGGCGATTGTCTGCCAGTGCTCAGCGGCGAAGCGGCTCAGAGCGTTTTTGACGGCGATTATGACGAGATAGAGCTCCGCCAGGAGTGGCTGGAAGAGAATACGCTCCATGAATGGGATGAGGGCGAGTTTCAGCTTGAACCCTCTCTGGATACGGAAGAGGGTCAGACGGCGGCCGATGAGTGGGATGAGCGCTAGCTAATTGTAGGGTCCGTGGCTCGCATCAAGCGGCAGCAGCAGCGTGTCGAACACCAGTGAAAATGGCAGGTCGAGGATGGTGATATAGCGCCACGACGAATCGCGAACGTCCCACTGAACGCCGGGGTAATACTGATTGCCATGCCCCTGCCCCGGCACCGTGCGGCTAATAATGCTGCCGCAGCCGCTGAGCACCAGGGTCATAACGATGACCAGCAAAATTCTCATCTGTAACCTCAACTCCTGGAGAAAAAAATACCGGCAAATTGCCGGTATTTTTATTAACGCGCGGCTTACTTCGTTTTTAATGCCAGCGGATTCAGCGTTAGCTGACCATAGGCATCCACCCACGAAGAGTATTTCTCCGGCGCGGCCCATACCCGATAGTGCAGGCGCGACATCGTCACCGGATCGCTTAACAGCACCAGACGGCGGTCGCGGTTAAGTTTGTCCGGCGTCTCGTTCAACGCCTGCTCAACGTGACGTTCGCGGGCGATATCGAGGATCCGACCGTGACGGTGACGAGCGGTAGCCATTGCCGTCGCCAGCGCGTTAAACGATGGGTTAAACACGGCGTGCATAAAGCCATCATCCAGCGAACGCTGACGGTTCAGGGTCAGATAAGCATCGGTATCCTTCAGCACCTGCGGCGGGGAATACTCTTCCGGGATCAGGAACAGTTTCCAGCGCTTGGTACGCAGACCAACGGTCGCCCGGCTGGAAATCACCGACACGAACGGCGACAGGATCAGCGAGAATACGATTGGCGCCAGCCAGAACAAGAAGCGCAGATCCAGCCACGCCATTCCGACGGCCCAAACCAGGCCCAGCAGCAGCTGTGAACCGTGGCGCATAAACGCTTCGCCCCACGGGGTCGAGTCGTCATCACGCTGCGGCGAGTTCCAGACCACTTCCCAGCCGAGGAAGGCGCTGACCACAAACACGGTGTGGAACAGCATACGCACCGGCGCCAGCAGCACGGAGAACAGCACCTCCAGCAGCAGAGAGAGCGTCACGCGGATAAACCCGCCGTACTCCTTCGACCCTTTGCACCACACCAGAATAATGCTCAGCAGTTTCGGCAGGAACAGCAGCACCATCGTTGAGGCAAACAGGGCGATCGCCAGCTCCGGACGCCACTGCGGCCAGACCGGGAACAGCTGGCGCGGCTGCAGGAAGTACTGCGGCTCGGTGAGCGCGTGCACCACCTGCAGAGCGGTCGACAGGGCGAGGAACATAAACCACAGCGGCGCGGAGAGATAGGACATGACGCCGGTCAGGAACACCGCCCTGTGTACCGGGTGCATACCTTTAACCAGGAACAGGCGGAAGTTCATCAGGTTACCGTGGCACCAGCGACGGTCACGCTTCAGTTCATCCAGCAGGTTCGGCGGCAGCTCCTCATAGGAGCCCGGCAGGTCATAGGCAATCCACACGCCCCAGCCGGCACGACGCATCAGCGCGGCTTCCACGAAGTCGTGCGACAGAATCGATCCGGCGAAGGAGCCTTCACCCGGCAGCGGCGCCAGCGCGCAGTGCTCAATGAACGGTTTGACGCGGATAATTGCGTTATGACCCCAGTAGTGCGACTCGCCAAGCTGCCAGAAGTGCAGACCGGCGGTAAACAGCGGGCCGTATACGCGGGTCGCGAACTGCTGACAGCGGGCGTAGAGGGTGTCCATCCCGGAGGCACGCGGCGACGACTGGATAATCCCGGCGTTCGGGTTAGCCTCCATCAGACGCACCAGCCCGGTCAGACATTCTCCGGACATCACCGAGTCGGCGTCCAGCACCACCATGTAGCTGTACTGGCTGCCCCAGCGGCGGCAGAAGTCATCGATGTTACCGCTTTTACGCTTCACGCGACGACGACGACGACGATAGAAAATCTGCCCCTCACCCTGGACTTCAGCAATCAGCTCCATCCACGCCTTTTGCTCCGCTACGCAAATATCCGGATTGTAGCTGTCGCTCAGGATGTAAACGTCGAAGTGCTGCTGCTGGCCCGTCGCTTTCACCGATTCCCAGGTGGCGCGCAGACCGGCGAAAACGCGATCGACGTCTTCGTTGCAGATAGGCATGATCAGCGCCGTCCGATGCTCTGGATTCAGCGGCTCATCGCCGACGGTGGAGGCGGAAATACTGTACTTATCGCGCCCCATCAGCAGCTGCAGGAAGCCCATCAGCGCCGTCCAGAATCCCGCTGATACCCAGCAGAAGAGGACCGCAAAGAGGATCAGAATACCGGTTTGCAGCATATACGGCAGCAGCTGCATAAATGAAACCCACAGATTCTGCCCTACCATGTCGGCGGGGTTGATTAACGCCCAGCCCTGATATGGCAGAATGGTTTTCATGTACCAGGTCGCGACGACCGTCTGCGCCAGCGTCAGCAGCAGCAGAATGTAGCGACGAATGGTACCGGCGGTGCGCCATTTCTGCTCGCTTTCCTGCTCTTCTTTGGTCAGACGAGAAAGATAGCGCGGGGTGACATCGCGTCCACGGAGCCGATCCCAGAAGCGACCGACCGGGTTGGTCCGCCACGGATCCGGGAACATAGAGGAGCGTTTCGCCTTCGGCATGGCGTGCAGCTGGGTGCGCCCTTCATCATCTTTGATGAGCTGATCGCCCGCCAGCGCGTCTGGCCAGCTGTGCTCCAGCCGCGATTTCACCGACCCCAGAGGGGAATCGTCTTCGCGGGGAAAATCGTGACGATCGGCGTCCAGCGCTTCATGTACCGCCTTCAGGCTGCTATCAGGAAGCGCAGATTTCTCTGCCCCCGACAGCGGCAAGGCGTCAATGTACTTGGTTATGTTATTCATTAGCAGGCAGCTGATAGCTCCAGGTTTCACTCAGCGTCTGGTCGGCATTGACCAGCGCAGCGCGCATTTCCGTAGTTTTCTTCGGATCTTTCACCTTCACGCGCAGAATCATACGCCAGCCCTTGGTGATCGGGTTATAACGCACCGCGTTCTCAACGATTTCCGCGTTATCGCCAATGCTCGCCTGCGCCGTTACCGGCGTATCTGACGGCATTTTTTTCATCTCAGGACCGGTGAAATCAACGATGAACGCGATGGTGCCGTCCGGCTGACGAATCAGGTTTGACTGCTTCACATCGCCGGTGGAACGACGGGTTTGCATAACGTAGGCGTTATCCGGCGCGTGCAGCTTGTCTTCATCGCGGCTAAAGGTAATAGAGTATTTGAAGTTCATCTCTTTACCCGGCTCCGGCAGCTGATCCGGCGTCCAGTAGGTCACGATGTTATCGTTAGTTTCATCGTTGGTTGGAATTTCAACCAGTTCGATTTTACCTTTACCCCAGTCGCCTTTCGGCGTGATCCATGCGCTCGGACGCAGATCGTAGCGGTCGTCGAGGTCTTCAAAGCGAGAGAACTGACGCCCGCGCTGCAGCAAACCAAACCCTTGCGGATTTTCCATCGCGTAGCTGCTGACGGCCAGATGCTTCGGATTGTTCAGCGGACGCCAGATCCACTCGCCGTTGCCGGCAAGAATAGACAGACCGTTAGAGTCGTGCAGCGCCGGACGGTAGTTTGTCGCCGGAGACGGCTGATTTGGCCCGAACAGGAACATGCTGGTCAACGGCGCAACGCCTAGCTTGCCGACCTTGTCACGCAGGTACACCTTCGACTGCACGTCAACCACGGTATCGCGACCCGGCATAATGACAAAACGATACGCTCCGGTTGCGCGCGGGGAGTCGAGCAGAGCATAAATTGTCAGACGCTTGTCGGTAGCTTTTGGACGCTCGATCCAGAACTCGCGAAAACGCGGGAACTCTTCGCCTGAAGGCAGCGCAGTATCGATTGCAAGCCCGCGAGCGGAGAGCCCGTAAACCTGGCCCTGGCCCAGTACGCGGAAATAGCTGGCTCCGAGCATGCTGACAATTTCGTCATTCTTATCTTTGCTGTTGATCGGGTACAGCACTTTAAACCCGGCAAAGCCAAGGTCTTTTACCGTGTCTTTGTCATGCTGGACGCTGCCAAAATTGAAATAGTCCGGGTTATATTTAATCTTATGCACGCTGCTTGCCGTCACTTCATTAATGGTGACCGGCGTGTCGAAGTACATGCCCTGATGATAAAATTCAAGTTTGAACGGGGTCTTCTGGTTATTCCAGTATGCTTTATCGTGGTTGAACTGGATTTGCTGGTAGTCCGCATATTTCATGTCGCGGAAAACGGAGGGCAGGTTGCTCTTCGGCGCTTCATAGCCCTTCCCGGCTAACGATTTTGCCTCTTTTGCAACGTCATCAATGCTAAACGCCCATGCAGATGAAGTACACAGGGACAACATTACGGCTGCGCTTAACCAGCGCATTTTCATCATCTGTGGTTTATGTTTCATATAAGTAAGCACTTCCCCCTTTGTGTGCTTAAATCGATCCGATCTATTTTAATGGAAATTCAGGCAATCCGACAACATAATCCCTGCATTGTTCAGCTTAGCAGTACAGGTAATGGACAGTTCTCTGTCACTTTTGCACTTTGCGTGCTTATCCTGGAGACAGATATCCAGAGTTGATGTAGGGTTGCTGAGAATTTAAACGTTATCACCTTGAGTGATAAGACGAATTGTCTGAGAATGTAGTGAAACTGTATGAATAATGCGCCAGTAGAACGTGAATATTTCTTCGATAGCATCCGCGCGTGGTTAATGCTGCTGGGGATACCTTTTCACATATCGCTTATCTATTCCAGCCACAGCTGGCATGTTAATAGCGCCGAACCCTCCTGGTGGCTGACGCTGTTTAACGATTTTATTCATGCTTTTCGCATGCAGGTTTTCTTCGTCATTTCCGGCTATTTTTCCTACATGCTCTTTCTCCGCTATCCGCTCAAAAAATGGTGGAAGGTGCGGGTTGAGCGCGTAGGCATCCCCATGTTAACCGCCATTCCTCTGCTGACCCTGCCGCAGTTTATTATGCTGCAGTACGTCAACGGTAAAGCCGATAGCTGGCACGCGCTTTCGGGGTACGACAAATTCAATACCCTCGTCTGGGAGCTGATCTCGCATCTGTGGTTTTTACTGGTGCTGGTGGTGCTGACCACCCTCGGCGTCGTGCTGTTCAAATGGCTCACCGGACGCCGCGCGGGAAGCGGCCAGACCTTTGGTGACACCGTCACATTGGCTCAGCTATCGATGATTTTTCTCGCGCTCGGCGTGCTCTACGCGCTGATTCGCCGCTCGCTGTTTATTCTCTACCCGCCGATTCTCAGCAACGGCCTGTTTAATTTTATCGTCATGCAGACGCTGTTCTATCTGCCGTTCTTCATTCTCGGGGCGCAGACCTTTATCAACCCGCGCCTGAAAGCGCTGTTTACGCAGCCGTCTCCGTGGTGCTTCGTCGGGGCGCTGCTGGGCTTTATCGCCTACCGCCTGAACCAGCAGTACGGTTCCGGGGACGCGTGGATGTTTGAAACCGAGTACGTCATTACCATGGTGCTCGGCCTGTGGATGGTTAACGTGGTATTTTCCCTTGGACACCGCTTGCTGAACTTCCAGTCGGCGCGGGTGACCTATTTTGTCAATGCATCCCTGTTTATTTATTTGGTGCACCACCCGCTGACCCTGCTGTACGGAGCCTGGGTTGCTCCGGCCATCAAATCGAACACCTTAGGGTTTATTGCCGGTCTGATTTTTGTGGTGGGGATTGCGCTGGTCCTCTACGAAATTCACCTGCGCATCCCGTTGCTGCGCTTCCTCTTTTCGGGGAAATTCCAGGCTAAGACGGTAAAACCGCAGGTTTCGGCCAACGGATAGCCTCATCGGGGCTGCGCCGGCCGGCGAAGATTATTCTTTGGCAAACAAAAGCCGGAACACGTCGCGATAGAGCGCGGCCATCGCCGGCTTATTGGCCTCCGCTGCGCTGGTCAGCTCACGGCGATACGCCGCGCCCTCGGTTAATACCGCAATCAGTTCACTGGCGGCATCGATCTGCTCCGCCGACATCTCGGGATGAGAGTGACGGGTAAGACGCCCGCCCTCCTCTTTCAGGCGCCGGTCGGCCTGCTGTAAAATTTCGCGCAGGCGCGGGTTTCTCGAGGCTTCGGCGTTAATCTCCATCAGCAGATAATTATCGCTTATTGTTGCGGCCGGCGGCGGTATGACGCCAGCCAGCAGCGATGCCATCCGCTCCAGGTCGTGATTTCCGCGAATCATCTCCCCCACCCTGGCGTGAACAATTTCGCTGACTATCGCTTCAATAATCTCCTCTTTGCTTGCAAAGATGCGATACAGCTGCCCTACGCTAAGCCCGGCCTCGCGGGCAATATCGGCAACGGATGCGCCGTGCAGCCCTTTTGCGGCAAAACATGTTTGTGCGGCAGAAACAATCTCCGCCCGACGAACGAGCTGCTTTTGCGCTACCTTTCCCTCAGCCACCGACAGATCTCCTTAATTGATAATCGCCGACGCCTGCGGACAACTATCGCTTCCCGGCGGCGGCGGCGGCGTTGCGCAGCGCCTATTGTGCCTGCAGCAAGCGGTTATAAATTTCAGCCGTTTCGGCATCAAAACAGACAAAGCAGACGCGTTCCAGCGGATTGTAGCGCGTGAGAAAGGCATTCACCGTCCGTACGGCGATCTCCGCCGCAGCCTGTTTAGGGTAGCCGTACACGCCGGTGCTGATTGCCGGGAAGGCAATCGTGCGGTAGCTATTCGCCGCCGCCAGCTGCAGGCTGTTTTTATAGGCATCGGCCAGCAGTTCCGCTTCCTGTCGATCGCCACCGTGCCAGACCGGCCCAACGGCGTGAATTACCGCGCTGGCCGGGAGCTGGCCGGCGATGGTGATCACCGCATGGCCCGGAGCGCACTCGCCCTGCTGCTGCCGCACTATTTTGCACGCCGCCAGAAGCTCCGGCCCGGCGGCCCGATGAATAGCGCCATCAACTCCACCGCCGCCGAGCAGCGAAGGGTTAGCAGCGTTGACGATAACATCGACTGCCAGCGTCGTGATGTCTCCGAGAATAACCTCAGGTTTAACAGCCATTTCGCCTCCTGTCGGCAAACGTCTTAAGTAAAGCTTAGCGGTAATATCGCATGACGGCCCCGCGGACGGAAGCCTGAGGCCCGGCAATGACCGATATTCGGTTGCCAGAATAGCAAGGGTATGTTGCGGATTAATATACTTTAATTGTACTGATTCGCCGTTTTCAACATCCAGGCTCCCTTTTGCGGGCTCCCGATCGGCAATCCGTTCGTTTTTTCGTCTGGGGAAGGCCGCTTATCCAACGGCTAAAATGGTGGCCCGGGCGATTATGACGCCCGCCGTGGAGCAAAGGATCGCCGCAGAAGCAGGAAAAGGATGATTTGTAGAAAAGCAAAACAGGACCTGAGGTCCTGTTTATCACTACGGGATAATGTCGCTCAGGCTTCGTCGGGCCTTTCGTGGGCCAACGATTTACTCTTTTCCGCGCGCGCCGCCAGCCAGAGTCCGCTGTTTTTCATCGCGTAGCCAAAAACCAGCCCCAGCGCCAGAGAAGGCACAATTAGCCGCCAGTCGCCGCTGCCGGCAAACGTGGCGCAGGCGCCGATAAAGGTGCCAGGAACGAAGGAAAGCAGCAGCTGACGCGCCTGAATGCACATCAAAAACGCCACAATGCCGGTCATCATATAGCCGAGGATTTCCAGATGCGGCGCCAGGGCGCTGCCGTAAACGATCACCTGCGCCCATATCACGCCGCTCATCACCGTACAGCCCGAGATCAGCAGCCCTTTCAGGCCGCCCTGCGGGCAGGCAAAATAGGCCGTGCAGCCGAGAAAGCCAGCCCAGCTCAGCAGGCCGAACGCGACCGCCACCCATCCCCAGATCCCGGAGAGAATGCCCGTCGTTATTGCAATTGCGAGAAGTATGTTCATGGCGCGTATCATAGCAGATACGCACCCTTCAAACGTGATTTCTAGCACACTATATAAAATGGCGCTCTTTCTGTTGCAACAATAATGTGACTTAAATCACACTTACTCTTCGTTCTCTTCCTGCAGCTCATCCCACATGGCAGAGAGCGCCTCGCGCGTCAGCGGCGCCATTGTCCGCCAGAAAGGCGTCACCGCATGGGCTTCGACCTTGCCGAGGAAGATCCCGCACCACGGCAGAATATAGTCGGCAAACAGCGTTTCCAGCGTTTCGCTTTCATCTTCCGTCGCATGATCCTCAAGCCACGAAGCAGCCAGCAGCAGGGAACCAATATGATCGGCTCGCCCCTCTCCGGTTGGGATCCCGTGCTCGCTCAGAAAACCGCGAACTTCGGCTTCCGTAGCGCCTTCAACCCATGCGCTACGATATGGCGGGACGCCGCACTCTTCGCCGACAAACAGCGCGTTGTAATCAGCGGCCAGCGGCTGCACATCGCAGCTCTTTTGCAGGCGCTCCAGCTGCTCATCCTGCTCCAGCGGCCAGCTTGCCGCTAGCTTGCCTTCACGAATAAGGGAAAACAGCGGCACCAGCAGCGGGTCCTGCGGCTGACGATAGTACAGGGAGCCCAGCACGCGGCAGAGGATTGAAAACTCGTTCATTCAGTTATTCCAGTTATACAAATTAAAGATCGGCAAATTCAGCAATCGCCGGCATCCCACGGGATTCAAGGAAGTTCAGCAGCCGGCGCGGAGAAACGTTAAGGATCCTCTCCTCGGGGAAATTCACCTCATCGAGGATCTTGCGACACTCTCTGAATTCGCCAAGCGTAAAGGCTGTGTGCGAATCAGAGCCGAGAGCCACCCAGCCTCCGGCATCGCGCACCGCGGCGGCAATGGCCCGGCAGTTATCTTCACTGCCTACGCGTGAAGAGATAAAAGAGGAGTTGTTGATTTCCAACGCCACCTGGTATTTTGCCGCCGCTTCGGCGATAGCCGGGATATCAACCGGGAATTTAGGGTTGCCCGGGTGGCTGATAATGTGCACCGCGCCGCTCGCCATCGCGGCGATCATCGCCTCGGTATGGGTTGCTTTATTCTGCGGCGGGAATACAGGCTCATGGAAGCCGGCGATTATCAGGTCCAGGGAGGTTAGCATCGGTCCGCTGCAGTCAATCTCCCCTGCGGTGTTTTTAATGTTCGCCTCAATACCGCGCAGAATGCCAACGCCATCCACCAGCCGCGGCCAGATGCGCATATTGACAAAGTGCCAGTAGTGCGGCGCATCGGCCATATCCGGGCCATGGTCAGTGATCGCAAAGAGTTTGATCCCCTTGCGCTTTGCTTCGGCAATATAATCGTGCAGGGTGCTGTAGGCGTGGGTACTGGCGACGGTATGCATGTGCAGGTCAACAGGATACATCACAATCTCCTTCTCTGTTTGTGGCAAGAATAGCAGGAATCAGGACGTATGATTAGCAAAAACCCCGCCGCAGCGGGGGTCCTCTTTTAGTAACCGCGCTGGCGATCGACCTGCCCGGCGACCGTTTCCCCTCGCTCCAGCTGGCTAATCGTACCGGCTATATAGGTAATCGCTTCCTGCGGCCGCGTCACCGCGGCGATATGCGGCGTCATTGCCACTCGCGGATGCGCCCACAGCGGGCTTGCCGCCGGGAGCGGCTCGCGGCTGAAGACATCCAGCATGGCGCCTTTAAGTTTACCGCTTTCCAGCGCCGCCAGCAGATCGTCCTCAACGACATGGACGCCGCGCGCCAGATTGAGAACATAGCTGCCATCCGGAAGCTGCGCCAGTCGCTGCTGATTAATAATGCCGACGGTTTCCGCCGTGTTGGGCAGCAGGTTGATCAGCACCCGCGTTCCGCGCAGGAATTCATTCAGCTCCTCAGCCCCGGCAAAGCTTTGCACCTGCGGCCACTCCTTGCGGCTGCGGCTCCAGCTGCGCAGCGGGAAGCCCCATGCCTGCAGCCCTTCCGCAACCTTCGCGCCGAGCACGCCTGCTCCCATAATGCCGATAGTAAAATCTTCGCGCCGGTATTCATCCAGCGGCTGCCAGCGCGCCTGCTGTTTCAGAGCCTGATAATCGTCAAACCGGCGGAACCAGTGCAGCACCTGGCTGACCGCATACTCCTGCATCTGCAGCCCCATACCGGTATCTTCGAGGCGGAACAGCGGAATCGATAGCGGCAGCATCTCCGGATGTTCGCGCAGCTTACTGAGGATCGAGTCCACCCCTGCCCCGAGGGCAAAGACGGCTTTTAAGTCGCGGCCCTGGAGCATTTCCACCGGCGGATGCCAGACCAGCGCATAGTCTGCGGGCCGATCGTCGCCAGGCTTCCACTCCCGTACGCGCGAACCTGGCAGCTGTTTTTCCAGCTCGGCAATCCAGTACGGGATATCAAACGTCGGGTGGTAAAAGATAATCTCCATTGTGACTCCTGATAGCTAATGTCTTAAGCAGGTTTGCGTTAGCGCCGTATTTTACTTGTTGTTTTCTATTGATTTGCCAGCATAGCAAATTTCGCCTGGCTGGCGGGCAAAAAGAGAGTGGTGACAAAAAAAACGATTGTCGCGCACTTCGCCAGCAAGTTGCGCGAAGTTTGGCTAAACGCGCGTTTTTTTAAAAAAGTTGATTGACGGGAGATAGGTATTTCCCTAAATTAGCGCCCGTTCCCGGCAGCAACGGGAATGACAATATGGTGAGGTGTCCGAGTGGCTGAAGGAGCACGCCTGGAAAGTGTGTATACGGCAACGTATCGGGGGTTCGAATCCCCCCCTCACCGCCATATTTAAAGAAGAGCTCGTACGCAGGTACGGGCTTTTTTTTTCGCCTGTCGCACCCCGCCGGAAGCTAACGCCAGATGAGCGTCCTCTGCATCTGGACGTATCCATTGCCCCCATCAACTCCCGCCGGTCCGGCCTGCTTATTATCATCCAGGCTATCCACGGGTAAATTTTCCCCGCCTCATCCGCAGAAAGAGAGGCGAACTGATGCCGCCCGGCGCTAATCCTCTTCCATCCGCTGATACTCTTCGGTGAGGAAATCCACCAGCGCGCGCACCGACGGTAATAGCCCGCGGCGTGAGGCAAAAACCGCATGAATCACTTCCCGACGTGGCTGCCACTCATCAAGTACCACCACCAGCTCACCTGACGCCAGCTTATCGCGCACCATTAATAGCGGCAGTTGAACAATGCCAATGCCGGCGATCGCCGCTTCCCGCAGCGCCAGCATGTCGGTGGTCACCATTCGTGGCGTAAAATAGACCTCCGCTCGCGCTCCCTGCGGACCGGCCAGCTGCCATTTATGCTGATGCTTGCCGGCGGCCAGGCTCAGCCCCGGCCACTCGCTAAGTTCAGCCGGCGCCTGCGGCTGCCCCATGCGCTCCACCAGCGCCGGACTGGCAAACAGCCGATGCCCGCGATCGGCCAGCACCCGCATCACCAGATCGCTATCGTCGAAGGGCCGCGGCCGCACGCGAATAGCCACGTCAACCCCTTCACCGACCACATCAACCCGCCGGTTGGTTGCCTCCAGCTGCACGTTTACTCCCGGATAGCGCTGCATAAACCGCGCCAGCATGGGCCCAATGTGCACATGCAGCAGGGTAACCGGACAGGTCAGCTTAACGCTGCCGCGCGGCTCAGAACGAAGCGTGTCGACCGCCTGCTGCGCCGCCTCGGCCTCAATCAGCATCGCTTTACAGTGCTGATAAAACGTCTGCCCAACTTCGGTTACCGCAAACTGACGCGTGGTGCGATGTATCAAGCGCACGCCGAGCCGCTCTTCGAGCTGAGCAATGCGGCGGCTTAGTTTCGATTTGGGCTGATCGAGCGCCCTGCCCGCAGCGGCGAATCCGCCATGATCCACCACCTGCACAAACCAGGCTAAGTCGTTGAGATCCTGCATCCTTCCCCCATCGTTCCATTTTCAGAACAGTATAGGTCATTTTTGCTACCTACCGAGGGGTTAGCCGTGCATATAAGCTTATCGACATCGATACAAATACGCAGGAGAGAACAATGAAACAGATCACAGGAGTCTATACCGCGCCATCTCAGCACTGGGTCGGTGACGGTTTCCCGGTACGCTCGCTGTTTTCTTATCAAACCCACGGCGAGCAGCTGAGCCCCTTCCTGCTGCTGGATTACGCAGGGCCGCATAGCTTCCCGGCGGGGAGCGGCAAACGCGGCGTCGGTGAACATCCGCATCGCGGGTTTGAAACCGTAACCGTAGTTTATTCTGGTGAAGTTGAGCATCGCGACTCGACCGGCAGAGGCGGCGTGATTGGCCCCGGCGATGTGCAGTGGATGACGGCGGGCGCCGGGATCCTGCACGAAGAGTTCCACTCGGCGGAATTTACCCGTACCGGGGGAGAGCTGAAGATGATTCAGCTGTGGGTCAATCTGCCGGCCAAAGACAAAATGACCGCGCCTGGATATCAGAGCATCACCGCTGAGGTCATTCCGCGCGTCGTTCTGCCGGATAACGCAGGCCAGGTTCGGGTCATCGCCGGTCATTACGCCGACGTTTCCGGCCCGGCGCGGACCTTTTCGCCGCTGAACGTCTGGGATATGCAGCTGACGCAGGGTCACGACGTTTCGCTACGTCAGCCTGACGGCTGGAGCACCGCGCTGGTTGTTCTTGAAGGTGAAATCAGCGTCAACGGTACTGAAAATGCGCGTGAAGGCCAGCTGGTGGTGTTGAGCCAGCAGGGTGAAACGCTGCACCTCAGCGCAACCGCTGATGCCAAAGTCCTGCTGTTGGCCGGAGAACCGCTGGGTGAGCCTATCGTCGGCTATGGCCCATTTGTCATGAATAGCAAAACGCAAATCGCGGAAGCGGTGCGTGATTTTAATAGCGGCCGTTTCGGCCAAATCTGATCCGCCAGAGGTGCAAGAAATGCCTACTCCCGCTAATTTTAACGGGGCTCGCCCGGGTGATTGATGTGAACGACAGCGCCATGCTGCGGATCGATCGCCAGAGCGGCCTGTTCCAGATCGTTGGCGATATGCCAATGCCGGAACTGCCCGCGGGCCGTCGAATGGGCCGAGGTTTATACGAAAATATTCCCGGCCAGGCAGCGGCTGATTGAGAGTAACGCCAAAGCTCAGGACGTGGTGAAGAATAGCGAACAGCTTGATTCGCAGCGTTAAAGTCGCCGCCCCAGCGTTTTTTACCGGGGCGGTGTTCATTGCTTGAGCGAACGGTAAGGAAAGAATAAATACTGCTTGACCGTTTTAGCGCAACTCCCTATAGTACCGCCCCGTTGCCCACCCAAGGTGAGCAGCGAAACAATATGGTGAGGTGTCCGAGTGGCTGAAGGAGCACGCCTGGAAAGTGTGTATACGGCAACGTATCGGGGGTTCGAATCCCCCCCTCACCGCCATATTTAAAGAAGAGCTCGTACGCAGGTACGGGCTTTTTTTTCGCCTGTCGCACCCCGCCGGGGGGGATGAGAAGCCCCGACCGGGGGGTCGACAGCTGGCGCAGCCAGCCAGGCAGACCGCGAGCCTGCGGGCTGCCCGTACCCCTATAGCCCCTACCCCAGCGTCGCCAGCACGTAGGATACCGCCAGCAGATCGGCGCTGCCGCCGGGGCTAAGGTTACGGCTGGTCAAGGCTTTATCCATCTCCTGCAGGCGCACAATATTCCAGCCATTTTTCAGCAGCGTCAACGCGTAATCCTGTACATAACACAGCCCGTCGATACCACCACGGGAGACCAGATTGCTGTCAGGGTTTATCGCCATTAAGCGCAGCAGCGCATGGTGAAAGCGCCGTTCACCCGACTCTTGATACCAGTATGGCAACACGTGTTGTCGCACCGTGGGAAACCCTAGCTCCGCCTCACCGCGCGCGCCGGTCAGGCCAAACTGCTGATACTGTTTTTCACCCGCCGTTGTCGCATAGGTGCGGGAAGCCAGCTCGCGAGCCACCATCCCTTTGCAGATCTCAGCCACCTGCTGACAAACAGACTCCGCGCAGACCAGCCGATTCTGTCCACGTAAACGCCCTGCCGCAAAGCAGATCAGGCCCAGCGAAAAGATGCCTCCTTTATGGGTATTAACCCCGTCGGTCGCCTCGAACATAGCCTGTTCGCAGGCCATCCCTGCCGGGCGCAGTAAGCGCAGTTGTTCGCTGGCAGGTTTGAACGCATGCTCAAAACCGGCCTTTTCGAACACGCGAAACCAGGGGGTGATGGCATCGATATGTAGCGCGGCGATTTTTTTTGCATAAAAACGCACTGGTATATGCACAAAGCTTTAGTGATAATTTGCACAATGCAGAATTAATCGCTAAATCATACACCGGGTATAAATAACTCATTTATCCGACG